>NZ_JANTHY010000011.1:0-196428 GCF_024752335.1 Ancylobacter mangrovi | reverse complement strand
CGAGGACCAGCCGACCGGCGAGTTCTCGGTCTCCGGCGGCTACTCGACCACGGACGGCTTCATCGGCGAGGTGTCGGTCTCGGAGAAGAACTTCCTCGGCCGCGGCCAGTATGTCCGCCTCGCGGGCTCACTGGGGGAAGATACGCAGGGACTGGACTTCAGTTTCACCGAGCCCTATTTCCTCGACTACCGCATCGCGGCCGGCTTCGACCTTTATTGGAAAGAGACCGAAGCGACGAGTTACAGCCCTTACGACTCGTCGATGGCGGGCGGCACGCTGCGCGTCTCCCTGCCGCTCACCGACGAGCTGACGCTGGGTCTACGCTACAGCCTCTATCAAAAAGAGATCACGATCGACGAGGACACGATCGAGGATTACGGCACGCCGTCGTGGGCGCTGCTCGAGATCAACAACGAGGCCTACATCACCTCGCTGGTCGGCTACACGCTGACCTACAACATGCTCGACAATAATCTCGAGCCGACAAGCGGTTACCTGCTTGAACTGAAGCAGGACTTCGCGGGCGTCGGGGGCGACGTCAACTACGTCCGGTCGACCTTCGACTCGCGCTGGTACATGCCGGTCTATGGCGACGCTGTCTTCATGCTGCGCGGCCAGGCGGGCAACATCTCCTCCTGGGGCGGCGAGGACCTGCGCATCCTGGACAACTTCTTCAAGGGCCCGGACCTGGTGCGCGGCTTCGAATCCAACGGCATCGGCCCGCGCGACCTTGCTTCGGGGACCGACGGCTCCGATCCGGACGCGCTCGGCGGCACGCTCTACTGGGGCACAAGCGCGGAGCTGCAGTTCCCGCTGTCCTTCATGCCGAAGGAGGTCAATCTGAAGATGGCCTTGTTCGCGGATGCGGGCTCGCTCTGGGGGTACGAGGGCAACACGACCTTCACCAATATCAGCGGGTGGGAAGACAGTCTGACGGACTGCAGCGCGATACAGGGGTCGAAGACGAAGGGTTACGCCAATGTCTGCGTGGCCGACAACGACTCGATCCGCTCCTCGGTCGGCGTCAGCCTGATCTGGCAGTCGCCCTTCGGTCCGCTGCGCTTCGACTATGCCTGGGTCCTCACCAAGGAGGATTACGATCAGACGCAGGCCTTCCGGTTTAGCGGCGGCACGAAATTCTAGATGAACGCAGTTGTAAGAACGACTGTGAAGCTAGGGCCGCCGCTTGCCCTGATAGCAACTTGTTTCCCGACCTCGCCATCATTGGCGGGTTTTGATCGCTCCGATTTGTGTGCCGAGGACAGCGGTGTCGGAACGGCGATGAACTGCGGGAGAACGGACGAAATCCCTCGATCGCGCGACGTCGGGGTCAGGCATGCGGGAATGGCCGACGGCACGCCGGCGCTGCCGTCTGTTGCGGCGACTCCCGAGGCCGAGCATAGCGGGCTCGCCCCCGACGCTCTACGACTTCAGCGCTTATCGGATTCCGTCGCGCTGGGGGCGAGATCAAGCTCGCCGCCGCACGGGCCGTCCGTTCGGCGCCATCTCCCGCGAGCGCCGACCCGCCCTCTTCCGCGCGTACTGGCGTGGCGGGGATGGCGGGGATAGGCTGGCGGCGCGCCGTTCCGCAGCAGGCCGGTGCATCTTCGTCCGCCGCTCCCTCGCGGCACCGGCCGATAGCGCGAGCCGAAGGATCACCCCATGGCCGACAGTGTCCTCATCGTCGGCGCCGGGCCGGTCGGGCTGACCATGGCGCTCGAGCTCGCCCGCTACCGGGTGCCGGTGCGCCTCGTCGACGCGATGACGGCGCGGGCGAACACCTCGCGCGCGGTGGCGCTGTGGCCGCGCACGCTGGAGCTGTTCGCGCGCGCCGGCGCCGGGCTCTCCGCCGAGCTGGTCGGGCTCGGCAACAGGGTCACCGTCGCCAACATCCTCGCCGGTGACGAGCCGATCGCCCGCGTCGAGCTCAAGGACGTCGCCACGCCCTATCCCTTCGTGCTGATGCTGCCGCAGAGCGAGACCGAGCGGGTGCTGGTACGCCATCTGGAGGAACTCGGCGTCAGCGCCGAGCTTGGCGTTGAGCTCGAGGGCTTCGACGCCGACGGGGAGGGGGTGAGCGCCACGCTGCGCCATGCCGACGGGCGCGGCGAGAGCGTGCGCCATGGCTGGATGATCGCCTGCGACGGCGCGCACAGCGTGGTCCGCCACCACCTCGGCCTGCCCTTCGAGGGCGACACGCTCGGCAGTGACTGGGCGCAGGGCGATTTCCACATGGCCGGCGTGCCGTGCCCGGTCAACGAATTCGCCACCTACTGGCACGAGGAAGGGCCGCTGGTGCTGTTCCCGATGGGGCCGGACCGCTACCGGATGATCGTCGGGCTCGGCGCCTCGGACGAGGCCTCGAGCCGCGCCGCGCCGCCGCCGCCGGTGGAGACCTTCCAGACCCTGCTGGACCGGCGCGGGCCAGGCGGCATCGTGCTGCGCGACGCGATCTGGACCTCGGCCTTCCGCATCAACGAGCGCCAGGTCGCCCATTACCGGGCGGGGCGGGTGTTTCTCGCCGGCGACGCGGCGCATGTGCATAGCCCCGCCGGCGGGCAGGGCATGAACACCGGCATGCAGGACGCCATAAACCTCGCCTGGAAGCTCGCCCTGGTGCATCGCGGCCTGTGCACCGCGCCGGCGCTGCTCGACAGCTACGATCCCGAGCGCCGCGCCGTCGGCGCGCAGGTGATCGCGACCTCCGGCCGGCTGACCCGGCTCGCCACGCTGAAGAACCCGCTCGCCCGGCACATACGCAACGCGGTGATGCATTTCGCACTCGGCCTGCCGCCGGTGCAGCATGTGCTGGAGGGCAACCTCACCGAGACCTCGATCGGCTATGAGGACAGCCCGCTCAACGGCGTCTCCTGGCAGGCCGGCGCGCGGGCCGGCGCGCGCGTGGCCCCGCGCGAGGACGAGGCGCCCTATGGCGCCGGCGACACGCCGCTCTTCACGCTGCGCGCGGGCGAAGGGGCGGGGCCGCCGCCGGCGGGGCTGTTCGAGGGGCCGGTCGACCCGGCGGTCCGGCCGAACCCGGCCGCGGGCGGCATCGAGCTGGTGCGGCCGGACGGCTATCTCGCCATGGCGGTCGCCGATGGCGAATGGGAGCGCGTTGCCCGCTACATGCAGGCGCTCGGTGCCCGCCCGCCGGCCGCCGCAAACCCATCGCCCTGAAATCCATCCGCCGCCGGCTTCGCACGTATCCGTCATCGAGGACACACCCATGAGCGTCAGCTTTCTCCACTCTCCGGGAACGGAGCCGCCGATCAAGGTTCCCGCCATCGGGCTCGACCTGTTCGTGCGCCTGCCGCCCGCGGCGAGCGGGGGCGAATTCTGCTTCATCGAGACCGTCAACGCCCCCGGCGCCGGGCCGCCGCGCCACCGCCACCGCGAGGCGGAGATCTTCCGGGTGATCGAGGGGCGCTATCTCTACGAGGTGGACGGGCGGCGCTTCTTCGCCGAGGCGGGCGACGTGGTGAGCATTCCCGGCGGCGCGGCACACGGTTTCGTCAACGTGACCGACGCGCCGGCGCGCCAGTACATCCTCATCGCCCCCGCGCTCGACGCGACCGCCTTCTTCACCGAGCTCTCCGGCATAATGCGTGACGGCATACCGGACCGCGACGCGCTGAACGCCTTCGGCGCGCGTTGGCAAGTGGAGTTCCTCGGCCCGCCGCTGAACCGCAACGAGCAGCCGACCTGAAGCCCGCGCTCGGTCGGCTCTGCGCAGCACGCGGGCGAACTGAACCGATCCGCGCGGCCCGTCAGCCGCGCCCGAACAGCCGGCGGAAGAAGCGCAGCAGGCGCGCGCCTAGCACTGAGCGGGCGGCCGCGCCGGCATCGAGCACGTCTGCCTCGGGCGCGGCGGCGGGGGTGCCGGAGAGGGCCGCCTCGAGATTGCGGACGAACTGGCGGGTGACGTGGTCGGCGACGTCGCGCACCAGCCCCGAGCGGCCGATCTGCGCCAGCGTGCCGGACAGCAGGAAGGCGAGCGTGACGTCCACCCGCGTGCCGCCCGGCGTTCCGGAATCCGCGTCGGCGACGTCGTAGCGGATCACCGCGCGGGCGCGAGAATCGCTGTTGGCGTCGCGCCCGAGGCCGCGCACGGTGCCGCTCATGGCGGCCTCGTCGGTCTCGATCTCGGCCACCCCGCCGAAGGCGCTGACGATCGGGCCGAGCTTGACCCGCACCTCGCCGCGCACGCTCTGCCGCCCGCCGTCCGTCACGCCGAGCGCGCTCACCCGCGCGCCGGGCATGCAGCCCGCCACTCGCCCGGCATCGGCGAAGAAGCGCCAGACGGTCGAGGGCGGGAAGGTGACGGTGAAGGACTGGGCGAGACGGGTGCCGTCCTTCAGCACCTGATCCCAATCCTGCGCGGCGATGTCGGCCGCGCCGTCGGTGTCGCTCTCCTGCGCAGCAATGCTGGACGGCGCGGGCTGCGCGGAAGGCGCCTCGGGCCCGGTGCGGGCCGGCTCGGGCGTGCGCGCGCCGACCGGGCCGAGCGCGCGTTCCACCTGCCTGGGCGCTGCGGGCGCCGCGGCCAGCACCTCCCGGATCGCCGCGACGATGCCGACATAGCCGGTGCAGCGGCACAGATTGCCGCTCAGCTCGGCGCGGATGCGCGCCTCGTCCGCGTCGGGCAGGCGGGTGACGATGTCGCGCGCCGTGACCAGCATGGCCGGGGTGCAGAAGCCGCATTGCAGGCCGTGATGGCGCGAGAAGGCGGCGCGCAGCGCGTCCGTGACCGGGTCGGCCTCCAGCCCCTCGATCGTGGTGACGCTGGCGCCCTCGCAGGCGGCGGCGAAAGTGATGCAGGAGCGCGCCGGCACGCCGTCGATCAGCACAGTGCAGGCGCCGCACACCCCGTGCTCGCAGCCGACATGGGTGCCGGTCAGCGACAGTGTCTCGCGCAGATAGTCGGCGAGGCTGGTGCGGGCCGCCACCGGCGCGGCGGCCGGGCGCCCGTTGACGCTGAGGGCGACGGTTCTCATGCCCGCTCTCCTTCGCCTGCGCCCGCCTGCCGTGCGCTCGCCTGCGCGGCGGCGCGTGCCAGCGCGACACGGGCCATGGCGCGCACATAGTCGTCCACCACGCCGCGCTCATCGAGCGGGCGGTCGAGCGCGGCCTCGTCCAGCCGCTGGTCCAGCCGCTCGCCGAACGGGCCGCCGAAAAGCGGCGCGGCGTCGTCGAGCACGATCGGCGCGGTGTCGAGCGCCCCGATGGCGGCGCGGAAGATGCCGCGCGCGGGGTCGGCAAACACGCCGGCGAGGCCGTGGGCGAACTCGCCCACCTTGGAGGACAGCTTGGTCCAGCCCCAGCGTGCGCCCGCGCCGGCGACCGGCACCCGGATCGCGGCGATGATCTCGTCCGGCTCCAGCACGGTGGTGAAGGAGGCGACCATCAGGCCGCTCACGGCGACCTCGCGCCCGCCGCGCGGCGAGCGGAGCTCGGCGACGGCGCCGACGAGGGAGAGCGCGGTCAGCCAGTCGGCGGCCGGATCGGCATGGGCGAGGCTGCCGCCGAGCGTGCCGCGATTGCGCACCGCGCGGTAGGCGATGCGGCCCGCCACATGCGGCAGCAGCCCGGCGGTGACGTCCTCCACCCGGCCGTCCTCGATGTCCGCATGGGTGACGCAGGCGCCGATAACCAGCGCGTCCGCTCGCCGGGTGACGGCGCGCAGGGCGGGGATGGCGGTGAGGTCGACCACGCGCCCGGGCCGGGCGAGGCGCAGATTCATCATCGGACCCAGCGACTGCGAGCCGGCCATCGCCTTGGCGGCGGCACCGGCGCCGGTGTCGGCGAGCAGGCGCGCGGCCTCCTCCAGCGTGCCGGGGCGGGCATAGTCGAAGGCGGCCGGCTTCATGGCCGAACCCCGCGCGAAAGGCGTCTCACGGCTTCTCCCTCGGGGTCAGCGTATCGGTGACGAGATCGCGCAGCACCGCCATCTTCGGCATCGGCTCCAGCCGGGTGAGCGTCTCGGTGAGGCGGGCGATGCAGGCATATTCGACCCGCCCGTCGATCAGCATCGTGCATTCCTTGCAGACATTGGCGTTGAAGCAGGAATAGCGGAAGGCGAGGTCGCTCAGCCCCTCGCTGCGCAGGCGGATGAGGCCGTCGAGGACGGAATCGCCGTCCTGGAACGCCACCTCGTGAATTTCGAAGCGGCCGTCCGCGCGGTCGGTGCCGCGCCAGATCTCGAGCCGCGCGGTCTTCGTCGGGGGCGCGGTCATGGCGCGGCTCCGAAGCTCGAGACCAGCGCGCCGCCGTCGAGGCGGAGGAACTGGTTGCGGGTGAGAGCGGGGTCGGTGTCGGGGAAGTCGTCGCGCTGGTGCGCGCCCCGGCTCTCGCGGCGCCGCAGGGCGGCGAGGGTCAGCGCCTCGGCCGCCACCAGCCCGCCGCGCAGCTCGAACCACTCCACGAGGTCGGTGTTGTGAACCTTGTGATCGCCCACCGACAGAGCCGGCAGGTCGTCGGCCTGCATCTGCCGGATGCGCCGAAGCGCGGCCTCGAGGTCTGCCTCGTTGCGGAAGGCGCCGACCTTGTCCCACATCAGCGAGCGCAGTTCGCCCAGCAGCGCCACCGGCGGCGGCCCGCCGGGACGCGCGGCGCGGCGCTCGCGCAGGCGCGCGAGGTGGGGCGCGGCGGCCTTCTCGTCCCAGGCCGTGCCGGTGCGGGCCCGGGCATGCGCGGCCGCCGAGCGGCCGGCTCGCTCGCCGAACACCAGCGCCTCGGGCAGCGCATTGCCCGACAAGCGGTTCGCGCCGTTCGCCCCGCCCACGATCTCGCCGGCGGCGTAGAGGCCGGGCACGTCGGTGGCGAGGTCCGGCGTCACCACGATGCCGCCCATCTGGTAGTGGGCGATGGGGAAGATCTCGACCGGCTGCCTGGAGATGTCGATGTTGTTGGCGGCGAAGATGTCGATGAACGGGCCGAGCGCCGCCTTCAGCCGCTCGGGCGCGATGTGCTGGAAGGAGAGGTAGACGCCGCCATTGGGCGTGCCGCGCCCTTCCGCCACCTCGCGGTAGATGGCGTGGGTGAGCAGGTCGCGCGTGGTGTTGTAGCCCTCGCCGCCCTCGCCGTAGCGGGCGAGGAACTCCTCGCCTTCGCTGTTGAGAAGCCGGCCGCCGAGCTTGACCCGGGTCGGCTCCCAGGTGGTGGGGTCGAGCCCGACCATGCGCGGGGCGAGATGGCCGTTGGGGTAGAACTGCAGGAACTCGATGTCGACCAGCCGCGCCCCGGCCCTCAGTGCGAGGCCGAGCCCCTCGCCGGCGGAGTTGGCCGGGGCGGTGGTGCGGCGGTAGAGCTTCGCCATGCCGCCGAGGCAGAGCACGGTGGCGCCGGCGCGGATGGTCACGCTCGCCCCGCCCGCAATGTCGAAGCCGACCGCGCCCGTCACCTCGCCGTCGCTGACCACGAGGTCGGTGACGGTGACGTTGGAGAGCCGGCGCACGGCGGCGTTGCGGCCGGTCTCGCGGCGCAGCGCGGCGGAGATCGCGGCGCCGGTGGAGAGGAAGTCGACATAGACGCAGCGCCTGCGGCTGTGGCCGGGCGCCAGCACCTGGGCGATGCGGCCCTCCTCGTCGCGGGCCCAGTTCACCCGCCACGCGCCGAGCTCGCGGATGCGCGTCGGGCTGCCCTCGCAGACGATGCCGGCCAGCGTCTCGTCGCACAGGCCCCGGCCGGCCTCGATCGTGTCGGCGAGATGCGCCTGCGGCCCGTCCGGCTCGGCCTCGCCCAGCGCCGAGGCGCAGGTCATCTGCGCCATGATGGTGGCGCCGCCGCGCCCGACCACGTTCTTGTCGAGCAGGATCACCCGGCCGCCGTCCGCCGCCGCCGAGAGCGCGGCATACATGCCCGCGCCGCCGCCGCCGACCACCAGCACGTCGGTGTCGAAATGCAGCGTCTCGCCGGCGTCCGCGCTCATCGGGCGTCTCCGCGCCGGGCGGCGGCGAGCGCCTCGACGATGCGGCGCGGCGTCATCGGCAGCTTCAGCATCTCGACCCCGAGCGGTGCCAGCGCATCGTTGACCGCGTTGGCGATCGCCCCGCCCGGGCCGATGGCGCCGCCTTCGCCCACCCCCTTCTGGCCGAAGGAGGTGTAGGGCGAGGGCGTCTCCATGTGCAGGACGCGCACATTGGGCACCTCGGCCGAGCCGGGCAGCAGGTAGTCGGCGAGCGTGGTCGCCAGCGGCTGGCCCTCCGGCGAGAACGGCATCTCCTCGAACAGCGCGGTGCCGATGCCCTGCGCGGTGCCGCCGATGATCTGGCCGTCCACCACCATCGGGTTGACCACCACGCCGGCATCCTCGCTGACCACGTAGTCGAGGATCTCCACCTGCCCCGTCTGCGGGTCGACCGCGACCACGCAGGCATGGGCCGAGCCGGTGTGGATGCCGGTGAGGCAGGCCGGGGCGTGGCCGGCGGTGACCTCCAGCCCGTGATGGTCGATGTCGGGCGGCAAGTCGGCAGGGGCGAGATAATAGGCGCGGGCGATGTCCTCCAGCGACACCGAGCCGGCGGCGGAGGCAACGCGCCCTTCCGCCAGCGTCACCTGGTCCGGCGTGGTCTGAAGGAGCGCGGCGCCGAACGCCATGACGCGGGAGGCGAGGTCGTCGCAGGCGGCGGCCACCGCCCCGCCGACCCAGACCATGCCGCGCGAGCCCCAGGCACCACTCGAATAGGGCGAGAGCTCGGTATCGCCGAGCTTGACCTGCACCCGGTCCGGGTCAATGCCGAGATAGGAGCAGGCGACCTGCGCCAGCGTCGTCTCCAGCCCCTGGCCGATGGTCTGGATGCCGACGCGCACCTCCAGCCGCCCGTCGGGCGTGATGCGGGCGAAGGCCTGCTCGTAGAGGGTGCGGCGGGTGCCGTCGGCGGTCATGCCGTGGGCGGTCTGCTCGGAGAAGATCGCCATGCCGATGCCGATGCGCCGCCCGTCCGGTTCGCCCGCCGCCTGGCGCGCGCGGACCGCCTCGACGTCGATCGCCTCGAGTGCCATGCGCAGCAGCGCGGGATAGTCGCCGCTGTCGAAATGCTTGTCGGAGGCGTTGTCGTAGGGCATCTGCTCGGGCCGCACGAGATTGGCGTAGCGCACCGCCTCGGGGGTGCGCCCGACCGTGCGGGCGACGGCGTCGATCATCACTTCCATGGCGAAGCAGCAGCCCGGCCGCGCCACGCCGCGATAGGGCAGGTTCGGGCACTTGTTGGTGGCGATGGCCGCCGTGCTGCAGCGATAGGCCGGGATGTCGTAGGGCCCCGGCAGGATGGCCGAGACCTGCGAGGCCTCGATCGCCGAGGTGAAGGGATAGGCGGAATAGGCGCCGGTATCGACCGCACATTCGGCCTCGAAGCCGACCAGCCGGCCCTGCGCATCCGCATAGGCGGTCATGTCGTAGGCGTGCTCGCGGCAATTGGCGTTGGCGACGAGCTGCTCGCGCCGGTCCTCGAGCCAGCGCACCGGATGGCCGCAGCGCATGGCGAGCCAGGAGAGGCAGACCTCCTCCGCGCCGAGGATCGCCTTGTAGCCGAAGCCGCCGCCGACATCGGGCGAGATGACGCGGATCTGCAGTTCGGGGATGCCGAGCACGCGGGCGAGGCCGTTGCGCACCACGTGCGGGAACTGGGTCGCGCCGTGCAGCACGAGCTGGGAGGTGCGGGTGTCCCACTCGGCGACGAAGCCGCGGCACTCGATCGGCGACATCACCTGACGCGAGGTGCGCACCTGGCGGCGCACGCGCACCGGGGCGTTCGCGGCGATGTCGGCCATGTCGCCCTCGAAGGCGACGCGGACATAGACATTGTTCGCCATGCCGTCATGGACCTGCGCGGCGCCGGGCTGCTGCGCCTCCAGCATGTCGACGACGGCCGGCAGCTCCTCGTAGTCGAGCCGCACCCGGGCGGCGATGTCTTCGGCCTCCGCGCGCGTGTCGGCGACGCACATGGCGACGAGTTCGCCCGCCTGCCGGATGCGGTCGACCACCAGCGGCGGCTGCTCGGTGGGGAAGAAGCCGGGCAGGGGGGAGACGGCGCGGATCGGGCTGACGTCCGACAGGTCGCTTGCGAGGAAGACGCTGGCGCGCAGGTGATCGGGCACGTGCACGCGCGTCAGCCGTGCATGGGCGACCGGGCTGCGGACGAAAGCGACCTCGCGCAGATTGGCGAAGCGCAGATCGGCGATGTAGCGCCCGCGCCCGTGCAGGAAGCGCTCGTCCTCCTTGCGCGCCAGACGTGCGCCGATACCTCGGCCCTGCGGGACGTCACGGACCTTCGAGACTTCGCTTCCGATGCCCACCGCCACCTCTCGCCAAGCGGAGCCCCGGCAGAAGGCTCCTCACATGGGGAGGCTAACAGCGGGCTTGATTATATGAGAAAGATATAAAACTAATCCGAGCCATAGCTATTCTTAAAGATCGGCTCCGGCTGGTCCGGGGGGCGTCCGATGAGCCGCGCGCACTACACGCTGAAGCATCTGCGCTACCTCGTGAGCGTGGCGGACAAGGGCAGCATCACGGCGGCTGCGCAGGGGCTGCGGGTCTCGCAGCCCTCGCTCTCCATCGCCATCGGCCAACTCGAGGACAGGTTCGGCGTGACGCTGTTCGTGCGCCACCAGGCGCGGGGACTGGCGCTGACCCCGGCCGGGCGACGGCTGGTCGCGGCGGCGCGCAATCTGCTGAAGGAGGCCGAGCGGTTCGACCATTTCGCGCTGGAACTTTCCGACGAGGTGGTGGGTACGGCAGAGATCGGCTGCATCCTCACCCTGGCGCCGGTGGTGATGCCCGCGCTCATGGCCGGCTTCACCGCCGCGCATCCCAAGGCGGAGTTGAACTGCCACGAGCGCGACCATCTGGGGCTGATCGAGGAACTGCATGGCGGTGCGCTGGAGCTCGCCGTGATGTTCGACCTCGGCATACCCGGTTCGATCGCCTTCGCTCCGCTCATGGCGTGCCCGGTCTACGCCCTCGTGCCGCCAGGCCACGCGCTGGCGGAGCGCGCGGCAGTGTCCATCGCGGAGCTGGCGGACGAGCCGATGATCCTGCTCGATCTCCCCCACAGCGCCGAATATTTCCGCCAGGTGTTCTGGTCGTCCGGGCGCTCGCCGCGGGTCGCCTACCGCACCCAGTCGCCGGAGATGGCGCGCTCCATGGTCGCCAACGGGCTCGGCTACACGCTGTTCAATACGCCGTTCCGCAACGACCGGGCGGTGGACGGGCGGGCGGTGCGGCGCCTCGCCATCGTCGACGATGTGCCGCCGCTGATGGCCGGGGTCGCCATGCTGCACGACCATAAGCTGCCGCGCATCGCGGAGGTGGCGCGTGCCCATCTGATGGCCGCCACGGCGACCGGCGGCGAGGGGCAGGCACCGCTTAAAGGCCAGCTTCCCGCCGGCGCCGGCGCGGCATAGCCTCCCGCAACCCGCGTCGCCGACAGGTGGCGAATCGCGGAAAAGGGGCGGCGTCCCGACGGCCGGGCTGCGGCGATCCGGCCGCCCCGGGAGCGCCGCTAGCAGAAGAGGAGTTCCCGACCATGACCGATTCCATGACCAACCCGCTCGGCGTGCATGCGCTCGTCTGGGTCGGCGACACCTCCCCGGAGTCGATCGAATTCGCGGTGCAGCGCACGGTCGAGGCCGGCTACGACCTGCTCGAACTGTCGCTGCACGGGCTCGACAGCTTCGAGGTCGCCCATGCGCGCGCCACCATCGAGGGCGCCTCGCTCAAGGTTGCCTGCTCGCGCGGCCTCTCCTTCGAGGCGGACATCTCGAACGAGGACCCGGCGGTGGTGGAGCGCGGCGTGCGGCTGCTGCGCTCCTCGATCGAGAAGACGGCGGCGCTCGGCGGCGATATTCTCACCGGGGCGCTGTTCAGCGCGCTCGGCAAATATTCGCGGCCGGTGAGCGCGCGCGGGCGCGCCAATGCGGTGTCGGTGCTGCGCGACCTCGCCGGCGAGGCGGCGGGGCTCGGCGTCACGCTCGGCCTCGAAGTGGTGAACCGCTACGAGACCCACGTCATGAACACCGCCGCCGAGGCGCTGGCGCTGGCCGACGAGATCGGCGCTGACAATGTGATGATCCACCTCGACACCTATCACATGAACATCGAGGAGGACGATTTCGTCCGCCCGCTGCACCTGGTCGGCGACCGGCTCGGCTATGTGCATATCGGCGAGAACCATCGCGGCCCGCTGGGTTCGGGCCATATCGACTTCACCGGCTTCTTCCACGGCCTCGCCGACATCGGCTATGCGGGGCCGATCACCTTCGAATCCTTCTCTTCCACCGTGGTCGCCGAGCAGCTCTCGGCTGACCTCGCCATCTGGCGCAACCTGTGGGCCGACGGCGAGGTGCTGGCGCGGCAGGCGATCGCCTATACGCGGGCGCAGCTCCAGGCCGCCCATGCCCGCCCGAGCGCGCCGGCGCGGGCCTGAGGCGGCGGGCGGCCGCAGTCGCGGCGTCAGTCGCCGATCTGGTGCGCCAGCTCGGCGAGCTTCTCGGCGAAGTGCATCGTCACCGCATCGAAGCGGGCGCTGTTGCGGTGGACGATGGTCAGCGTCTGGGCGCCGACATCGGCGTCGCGGAACGGCACGAAGGCGAGCCCGCCGCGCAGCCGCTCCAGCTCGACATCGGCGCGAGTGAGCACCGTCACCACGTCCGCCAGCATCACGTTGCGCTTGAGCAGGTCGATCGAGTTGGTCTCCATCAGCGGCTCGATCGACACCCGCGCCTTTCGTGCCATGCGGTCGAAAAGCTGGCGCAGGGTCAGGTCCTCGGCCGGCAGCACGAAGGGGTAGTCGAGGCAGTTGCTCAGCCGCACGCTGGCGCGCGTCGCGAGCGGGTGTGAAGGGCGCACCACCGCGCCGAGGCTGCACGACACCCGGGCATGGACGGTGAGGCCGGTCTCGGAGGGAAAGTCGAAGCCGACGCCGAAATCCGCGTCCCCGCCCGCAACCACGGTGACGATGGCGTCCGCCGGCATGGCCCGCACGATGATCTTGGTGAGCGGATAGGTCTGCTGGAACTCGCTCACCACATGGGCCAGCACGTCGGCGGTCAGCGCCTCCAGCGTCGCCACCGTGATTTTGGTGCGCCGGAGCGTCTTCACGTCGCCGATGCGCAGCATCGCGCGGCTGTGGTCCTTCATGGTGTTGCGTATGTGCTCGACCAGGATCTCGCCGGCCGTGGTCAGCCGCACGCCGCGCGGCAGCCGCTCGAAGATCGGCAGGCCGAGCTCCTCCTCGAAGGCGATGATCTGCCGGTTGATGGCGGTGGAGGCGACGTTGAGCTTCTCCGCCGCCTGGCGGATCGAGCCGGCGCGGGCGACCTCGTCGATGTAGCGGATCAGGCGCGAGTGCAGCATGCGGCGCGAGGCTTCCCTGAACGGTGCCGGAAAGGCACCACTATGCTTCCAAATCTGTGCTTCTCAAGCGGCAGTATAATGCGGGAGCCTAGGGCGTACAGATGAACGGGAAGGCGCCTGATCCGCTTCGGCCGCCCTCTTTCCCAAGCTGGTTGAAGCAAGGAGCTGACGATGAATCTGTCCGGCCTGATCGGTCGCGCCTCGAGCATCTGCATGATCGTCGCGGCGCTGGGCGCGAGCCTTCCGGGGGTGAGCCACGCGGCTGCGCCCGAGAAGGTGACGATCGCCACCGAGGGCGCTTTCCCGCCCTTCAACCAGACCGAGGCCGACGGCAGCTTCACCGGCTTCGAGATCGACCTCGGCAACGCCATCTGCAAGCATGCCGGGCTCGAATGCACCTGGGTGAAGCAGGACTTCTCCGGCATGATCCCGGCGCTGCAGGCGAAGAAGTACGACTTCATCTTCTCCTACATGTCGATCAACGACGAGCGGGCGAAGGTCGGGCTGTTCTCGATCCCCTACATCACCGACCAGTTCCGCTTCTACGGGCCGAAGGGCAGCGCCGTGACCCTGCCGGCGGGCCTCGACGGCAAGAGCGTGGGCGTGCTGTCCGGCTCCACCGGCGAGCGCTTCATCAAGGAAAAATGGGGTGATAAGGTCGACGTGCGCGGCTACGACAATCTCGACCAGGTGAATGCCGACCTCGAGGCCGGCCGCATCGACTACGGCTTCAACGCGCAGCTTCCGGTGAGCGTGTTCCTCGCCTCCCCGGAGGGCGCGGGCTATGCGTGGTTCGGCCCGAGCTACAGCGACCCGCTCCTCGGGCGCGGCGCCGGCGCCATGTTCCGCAAGGACGAGACCGCGCTGCGCGACAAGGTCAACGACGCCATCCGTGCCGTCTATGCGGACGGCACGTTCAAGGAGATCGCCGCGCGCTACTTCAAGCCGGGCGTGGATGTGAGCGCCCAGCCGCTCTGGAAGTGACGGCCCGACCGACCGGGTCGGGGAGACATGATGGACCTGTCCCTTCTGGCCTTCGGCTCGGGCTGGGGTGATGCGCTGGCGCGGGGGCTCCTCGTCACCCTCGCCCTCGCCGCCGCCTCGGTGGTGCTCGGCACCGCGCTCGGCCTCGGCGGGGCGCTGGTCGCCACCTCGCGCCGGCGCACCGCGGCGCGGCTGGTGGGCGGCTACGAGGTGGTGATGCGCAGCCTGCCGGAGCTGCTGGTCATCTTCGCGGTCTATTACGGCTTCTCCTTCGCGCTGCAGGCGCTGCTGGCCCCTTTCGGCGTCGACGGCTTCGTCGCGATCGACGCGTTCTGGGCCGGGGTGCTGGCGATCGGCATGGTGCATGGCGCCTATTGCTCGGAAGTGTTCCGCGGCGCCTTCGCGGCCGTGCCTGCAGGCCCGCTGGAGGCGGCCGCCGCGCTCGGCCTGCGCCCGCTGCCGACCTTCGTCACGGTGAAGCTGCCGCTGGCGCTGCGCTTCGCCCTGCCGGGGCTGATGAACCTCGTGGTGGTGACGCTCAAGGCGACGCCGCTGGTGGCCGCGGTCGGCCTCGAGGACCTGCTGCGGGTGGCGGGCGACGCCGGCAAGAACACGAAGCACTACCTGACCTTCTATCTCGCCGCGCTGGCTGTCTATCTCGTCCTCGCCGCCGCGATCTGGCTGGTCGAGGGACGGATCGAGCGCCGCGCCTCGAAATTCCTGGGCGCCTGAGGCATGCCCGATCTCGTTGCCGGCCTCGGGCCCTATCTGCCGCTGCTCCTGGAAGGCGCGCGCACGACGCTGCTGCTGTTCGTGCTGACGCTGCCGATCGGCTTCCTGATCGCGCTTCCCTTCGCCTTCGCGCGCAACGCCCGCAACCGCGCGCTGCGCGGCCTCGGCCATGGATTCGTGCTGTTCTTTCGCGGCGCGCCGCTGCTGGTGGTGCTGTTCCTGGTCTATTACGGCCTGCCGCAGGTGCCGGGCATCCGCCAGAGCGTGCTGTGGTTCCTGCTGCGCGACCCGTTCACGGTGGCGGTGATCGCGCTGTCGCTGAACTCGGCCGGGTTCCAGACCCACATCATCGCCGGCGCGCTGCGCAACGTGCCGGCGAACGAGGTCGAGGCGGCGCGGGCGGCGGGCTTCTCGCGCCCGCAGGTGTTTCGCTTCATCGTCGCGCCGCATGCGGTGCGGCTCGGCATACGCAGCTTCGGCAACGAGGCGGTGTTCGTGCTGAAGGGCACGGCGGTGGTGAGCTTCATCACCGTGCGCGACTTGATGGGCGCGGCGAACCAGGTCTATTTCCGCACCTTCGAGCTGGTGCCGCCGCTGGTGTTCGCGGCGCTGGTCTATCTCGCCGCCGTGTTCGCGGTCTCGCGCTTCGTGCGGCTGGTGGAATGGCACGCCACGCCGCAGCTCAGGCGCGCGCGCTAGCCTTCAGGAAGCCGGCGAGGCGCGGGCTGTTCGGCCGCGCCAGCATCTCCTCCGGCGGGCCCTGCTCCACCACCCGTCCCTCGCACAGGAACACGAGCCGGTGGGCGTGCTCGCGCGCGAAGCCGATCTCATGCGTGACGGTCACGGTGGTGATGCCGCGCGCGGTGGCAGTGACGATGGCCGCCATGACGCTTCGCACCAGCTCCGGGTCGAGGGCCGAGGTCGGCTCGTCGAGCAGCAGGATGTCCGGGGCCTTGGCGAGCGCGCGGGCGAGCGCCACGCGCTGCTGCTGGCCGCCGGAGAGCTCGAACGGGTAGCGCGCGGCGAAGCCGTCCATCTCCATCGCCGCGAGATGTTCGAGCGCGCGCGCCCGCGCCGCCGGTGCCGGCAGGCCGAGGAGGCGGCGCGGCGCCAGCATCACGTTCTCCAGCACCGTCATCTGCGAATAGAGATTGAACGACTGGAAGATCATGTCGGTGCGCCGCCGGCACTCCTTCAGCCCGGCCGGGGTGGCGAGGTCCTCGCCGAGCACGGTGACCCGCCCCGCACGTGGGCGCGCCAGCCCGTTCATGCAGCGGATCAGGCTCGACTTGCCCGAGCCCGAGGGGCCGATGATGGCGACGCGCTCGCCGCAGCCGACCACGAGGTCGATGCCGCGCAGGATCTCGGCCGCGCCGAGGGCGAGGTGCACGCCCGACATCTCGATCACCGGCATGCCGGGAGCGAACTGCCTCATGCGGGCGCGCCGGCGCGCTGCGCCTCGTCGATCAGGAACTGGGCCAGCAGGCGGGTGCCGCTCGCGGTCGGCCCCTTCGGCAGATGCGGATGCTCGGCCTCGTTCCAGGCGGTGTTGTAGATGTCGAGATGGGCCCACGGCTCGTCGCCGACAAAGGCCCGCAGGAAGGATGCCGCCGTCATCATGCTGCCCTGCTGGATCGTGGTCGAGATGTTGCGCAGGTCGGCGATCCGGCTGCGCAGCAGCTCACGGTACTCCGGCCACAGCGGAAGGGGCCAGACCCGCTCGCCCGCCGTCGCTTCCGCCTGCTGGAACGCTACGGCCAGCGCCAGGTCGCTCGCGAACAGGCCGATGCCGACCGGGCCGAACACGATCGAGCTCGCTCCGGTCAGCGTCGCGAGGTCGATGATGGCGCGGGGATTCAGCGAGCGCGCGTAGTGCAGCGCGTCGGCGAGGATCAGCCGGCCCTCGGCGTCGGTGTTGAGGATTTCCACGGTCCGGCCCGAAAGGGTGCGCACCACGTCGCCCGGCCGCGTGGCGCCGCCGCCCGGCATGTTCTCGACGATCGGGAACAGGCCGGTGACCGCGAGTGGAAGGCCGAGCGCCAGCGCCGCGGTGAGCGCGCCGAACACCGCCGCGCCGCCGCCCATGTCAGTCTTCTGCCGTTCCATGTCGAGCGCGGGCTTGAGCGAGATGCCGCCGGTGTCGAAGGTCACCGACTTGCCGACGAGGACGAGCGGCGCATCGAGGTTCGGCGCTGCCGCCGGCCGGTAGTCGGCGCGCACGAAGCGGGGCTCGTGGCGCGAGCCCTGCGCCACCGCGAGCAGCGCGCCCATGCCAAGCTCCTCCATCGCCGCGCGGCCGAGCACGCTCACGTTCAGGCGAGGATCGGCGCCGAGCGCCTCGATGCGGGCGGCGAAGGCGGCGGGTGTGAGCCGGTTGGGCGGCTCGTTGCAGAGGTCGCGGGCGGCGTTCACGGCATCGGCCACCGCGCCGGCGCGGCGCAGCGCCGGTTCCGCCTGCACCTGCCGCCCGGCGGGAACGGCGATCGCGAGATGCGCGATCCGCGCACGGCCGGGCTCCTGCGTGCGGTAGCGGGCGAATTCGTAGTCGGCCGAGAGCGCGCCCTCGACCAGCGCCTGCACGACGCGCGCGAAGCCGTCCGCGTCGTGCTCCGGGAGGCCGGCGGTGTCGATGACGATCCGGCTCACCCCGCGCCCGCGCAGAGCCTTCACAGCGGCGCCGGCGGCCCGGCGCGCCTCTTCCGGCGTCACCGGCCCGGCGCCGAGGCCGGTGAGCACCAGCCGCGCCGCCGGCAGCAGGCCGAGGCTCGCGATGACGACGGCCTCGTCCGGCCGGCCGGCGACGTCCTCCGCCGCGACGACACGGGCGAGCGCCGGGTCGAGAGGCTTGTGGTCGGCGGCAAGCGGCAGGATCAGCGCGTCGCAGGCGATCTGCGCCGCCGGCGTCGTGACCACGGTGAGCGCGCTCATGCCGGCTCCCCGGTCAGGAACACACCTTCGCGGCCGGCGCCGATCACGGCGATGGCCTCGATCTCGACCAGGATTCCGTACTGGCCGAGCGGCGCGCCGACCACGGTGCGGGCCGGGTAGGGGCCGGTGAAAGCGGCGGCATAGGCGCCATCGAAACCCTCGAACAGCCGCATGTCCGAGAGCGTGACATTGGTGCGCACCACGTCCGACAGGCGGGCGCCAAGTGCTTCCAGCGAGAGCTCGACATTGCGCAGGGTCTGGCGGGTCTGAGCGGCGATGTCGCCCGGGCCGACCAGCCGGTCCTGCGCGTCATAGGGGCATTCGCCGGCGACGAAGACGATATCGCCCGCCCGCGCGCCATGGGCATGGGGACCCTTGCAGGGGCCGAGCTCGGGCAGATAGACGGTGTCGTCGCGATAGCTGAAGCCGGTGCGGCCGACGCCGCTCATGGTGGAATCGACGAAGCGCAACGCGCCGCCGCTCGCCGCCACCGCGTCCACCTCGACCAGCGCGAGCGGATGCTCCAGCACCCCGCCGACCGAGCAGCGCGCGGCGTTCGCGCCGGCGAGAAGCTCGTTGTAGACCTCGTTGTAGAAGCCGTAATTGTGCCAGCAGGCGGCGGTGTTGTTGACCTTCACCAGATCGCCCGCGCCCGCGCCGAGCGGCGCCAGCGCACCCAATATGCCGCCCAGCACCTGCCGTGCCTGCGCGCGCAGATCACCCGCTTCCTCCGCACCGCTCGAAGGATCGAAGCGCGCGCCGTCGCAGAACAGGAGCCCGCCGAGCTGCGTGACACCCGGGCCGCCCGGTGAGGAGTGCCGCACCGGCGGTTCATCCGCGCCGGCGATCAGCTCGACCAGCCCGTCGACGCCGTCGGGCAGCATCGCCCTGACAGCCGAGGTGGCGGCGGGAAAGGCCGGCAGGCGCGCGCGCAGGGCCGGGGCGGAGCGAATGTCGGCGAGATAGGCCTTCAGCCGCGCGGCGGCGGGCAGGCCGCTGCCCAGCGCCTCCAGCACCGCCTGCGCGGGCGCGAGCGGGTCTCCGCCGGGGGCAACGGCGAGGCCGCCGGTGACGACGAGCCCGCCGGCCCGCACCGCGAGGCTTTCGGCGCCGCGCACGGCGAGCGGGAGGGAGCGTGTCTCGACCATCGGCCCCGCCTCACGCCTCCGGTGCCCGCAGCACCTCGACGCGCAGCGGGGTGAGCTTGTAGCCGTTGCACGGGCCCTGGTCGGACGGGCAGTTGGAGATGCCGACGATCAGGTCCATGTCGGCGCGCAGCTCCACGAAATCGCCGGCCTTCGAGAGCGGCTCGACCGTGCGGATCGCCCCGTCCGGCTTCAGGTCGACATTCATGAAGACGTTGAAGCTGTAGGGGATTTCGCGCAGCGGCAGGCCGAAGGGCGCGAGCGCGACCTCGAGGTTGCAGCGGCAGTTCGGGGTGTGGTGCAGGCCGTAGCGCTTGAAGTTCGCCCCCTCGTTGCACGAGCCCGCCAGCAGGTCGTGGCGCCCGCACGTGTCCTCGGTCAGGGTCATCAGGCTGTTGCAGTCGTTGGAGAGCAGGCTCTTGCCCTTCACCATGTAGATCGAGCCCTGGTCCATCATGGTGACGTGGACCGAGAGCTTCTCGGCGGTGTTGTGCCGGTTGAAGCAGACCAGGTCGGCGACCTGCTGGCCTTCCAGATCGGTGATGCGCAGCACCTCGCCCCGGTCCATCGCGAAGCCGATCCGCGCGCGCGGCGCCAGTACCTCGTCGAGACGCGCCTCCCCCGTCCGCACGGGTCCCCGGTCCGGAGAGTTGTCGGGTGCGGTCATGGGCACGGCCTCCTGCGTCACGCTGTCCGGCACTAGTGCCCGGCGGGGCGGGCGCGGGGAAGCATCAATTTGGTCCCGCTTCGATGCCCGGAAAGCACCGCACCCATTGCGAGGCTGGAGCCTTTGAGGCATCGCAATTGTGCGTTTTTGATGCTTTCTCGCGCTCGTTGAACGGGGCTAGCGTCGCTTCCGTCCTCTCCCCACGCCGCTGCCCTGGAGCCCTCGAGATGATGTCCCTCACCCGTCGTGCCTTCGGCCTGACCCTGCTCGGCGGTACTGCCGTCGCGGCGCTCGGCACGGCGCCCGCCTTTGCCGAGACCACGCTGGAGCGGATCCGCCGCACCAAGAAGCTGACCGTCGGCACCGAGGCGGCGTTCCCGCCCTTCGAGTTCGTCGAGGACGGCAAGATCGTCGGCTACGGCAAGGACATCCTCAACGTCGTGGTGGCCGATCTCGACGTCGAGCTCACCCAGCTCGACGTGCCGTTCCAGGGCATCCTGCCAGGCGTGCTGGCCGGCAAGTTCGACTTCGTGGCGACCTCGGTCGGCATCAACGAGGAGCGGGCGAAGAAATACGCCTTCACCCTGCCGATCGCCGAGAGCACCCCCTATTTCATCAAGCGCGCGGGCGATGCCAGCATCTCCTCCGGCGCCGACCTCAACGGCAAGGTGGTGGGCACCCAGCTCGGCACCACCACCGAGCAGGCCGCCCGCGCCACCGACGCCAAGCTGAAGAAGGCCGGCGGCAAGGGCTTTTCCGACCTCAAGCTCTATCCGAGCTTCCCCGAGACCTATCTCGCCCTCGCCAATGGCGAGGTGGACGTGGTGGTGCAGAGCCTTCCCAACGCCGCCGTGCTCATCAAGCAGCAGCCGGGCGTGTTCGCGCTCGCCGGCCCGGCCAGCGAGACGATCAGCTATATGGGCTGGGTCACGCGGCCGGAGGACAAGGACCTGCGCGACTACATCTCCGGCGTGATCCGGCAGCTTCGCGACAGCGGCAAGCTCTACGCGTTCCAGGACAAGTGGTTCGGCTTCCGCATGCCGATCCCCGACAGCGGCTACCTGCCGCCGGGCGCGGTCTGAGCCGCCCGGCCGGTCCGGCGAGGACGGCATGACCTTCGATCCGGCGTTTTTGCTGCAGGCCTTGCCACGGCTGCTGCCGGCCGCGCTGCTCACGGTCGAGATCGCGCTGGCGGCGACGCTGCTTGGCCTGCTGGGCGGCACCGCGCTCACCATCCTGCGGGCCTGCAAGTGGCGGCCCGTCAACGCGGCGGTCGCGGTGCTGATGAGCGTGGTGATCGGCACGCCGCTGCTGGTGCAGATCTTCGTCTTCTACTACGTGCTGCCGGCGGTCGGGATCGACCTCGGGCCGATGAGCGCGGGCATCCTCGCCCTGTCGCTCAACAGCGCGGTCTTCGTCAGCGAGATGATGCGCGGCGGGCTGGCGACGCTCAGCCCCGGCGCCATCGAGGCGGCCGTCGCGCTCGGCCTGCGTCCGGCGGCGATCTGGCTGCGGGTCGTGCTGCCTCAGCTCTACGCCGCGATCCTGCCGAGCCTGATCGGCGAGTTCACCATCCTCGTCAAGGCGACGGCGCTGCTCTCGGTCATCACGGTGGTCGAGCTGTTCCGCACCGGCCAGCAGATCTATGCCGGCAATTTCCGCCCGTTCGAGACGCTGAGCGCGGTGGCGCTGCTCTATGTCGCCATCAATGCCAGCGTGAGTCTCGGCGCGGCCCTCGTCGAGCGCCGGCTGGCGGCGCGGCGGGTCTGAGCGATGCGGATCTGAATCATGTCGTTCGATCCCGCCATACTGATCGACAACTGGCCGGTCCTCGCGCGCGGCTTCGCCGTCACGGTGATGCTGTCCGCGCTTGCCATCGTGCTCGGCTTCGTGATGGCGATCCCGATCGCGGCGCTCAAGCTCGCCCGTCACCCGGTGCTGCGCCTGCCGGCGTCGCTGCTGATCGAGGTGGTCCGGGGCATGCCGTTCCTGGTGCTGCTCTATCTGCTGCATTTCGGCCTGCCATTCTTCGGGCCGCGCCTGCCGGCGACGGTGACGGGGACCTTCGCGCTGGCGCTGTTCGGCGCGGTCTATTTCGCCGAGGTGATCCGCGCCGCCGTGCTCGCCCTGCCGCGCGGGCAGATGGAATCGGGCCGCGCGGTCGGCATGACGCGGCTGCAGAGCGTACGCCACATCATCGCGCCACAGCTTGTGCCGGGGCTGCTGCCGCCTTCCACCAACATCGCCCAGATGCTGATCAAGGAATCGGCGGTGCTCTCCAGCATCACCGTGCCGGAGCTGACCTATTCGGCGCTGCTGGTGCAGGGGCAGACCTTCTCGCCGGTCGAGGTGTTCGTGGCGACCGGCACGCTCTACTGGGTGCTCAGCCACGCGCTGGCTACGGCGAGCACGCGCGGCTCGCGCCGCCATGCACGGCGCCGGCCGCAGGGGCGGATCGCCGACCGCTTCCTCTCCCTCGACGCCTTCGGGCCGCGTCCATGAGTGGGGCCGCGCAGCCGGACACGGCGCCGGCGCTGGAGGTGATCGGCCTGCGCAAGAGCTTCGCCGGCCGGCCGGTGGTCGACGACGTCTCGCTTGCGGTGGCGCCGGGCGAGGTGCTCGGCATCATCGGGCCGAGCGGCTGCGGCAAGACCACGCTGCTGCGCGCCATCGCCCATCTCGACCCGCCCGACGACGGCTTCGTGCGGGTGAGCGGGCACGCCTTCGGCCCCGAGGTCTCGCCGGCCGGCGTGGTGCGCCGGAGGTGGAGACGCGGGCGCGACATCTCGCGCGAACGCCACCGCATCGGCTTCGTGTTCCAGCAGCTTCATCTGTGGCCGCATCTCGACGTGCTCGGCAACGTGACGCGGGCGCAGAGCGTCGTGCTCGGCCGCCCGGGCCCGGTGGCGGCCGAGCGCGCCCGCGCCCTGCTGGCCCGGCTCGGCATCGCCGACAGGGCGGCGATGCGGCCGACCGAGCTTTCCGGTGGCCAGCAGCAGCGCGTCGCCATCGCCCGCGCGCTGGCGCTCGACCCGCCGGTGCTCTTGTTCGACGAGCCGACCTCGGCCCTCGACCCCGAGCTCGCCGGCGAGGTCGCTGCGCTGCTGCGGACGATCGCCGGCGAGGGCCGGGCACTGGTGGTTGTCAGCCACAGCCTCGGCTTCGTGCGGCGGCTGTGCGACCGGCTCGCCTTCCTCGATGGCGGCCATGTGGTCGAGGAGGGGCCGGCGGCCCGCCTGCTCGACGCGCCGCGCGATGCGCGGCTGGTGCGCTTCCTCGCCGCGCTGGCCCCGCCGTTTCCCTCACCGCAGCCCGCTCGCTGACAGGCGCCGGGCCGCGGAGCCGAGGCCTTATCCAGGAGTTGAGACCATGAATAGCCGATCCGACAGCCCTCGCGCGGAGGATGCCCGGCGCCAGCCGATCTGGGAGCACGTCATCGAGCCGAAGGGGCGGATCGGCTTCGAGCTCGCCAAGGGGCAGGTGCTGCGCATCGTCGATCTCGATGGGCAGCAGGTGGCGGACTTCATCTGCTTCAACAAGCACGATCTCGGCGAGAAGATCTCGATCCACACCACCATCATGCTGAACGGCAACATCCATGTCGGCACCGGCAGCACCGTGTTCTCCGACGACGCCCGGCCGATGCTGAAGGTGCTCGCCGACACGGTCGGCCGGCACGACCTGCTCGCCGGCACCTGCTGCCGGGGACTGAACCGGCTGCGCTACGGCGTCGAGGACGGGCCGAACTGCCGCGCCAGCCTCGCCGCGGTGATGGAGCCGCACGGCGTGAGCTATCGCGAGATTCCCTACACCTTCAACGTGTTTATGAACGTGCCGGTGCAGGCGGACGGCGCCATCGGCGTCGAGGCGCCGCTCTCGCGCGCCGGCGACCATATCGACCTCGAGGCGCAGATGGACCTCGTGGTGGCGATCTCGAACTGCCCGCAGGAGCGCAACATCTGCAACGGCTTCGAGGCGACGCGGCTGGGGCTTTCGATCTTCGAAGGCGCCGGGGCATGAGGCGGGCCGGTGCGGGCGACGAGGCGCGGCTCGATACACCGGGTCTCGATGTGTTGGGCCTCGAGGCGCTGTTCACGGGGCTGAGCTTCTACGGCACCGGCGGCGGCGGCTCCGCGCAGGCCGGGCTCGCCTTGCTGCGACAGGAAGGGCTGGCGCCGTCCGACATCGCCTTCGCCCCCATCTACACGCTGCCGGACGACGCGCCCGTCGCCTGCGGCATCATCATCGGCGGGCGCGACCCCGCCGACCCGCTCGACCCCGCCGCCCGCGCCGCGCTCGGCGTGCCGGCCGGCGATCTCGACCTGCCGACGCGCTTCGAGAAGGCGGTGCGGCTGATGTCGGCCCGGCTCGGCACGCCGCTCAGGGCGCTGGTACCGGTCGAACTGGGCTCGCTCGCCACCGCCGCGCTGCTGATCGCAGCGCACCGGCTCGGCCTGCCGGTGCTCGACGCCGACGCGGCGGGGCGCTGCATTCCCGAACTCGGCATGACGAAGCTGGACCTCGCCGGCCTGTCGCCGGCCCCGCTCGCCCTCGTCGACCGGCTCGGCGGCGAGGCGGTGATCGGCGCGGCGGCGAGCGCCACCATGGCCGACCGCATGGCGCGCCAGCTCAACCGGGCGGCGTCGGGCCGCGGGCTCGCCTGCCTCGCCTATCCCGGCCCGCTCGGGCAACTGCGCGGCGGGCTGGTCGCCGGCAGCATCGGCCATGCGATGCAAGTCGGGCGGCGCCTGTGCGGACCGGGGACGGCGGCGGAGCGGCTCGAGGCGGTGCTGGCCTTCGCCGGAGGCGAGCTCTCCTTCGAGGGCGAGGTGAGCATGCGCTGGCGCAGCGAGGAGCCCTACGCCTTCCGCGAGGCGGCGTACGAGCTTGTCGGGACCGGGCCGTCCGCCAGCCGGCGGGCGAGGATCTGGATAAAGAACGAGCACCATTTCCTGTGGGTCGACGGCGCGCTCGCCGCCGCCAGCCCCGATCCGATCGCAGTGCTCGACGCGGCGAGCCTGGTGCCGCTCGCGTCCACGGGAGAGGCGGAGGGGCGGCGCGTCGCGGTGGTGCGCGTGCCGGTGCTCGACACGGCGTTCGAGACGCCCGAGGGGCGGGCACTGTTCGATCCCCGACGGCTCGGCGTGGAGCCGGACCGCCGGGGCTAGGAGGGAGGGGCGCCTCAGTATTCGTCGTGCAGCCGCACCCAGCCCATGGTGCCGGTCGTCTCGTTGCGGCCCTTGGGCACGAGGTCGAGCCAGTTGAAGGCGCCGATCAGCAGTTCCGCGCCGCGGTGATAGGTCGAGTAGGTGTGGTAGACGGCGCCGTCCTCGCCTTTCACGAACACGCTCGCGCCGAACATGTCCTGGCTGCGGCGGATGACGGTGCCGTAATTGTAGATGGCGCGGCCGGTGGCGATGTCCTCGGGCGTGAACGACACGCCGAAGTCGAAGTTGAAGTCGCTGCCCTGCGAGGACACCCACGGGAAGCTCCAGCCCATGCGGGCCTTGACCGCCTCGATGCGAGCCAGCGGCACGCGCGAGACGGCGGCGAAGGAGAGGTCTGCCTGCTCGAAATGCCGGCGCGCCGCATCGACATGGTCGGCGATGAAGGAGCAGCCGGGGCAGATATGGTCCGAGCCCGGCGTCAGCATGAAATGGTAGATGACGAGCTGGCTGCGCCCGCCGAACAGGTCGGCGAGGCTGCGCCGGCCGCCGGGGCCTTCGAAGACGTACGGCTTGTCGATCCTGACCCAGGGCAGCGCCCGGCGCTCGGCGCGCAGCGCGTCGAGCTCATGGGTCAGGGCGCGCTCGCGGGCGAGGAGCGCCTTGCGGGCGTCGAGCCACTCCGCGCGCGGCACGACCGCGTGGCTCGGGACGGGTGTCGCGGCGTCGCTCGTCGCGGGATTGATCGCCTTGTTCATGGTCGGTCTCCTTGTCTGTCGGTCAGCGGGAGGCGCGCCCGCGGGCGCGCTTCAGCCAGGGCGAGAGGTGGAACAGGCTCATCTGCAGGTACATCGCGCTCATGCCGTCGATCGGCAGGCCGCCGGGCGCGGCGGAGCAGAGCGCCATGGGCGGCGCGTTCAGGGCGGTGATCCCCGCCATCAGGGCGAAGGTCGGTGCGGCCGCGAGGGTGAGCCCGTCGGTGAGGCCGAACGCCGGCCGGATCGCTTCGCTGCCTTCGGTTGCGGCTGTCGGCATTGTCATTCTCCGGCTTGCGATCGATTGTCGTCCGCGTTCCCTGCGGCGACGGGAGCAGGCTAGGGCGGGGCCGGGGCCGGGTGAGAGTGACAAGTGTGACGGGATTTCCATGGACTCGCTGATCACCGCCGCCGCCCGGGCGCTGGCGGCGGGCGATCCGCTGTCCGCGCTGAAGCGCGTCACGCTGCGCGAGGACCCGCCGGCGCTGGCGCTGCGCGGCATCGCCATGGCCCAGCTCGGCGATCTCGAACGCGCCCGGCTGCTGCTGCGCCGCGCGGCGCGCGGCTTCGGCCCGAGGGAGCCGACGGCGCGGGCCCGCTGCGTACTCGCCGAGGCCGAGATCGCGCTGGTCTCGCGTGACCTCGCCCATCCCGCCGAGGTGCTGGGCGCGGCGCGGGCGCGGCTGGCGGGGCTGGGCGACGCGGCCAACGCCGCCCATGCCGGCGCCCTCGAGGCACGGCTGCTGCTGCTGATCGGGCGTCTCGGCGAGGCCGAAACCGTGCTGGCGGCGGTCGATGTCGACGCGTTGCCGCCGGCCTCGCGGCCCGGCTACTGGCTGGTCGCGGCCGGCATCGCCATACGCCGCATTCAGGCCGGACCGGCACGCGCAGCGCTCGACGAGGCCAGGCGCGCGGCGCGGGCGAGCGGCATCGCCGCGCTGGCGGCCGAAGTGGAGACCGCTGCGCGCGCCCTCGACGCACCCGCCGCCCGGCTGATCGGGCGGGAGGGGCAGAGGCTGCTCGGGCTCGGCGAAGTCGAGGCGCTGATCGGCTCGGGCGCGCTGCTCGTCGATGCGTGCCGCATGGTGGTGCGTCGCGGGGCGGATGTCGTGACGCTCGCGGGGCGGCCGGTGCTGTTCGCGCTCGCCCGGGCGCTGGCCGAGCCGTGGCCGGGCGACGTCTCGCGCGCGGCACTGGTCGCGCGGGCCTTCCGTGCCCGCGAGGCGGACGAATCCCACCGCGCGCGGCTGAGGGTCGAGATCGGCCGACTGCGCGCCGCGCTGGCGCCGTTGGCGCGGCTCGACGCCACGCGGCGCGGTTTCGTGCTGCTGCCGCACAGAGAGACGCCGGTCGGCGTGCTGGCGCCGCCGGTCGAGGGCGAGCATGGCGAGGTGCTGGCGCTACTCGCCGACGGCGAGGCCTGGTCGAGCTCGGCGCTGGCGCTGGCGCTCGGGGTCAGCGCGCGCACCGTGCAACGCGCGCTCGACGCGCTGGCGCAGGAGGCGAAGGTGGAGAGCTTCGGGCGCGGACCCGCGCGGCGCTGGCTGGCGGCGAGCGTGCCCGGCTTCCCGACAAGCTTGTTACTCCCCGCCCGAATAAGCGAGGGCTAGACTGGCGCCATGAGACACTCCCCCGCCGAGATCATCCGCGAATACGGCCCGTTTCCCGAGGCGAAGGGCGTCCACGGCGTCAGCTATGACGGCCGGCGGATCTGGTTCGCCTCCGGCGACCGGCTGAACGCGCTCGACCCGGACAGCGGCGCCATCGTCGGCGCCCTTTCGGTTCCGGCCGATGCCGGCACGGCCTTCGATGGCCGGCACCTGTTCCAGATCGCCGAGGCGGCGATCCACAGGATCGACCCCACGACCGGCGAGGTGGTCGCGACGATCCCCGCGCCGGGCAATGGCGAGGATTCGGGCCTCGCCTGGGCCGAGGGTTCGCTCTGGGTCGGCCAGTACCGCGCGCGGAAGATCTACCAGGTGGATCCCGACACCGGCACCGTGCTGCGCACCATCGAGACAGACCGCTTCGTCACCGGCGTGACCTGGGTCGACGGCGAGCTCTGGCACGGCACCTGGCAGGACGAGACCTGCGACGTCCGCCGCATCGACCCGCAGACCGGCGAGGTGATGGAGCGGCTCGACATGCCGGCGGGAACCGTCGTCTCGGGGCTCGAATCGGACGGCGCCGACCGTTTCTTCTGCGGCGGCGCGACCAGCGGCAAGCTGCGCGTCGTCCGCCGGCCGGGGCGCGGCGGCACGGCCACCTGACCGGGCGCCCGCCCTGTCCGCGTGGGCGCGGCGACGCTCAGCGCACCGTCACCGTCTTGACGACGTCGACATTGCCCCGCACGGCGTTGGAATAGGGGCAGATGGCGTCGGCGCCGCGCACGAGTTCCTCGGCGCTCGCCTGATCGATGCCGGCCATGGTGATGGGGAGGCTCGCATGCAGCACGAAGGCGTCCGCCTCGTTGCGGCTGAGGCCGATCTCGGCCACCACCTCGACATCGCCGTCCGCGAAGCGGTGCCCGGACTGGCGCGCCACGCGCAGCAGCGCGTTCTCGAAGCAGGCCGCGTAGCCGGCGGCGAAGAGTTGCTCGGGATTGGTGGCCCCTCCCATGCCGCCCAGCTCCTTCGGGATGGCCAGCGCGAGCGCGAGGAGGCCGTCCTCGCTGCGGATGCTGCCCTTGCGCCCGCCGCTGGCGGTGACGCGCGTCGAATAGAGAATGGCCATGATGGTCTTCCTGGTTGAGGGCGCCGCGAAGCCGCGCCGCCGGCTCATCTGCCGGCGGCATCCGGTAGGGGTATCCTAGGGCGTTTTCGCGCCAACCGTGCGGGCGGCCTTCTCGATCACGGCGGCGACCTCGGCCGGGTGGGTCTCGTAGACCGAGTGGCTGGCGCCCTTGATGACGACGAAGGGGGCGTCGGCGCGCTTGTAGTAGAAGCGCTCGAGGTCCGGGCTGATGATCTGGTCGTCGCCGGCGACGACGCCCCAGACGGGTTTGGTCTTCCACGCGGCGGCGGTCAGCGGGGTGCTGAAGACGTCAGCCTTGGCGAGCACCTGCGAGCGGGCCTCGAACGTGGCCTGCTGCTTCGGCAGGTCCGGTGCGAACAGCTTCGGGAACAGGTCGGGCTTCAGATAGGTGTAGCCGTCCGGCGTCTTCTCGATGGCGCCGGGGGTCTTGGCCAGCACGCTCGGCATCTTGTGGCCGAGCTCGCTCTCGTCCTCGCCCACATCCGGGGAGTGGGCGGCGACATAGACGAGGCCGGCGACCTTGGGGTGCACGCCCGCCTCGGTGATGATCGAGCCGCCATAGGAGTGGCCGACCAGGATGACGGGACCGTCCTGCATGTCGAGCACGCGCTTGGTGGCGGCGACGTCGTCCGGGAACGAGGTCTGCGGCTCCTGGACCATGGAGACGTGGAAGCCGTCCTTCGTCAGTATGTCGCTGACCGGCTTCCAGCCGGACGCGTCGACCCAGGCGCCGTGCACCAGGACGATGTTGTGGACCGGATCGGCCGCGGCGGCCGGGGCGGCGAGCGTGAGCAGCGCGGTGAGGAGCGCGGCGGGGCGAAGGGCACGGTACGGCATGGCATCACCTCTTGGCGTATGGGGCTCCCGCCCCTAGCGGATGACCGGAGCGCCGGCGGCGGAACCGTGCGGCGCGGGATGCAGGCGACTGTTTCGTGACGCCGAAGCTAGTCAGTTCTTTCTGCGGTGATTGTCGCGAAGAACTGCGCAAGTAATTGCTGGTGCGAACAGGCAAATATTCCGGTCATTCAAGCTGATCGTCGGGCGTTCATCCGCGCCCCGGGATCGTCTTCGGCAGGCGCTCGACATGATCTTGCGACGAATACACGCGCGTCGCGGCGCGGCGTGTATTTGCGACAGCATTCCGCAGCGTTTGACGGGATGATCGATGCCCGTAAAGGAGCGCCGGGGCCGCATGGGCGGCCGGAGGGGTGCTTCCCGACAGCCATGAGGGAATGCGCCATGAGGGCCGATGTCATTCTGCTGGCGATCGCGCCGGTGTTCTTCGTGATGGCGCTCGGCTACGGCGCCGGCCGGCTTCGCGTGGTCGACAACCGCCAGGTGGGCAGCCTCAACACGCTGGTCATGAGCTTCGCCCTGCCGGCGTCGATGTTCGTCGCCACCGCCTCGGCGCCGCGCAGCGAGATGCTGGCGCAATGGCCGCTGGTCGCGCTCCTCGGGGCGGTGATGCTGGCGGCCTTCCTCGGCTGGTACCTCCTCGCCCCGGCGTCGCGCGCGGATGCGTCGATGCAGGCGCTGACCATCGCCTTTCCCAATTTCGCCGGGGTCGGCCTGCCGATCGCCGCCGCCGTGGCCGGGCCGGCCGGCGCGGTGCCGGTCGCGGTGGGGCTGGCGGCGGGATCGCTGCTCGTCAGCCCGCTCGCGCTGCTGCTGGTCGAGATGAACATGCCCGGCCGGGAAAGTGCCGCCGCGCCGGGGGCGCGCATCCTCGCCGCGCTGCGGCGCTCGCTGAGCAAGCCGGTCGTGCTGGCGCCGGCGCTGGGCATCCTGCTGTCGCTGCTGCGGGTCCCGATCGGCCCGGTGATCGGGGCCAGCCTCGAGCTGATCGGCACCGCCGCCGCCGGCGTGGCACTGTTCCTGACCGGGCTGATCCTTTCGGGACAGGCGTTCCGCCTCGACTGGCGGATCGTCGGGGCGACGGCGCTGGCGGACATCGTGCGGCCGGGCGTGACGGCGCTCTTCGTCTGGCTGCTGCCGGTGCCGGCCGACATCGCCCGCATGGCGATCCTGCTCGCGGCGGTGCCGTCGGGCTTCTTCGGCATCCTGTTCGCGGTCGACTACCGGCTCGATTCCACCGCGGCGGGCTCGATGGTGCTCGCCAGCAGCGTGCTGAGCATCGCGACCCTCGGCGTGGTGATCCTCGTGCTGTTCCCGCACTGAGCGGGAGGCCCGTGCCTCAGCTCGCGAAACCGAGCAGTCCCGGCACCAGCAGGGTGAACCATGGCACGAAGGTGACCAGCAGCAGGCCGATCAGCAGGATCAGCACATAGGGGATCATGAAGGCGGAGGCGCGGTCGACCGGCGCGCGGGTGACCGCGCAGGCGATGTAGAAGCCGACGCCGAGCGGGGGCAGGAAGGCGCCGATGCCCATCGCCACCAGCAGCACGATGCCGTAGTGCAGCGGGTCGATGCCGAGATCGGGCGCGAGCGGCAGCAGCAGCGGCGCCAGGATCAGCAGCGCCGGCAGCCCTTCCAGCAGCGAGCCGAGGATCACCACCGCCGTGATCGAGGCCAGCATGAACAGGGTGGCGTTGTCGTGCCAGGTCGCGACCAGCGCGGCCAGCGAATGGGGAAGCTGGGCGGCGGAGAGCACCCAGGAGAAGGTCTGCGCCGCCGCGAGGGTGAACAGCACCATAGCCGAGACGGTCGAGGCTTCCGCGATCATGCGACCGAACTGCCTGAGGTTCACCTCCCGGTAGAGCAGCGCGGCGATGGCGAGCCCGTAGGCCACGGCGAAGGCGGAAATCTCGGTCGGGGTGGCGAAGCCGCTGAAGATGCCGCCGAACAAGAGCGCCGGCATGGAGAACGGGATGATCGCCCGCAGCGCCAGCCGGCGGATCAGCGGCCAGTTGCGGCTGCCGTGCTGGCGGGTGTTGAATTTCGCCGCGCGGAAATAGATCAGCGCCATCAGACACAGCGCGATCACCGCGGCGGGAATGAGCCCGGCCGCAAACAGCGCGCCGATCGACAGCGAGGTGACCGAGCCGAGCACCAGCATGGCGAGGCTCGGCGGGATGCACTCGCCCATGGCGGCCGAGGCGGCGAGCACGGCGGCGGCTTCGGCGCGGTCGTAGCCCTCCTCGTCCAGCATGTCGCGCATCACGAGGCCGACGGCGGCGACATCGGCGGCCTTGGAGCCGGAGATGCCGGAGACGATGTACATGCTGACGACCATCACCTGCATCAGGCCGCCGCGCAGCCGCCCGACCAGCGCCGCGATCAGTTCGACCAGCCGGCGCGATATGCCCCCGCCTTCCATGATGAAGCCGGCGAAGATGAAGAAGGGCAGGGCCAGCAGCACGAAGCGCCCGACGCCGTCCACCATGTTCTGTGGCACGGCGATCAGCGGCACGAAGGTACCGATGTGCAGATAGAGGATGGTGCCGAGCATGAGGGCGAAGCCCACCGGCAGGCCGAGCAGCACCGTCACCAGCACGAGCAGCAGCGCGATGCTGATGGCGCTGCCGTTCGCCATCGGCGCGTCGGCGAGGAAGCCGAACAGCACGAACGGCGCGGCGAGCACGAGGACGGCGACGAGCGCCGCCAGCACCGCGCCGCGCGGCTGCTCATAGAGCCGGACGAGCGCGTAGACCGCGAGCATGACCATGCCGACCGACAGCGGCACCGCGAACCAGGCGCCGCGCATCTCGAGGATCGGGGTCAGCTCCTCCCACCGCGCCTCGACGAGGCCGATCGAGTAGAAGAAGCTGAGGAGGCCGAGCCCCAGCACCACCCAGTCCGCGCCGGCGAGCACCACCGCCTGCGTCTTTTCCGGCAGCATGTTGACGATGGTGCGCACCGAGATGTGGGCATCGCGGCGATAGGCGACCGCCCCGCCGATGAAGGCGATGGTCGACAGCGCCAGCGTCGCCACCTCGTCGCTCCACAGCAGCGGGGCGTCGATGAAGGTGCGGCCGAGCACGTTGCCGATGACGACGAGCAACTCGCCGATCAGCGCGATGCCGACCGTGATGTCGAGCAGGCGGTCGAGCAGCAAGATCCAGCCCGTCCGGTGGGCCTGGGCGGTTGGGGTATTCATGGTCGGGGGTTCCGCGATGCCTGGGGCCCCGAGGGGCAGGGCGGCGTCGGCCTCTATTGCTGGGCCATGATCTTGTCGAACAGCTCCCGGTATTTCGGCCGGAACTGCGCGTAGACCGGGTCCATCTTGGCGCGGAAGGCGGCGAAGTCCGTCTCCGTCGCCTGCATGCCGTGGTCGGTGAGGAACTTCATGCCGTCGGTGGTGGCGTCCGCCACCGCCTGCCGCCAGAACGGCTGCACGTTGACGGCCGCGGCCTTGAAGATGTCACGCTCGGCCGGGGAGAGCCGGCCCCACAGCGCCTTGCTGACCATCAGCGCGCCGGCATTGTAGACGTGGCGGGTGAGCGCGAGGTTCTTCGTCACCTCGTAGACCTTGAAGGTCACCGCCGTCGGCACCGGGAAGTCGACCGCGCCGACCGTGCTCTGCGACAGAGCGAGGTAGACCTCGCTGCCGTCGAGCACGATGGGGATGGCGCCGAGCTGCTTGAACATGGCCGCGAACACGGGGCCGGGCTGGATCCGGATCTTCAGCCCGTGCATGTCGTCCGGTGTCTTCACCACGCGGTCGTGCAGCTCGAGCTGGCGCCAGCCGTACCAGCCCCAGGAGAGGCCGACGATGCCCTTGGGCGCCATGTCGGCGAGCAGCTTCTGGCCGACCTCGCCGTCCAGGATCTTGGCGGCATTGGCCTCGTCCTTGAAGATGAAGGGGAGGTCGATCACCTGCACGGTCGGCACAAGGCTCTCGATGTAGCCCGAGGTCAGGATGGCGCAGTCGACGATGCCGGTCTGCAGGCTGCTGCCGATGTTGACCGTGCTGCCGAGCGCGCCGCCCACATACATCTGGACCTTGTATTTGCCGCCGGTCTTCTCCGCGATCTCGGCTCCGAAGCGTTCGCCGACCAGGTAGGACTTGTCCTGCTGGGTGTCGGCGGTAGCGAATTTGAGCTGGATCGGTGCGGCGGCGTGCGCCCGGCTGATATAGGGCATCGACAGGACGCCGGCGGCCATGCCGACGAGACAGGTCCGACGCGAGGGACCGCGCTCCATGGTAAATCCTCCCTGATCAGGCGGGATGGCTTGCCCCACCATCATGCTCAGCCTCGTTGATCGGGCTGTTGGGGGGGACTATCCGGGATTATTTATAGATCTGTCAACAACATTCCCGTGCGCCCTTCCGGCGGGAAGGACGGGCTTGCTCCGGTCAAGTATTCGGGCGTCGGGGACGGATTTCAGGGTCGCATGCGATGTAATCGCGCAGGACGACGACGGCCGCGTGGCCATCGCGCGAAGACATTTTTCAGTAAGATGCCGGGCGCGCGGCTGGGGTGCGCAGGCGCCTGCGCGGCCGGGCTCAGGGAGCGGCCGCGCGGACCCGCCAGACGCAGTCGCCGACATCGTCGACCACCAGCAGGCCGCCGCGCCGGTCGATGATGACGCCGACCGGCCGGCCCAGCGCCTTGCCGTCGACCCGGAAGCCGCCGAGCATCTCCTCCGGCGGGCCGGACGGTTTGCCCTCGGTGAAGGGGATGAAGATCACGCGGTAGCCGGCCGGCGGGTTGCGGTTCCACGAGCCGTGCTGGCCGATGAAGGCGCCGCCGCGGAAGCGCTCGCCGAAGCGCCCGTCGCTGGCGAAGGTCAGGCCGAGCGAGGCAGTGTGCGAGCCGAGCGCGTAGTCCGGCTTGAGCGAGCGGGCGACGAGGTCGGGGCGTTGCGGCTTCATCCGCTCGTCGACGATCTGGCCGAAATAGCAGTAGGGCCAGCCATAGAAGGCGCCGTCCTTCACCGAGGTCATGTAGTCCGGCACGAGGTCGTCGCCGATCTCGTCGCGCTCATTCACGCTGGTCCACAGCTCGCCGGTGACGGGGTTCCAGTCCATGCCGACCGGGTTGCGCAGGCCGCCGGCGAAGACGCGGTGGGTGCCGGTCGCCGGATCGATCTCGAGGATGGCGGCGCGGTCGACCTCCTCCTCCATGCCGAACTCGGCGACGTTGGAATTGGAGCCGACGCCGACATAGAGGCGCGAGCCGTCCGCATTCGCCACCAGGCTCTTGGTCCAGTGGTGGTTGCGCCCGGCCGGCAGGTCGCAGACCTTCTCCGCCGGCGCGGTGATGCGGGTGGCGCCGTCCTCATAGGGGAAGCGCACCAGCGTGTCGGCATTGGCGACATAGAGCCGGTCGCCGACCAGCGCCATGCCGAAGGGCGAATAGAGCCCTTCGAGGAAGGCGAAGCGCTGCTCCGCCACGCCGTCGCCGTCGGCGTCGCGCAGCAGGGTGATGCGGTTGGCGCTCGGTCGTCCCGCGCCGGCGCGCACCATGACGAGGTCCTCGACCACGGCGCGCAGCCCGCCCATGCCCGCCGGGCGGGGCGGCGACGTGCTCTCCGCCACGAGGATGTCGCCGTTCGGCAGCTCGTAGACCCAGCGCGGATGGTCGAGGCCGGTGGCGAAGGCCTCGACTTTGAAGCCCGGCGCCGGGACCGGCTTGCCGCCCGGCGGCCAGCCGACCGCGGGGGCGATCTTCATGATCGGGATCCGCGTCGGTCGCGGCGTCGGCAGGCTGGGGCTCGCGCCGTAGCCCGCCTCCTCGCCAAGTCCGGGATGGCGGCGCAGATCGGCCAGCGCGTGCGCCGCCGAGGTGATGCACCAGCTCAGAAAACCGCCGAGGCTGCGACTGCCGGCCATGATCGTCCCGTCTCGTGAGGAGGAGGCTGCGCGTTCGAAGGTAGTCCGGGAGAGGAGAGGGCGCCACTGCGACGGCGGCGTGCAGCCGGGGAAGGCGTCCGCTCCCATCCGCCCGGGCGCCTCAGCCGAAGGTCGCCGGATCCGGGCCGCCGCGCCCGTCGGTCCGGTCCAGCGCAGCGATGGCCGCCATGTCGTCGGCGTCGAGGGCGAAGTCGAAGATCGCCATGTTCTCGTCGAGCCGCGCGGCGCGGACGGATTTCGGGATCACCACCAGCCCGTTCTCGACGTGCCAGCGCAGCACGACCTGCGCGGTGCTGCGCCCGTGCTTGCGCGCGACCGCCTCCAGCACCGGATCGTCGAGAAGCCTGCCGCGCCCGAGCGGGCTCCAGGATTGCGTGACGATGCCATGCGCGGCGTGGAAGGCGCGCAGTTGGTGCTGCTGGAAGTGCGGGTGCAGCTCGATCTGGTTGACCGCCGGCACGACGCCGGTCGCCTCGATGACCCGCTCGAGGTGCTCGGCGGTGAAGTTCGAGACGCCGATGCTGCGGGCGCGCCCCTCGCGGGCGATCTCCACCAGCGTCTTCCAGGTCTCGACATAGAGCCCTCTGGCCGGCACCGGCCAGTGGATGAGGTAGAGGTCGACCGTATCGAGGCCGAGGCCGGCGAGGCTGGCCTCGAAGGCTCGCAGTGTCGCATCGCGGCCGTGGCTGTCGTTCCACAGCTTGGTCGTCACCTTGATCTCGGCGCGCGGCAGGCCGGAGCGCCGGATGCCCTCGCCGACGCCGGCCTCGTTGCCATAGGCGGCGGCGGTGTCGATGGCGCGGTAGCCGGCCCCGACCGCCGCTTCGATGATGGCGGGCACGGCGTCATTGGCGATCTGCCATGTCCCGAGCCCGATCTGCGGAAGGCTGCTGCCGTCATTGAGAGGGATGGCGGGAACGTTGGAGGACATCGGCTCTGCCTTCGGATGTGAGGAGTTCGGGTATGAGGAGTCGTCCCCAGCCTGCCCCAAGGCACGCACCGCCCGCCATCCCCCTGATGGCGGAGGCGGGTCACGAAGCCGCGCGCGGGAGCTCCGGCGCGGCTCGTCTCAGATGCGCATCTTCAGCATGAAGCGGCGCACCGCGTCGACGCAGGTCAGCCACGCCGGCTCGTTGTCGACCAGTATGTGGTTGCGGCTTTCCAGCGGCACGAAATGCGCGTCCGGGATGCCGGAGGCGAGCGCCCGGCCGACCTCCAGCGGGACCCGCTGGTCGTAGCGGGAATGGAGCACGATGGTCGGCGTACGCACCTTGGCCAGCCGGTCGCGCACGTCGATGTCGCCGAACGCGTCCTGGAAGCGGGCGGCGTTGTGGGCGGAGGTGGTGCGGCGCTGGAATTCGTCGAACCAGGCGAGCTCGTCGGGGCCCGCATCGGGCATGAAGGTCTGCGAGAAGATGTGGCGGTAGGCGGGATTGTCGGTGCCCCAGCCGACCTTGGTCAGGTCGCGCACCGCCTCGCGCCGCGCCTGCTCCTCGGGGGAGGAGAGGTGGCGCCAGCCGGCCGCGTAGCCACCGATCAGGATCAGGCCGGAGACGCGCTCGGGGTGGCGGACCGCATATTCGATCGAGACCGCCGCGCCCTGCGAGATGCCGAGCAGCGGGAAGCGCTCCAGCCCGAGCTTGTCGACCACGGCCTCGAGGTCCTCGACGAAGGCGTCGAAGGTGAGATCGTCGACATCCCAGTTCGACAGGCCGCAGCCGCGCTCGTCATAGCGCACGAAGGTCCGCAGCCGCGCGATCTCGGCGAAGCCGCGGCCCCAGATCGGGCTCGACCAGTCGAATTCGAGGTGGTTGAGCCAGTTCGCGGCCTTCAGCAGCGGCGGGCCGGAGCCCGTGATGGCGTAGGCGATCTTGGTCCCGTCGCCGACCTCGCAGAAGCCGATGCGCTGGGAGCGAAGGGCGCGCTCGATGAGCTGCGGCACGGAGGGGCGGGGCACCGGCGAGCGGGGAATCGGCAGTTGCAAGAGCCCCGTGCCCGGTCCGGCGATGAGGGCGGGCGGGGGCGGCCTCTCGCGGGCCTCCGCCATCTCGCGGCGATGGGGCACCGGCGGGCCCGGCCGGCGGGCCTCGTTGCCCTCGGGGTCGACCTCGCGCCACAGCCGGGCCCATTTCTGCGCCGGGATCGGGTCCATGTCGGGATGGGTGGCGAGCCGGTAGAGGACCCTGCAGCGCGCGGCACGCATGTCCTCGCGCTCGGCGGTCAGCCAGGAATCGAACGCCCCATCATCCGCGCCGGCGCCGTCGAGCCCGTCGAGGAAAACCTGCTCCAGCCGTTCGGCCAGGGTCTCAAGCGCGCTCATGGGGATGTCGGCGCCGGGATCGCGCAGCGCACCACGCACGCCGCGCATGTCGATGGCGAGCCCTTCGGCGTCGAAGCTGACGCGCTCGCGGTCGGCGATGATGCGCGGGCGTCCCGGGCTGTCGACCACCTTGCGCAGCTTGGTGAGCGACCAGCGCAGCGCCGCCCGGGGATCGTCGGGAAGATCCCAGAACAATTCGCTCAGCCGCTCGCGCCGGTGCGGGCGGCCGGTCGCGACCAGAAAGGCCAGCAGCGCGCGGGCCTTGCGCGAGGCGGGAAGCGTGACCTCTGCCCCCAGCCGGACCACGCGCAATTCGCCGAGCAGCGAAATCTCGAGGTCCGGGGCCGCGTCGGGACCTTCAAATGCAGCTTCGTGGCGCATGCGACAGCCTTTACGTGAGGTGGGCCGGCCTTGCGGTGGCCCGATAAGGGCGTGCAGCGATACATCACAATGTGCCGCAGCGGAATCGTTGCGTTCCGGACATCATCTCAAGTGAAGTGCGACGTCGAACGCCCCGTTCCGTTGGACGGACAAACGCATTCTACGCCGAAAAACAACGTTTCGGCCGCTAAAAACCATCGCCGTTACAACGCTCGCCACAACGCTGGCGCGCGACATGCTCGCCCCGCCATTCGTGACATCACCACCACCTCGCGCAACGCCGCCATACGGGCGACGTCGGCGGCGAGCATTGGACGAGCAAACACATGCTTCGAATCAACAATCTGGTCGGGAAGAGCGCACCTGTGCGCGTCGACCCGAGAGCGCTTATCGACGATCCGCATGCCGGCCTCGCGGCGCTTCGCAGGGAGCATCCGCTGGTTCAGCTGGCGGAGGGCCAGTATCTCGTGCTGCGCGCGGACGACGTCATCCCGCTGCTCTCCGACCCGCGCACGCGGCAGGTCGAGGGAACGGAGTACGTCGCCCTGAACCAGATCCCGGACGGGATCACGGCGCGCTTCCTGAAGGACTTCTTCATCTTCTCCGACTCGGAGCAGCACCGCGCCAAGCGCGGCCTGTTCGCCCGCAGCTTCGCCTACAAGGCGATGCTCGGCCTGCGCCCGGACGTGCGCGCGGTCGCCGAGCGCATCGTCGCCGAGCTGCCGCGCGGGGAGATGTTCGATTTCGTCGAGCGCATGGCCGCGCGGGTGCCGGCGGAGATGATCGCGGCGATACTGGGCCTGCCGAAGGAGGACAGCGCGTTCTTCGCCCGGCGCGTCTACACCATCGCCCGCGCCATCGGGCCGATCTACCCCTACGAGCACCATCGGGCGATCGAGAACGCGACCGGCGAGCTGTTCTGCTACGTCGCCGAGCAGATCCGCCTGCGCCTCGACAGGCCGCGCGACGACCTGCTGTCGCATCTCGCCGCGAGCTGGCGGCGCGACCCGGTGATGCCGCTGGAGAGCCTCATCTTCCAGGTGATCGGCGTCATCATCGGCGGCAGCGACACCACCCGGGCGGCCTTCGCCATGCTGGTGGCGCTGCTGGTGCAGCATCGCGACTGGGAGGCGGTGAGGGCGGACAACAGCCTGATTCCCGGTGCGGTCGCCGAGGCGATGCGCTTCGACCCCTCGGTGGGCTCGGTACTGCGCGTGGCGACGGCGCCGATCGAGATCGGCAACGTCACTGTGTTCCCGGGGACCGCGCTGAGGCTCAGCACCATGTCGGCGCTGCGCGATCCCGGCCTCTATGCCGAGCCGGAGCGCTTCGACATCCGCCGCGCCGACCATCCGCGCCTGCATCCGGTGTTCGGCCTCGGCCCGCACCGCTGCATCGGCGAGACGCTGGCGCGGATCGAGATGGAGGAATGCCTCGCCGCGCTCGCCGCCAATGTGCGCGAGGTCGAGATCCGCAAGCTGCCGCGGCTGAGCGGCTTCGGCGGCATCCGCGAGATCACGCCGATGCCGGTGCGTCTGCACTGACGCCGCCGCGCCGGCGGCGGGTGCGTGCGTCCGCGCGTGCGCCGGCGGCGCGGCTTTTCACAACAGGCCTGAATGACCTGTCCCGTCCTCGGAAAGGAGGAATGAATGATGCCTTATCAAGTTGTTGTTGGATCCGGTCCGACGACCGGCCTGAACTCGATATCGTTCCCCGCCGTGCCTTGGCGCCGGCTCTGGCCGCGCTGGGCGTCTGCCGCCCATCGCCGCCGGCGCCGCGACTACCGGCTCATGCTGTCGCTGCCGGACTACCTGCTCGACGACATGGGTCTGACGCGCGGCGACATCCTCGACGCCATGCGCTGAGGCGGCCGGTCGATCCGGCCTCGCGGCGGGCGGTCGATGCGCCCGCCGCATGCACCCTCGCCGACGGGGCATCCGGGCCCGTCGGCGGTGACCGCCGGAAAAATCGCATCCGCCGGTGAATAAGGTCGCCGCTGGGGTGTTCGCGTCAGGCAACGTCGCCACTCCCCGGAGACCAGACATGACCACGACCAAGCTTCGCGCCGCCGCCCTGATCGTCGGCGGCAGCCTCGCCATCGCCGCCCTGCCGGTGCCCGCCCACGCCCTCGGCGAGGACACCACCCCGACCTGCCCCAAGGGCCAGATCTACGACCAGAAGGCGCAGAAATGCGTCCAGCAGCAGGGCGCCAACATCCCCGACGACAACCGTGCCGACTATGCCTATTCGCTCGCCAAGGCCGGGCGCTACGAGGAGGCGCTCGCCGTGCTCGACACGGTGAAGGACCCGAACACGGCCAAGGTGCTCAACTATCGCGGCTATGCCACCCGCAAGCTCGGGCGCACCGACGAGGGCATCACCTATTATCTCCAGTCGGTGAAGCTCGACCCGAACTACGCCAAGGTGCGCGAATATCTGGGCGAGGCCTACGTCATCAAGGGACGGTTCGATCTTGCCCGCGAGCAGCTCCAGACGATCGAGAAGATCTGCGGCACCGGCTGCGAGGAATATCGCGACCTGAGCGAGGCGCTGGCCGATCCGTCCGGCATCTGAGCCGCACGGAAAGGGCGAACCGGCAAACACGGCGGGCCTTGCCATGGCAGCATTCGCGCAGGTCCCCTCGCCGGTCTATGCTGGCGACGCAGGGCGGGCCGCACAGCGACCGGCCGTCCGCTTGTCGGTACGTCCGACGGAGGCGAGCATCGCGAGTGAAGCGGAGATAAGGCAGGGTCTGTCGCGGCACCTGTCCCGGCTCTGGCGCTACGGCCTCGTGCTGTCGCGCCAGCGCGACGTCGCCGACGATCTCGTGCAGCAGACCTGCCTGCGCGCGCTGGAGCGCGCCGGCCAGTTCCAGCCCGGCACCCGGCTCGACCACTGGCTGCTCGCCATCCTGCATTCGATCTGGCTCAACGAGTTGCGCTCGCGCAAGGTCCGCCTCGGCCAGGGCGTCCTCGATTCCGGGGACGTGCTGTCGGTCGACGGCGCGAGCCAGGCCGAGACGCGCGTGCTCGCGAGCCAGGTGCTGGAGCAGGTCGACGCGCTGCCCGAGGCGCAGCGCAGCGCGGTGTTCCTTGCCTATGTCGAGGGACTTTCGTACCGCGAGGTGGCCGACGTGCTGGACATCCCGATCGGCACGGTGATGAGCCGCCTCGCGGCCGCCCGCGCCCGCATCGCGACCCGGCTTTCGGAGGTGGAGGCACGATGAGCATCGACCCCGACAAGATCACCGACGAGGAGATCACCGCCTTTCTCGACGGCGAGCTCCCGCCCGAGGAGGCGGCGCGCCTCGAGGCGCTGGCCGCGCAGGACCCGCGCGTCGCCGAGCGGATCGAGTTCCTCGCCCGGGCGAGCCTGCCCTTCGGCGACGCGTTTGCGCCGCTGCTCGACGCCGCGCCGCGGGACCGGCTCGCCGCGGCGCTGGCGGCGACGCCCTCGCCGGCGCCCGCCCGCAACGGATGGCTCACCCGCCGAAGCCTCGTCGGCGCCATGGCGGCCTCCCTGCTCGCCGGCATCGTCGCCGACCGCGCCCTGGAGCGCCTCACCGCGCCGGCTGCGCAGGAGGAGGACGAGGCGAGCGAATGGCGCAAGGCGGTGGCGGGCTACATGTCGCTCTACACGCGCGAGACGCTGTCAGGGCCGACGCCCTCGCCGCAGAGCCAGCGCGCCGACTTCGCCTTCATCGAGCAGCGGCTCGGCCTGTCGCTGTCGCCGGAAGCGGTGGCGCTGCCCTCGGCCGAATATCGGCGCGCGCAGATCCTGAGCTATGACGGCCGGCCGCTGGTGCAGATCGCCTATCTCGATCCCGAGACCGGGCCGATGGCGCTGTGCATCACCGCCCACCCCGAGGGCGGCCGGCAGCCGATGGAGAGCGAACGGCGCCGCGGGATGAACGTCGTCTACTGGTCGAGCGCCGACCATGCCTTCATGCTGATCGGCCATGCCGGCCCGGAGCGGATGAAGGACCTCGCGACGGGCCTTGCCGAGCGGCTCGCCGCCTGACGGCGCGTGCAGCGGCGGGGCGCGGGAAAAGTTCTCGAAACGGGCGAATATCCTTGGGCGCCAAGGTGTTGGCGGGCATCCACTCGAAGGAGGCTCCCGATGTCCTTTCCCGCCACAGCACCCACCCGCTCCGTTCCCGCCGACCGGCACGACGGGCTCACCATCGCCCTGCACTGGGCGACGGCGGTGCTCGTACTCGCGCAGTTCGCAAGCGCCCATGTCTGGGAACTTCTCCCGCGCGGCACGCCGCTGCGCCACGCGCTGATCTCGACCCATGCCGCGCTCGGCATCGTCTTCGCGCTCGTCGTGCTCACCCGCATCGTCTGGCGGCTCGCCCGTCCCCATGCCCTGCCGCCGGCGGGAGGCCCTCTGGAGCGGCTCGCGGCCGGCACGGTGCATCTGGCGCTCTACGCGCTGCTGCTCGCCCAGGCCGTGCTCGGCTTCCTGTTCGGCTGGTCCGCGGGCGGCGGCCTGCGCTTCTTCGACCTTTTCTCGGTGCCGCCGCTGATCGTGCTGGGGCGGGAGAACAGCCATCTTCTCGCCGAGATGCACAATGCCGTGGCGTGGACGCTGATCGGCGTCGCCGAGCTGCATGCCGCCGCGGCGCTGCTGCACCATCACCTCCTGCGCGACGACGTGCTGCGGCGCATGGTCTACCGTTCCGAATGAGGGGCGCAGCTTCAGGCGAAGCCGTCCCGGGATCCGCCCCGCGCTAATGGGTGGGGCCGGGCCCGGGGCGGCCATCCGCGGCCCGCGCCAGCAGGGCGAGGATGCAGCCGGCGAACATGGCGGCGGCCAGCAGGACCCAGGCCTCGTTGATCGACTGGACCAGTGCCGCCTTCTCGATCAGCGGCCGGACGAAGGCCTCGATCGCCGGGTCGATCGGTGTCGTGACCGGGCCGCTCAGCGCGTCCGCCGGCAGCCCGACGAGTTCGGCGGCGGAGGTGTCGCCGGCGAGCAGCCTCTGCTTCAGCGCCTCGGCAAGGATCGGCGCGCGGCCGAACATCACGGTGTCGACCAGCGCGATGCCGATGGCGCCGCCGAGATTGCGCATCAGGTTAAACAGGCCGCTGGCGTCGGGCACCGCCTCGGGCGCCAGCCGGCCGAGCGCGAGCCGGGTCGGCGGCAGCAGGCACAGCATGATCGCGCCGCCGCGCACCACCTGCGGCCAGAACATGCCGTCGAAATCGGTCTCGCGGGTCGAGAACGCGCTCATGGCGAGGCCGGCGCCGAACATGACGAAGCCGGCGAGGGTAAGCAGGCGCGCGCTGCCGCGCCGCTCCAGCGCCACCGCTATGGGTGAGGTGACGAGCTGGGTGACGCCGGTGACCAGCATCACCACGCCGATGGCGAGCGGCCCGTGGCCGCGCACGAAGGCGAGGAACACCGGCATCAGGTAGACCGAGCCGTAGAGCCCCATGCCGAGAATGAAGCTGAGCGCGCAGCCGATGGCGAAGCCGCGGTCGCGGAAGGTGCGCAGCTCGACCAGCGGCGCCGCGCCCGCCAGCATGCGCCGCACGAACAGCGCGCCGGCGACGAGGCTGGCGGCGAGCAGCGCCAGCACCGGCAGCGCCAGCCAGCCGCGCTGCGGCGCCTCCTTCAGCCCGATCTCGAGGCTGGCGAGGCAGAGCGCGAGCAAGGCGAGGCCGGCCGTGTCGAGGCTGCGTAGCAGGGGCGCGTCGAGGTCCTGCCGCGCCAGCGCCACGAGGCCGACCGCGCAGGCGAGGATACCGGGCACGATGTTGACGAGGAACAGCCAGTGCCAGGAGGTGGTCTGCGTGATCCAGCCGCCGACCACCGGCCCGACGGTCGGCGCCAGCACCGCGAGCATGCCCGCGAGCGTGGTAGCGAAGCCCTGCAGGCGGAACGGGAACAGCAGGAACACCGCCGAGAACACCAGCGGGATCAGCATGCCGCCGGAAAAGCCCTGCACCACCCGCGCCGCCACCAGCGTGGCGAAGCTGGTGCTCGCCGCGCAGCCGAGCGAGGCGAGCGTGAAGACGCCGGTGGCGCCCACGAACAGCCGCCGCATGCCGAGCGCGCGGGTGAGCAGGCCCGTCAGCGGGATCGCGATCACCTCGGCGATGAGATAGGCGGTCTGGACCCAGCTCATCAGCTCGGCCGGAATGCCGAGCGCGGCGCGGATCGCCGGCAGCGAGGTCGCCACGACCTGGATATCCAGCACCGCCATGAACATGCCGAGGCACATGGCGGCGAAGCCGATCCAGGTGCGCGGCGCCACCACCCCGCCGGGCATGGCGGCGTCCGCGCTCACGCCCGCATCTCCAGCCGCGCCGCGCCGATGCCGAGCGCGGCGTTCTCGGTGCGGATGCGCACCCACAGGATGAGCGCGTTCGCCGCCGAGAACAGCACGGCATAGCCGGTGAGCCCGAAGATCAGCGGCAGCATGGCGATCTCGGCGGCGACGACGACATAGTTGGGATGAGCGAGGAAGCGGTAGGGCCCGCGCCGGAGCAGCGGCGCCTGCGGCAGGACGATGATGCGCGTGGTCCAGCGCCGGCCGAGCGAGGCGATGACCCATACGCGCATCACCTGCAGCAACCCGTAGACCACGAGCAGGATGACGCTGACCGGTCGCCCCGGAGCGAGCCACCACAGGCCGGCGAGCCACAGTGCGTGCAGCGCGACCATGAAGGGGTAGTGCCCGCGCCCCACCTCATGCCCGCCCCGGGCGAGCAGGCGCGCGGTGTTGCGGTTCGACAGCACGAGCTCGCCGAGCCGCTGCAGCGTGACGAAGCCGAGGATGAGGATCGCGTCCATTGCCGTCGCCCCTCATGCCGCCTGAGCGAGCGAGACGCAGGAGGCGGTGAAGCCCGGCCCCATCGTCACCAGCGCGGCGCGCTCCGGCAGGCCCTGCGCGATCACCCGGTCGAGGATGAACAGCACCGTCGGCGCCGACATGTTGCCGAAATCCGCCAGCACGCCGCGCTCGTGGTCGAGCGCGCCCTGGCCGAGGCCGAAGGCGCGCTCGATCGCCGCCACGACCTTCGTCCCGCCGGGGTGGCAGACGAAGCGGCCGACATCCTCCGGCGCGAGGCCGATGCGCTCCAATATGCCCGTCACGGCGGGCTTGAGATGGGTCGCGGCGAAGGAAGGCACGTCCGGGCGCAGGATGACGCCGAAGCCGACCGGGTCGATGCTCCAGCCCATGATGTCGAGCGTGTCGGGCCACAGATGCTCGCCCGCGCCCTCGATCGCGGCGAGGCCATGCCCGTCGGTGCGCAGCACGCAGGCCGCCGCGCCGTCGCCGAACAGCGCGGTCGAGATCAGATGCGCCTTGTCCTGGCGGTCGAGGCGGAAGGCGAGGGTGCTGAGTTCGACCGTGACCATCAGCACGGTCGAGCCCGGGCGCGCCTGCGCGAGGCGCGAGGCGATGGCGAGGCCGGTGACGCCGCCGGCGCAGCCGAGCCCGAACACCGGCACCCGCTCGACATCGGCGCGGAAACCCATGCGCGCATGCACCACCGCGTCGAGGCTCGGGGTGGCGATGCCGCTGGTCGAGACATAGACCACGGTATCGACCTCGGCGGCGCTGCAGCCGGCGCCCTTCAGCGCCTTGTTCGCCACCTCGACGAACAGGTCGCCGCCGGCCGTCATGTAGACAGCGGTGCGCTCGGGCCAGCCGCGCGGTTCGAGATACCAGTCGAGCGGGCAGGCGGCGTAGCGCTGGCGGATGCCGGTGCTGGCGAAGATGCCGGCCATGGTGCTGGAGCTGCTGAAGACCTCGGTGAAGAAGCGGTGCATCGCGCCGGCGACGTCGGACTGCTTCAGCACGTGCTCGGGCACGGCGGTCGCGAGCGAGAGCAGGCGCGCGGGCGGCGCGTCGCGGGAAGGGACGGGCGCCGCGCCGGCGGCAGGAATGGGCCGGGCCGTGGGCTCGCGATCGGATATCAGGCGCATGTGGTGTCACTCGTGCAGGTGCCCCTCAACCCGAGGCAAACACCGCCCGGCCCGCCGCTATTCGCCCGGCGGGCCGGCACGGCTCATCACGAGCGCGTGACAGGGCGTCCCGCCACGCGTTCCAACGGCGGCGTCGCTCAGAGCACCCGGCGGAAGGCGCGCTTCAGCCCGGCGACGCCGCCGCGATCATATCACCGGCCATGGGCGATGATGATGCGCTCGGGCGCGCAGACGATCATCCGCTCGATCGGGCGGGGCCCGCGCGAAAATTGGCGTCGGGTCGCCGGGCGGGCCGTGCGGTGGGTCGTTCGCGACGAGCGATCGGACGAGGTGCCATGATAGTGGTAAGCGGCCGCGGTTCGCGTCTTCTGGGATGCCTAATTATTCGACGCTCACCTCCGCTGAAGGCGCGTTTCGCGGAGATATTGGCCGCGCAACTCGCATCTCCCGCTCGCCATGATGAAAAACGAGGCGCCCCTGTAAATCGGGGTCGTCCGCGCGGCGGGCGCCGGATGTCGTCTTGCTAAGCGCGTTACCGATCGCGGCGGGGCCATATATAATCAAAAACGAATAAGCCAGAATTATTATGAATTTGTGCCTCTAGCTGGCGTCGCAATAATGCCCTCTTACGGCCTCGCGCGGTGTGCGAATTGGTAAGAGGAGACCTGCTGGCTATCGCTCCGGAATGCGGGCTGCGCGCCGCCACTGCTTGCGTCGTCCTTGCCCGCTCCTGAAGTATAGCCGATCGAATTCTCCTTCATTGCATCGCTCAGGTTGGCATTTATCAAAAATTGCCGGGTGTTTTTCGACGCGTCGACCCGTAAGTCGGTTGGAAAACGAAACGGTCCTTCCAGGAACTATTGAGTGGGAGATCAAATTGAGCGCGTTGTTTTCCTTCCGTGACGCCGCAGGCGTCGGGCGCCGCGGCGCCCGCACGCTGCCGCTGGTGCTGCCCGTCGTCCTCGCCGCCGCCTTTGCCGGCCCGGCCCAGGCGGCCGATGGCTGCGATTTCTACAAGGGCAAGACGGTCGAGCTCATCGTGCCGTTCTCGGCCGGCGGCGGCTTCGACGCCTATGGGCGCCTGGTCGCGAAATATATGGGCGACGAGCTCGGCGCGGCCAATATGATCGTGCGCAACCAGCCCGGCGCGGGCGGCCTGCTCGCCACAAACCAGACCTGGACCGCCAAGCCCGACGGGCTGAAGATTCAGCTCATGTCGGTGAGCGGCATGATCACCTCCGAGCTAGGCGGCGCCGACGGCGTCGGCTTCAAGAGCGGCCAGTTCTCCTGGATCGGCCGCGTTTCCGGCGAGCCCGACGTGATCGCCACCGCGGCCGAGGGCCAGATCAAGTCGATCGACGACGTCAAGAAGGTCGCGGCCGAGCGCAAGATCCGGATCGGCTCCTCGGGCGTCGGCGACATCGACTATATCGAGGCCGGCCTGCTGGCGAAGATACTCGACGTTGATACCGACCTGATCACGGGCTTCAGCGGCTCGTCGGAGGTCTATGCCTCGCTCGGCCGCAACGAGCTCGACTTCTTCTCCTCCTCGCTCAGCGCCGCCGAGGCGGCCGAGAAGGCCGCGACCGCGCGCATCCTGTGGTCGTTCGACACCGAGGCGGTCCCCGGCCGGCCGGGGATCAAGCCGCTCTCCGAGGTCGTCGACGCCAAGTTCCTGCCGCTGATCAAGGCGCAGGCCGCGGTGGTCGCCGCCGGACGCGCTCTGGCCGCTCCGCCCAAGGTGCCGGAAGATCGCCTGAAGTGCCTGCGCGATGCATTCGACCGCACGATGGCGAGCGAGAAGCTTCTGGACGAATCCAAGAAGATCAACCGTCCCGTCGCTCCGCTCGACGGCCAGAAGATGACCACCCTGGTGCGCAGCGTGACCGACGACGCGCCCAAGGACTATCTTGAGCTGCTTCACAAGGCCTACGCCCAGTAGCCCTGCTGTTCGACACGTGGCCGCTCCGGCCGGCGGGATGCGTGTTCCGCCGGCCGGCAGGATGAGGTTGCCGGGAGCCGAGACATGGCCGGAACGTTTTTCAAGCAAGCCGAAAATGGCCGGGCGTTCGCCCCGGCGAAGGGTCTGAGCACGCTGTCGCTGGTGGCGGCGCTCGCTCTTGTGCCACTCACCGCCGCCCGCGCGGCGGACGAGTGCGCCTTCTTCAAGGACAAGACCGTCGAGCTGGTGGTTCCGTTCTCCGCCGGCGGCGGGTTCGACGCCTATGGCCGAATGGTCGCGAAATATATGGGCGACGAGCTCGGCGCGGCGAACATGATCGTGCGCAACCAGCCCGGCGCCGGCGGCCTGCTCGCCACCAACCAGACCTGGGCCGCCAAGCCCGACGGGCTGCGGATCCAGCTCATCGCGGCGAGCGGCATGATCGCCGCCGAGTTCGGCGGGGCGGCCGGCGTCGCCTTCAAGACCAACGGCTTCTCGTGGATCGGCCGGGTCTCCGGCGAGCCGGACGTGATCGCGACCGGACCGGACAGCCCGATCAAGAGCCTCGCCGATATCGCCAAGATCGGCGGCGAGCGCACGGTGCGCATCGGCTCGACCGGCCTCGGCTCGCCGCAATACATCACCGCCCGGCTGCTCGCGACCGTCATCGAGACCAAGTCGCAGGTCATCACCGGCTTCAGCGGCGCGCCGGAGGTGTTCGCCTCGCTCGGCCGCGGCGATCTCGACCTCTTCGCCTCCTCGCTGAGCGCTGCGGAGGCGGCGGAGAAGGCGCAGACCGCGCGCACGCTCTGGGTCTTCGGCACCGAGCGCGAGCCGAGCCGGCCCGAACTGGCACCGCTGTCGGAAGTGGTGGACGCCAAGTTCCTGCCGCTCATCACGGTGCAGGCGTCGGTGACGGCCGCCGGCCGTGCGCTCGCCGCGCCGCCCGGCATCGCCCCGGAGCGCCTGCAATGCCTGCGCGACGCGTTCGACCGCACCGTGGCGAGCACCGCCTTCCTCGACGAATCCCGTCAGCTCAACCGCCCGGTCGAGCCCCTCTCGGGCAAGCGCGTGGCCGAGCTGATCAAGACCGCGACCGAGGGCGCGCCGAAGGAGTATCTCGACCTGCTCCACGAGTCGTTCACGCAATAACGGGCACGCAATAACGGGACGCAAGATCCCGGAACCGCGCCTCCCCATGCCGGCCGTCCGGCGCGGGAGGCCCTTCCAGAGACGATAGGACGAATTATGCTCGACGCAGTGCTGTCCGGCCTGCTCCAGGTTCTCAGCCCGGACTCAATGATGCTGATGATGATCGGCATCTTCATCGGATTCGTCGTCGGCGTCCTGCCGGGCATCGGCGGCCCGGTGGCCATGGCGCTCATGCTTCCCTTCACCTTCGGCATGCCGCCGATCCACGTCTTCGCCTTCCTGCTCGGCATGAAGGTGGTGACGTCGACGACGGGCGACATCACGGCGGTGTTGTTCGGCATTCCGGGCGAGGCGACGTCGGCGGCGACGGTGCTCGACGGCCATCCGATGGCGCGCAAGGGGCAGGCCGGCCGCGCCCTCGGCGCGGTGCTGATGAGCTCGCTGGTGGGCGCCATCATCGGCGCGCTGGCGCTCGGGCTGTCGATCCCGGTCATCCGTCCGATCGTGCTGGCCTTCGGGCCGCCGGAATTCTTCATGCTGACGGTGGTCGGCCTGATCTTCATCGCCTCGCTCTCGCGCGGTCAGATGCTGCGCGGGCTGATCATGGGCTGCCTCGGCCTGCTGATCGCGCTGGTCGGCATCGACCCGCAGGCGGGCGTGCCACGCTACGCCTTCGGCCAGCTCGAGCTGTGGGACGGCATCGGCATCGTGCCGGTGGTGATCGGCCTGTTCGGCGGCCCGGAGATCCTCCAGCTCATGCTCAGCAAGGAGAGCATCGCGGGCAAGTCGGCGAGCCGGAAGATCGTCGGCGTCGGTCAGGGCATCCTCGACACGTTCCGCTACTGGAAGACGGTTGCCGTCGCCGGCCTGATCGGCGCCGGCATCGGCGTGATCCCGGGCGTCGGTGGCTCGGTGGCGCAGTTCATCGCCTATGGCCACGCCAAGCAGACCTCCAAGCATCCCGAGGAGTTCGGCAAGGGCAGCATCGACGGCCTGCTGGCCGCCGGCGGCAACAACAACGCCAAGGACGGCGGCGCGCTTATCCCGATGATCGCCATCGGCCTGCCCGGCAGCGTCAGCACGGCGATCCTGCTGAACGCGTTCCTGATCTCCGGCCTCAATCCCGGCCCGGAGATGCTGACCACCCATCTCGACGTGACCTTCTCGATGGTGTGGATCACGATCATCGCCAACATCATCGTGGTCATCCTGGCCCTGCCGCTGCTGAAGCCGCTCGCGCGCCTGACCTTCACCGAAGGCCCGATCCTGGTGCCGTTCCTGCTGATCCTCGTGGTGCTCGGGGCCTATGCGGAGAACAACCGCATGTTCGACATCTGGGTGATGGCGACCTCGGCCTTCGTCGGCGTCGTCTGCCTGCGGTGGAACTGGCCGCGCGCGCCGCTGCTGCTCGGCGCGGTGCTGGGCGATCTGTGCGAGCGCTACCTGTTCCTGTCGAGCTCGCTCTATGGCTGGACGTGGATCCAGCGACCCCTGGTGATCGTGCTGGCGATCGCCGCCGTGGCCATCCTGTTCAAGACCGGCTGGGACGTGCGCAAGCATGCGCGCGACCGGCAGGCGGCCAGCCTCAAGGAGGTGCGTTCATGAGCGCGAAGAGCGTGGCGGGCAGCCCCCGCACGGTCGCCTATGGCGACTGGATCATCACCTTCGGCCTGATCGCGATCATGGCCGGCGCCTACACGCTGAGCCTCAAATGGCCGGCCAATGCCGCCTTCTTCCCGCGCCTGCTGAGTGCGGTGGGGCTGATCCTGTGCCTGCTGAACCTCGGCGCGCTGATCTGGCAGACGCTCTCGCCGGCCCCCGCCGCCGTCCCGGCCCGCGCCGGGGGCGGGCATGGCAGCGACGATGTCCAGCTGGTCGAGGGCGACGAGGACCAGGGCAACGAGGACGAGTTCCACAAGATCTTCACCCGCGCCGACAAGCGCATGTGGGGATCGGTGGTGAGCTGGATCGTGTTCTTCTTCGTCGGCCTCTACACGGTTGGCCTGCTCGTCACGCTGCCGGTGTTCACGGTGCTGTACCTGCGCATCGTGGCGAAGGCGTCGTGGCTGGTCTGCCTGCTCTACGTGCTGGGAACGGCGGGGCTGATCTACCTGCTGTTCGACCTGCTCCTGCACCTGCCGCTTCCCGAGGGCGTGTTCCCGATCCTCGGCAGTTGATGCCGCTCCCGCCTGGCCGTGCCCCGCGCGGGCGCGGCGGCCGAACGGCCGGTCCGGCCGCTCCGGCCGGCATTGCCCAGTGTGCGCGGTTTGACGCTCTTGGCGCGCGTGCGCCGTGCTACGTTGGGCCCTCCGATCAGAGGCGAGAATCAGGACAGGAACCGCTTCGGCACATGGGCGCAGCCATCAAGCTTCGGCATTTGCGGTGCTTCGTCGCCGTCGCCGAAACCGGATCCTTCACTCTGGCGGCGAGCCGTCTCTTCCAGACGCAGTCATCGCTCACGGCGACGATCAAGCAGCTCGAGGAAGAGGCCGGCCTGAAGCTGTTCGACCGCACCACCCGCCGGGTCGAGCTCACCAAGGACGCCGTCTGGTTCAAGACGGTCGCCGAGCGGGTGCTGCGCGACTTCGACAATGCGCTCTCCGACCTGCAGGCGATCTCGAAGAGCCAGCGCGGCCACATCAAGATCGCCGTTGCGCCGTCGATCATGGCCCATGTGCTGGCGCCCACGCTGAGCGCGTTCCGCCGGCTCTACCCGGACGTCACCATCTCCGTCTACGACCAGGGCTCGGACAAGATCGAGCGCTCGGTGCTCGACGGCGGGGTGGATTTCGGCCTCTCCAGCCCGCTGAACAACTTCCCGGACCTCGACTACGTGCCGGTGCTGGCCGACCCGTTCGGCGTCGTGTTCCCGAAGGACCATCCGCTCGCCAAGCGGCGCGGGCGGCTGACGTGGAGCGACCTCAAGCCGTTCGACTATGTTGGCCTCACCGACGATACTGGCATCGGCGCCATCCTCGCCCGCCAGCCCGAGCTCGGGCTGCTCGACCGGGCCGAGAACCACGACCATGCCTCGAGCACGACCTCGCTCTACGCGCTGCTTCATCTCGGGGGCAAGATTTCGGTCCTGCCGCTGCTGGCCGCGCGCACGAGCCCGCTGACCGAGTTCGAGTTCCGCGAGCTGCACGAGCCGCTGCTCACCCGCGAGATCTGCCTCATCACCCGCCATCTGCGCTCGCACTCGCCGAGCACGCAGAGGATCCTCGAGATCCTGATGGCGACCATCAAGTCGTCCGAGCAGATCCACGGCGCCAAGGTGCTGTGAGCGGCGCCCGCCCGGCCGGCGCCTCCAGCCGGAGTGTCAGGCGCGCGACCAGAGGCGGCGCAGGCTTTGCCAGAGAACGGTGAGGATCAGCGAGAAGCCGTTGATGGGCTTGGCCGCCGGCGGGGCCTCCGCTGGTGCTGCCGGGGTGCCGTCCGGCGCCGTTCCGCCGGCACCCGGGGCCGCGATCAGCGCCCTCAGATTGTCGGCGAACTGGTTGCAGAGCTGCGTCGCCACGCCCTGTATCACGCCGGTGCCGCGTCCATATTGGGCGACCGGGCCGGACAGCGTCACCTCGGTGGTGATGTCGGCCCGGGTGCCGGCGCCGCTCGGGCTGAGCTCGAAGGTGACGAGCCCGCTGGCGCCGCCGCGGCCCTTCTGGTCCGCGCCCTGTCCCTTGAGCCGGGCCCGCCGCGCGGCGGCGTCGCGCTCGATGAAATGGGCGACGCCCTTGAAGGAAAGGGCGACCGGGCCGAGCCGGACCGCCACCTGTCCCTCATAGCCGCTGTCCCCGGTCTGGCCGGTGAGCGCCGCGCCGGGCATGCAGGGCGCGATGCGCGGAATGTCCATCAGCACGTTCCACGCCTCGTCGGGCGGCAGCGGGATCTCGAAGCTGTTCCTGATTTCCATGGCGGGTCTTCCCTTTCCTCCTGTCGGTCTGGCTGTGCGTCAGGTGCGGAACTTGCCGCGTTTGCGCCCCTGCGAGACCGGTAGGAAGAGCTCGTCGAGCGGAATCCGCCGGCCGATCAGGCCCTGTTCGTAGGAGTATCCGACCAGCGTCTCGAAATTGCGCCGGTTGGCGTCGCTGAGGCCGTATTCCCACGGGTCCGGCCCGAGCAGGCGCTCCTGCTCGTCCCAGGCCTCCTGGTACCAGGCGAGCGGCACCAGGCGCGGGTTGCGCATGCGCTTCATGGCGATGTTCTTGGCCTCGTCGAAGGCCTGGTAGAGGTTCGGCACCACCCAGGGATATTTCTCCACCAGCTCCTGCTTCAGCCCCAGCACATGCATGATGGGGAAGATGCCAGTGCGCTCGAAATAGACCTGCTCCTCGGCCTTGTAGTCCGGGAACAGGCGGCCGACGCGCGGGTCGCGCTGGACGATCGGGTCGATGATGTCGGGGTGCAGGACGGCGTCGAGCTCGCCCTCGGCCAGCATGGCCTCGACCGACTTGTCGTCCGGCAGGCGCGTCAGCTTCACGCCGGGCGGCGGGGTGAAGCTGATGTCCTCGTCAAGCTCGGCGAACCACTCGATCGACTGGTGCGGCACGCCGTATTCGTGCTCGAGGATGCCGCGCAGCCACAGCGTCGCGGTCACCAGATAGAACTTCACGCCCACCTTCTTGCCGATCAGGTCGGTCGGCTTGGTGATGCCCTTCGAGGTGTTGGTGAAGATGAAGCCGTGGCGGAAGCGGCGATGGGGGAACACCGGCAGCGCGCGGAACGGCATGTCGCGGTCGCGGGCGGCGATGTAGGACGAGGCCGAGCATTCGGCGACGTCGTATTCGCCGTTGCGCAGGAACCGCCAGTGCCGCGTCGCCGAATCCGCCCCAGTCAGGATGTTGAGCTCGATGCCGTCGGGCCGGACCACGCCTTCCTTGAGCGGGCGGATGATCTCGTAGTCGCCGCAGGCGAGCGTGAGCTCAAGTTTTTTGGTCATCTGGAAGATCCTTGCGTCGGGGCGGCTGCCCGGCTTGCGACTGGCGCGCTGCTTCGATCAGCCTGAACAGGGACTGGGGAGGAACGGGCGTCTGGGAGATGCGGATGCCGAACGGCGCGAGCGCGTTCTCCACCGCCGAGATCACGGCCGCGGCCGCGGGGATGGTACCGGTCTCGCCGACGCCCTTGGCGCCGATCGGGTTCTTGGGCGAGGGGGTCTCGCGGAAGATGGTCTCGAGCCGCGGCAGCTCGGTGGCGGTCACCAGCAGATATTCCTGGAAGGTGGTGGTCACCGGCTGGCAGGAATCGTCGTAGCCCATGAACTCGTAGAGCGCGTTGCCGATGCCGTGCACGATGCCGCCCTGGACCTGGCCCTCGACGATCATCGGATTGATCATCCGCCCGGAATCGTTGAGCGCGACGTAGCGGGTGATCTCGACGCTGCCGAGCGTCGGCTCGACCTCGACCTCGACCACATGGCAGGCATTGGCGTAGGCGAGCGAGTCGGTGCGCCATTGCGCGCTCGCCTCGAGGCCGGGGTCGACGCCGGCGGGGAAGGCGTAGCCGGGAGCACCGCGCAGCATGCGGGCGATCTCGCCCAGGCCGAGGCTGCGATTGCCGTCCCGGACATGGACGTGCCCCTCGCGCAGCTCGAGCTGGTCCTCATCCACCTCGAGGATCGAGCTCGCCGCCCGGATCGCCTTCTGCGCGACCGCGCGGGCCGCCAGATGAACAGAGGAGCCCGCCGTGACGAGCTGGCGGCTGGCGAAGCCGCCGAGGCCGAGCGGCGTCTTCGAAGTGTCGCCCGAGATCACGGTCACGTCCTCGGGCGGGACCGCGAGCTGGTCGGCGCAGATCTGCGCCAGCGCGGTAGCGAGGCCCTGGCCCATGGCGGCGGCGCCGGTGAAGATGCTGACCTTGCCGTTCTGGCCGACGCGCACCACGCCGCTCTCGAACGGGCCGCGGCCGGTGCCCTTGACGGCGTTGGCCATGCCGATGCCGATATAGCGCCCTTCCGCCAGCGCCCGCTTCTGGCGCTCGGGGAAGTCGTCCCAGCCGGCGGCGGCGAGCGCCTCGCGCTGCGAGGCCGGATAGTCGCCGCTGTCATACACCATCGCCGCGCCGGAGCGGGCCTTGAGCTTCTTGGTGTAGGGCATCTGCTCGGGCGGGATCAGGTTGCGCCGGCGGACCTCGGCACGGTCGAGCCCCATGCCGGCGGCGATCAGGTCCATGGTCCGCTCCATGGCGAACACGGCCTGCGGATAGCCGGCCCCGCGCACCGAGGAGACCGGCACCTTGTTGGTGTGCACCACGTGCACGTCCATGCTGTAGGCGGGCAGGATGTAGGGCCCGCTCATGGCGGTGGCGCCGTTATAGGGCAGGTTCACGGGCTTGGGCGCATAGGCGCCCTGGTCGTGGACGAGGCTGCCGCGTATGCCCAGCAGCCGGGCCTCGGCATCGACCGCGACCTCGACCGACCAGTACTGGTCGCGTTCCTGGATCGAGGAGATGAAGGTCTCGCGCCGGTCCTCGACCCATTTGAGGCTGCGCCGCAGCAGCCGCGCCGCTGCCGGCAGGGCGACCTCTTCCGGGTACAGGCAGTATTTCGGCCCGAAGCCGCCGCCGACATCCGGCGTCACGACGCGCAGCGCGTCCTGATCCAGGCCGAGCATGGTCTGCAGCATGTAGTAGAGGTCGTGCGGCATCTGGGTCGACGACCACACGCAGAGCTCGTCGCCGGGGCGGATCTCGGCGAGCACGCCGCGTCCTTCCATCGAATGGCCGCAGCCGCGATGCTGGGAGAGCACGTCGGAAAAGACGTGGGCGGCGCCGGCGAAGGCCGCCTCCACGTCGCCGAAGCCGACCTTGAAGCTGTTGAGAACGTTGCTCTTCAGCTCGGTGCGCACGAGGGGGGACTCGGGCGCCATGGCCGCGCGCGCGTCGCTGGCGACCGGGAGCGGGGTGAAATCGACCTGCACCTGCGCGGCCGCGTCCTCGGCGAGGTAGCGCGAGCGCGCGACCACCAGCACGATCGGCTCGCCGACATAGGCGACCTCGCGGTCGGCCAGCACGAAGGGCGTGCTGCTGTTCTCGCCCTTGATCGGGCTGGCACCGAGCGGCATCCGGCCCGAGGTCAGCTTCGGCATCAGGTCGGTGAGGGTGAGCACGGCGTGCACGCCGTCCATGGCGCGCGCCGCGTCCACATCGATATTCTCGATGCGGGCATGGGCGACCGGGCTGCGCACGAAGGCGCAGTGAAGCAGCTCAGGCAGCTCTATGTCGTCGAGATAGCGGCCCGCCCCGGTCAGCAGGGGCAGGTCCTCGAGCCGGGGCACGGGGCGCCCGACCGAGGGACGTGTCACGACGCGGGGTTGAGATGCGGGCGCGTCGGTCATGGCTCGCTCCCTTCCGTGCCGGCGGCCCCGGCGACGGCGAGCGTGGCGTCGACGATGCTCTGGTAGCCGGTGCAGCGGCAGATATTGCCGGAAATGGCGTCGCGGACCTCGTCCTCGCTCGGGTGCGGGGTCTCGCGCAGCAGCTCGACGAGGGTCATCAGCATGCCCGGGGTGCAGAAGCCGCATTGCAGGCCATGGGCATCGCGGAAGGCCTGCTGCAGCGGGTGCAGCGTGCCGTCCGGCGCGGCGAGCCCTTCCACCGTCTCGACGATGGCGCCGTCCGCCTGGACCGCGAGCATGAGGCAGGAACGCGCGCTCACCCCGTCGACCAGCACGGTGCAGGCGCCGCACACGCCGTGCTCGCAGCCCAGATGCGTGCCGGTCAGCCGCAGCGTGTGGCGCAGGAAATCCGCCAGCGTGGTGCGGGCTTCGGCCGCGCCGCGGAAGGGGCGGCCATTGATCAGGAGTTCGATCTCGTACATCAGGCCTGCTGGGTCCGCTCGGAAGCGCGCGCGAGCGCGGCAGTGAGGCTTCTGCGCAGCATCGTGCGCGCGACGCTGAGCCGGTAGTCGGGGCCTCCGTGGAAATCGCCGAGGATGTCGAGCCCGGCGCAGCTTTCCAGCGCCGCGGCGATCGCATCCGGTCCGCCATCGCTGCCGGTAAGCGCGGTCTCGCCCGCGCCGTGGCGCTGGGGCACCGAGCCGATGCCGCCGATGGCGATGGCGCAGCGCGTAACGATGCCCTGCCGGTCGCGCTCCACCATCACCGCCGCCGAGGCGACCGCGAAGTCGCCGTGCCGGCGGGCGAATTCGTGGAAGGCGTGGCCGTGGGCGGCGCTCCACGGGGCGAACTCGATCGCGGTGACGATCTCGTCCGGCCCGATGCCCGGCATCATGTAGCCGGTGATGAACTCGTCGACCGGGATGCACCGGACACCGGCCGGGCCGGCGGTCTCGATCCCGGCGTCGAGCAGCAGCGCCAGGGTGGGCAGCTCGGAGGCGGGATCGAGATGGCACAGGCTGCCGCCGATGGTGCCGCGGTTGCGGGTCTGGCGATGGCCGACCAGCTTCAGCGCGTCGCGGAAGATCGGCATCGCCTCGTACAGTCCCGCGTCGAGCTCGATCCGCCGCTGGCGCGTCATGGCGCCGATGCGGATGCGCTCCGGCGCGATCTCGATGCCGCTCAGCTCGAAGAGGTCGTTGATGTCGACCAGCGCGTCGGGGAAGACGTAGCGCAGATTGAGCATCGCCATCAGCGACTGGCCGCCGGCGAGCACCTTGGCGTTCTCGGTCCGGCCAAGGATGGCGATCGCCTCGTCGAGCGTGCCGGGACGGAAATAGGCGAAGGGAGGCGGCTTCATCGGCGTGTTTCGACTGCTTGGTCCGACGCCGCGCCGGCAGCATCGCTCGGCTCGGCGTCATGCGGGCGAACCCAATGACGAGGTGCGGGCCGGCACGCGGTGCCGACCTGGCGCTTAATGCGACCTACCCATTATCCATCTTACCCAAGTTCCCCGGCTTTATTTTGATTAGGCGAATTATCACGAATGCTCTTCATCACGACAAATTACTAATTCTGCTTGATTGATTGATTATGAAAATAAATAGCAGGGAGGGCGGTGAGGTGCCTATAGATGCGCCAGCGCCTGCGCATCCCGTGCGCAGCTCTGCCCTTCGCCGGGCAGTGGCGGGGCGCCCCCGAGCCCCGCTTCCGCAGGGAATAGGTCAATCCATTCAATGAATTGGCCATCGATGGCGTTCAGCCAAATATATTTCCTGAGGCGAACAATCGAAAAGATTTAATAATTTGTGGCGTGGCTCCCGACCGCTTATCGATTTCGAAAGAACGATCAGCGAGGACGGAATCCGCTCCGCCATGAATGCACCCATGAATGTCGTCGCCCTGCACGCCCATGGCGGCGTCGAGCAGCTCAGGTTCGAACAGTGGGACCGGCCGGTCCCGGGCGAGGGTCAGGCGCTCGTCGAGATCAGGGCCTGCGGCCTCAACTACATGGACGTGTTCGTCATGCACGGCATGCCGGACATGCCGACGAAGATGCCGCGGATCCCCGGCGGCGACATCGCCGGCATCGTGCGCGAGGCCGGGCCGGGCGTGGATGCGGCGTGGGTCGGCAAGCGGGTGGTGCTGTTCCCGCGCTTCCCGACCGGCGGTGTGCTGGGCGAGAACGGCAATGGCGGGCTGTGCGAGTTCATCGCCGTCGACCAGCGCCAGCTCATCGAGATCCCCGACAACGTCGGCTTCGAGGAGGCGGCCGCGCTGCCGATCGCCTACGGTACCTCGCACCGCATGCTGTTCACGCGCGGCCGGATCAAGGCTGGGGAGAAGGTGCTGATCCTCGGCGCCAGCGGCGGCGTCGGCGTCTCCTGCCTGCAGTTCGCCAAGATGGCCGGCTGCGAAGTCTTTGCCTGCACTTCCTCCGAGGAGAAGGGCCGCAAGCTGAAGGAGCTCGGCGCCGACCACATCATCAACTATGTCGAGACGCCGGAATTCTCCCGCGCCGTATGGGCAGCGAGCGGCAAGAAGGGGGTCGACGTCGCGGTCAACTTCACCGGCGGCGACACCTGGATCCAGACCCAGCGCTGCATGGCGGTGGGCGGGCGCATCCTGACGTGCGGCTCGACCGCCGGCCATCTCAGCTCCATCGACGTCCGCTTCCTGTGGCACCGCGAGACCGAGATCATCGGCAGCCGCGCCTATGTGCCGGACGACATCGTGGCCTGCCTCGAGCATGTCGCGTCCGGCCGGCTGAAGCCGGTGATGGAGACGCGGCTGCCGCTTGAGCGCGCGGCGGAGGGCGTGGCCCTGCTCGAGGAGCGGCGCATTTTCGGCAAGGTGATCGTGACCCCATGACAGGTGCCATCCCCAATCTCGGCTGCCTCGGCAGCGCGTTCCGCGACAAGGGTCATCTGGCGATCATCGACCTGCACGACCCGCAGAACCCGCGCGAGATCGACTATCCGACCTTCCACGCGGCCTGCGACGCGGTGGCGCGCGGACTGGTGCGTCGCGGCTTCCGGCCCGGCGACCGGGTCGGCGTGCTGTGCTCCAACCGCACCGAATTCCTCGAGGCGTTCTACGGCTCGATGCGCGCCGGGGTGATCCCGGTGATGATGGGCATCCTGCTGCCGCCCGATACGCTGGCCTGGATCCTCGAGGATTCGGCGATCAAGCTGGTGTTCTGCGAGGCCGGCCTCAGGGAGAAGCTTCCGGCGGGCACGCCCGTGGTGGTGGTCGATTCCGACGGCGCGGACGGGCTCGACGCGTTCAAGGACCCCGGCCCGTTCGAGCCTTTCGTGCCCGACCACGACGCGGTGGCGTTCCAGCCCTACACGTCCGGCTCGACCGGGCGGCCGAAGGGCGTGCTGCTGTCGCACCGGGCCCATAGCTGGGTGGCCGGGACGATCTCGCGCGACCGCGACTTCTCGCCGGCCGACCGGATGATCGTCGCCGCGCCGCTCTACCACAAGCACGCCATGAACTCGATCAAGTGCGTGCTGTTCGGCGGCGCCACGGTCGTGCTGATGCGCAAGTTCGAGGCGCGTCCCTATATCGAGGCGATCAACCGCTACCACACCACGGTGGTCTCGGGCGTGCCGACCATCCTGGCCATGATGCTGCAGCAGCGCGACCTGCTGGCCGGGCGCGACTACGGCTTCGTGCGGCTCGCCACCATGGGCGGCGCGCCGGCCTCGGACGAACTGATCGACCAGGTCGCCGAGCTGTTCCCGAACGCCAAGATCAACCTCATCTTCGGCATCACCGAGACCAGCGCCGCGCTGTTCGGCCGCCATCCCGAGGGCGCGCCGCGCCCGCGCCATTCGATCGGCTGGCCGATCGCGGGCAACGAGTTCCGGCTGGTGGGCGGGGAGAGCGAGGATTTCGGCACGCTGCACGTGCGCGGGCCCGGCATGATGAACGGGTATCACAACAACCCGGAGCAGATGGCCAAGCGCTTCGACGCCGAGGGCTGGTTCAACACCGGCGACATCCTGCGCCGCGACGAGGCCGGCTGGTACCATTTCGTCGGGCGCTCCGACGACATGTTCACCTCCAGCGGCCACAACATCTATCCGGCCGAGGTGGAGCTGATGCTGGAGCGCCATCCCGACATCGAGCAGGCCGTGGTGGTGCCGGCGCCGGACGAGATCAGGCACACCGTGCCCTATGCCTTCCTCGTGAGGCGGTCCGGCTCGTCGCTGACCGACGAGGAGGTCAAGCAGCACGCGCTGCGCAACGCGCCGCCCTACCAGTATCCGCGTCGGGTGACGTTCCTCGACGCGCTGCCGATGACCGGCGTCGGCAAGATCGACCGCCGCTTCCTGGAGGCGGAGGCGCGGCGGATGCGTGAAGAAGCGGGCGCCGGGGCGCGGCAGGAAGGGGCACGGTCATGAGCGTTCGCACACTCGGCAAGACGGCGGCGGACGTGCAGGCGATCGTCGACCGCAGCCCCTATCTGTCCTGGCTCGGCATCGAGGTGCTCTCGCTCGGCGACGACACGATCGAGGCGAAGGCGCGCTGGCGCCCGGAATGGGTCGCCAATCCGGGCATCGGCCAGACGCAGGGCGGCATCCACGCCGCGCTGATCGACTTCGCCGCCAATTTCGCCCTGATGAACTCGATCGGCCGCCCCGTGCTCACCATCGACCTGCGCGTCGACTACCACCGCATCGCCATCAAGGGCGACCTTGTCGCCCGGGGCCGGGTGATCCGGCTCGGCAAGCAGGTGTCGAGCTGCGAGGCGTCGATCTTCGACGAGGCCGGCCGCCTGCTCGCCAGCGGCCGCGGCAGCTTCCTGACCGCGCCGCCCGAGGAGGCGAAGCCGGGCTGAGGCGGTCTTCGGGAGACGGGACGGCGTGAGCCCTGCGGCAGGCAGAATGAGGTAATTTTATACCTTTGTCGCCTCCATTCAGCCGGTCCGAAGCGGGCATCGCCGCAGCATCCATTTATCGTCTTAAACTAATAATGGACAAAAATTCACAATTTGTGCCGACAAATGACGCCCGCTAACGTCGTTCCCGCGGTACGGGGTCCCGTCCCCGCGATGCGGGCAGTTACGTCGTCGTCGGCCGACACTGCGGTCTCTTGCGAAATCTGGAGCTGGAATAGGCATGTCTGGCGAAACGACGAATGAAACCTGGGAAGAGATTGTCGTCCGCGTCCTGAAGGCGAACGAGGTCAGTCTCGTCACCTACGTTCCCGACAATGTGCTCTCGCGCCTGATCCGGCTCATCGAGGCCGACCCGTTCTTCACCGTGGTCGCGCCGGCGCGCGAGGAGGAGGCGGTCGCCATCGTCACCGGCGCCTACATGGCCGGCAAGCGCGGCATCGCGCTGATGCAGACGAGCGGCTTCGCCACCATCGTCAACGCGCTGGCCTCGCTCGCCTGCCCGTTCCAGATCCCGCTGCTGCTGATGATCTCGGAGCGCGGGACGCTGGGCGAGTTCCAGCAGGGGCAGGCGATCGTCTGCCGCACCATGCGCCCGGTCCTGCAGAGCCTCGGCATCGAGCACTTCGCCATCCAGGAGCGGGCCCATGTCGCGTTCGTGGTCGACGGCATGGTCCGGCAGGCCTTCGCGACCCAGGCCCCGGCGGCCCTCATCCTGTCGCCGCTGCTGACCAAGCGCGCCGCGTGAAGGGGAACTGATCCATGTCGAACATCGAGCCCAACGTCACCCGTGACGGCGCCGCCCTGCTGAACCGCACCGCGCTCACGCGCCGACTGGTCGCCAAGCTGAAGTCCGAGGAAGCGGTGGTGGCCGGCATCGGCCACACCAATTTCGACCTGTGGGCGAGCGGCCAGCGACCGCAGAACTTCTACATGCTCGGCAGCATGGGCCTCGCCACGCCGATCGCGCTGGGCGTCGCCATCGCCCAGCCGCAGCGCAAGGTGTTTGCGCTCGACGGCGACGGCTCGATCCTGATGCAGCTCGGCAGCTTCGGCACCGTGGCGTCGGTGGCGCCGAAGAACCTCGCCATCATCATCTGGGACAATGGCGCCTACCACATCACCGGCGCGCAGAAGACCCTGACCTCCTCCACCGTCGACCTTGTCGAGATGGCGAAGGGGGCCGGGCTGAAGCAGGCGCAGTGGGCCGCCGACGAGGAGCATTTCGATGCGCTGGTCGGGCGCGCGCTCACGGAAGACGGGCCGTGGCTGATCGTGGCCAAGATCGACCAGACCAAGCCCGCCGGCGTCACCGAGCGCGACCCGGTGAAGATCCGCCTCAACTTCATGAACGGCCTCAAGGCCAGCGCGTGACGGACCGGTGGGTGTAGCGATGTCCAAGCTTCTCATCGGCGGCCGCTGGGTCGACGGCGTCTCGACCGACCGGCTGGTCGACAAGTTCCGCGGCGAGGTGTTCGCCGAGATGGCGGTCGCCTCGCCCGAGCAGGTCGACGAGGCGGTGGCGGGCGCGCTGGCGGCCGTCGAGGCCTCGACGCTGGCGCCCTATGAGCGCTACCGCATCCTCTCCGCCGCGGCGCGGCTGGTGGAGGAGCGCAGCGAGAGGCTGATCGCGCTGATGCGCGACGAGGCCGGCTTCACCCGCGCCGACGGCGACAACGAGGTCCGCCGCTGCGTCCAGACGCTGGAGCTCTCGGCCGAGGAGGCCAAGCGGCTGCATGGCGAGCTGGTGCCGATGGAAGCGGGCGCAGGCGTGCGCGACCGGCTGGGCTTCACCATCCGCGTGCCTCGCGGGGTGATCTGCGCCATCACTCCGTTCAACTCGCCGCTCAACGTGCTGGCGCACAAGGTGGCCCCCGCGCTCGCCGGCGGCAACGCGGTGGTGATCAAGCCTTCCAACCACACCCCGCTCTCGGCGGTCGAGCTGTGCCGCGCGCTGATTGACGCCGGGCTGCCGCCCGAACTGCTGGCGCTGCTGCACGGGCCGGGCTCGGCGATCGGCCGGCGCCTGCTCGAGGATCCGCGCATCGCCTTCTATGCCTTCACCGGCAGCACGCGGGTGGGCCGGGAGATCCAGGCCGCCGCCGGCCTGCGCGGTACGCAGCTCGAGCTCGGCAGCATTGCGAGCACCATCGTGTGCCACGACGCCGACATCGAGCGGGCGATCCCGAAGATCGTCAATGCCGGCTTCCGCAAGGCCGGGCAGGTCTGCACCTCGGTGCAGCGGCTGTTCGTCGACCGCCGCATAGCCGGGCGCTTCGTGCCGAGGCTGGTCGAGGCGGTGCAGGCCGCAAAGGCCGGCGATCCGGCCGATCCCTCGGTCGTCATCGGGCCGATGATCACCCCCGAACATGCCACGCGGGCCGCCTCCTGGGTGCGCGAGGCGGTGGCGGGTGGCGCGCGCATCCTCACCGGCGGCACGCATGAGGGCTCGGTGTTCGAGCCGACCGTCCTCGACCGCGTGGACGAGAGCATGCGCGTCGTGTGCGAGGAGATCTTCGCGCCGGTGGTGAGCGTGATCGAGTTCGACGATGTCGGCGAGGCGGTGGCACGGGCCAATGCGAGCCCGTTCGGCCTCTCGGCCGGGCTGTTCACCTCCGACATCAGCACCGCGCTCAGGACCGCCCGGCTTCTGCGCTTCGGCGGCGTGCACATCAACGAGGCGTCGAGCGCCCGGGTCGACGCGATGCCGTTCGGCGGGGTGAAGGACAGCGGCTTCGGCCGCGAGGGGCCAGCCTACGCCATCCGCGAGATGACCGAGGAACGGCTCATCACCATTGCCTACTGAGCACCGATTTCTCTCCGTTCAGAAACGACGATCGAGATGAACAAGCCTGTCGCTTTCGACAATACGTTGCGCATAGCCGTCGATATCGGCGGAACCTTCACCGACGGCGTCGCCACCCTCTCGCCGCAGGGCCGCATCTGGGTGGCAAAGTCGCCCACCACGCCGGCCGATCCGGGCGAGGCGGTGACGACGGTGATCCGCGACCTGCTGCGCCAGGTCGAGCAGTCCTATGGCAGCGCCGACGCGGCCCCCGCGCTGGCGGAGGTGGTGCACGGCACGACGCTGATCACCAACACGCTGATCGAGCGCAAGGGCGCGAAGACCGGGCTCGTCACCACCAGCGGCATGCGCGACGCGCTCGATATCGGGCGCGAGTGGCGCTACGACATCTACGATCTCGACATCGAGCTGCCCAAGCCGCTGATCGAGGCGCGCGATCGCATCGAGGTGGCCGAGCGGCTCGACTCGCGCGGCGAGGTGCTCGACCCGCTCGACGATGACAAGCTCGCCCGCATGGTCGAGGCGCTGCGCGGGCTCGAGGTCGAATCCGTTGCGGTCTCGCTGCTGCATTCCTACGTCAACACCGAGCACGAGAAGGCGATCGAGGCCCGGCTGAAGGCGGCGCTGCCGGAGCTGTCGGTGTCGCTGTCCTCCGATCTCGCGCGCGAGATCAAGGAGTTCGAGCGCACCTCGACCGTGGCGGCGAACGCCTACGTGAAGCCGCTGGTCGCGACCTACCTGCAGGAGCTCGACGCGCGCATCGCCGCGATCCGCCCGGGCATCCCGCTGCGGGTGATGGTGTCGAGCGGGGGCTTCAGCTCGGCGGAATCGGGCGCGCAGTCGCCGATCCTGCTGCTGGAGTCGGGGCCGGCGGCGGGGGTGATGTCGGCGCTCAACACCGCGCGGCAGAGCGGCATCGACAATGTGCTCGCCTTCGACATGGGCGGCACCACCGCCAAGGCCTGCGTCGCCGTGGGCGGTGACGCGCCGATCGCGCACAGCTTCGAATGCGCGCGGGTGGAGCGTTTCAAGCGCGGGTCCGGGCTGCCGATCCTGATCCCGAGCATCGAACTCATCGAGATCGGCGCCGGGGGCGGCTCGATCGCCCATTGCAACCGGCTGGGCCTGCTCAATATCGGGCCGGAATCCTCGGGCTCGGTGCCGGGGCCGGCCTGCTACGGGCGCGGCGGCACCGACCCGACGGTGACCGATGCCGACCTGCTGCTCGGCTATCTCAGCCCGGACAATTTCCTCGGCGGCGAAATGGCGCTCGACGTCGCCAATGCGACCGCCGCCATGGCGCGGCTCGCGGGCGAACTGAAGGTCAGCCCGCTGGAGGCGACCTGGGGCATCTGCAACGTCGTCAACGAGAACATGGCGAGCGCCGCGCGCATCCACATCGCCGAGAACGGCCTCGACCCGCGCGACTTCACCATGGTCGCGACCGGCGGCGCCGGGCCGGTGCACGCGGTGGAAGTGGCGCGCAAGCTGCGCATCCCGCGGGTGCTGATCCCGATCGCCGCCGGCGCCGGCTCGTGCCTCGGCATGCTGGCCGCGCCGGCGCGCATCGACCGCGCCTGGTCGAACCCGCAGCTCCTCGCCGATGTCGACTGGGCGCAGGTGGAAGAGAACCTCACCGCGCTGCGCCGGCAGAGCGAGGTCGAACTCGCTGAGGCGGGCGCGCAGGATGTCGAATGGGTGATCGGCGCGGCCATGCGCTATTACGGGCAGGGCGCCGAGATTTCGGTGTCGATCCCCTATGAAGGCGTCTCGCCGGCCACGGCGGGCGTGCTGCTCGCCGCCTTCGAGGCCGAGTATGAGCGGCTGTATGGCCGGCTCGTTCCCAACGCGGCGCCGCAGGTCATCACCTGGCGCCTGGTCGGGCGGGCGCCGAGCGAGGGCCACCATTTCGAATGGGGCGACAACCGCGTGCGCGGCGGGGACGGCGCCTCGCAGGGCGCGACCGGCCGCCGCGAGATCTACCTGCCGCTCAAGGGTGGCTTCGGCCCGGTCCCGGTCCATGACCGCTATTCGATCGAGCCGGGCCGTACGTTGCAGGGGCCGCTGATCCTGGAGGAGCGCGAGTCGACCATCGTCGTCGCCGTGGAGGCCGACGTCACCATCCGGCCGGACCTCACCGTCGCCGTGACGATCAAGGAGTTCGACTGACATGGACAACCTCGCCGCAGAACGTCCCGCGAACGCGGCCTCCGTCACGGAGGCGCGGAGCAACGGGGGCTTCGACGCGATCGAGCTCGAGATCCTCTGGAAGCGCCTCATCAGCGTGGTCGACGAGGCCTCGGCCGCCTTCGTGCGTACCTGCTTTTCGACCCTGGTGCGCGATGGCAACGACTTCGCCATCGTGCTCACCGACGCGCAGGGGCGCTCGCTGGCGCAGTCGACCATGTCGCTGCCGGGCTTCATCGGCTGCCTGCCGGCGACGGTGCGGCACTTCCTCGAAAAGTTTCCGCCCGAGACGATCAAGCCGGGCGACGTGTTCATCACCAACGATCCGTGGAAGGGCTCGGGCCACGTCCACGACGTGACGACGGCGACGCCAATCTTCCACCGGGGCGAGCTCGTCGCCTTCGCGGCGGTGGTCTCGCACCTGCCGGACATCGGCGGCAAGCTGCGCTCCAATTCGAGCCGCGAGATTTACGAGGAAGGCCTGCAGATCCCGCTCATGCGGCTCCTCGATGGCGGCAGGCCGAACGAGGTGCTGATCGAGCTCATCTCCCAGAACATCCGCGTGCCGGAGCAGGGCATGGGCGATGTCTGGGCGCAGGTCGCCGGCTGCCGGACCATGGGCGAGCGCCTCCAGGGCCTGCTCGACACGGTCGATCTCGACGCGCTCGGCGCCGAGGTGCGCGCGCGCTCGGAGAAGGCGATGCGCGACGCCATCCGCGCCATCCCGGACGGCGTCTACCGCTCGACCGTCCAGCATGACGGCTTCGACAACAAGCCGATCGTCATCCAGTGCGAGCTGACGGTGAAGGGCGACGAGATCTCGATCGACTATGCCGGCACCAGTCCGCAGCTTCCCCACGCGCTGAACGTGGTGCCGATCTACACCTTCGCCTACACGGTCTACGGGCTGAAGGCGCTGCTCTGCCCCGACATTCCCAACAACGAAGGCAGCTTCCTGCCGATCTCCACCACGGCGCCGCTCGGCTCTCTGCTGAACCCGACCTATCCGGCCGCGTCCGGCGGGCGCAGCGCGATCGGCCACCTGCTGCCGGCCGCCGTGTTCAAGGCGCTGGCGGACGTGCTGCCGGACAAGGTGTGGGCGGCGGGATCGCCGAACTCCTCGCTGACCATGTCGGGCGAGTACCGCGGCAAGCGCTTCGCGGTGGTGAACTTCCTCAATGCGGGACAGGGCGCGACGGCGCGGCGCGACGGCTTCTCGGCGCTGAGCTTCCCCGCCAATCTCGGCAATACCCCGGTCGAGATGATGGAGAACCTGGCGCCGATCCGGGTGCTGCGGCGCGAGATCCGGCGCGGCAGCGGCGGTGCCGGCCAGCATGGCGGGGGCGGGGGCATCAGCTTCGAGTTCGAGATCCTGCCCGACGCCTCGGACGTGATGACCTCGTTCCTGATGACCCAGCTCAAATCCCCCACGGCGGGCTTTGCGGGCGGCAGCTCGGGCAAGCCCGGGCGCCTCGTCATCAACGGGACGCAGGTCGATCCCACCGAGCCGCGCGTGCTCAAGGCCGGCGATCGCATCCTGATGGAGACCGCGGGTGGCGGCGGCTACGGCACGCCGGCCGGCGGACCCGCTACGCAGAATTGAACCGAAAGGCAGTCCGGCATGAACGACATGACCCGCATCGACCAGAACCATCGTCGCAGCCGTGCGATCGTGCACAACGGCATCGTCTACACCGCCGGGCAGGTGCCGGACGACATGAGCCTCGACATCGCCGGGCAGGCGCAGCAGGTGCTCGACAAGATCGACGACCTGCTGAAGGAGGCCGGCTCCGAGCGCGGTCGGATCCTCACAGCGCAGGTCTGGCTGCGCACCATGGAGGACTTCGCGGTGTTCAACGCGGTCTGGGACGCCTGGGTGGTGGCCGGCCGGACGCCGACGCGCTGCTGCGGCAAGGTCGAGATGAACAACCCGGCCTGCCGGGTGGAGATCCTCGTCACCGCCGCCGTCTGAGGCGCGGGAGGGCTCCCCGCCGGCGTGCTCAGCTCCGCGACGCCCGCTCGATCCATTTCAGGAGGCCGACGGGTGAGCGGAAATCCTCGAACGGGCGCACGGCGACCTGCGGCAGGACCTCCGCGCACAGGCGCGTCAGGCTGTGGCCGGGGCCGATCTCGATCGCGCAGCCCACGCCCCGCTCGCCGGCGAGCTCGAGGCAGTGGCGGAAGTCGAGCCGGGTGTGTAGCTGCTCGGAGAGCGCGGCCACGGCCTCGTCCTTCGCCCGTATGGTGCGCCCGTCGATCCCTGAGAGCATCAGCAGGCGCGCCGTGCGCAGCGGCGCGGCCTCCAGCTCCCCGCGGAAGGCCGGCCCGGCCGAGGCGATGAAGTGCGTGTGCGAGGCGACCCGCACCGGCAGCCTCTTCACCGTGTGCGCGCCGCGTGCGGCCAGCTCCGCCTCGATCTTGTCGAGCACGCCGGCCGCGCCGCCGAGCACCACGTGATCGCGACCGTTGACGATGGCGATGGCGAGGCCGGCCTCGTCGGCGAAGGCGGCAATGCGCGCCAGCGGGATGCCGATCACCGCCGTCATGCCCTGTTCGATGCCGCTGTCGCGGCGCGCTGCATCCATGCAGCGCACCCGCGCCTCGATCAGATCGAAGGTCGCCACCGGGTCGAGGCAGCCCGCGCAGGCCGCGGCGGCGATCTCGCCGACGCTGTAGCCGATGCAGATGTCGCCGATCTCCGTCCCGAGCACGGCGCGCACCGCGAGGCAGTGGGCGGTGAGGAGGATCTGCGCCGTGCGGTTGTCGGCATAGTCCAGCCGGTCGTCCGCGCCGCCGAGCCGCCGGAGGTCGAAGCTGAGGCGCTCGGAGGCGAGCTCCAGGACCGGGCGCGCCGGCGCCTCGTCCCGCAGGCGCTCGAACATCGCCGGGTGTTGGTTGCCCTGGCCCGGGCACAGCAGCATCACGGCCATGCGAATGTCCGCGGCGGCACGCGCCCGGTCATCGCCGCGAGGAACAGGACCGCCGCCACGAGGTCGGCCGCGCCGCCCGGGCTGAGGCGTCGGGCGACGAACGCCTCGTGCAGCGCCCGCGCCCGGCGATAGCCGTCCGCCGCCAGCATGCCGCCGCGCGCGAGGAAGTCCCGCGCCGCGCCCTGCGCAAAGGCCAGGCCGTCCGACCCGGCGCGGTGCAGCAGGTTGTTGTCCTCGAGCACGGCGATGGTGGCGTAGAAGGCCTGCAATCCCGCCCGCTCGACATCGCCGCCGCGATCGAAGACGGCATCGAAGGCGGGCAGGGCGTGGTCGCGCAGCACCGGGAACCCCGCCGCGGCCTGCTCGCGGGCGCCTGCCGCGCCATAGCGCGCGCGGACCTGCGCGCCGTGGCTCGCATCGACGCTCGGGCGCGCGGCGAGGATGTCGGGCCCCCACAGGGCGACCGCGCGGCACAGGTCGCGGCTGCGTGTCTTCGCGTTGCCCGTGGCCAGTGCGTCCTGCCGGCCGGCGGCGGCGGCAAGCAGGCCGAGCGAGAACACCGCGCCGCGATGGGTGTTGATGCCGCCGGTCGCGGCGAACATCCGCGCTTCGGCCGCCACGCCGAGGCTCTTCAGTTCGGCGAAGGGGGCGCCACGTGCGCCGGCCTCGGCCATGCGGCCGAAATAGCCTTTCAGCGCGGCGGCGCTGCGCCGGAAGGTGCCGGCGTCCATGTCGTCATGGCTGCCGGTGTCGACGAAACTCACCAGCCCGGCCTTGGGATAGAGCCGGACCTCCATCTCCAGCGCCCAGACGGCGCAGCGGTCGATCCCGGCTGCCGCCTCCTCAAGCGGGCTCGGCAGGGCGGACGCAGGAAGAGCGCCCGTCATGCCGGGACGCCCGGCTGCAATTCGCGCAGCGCTGCCGCGCGCGGGACCAGCGACAGGCCGTCGAGCTCGCGCACCAGCACCTGCGGGGCGTTCGAGAGCAGTTCGCGCCAGGCGACCGCGCGGTCCGGCGCCAGCCGGATCTCGCCGTCGAGGCGCGGGCGGTCGGCCCATGCCGCCTCTCCCAGCACGGCGAGCAGGCGACGGAGGTTGAGCCTCGCGCCGGGCTCGATCAGCAGGTCGATGTCGGAGGCGGGGTGCAGATAGCCTTCTCCGGTCAGATATTGCCAGCCGAGCGACCCGTAGACGCGCACCGTGGCGCCGCAGGAGGCGAGGTCGCGGGCGAGGTCGCGCAGGAGCGCGCGCCAGCCGGAGAAGGCGGACGGGCCGGCCTCTGCGAGAAGCGGCATGCGGCCGCGCCGGACGATCATGGCGTCGGGAACGCGCAGGCCGATGCGGCGCCGGTCGAGCCGGGTCGGCAGCGGCAGGCCGAGGGCGATCCATCCCGAGCCGGCGGGCGCGGGGCTTTGCTCGTCGCGCCGGACCACCAGCGGACGATTGGTCCGAATCCACGCCGCCGCCAGCGCACGATCCTCCACGCGCCCGGCCTCGATCGCGTCCGGATAGGCGGGATCGAGCCAGACGAGATCGTGGCGGGCGAAGGACGGCGTCCCGGGCGACGCTCCCCGGAAGGGGTGCGCCCGCGCCTCGCCGATCCACGCGCCGTGGTCGGGCCGCATCGGCTCACACTCCGGCACGCACCTGGGCGGCGATGTCGCGGGCGAGGGTGCGGCCTCCCCGCTCGAGCCCGAGCTCGCGGCGCGTGTCGCGCTCGCCCGGCATCTCGGCCAGCGCCTCGCGCAGATGCGCGGAGAGGTCGCCCGACCAGATGCCCCGCAGCGCGCCGACGCGGATGAAGTTGGCGACGCCGGGGCCGAGCACCGGCGAGGTGGCGCACAGCTCGGTCAGCCGGTCGAGCGGCACCTTGGTGACGCGGGACATCGCGTTCAGTGCCATCACCCGCACCTCAGCCTCGGGCATGGCGTAGCAGGCGTCGGTCGCCATACCCAGCGCCATGAAGCCCGCGCTCACGGCGAGCTCGTTGACGAGGCCGATCACGCGGTGGCCGCGCCGGCGGGCGAGGTAGAGGCACGTGCTCAGATGGGCGAGATAGCCATTGTTGCCCATCAGCTCGTCCCAGCGCCCGAGCCGGTGGCCGCTATTGTCGACGACGATCAGGATCGGCCGGGCCGGGGCCTCGCGCATGACGTCCAGCACATTGCGGGCCATGGCGAGGGCGAGGTCGGCGCCGATCTGCGCGCGCTCGGCGGTGGCGAGGATGGCGACGGCCTGCCCGTCGAGCGTGCCGGTGCCGGTCACCAGCGGACCGATGCGGGAGACGCTCGCCTCGTCGAACAGCGCATCGATGAGCCGTTCGGTCGAGGAGATCGGCGGCGCGGAAAGGGCGGCATCGGCGTTCATGCTCGGGCTCCTTCGAGGGTGGCGACCAGCCGGTTGAACTCGTCGGCCTCGATCTCGGAGACACGGTCGGGGTCGTTCACGCCGAGCGCCGCCCAGATCTCGCGGGCGTCGCTGACGCCCTCGAAGCGGGCGATGCGCTCGGCAAGGCGCGCATGTTCGGCTTCGAGCTCGTCGAGATCGAGCGGGCGGGACCTGCCGAGCGATTCCGACACCGCGCCGCGGAACGCCTCCATGTCGTCGGCGACCAGCGCGTCGATCTCGCCGATCAGCCGGCGGTGCTTGGCGCCCATGGTGCGCCAGACCAGCGCGCGGTCCTGCGCGTCGAACTCCTCGACGCCCTCGACCGCCTCGATCACTTCCGGGCCGGACACCGACAGGCGCCCTTCCTCGCTGGCGACGATGCGGTCGCAGGAGCGGGCGATGATCGAGGTGCCGCCATAGCAGCCGTTGCGCCCGCCGATCACCGTCACGACGGGAATGCCGGCGGCGCGGGCGTCGAACACCGCGCGCTGGATCTCGCCGACCGCGATCAGCCCGGCATTGGCCTCGTGCAGGCGCACGCCGCCGCTGTCGAGCAGCAGCACCACCGCGTCGGGGCGCGTGTCGAGCGCGCGTTCGATCAGGCCGGTGATCTTGGCGCCGTGCACCTCGCCGACCGCCCCGCCCATGAACGCGCCTTCCTGCGCGGCGATGAGCACCGGGCGGCCGTCGATGGCGCCTCCGCCGACGACCACCCCGTCGTCGAAGGCGACCGGCATGCCGAGGGTGGGCAGATGCGGGCTGGTGTGCCGCTGCGCTGGGCCGCAGAACTCGCGGAATGTGCCGGCGTCGAGCAGGGCGCGGATGCGGGCGCGGGCTCCGGCTTCCTGAAAGGAGTGACGGGCGGGGATCATCGCTCGCCCTCCTCGAGCCCGGCCCAGGCCTGGTCGAGCCGCAGCACCACCACCGCCGGGGTCGCGCCGCCGTCATTGATGGACAGCCGGATGTTGGCGAGGCCGCGCCGGTCGACGAAGTCGGCGAGCACCTGCTGCCAGGTGTCGCCGAAGCCGTGGATCGATGTGTCGACCACCGCGAGGCAGCCGCCGCCGAGATCGACGCGCTCGATCATCACCTCGAGATTGCCCGAGCCGACCACGCCGACCAGCGCCTCGCCGGTTTCGGCGAAAGGCGTGCCGGGCCGGCCGGCGAAACGAAATTCCAGACGCTCCATGCCGCGTCCTCCTACCAGTTCCTGAAGCGCGCCGGCGGCGCATAGAGACCGTCGGACCAGCGCACCAGGTCCTTGATCGAGCGGGCGGCGAGCAGGTCGCGGCTGGCGAGCCGCTTGTCGACGCCGATATCTTCCGGATAGACCACCGCGCCCCGCGCGCGCAGCATCTCCACCATCTGCCGGTCGCGCTTGCGGCCGACCTCGGTGTAGCCGGCCACGGCGCGGATCGCCTGCGCCCGCTCGGCGAGGCTGTCGCAGAGCAGCAGGTTGGCGATGCCTTCCTCGGTGACGATGTGGGTGAGGTCGTCGCCATAAACCATCACCGGGGGCAGGGGCATGCTGAACGTGTCCATCAGGTCCCAGGCGTCGAGCCGCTCGACGAAGGTCGGCGACAGCCCTTCCTTGAAGGTCTCGACCATCTGCACCACCAGTTTGCGCCCGCGCGGCATGCCCTGGCGATGCGCCTCGCGCCCGGCGGCGAGCCAGGCCGGGCTGCCGTGGCGGCGTCCGCGCGATTCCGAGCCGAAATTGGGCGCGCCGCCGAAGCCGGTGATGCGCGCATGGGTGGCGGTGGAGGAGTTGCCCTCCAGGTCGATCTGCAGCGTCGAGCCGATGAACAGGTCGGCATAGTGGCCGGCGAGCTGGCAGTAGACGCGGTTGGAGCGCATCGTGCCGTCGCGGCCGATGAAGAACACGTCCGAGCGCTCGGAGACGTAGCGCTCCATGCCGAGCTCCGAGCCGGCGCAGTGGATGGCGTCGATGAAGCCGGATTCGATGGCCGGGATCAGGGTCGGGCAGGGATTGACCGACATGTAGCGGCAGATCTTGCCGCGCAGGCCCAGCTCCTCGGCATAGGTCGGCAGGATCAGCTCGATCGCCGCCGTGTCGAAGCCGATGCCGTGATTGAGCCGGGTAACGCCGTATTTCTCATAGATGCCGCGGATCACCATCATCGCCATCAGCACCTGGATGTCGGTGATGGCGGCGGGGTCGCGGGTGAAGATCGGCTCGATGTAGTGCGGCTTCGGCGCCTCGACGACGTAGTTCACCCAGTCGCCCGGCACGTCGACCCGCGGCACCTTGTCCACGATGCGGTTGACCTGGGCGATCAGCACGCCGGACCGGAACGCCGTCGCCTCGACGATGGCCGGCGTGTCCTCGGTGTTGGGGCCGGTATAGAGATTGCCGTCGCGGTCCGCCGCCTCCGCCGCGATCAGGCTGACGCGCGGAGTGAGGTCGGTGAAGTAGCGGCCGTAGAGCTCCAGATAGGTATGGATCGCGCCGACCTCGACCTTGCCGGCGGCCACGAGCTGGGCGAGCCGCAGCCCTTGCGGGCCGGCGTAGCAGAAGTCGAGGCGCCGGGCGATGCCGCTCTCGAAGATGTCGAGATGGGGCGCGAGCGCGATGTTGGACTGCACGACGTGCAGATCGTGCACCCGTTCGGGCGCCACCTCGGCCAGCGCCCGGGCGAGGAAGTCCGCGTGCTTCTGGTTGTTGCCCTCGATGCAGATCCGGTCGCCGGGCTCGATCACCGCCTCGAGAAGCGCGGTCGTCCGGTCGGCCGGGACCACCTTGCCGCCGACGAGGGCGTGCCCGCGGGCGATACGGGCCTCATAGTTGCGCGCGAGGCTGTTCCAGCCCCCGCGGGCGGGATGGGTAGACGCGTCCATCGGGCCCGGACCTCAGCGAGCAAGGTGCCGCAACGGCATCGCCGCGCCGCCGGGAAGGTCGCACACAGCGCCGCCAATTTCTCTGTCCATCGTGCTTCCTCCTGATATGTTTTTTGCATGGCAACGGCACATGAGCCGCCGACACGAGCCCCGCCTCGGTGTGTGCGGGCAGGGCATTTTCGGGGCGCGGATCGGCCCCTCCAGCTTGGCACGATAACGTCTTGTGCGCATTGTCCGCAACTAGGATATCTGAAATATATGAGTTGCACATCATGAAGCTTTGATCCAGTATCATTCCAAGGTGCGGGCTACACGCGCCACACGGAACACGCCCTAAATGGAGGAACACCCATGAAAAGAGCTGCCCTTGCCGGCGCAGCCCTGCTGCTGTCCACACTTGCCGCTTCGGCCTGGGAGCCGACCAAATCCGTCGAGATCATCGTCCCGTTCGGCCCCGGCGGCGCGTCCGACCAGATGGCGCGGACCATGCAGGCCATCATCCAGAAGCACGGCTTCTCGAAGGAGTCCTTCATTGTCGTCAACAAGCCGGCCGCCACGGGCGGCGAGGCGATGATGGAGATGAAGAAGTCGAAGGGTGATCCCCACAAGCTGATCACCACCTCCAGCACGATCTACATGACCCCGCTCGCCACCAAGATCCCGGTGAGTTGGCACGACTTCACGCCGGTCGCGATGGTGGCGCAGGACGAATTCGGCCTGTGGGTGAACGCGGAGTCGCCGATCAAGTCGGTGAGCGACCTCGCCAAGGCGGCCAAGGAGGCCCATCCGCCGCTCAAGGTGGGCGGCGGCGGCTCCAAGCGCGAGGACGAGCTCGTCAGCTTCGGCGTCTTCAGCGAGCTCGGCGCGCCGATCTCCTACATCCCCTACAAGAGCGGCGGCGAGGCCTCGACCCAGCTCGCGGGCAACCACATCGTGGTCGAGACCAACAACCCGTCCGAGGACGTCGCCAACTGGCGCGCCGGGCTCACCCGCCCGCTCTGCGTGCTGTCGCCCAAGCGCATCGCCTACACCGCCAAGGTGACCGGCGACATGGCGTGGAGCGACGTGCCGACCTGCAGCGAGCAGGGGCTGAAGTTCACCTACAACATGCTGCGCGGCCTGTTCCTGCCCAGCGGCGTGACGCCCGAGCAGCAGGCCTACTATGTCGACCTGATCGAGAAGGTCACCGCGACGCCCGAGTGGAAGGAATATCTCGAGCGCAACGCGCTGAAGGCCGATGTGCGCACCGGCAAGGATTATGTCGACTTCCTGAACGCCGACGAAGCCAAGCACAAGGACCTCATGGCCAAGGCCGGCTTCCTGCCGACCAACTGATCCCGGCCGCACTGCGGCCCGCGCCTCCGAGGCGCGGGCCGTCTCCTTGCCCCCTTTCATGACCGCGCCGGTGACGGCCCGGTCCATGCGCCTGGAGTGGCCCATGTCATCCTTTGAACCCTACGAGACCGAGTCCGGCCTCTCGCGCCGGGCGGTCGAATGCATCGTCGCCCTCCTTCTCTGCGCCGTCGCCATCGCCGTGCTGTGGGACAGCTACGGGCGCGGCGCCGGCTGGGACGGCGGGCCGCAGAGCGGCTTCTTCCCCGCCCGCATGGCCTGGCTCCTGCTCGCCGCTTCCGCGGTGGTGTTCTTCCAGGGGCTGCGCGCGGAACGCGGCATCCTCGTCACCTGGGGGCAGCTCCGGCAGGTGTCGATGGTCCTGCTGCCGCTCACCCTCTACGTGCTGGCGATCGGCTATCTCGGCATCTACGTGGCCTCGGTCTTCTTCCTGGCCGGCTTCATGATCGCCTTCGGCTCGTTCCGCTGGTGGACGATCCTCGCCGCCTCGGTGCTGATCCCGGTCATCACCTTCTGGGTGTTTGAGATGCAGTTCGAGGTTCCCCTTCCCAAGGGCCCGCTCGAAGCGATGCTCGGTTTCTGAGGGCGCCATGGAAAACATTGTCTATCTGCTCGACGGCTTCCAGGTCGCCCTGTCGCTCCACAACCTCCTGTTCATGCTGATCGGCGTGCTGCTCGGCATCGTGGTCGGCGTGCTGCCGGGCCTCGGCGGGCCCAACGGCGTGGCGATCCTGCTGCCGCTGACCTTCGGCATGGACCCGACCAGCGCCATCATCCTCCTGACCTCGATCTACTGGGGCGCGCTGTTCGGCGGGGCGATCACCGCCGTGCTGTTCAACATTCCCGGCGAGCCCTGGTCGGTCGCCACCACCTTCGACGGCTACCCGATGGCCCAGCAGGGCCGGGCCGGCGAGGCGCTGACCGCGGCCTTCACCGCTTCCTTCGTCGGCGCCATCTCCGGCGTGATGCTCATCACCTTCCTGGCGCCGCTGGTGGCGAAGTTCGCGCTGCGCTTCGGCCCGGCCGAATTCTTCGCGGTGTTCTTCCTGACCTTCTGCAGCTTCATCGGCATGGGCAAGGAGAACAAGGCGAAGATCATCGTCTCGCTCGCCTTCGGCTTCATCCTGGCCGGCGTCGGCATCGACACCATCTCCGGCGACATGCGCATGACCTTCGGCGTGACCGAGCTCATGAGCGGCGTCGACTTCCTGGTCGTCGTCATCGGCATGTTCGGCATCTCCGAGATCCTGCTGGCGCTCGAGGAGGGCATGAGCTTCCGGGGCAAGAACGCCAAGATCGACCCGATCGTGGTGCTGCGCACCTGGGCACAGATGCCGCGCTACATCTTCACCTTCATCCGCTCCTGCCTCGCCGGCATTTGGCTCGGCATCTCGCCGGGCGGCGCGGTGGCGGCCTCCTTCATGGGCTACGGCCTCGCCAAGCGCTTCTCCTCGCGCGGCGAGCGCTTCGGGCAGGGCGAGATCGAGGGCGTCATCGCCCCCGAGACCGCGGCCCATGCGGCCGGCACGGCGGCGCTGCTGCCCATGCTGGCGCTCGGCATCCCCGGCTCGGCCACGGCGGCGGTGCTGCTCGGCGGCCTGATGATCTGGGGCCTGCAGCCCGGCCCGCTGCTGTTCGTCGAGCAGCGCGACTTCGTGTGGGGCCTCATCGCCTCCATGTATCTCGGCAACATCGTCGGGCTGATCGTGGTGCTCTCCACCGTCCCGCTGTTTGCCGCCATCATGCGGATCCCGTTCGCGCTGATCGCGCCGGTGATCCTGATGATGTGCGCGATCGGCGCCTACACGGTGGCGAATGCCGAGTTCGACATCTGGCTGATGCTGATCTTCGGCGTGGTCGGCTACGCGTTCAAGAAGCTCGACTACCCGCTCGCGCCGATGGTCCTCGCCCTCGTGCTCGGCGATCGGGCGGAGGACGCGTTCCGCCAGGCGCTGATCGGCTCGGGCGGCGATCTCTCGGTGTTCTGGGAGAACGGCCTCGTGACCAGCCTGATGGTGATCGCCCTCGCGCTGCTGCTGTGGGGCCCGATCTCCGACGGCCTCAGCCGCCTGCGCTCGCGCCGGCCGGTGGCGGCCGAGTGAGACGCGCCAAGTGAGACAGGGGCGGCGCATGCCTTCCGGCCGCGCCCCCCTCCCAGCCATCCGTCACTGCGAAAGAAGAGCACGAACATGAAGAACTATCGTGGAGACCGAACCATCGACGGCGTCGCCGTCACGGTCGACGGCGCGCCGCTGCCGGAGCGCACCGACCTGCTCGAAATCAGCCGCGACGGCTTCGAGTGGAGCTATGAGGGCCACGCCCCCGCGCAGCTCGCCTTCGCCATGCTGGTCGACCATTTCGGCAATCCCACGCTGGCGAAGAGCCACTATGAGCGCTTCATGCGCGACGTGGTCGCGAATTTCGGCAATGAGTGGGAATACACCAGCGCCGACATCGACGCCGCGCTGGGCGCCGTCGCGGCCTGATCGCAAGGGCGTGACGGACGTGGATGGTCTTGAGGCTCACCTGCTCGACACGCCCGCGGGCCCGGTCGAGTGGTACGGCCGCGCGGCGGACGGGGGCAGGGCGGCGAACGCGGCGAATGCCGGCTCCATCGTTCTGGTGCACGGCATTCAGGGCACCGCGGCGAGCTGGGAGGCGGTGGCCGGCCGGCTCGACGCCCCGCGCGCGCTCATCATCCCCAATCTTCGCGGGCGCGGGCGCTCGCACCGCCCGGCGGGGCTCGACGGCTACACGCTGGCCGGCTTCTCCGACGACCTTGCCGCCATCCTCGCCATGGCTCCCAAGCCCGCCGTGCTGGTGGGGTGGAGCATGGGCGTGCTGGTGGTGATCGAGACGCTGAGGCGCCACGGCGCGCACGGGCTGGAGCGGCTCGTGCTCGCGAGCGGCACCGCCCGGCCGGGCGGCGAGGCGGTGTGGTTCCGCGCGCAGACGCCCGAGGCGCTGGTGGCGGAAGCCCAGGAGCGCGCGACCCGTCTCGCCTTGCGCGAATATGCCGACCCGCTCGCCGTCGCCGGGGCCTGGGCCTCGGTGCGCGGATGCGACCTGGAACCCGATCTTCCTCGCATCGGCCTGCCGACTCTGGTGCTTCACGGCGAGGCCGACGAGGAATGCCCCGCCAGCCACGGAAGGCGAATCGCTGCGCTCATCCCGGGCGCGCGCTACGAGGAATGGAGCGGCGCCGGCCACAATCTGATGGCCCAAGACCCGCACCGCTTCGCCCGCAGGATCCTGTGCTCATGTGCCGCGGAATCGTATAATACCATTGTCGGATTCCAGTGATATTCCAGTGGCATTGCAATAGTGCATCACTGTCGGCACTATCGCTGGCGCATGTTGTTCAGGAGTGCCCATGCCGAGTGCAGGCATCAAGCGGGTCAGCAAGTCCGACGCGCAGAAATCCTCGACTTCCCGCGGACGTCGGCCACGCGACAAGGATGACGAGGATCTCACCCTCACGGATCGCGCCTATCGCGAGCTCGAGGAACTGATCTCCACGCTGCAGCTTCCGCCGGGCACGGTGCTGGCAGAGCTGACGCTGGCGAACCGGCTCGGCATCGGCCGCACGCCGATACGCGAGGCGTTGCAGCGCCTCGCCCGGGACGGGCTCGTCATCGTGCTGCCGCGCCGCGGCATCCTGGTCTCCGAGATCAACCTGCGCACCCAGCTTCGCCTGCTCGAGACGCGGCGTGTACTGGAGCGCCTGATCGCGGAGCTGGCGGCCGAGCGCGCCAGCGAGGAGGAGCGCGCCGCCTTCGACGAGATCGCGCGCGGCATGCGCGAAGCGGCGGAGCGCTCCGACGGGATCGAGTTCATGCGGTACGACCGCGAGCTGAACACGCTGGCGGCCGAGGCGGCCCGCAACGAGTTCGCCGCCCGCTCGATGGGGCTGATGCACGCGCTCTCGCGCCGCTTCTGGTACCAGCACTACAAGCGCGTCGCCGACCTGCCGCTGGCGGCGAACCTCCACGCCGAGCTCGCCGCCGCCATCGCCCGCGGCGATCGTGCGGGGGCCGCGGCGGCCTCCGACCGGCTGATGGACTACATCGAATCCTTCGCCCGCAAGACGCTCGACGACTGAGCGTTGATGCCGGCGATGCGCGCGGCATCGCCGGCGTCGCCCGCCTTCAGAACATGATCACGCTGCGGATGGTCTCGCCGCGCTTCAGGGCGGTGAAGCCGGCATTGATCTCGTCGAGCGCGATGCGGCGGGAGATGAGCTCGTCGAGCTTCAGGCGCCCGTCGAGATAGGCCTGCGCGAGCAGGGGAAAGTCCCGCTGCGGCCGGGCGCCGCCATAGCTCGAGCGGCGGATGCGCTTCTCGCCCATCAGCGAGCCCCAGCGGAAGGCGACGTCCTTCTCGACGTCGATCTTGCCGAGCCAGATGATCTCGCCGCCCGGGCGCACCGCCTCGGCGCTGGTGCGGAAGACGCCCGCATTGCCGGCCGATTCGATCACCACGTCGGCGCCGCGCCCGTTGGTGAGCCGGCGCGCCACTTCGACCGGGTCCTCCTCGGCGGCGTTGACCCCGACATCGGCCCCCATCAGCGCGGCGAGCCGGAGCTTGTCGGCATTGAGGTCGACCGCGACCACCGTCCCCGCGCCGGCGAGCCGGGCGCCCTGCACCGCGGCAAGGCCGACCGCGCCGCAGCCCAGCACCATCACCGTGTCGCCGTCGCGGATCGAGGCAACGTTCATCGCCGCGCCGGCGCCGGTCATCACGCCGCAGCCGATCAGGCAGGCGCGGTCGAAGGGCAGATCCCTCGGCATCACGATCGCCTGCTGAGCCGGCACCATGCAGATCTCGCCGAACGCGCCAAGATACATGAGCTGGCGCAGGCTCCGCCCGTCTTGCAGCCGGGCGCGCGGCTCGCCGTCGAAGCCGAACGCCTGCGGGCCGTTGGCGAGATAGCCTTCGCACAGGATCGGCTGGCTGCGGTCGCAGTAGAAGCAACCGCCGCAATGCGGGTTCCACGACAGCACCACATGGTCGCCGCGCCGCACCCCCGACACATCCGATCCAACCTCCTCGACGATGCCCGCCGCCTCGTGGCCGAGCACGATCGGCATCGGAAATCTGAGGCCGCCCTCGATCACCTCGAGATCGGTGTGACACAGGCTCGCGGCCTTGATTCGCACCGACACGTCGCCGGGCTTCAGCGGTTCCGCGATCACCGTTTCGATCGCGAGCGGCGCGTGCGGCGCATGCAGCACGGCGGCCTGGTAACTCAACGGCACTCGTCTTCCTCCCCTGACGTGCCCCGCTCCCCGGTCCGCGTCGCGAACCGAGCGGCGACAGGCACTTGCCATCTGATGTAGCATTGATATATTAGTTGCATCTCAACAGAAGGCAAGCGCTCGACCGGCCTGCGCGAGCGAGCGCGATGTGAGGGAAGGCTTGAGGAGAACGACATGGAACTCGCTGTCAGCGCCATGACCGATCGCCAGCGCAAGTACCGCGCGACCTACAGGGAACGGGTCGCCGGCTGGTACAATGGCTGGCTGCACATCGCGGTGATCTACACGATCGGCTTCACCGCACTCTACGTCTACGTCTCGAACGTGCACGACGTGCGCTGGTGGGAATGGCTCACCGTCCCGGTGGTCTTCCTGTTCTGCAATTTCTTCGAATGGGCGATCCACCGCTTCGTGATGCACCGGCCCTCGCGCATCCCGCTGCTGCGCGCGGTCTACAACCGCCACACGCTGATGCACCACCAGTTCTTCACCGAGGAGGAGATGCGCTTCGCCGGCCATCACGACTGGCGCGTGACCTTCTTCCCGCCCTATGCGCTGGTGACCTTCACGCTGATGTCGATCCCAGGCGCGATCGCGCTGTCCTGGCTGATCTCGCCGAATGTCGGCTGGCTGTTCATCATCACCACGAGCTCGGTCTACCTGCTCTACGAATTCATGCACTTCACCACGCATATCGACGAGAACTGGTTCGTGCGGACGATGCCGTTCATCAACACGAACCGCCGCCACCATGCCGCGCACCACAACCAGTCGATCATGATGGAGAGGAACATGAACCTCACCTTCCCGATCATGGACTGGCTGTTCGGCACCTCCGACCTCAACCGCGGGTTCTTCGGCCATCTCTTCAACGGCTACGACACCCGCTACATCAAGCGCGACATGCGCAAGACCTCGCGCACGCCGAGGCCCGCCGCGCCGATGGGCGGCTCCTCTCCCGTCGTCGAACCGGCTGAATAGGCGTCCACCGGCCCGCCGCCGCGCGGGCCGGCCCGCCTCTCATCCTCGAAACGGCTCAATCGCGAAGAGGTCGCAATGGCTGCCATCGAACCCAATATCGTGCCGCTCGCCTGGTTCAGCCTGTTCTGGACGCTGTGCTGCATCGGGCTGCTCGTGCTCTCCGGCTCCTTCCCGCTGGGCGTCATGCTGGAGCGAGCGCGGATCCTCGGCCGGCCGGCCAGCGTCGCGCTGGCGCTCGTCAACGGCGCGCTCATGTGCGTGCTGGTCGGGGCCACCGTCTTCTACGGCTTCAGCGAGCTCAAGGTGACTTCGCTGATCATCGTCATGGGGCTCGCCTTCCTGTTCGCCCCGGCGACCTACGAGATCTGGCCCGAGCGCCTGCGCGACGGCCGGGCCGTGCTGGCCACCCTGCTGGTGGTGCAGGTCGCCACCATCGCCGCGCTGTACCATGTGGGCGCCGCGGTCTTCGCCCCTCTCGCCTGAGGAGGCCGACGTGACAACCCACGCCATCCTCGATCTTTCGTCCGGAGGTAACAATGCCCGCCGTCGTGAAGCTGACCATCTCGCTGATCGTGATTCTTGCCGCGGCTGCGGGCTATGCCCTGCAGGCCCATCTCGGGCAGGTCGGCCCGAAATACGCCGTGGTCCTGCTGGGGATCTTCATGGTCGTTGCCATGTGGCTGTTCCCCGAAGTGACGCGCGATGAAAAGCGCCACAGGTGACGCGGCCTGAGCCCAGGCACCGCGCAAACCCCCGACATCGCCACGCCGCCCGCGCGCTCCCGGTTCTCCGGCGAGCCGCGGGCGGCGCCCGTTTCGGGGCGGGGAGCGGGCTCCGGGTCGCGGGCGTCTACTTGATCAGGACGGCGGGCAGGAACAGCGAGATGCTCGGCATATAGGTGACGATCTGCAGGACGACGAACATGATGAGGATGAACCACCAATTGTACTTCATCACCTCGCCGACCCGGCAGCCGCTGACCGAGCACGCGGTGAGAAGCACCGACGCGACGGGAGGCGTCTGCTGGCCGATGGCGCCGTTCAGCGCGAGGATCACCCCGAAATGGATCGGGTCGTAGCCCATCTGGGTGACCAGCGGCAGCGTCAGCGGCACGGTGAGCACCATCGCCGCCGAGCCGTGCATGATGACGCCGAGCGCGATCAGCAGCATGTTGATGATGAACATCACCACATAACGGTTGTCCGAGATGCCGAGCACGTCCCCGGCAATCTGCTGGGGGATGCCCGCATTGGTCAGGTACCAGCCGAAGGCGAAGGACGCCGCCACCATCAGCATGACGAGGCTGGTGCGCACCGAGGCCGCCAGGAACAGGGCGGGAAGCTGCGCCAGCGTGATCTTGCGGGTGATGAACAGCCCGATCAGCAGGGCGGCCAGCACCGCCATCGCCGCCGCCTCGGTCGGCGTGAAGACGCCTGAGAGAATGCCGCCGAGAATGATGACCGGCAGCGTCAGCCCCCAGAAGGCGCGGCGGAAAGCGCGCCCGACGCGGGCAAGCTGGAAGGCGCCCTCGGTCGGCCAGTCGTAGCGCAGCGCGAAGGCGTAGCAAGTCGCCGCCAGCATCGCGCTGAGCAGCAGGCCGGGTACGACGCCGGCGATGAACAGCTTGGCGACCGACACCTCGGCCAGCGCGCCATAGATGATGAAGGCGAGGCTCGGCGGGATGATGATGGCGATCGAGGCCGAGGACGAGGTGATGGCGGCCGCGAAGGCGCGCGGATAGCCGCGCCGCTCCATCTGCGGGATGAGGATGGTGCCTTGCGCGGCGACGTCGGCCACCGCCGAGCCCGATATCTCGGCGAACAGCATCGAGGCGCCGACATTCACCATGGCGAGCCCGCCGCGGATCGAGCCGACGATGCTCGAGGCGAGCTCGATCAGGTCCTCGGCGATGCCGGAACGGTTCATGAGTTCGCCGGCGATCATGAACAGCGGCATGGCGATGAAGACGAAGTTCTCCATCCCCGAGAACATCTGCAGCGGGATGACGGCGTAGGGGACGGAGGTGGTCGACAGCGCGATCAGCGTGACGACGCCCATCGCGACGGCGACGGGAAGCCCGGTGAGGATGACGCCGACAAGCCCGAGAAATACGCCCGCCATCAGTCGACTCCGCCAAAGCGCGGCTTGTCGAGGCCGCGCAGCATCCGCACCGCGTTGTTGAGGCACACCAGCGCCGCGAAGCCGCAGCCGATCGGCGCCGCCCAGTAGAACAGGCCGCGCGGCAGCTCGATGGTCGCGAGCGTCATGCCCATGCCGATCTCGGCGAAGCGGATCGAGACCCAGCCGACGATCGCAAAGAAGGTGGTGCTGACGAGGTGGAGGGCCGCGTCGGCGAGACGCTGGCCGTGCGGCGGCAGGCGCTCGACGAGGGCGCCGACGCCGATGTGCTGGCGGTCGTGGAAGCCGATGCCGACGGCGATGAACATCATCACCGCCAGCAGCAGCGAGGACACCTCGTCGGTCCACCCCAGCGAACTGTTCAGCACGAAGCGGAAGAACACGCCGAGGATCATCGAGATGGTGATGAAGAACGCGATCGCGATGACGACTCCGCGCGCGACGAACACCAGAGCCCGGACCACGGCGTCGAGCAGGTCGAGTGCGGTCGACACGATGGCGGGAGCGGCCATGGAGCTCACCTGCACCGTCATGCCCGGCGCTCGCGGGAGGTCGTCGCCGGGGAGGGGCAGCGCGAGTGCCGGGTGCCGCTCGCCGATGGCCGCTGCTGGAAATATAATGCAATCATGCCAGGCTCGCCTTGATGGGAGGGCGCGATAGTTGGACCAAGAGTAGAAAAATGACTGATAAATCAAAAGTCTGAATTTTAAACGGCCGTGCTCAAAAAATGCTCATTCCGGCATATTGCGCCGAATTGAATTATATAAGAGGATTTTTGCCATGAGCGACGACGACATCCCGCAGCATTTGGAGGCCGGCCAGAGCCCGGTCGCCGGTCTGTCTCCGCCGACCGCCGGGCGGCGCAAGCGGTCGCAGTCGCTGCACAAGGCGCTGGTCGAGCGCATACGCATCCTGATCACGGAAGGGGATCTGGCGGCCGGCGCGCGCATCTCCGAGGTCGATCTGTGCGAGCGCTTCGGCGTCAGCCGCACCCCGCTCAGGGAGGCGCTGAAGGTGCTCTCCTCGGAGGGGCTGGTGGAGATCCAGCCGAACCGCGGCGCCCGCGTCGCTGCGCCGACGCTGGAGGATCTGCGCGGGCTGTTCGGTGTCATGGGCGTGCTGGAGGGCTATTCGGGCGAGCTGGCGGCGACCCGCATGACCGACGGCGACATCGCCCGCATCGAGGACCTGCAGGCGCAGATGATCGAGGCGTTCCGCGCCGGCGACCGCCACACTTATTTCTACATCAACCAGGCCATCCACGACGCCATTCTGGCGGCTGCCGGCAACGAGGCGCTGACCCTCGCCCATCGCGGCGTGTCGGGCCGCATCCTTGCCTCACGCTTCAATTCGCATGTCTCGCTGGACCGCTGGGCGGCCGCCGTGCGCGAGCACGACACGATGCTCTGCCTTCTGCAGATGCGCCGGCCGATCGAGCTCGGGCAGATCATGCGCGCGCACATCATGAACAAGTTCGAGTCCATCGAACGCGACCTGAAACAGGTGGAGGAAACCTCCCACGCGCCGCGCCATCCTGGGGAACTGATCCATGAATAAAGCCGTCCTGAAAGCCGCAGCCATCGCACTGACCATCGGGATGGCCTCCGCGGCACATGCCCAGACCAAGATCAAGGCAGGCATCGAATCCTCGCCGGGATCGCTGATCTACGACGTCATGGTCTTCTTCAAGAAGGACCTGGAGGCGCGCCTGCCGGGCGAGGTCGAGGTCGAGATCGTGCCGGGCGGGCAGCTCGGCAAGGATGTCGACGTGATGAACGGGCTGAAGCTCGGCACGCATCAGATGACGATCGCCTGCTCGCCGGTGCAGTCGGTCGAGCCGACGCTCGGCATCTTCGAGGCGCCGTTCCTCATCACCACGCGCGACGAGGCCAAGACGATCGTGTTCGGCCCGATCGGCGACAAGATCATGGCCAACCTCACCGCCAAGGGCATCGTCGGGCTGAGCCTGACCGAGCTCGGCTTCCGCCAGATCACCAACAATGTGCGGCCGATCAAGACGCCCGAGGACCTGAAGGGGCTGCGCATCCGCATCCCGAACACGCCGTTCCGCAAGACCATCTTCGAGGCGCTCGGCGCCAATCCGACGCCGATCGCCTTCGGCGAGACCTATGCCGCCCTGCGCCAGGGCGTGGTGGACGGGGAGGAGAACCCGCTGCCGTCGATCTACGGCGCCAAGTTCAACGAGGTGCAGAAGTACATCACCATCGCGAACTACCTGTTCACGCCCTGCACCATGATGGCGAGCCCGACCTATTTCGACGCCTGGCCGAAGAAGGTGCAGGACGCGGTGAAGGCCTCGGCGAAGGCGGCGGCGGAATACTCCTTCACCCGCGGTGCCGAGCTCGACGAGAAGTACGTCGTCGAGATGAAGAAGACCTCCGAGGTAGGCGAGATCGACGCGGCGAGCTTCACGCCGGTCATGCGCCCGCTCTGGGACGAGATCGGCAAGAAGGTCGGTCCCGACCTCATGCAGGAAGTCATCACCACCGTTTCGAAGTGAGCGCGGATCCGCCGCGAGCTCTGTCCCCTCCCGTCCCGAGCTGGAACAACGACCGTGTCACGTAAACCCATCCTGTTCAGCGAAACCCGCCTGCGCGCCGCCATGGAAAAGGAAGGTGTCGACCTCCTCATCGTCCGAGGCAACGAGAACTCGAAATACCTGTCCGAGTTCTTCAACAATGGCGGGCATCTGACCTACCGGCCGTTCACGGTCTTCTATTTCCGCGACCCGGCCCTCGCCCCGGCCTTCATCGTGCCGGCGGTCGACCTGCACCTCGCCATGGACTCGACCTGGATCGAGGACGTGCGCGCCTATGCGATGGCGGAATTCTTCACCGACATCGACACGCACTTCTACGACGACTTCTTCCAGGCGGCGCGCGCCGTGCTGGACGACCGGAAGGTGAAGAACTTCGTGATCGGCACGGAGGGCGACAGCCTTCCCTCCGGCTACCGCACCAAGCTCGACGACCTGCTCGAGGGCAACAAGGTCGTGGACTTCAGCGGGCCGCTGGAAATCGTCCGCATGGTCAAGTCGCCGGAGGAAATCCGGCGGCTGAAGAAGGCGACCGACATCACCATCGAGGCCCATGCCGCCTTTCGCGAGGCGATCAAGGTCGGCGCCACCGACCGCGACCTGTTCGAGGTGATCGTCAAGAAGATGATCGACGAGGGGTCGGACGGCTACCGCTTCATCAATATCGGTTGCGGGCCGAAGACCTCCTATGCCGCCCACGCGCCTTTCCCGGTCGGGCACACCATCGCCCGGGGCGACTTCGTGAAGGTCGACATGGGCGCGACCTGCCTCGGCTATTCGGCCGACTTCGTCCGCTCCTACTTCGTCGGCGAGACCTCCCAGCGCCATCAGGACATCTGGAAGTGGCTCAACGAGGTGCAGATGGAGCTCGGCATGAGCATGCGCCCGGGCATGACCGGGGGCGAGGTGTTCGACAAGGGCTACGCGATGATCTCCAAGTACCTGGAGAAGTTCCCGCGCGAGTTCCTCGGCCACGGGATCGGCGTCGGCGCGCATGAGCAGCCCCGCCTGAACCAGGTCAACCGCTCGGTCATCGAGCCGGATTCGATCATCTGCATCGAGTACAGCTACTACCACGCGGGCTGCCGGCACCACACCGAGGAGACCTTCCACGTCAAGGAGAACTCGGTCGAGTGCTGGACCGAGCGCTGCCCGCGCGAACTGATTGTGGTGGCCTAGGCGCCGGCATCGTCAGCCAAACCCCGCCGCGCGATCGCGGCGGGCCCCCGCTCGCTGCCGGCGCCATCGCCCGGCAAACGGCCGAATGAGGTGGCGCAGCGACGGGGCCGGAAACCGGCCCCATCCTGTCACATGTGCGAATAGAGCTTGCGCCCGGGCTGGGGGACGTCGGCCTGCAGGATGGTGCCGCTCTCCGATTCGGTGATGAAGAGCGTCTTGCCGTCCGGCCCGCCGAAGGCGACGTTGGTGGTCGCCAGCTCCTCGCAGGAGGCGACGCGGGCGACGGGCTCGCCGAGCCGGTCGAACAGCCAGATCACGCCGAGGCCGACATGGGCGATGGCGAGCCCGCCCGTGTCGTCGAGCGCCATGCCGTCCGGCCCGCCGCCGCCCGACAGGGTGATGTAGGCGCCGACCTTGGTCGTGGTGCCGTCCGCGTGCAGCGGCAGGCGCCAGATCTGGTTGGCGCGCGTCACCGCCAGAAAGAGCGATTTCTCATCGCGCGACAGCACGAGCCCGTTCGGGCTCGGCACGTTGTCGATCAGGCAGTCGACCGTGCCGTCGGCGCGCAGCCGGAACACGCGCCCGCTGGGGTCCTGGAGCCCGGTCTGCCCCTGGTCGGTGAAGTAGAGGTCGCCATTGCTGGCGAAGGTGAGGTCGTTGGTGCCCTTGAAGCCCTCGCGCCGCACCGTCTCGAGCACCGGCGTGACGGCCCCGCTCGCCGGGTCGACGGACATGATGCCGCGCAGGTGGTCGGCGACGAAGATGCGCCCGTCCTTGTGGATGGCGAGGCCGTTGGGCCAGCCGTCATATTCGGCGACGACGCTCCACTCGCCGGCAGGCGAGACGCGCAGGATGCGGCCAAAGGGGATGTCGACGAGGAACAGATTGCCCGCGCGGTCGAAGGCCGGGCCTTCGAGGAAGGAATGCAGGTTGTCGTTCCCCTTGCCGAAGGACCAGGCGGAAGGCTTCCCCGTCAGGCGCAGGCTGTCCGGCAGCCGGGCGAAAACACGGGTCTCGATGCGTTGCGGCGGGTGAAACAGCAATTCCGGCGTTCCTTCGTTTACATGCGTGCCGACGGCGCCACAGGCGCGCGCGCCACGTCCTCCCCTTGGTATTGGCCGTCACTTCGGCGGGTGCGGCGGCGGCCGGCCGAGCACGTAGTCCGTGCTGACGTCGCCCACGAACAGCGAGCGCCCGCACTGAACCACCGCGCCTGAGCTGGCGTAGTGCGAGTTCTTTCGCACCAGCAGCGGTGACCCTTCCGAAACATTGAGCAGCGAGGCCACCGATCCCTGGGCCAGCTCCGCGGTGACGGAGACCACGATGGTCGGGATGCTCTCGCCGATGATGTCGCCGACGAAGCTCTGCGCCGACCGGCTGGCCAGCATCTCGCCGGTGACGCGCTCGCCGATCTCGCGCGGCATGTAGCGCACCTCGAGGCAGACCGGGCGCCCGTCGATGACGCGCACCCGCTTCAGCTTGAAGGCCAGCGTGTGCGGTTCGAGGCCGAGCGTTTCCGCGAAGGGCTGGGGCGGAATCATGAGCTCGAGGGTGGGCGAGCGGTAGGTCACGATGCGGCCGCTCTGCGCGACCTGCTCCTCGAACGACATCGAGAAGCGTGAATCGATCGGCGAGCGGACCGTGGTGCGCTCGGCCACGAAGCTGCCGCGGCCGACATGGCGGACGATCAGGCCCTCGAATTCGAGCTTGGCCAGCGCCTGGCGCACGGTCGAGCGGGTGGTCTTGTACTCGCGGGCGAGTTCGGCCTCCGACCAGACGCGATCGCCCGCCGCCATGGTGCCGTCGGCGATCGCGGCGCGGATGCGCTCCTGGATCCGGACGTAGAGCGGCGTGAAACGGTCGGCCGAGGTGGTGCGGCTAGGAATGAGGGTTGACACGCTGCTCGCATCGCTGGTTAAGTTGACTAGACATCTACACAAGTCTACTCGAAAAAAGGCTGCGCTTTCAAGCGGCCAAGAGCGGCAAAAGCCGCCGAGCGGAGGAAACCCCAGTGAGGAAAGGCCTTGAGCATCCAAGCCCTTGAGGACCGCCGGAACGGCGCCGGGCCGTCCGGCTCGTCGTCGTTCAACGTGATTGCGGCAGGCATTCTGGCTGGCAGGCGGTGGCTGTCGGTCGTGTCGGTCATCGTCGTTCTCGCCCTGTGGCAGTGGGGCTCGAGCCACGTCTCCGGCATGTTGCTGCCCTCGCCGGTCGAGGTGATCGGCAAGTTCCTGGACCCGTCCTGGCTGGCGCGGCTGATGTCGGCGCTCGGCCAGTCGCTGGTCCAGCTCGCCCTCGGCTTCGGCCTCACGCTGGTCCTCGCCGTGCCGCTCGGCATCGTGATCGGGCGCTCGAAGCTGATGCGCCAGATGTTCGAGCCGCTCATCACCGCCATCTATGCCATTCCGCCGGTCGCCTTCGTGCCCTTCCTGGTGGTCTGGTTCGGGCTGTTCCTCGAAGCGCGCGTCGCGCTCGTCTTCCTGATGAGCTTCTTCGACGTGCTGATCGTGATGATCGCCGGCGCCCGCGACGTGCGCCGCTCGCTGATCGATGTCGGCCGCTCCTTCGGCGCCCGCAACGGCCAGCGGCTGCGGCTGATCGTGCTGCCGGCGCTGATGCCGTTCTTCGTCGCTGCGCTGCGCGTCGGCTCGGCGCGGGCGATCAACGGCATGATCACCGCCGAACTGCTGTTCGCCGCGGTCAATCTCGGCGGGCTGATGAAGCGCTCGACCCAGCAGTTCGATACCGCAGCGCTGCTCTCCGTGGTGCTGCTGATCTGCCTGCTCGGGCTGGTGGCGCAGTCGCTGATCGCGATGTTCGAGCGCCGCATCCTGCACTGGCATGTGAGGAAGTGACCATCATGGAAAAGCTTCGCTCGATCATGCTCGCCTGCGTCGGCTTCGCCCTGTTCCTGGGGCTGTGGGAGATCGGCGGCCGAATTCTCGGCTCGGCCCTTCTCGCCCCGCCCTCGGCGGTCGCGGTGGACTATGTCGACCTGCTGCGCCAGGGCGACATGCTGCGCGAGCTCGCCGGCTCGCTGCGACAGATGGCGGTCGGCTTCCTCGCCGCCTGCATCGTCGGCATGCCGCTCGGCGTCGCCATGGGGCGCTCGGACGTCGCGGACGCGATCTTCCGGCCGTGGGTCAGCATGTTCGTCGTGACCTCGACCGCGGCGCTGATCCCGCTGTTCATCCTCACCATCGGCACCGGGTTCATGCTGCGGGTCACGATCGTGTTCCTCGCCAGCGTCTGGTACATCGTGCTCACCGCCTATAACGGCGCGCGCGGGGTCAGCCCGATGCAGGTCGCGGTCGCGCGCTCCTTCGGCGCCGGCACGCTGCAGATCTTCTGGAAGGTGACGCTTCCGGCCATCTATCCCTTCCTCATCACCGGGGCCCGCATCGGGCTCGTGCACGCCATCCGGGCGATGGTGCTGGCCGAGATGTTCGTCATCATCGGCTATGGCGGGCTCATCCACCGCTCCGGCCTGCTGGTCGACACCGGGCCGGTGCTCGGCCTCCTCATCACACTGATGATCGTCAGCCTGTTCTTCAACTGGCTCCTGGGCGAAGCGGGCCGGCGGCTCGCCCCCTGGTACGAACAACAACGGGTGACCCTATGAGCCTCGCAATGTCCGAATTCGAAACGCGGCCCGCCGGGACCGGCGCGCCCGACAAGCTCGAGATCCGCAACGTCACCAAGTACTACCACGGCCGGGGTAACAGCCTGCCGGTGCTGGAGAACTTCTCGCTGGCGGTGAAGGACCTCGAATTCCTCGTCCTCCTCGGTCCCTCGGGCTGCGGCAAGTCCACGCTGCTGCGCATCATCGACGGCATCGAGACCTGCGACAGCGGGCAGGTGGTGCTCGACGGCAAGAACGTCACCAACACCACGGGCGACGGCCGGGGCATGGTGTTCCAGAGCTTCGAGCTGTTCCCCTGGCGCAAGGTGATCGACAACGTGGCCTTCGGCCTCGAGGTCACGGGCGTGGGCAAGGCCGAGCGGCTCGATATCGCGCGCGAATACGTCAACCTCGTCGGCCTTTCGGCCTTCGAGCACTCCTATCCGCACGAGCTGTCCGGCGGCATGCAGCAGCGCGTCGGCATCGCCCGCGCGCTCGCCATCAAGCCGCAGGTGCTGCTGATGGACGAGCCCTATGGCGCGCTCGACGTGCAGACGCGCGACCTGCTGCAGGACGAGCTGCTCTCCATCTGGGAGCGCCAGCGCAAGACGGTGATCTTCGTCACCCACTCGATCGAGGAGGCGCTCTATCTCGCCGACCGCATCGTGGTGATGTCGCCGCGCCCGGGCCGCATCGAGCAGATCATCGACGTTCCGTTCGGCCGCCCGCGGCGCGACGCGCTCAAGAGCGACCCGGAGTTCCTCGCCCTGCGCCGCGAGATCTGGCAGATCCTCAAGAAGGGAGCGCGGGTATGAGCGCGGTTGACGTCGACGGCCGCGTCCATGTGGAAGCGGGCCGCCTGCGCGAGTTCGTTGCCGGCCTGTTCGCCGCCACCGGCCTTCCGCCGGCCGATGCGGCGACCGTCGCCGAGTGCCTGGTGCGCGCCAATCTGCGCGGTACCGACACGCATGGCGTGTTCCGCGCGCCGACCTATCTCAAGCGCCTGCGCGAAGGGCTGAACAACCGCGCACCCAACATCGCGGTCCGCAAGGTCGCGGACGCCGCCTCCCATGTCGATGGCGACAACGGCATGGGCGCGGTGGTCGGGCGCCGGGCGATGGGCGAGGCGATCGAGCTGGCCCGCCGGCACGGCACCGGCCTCGTCTCGGTGTGCAATTCCAACCATTACGGCATGGCGGCCTTCTACGTGCTGCAGGCGATGGAAGCCGGAATGATCGGCATCGCCTTCACCAACGCCTCGCCGGCCTTCCCGCCCTGGGGCGGGCGCGCGCCCTTCTTCGGCACCAGCCCGATGGCGTTCGCGGTGCCGGCCGGGCGCGAGCCCTCCTTCGTGCTCGACATGGCGATGAGCGTGCTGGCGCGCGGCAACGTCTATGTCGCCGCGCAGGCCGGCACGTCGATCCCGCCCGGCCTCGCCCTCGATTCCGAAGGCCGGCCGACCACCGATCCCAAGGCGCTGATCGATGGCGGCTCGATGCTGCCATTCGGCGGCGTCAAGGGCGCCGCGCTGTCGATGCTGATGGACATACTGAGTGGCGTCCTTTCCGGCGCGGCCTTCGGCGGCGAGGTCGGCAACCCGCATCAGAGCTTCGACCGGCCGCAGAATGTCGGCCATTTCTTCCTGTGCCTGCGTACCGACCTGTTCATGCCGGAGGAGATGTTCCTCGCCCGCATGGACGAGCTCGTCGTGCGCATGAAGGCGCAGCCCCGGGCGGCTGGCGTCGAGGAAATCCTGGTGCCGGGCGAGCGTGAGGCACGGCGGGAGAAGGAGCGCCTGCGCACCGGCATCCCGCTGGCTGCCGACGTGCACGCCGCGCTGGACGCGGAGGCGGCGCGCTGCGGCCTCGCCCCGCTCGAGATCCTCGCCGCGCCGGTCGCCATCGACTGAGCGCCGCCGCGGCGAGCGGACGACACGAAGAATCAACGACAAAAGGGAGGAACTACCAATGAACCTGACACGCAGAAGGCTGCTTCAGAGTGCGGCCGGCGCCGGCGCGGCCGGCCTCGTCCTCTCCGGCGGAGGCGGCGCGCTCGCCGCGGAGAAGGAACGGCTGAGCATCGTCATCCAGGGCTTCAGCCTGGCGATCCACATTCCCGAGGTCATCGCCCTGCGCGAGGGACTGGCGGAACTCGGCTACCCCGAACCGAAGATCGACCGCATCGAATCCATGCAGGTCATCACCCAGTCGATCGTCGCCGGCTCCGCCAATGCGGGCGACTCCGACGTCGTCACCGCGATGCTGGCGAACAGCCTCGGCGCCGATGTCCGCCTGACCGGGCTCGTCTACAACAGCACGAGCCAGGTTTTCGTCGTCAACGCCGACATGATCAAGTCCTATGACGACTTCAAGAACACCAGCAACGCCATCGCGCTGAACTCGCGCGGCGACTTCATCTACGTGTTGCTGAGCGGCGTGCTGAACCAGCACGGCATCAATATCGACGACACCACCATCGTGGAAATGGGCGGCTCGGGCTCGCGCATGCGCGCGTTGCTGAGCGGGCGCGTCGCCGCGGTGCCGGTGCACTTCGACCAGGCAGCCACGATCGTGAAGCAGGGCAACTACAAGGTGCTGATCGAGCCGTGGAAGGCCTACAAGCACTGGTACTCGGAAGCCTGGCTGGTGCCCGGCAAGTGGGTCGACGACAAGGAGAATTTCCGCGCCATCGTCGACCTCAACAAGGCCACCATCCAGTCGTTCCGGCGGGCCAACAAGGACTACGAGTACTTCGCGGCGGGCTTCCGCAAATACGCCACCGTCGCCAAGGCCTCGGAGGCGACCGACGAGGAGCTGAAGCCCGTGTGGGAAAAGCTCTCCAAGGACATCAACGCCTGGCCGAACGACGGCGAGTTCAAGCGCGAATATTTCGAGGAGCTGATCCCCGTCTACGAGAAGGCCGGCGCCATCAAGGGCAAGCCCGACCTCAACCGCTTCATCGACACCCGCTTCGTCGATCAGGCGCTGCAGGAACTCGGCTGACGCCGGGCCGGCGCGGCGCCCCGTCGCGCCGGCACATTCGGGTTGGAGACGGTTGAGGTGAGAGATGACTGAAGTAAGAGTTTTGTCGGCGTCCGGCCAGATCGGTTCGGGCTTCCTTGAATCCTCGTTCGCGCGCGGCATTTCGCTCGAGCCGCACGTCATCGCCTGCGATGGCGGCTCAACCGATGCCGGCCCCGCGCATCTGGGCAGCGGCAAGCCGCATTTCTCGCGCGAGGGCACCAAGCGCGACCTGCGCCTGATGCTGCTCGGCCGCGCCAAGGTCGGCGCGCCGCTGATCGTCGGCTCCTGCGGCTTCGGCGGCGGCGACGCCGGCGTCGACTGGATGCGCGACATCGCGCTGGAGATCGCCCGCGAGGAGGGGCTGAAGTTCAACCTCGCCCTCGTGCGCTCGGAGCAGGACAAGGCCTATCTGAAGCGCCGCCTGCACGAGGGGCGCATCACCGCGCTCAACCCCGCCCCGCCGATCAATGACGAGGTGATCGACCGCAGCTCGCATATCGTCGGCATGATGGGCCACGAGCCGATCGCCGACGCAATCGAAAAGGGCGCCGACGTGGTGCTCGCGGGCCGCGCTTCCGACACCTCGTTGTTCGCGACCGTGCCGCTGATGAAGGGGGCCAATGCCGGCGCCGCCTGGCACGCCGCCAAGATCCTCGAATGCGGCACCGCCTGCGTGGTGCAGCGCAAGCGCCCGGACAGCCTGATGGCCTGGGTGCGCGACGATCATTTCGACATCGAGCCAATGGACTTCGACGTCCGCTGCAGCCCCCAGAGCGTCGCCTCGCACACGCTCTACGAGAACGCCGACCCGTTCCTCATCACCGAGCCGAGCGGCACTATCGACACACTCGACGCCCAGTACGAGGCGCTGAACGACCGCGCCGTGCGCGTGCGCGGCTCGACCTTCCGCCCGTCCGGCCGTCTCACCATCAAGCTCGAAGGCTCCGAACTCGCCGGCTACCAGGCGCTGATCATCGGCGGCGTGCGCGAGCCCTTCATCCTGCGCCAGCTCGATTCCTGGCTGGAGGGCATGCAGGACAAGTTCTTCGCCCGCGTGCAGGAGATGTTCCAGGGCCGGCTCGGGCGCGAGGACTACGACATCCATGTCCGCGTCTACGGCCGCGACGGCGTGATGGGCTCGCTGGAGCCGCTCGCCGACCAGATCGGCCACGAGGTCGGGCTGGTCTTCACCATCACCACCGCCGACGAGGCGATCACCGATTCGATCGCCAAGACCTTCGCCCATTTCGCGGTCCACTACCCGATCCCGGAATGGCGCGGGCTCATCACCGGCATCGCCTACCCGATGGCGCCGACCCATGTGAACCGCGGGGCGGTGTACCGCTTCAACCTCAACCACATCGTCGAGCCGGACCATCCGCTGGAGATGTTCCGCACCGAATTCCTGGAGGTCTGAGCGATGGCGAAACTGGGTGATCTGGCGCGTCTGATCCGGTCGAAGAATGCCGGCCCGTTCACGCTGACCTTCGACGTGATGTTCGAGACCGACGACGTCTACCGCAAGGTCTGCGCCTCCAAGGTGCTGACCAAGGCGAGCTTCGCCTCGATCTACCGCGTGCCGGAGGAGGACGTGACCTTCTTCGAGCACGACGCGGCGCGGGCGATCAAGATCTCGATCCCGCGGCCGGCGATCCAGGGCTCGCGCGACTGCGGCGACATCTATGGCGGCCAGCAGCACGGCCCGCTGGTAGAGCTCGAAATCCCGGACTGACGGCGCCTCGCAGAACCGCTCCACGTGAAATGCCGGTCCGGCCCGCAACGGCCGGGCCGGCGGGTGGTGAGCACGGCCGCCGGCACCACCGAGCCCAAGGAAACTGTCAGATGAACGACACGCCGCGCGCGACGGCCGCGATCCTGCGGCCGGGCGAGATCACGCCGCATGACCGCGGCAACGGAGCGCGCACCATTCCGCTGGTGACGCGCGCCTCGGGCTCGACCAGCCTGCTCAACGGTATCACCGAGTTCGAGCCCGGCGCGGCGATCGCGCTCCACACCCACAATTGCGAGGAGAGCGTGATGGTGCTGGAGGGCGAGGCGATCGTCGAGATCGACGGCACCGCCCACCGCATGGGCGCGGGCGACACCACCTGGGTGCCCGCCAACCTGCCGCACCGCTTCATCAACACCTCGGGCACGCAGCGGATGCGGATCTTCTGGACCTACGCCTCGGTCGAGGCCACCCGCACCATCGTCGCCACCGGCGACACGCGGTCCATCGATTCCGAGCGCGGCGGAAGGAATTGAGCCATGCCGTCTCCTGATGCCGCCACGCGCGCCCCGGACGGGCTGGTCCCGGTCGCCGACGGGCCGCTTCGCGATTTCGCCGGCGCCGTCTTCACCGCCTGTGGCATGCCCGAAGAGGATGCGCGGCTGGTGGCCGACACGCTGGTGCAGGCCGACCTGTGGGGGCACCAGTCCCACGGGGTGATGCGCCTGCCCTGGTATGCGGCGCGGCTGCGCGCGGGCGTCGTCGCGCCGGCAGCGGCACCCGAGCGCGTGGTCGACGCCGGCGCGATCTGCGTCGTCGACGGCCATGACGGCATGGGCCAGGTGCTGACCGCCCGCGCCATGGAGGAGACGATCGCGCGCGCACGGGCGCATGGGGTGGGCGTCGCGGCTCTGCGCAACTCCAACCATTTCGGCACGGCGATGTATTTCACGCTGATGGCCGCGCGCGCCGGTTGCGTCGGCTTCCTGTCGACCAATGCCAGCCCGGCCATGGCGCCATGGGGCGGGCGGGCCAAGAGTGTGGGCACCAATCCATGGTCCTGGGCGGCGCCAGCCGGCCGGCACGCGCCGATGGTGCTCGACATCGCCAACACCGCCGTCGCGCGCGGCAAGATCTACCTCGCGCAGCAGAAGAAGCTCGCCATACCGGAAGGCTGGGCGATCGACGCGGCGGGCGAGCCGACCACCGACGCCGCCGCGGCGCTGGCCGGCAACATCCTCCCGATGGCGCAGCACAAGGGCTACGCCATCGCGGTGATGATGGACATGCTTTCCGGCGTGCTCAGCGGCAGCGGCTTCGGCAAGGCGGTGAGCGGGCCCTACCAGTTCGAGCGTCCCGGCCGCACCGGCCATTTCATGATCGCCTTCGACATCGCCGCCTTCCAGCCGCTGGTCGAGTTCGGCGCGCGCATGGAGGCGCTGATCGCGGAGCTGAAGCAGGTGCCGCTGGCCAAGGGTTTCGACGAGATCGTCTATCCGGGCGAGATCGAGGCCCGCAACGACACCCGCCACCGGGCCGAAGGCCTGATGCTCCCGGCCGACACCGTCGCCGACCTGGTGCGGCTGGCGGACGAGACGGGATGTCGTTCGTCCTGCCCGTTCTGACGGGGCAGGAACGGCGATTTTGAGACGTGGCGGGTGCGGCGTGGGGCAGAACGGCGCCTCGCCGCCGTCGATCGAGCTTGCCCCGCGCCGCTGACGTCTTCAAGGCGGCCCAAGGGGATGTATCGGCGGCGGCGATCCCAACGAGCTCGCGTCTGACTACAGAGCCGTCCTGACTTTCCGGCCATTGTGGAATTGACGAAAGCGAAGCAGAAGTCGGCCGAATCTATCAAGTTTGATCGAAGCATCATCGCGGATTTAATCCGCATAATTAGACTAAATTACATCAAGTCGCCGTATATATACTATCTTCTGCCGAAAATAATCTCGGCCAGAACGTAGCGACGATGTTCTCCCGTCCACAATCGATCCCGTCTCCCCAACCGCCCGCAAGTCGTTGAGCTACGACGAGCCGACGCTGAACGGCCCGGCGCTTGACGGCCGTCTCATTTTCATGAACCATATATGAACTGATGTTTCATATATAAAACAAGCCCTGCCAAGGGCGACCGTTAGGGAGACGCGAAGCATGAACGCCCCTGTGCTCGACAAGGTCATTAAGGAGCCCGCACGCGAGACGCCGGTCCTCATGGAGGCCGACATCGTCGTCGTGGGCGGTGGCACCACGGGGCCGATCGCGGCGATCGCCGCCGCGCGCCGGGGCAAGAGCGTGGTCCTGATCGAGCGTTTCGGTTCGCTGGGCGGAAACCTCACGCTCGGCCTCAACACCAAGCCGTCGGGCGCGCTGGTCGGCGGGTTGCCGCTGGAGATCTGGAATCTCGCCCGCTCGGTCGGCGGGGCCGGCGAGGACTACATGGCGGTGTCGAAGTCGGGCGGCGTCAAGATCGCCTCGCCCTGCGACCCCGAGATCATGAAGATGCTGCTTACCCGCCTGTGCGCCGAGGCGGGCGTGCAGATCCTGTTCGAGACCTTCGTGTCCAGCCCCGTGGTCGAGCAGGGCGAGGTGAGGGGCGTCGTCGTCGAGAGCAAGAGCGGCCGGCAGTTCGTCGGCTGCAAGGTGCTGATCGACTGTTCGGCCGATGGCGACATGGCCGCCAAGGCGGACGTGCCCTTCGTGATGGGTGCGGGCGACGCGACCACGACGATGCAGCCGGTCTCGATGTACTTCACCATGGCGAATGTCGACATCAAGCGGCTGGCCGACTGGGCGCGCCAGACCGACGACGTGCCGGCGCGTGCGATCCCCGAGAAGGACGAGGACCTGGCCTATGGCCTGTGGCTGACCGGCTTCAACGGGTCGCTGCGCAAGTTCCAGCAGGAAACCGGCATCAAGCTCCAGCGCGAGAACATCACGCTCAAGACCGCCGACGGTCAGCTCTATGTCAACGCCACGCGCGTGCTCGGCGTCGACGTGTTCTCGCCGAAGGAGTTCTCCGACGCCGTGCTGGAGTGCTACCGCCAGGTCGACGCCTATGCGCGCTTCCTCAAGGAACGCATTCCCGGCTTCGAGAACGCCAAGATCGCGCAGATCTCCCCGGTGCTGGGCGTGCGCGAGACGCGCCACGTCATCGGCGAATACACGCTCACCGAGCATGACGTGCTCGACGGACCGTATTTCGAGGACAGCATCGCGGCCGACGCCTCCGCCCTCGACATCCACGACCCGAAGGGCGCCGATGTCGATTTCCGCGGCATGCGTCCTTACGAGATTCCCTATCGCTGCCTCGTTCCCAAGGGCGTGGAGCAGCTTCTCATCGCCGGGCGCTGCATCTCCGCCGATCACGGCGCGCATGCGCGCTCGCGCAACATGCCGGCCTGCATGGCGACCGGACAGGCGGCCGGCATCGCGGCCGCGGTCGCGGTGGAGGACGGCATTCGCGTGAGGGACGTGCCGGTGCCGAAGGTGCAGGAGATCCTGCGCGATCTCGGCATGCCGATCCACGGCAACCAGATCAACTGAGGTGCCGGGCGGCCGGGCGGGACGTGCGGCCCGGCCGCCTGTTTCGCCCATCGCCCGGGCCTAACGACGCGCGGGAGGCCGGTAGCCGAGCTGCATCGAGATGCTCGCGGCGGCCTCCATGACGAGATCCTTCAGTCGCCCGTGCTGCTCCTGCATGATCGGGAGGGACTCATGATCCGAGACATTGATGCCCGCCACTATGGCGCCCTGCGCGTCCCTCACCGGGGCGGCGACGCTGTCGATGCCCTTCGCATAGGCCGACCGGTAGGCGACGTAGCCGCGCGGACGATGCTCGTCGAGCCGGTCGACGAGCTGCTGGACGGTCGCTGGCGTCTGGTCGGAGTACTGAAGCATCTCGAAGCCCTCGAACAGCCGGTCCAGCTCCGCGCGCGGCGTGTCGAGAAGAAGCGCCTGTCCGATCGAGGTGGCGTGCAGGGCGAGGCGCGTGCCGACCGACACGTTGCTGCGCAGGCGATGCTGGGACGCGGCCTTCAGCACGTAGACCACCTGGGTGCCGTCGCGCAGCCCCATATGGGCCGAGGCGTCGGTGTCGTCGCGGAGCTTCTCCAGGACCGGCCGCGCGATGTCGAGCAGGTCCTGCGACCCAAGATATTCGAATCCCAGCGACAGCACGTTCACGCCGAGCTTGTAGGCGTGGGAATGCGGCGTGCGCTGGAGGTAGCCGTCCGCCTCGAGCGTGTAGACGATCCGGAAGGCGGTGGCGCGCGAGATCTTCAGCTCGCGCGATATTTCGGGAACGGAGACGACGGCCCGGTCCCGTGTGAACAGGCGCAGCGCCGCAAGGCCGCGCCGAAGTCCCGGAACGATGTAGCGCGATTGCTCGTCCGTATCGCTTTCATCTTCCATCACCATGGAGCCAAGCCTTCGACATCGCTACGTGATTGACGCCCATCGCCAATCCAGCGCATCATTTATAAAATAATGCTTCATATGTGAAGCGAAAAGACGCGACGCCAAACAGATCGCACAGGAGGAAACACCCGATGACCAAGAAGATGAAGGGGCAAGGTCCCCATCTCGACCGCCGTACGTTCCTCGGCGGGGCCGCCCTGGGCCTCGGCACGCTCGCCGCGGCGAGCGCCTTTCCCCGCCCGGCCCTGGCGAAGAAGGTCAAGCTCGTCTACTGGAGCCCGCTCGATCCGAAGTCGAACAACGCCCGCTCGAAGGCTGAAGGGGCGATGGTCGAGCTGTTCACCAAATCCCACCCGGAAATCGCCGTCGAGATCCAGCCCGTGCCGTGGCAGGTCATGGGCCAGCAGGTGATCCAGGGCGTCATGGCGGGCAGCGGGCCGGACATCGCCCAGCTCTCGACCACCAACCTGCCCGACCAGGTCGGCGCCGGCTCGGCCGCACCGCTGAACGACGTCGTCGGCAAGAACTGGTCGCAGGCCGAGAAGGACGACTTCATCCTCCCGTGGGACAACACGGTCTATGACGGCCAGAAGATGGCCTATTACTGGAATTCGCTGCTCAACAACGAGTTCTGGTACATCCGCAGCGAAGTGGACGGCGAGATCCCGGCGACCTGGGACGGCCTGCAATCCTTCCTCACCCCGCTCGCCAAGAAGCATGGCAAGCCGGGCTTCCTCACCGGCCTCAGCCAGCAGGGCAACGCCATCGAATTCACCGACTGGCTCATTCCCGCCTTCTGGGCCTGCGGCGCCGAATATGTGACCGAGACGGGCGAGGTCGGCTTCCTGAACGAGAACGGCATGAAGCCGTTCCAGTGGATCCTCGACATGGTGAAGGTCCACAAGTTGACGCCGGACAATATCTCGGCGCTCACCCGCGACAATGTTCTCGACGCGATGAAGGGGCGCAAGGCGCTGACCACCATCCTCACCAGCAACATCGTGGCCTCCGCCCGGAGCGCGCTGGGAGACGATCTCGGTCTGGCGCGCCAGCCGGGGCCGAACGGCGCCTGCCCCGCCTTCGCCGCCGGCAAGTTCATCATGATGACGAAGAGCTGCCACGAGCAGGAAGCCGCGGGGCTGTTCATCGAAAGCATGATCTCGCCGCAGTCCCAGCTCATCAACGCCCAGATGGCGAAGGAGCTGCCTTCGCGGAAATCCGTCGTCGCCGATCCCTGGTTCAAGACGCCGGAAGCGGCCGATCTCAAATTCGCCATGGATTACATGGCCGAGACGCCGCACTTCTTCAAATTCCCGAAGAGGACCGACTTCCTGCAGACGCGCCTCGCCCTCGCTGCGCAGCAGATGATGACGGGAACGCCGATCAAGGAGGCGCTGGAGCGCGTCGCCACGGATTGGGATCAGGCCCGCAACGGCTGATCCCGCCCCGCTGGCGATACCGCCTGCGCTCCAAGCGAATCCTACAGGAGTCGTCGTGAACACAATCGTCTCGCGTGCGAGCCCGTACCTGCTGCTGACGCCGGCAGCGGTCATCATCTTCGCGATCACGCTCTACCCGATCGTGAACCTGTTCTGGATTGCGTTTCACGCGACCAACTACTTCCAGATTGGCTCCTTCAACGCAGGAGCCAATTTCTTCTCGCTCTTCAACGCGAGCGGCATGCGCTCCTTCGTCGCCACCGCGATCTTCGTGATCGCGTCCGACGTGCTGGCGCTGTCGCTCGCCATTTTCCTGGCATTGCTTCTGGAGGCGCCGCTGCGCAGTCGCGGCCTGCTGCGCACGGTCGTCATGGTGCCGTGGCTGGTCTCGCAGGTGGTCACGGCGCTCCTCTGGCAGGCCATGCTCGACGCCAATTTCGGCCCGCTGGCCCATCTAGCCCAGGTGATGTTCGGGGTCAGCTTCGCCCCGCTTGGCAACGAGTTCGGCGCCATGGCCTCGATGGTGATCGCCAATGTCTGGCGTTCCTATCCGTTCGCCCTGGTCCTGATGCTGGCGGCGCTTCAGTCCATTCCCTCGGAAATGTACGAGGCCGCGCGCATCGACGGAGCCACGCGCTGGCAGGAGTTCCGGTACATCTCGCTGCCGATGGCCGGGCAGACCGCGATGGTGGTGCTGATCCTGCTGACCTTCGAATATTTCACGCTGGTCACCATCCCGTTCATCATGACGAGCGGGGGACCGAACGAGGCGACCTATCTGCTGTCGCTGCGGGTCTGGCGCGAAGCCTTCACCAATTATCACTTCGGCTATTCGGCCGCGGCCGGCGTGGTCGTGTTCTGCCTGAACCTCGTCCTGGCACTGGTCTACATCCGCAAATTCGCCGTCAAGGGGGGCGCCGATGTTCAGAGATAAGGCGCCCTGGTGGGCCTATGTCGCCATCCTCCTGACGTCGATCGGCGCCGTGCTGCCGCTGGCCTGGCTGTTCCTGCTGTCGCTGGATCCCAACCAGGGCATCGCCTCCGGCTCGGGCGTGTATTCGCTGAAGAACTACGCTTCTGTGATCTTCCAGAGCATGATGGCGCAGTATTTCCTCAACACCACGATCGTCGCGCTGTTCACGGTCCTGTGCACGCTGACCTGCGCGACGCTCGGCGCCTATGCGGCCTCGCGCTACCGCTTCCCGGGACGCGAGACAATCATGATCGGTCTCCTCCTCGCCTCGATGACGCCGGTCATCGCGGTGCTGGTGCCGCTCTACGCGCTGGCGGCGAAGCTGCAATTGCTGAACACCTATTCGATCCTGGTGATCGTCTTCACCGCGTGGCAGCTGCCGGGCACGCTCTGGCTGCTCCGCTCCTTCATGAACTCGATCCCGCCGGAGCTGGAAGAGGCCGCCCTGGTGGACGGCTGCAGCCGCGCCGGCGCGTTCGTGCGGATCGTGCTGCCGCAGCTCGTGCCCGGGCTGCTGGCGGCGGGGCTGATCGTCTTCGTCTACGTCTGGAACGAATTCATCATCGCCGTCAGCCTCGCGGCCAAGCAGGACATGCGCCTCGTCTCCGTGGGCCTCTACTTCTACCTGTCCGACTTCGGCGTCGAGTGGGGGAAGATCGCGGCGGGCGCGATCGTCTCCATCATCCCGCCGGCAATCCTGTTCCTGTTCCTGCAACGCCAGCTCATCCACGGACTGAGCGCGGGCGCGGTCAAGTAACGCGACCCGTCGAGACATCGGAGGCCATGATGGCGACTGTTGAAATTCGTGCCGTGAAGAAGGCCTATGGCGCAACGGCCGTCATCCATGGCGTCGATGTCGATATCGAGGACGGCGAATTCGTCGTGCTGGTGGGACCCTCGGGCTGCGGCAAGTCCACCCTGCTGCGGATGATCGCCGGGCTGGAGGATATTTCCGGCGGCGAGATCCGGATCGGCGAGCAGGTCGTCAACGGAATGCCGCCCAAGGACCGGGACATCGCCATGGTGTTCCAGAACTATGCGCTCTATCCGCACATGACCGTCGCCGAGAACATGGGCTTCTCGCTGAAGCTGCGGAAGGCGCCGAAGGCCGAGATCGGGACACGGGTGAGGCGCGCGGCGGAGATTCTCAGCCTCGACCATCTACTGGATCGCTATCCGCGCCAGTTGTCGGGCGGCCAGCGCCAGCGTGTCGCCATGGGGCGCGCCATCGTGCGCGACCCGCAGGTGTTCCTGTTCGACGAGCCACTCTCGAACCTCGACGCCAAGCTGCGGGTGCAGATGCGCACGGAGATCAAGGAGCTCCACCAGCGCCTGCACACCACCACGGTCTATGTCACGCACGACCAGATCGAGGCGATGACCATGGCCGACAAGATCGTCGTCATGCATGACGGCATCGTCGAGCAGATCGGGGCGCCGCTCGATCTTTACGACCGGCCGGCGAACCAGTTCGTCGCCGGCTTCATCGGCTCGCCCTCGATGAACTTCCTGAAGGGACACGTGAGGCTCGATGGAACTCCCCGGTTCGAAACGCCCGACGGGATCGTCCTTCCGCTCTCGTCGCCCGGCGGCGTGGAGGACGGGCAGCCCGCGGTCTACGGGGTGAGACCCGAGCACATGCAGACCGATCCGCAGGGCGTGCCGGCACAGGTGCTGGTGACCGAACCGACGGGCGCGGAAATCCTCGTCGTCGCGAAGGTGGGCGAGCAGGAGATCAACTGCCTGTTCCGCGAACGCCTCTCCTTCGCGCCGGGAGAGACGATCCGCATCGCTCCTCAACCGAACCTGACCCATCTGTTCGACGAGCGAAGCGGCAGGGCTCTCGCCTAGACGGCCCTTGTTTCCTTCCGGGCCGCGAGCGAACGGCAATCGGTGTCGTTCGCCGGCCGATCGATGGAGGGAGACCGGCGGGCGTCGTCGCAAATGAGGACGACGGTCCATACTTCGGCCCGGTTGAATGAGTCGGGCGTTCGGCGGCAACGCGTTCGCAAAATCAGCGGGCCTGAGCCGAACTGGCGGAGAGGGTGGGATTCGAACCCACGGTACGCTTGCACGCACAACGGTTTTCGAGACCGTCCCGATCGACCACTCCGGCACCTCTCCGCGCGCGAGGCGGGCCGGGGCCACGCCTTGGAGCGGGGGCTGAATAACCGAGGCGGCAGGAGCGCACAAGTGCCGTGACCGTCCCACGTCGCGAATTCCGTGCTTCGGCGACGCAATTCACAATCGACGAAGTCCGGAAGGCGCCCAACGAGCGCGGGCGGCGCGGACGAGGGTGCGAGACGTTGCATCCGCTAAGGGCGAAGTGGCTCGCGTGGACCGGTGCTTGCCTCGTGAAAGCCGGCGCCGCCGAGGCGTCGGCTCTCCCTATCGCAAGGGCCCGCTGCCGATCCTGCCGAAGAGATACTGCGCCACCTCGCCCCAAGCCCGATGGTCTAGCGAAACGCCGGTGTCCGTCCTGCCTGAAGACCGGGACTCGCCCTTTCGAAATCCCAGCGCCTCAGGTCCGCTCACGGCCCGTCTGGCGCCGGGGCTTCGCTCAGCGGCGGGAGCCGGAGCTGAGGAACCAGGCGACGGCCGCGCCGGTCAGGCCGGCGGCGACCACGAGCGCGAGCGGATGCACGGCCGCCTGGCGCGAAAGCGCCTGCATCGAGCGGCCATAGAGCTCATGGCCCGATTCCAGCGCGTCGTCGGCGAGGGCGAGGGTGCGCTCGCGCACGTCGCCGAAGGCGCGGCCGCCGGCGCCCATCGCCTCTTCATAGGCCTCCTCGGCCCGCAGCGCGGCGTCATGGCCGGCCCGGCCTGCGATGCCGCGCAGTCTTCCGCCGGCCTGGCGGGCGGCGCCGGTGATGCGATGCGTGTCCATGACGAACTCTCCACTGCGAGTGTATGATCAACAGGTGCCACCGGGCGGCGGCGTCTGCCCAAACAACGCCGCGCAGGCCGGAAGGTTCATCCGCGGGGGCAACAGGCGCGGGGAGGGCACGCGCGGGGGGACGTCAGCCGCCGGGCTCGCCCTTTTCCTTGACAGCGCTGGCCTTGCCCGCTATGGACCGGCCCTCGCGTAATGGGCGTCTCGCGCCCGTCACGCATCCCTATAACCCGACCGAAAGAAGCCGGTCCACGCCGATGAGGCGGGAGACCGGGCTCGAACGAAAGGACAGAACATGTTCGCGGTCATCAAGACGGGCGGTAAGCAGTACCGCGTCGCCCCCGACGAGGTCGTCACCGTCGGCAAGATCGACGCCGAAGCCGGCGCCTCCGTGACCCTGCCGGTGCTGATGCTCGGCGGCGAAAGCCCGAAGGTCGGCGCGCCGCTGGTCGACGGCGCCGAGGTCACCGTCGAGGTCGTCAAGCACACGCGCGGCGACAAGGTCATTGCGTTCAAGAAGCGCCGCCGGCAGAATTCGCGCCGCAAGATCGGCCACCGCCAGGACTTCACCGTGGTCCGCGTGACCTCGATCACCGGCGCCTGAGACCGCCAGCGAAGGAATTAGGAGAGCACCATGGCTCACAAAAAGGCAGGCGGTTCCTCCCGCAACGGTCGCGACTCGGACGGCCGCCGTCTGGGCGTGAAGAAGTTCGGCAGCGAGAAGGTCGTGGCCGGCAACATCATCGTTCGTCAGCGTGGGACGCAGTGGCATCCCGGCGTGAACGTCGGCATGGGCAAAGACCACACCCTCTTTGCCCTTTGCGAGGGCCGCGTCGAATTCCGTGCCAAAGCCAATTCCCGAACCTACGTAAACGTCATTCCGGCCGCCGAGGCCGCCGAATAATACCGGTGAGGTTTCTTGAAATCCCACCGGTCTCGCCCGACTGGTAGGATTTCCGGAACGTCCGTAAGGGGACATCCCGGGTACCCGACAGGGGAGGCGAGGAAACCGCCTCCCCTTCGTCGTTCAGGCCCCCAGGAGATCCCCGATGACCCTTGTTGAAGCGACCCCCGGGTCCCCCCTCGCCGAGAGCAGTACCGCCGTCCTCGAAACCGGCCGCCTGATCCTGCGCGCGCCGCGCATCGAGGACATGGCCTGGATCGCGGAGCTGGCCGACAACCGAAAGGTTGCCGAGATGACCGCGAACATTCCCCATCCCTATGGGATGGCGGATGCCGCGGCCTTCGTCGCCAACCTGCCGGGCGGCCCGGACGCGGTCACCTTCGCGGTGTTCCTGAAGAACGAGGCGGCGCTGCGCGGCGCGGACGAATCGACCTTCGGCCCGCCGATCCCGGTCGGCATGTGCGGCTTCAACCGCCGCGAAGACGACGTGCCGGAGATCGGCTACTGGCTCGGCGAGCCCTATTGGGATCGCGGCATCGCCACCGAGGCAACCCGGGCGCTGATCGACCACGCCTTCGGCGACCGCGACCTCGAGGCGCTGGTGGGCGCCGCGCGCGTGGTCAATCCAGCCTCGCGCCGGGTGCTGGAGAAGTGCGGATTCCAGTGGACCGGCGTCGGTCTGACGCGGGTGCGTGCGCTGGGCGCCTCGGTGCCGGTCGACCGCTTCCGCCTCGAACGGCGACTGTGGAGTTCGCTGCGCGCCTGGGGCGCCAGCGCGCACCCCATCCGCCGCGATATAGATACCCGGCATTGAACGGGCCGATTTGGTAGACTGAGCCGGCCCCCGCATCTGCGGGGGTCCATCTTGTTGAGCGCATTGCGATGAAATTTCTCGACCAGGCCAAGATCTATGTCCGCTCCGGCGATGGCGGGGCGGGCTGCCTCTCGTTCCGGCGCGAGAAGTTCATCGAGTTCGGCGGCCCCGACGGCGGCGACGGCGGGCGCGGCGGCGACGTGGTGATCGAATGCGTCGATGGGCTCAACACGCTGATCGACTACCGCTACCAGCAGCACTTCAAGGCGAAGAAGGGCGGCTTCGGCATGGGAGCCAACCGGTCGGGCGCCAGGGGCGACGACATCGTGCTGCGCGTTCCCGCCGGCACCGAAGTGCTGGACGAGGACGGGGATACCGTGCTCGCCGACATGACCGATGTCGGCCAGAAGGTGCGCCTGCTCAAGGGCGGCAATGGCGGCTTCGGCAACGCGCATTTCAAGACCTCGACCAACCAGGCGCCGCGCCGCGCCAATCCCGGCCTGCCGGGCGAGGAGCGCTGGATCTGGCTGCGCCTGAAGCTGATCGCCGATGCCGGCCTCGTGGGCCTGCCCAATGCCGGCAAGTCGACCTTCCTCGCCGCCACCACGGCCGCGAAGCCGAAGGTCGCCGACTATCCCTTCACCACGCTCCATCCGGGTCTCGGCGTGGTGCGGGTGGACGGGCGCGAATTCGTGCTCGCAGACATTCCCGGCCTGATCGAGGGCGCGCATGAGGGCGTGGGCCTCGGCGACCGCTTCCTCGCGCATGTCGAGCGCTGCCGCGTGCTGCTGCACCTCGTCGACGGCACCAGCGAGCATGCCGGCAAGACCTACAAGAGCGTGCGCGCCGAGCTCGACGCCTATGGCCACGGGCTCGAGGACAAGCCGGAGATCGTCGCCCTGTCCAAGGTCGACACGCTCGACCCGGAGACGCTGAAGCTCCAGCTCGCCCGCCTGCAGCGCGCGGCGAAGAAGAAGCCGCTCGCGCTTTCCGCCCATTCGGGGCAGGGCGTGCGCGAGGCGCTGCGCGCGCTGGCCTATGTCATAAACGAGGGCCGCGAGGAAGAGCAGACCAAGGAAGTCGCCGAACCCTGGCGACCGTGAGGGCGTGATGCGGCGCCGCTGCCGCTCCCTCGCATCGAGGGGCGGGGCGGCCCCGCAAATTCCCGCGCCATCGCCCGAAAATGGGCGTATGTAGCCGGCATTCGCCCCTTGTCGCCCGACGCCAGCACCGAAGTCGCCCTTCCCATGACCCGTCACGCCGCCACTTCCACGGACATCGCCGAGACGGCGGCCCTGCCGCAGCTCTCTTCCTTTCGCCGCATCGTGGTGAAGGTCGGCTCGGCGCTGCTGGTCGATTCCGCGCGCGGGGCGCTGCGGCATGCCTGGCTGGCGGCGCTCGCCGAGGACGTGGCGAACCTGCACCGCGAGGGGCGGCAGGTGCTCGTCGTCTCCTCCGGCGCCATCGCGCTCGGGCGCAACATATTGAAGCTGCCGCGCCGCCCGCTGAAGCTGGAGGAAAACCAGGCCTCGGCCGCGGTCGGCCAGATCGCGCTGGCGCGCGCCTGGTCGGAGGCGCTGGCGCATGAGGGCGTCACCGCCGGGCAGATCCTGATCACGCTGGGCGACACGGAGGAGCGCCGCCGCTACCTCAACGCCCGCTCCACCATCGCCAAGCTGCTGGCGCTGAAGGTGGTGCCGGTCATCAACGAGAACGACACGGTCGCGACCTCCGAGATTCGCTACGGCGACAATGACCGCCTCGCGGCGCGCGTCGCCGGCATGACCAGCGCCGACCTTCTGATCCTGCTGTCGGACATCGACGGGCTCTACACCGCGCCGCCGAACGACAATCCGGATGCCGAGTTCCTGCCGCTGGTGCCGCGCATCACCGCCGAGATCGAGGCCATGGCCGGCTCGGCGGGCTCGGAGCTCTCGCGCGGGGGCATGAAGACCAAGATCGAGGCCGGCAAGATCGCCACCACCGCCGGCGCGCACATGGTCATCGCCTCCGGCAAGCTGAAGAACCCGCTGCGGGCGATCGAGACCGGCGGGCGCTGCACCTGGTTCCTCGCTCCGGCGAACCCCGTCGCCTCGCGCAAGCGCTGGATCGCCGGCGCGCTGGAGCCGCGCGGCGTGCTCCACCTCGACGCCGGCGCCGTGGCCGCGCTGCGCCGGGGCTCCTCGCTCCTGCCGGCGGGCGTGAAGCGGGTGGAGGGGATCTTCGAGCGCGGCGACGCCGTGATCCTGCGCGGTCCCGACGGGGCGGAGATCGGGCGCGGGCTGGTGGCCTATGACCACGACCATGCCGAGCGCATCAAGGGGCGCTCGTCGGACGAGATCGTGACCATCACCGGCTTCGAGGGCCGCACCGAGATGGTGCACCGGGACGATCTGGTGCTGGGCGGCGGCAGGGGCTGACGCGGCCGCAGGTCAAGCCGGCTTCAGGGGCGCGACACGGCTTACGAAGAGGCAGGGCAGGGCCGATTTCGCCTTTGCCGAGGTGGCAAAGTACCTCCCGCGCGGATATGGTCGATCGCTGGAATCGGTCGACCGAAAGCTGACCCGCGTGGCCAACCTCATGTCGTCATTGTCGAATTACATCCTGCAACGGGCCGATCTGCCGTTGGAGGAGATCGAATGGTTCGAAGCCCAGGCCGAGCACCGGCTGCTCACCAAGGGCGAGGTCTTCTGCCGCGTCGGGCAGAGCGACCACGAACTCGGCTTCCTCGAGAGCGGCATCCTCCAGGTGTTCACCCCCGGCTCGGACGGGCGCAACATCGTGCTCGACTTCATCTTCCGGGGCGGCATGGCGCTGGCGCTCGACGCGGCCGTGAAGGGCGTGCCCTCGGAGGTCGGCATGCAGGCCGTGATCCCGTGCGCGATGTGGGTCTGGCCCTATCGGCTGCGGCAGGAGGCGGCGGCTCGGCACCCCGAGTGGAACACGCTGGCCCTGCGGATGACGGAGGAGACGTTCAGCCGTAAGCAGCAGCGCTATCTCGCGCTGCGCCAGCGCACGGCGCGCGAGCGCTTCGCCGACATGGACAAGGAGCTGCCGGCCGACTGGCGGCTCATCCCCCAGCATCTGCTCGCCGCCTATCTCGACATCACCCCGCAGTATTTCTCCCGGCTGAAGCACGAGGCCGAGCGGCTCGACCCGCCGCCGACCGCACCGTCCGAGTAGCGGTGGGCCGGGCGGTTGTCCCCCGACTAACAACTTCATCGCGCAGGCTTTGGCGCGTTCCGACTCGGCGGCGAGGGTGCAGCCGTAGGGGTGAGACGGCGCGCGTTTCCACGCCCGGTCGAGCGGCTCCGTCCTCATGCCAAGGATTGACAGCGTTGCCCTTCAAAATAATATCAGATATTAAATCATATAACCAATTGGGAGGATAAGCATGAAGTTCAGTACCCTCGTCATGGCGGCGGCCTGCCTGTCGCTGACGCCCGCCCTCGCCAGGGCGGATTATCCGGACCATCCCATTCAGGTCATCGTCGGCTTCAGCGCCGGTGGCGGCATGGATTCGACCATCCGCACCATCGCCCCGACGCTCGAGAAGATCCTCGGCCAGCCGATCGTGGTCATCAACAAGCCCGGCGCCGGCGGCGCGCTGGCCTGGACCGAGGTGGCCCGCGCCAAGCCGGACGGCTACACGCTGGGCAGCGTGAACTACCCGGCGGTTTCCGGCGTGACGGCCGGCGGCGGGCTTCCGTTCGACCCGATGAAGACCTTCGCCTTTCTCGGCAACGTGATGGTGGATCCGGCCGTGGCGGTCGTCTCCAACAAGAGCCCCTACAAGTCGATGAAGGACGTCGTCGCCTATCTCAAGGAGCACCCGGGCGGGCTCTCCTACGGGGCGACCGGCAGCATGAGCCTCGACGGCCTGACGGTTCTGGCGCTGGACCGCACGGCCGGCGCCAAGTTCCGCGTCGTGAATTTCGCCGGCACGGCCGAGCAGGCGACGGCGCTGCTGGGCGGGCATGTCGACGCGGTCGGCCTCGCGGTCAGCGAGGTGCAGCCCTTCCTCGACCAGGTGCGCGTGCTCGGCGTCGGCGGCACCAGCGAGAGCGACCTGCTGCCCGGCGTGAAGACCTTTGCCGAGCAGGGTTTCACGCTGCCCATCAACGAATCCAGCCGCGGCATGCTGGCGCCCGCCGGCGTCGATCCGGCGATCCTCAAGAAGCTGCGCGACGCGATCAAGCAGGCGACGCAGGACCCCGAATATCTGGCGCGCGCCAAGAAGGTCTCGCAGCAGATCACCTACCGCTCGCCGGAGCAGGTCCGCACGGCGGTCGAGGACCAGATCACCTTCCTCAAGGACGCGCTGAAGAAGTGACGTCGCTGACCAGGCGCCGGCCGGCCGCGGCGGGCGCCTGAACCGAACCAAAGAGGCGACTGGAGCGGGAGGCGTGCCTTCCGCTCCTTTTGTTTTGCGGGCCACAGAAAAAGGCGCCGGCCCGGAAGGGCTGGCGCCTTGGAAGGGGAGGCCGGAGCCTCGCCGGGGGCGGGAGGTGTCTCCCGCCTCCCGGTTTCAGACCACGTCGGCGACGAAGTTGTGGCGGATCAGGTCGAAGTCGATCTCGACGCCGAGCCCGGGCCCCGACGGGGCCTTGAGCATGCCGTCCGGTCCGACCTTGATGTCCTCGACCAGCCCGTATTTCTGCGCCTCGTCGGGGAGCAGCACCTCGAAGAACTCGGAGTTCCGGATCGCGCACATCAGGTGCAGGTTCGCCACGTTGTTGAGCGAGTTGCCGCCGTGGTGGATCTCGAAATTCATGCCGAACGCTTCGGCGAGATGCGCTGCCTTGAGGCAGGCGGTCAGCCCGCCCTTCACCGCCGGATCGCCGCGCAGCACGTCGGTCGCCTGGTTCACGATCCACGGCGCGAAGCCGGCGAAGCCGCCGGCCGAGTACTCGGTCGCCACGATCGGGATGTGGAGCTGCTGCTTCACCTTCACGTAGTTGAGCAGGTCCTCGGGCGGCAGCGGGTCCTCGTACCAGTAATAATCGAGGTCCTGGATCGCGCGGCCGACGCGGATCGTCTCCTCATAGGTGTAGGACCAGGTGGAATCGAGCATCAGCGGATAGTCGCCGCCGACCGCCTCGCGCACCGCCTTGCAGATGGCGATGTCCTCGCGCCAGTCCGCCGGCGGGTGGATCTTGTAGGCCTTCCAGCCCTCGGCCTTCATGCGCTGGGCCTGCTCGACATAGTCGCCGACCGAGCCGAGCACCTCGGAGCTCGCATAGGCCGGCACGCTGTCGCGGAAGGCGCCCATCAGCTTGTAGACCGGCAGCCCCGCCACCTTGCCGGCGAGGTCCCACAGCGCGACGTCGACGGCGCCGACGGCGCGGTAGGTGGTCAGCTTGATGCGCTGCATCATCCGCTTCAGCAGCCGCTCGCGGTCGAGCGGGTCCTCGCCCACCACCATCGGCTTCAGCGCGCGCACCAGCGAGAGCGCATCGAGCTCGGCCGAGCGCGAATAGGCGCCTAGGAAGGAATGCCCCTTCACGCCCTCGTCGGTCAGCACGCTCACCAGCGCCAGGCAGGACTGGCTCGCCCCGCGCGCGGCGCTGTGCGCGCCGTAGCGGACATTGGCGACCGCGTCCCACCGGAACAGCTCGACCTTGAGATCGACTATCTTCATTCAAATCCTCCCGGATTCCGCATGACCGCATGGGCCGCGGGTTATTGGCTGCTCCGCAGGTCGCCCGCGGCGAAGGCCGTGATGTTGCGTTCGCAGATGCCGATGATCCGCTCGGTGACGCGGCGGTTGCCGCGCCCGGCCACATGCGGCGAGACGATGAGGTTGGGCAGCGCCCAGAGCGGGCTCGCGGTCGGCAGCGGCTCGGTCTCGAACACGTCGAGCGCGGCACCCGAGAGGGCTCCGCTCGCGAGCGCGGCGATCAGCGCGTCCGTGTCCACCACGTTGCCGCGCGAGACGTTGACGAGCCGCGCGCCCGGCGCGAGATGCGCGAGGCGGGCTGCGTCGACGAGGCGGCGGGTCTGCCCGGTCAGCGGCACGGCGAGGAAGACGATGTCGGCGCCCGACAGCGCCTCGTCGAGCGGCAGGAAGCGCACGCGGCCCGCTTCGCCGTCGGGGGAGGGGACGGGCCGGCGGCGCACGACGCGGATCGAGGACGCGTCGAAGGCGTCCAGTCGGCGCACGATCGCCGCGCCGATGGCGCCGTAGCCGACCACGGCGGCGACCGCGCCCTCGAGCGAATCGAGCCGGTCGTCGGTGCTCGGCTTGGTCCATTGGCGGCGCTCGCGCGCCTCGACCAGCTCCGGAATCCGCCGGAACAGGGCGAGCGCCAGCGCCACCGCGTGCTCGGCCACCGCCGGGCCGTAGGCGTCGGCGGCGTTGGTGATGACGAGGTCGGGGCGCTCGAGGCTGGCGAGCTTGTCGACCCCCGAGCCCAGCACCTGGAGCCAGCGCAGGCGCGGCGCTTGCGCCATCGCCCGCACCAGCTCGGGACTGATCTGCGAGGGCTGGCAGAACAGCACGTCCGCCTCGCCCACAGCGCGGCAGCACTCCGCCTCGTCCTGCGGGACGACCGGCTCGGTGCGGAGCAGCCGGCGGATCACCGGCACGAGCTGCTGCGCGTAGTGCGGCGAGCGGATGACGCTTTTCATCGTCCCGGCTCAGTCTGCCCGCAGCTCTTTGCGCGCGGCCGCCCGGTCGCCGGCGAGCGCGCAGGCGACCACGCGCCGGGCGCCGTTCGCGTCGACAGGCCGCGGGTTGTTGTTGATCAGCCGCGCGGCGTGGAGCGATTCGGAAGCGACGCGGTCGATGTCCTTGGCCTCCAGCCCCATGGCGCCGAGGCTGGTCGGGATGCCGATATCGGCGAAGAGCGAGGCCACCGCGTCGATTGCCGCGTCGCAGGCCGCGGCCTCGTCGGCCATGGCGCCCAGCCCCATCGGCCCGGCGAGCTCGGCATAGAGCGAGGCCGCCGCCGGCTGGTTGAACTCCATCACATAGGGCAGCAGCGCGGCCACGCCCTCGCCATGCGAGGTGTGGGTGAGGGCGCCGAGCGGATATTGCAGCGCGTGGGCGAGCGCCGTGCCGGCATTGCCGAAGCCGAGCCCGGCGGTGAGCGAACCGAGCATCATGCCCTCGCGCGCCGCGAGGTCGGAACCGTCCTCGCAGGCGCGGCGCAGATTGGCGAAGATCACCCGTACCGCCTCGCGCGCGAATTGGTCGGACAGGTCGTTCTTGCCGACGAAGACGTTGGTCTGCGCGAGCTGGGCGGTCGCCGGCCGGCGCACGGCCGTATAGGCCTCGATGGCGTGGGTGAGGGCGTCGGAGCCCGACACGGCGGTCAGTCCGCGCGGGCAGGTGAGGGTCAGCTCCGCGTCGCAGATGGCGACGGTCGGAACCAGATAGGGGCTGGACACGCCGACCTTGAGCAGCCGGTCGGGGTCGGAGAGCACCGCGACCGGGGTGACTTCCGAGCCGGTGCCGGCGGTGGTGGGGATGGCGATCACCGGCAGGATCGGGCCGGGCACCTTGCCCTCGCCATAGTAGCCGCGCACGTCGCCGCCATGGCTGAGCAGCAGCGCCACCGCCTTGGCGAGGTCGAGGCAGCTTCCCCCGCCGATGCCGATGACGAGATCGGGGCCGAACGGCTTCGCCGCCTCGGCCGCGGTCTCGATAAGGCCGATCGGCACGTCGACCATGGTGCCGTCATAGACGTGTACGGCGACGCCGTTGCGCCCGAGATCCTCGACCATCTCGTGGAAGAGCGGGTCGCGCGCCATGCGCTCGTCGGTGCAGATCAGCGCCCGCTGACCGAGGGAGCGCGCCGTCCAGCCGAGCGCGGCGCGCTGGCCGCTGCCGAAAAGAACCGTGCGCGGACTACGCAGGACACCGAAACTCGTCACGACAGCTTTCCTTTCTGGGTGGTGTAATTCTCGATTTGCCGCCAGACGTCCGGGTTCACGGGAATGCCTTTGGCCGTGCGCTCGGCCCGCACCCGCACCGCGCGGTCGCCCGGCACAAGGACCGGGGCGGCGGGATCGATGGGGGCGATGTGGCGGATCTCGTCGAGATAGGCCGAGATGCCGGTGCCGCGCACGTGAGCGGGGTCGATGAGGATGAACAGGTCGCCCTTGTTGCAGACCTTGTCCGAATCGAGCGTGCCCTTGACGTCGGTGCCGAGGGCGCAGCCGGTGAGCGCGCCGACGAGCAGCTCGATCCCGAGGCCGAGGCCGTAGCCCTTGCCGCCGCCGAAGGGGGCGATGGCCCCGCCCTTGGCCGCGGCGGCGTCGGTGGTCGGGTTGCCCTCCGCGTCGAGCGCCCAGTTGTCGGGAATCGGCTCGCCGCGCGCGGCGTAGTCGTGGATCTTGCCCATCGAGACCAGGCCCGAGGCCATGTCCAGCACGAACGGGTCGGGCGTGGCGGGCACGCCGATCGCCAGCGGGTTCGTGCCGATCATGGCGCGGCGGCCGCCGAGCGGATGGACAAGCGCTTCGCTGGTTGTAACGATGATGCTGACGAAGCCGCGTTCCGCGAAATGGCGGACGTACCAGCTCAACATCCCGATATGGTTGCTGTTATGGATCGCGCCGAGCACCACGCCCGTCTCCGGGGTCCGGCGGGCTGCCTCCTCGAGCGCCTGCACCAGGACGACCGGGCCGAGCCCCATCTGCCCGTCGACGTCGAGCAGCGACGGGGTCTGCCAGTCATGGGCGCCGGTCGCGACCGGGTCGATCACGCCGTTGCCGATGCGCTCGATGATTCGCGGAAGGCGCTGGAGGCCGTGGGAGGGGTGTCCCATCAGTTCCGCCTGCACCAGCAACTCGGCCTGAATGCCCGCATTTGCAGCGGAAACGCCATGTCGGGCGAGGGCGGCGATGCAGACTTCTCGCGCTGTTTCAGCCTTGACGAGCATTTTTTATCGCGCCTCAGAATCCAATCATATATTATATCGAGGATACGAATTGGCCTTCCGGAGTCAAGGAATCCCATCGGGATGTGCGCTGCATGATTAAGCCATCGAAGAAGGACAACTCCCCCGGCGGCGCCCTGATGGCGCGTCCTGCGAGCCTCGTCGACAATGTCTACGACGTGCTGCTGGGCCAGCTCATGACGCTGCAGATCCAGCCCGGCGAACGGCTGCGCGTGGACAATCTCTCGCGCGAGCTCGGCGTCTCGCAGACGCCGGTGCGCGAGGCGCTTAGCCGGCTTGAGGTGAACGGCCTCGTCATCAAGACCCACCTGGTCGGCTATCGCGCGGCGCCGCAGCTCACCAAGAGCCAGTTCGAGGAGCTGTTCGATTTCCGCCTGCTGCTGGAGCCGACCGCGGCCGCCCGAGCCGCCGCCGCCATCGACCCCGACAAGATCCGGCGCGCCGAGATGATCGTGCAGCAGATGGCTGGCGCGCACCCGGGCAACCATTACCGCGACTTCGCGGTGCACGATTCCGAGTTCCACGACTACCTGGCCTCGCTGAGCGGCAACACGCTGATCGCCGACTCGCTGGAGCGCCTTCACACGCATATCCACATCTTCCGCTTCTATTCGCATGCGCGGGTGACGCAGGAGGCGATCGACGAGCACCGCCAGATCTTCGACAAGCTGAAGCAGGGCGATCCGGAGGGCACGGCGGCGGCCATGCGCTCGCATATCGAGAAGTCCCGCCAGCGCGTGATGTCGGTGTTCGACTGACGGGCCGGGGCGGTGCCCCGGTTTCGATAAAGCGGCCCTATGAGGTGATCGGCATGCTTGACGTGTCGCGCCCGCCGTCATAACCATATATCAGATCATATATTATGTTGGGTGCGAGATGTCCCTTTCCGAACCTGCCGTCGACCAGGAGCTCCTGAACGTGCCGACCCGTCTGTACATCGACGGGCAATGGCGCGAGGGAAGCGAGGGCGGCACGTTTCCCGTGGTCGATCCCGGCACGGGCAAGACCATCGCCGAGGTCGCCGATGCCACCCTCGAGGACGGCGCGGCTGCGCTCGAGGCGGCGGACAAGGCGTTCGGGCCGTGGGCGGCGCGCAGCGCACGCGAGCGCGGCGAGATCCTGCGCAAGGCCTATGAGCTCATCATGGCCGATCACGAGCGCCTCGCGCGCCTGATCACGATGGAGAACGGCAAGGCGCTGCCGGATTCGCGCGCCGAGGTCTCCTATGCCGCCGAGTTCTTCCGCTGGTACGCCGAGGAGGCGGTGCGCAACATCGGCGAGATGACGCGCGGGCCGGCCACCGGCGCCCGCATCCTCGTCCAGCACCGCCCGGCGGGCATCGCCGTGCTCATCACGCCGTGGAACTACCCGGCGGCGATGGGCACGCGCAAGATCGCCCCGGCGCTGGCGGCGGGCTGCCCGGTCATCATCAAGCCGGCCTCCGAGACGCCGCTTACCATGCTGGCGCTGATGCCGCTGCTGGAGAAGGCGGGCGTGCCGGCCGGCCTCGTCAACGTCCTTCCCTCGCGCCGCTCCGGCCCGCTCGCCGAGATGCTGCTCGGCGACCCGCGGGTGCGGGTGGTCTCCTTCACCGGCTCGACCGAGGTCGGGCGCAAGCTTCTCGCGGTGGCGGCCAGAACCGTCGTCAAGCCGGCGATGGAGCTCGGCGGCAACGCGCCCTTCGCGGTGCTGGCCGATGCCGACATCGACGCCGCCGTCGAGGGCGCCATCCTCGCCAAGATGCGCAATCTCGGCGAGGCCTGCACCGCAGCGAACCGCTTCTATGTGCATTCATCGGTCCACGATGCCTTCGCCGACAAGCTGACCACGCGCATGGCGGAGATGAAGGTCGGCTACGGCCTCGAGGAGGGTGTGCAGGTCGGCTCGCTGGTGAACGATGCCACGCGCCGCAAGGTGCACGAGCTGGTGCAGGACGCCGTGGCGCGCGGCGCCAGGGTGACGACCGGCGGCACCCTGCCCAACGGCCACGGCTTCTACTACCCGCCGACGGTGATGGTGGATGTGCCCGAGGACGCGGACTGCTTCCGCGAGGAGATCTTCGGCCCGGTCGCCGCGATCACCCGCTTCGAGGACGAGGCCGAGCTGGTGCGCAAGTGCAACGACACCGAATACGGTCTCGTCGCCTATCTCTTCACCCGCGACCTCAAGCGCGGCCTCGCCATCTCCGAGCAGCTCGACTTCGGCATGGTCGGCCTCAATCGCGGCCTGGTGTCGGACCCCGCGGCGCCGTTCGGCGGCGTGAAGCAGTCCGGCCTCGGCCGCGAGGGCGGGCATGAGGGCATGCTCGAATTCCTCGAGGCGCAGTACGTCTCCGTCGCCTGGTGACGGCGGCGGCGAGGAGTGGACCCATGTCGATCGCGTGCCGGTTCGATCATGTTCATCTGCGGCTCGACGACTACATCGCGGCGGCCGACTGGTTCTGCGACCGGCTCGGCGCGCGCGTCGTCAACCGGATCGACCCGCCGGCGCGGCCCAAGGTCGATCTCGACCTTGGCGGGGTGAAGCTGACGCTCTCGCCGCTCGCGGCGCGCGGCGCCGTGGGCGGGCCGGGGCCGATCGACCATCTCGCCTTCGTGGTGGCCGACGTGAAGGCCGCGGCGGAGGAGCTTGTCGGGAAGGGGACGGTCATCGTCGAGCCGGTGACGATGGCCCGTCCGGGTGTCTGGACCGTATTCATCGAAGGTCCGGAACGTATCAAAATCGAACTGCTGCAACGTATGTAATATATCTCAGCGGAGAGACTCAAAAATAGGAAGAAACAACAAGTAAAGCTTGACGTTCTGTCGATGTGATATCATATATGATACGTTGTACCGGATGCGATTAACGACATCCGGCCAAAGAATTTTCGTCAATCTTGGAGGAAACGATGAAATCAACCTTGCGCGTAGCGCTTGCGGTGGCGGGTACGCTTCTGACCTCTGCCGCCGCCTTCGCCGACTACCCGGATCGTCCGATCCAGGTGATCGTCGGATTCAGCGCCGGCGGCGCGATGGACGCCACCATCCGCACCGTCGCCCCGACCCTTCAGAAGATCCTCGGCCAGCCGGTCGTGGTCATCAACAAGCCGGGCGCCGGCGGCGCGGTGGCCTGGACCGAGGTCGCCCGCTCCAAGCCGGACGGCTATACGCTCGGCAGTGTCAACTACCCCGCGATCTCCGGCGTCACCGCCAGCGGCGGCCTGCCGATCGACCCGCTCAAGTCCTTCGACTTCCTGGGCAACGTGATGGTCGACCCGGCGATCGTCGTCGTCCCGGCCAAGAGCCCCTACAAGAGCCTCGGCGACGTCGTCACCTATCTGAAGGCGCATCCGGGCGGGCTGTCCTACGGCGCGACCGGCTCGACGAGCCTCGACGGGCTGGTGTCGCTGGCGCTGGCGGCAAAGGCTGACGCCAAGTTCCGCGTCGTCAACTTCGCCGGCACGCCGGAGGCGGTGACCGCGCTGCTCGGCGGCCATATCGATGCGCTCGGCCTGGCGGTGAGCGAGGTTCTCCCGCTCATGCAGGAAGGCAGCGTGCGCATCCTCGGCGTCGGCGGCGACAAGCGCAATCCGCTGATCCCGGACGTTCCGACCTTCAAGGAGCAGGGCTTCGACCTGCCGATCAGCGCTTCCAGCCGCGGCATGATCGCGCCCGCCGGCATGGATCCGGCGGTCCTCAAGAAGCTGCGGGACGCCATCAAGCAGGCGACCGAAGATCCCGAATATGTCGAGCGTGCCAAGAAGGTCTCCCAGCGGGTGTCCTACAGCTCGCCGGAAGAAGTGCGGGACGTGGTCACCAAGCAGATCGAATTCCTAAGCCAGTCGCTTCCGAAGAAGTGACCTTTCGGAGCGGCCGTCATCTCGGCAGCGGAGAGCCTGCGGGCTCTCCGCGAGTGGAGCCTTGTCCATGGGCAATAAAGCCTTCCCCCTAAACGCCGAGATCGTGGTCTCGGCCTTCATGGTGGCGTTCGCCGCCGCTCAGGTCTACGCGGCCAACCAGCTTTCGCTGTCCGCCGACTACACGCTCGGACCCGGCGCCCTGCCGATGATCTACTCCGTCGGCCTGCTGATCTGCAGCGCCGCGGTGCTGTTCGAGTCCGTGCGACAGGGGGGAAGCGACGGGGTCGGCGAGAAGAACTCGATGAGGGGAGTGCTGTGCATCCTCCTTCTCGTCCTGTTCGTCGCCTCGATCTACGTGGTCGGGTTCCTGTTCTCGACGATCGTCTTCTGCTTCCTGTTCTGCCAGTTCTTCTCCGGCCTCGGCCTCGTCAAGAACATCGCGTTCAGCGTCATCTGGGGCGCCGCGCTGTACGCCGCCTTCCACTACCTGCTCGAAGTTCCTTTGGAACCTGGCTTGTTGTTTTCGTAAGCCTTCCAGCAAGAGCTAAGGATCCGAAATGCTTACCCCGTTGATCGACGGTTTCGCCAGGATGATGGACCCCTGGCTGCTCCTGATGTGTTTCCTCGGTACCTTTGCGGGAACGCTGGTCGGCGTCCTGCCGGGCCTCGGACCGAGCGCGGCCATCGCCGTTCTTCTGCCCATTACCTATGGCGTCGATCCGCTGATCGCGCTGGTGGCCATGGCGGGCATCTATTACGGCGCCATGTATGGCGGCACGATCACCTCGGTGCTGCTCAACGTGCCGGGCGAAAGCGCCTCGGTCGTTACCACCTATGACGGCCATCCGCTGGCCAAGCAGGGCAAGGGCGGCGTCGCCCTCGGCCTCGCGGCGATCGGCTCGTTCATCGCCGGCACCATCGGCCTCATCCTGCTCAGCGTGCTCGCCATCCCGCTCGCCCGCATGGCGCTGGTGTTCGGCCCGCCGGAATATTTCGCGGTCACCATCCTCGCCTTCGTGATGGTCTCCTCGCTCGCCCGCGGCAACATGGTGAAGTCGTTCCTGTCGCTGTTCCTCGGCCTGCTGCTGGCGACCGTCGGGCAGGACATCATCTCCGGCCAGGCGCGCCTGACCTGGGGCACGATGGAACTCATCGACGGCATCGGCTTCATCCCGGCCGTGGTCGGCCTGTTCGGCCTGTCGGAGATCGTCTACGACATCGTCCATCCCCAGCCCGAGGCCAAGCAGCAGAACATCAAGCTCAAGATCCGCGAGATCCTGCCCTCCATGGCCGATCTCAAGCAGACCTGGGCGGCGATGGTGCGCGGCGGCTTCCTCGGCTTCTTCCTCGGCATCCTGCCCGGCGCGGGCGCGACCATCGCCTCCTTCGTCTCCTACGGCGTCGAGAAGCAGATCTCCAAGACGCCCGAACGCTTCGGCCAGGGTGCGCTGGAAGGCGTCGCCGGCCCGGAATCGGCCAACAACGCCGCCAGCTCCGGCGCCTTCGTGCCGCTGCTCGCGCTCGGCATTCCCGGCTCGGCGACCACGGCGGTGCTGATCGGCGCCTTCATCATCCTCGGCATCCAGCCGGGCCCGCGGCTCTTCACCGAGCATGCGGACGTCGCCTGGGGCCTGATCGCCAGCATGTATGTCGGCAACCTGATGCTGCTCGCGCAGAACATCCTTCTGGTGCCGTTCTTCATCTGGCTTTTCGTCATCTCCGAGCGGACGCTCCCGGTCATCGTCGCCTCGCTGTGCGTCATCGGCGTCTACAGCGTCGACAACTCGATGTGGGACATCTGGCTGATGATCGCCTTCACGGTGCTGGGCTACGGCTTCCGCGCCTCGGGCATCCCGGCCGCGCCGCTGGTCATCGCCCTCGTGCTCGGGCCCGACGCGGAGAACGCGCTGCGCCAGTCGCTGGTGATCTCGATGGGCTCGCCCACCGTCTTCTTCGAGCGGCCGATCAGCCTGGCCCTGCTCGTGGTGGCCTTCCTCTGCCTGCTCTACCCGCTCGTCCGGCATCGCTTCAAGAGCGTGATTGAGACCGAATAACTGTGCCGACGGGCCCGACGACGCCCCTATTCCGGAGTTCGACATGAAGATCATCGACGTCATCGGCTATCCGCTCTCGGTGCGGCTTCCCCCCGAGCGGCAGAACACGCTGGGACTGGGCAAGCTCACCAAGCGCGACGCCACCATCATCAAGATCGTGACCGACGAGGGCATCATCGGCTGGGGAGAGGCGCACCATGCGCGCAGCCCCGGTGCGGTGGCGCACATCATCAACACCACCATGCGCGACCTCGTCATGGGCATGGACGCCTCGCAGACGACCGCGATCTGGGACAAGGTCTACAAGGCCCAGATCGGCAGCCACGGCATGGGCGCCGGCTCGGTGATCGCGCTGAGCGGCATCGACATGGCGCTGTGGGACATCAAGGGCAAGGCGGCCAACATGCCGCTCTACAAGCTGCTCGGCGGCTCGCAGAAGCCGATCCCGGCCTATGCCGGCGGCGGCGGCGCACTCGGCTTCCGCACGCCCGAGGAGACGGTCGAGGAGGTCGGCGGCTTCGTCGAGAAGGGCTTCCGCGCGGTGAAGCTGCGCCTTGGCCAGACCAACAAGCAGGACATCGCCCGCATCAGCGCGGTGCGCGAGCGCTTCCCCGATCTCACCATCCTCACCGACGCCAACACGGCCTACAGCCTCGACGACTGCCGCCGCGTGATGCCGGCGATGGAGGAACTCGACGTGTACTGGCTGGAGGAGCCGTTCCCGGCCACCAACACCAAGGCCTACGAGATCGCCGCCACCTTCTCCTCGACCCAGCTCGCGCTGGGCGAGAATTCCTACACCCGCTTCGAGTTCATCCCGCATCTCGATTCCGGCAACATCCGCATCTTCCAGCCGGATGTCGGCAAGTGCGGCGGCGTGACGGAGATCATGCGCATCGCCGCCTGCGCCTCGACCTGGAACATTGCCGTGCATCCGCATGGCGGCGTCACCGGACTGGATCTGGCGGCTGGAATCCACGTGCTGGCCTCGATCGAGAACGGCGGCTTCTTCGAGTCGAGCGAGGGCTGCAACCCGCTGCGCGAGGGTCCGTTCAAGAACAAGCCCTACGAGGTCGGGGCGGATGGCTGCGTGCATCCGCTGGAAGGACCGGGTATCGGTCTGGAAGTCGACGAGGACTTCATCAAGGCCAACCCCGTCATCGAGGGTCCCGGCTTCGTGTGATCCCTCCGGCCGGGGCCGCGCGCCCCGGCCTCCTTGCTATCGCCGGTAGAAGAACACGATGAAGATCACGCGCGCCGACATCCTCCACGCCGCGTTCGGATGGCGCACCATCTCCTTCCTGCGGCTGGAGACCTCGGACGGCATCGTCGGCTGGTCCGAGTACACGGATGGTCCGGGCTCCAGCAACACCGGGATCAGCGCGGTGGTCGCCGCGCTCGCGGAGCAGATCGTCGGCCGCGATCCGCTGGCGATCGAGGCGATCGCGGCCCGGCTCGGCAGCCTGATCTCGCAGGCGCCGGTGGGGCTCAACCAGCAGGCGGTGGCGGCGATCGTCAACGCGCTGCTCGACGTGAAGGGCAAGGCGCTCGGCGTGCCGGTGCGCGAGCTGCTCGGCGGCACGCTGCGCGAGCGCGTGCCGCTCTACTGGTCGCACTGCGTGGGCTATCGCGCGCGCTACCCGAAGGAACTCGGCGTCGAGCCGCCGCGCAGCTATGACGACCTCTCGCGCATCGGCGAGGAGGTGCGCGCGCGCGGCTTCCGCGCGCTGAAGACCAACCTTCTGCTGAAGGAAGACGACCGCTTCGTCGCCTACCGCCCGGGGCGCGGGGCGAGCGGCGGCTTTCCCGAGCTCAATCCCAACCCGGCCGCCGAGGGCCAGATCCTGCGTCAGATCGAGGCGCTGCGCGCCGGCGCGGGTCCGGAGGTCGAGATCAATCTCGACCTCAACATGAACTTCAAGCCGGAAGGCTTTCTGCGCCTGTGCCGCATCCTCGAAGGGGCGGGGCTGGGGTGGATCGAGATGGACAGCCGCGAGCCCGGCTTCCTCGCCCATGTGCGCCGCTGTGTGACGACGCCGGTCGCTTCCTGCGAGAACGTCTATGGCCAGCGCGGCTACCGCGCCTTCTTCGAGGCGGGGGCGGTCGATGTCGCCATCGTCGACCTGGTCTGGAACGGCTATCTGGAAGGGCTGAGGGTCGCCGCCTGCGCCGACAGCTACGACATCAACATCGCGCCGCACAATTATTTCGGCCATCTGGCGGATTTCATCAGCGCCAATTTCTCGGCCGCGATCCCCAATCTGCGCGTCATGGAGATGGACGTCGACGGCGTGCCGTGGCGCGGCGAGTTCTACACCCACCTGCCCGAGATCGTGGACGGCCAGTTCGTGCTGCCGCTGCGGCCGGGCTGGGGCACCGACATCGACGAGGCGGCGGTGCGCCGGCATCCGCCGACCGCCTGATGCACCGGCGTCGCCCGTCCGGCGCCGAAGGTTACGCCGACTTGCGCGCGTCTTCCTCGAATTCCTCGCGCAGCCGCGCCCGCGCCTGCCGCAGATGCTCGCGCATCAGGTGCTCGGCCCGGTCCGCGTCGCCGGCCTTCATCGCCTCGACCACGCTGCGGTGCTCCTGCAGCGACTTCGGGGCCTGTCCCGGGCGCAGGCCCGAACGGTAGCGGTAGACGCGCAGCAGGCTGTAGAGGTCGTCGCACAGCATCGAGATCAGCTTGGCGTTTCCCGATCCCTGGATGATGCGGAAATGGAAGTCGTGGTCGCCCGAGCGCTGGAAATAGCTTTCCCCCGCCTGCACCTCGCCCTGCTCGGCATGGCGGTCGAGCAGGGCGTCGAGCCCGGCGATCGCCTCCTTCGACATGCGCTGCGTCGCCAGCCGGGCGGCGATGCCCTCCAGCCCCTCGCGCACCTCGAGCAGGTCGAAGATGGCGTCCGGCGCGAATGAGGCCACCCGCGCGCCGATATTGGGCACGCGTTCCACCAGCTGCTTGCCCTCGAGCCGGCGAATCGCCTCGCGCACCGGCCCGCGGCTGATGTTGAAGGCGCGCGCCAGCGCCACCTCGTCGAGCTTGGTGCCCGGCGCGTAGGTGCCCTTGATGATGGCTTCTTCCAGCCACTCGAACGCCTGGTCCACGAGGGGCTTCGGGATGAAGGTCGGCGATGGCATGGCTCGGGCCCCGTCCATATGACACGTTCCCTTCTCCGGGCGTGAAGCAGGGAGCAGCCCCGCTGCCCGTGCAGAAGGCATGGGCATCCGCATAGCGGAAAATGACAGGCGAGGCGACCGGCACGAAGGGGCGGGCCTTGCCGCGCGCGGCTAGTCCGCCAGCGGGCCGATCGCCATGCGCTCGGCGATGAAGCAGAAGCCGTCCGATTCGATCGCCTCGCGCGCCCCGTCCTGGTCGACGAAGCGGCGTGCGGGCAGGCGGCGATATTCCTCCCAGTGACCCTCGTCATGGAGGCGCGGCAGCACCGCCAGGCTCTCCACCGGCAGGATCGCCCAGATCTTGGAGCGGACATTGCCGCGCTTGATCCAGTTCATGATCGCCCACTCGTCGCTCACCCGTCCGTCTCCTTTCATGCCCGCTTGCGTCCCCTCGCATTCTCCGAGGCGCTCAGTTCCGCATGTGCATCGGCAGCCAGGTGGATAGCGCCGGTACCGCCATCAGCACCAGCGTGAACAGCAGGGTGATGATGAAGAACGGCATGTTGGCGCGGAACACCTGCCATTGGTCGACCTTGGCGATCCGTGCCGTGATGATCAGCGACATCGCCACCGGGGGCGTGATCTGGCCGATCACCACCGCCATGACCATCAACACGCCGAAATGGATCAGGTCGACCCCGAAGAGCTGAAGCGAGGGCAGGAGGATCGGCACCAGCACCGGGATCAGCGGGTCGATGAACATGCCGGCGATGATGGCGATGATCATCATCGCCAGCAGCCGCATGAACGGGCTGTCGCCGATGGTCAGCACGTCGATCAGCCCGGCGAAGGCCTGCGGCACATGGGCGGCCGACAGCGCGCTGCCCAGCGCCACCGAGAGCGCGACGATGCCGAGCAGTTCGCCCGTCATCTGCACCGCGGCGACCGTCGCCTGGTAGAGCCCCTTCAGGTTCAGCGTGCGGTAGACCGCGAAGGAGAGGAAGGCGGCGTAGACGACGCCGAAGGCGCCGGCCTCCGAGGGCGTGAAGGCGCCGGCCACCAGCCCGCCGACGATCAGCCCGGGCATGCCGAAGGCGAGCAGCGCGGCAAGCCCGGTGCGCCCGATCTCGCGCGGCGAGAAATGCCCGAAGGCGGGGTAGCCGTGCCGGTGCGCGAGCCAGGTGATGGTCGCCATGAAGACGAGGCCGAGCAGCAGGCCGGGAATCAGCCCCGCCAGGAACAGCGCGCTCAGCGAGGTGCCCGTGACCGCCGAATAGAGGATCGCCGGCGAGGAGGGCGGGATGAGCGGGCCGATGCCGGAAGACGAAGCGCTCACCCCGGCCGAGAAGGCGCCCGAATAGCCGTCGCGCTTCATCGCCGGGATCAGCACCGAGCCCGACCCCGCGAGGTCGGCGGCGGAGGAGCCGATCATGCCGCCGAAGAACACGCTGGTGAGCACGTTCACCTGCGCGAGCCCGCCGCGGGTCCAGCCGACCAGCGCGCGGGCGAAGGCGAACAGCCGCGCGGCGATGCCGCCCGAGTTCATCAGCGTGCCGGCGAAGACGAACAGCGGCAGCGAGAGCAGCGTGTAGCCCGACAGGCCCGCCACCATGGTCTGCGGCAGCGACATGCCCCACTGCCCGCTGAGATAGAGCAGCAGCGCGACGGCGCTGAGCAGGGCGGCCACCATCGGCACGCCGAGCATCAGGAGGACGAGGAGGACGGCGATGCCGACGATTGCCCCGGTCATCGCGCGGCCTTCTCCTCGGGAATGGGGGCGAGGTTGCGCGCGCGCAGCGTGCGCACGAAGTCGGCGAGGAAGGCGAGCGCCAGCAGCGCCGAGCCGACCAGCATGGACGAGATGAACCAGCCCTTGGGCAGCTTGAGATAGGTCGTCTTGTCGCCGCCGAACATCGCGAAATAGTCGAACGAGACGAAGGCGAGATAGGCGAAGGACGCCGCGGACAGCAGGTCGGCGAAGGCGTTGAGGATGCGCCGCGCGCCCTGCGGCAGGCGGTTGGCGAAATGCTCGATGCGGATGATCTCGCGCCGGCGCACCGAGAGGAACATGCCGAGCATGGTGAGCCAGGGAATGAGCGCGATGACGATCTCGTCGGCCCAGATGATCCCCGAATTGAAGAGGTAGCGCAGCGAGGCGTTGAGGAAGACGAGCAGCGTGACCGTCACAAGCGCCGCTGCGCCCAGCGCGCCCGCGATGCCGTTGATCCAGGCGTCGAGGCCGTGCTCGTTCTGGCCGAGCTCGAGCTCGAAGCCGGCCTCCTCCATCTGCCGGCCGAGGTCGGCCTCCGGCGGTTGCGGATCTTCGGGCAGGCTCATGGCATCCGTCTCATGGCATCGGTTCCTGAAAGGCGACGTCCGGCGGGCCGGAGCCCGCCGGACGCTCGGCGCATCGTCGGCTAGGCGGGGGTCACTGCAGCGCGGCCTGCATGTCGGCCGCATAGGTGCCGCCGGCGATCTTGCCGATCTCGGCGTAGAGCGGCTGCGAGGCCTCGACGAAGGCGGCGCGGTCGATCTCGATGATCTCGTTCTTGCCGTTGGCCTTCAGCTTGGCCAGCAGGTCCTCGTCCTTCTGCGCACCGAGCGCACGGATCTCCTTGGCTGCCTCGAGCGCGGCTTCCTTCAGCATCGCCTTCTGGTCGTCGGGCAGGGAGTCGAACTTCTTCGCGTTCATCGCGAAGGTGATCGGCGTGTAGACGTGGTTGGAGATCGAGATGTAGGGCTGGACCTCCTGCAGCGAGCGCTCGACGATGTCGTTGAGCGGGTTCTCCTGGCCGTCGATGGTCTTGTTCTGCAGGGCGAGGAACACCTCGCCGAAGTTCATGTTGACCGGGGTCGCGCCCAGCGTCTTGAAGGTCAGGATGCGGGTCTCGCTGCCCGGCACGCGGATCTTCATGCCCTGGAAGTCGGCCGGGGTCTTGATCGGGCGCACCGAATTGGTGATCTGGCGGAAGCCGATCTCGCCGAAGGCCAGCACTTCGAGGCCCGCCTTCTCGCGCATCGAGGCGGCGAGCTTCTGGCCGAACTCGCCGTCCAGCACCTTCGCCACCGCCTCGCGGTCCGGGAACATGAAGGGCATGTCGAACACCGCCCAGGCGTTGTCCAGCTCGACCGCGTCCGAGCCCATCGGCGTGATGTCGATCTGGCCGGTGCGCACCTGCTGCATGTGCACGATCTCGTCGCCGATGGTGGCGTTGTCGAACAGCTCGTAGGTGAACTCGTCACCCATCTTCGCCTTCATCTTGTCGGCGACCTTCTGCGCCATGATGGTGTCGAAGCCGCCCGCGGGGGAGGGGCTCGCCATCTTGAGGTGCAGCGGCTCGGCGAAGGCGCCGCCGGCGACCAGGCTGGTGCTGAGGGCGAGAGCCCCGAGCGCGTGACGCATATTGAAGCGATAGGCCATGTTCCCACTCTCCTTCGTTGATTGATTGGCTCGTCACGCGGTGACGAGCGTTTCCTTCAGCATGTCCCTGTTGAGGGTGACGCCGAATCCCGGCGCGTCGGGTATGGCGACGCGTCCGTTCACGGCCCTGGGCGGATCGAGGAACATCTGCTCCTCGACCTGCTCGGTGCCGAGATGGATTTCGGCCAGCGTGCCGTTGCGGAAGCCGGCGACGTGATGGAGGCACCACACGCCGCCGCCGCCGGCATCCGACAAGGGTTTGTTGTAGATCTGCGAAAGATGCGCGACCCGGCGGGTCTCCGTCATGCCGCCGTTGTACATGCTGTTCGGCATGAAGATGTCGATCGCGTCGTGCTCGACCCACTCGCGGAAGCGCAGCGAATGCCCGTCCATCTGCCCGGCCGAGAGCGGGATGGTGGTGCGCTTGCGCATGTTGCCGAGGTCGCGCGCGTCGACGCGCTGCAGCGGGTCCTCGAACCAGGCGATGTTGCAGGGCTCGATCATCTTGGCGATGCGCAGCGCCTCTTCCGGGCGCAGCCCCTCATTGGCGTCGACCGCGAGCAGGATGTCCTCGCCGATCGCCTCGCGCACCGCAGCGACGCGCTTCGCGTCCTCGACGAGGCCGCGCCCGGTGCCGACCAGCATCTTCAGCCGGGTGTGGCCCTTGCCGATCAGGATCCGCGCCATCTCGATCAGGTGCTCGGTCTCGAAGGCGGCGAAGCCGTAGGTCACATAGGCGTCGGCATAATCCTTGGCGCCGCCGAGGAGCTGGGCGACTGTGCGCCCGCTCGCCTTGCCGATGATGTCCCACAGCGCGAGATCGATGCAGGAGAGCCCGGCGAGGTTGATGCCCGTCATCGCGCCGCGTTCGGAGATCAGCGGCTGCAGGCGAGCGTGGATCTTCTCCAGGTCGCGCGGGTCCATGTCGATGATGGCTGGGCCGAGATGCTTGCCGGCGACGGCGGCGACGCCATGCCAGAGGAAGCGCGAGGCCATGCCGATGCCGACATGGCCCTCGTCTGTCTCGATCTCGCAGATGATGCGGTAATCATCCTCGATCGGCTTGTTGATCAGCGGCACCGAATTCTTGAAGCGGTGAACGCTGACGCGCACGTCCTTGATCAGCAAAGCACTTCCTCCACCCGTCACGGGGCAACTGCGTGGCGCGCATGGGCGCCGGGTCGTTCGAAGGGGCCGGCGAGGGCGGCGATGACCGCTCCCGCCCGGCTGGGCATCCGGGCGAGCCGGGTGAGATCGGGAGCGGGGCGCGCCAGCACCGGATCGTCGGCCAGCGCCGCCTCGATGGCGGCGGCCGCAGCGAGCGTGCCGGCGTCGTCGCGCAGCCGACCGACGATCTGCAGGCCGAAGGGCAGGCCGGACGGGCCGAGCCCGCAGGGGATGACGGTGGCGGGATGGCTGGTGAGCGTGATCGCGTAGGCGATGGCGCACCAGCTGATGTAGGTGTCGAGCGCGACGCCGTTGATTTCGGGCACGTAGAGCTCGTCAACCGGGAACGGCACCACCGACGCCGCCGGGCAGATCAGCAGGTCGACATCGGCGAAGAAGTCCTGGAAGCGGCGCAGGATCTCGGTCTGCCCGGCCTGGGCGCGGGCGATATCGGCGATGGCGAACCGCCGCGCCAGCTCGGTATTGGCGACGACGTTGGGCGTGGCGAGGGCGCGGTGGCGCTCGACATAGTCGGTGATGCCGCCGGCGAAGCCGACCGCGCGCAGCGTCTCGAAGGTCGCGTCGACTTCCGGCAGTTCCGGATCCTTCCACATGCTGTGGCCGAAGAGCGGCGCCAGCCCTTCGGCCACCGCCACGAAGTGCTCCGCCACCTCGCGCGCCACCGGCACGCCGCCGAGGTCGGCGCTGAAGGCGACCCGCAGCGTGCCGGGATCGACCTTGTGCAGATGAAGGAAGTCGCGCGGGTCGAGCGGGCGCGACAGCGGATCGCGCGCGCTCTCGCCGACCATCGCCGCCATCAGCAGCGCCGCGTCGTCGACGCAGCGGGCCATGGGGCCCTCGACGAGATGGGGCGACCAGCCATGGGCGCGCCCCTCGCTCGCCACCGCGCCGGGCGAGGGGCGGTGGCCGACCACACCGCAGAAGGAGGCTGGGGTGCGCAGGCTGCCGCCGAGGTCCGAGCCGGTCGCCAGCGGCACCATGGCGGGCGCGAGCGCCGCCGCCGACCCGCCCGAGGAGCCGGCGCAGGACAGCGTGGGGTCGAACGGGTTCACCGTCGCGCCATAGACCTTGTTCACCGTGTTGGCGCCGGCGCCGAATTCGGGTGTGTTGCTCTTGGCAATGACGACGCCGCCCGCCGCGCGGATGCGTGCCACCAGCGGATCGTCGCGCCACGGCACGTTGTCGGCATGGGCGAGCGAGCCGAAGCTGGTGACGAGGCCCTCAGTCTCGGTGAGGTCCTTGATGGCGACTGGCAGGCCGTGCAGCACGCCGAGCTGCTCGCCGCGCATCACCGCGTCCTCGGCCCGGCGGGCGTCCCGGCGCGAGCGCTCGAAGTCACGCGCCACCAGCGCGTTCAAATGGGGGTCGACCGCCTCGATGCGGGCCTGACAGGCGTCGTGCACCTCCACCGGCGACAATTGCTTGCGGCCGATGAGCGCCCTGGTCTCCCGGGCGGAGAGCTCGAGCATGTCCGGTACCTCGTGAATGTGCGAGGATTGTCCGAACGGAAGGTTGGGCGGTCAACAGTTGATCTGGATCAAATGCCGCAAAATGCGCCAAAATGAGCAGATGGCGCTTTTTTCCTCGTCATTTGATTAAATGGAGTGCGAATGAATCGCGCTCAGAATAATCAAATCCTATGAACATGATTTGACACGTTCGTGAAATGAATCAAAAGACGTGAAAGCAATGCTCCTATGCGCCGCATAGGATCACTTTATATACATGATAATACTGGAGTGTGGCGACGCGCGGGTCTGCCGCCGTCGGCCCAACGGGCCGCTCGGACTATGCCGTCGACCCGCTGCCGCGGGCGAGGGCGACGAGGCGCACACCGCCGACGCGAACCTTCCGTTCCCGTCGTGCCGCGCCCGCCATTTACGTAGAGGATCAGAGTGAGGCCACGCGCGGCATCAATAAAATAGTTTTATTCGCTATTTGGCATAGGCAAGTCCGATCGAGCCAAGAGGCCATCATTGGCCGGCTTCCCCAGCTTCTCGGCGCCCGTGCGGAGCATGAGGACTTCTCCCTGCACCGAAGCTTCGGATGCTGAGGTGCGCCGATCGCGATCCACTCGCTACATGCCCCAGCGTTGCGCCCGGAGAGCGCCGCACAACGTTAGGTCCGGCCCCGCCCTCGACTGTCGCGTCGCCCGGGACGTGGTGCGCTCACTCCCCGCCGGCGACGATCAGCCGGGTGCCGGCGGCCTCGATCGCCTTCGCCATCGGCTCGGACGGCTCGAGGTCGGTTACCAGCGTATGCACGCGCGCGAGCGGGGCGACCTCGAAGACGGCGCGCCGGTCGAACTTGCTGTGGTCGGCGAGCACGGTGACGCGGTCGGCGCGCTCGATCATCGCCTTGGCGACCTCGGCCTCCTGCAGGTCGAAATCCATCACGCAGGCCGGATCGATGGCGCCGATGGTCAGCACCGCATGGCGCACGCGGAACTTGGCGACCTGCTCCAGCGCCAGCGGCCCCAGGCTCTCGCCGGCATCCGCGCCATAGGCGCCGCCGATGAGGAAGACCTTGTGCGCGTGATTGGCGGCGAGCATGGCAGCGATGCGCGGCGAGTTGGTGATCGTCGTCAGCGAGCGGGCACCCGCCAGCGCCTCGGCGAAGGTGACGGTGGTGCTGCCGGTGTCGATGAACAGGGAATCGTCGGGCTCGAACAGGCGGGCGGCGGCGGCGGCGATGCTCTTCTTGCCTGCCGCATTTTGCGCCATGCGCTGCGCAAACGGCCATTCCTTGTCCATGACCGGGGCGGGCACGCCGATCGCCTTGGCCCCGCCGTGAAAGCGGCGCAGCCGTCCGGCCGCGTCGAGCCGGCCGAGATCGCGCCGCACCGTCTCGCGCGAGACGCGGAGCCGGTCGGCCAGTGCCTCGACGCTCAGCTCTCCGGCCTCGGAAAGCAGCGCGATGATGTCGTCATGGCGGGAGGAGGGCTGCACGGCGTTTCCCTACTTGCCTTTCGTGAATGCTCAGGCTTTCGGCCCGGTCGGGCGGTGCGGCGGCCCGCCCGATTCCACGCGACGGCGATTGCTGAATCGGTAAGTGACGCCCGTTGTTGGGTCAATGCGACCGCGCCGCTGTACGGAGGCGACGCCGATTCGGGCATTTACCTTTGGGTATCCAACGATATTTCCGCGTAATATGGCCGAATAGTCAATTACAGGAGTTATATGTTGATCATACGGGCTCGTCAGTCAATCATTTCGGTCAAAATGGCCGTGAATGATGATAATTCGGTCTTTCCTTCCGTATCGAAAACGGTATGGTGCTTGCTAGTGCTGAAAATAACGGCGCGCACATTCGGCGTGCAGCGGGCGCGAGGGGATTGCTTATGACCGCCTTTGGCAGACGGGCCGCGTGATCGGCATCTGACGTCGCGGCGATGCCTCGTTGCGGGGGCATCGGCGGCGATCGCGTCGGCGCCGTCTTGCGGATCGCGCGCCGGCGCCCGTGCAAGCCGGGCGCGGCGGGGTCGTCTGGCGCGTCACGCGGATTTTCCGGCGGCGGGCGCGCCGGCGCCGACCTTCAAGACCGAGCGGGTGCATATCGGACAGGAACGGAGCGTGGATGTGACTTCCGAAGTGGCAGAACGGACAGAGACGGGCATGTGGCGATGGATCGCCTTCTATGTGCGCCTCACGGATCGGATCTCCGACTATGTCGGCTACCTCGCCGCCTCCCTCATCTTCTTCATGGGCGCCACGCTGCTGTTCGACGCCGTCACCCGCAACCTGATCCGCATGCCGGTCCACTGGGCGGTGGAACTCACCCAGTTCACGCTCGCCGCCTATTACTTCATGGGCGGGCCGATCACGCTCAAGAACGACGAGCATGTCCGCATGGACCTCTGGTACGGAAACCTTTCCGTACGCGGCAAGGCGAAGGTCGATATCTTCACCGTCTGGTGCCTGATCTTCTATCTCGGCGTGCTGCTCGCGGGCTCGATCTCCAGCCTCGCCTACGCCATCGCCACCGACGAGCGGCGGTTCTCGATCTGGAATCCGTCGGTGATCCCGATCAAGTCGCTGATGGTCGCGTGCATCGTGCTGATGCTGCTGCAGGCCCTCGCGCTCTTCTTCAAGCACGTCGCCACGCTGCGCGGGGAGGAACTGCGGTGAGCTACGAGGCGATCGCCCTTCTCATGTTCGCCTCGATGGTGCTGCTGCTGGTCTCGGGCCAGCGGGTCTTCGCCGCCATCGGCTTCGTCGCCGCCGGCGCGGCGCTGCTGCTCTACGGGCACGGCGCGGTGGAGCTGCCCTTCAACCAGGTGTTCAAGCTCTTCAACTGGTACGCCATGCTCACGCTGCCCATGTTCATCTACATGGGCTACATCCTGTCGGAGTCCGGCATCGCCGAAGACCTCTACAGGATGCTGCACGTGTGGTTCGGGCGCGTGCGCGGCGGGCTCGCCATCGGCACCATCTTCCTGATGGTCATCATCTCCGCCATGAACGGCCTGTCGGTCGCCGGCATGGCCATCGGCGCCACCATCGCGCTGCCGGAGATGCTGCGGCGCGGCTACGACAAGGTGCTGATCTCCGGCGTCGTGCAGGGCGGCTCCTCGCTCGGCATCCTGATCCCGCCCTCGGTGGTGATGGTGCTCTACGGCATGATCGCCCGCCAGCCGGTGTCGAAGCTGTGGTTCGCCGGGCTGGTGCCGGGCCTCATCATGGCGGCGCTGTTCGTGCTGTACGTGATGTTCCGCGCCCGCACCAACCCGAAGCTCGCGCCCATCGTGGCGGAAGAAGAGCTGAACATGCCCCTGCGCGAGAAGCTGGCGCTGGCGCGGGCGGGCATCATTCCCTTCGCCATCTTCTTCTTCATGACCGGGCTGTTCGTCTCCGGCTACACCAGCCTCGTCGAGAGCTCGGCGGTGGGCGCGGCGTCGGCGACGCTGGCGGCGGTGATGAAGCGCCGGTTCACCTGGCGGCTGGTGCGCGAGACGTCGATGAAGACGCTCGCCGTCTCCTGCATGTTCCTGTGGCTAATCCTGGCCGCGCTCGCCTTCGGCGCGGTGTTCGACGGGCTCGGCGCGGTCAAGGCGATCGAGAACCTGTTCGTGCGCCAGTGGGACCTCGACCCCTGGACCATCATCATCATGATGCAGGTGAGCTTCCTGATCATGGGGATGTTCCTCGACGACACCGCGATGCTGGTGATCGTCGCGCCGCTCTACATCCCGCTGGTGAAGACGCTGGATCTCGGCTTCCCCAACCAGCTGATCTGGTTCGGCGTGCTCTACACCATCACCTGCCAGATCGCCTACATCACCCCGCCCTTTGGCTACAACCTCTTCCTCATGCGCTCGCTGGCGCCGAAGGAGATCACGCTGGTCGACATCTACCGGTCGATCTGGCCGTTCGTGCTGATCATGGCGCTCACCATCGCGCTGATCATGGCGTTCCCGCAGCTCGCACTCTGGCTTCCCACCCACACGAATGTGCGGGGCTGAGGACATGTTGCCGGCAACCAGAACCTTCCAAAACGAGAGGAACAGCAGATGAGCGACAAGACCAAGACGTCTGGCATCCTGACGCCCGAGAGCACGAAGCCGGGCAGCCTCAAGAAGCCCGGCGCGGCGGAGAAGATCCTGGCGACGCGCCGCAACTTCCTCGGCAAGGCCGGCCTCGGCGCCGGCGTGGCGTTGGCGAGCTCCACCCTGGCGGCCCCCGCCGTCATCGCGCAGACCGGCCCGATCAAGTGGCGCCTGCAGACCTATTCCGGCGCCCCGCTCGGCGCCCACGTCATCAAGCCGCAGATCGAGGCCTTCAACACGGCGGCGAACGGGGAGATGGAGATCGAGCTGTTCTACGCCGACCAGCTAGTCCCGACCGCCGACCTCTTCCGCGCGCTGCAGAGCGGCACCATCGACGCGGTGCAGTCGGACGAGGCGACCATGGCCTCGCCGGTCGATATCGCCGTGTTCGGCGGCTACTTCCCCTTCGCCACCCGCTACAGCCTCGATGTGCCGGCGCTGTTCCGCTATTACGGGCTGAAGGAGATCTGGGAAGAGGCCTATTCCGAGGTCGATAACGTCACCTGGCTGTCCACCGGCGCCTGGGACCCGCTGCACATCTTCACCGTCGAGAAGCCGATCCGCAGCCTCGCCGACATGCAGGGCCTGCGCGTGTTCGGCGTGCCGACCGCGGGCAAGTTCCTGTCCAAGTACGGTCTCGTGCCGGTGACGATCCCGTGGGACAACGTCGAAGTCGCGATGCAGACCGGCGAGCTCGACGGCGTCGCCTGGTGCGGCTTCACCGAGGCCTATGAGGTGGGCTGGGCCGACGTGTGCAACTACGCCCTTTCCAACTCGGTCACCGGCGCGTGGTTCGGCAGCTATTTCGCCAACACGGCGAGTTGGGACAAGGTGCCGCCGCACCTGAAGGAGCTGTTCCTCATGTCCATCGACCAGTCGCACTATTATCGCGACGTCTGGTACTGGGGCGGCGAGGCCAAGCTGCGCGTGGAAGGCGAGAAGATGGAGCTCACCTCGCTGCCGCCGCAGGAATGGGCGCAGGTGGTCCAGGACGCCACGGGCTTCTGGGACGAGGTTGCCGCTTCCAGCCCGCGCGCGGGCAAGGTGGTCGCCGCCTTCAAGAAATACGCCGAGACGATGCAGAAGGCCGGCTACCCCTATCGCTGATCGGGACCGACCTCATCTGCCGCCTATGGCGCCTCCGCCCGTGCGGGCGGGGGCGCCGACGGCCCGGCGCACGCCGGAGCCGAGTGAAGTGCCGTGACCGGCCGCGGGCCGGTCGCGTTGTGACAGGAAGGGAGCAACGATGCTCCACGCGCAGGCCCGGCCGACGCCCGCCCCCTCGCTTCAGGAGATGTTCGACGTCGCCATCATCGGGGCCGGCGTCGTCGGCTGCGCTCTCGCGCGCCGCTTCGCGCTGGCCGGGGCGAAGGTCGTGCTGGTCGAGAAGGGCAGCGACATTCTGAGCGGCGCCTCCAAGGCCAACAGCGCCATCCTGCATACCGGCTTCGACGCCCCGCCCGGCAGCCTGGAGCTGGAGCTGGTGAAGGCCGGGCGGGCGGAATATCTCGACATCCGCGACAGCCTCGGCCTGCCGCTCGTGACGACGGGCGCGCTGGTCTGCGCCTGGAACGAGGCGGAGGCGGCGAAGCTGGAGGCAATCGCGGCGCAGGGGCGCGACAATGGCATCGCCGGGCTGCGCTTGCTGAACGCGCATGAGGCGCGCGCGGGCATGCCCGCACTCTCGCCGCGGCTGGCGGCGGCGATCGAGGTCGAGGGCGAGCACATCATCGATCCCTGGAGCGCGCCGCTCGCCTATCTGACGCAGGCGGTGGCGCTGGGGGCGCGGTTCCTGCGCCGGGCCGAGCTGATCGAGGGCCGCTTCGGTGGCGACTGGACACTCGCGACCTCGGCCGGCGAATTGCGCGCGCGTGCCGTGGTCAACGCCGCCGGGCTCTATGGTGACGAGGTCGACCGTCGGCTCGGCTTCACGCCCGAGTTCGAGATCCGTCCGCGCAAGGGCCAGTTCGTGGTGCTCGACAAGGCGGCCTTTCCTCATGTGCCGCGTATCGTCCTTCCCGTGCCGACCGAGATAACCAAGGGCGTGGTGGTGTGCCCCACCGCCTTCGGCAATGTGCTGATCGGGCCAACGGCGGAGGAGCAGCAGGACCGCACCCGCGCCACCGTCGAGACCGACACGCTACGCGCCTTGCTGAAGCGCGGCGCCGAGATCGTCCCCGCCCTCGAGGGCATGCCGATAACCGCCGTCTATGCCGGGCTGCGGCCCGCGAGCGAGGAGAAGGGCTACCGCATCTTCGCGCGGCCGGAGAGCCGGGCCATCACGCTCGGCGGCATACGCTCGACCGGGCTCAGCGCCGCGCTCGGCCTCGCGCAGCACGCGCTGAAACTGCACGCCGCCTTCGAAGGGCCGCCGCTCACGCCGGCCGGCGCGCCGGCGGTCCATCTGCCCAACCTCGCCGAGACGCGCGAGCGCGACTGGCAGCAGCCCGACCATGGCGAGATCGTCTGCCATTGCGAGCTGGTGACGCGCCGCGAGATCGAGGCGGCGTTCGAGAGCGCGGTGCCGCCGGGCGATTTCGGGGGGCTGAGGCGACGCACGCGCGCAGGGATGGGGCGGTGCCAGGGCTTCTACTGCAATGCGCGCCTCGCGGAGATGACGCGCGGGCGCCTCGCCGAGCCGCTCGCGGTGGGCGAGGACGAGGAGCCCCGGCGGTCATGAGCGGGGCGATGAACGACGTGATCGTCGTCGGTGGCGGCCCGGCCGGCGTGGCGGCGGCGGTGGAACTGCGCCGGCGCGGCGTGGAGCGCGTCGTGCTGCTCGACCGCGAGCCGGAGCTCGGCGGGGCGACGCGCCATTGCAGCCACTCGCCCTTCGGCATGCGCGAGTTCGGCCGGGTCTATCTCGGCGCGGCCTATGGCCGGCGGCTGGCGCAGGAGGCCGGGCAGGCGGGCGTCGATGTCCGGCTCGGCCATTCGGTGGTGCGGATGCTCGACGGCGGGCAGCTCGAGGTCGCCTCGGCGCGCGGCGTCGAGACCCTGTCGGCGCGGCGCCTCATGATCGCCACCGGTGCCCGCGAGCGCCCGCGCGCGGACCGGCTGCTGCCCGGCGACCGGCCGATCGGCGTCGTCACCACCGGCACGCTGCAGGCCTATGTCGCGTTTCACGGGCTGATGCCGTTCCGGCGGCCGGTGATCCTCGGCTCCGAACTGGTGAGCCTTTCCGCCGTCCTCACCTGCCTCACCCATGGCGCGCGCCCGCTCGCGCTGCTGGAGAGCGCGCCGCATCCGCTGGCCCGGGCCCCCTTCGCATGGTTCCCGCGCATCGCCGGCGTGCCGTTCCATTGCGGGGCCGAGGTGATCGACATTCGTGGCGTGGACAGGGTCGAGGCGGTCGCCTTCCGCCGGAGCGACGGCGCGGTAGAGACGCTCGCCTGCGACGGGGTGCTGCTGACGGGGCGCTTCACCCCGGAATCGGCGCTGTTCCGGCAGTCGCCGATCGGGGTCGAGGCCGGCAGTGCGGGACCGGCCATCGACCAGGACGGGCGTACCGCCGATCCGGTGGTCTTCGCCAGCGGCAACATATTGCGCGCGGTCGAGACCGGCGGCTGGGCCTTTCGCGAGGGGCGTGCCGTCGGGCGGGCGATCGCGGCGGACCTGGCGCGCGACGCGCAGGTCGCCCCACCCGTGCCGGTGACGTTCGACCCGCCGGTCAAGCTGGTGGTGCCGGGCCTGCTGCGCCGCGATGCGGGCACCGAGCCCGCCTTCCGCGACTTCCAGCTCCGCTTCCTGCGCCGCGCGCGCGGCCGGCTGTCCTTGGCGCTCGACGGATCGGAGGTCTGGTCGGGGGAGGGCACCTTCCTGCCGGAGCGGCGCATCCTTGTGCCGATCCCGCCCGGCGCCGCCGAGGCGGGCGCGGTGCATGTCCGGTTCCGGGAGGCCGGCTGATGCGGGTGGCGGCGATCGACCAGGGCACCACCTCGACGCGCTGCCTGCTGGTGGACGAGGCGGCCGGCGAGGCGCGCGTCGTCGCGAGCCAGCGCCATAGCCAGCACCATCCAGCGCCGGGCCGGGTCGAGCAGGATGGCGAGGAATTGCTGCGCAACATCCGCGCCGTACTGCAGGCGGCGGGGCCGGTGGACGCGATCGCCATCGCCAATCAGGGCGAGAGCTGCCTCGCCTGGGACAGGGTGAGCGGCGCGCCGCTGTCGCCCGTCATCGTCTGGCAGGACGCGCGCACGGCCGGCGCGCTGGCGGCGCTCGGCGCTGCGGCCGAGGTGCGCTCGAAGGCGATCTGCGGCCTGCCGCTCGATGCCTATTTCTCGGCCGGCAAGTTCGCCTGGCTGCTGGCGGAGCTTACCGAAGTCGCGGCCGCGTACGAGGCGGGGCGCCTGCGGCTCGGTACCACCGACGCCTTTTTCCTCGACCGGCTGTGCGGCAGCTTCGTTACCGACATCGCGACCGCCTCCCGCACCGGCCTGCTGGATATCGCGACCGGGCGCTGGAGCCCGGAGCTGTGCGCGCTCCACGGCGTGCCGATCGAGTGCCTGCCGGAGATCGCCGCCGTCGATGCCGGGTTCGGCAGCCTCGATGGCACACCGGTGAAGGTGTCGATCGTCGACCAGCAGGCGGCGCTCTACGGGCATGGCTGCCGCCGGCCGGGCGACGCCAAGATCACCTTCGGCACCGGCGCCTTCCTGCTCGCGGTCACCGGCGACGAGCGACCCGCGCCGTCCGACCTGCTGCCGACGGTGGCGTGGCGGCGGACGGGCGAGGGGACGGTGTTCGCGATCGAGGGCGGGGTCTATGATGCGGGCGCGGCGCTCGACTGGGCGCGGCGGATAGGGCTCTATGCGGAACCGTCCGAGCTCGACGGCTTCGAAGGGCCTTCCGCGCTCGGCCGCGGCCTCGTCTTCGTTCCGGCGCTGTCGGGCCTCGCCGCGCCCTATTGGGACCGGCAGGCGGCGCCGCTCTTCATCGGCATGGACGCCGCGACCGGGCGCGCCGACATGGTGCGCGCAGTGCTGGAAGGCATCGCCATGCTCACCGTCGGTCTGATCGAGGCGGCGGCCCTATCGGTCGGGTCGATCGCTACCGTGTCGATCGATGGCGGCCTGTCGCAGAGCGCCTATTTCGGCCGCTTCCTCGCCGCGGCGAGCGGACGGGCGGTCCTCGTGCCCGCCCATCACGAGATGACCTCGCTCGGCCTCGCCGAACTTTGCGGTGCCGATGTCGCCTCCCTGCGCGTGCCCGCCCGGCGCTTCGAGCCGGACGGGTCGGTGACGGGCGAGGATTACGCCCGCTTTGCGGAGGCTGTCGGCAAGAGCCGCGGCTGGCGCCGCTTCTAGCGCAGGAAGCGCCTGAACCGGCGCAGCGACAGGAAGAACAGCGCCCCGCCGATGGCGAGCAGCGCCAGGAATTGCGGCCACACCACCGTCAGTCCGGCGCCGCGGAACAGGATCGACTGGGCAAGGATGACGAAATGGGTGTTCGGAGCGAACGCCATGATGTCCTGGATGATCTGCGGCATGCTCTCGCGCGGCGTGGTGGCGCCGGAAAGCACCTGCAGCGGCAGCAGCACCAGCATCAGTAGCAGCCCGAATTGCGGCATCGAGCCGGCCACGGTGGCGAGGAAGATGCCCATCGAGGTGGTGGCGAAGAGGTGCAGCGCCGTGCCCATAAGGAACAATGTCAGCGAGCCGTTGATCGGCACCTTGAGCGCGCCCTGCACGATGAGGATCAGCGACACGGTGGTGGCGATGAACACGACGAGCCCCATCGACCAGATCTTGCCGAGCATGATCTCGACCGGCGTGACCGGCATGACGAGGAGGTGCTCGATGGTGCCGTGCTCGCGCTCGCGGATCAGCGCGGCCCCGGTGAGGATGATCGAGAGCATGGTGATCGAGGAGATCACGTTGGTCACGGCGCCGAACCAGCTCTTGTTGAGCTCCTGGTTGAAGCGCGTGCGCAGCGTGAGCTCGACCGGGACCTCGGTCTCGCCGCGGTAGCGGTTCAGGAACTCGTTGACCTCGCCCGAGACGATGGACTGCACGTAGCCCCCGCCCGAGAAGGCCTGCGACATGCGGGTGGCGTCGACGTTGAGCTGGATGGTCGGCGCCCGCCCGGCGAGCAGATCGCGCTGGAAGTTCGGCGGGATGTCGAGCGCGAAGGTGTCGAGCCCGGAATCCATCCGCCGGTCCATCTGCGAGGCGGTGATGAGCTTCGGTACGGTGAAATAGGGCGGGTAGAACGCGGTGACGATGCGCGAGGCGACCGGCGAGCGGTCCTCGTCGACGATGCTGATCGAGGCCCGGTTCAGCGTCTCGGGCATGGCAGTCGAGGCGGTGTAGATCGAGACGGTGAAGGAATAGACGATCAGGATCAGCAGCATCGGGTCGCGCAGCAGGCCGCGCAGTTCCTTGATCCCGAGCTGGAGCACATTGGCCGCGCGCATGGTCAGTCCGCCTGTTTCCTGAGAAGGGCGGCGCTGAGCGCCAGAAGGATCGGCCCGGCAAGCAGCAGCGGGATGAAGGCGGAGCCGAGCTCCTGGAAGCCGAGCCCCTTGGAGAACGTGCCGCGCGCGATGGTGACGAAGTAGCTGGCGGGATAGATGTGGCCGATGAAGGCGCCCGCCCCCTGCAGCGAGGAGACCGGGTCGATCATGCCCGAGAACTGCACGGTGGGGATCAGCGTGATCAGCGCGGTGCCGAAGATGGCGGCGATCTGGCTGCGCATGAAGGTCGAGAGCAGCAGGCCGAGCGCGGTCGCGGCGAACACGTAGAGCAGCGCGGCGGCGCTGAGCGCGGCGAAGCTGCCGGTGAGCGGGACCTTGAAGACGTAGACCGCGAAGGCGACCAGCATCAGGAAGTTGAGGCTCGCCAGCGCCACATAGGGAAGCTGCTTGCCGAGCAGGAACTCCATCCGCGTCACCGGCGTGACGTAGAAATTGATGATGGAGCCGAGCTCCTTCTCGCGCACCACGCTGAGCACGGCGAGCATGGCCGGGATCATCATCAGCAGCAGCGGGATCACCGCCGGCACCATGGCGATCAGGCTCTCGATGCCCGGGTTGTAGCGGTAGCGCAGGGCGATGGTGAAATCGCCGATGGTCGCCGCGTCGCCATAGAGCTCGCGCGCCTTCTGCGTCAGCCACTGCGCGTGCATGCCCTCGACATAGCCGCGCACGGTCTCGCCGCGCGTGGGCATGGCGCCGTCGATCCAGGCGCCGACCTCGACCGTGCGCCCGCGCGAGACGTCGCGCGCGAAGTTGGGCGGGATCTCGATGGCGAGGCTGATGTCGCCCTCGCGCATGCGCTTGTCGAGGTCGCCATAATCGCGCAGCGGCGGCTTCTCGATGAAGTAGCGCGAGCCGGCGATCTGCTGGGTGTAGTCGTGGCTGAGCGTGGTGTCGTCGCGGTCGAGCACGGCGAAAGTCAGGTTCTCGACGTCGAGATTGATGCCGTAGCCGACGACGAACATCAGGATCACCGTGCCGAGCAGGGCGAGGGTGGCGCGGATCGGGTCGCGCTGGAGCTCCAGCGCCTCACGGCGGGAATAGGCGAGCATGCGGCGCAGGTTGAAGCGCGTGCGGCCCGCCGCGGCGGGCGCCGGTGCCGAGGCCAGCTCGCCGGCCGGCGCGGTTTCGGGGGCGGGCGGGGCGGCGCTGGCGCCGATCGCCTCCTGGAGATAGCCGATGAAGGCTTCCTCCAGCGTCGCCGCTGCGCGTTTGCCGACGATGGCCTTCGGCGTGTCGCTCACCAGCACGCGGCCCGCATGCATGAGCGAGATGCGGTCGCACAGCTCCGCCTCGTTCATGAAGTGGGTGGAGACGAAGATCGTCACATTGTCCTTGCGCGACAGGTCGGACAGCATCTGCCAGAAGCCGTCGCGCGCCACCGGGTCGACGCCCGAAGTCGGCTCGTCGAGGATCAGGATGTCGGGCGCGTGGATCATCGCCACCGCGAGCGATAGGCGCTGGCGGATGCCGAGCGGCAGCGCGTCCGGCAGCGTGTCCATGATGTGGGTGAGGCCGAAGCGGTGCGCCATCTCCTCGATGCGCGCGGGGATCGCCTCAGGCGCCATGCGGAACAGGCGCGCGTGCAGGTCGAGATTCTGCCGGACCGTGAGCTCAGTATAGAGCGAGAAGGCTTGGCTCATATAGCCGACGCGCCTGCGCACCTCGATGTCGTTGGGGTCGACCTCGCGGCCGAACAGGCGGGCCGTGCCCTCGCTCGCCGGCAGCAGGCCGGTGAGCATCTTCATGGTCGTGGTCTTGCCGCAGCCATTCGAGCCGAGGAAGCCGAAGATCTCGCCGCGCGGGATGCGGAAGCTGACATCGTCGACGGCGGTGAAGTCGCCGAAGCGCATGGTGAGGTGCTCCGCCTCGATGGCGAACTCCTCCTTGCCGTCGGCCGGGCGCGGCGGGATGACGACCGCCTCGTGGCCACGCCGCTTCTCCTCCGGCAGCAGGGCTATGAAGGCGGCGTCGAGATTGGCCGCGCCGGTGCTCGCGAGCAGCTGCGCCGGCGTGCCGGTGGCGAGCACATGCCCGCCATCCATCGCGACCAGCCAGTCGAAGCCCTGCGCCTCCTCCATATAGGCGGTCGCCACGACCACGCTCATGCCCGGGCGCTCGCGCCTGATCTCGCCAATCAGCTCCCAGAACTGGCGGCGCGAGAGCGGGTCGACGCCGGTGGTCGGCTCGTCGAGGATGAGCAGGTCCGGGTCGTGGATCAGCGCGCAGCACAGGCCGAGCTTCTGCTTCATGCCGCCCGAAAGGTTGCCGGCCGGACGGTCCGGGAACGGGTCGAGCCCGGTCGCCTTCAGCAGTTCGCCGATGCGCCGCTCGCGCTCCTCCCGCCCCTGGCCGAACAGGCGGGCGAAGAAGTCGATGTTCTCGAACACGGACAGCGTGGGGTAGAGGTTCCGGCCCAGCCCCTGCGGCATGTAGGCGATGCGCGGGCAGGTGAGGCGGCGGTGGGTGGCGTCGGCGATGTCGCCGCCGAGCACCTCGATGCGGCCTTGCTGCACCTTGCGCGCGCCGGCGACGAGCGAGAGCAGGCTCGACTTGCCGACCCCGTCCGGACCGATCAGCCCGACCATCCGCCCCGACGGGAGGTCGAGCGTGATGGCGTCGAGCGCGCGCGTCTTGCCGTAGGACAGGCCGACAGCTTGGAGGCGCGCGACGTTCTCCGCCCGCGACGCCCCCGCGGGCGGGGCGCCGCCCCCTTCGCCGGGCGCCTCGGTCATTTCACAAGGTTCTCTGTCAGGTCGGCGGGCCAGGCCGCATCGGGATCGAGCCGGACATAGGCCATGCCGGGCAGGCCGGTCTTCACCTGGTGGATGTGCTTGCGCAGCAGGCCCGGCGGGATGCGTGCCTTGACCCGGAACATCAGCTTCAGCCGCTCCTCCTCGGTCTCCACCGTCTTGGGCGTGAACTGGGCGACGTCGGAGACGAAGCTGACGCTGGCGGGGATGACATATTGCGGGGCGGCATCGAGGACGATGCGCGCCTCTGTGCCGAGCGCCACCCGCCCGGCCTGCGCGGTGGGCAGGAAGAAGGTCATGTAGACGTCCTCGAGGTCGACGAGGTTCAGCACCCGCCCGCCGGCCGAGAGCACCTCGCCCGGCTCGGCGACCCGGTACTGCACGCGCCCGTCGCGCGGCGAGGTGAGCACGCTGTCGTCGATGTCGGCCTGGATGCTCTCGATCGCGGCCTTGGCGGCATCGACGGCGGCCTCGGCGTCGACCACCGAGGCCTTGGCCGAGCCGATCGCCGCCTCGCCGGCCGCGAGTTGCGCCTTCGCCGCCTCCACCGCCGCCTTCGCGCCCTGCTCGCTCGCCCGGTCGTCATCGACCGTCTGCTGCGATACGGCGTTGGTCGTCACGAGCTGCGAGGAGCGGGCGAGCCGCTTCTCGGCGGCGTCGAGCTCGGCCTGGCGCTGGGCGATAGTCGCCTCGGCGGCGTTGCGCTCCGCCTCGCGCTGGGTGACGAGGCTGTTCGCCGTGTCGACGCTGATCATCGCGCGCTTGAGCTCGGCCTGCGCCTGGCGCAGCTTCGCCTCGAGCTGCACCGTGTCCATGCGGGCGAGCACTTCGCCGGCGGTGACGAAGTCGCCCTCGTCGACGAGGATCTGCCGGATGCGGCCGGCGGTTTTGGTCGAGACGTCGATCTCGGTGGCCTCGATACGCCCATTGCCGCCCGCTATGCCGTCGGGCAGCCCGTTCCCCTGATAGAAGCGCCAGCCGTAATAGGCGGCGCCGAGCACGGCGAGTGCGACGATGGCGAGGATCAGCTTCCTGGGGGATTTCGTCATGCCTCAAACCGATTCCTGATCGTTCGGACCGTGAACGGCACCAGGCCGGCTCCCCCAAACCGTCCCTGCGCCCGGATTGATCTTCCGCAGCGCGAACCAGCCTAGCGGGAGCCGGTGACAGCGGCGAGCCGGCCTTTCGGACAAGGCTCGCTTCCAGCGGTTCCGCATGCTTCTGAAGATCGGGGAGATGATTTTCCCCTGTGTGGGAAATGCCCCGGCGGCGGCGGGCGGGCATTGATTCCGATCAACAGGCGCCTATCGTGCCTCGCCTTGCGCGAACCCGGAGATCCATGATGGCGAAGAACGCGGCACCGATCCGCATCGGCGTGGGAGGCTGGACCTACGAGCCGTGGCGCGGCGCCTTCTATCCCGACGGGCTGGCGCAGAAGCGCGAACTCGAATTCGCCAGCGGCAAGCTCACGGCGATCGAGATCAACGGCACCTATTACGGCTCGCAGAAGCCGGAAAGCTTCGCCAAATGGCACGCCGAGACGCCGGAAGGCTTCGTGTTCGCGCTGAAGGGGCCGCGTTTCGCCACCAACCGGCGCGTGCTCGCCGAGGCGGGCGAGTCGATTGAGCGCTTCTTCAACAGCGGCGTCACCGAGCTCAAGGAGAAGCTCGGCCCGGTGAACTGGCAGTTCATGGCGACCAAGAAGTTCGATCCCGCCGATTTCGAGGGCTTCCTCAAGCTGTTGCCGAAATCCGTCGGCGGGCACGCCATCCGCCATGCGGTGGAGGTGCGCCATGACAGCTTCAGGGACCCGGAGTTCATCGCGCTCGCCCGCGCCCATGGCGTGGCGGTGATCTATGCCGGGGATTCCGAGTTCCCGGAGATCGCCGATGTGACGGCGCCCTTCGTCTATGCGCGGATCATGGGCACGAGCGAGGACCATCCGCTCGGCTATGCGCCGGCCGCGCTGGACCGCTGGGCGGATTGCGCCAAGGCATGGGCGAAGGGCGAGACGCCAGCGGCGCTGAAGGACAAGCTCGTCGCCGCGCCGGCGGAAAAGACGCCGCGCGAGGTGTTCCTGTTCGTGATCTCGGGCTTCAAGGTCCGCAATCCCGCGGCGGCGATGGAGCTCATCGAGCGGGTGTGACCGGCGCTTCCCCGGCCGGCGGGAAGACGAGGCGCGCGCGGGCGCCGCAGGGCGTCGCCTCTCTGGTCTCCAGATGACCGCCATGCAGCGCCATGATGCGGCGCACGATCTCGAGCCCGATGCCGAGCCCGCCCGCGCGCCGGTAATGCCCCGGCGCGTCGCTGGCGGCCACTTCGCGGGAGGCGGGCGCGAAGCCGACGCCGTCATCCTCCACGAACAGGCCGGGACCGTTATCGGTGCCGACGCGGATGTGCACTGACGGGCCGCCATGGCGCACCGCGTTCTCGATGAGGTTGCGCACCGCGTCCTTGAGCAGGGGCGGATGGGCGAGCACCGAGGGGCTGGACGAGGCGTCGAAGGCGATGATTGCGCCGTGATCGTAGACATAGGGGGCGAGCGCGCCGACGATGTCGCGCCCGAGCTCGTCGAGATCCACCCGCTCGAAGCCGGAGCGGTCGGCCGCCTCCAGCCGGGCGAGCATGACGAGCTGGCCGACGAAATGGTCGAGCTCGTCGAGCTCGCCGATCGCCTGCCGGGCGGCGGGATGATCGATGCGCTCCAGCTCCATGCGGATGATGGCGAGCGGCGTGCGGATCTCGTGGGCGATGGCGGAGGTGAAGAGCTTCTGCGCCGCCATCAGCTCGCGTGTGCGCGCATAGGACCGGTTCACCGCCCCGGCGAGGCGGGCGATCTCCAGCGGCATGCCGGCCTCGTCCAGCCGGCTGTCGGGAACGAGCGGATCGAACCTCTCGGCCTGCCCGGCGGCGGCGGCGACCGGGCGCAGGGCGGTGCGTATCGAGGCCAGCGTGGCGCCGAGCACGAAGATGAGCGTGAGGCTCATCGGCAGCAGCATGTGGTCGAGCGCCTCGTTCGCCAGCACGCTCCAGACCGCGTGCTGGCGGTCGCCCAACACCGCGATCTCCACCAGCACGCTGCGCTCGCCGATGTCCACCTCGCGCCCGCCGGCGAAGGTGAGCGGGTAGCCGGGGCGGATGGTGCGCATCCAGAAGGAGGGCGGGTTGAATTCGAGCGGCAGGAAATGCTCGGTGCATTCCTCGTCGCAATGGGAGAACAGCACCACGCCGCTCGCCGTGCGGATGCGTCCGAAATAGCCGGAGGCGGGCACGCCGTAGCGCGAGGCGAGATCGGAGGGCAGGTCGAAGGCGAGGCGGCCGTCATGAAGCGACAGGCCGCCGGCGAGTTCCGCGGTCTCCCGCTCGAGCAGGAGCCGGGCAAGATTCTGCGGGTCGCGGCCATATTCGACCAGCACCGCGACGAGCTGGGCCAGCATGGCGATGGCGGCGAACAGAACGATGCGGCCGGCGACGATGCGCACCAGCGGCTGGGAGCGGCGCCGGGCGGGCGGCTCGGCGTTCACGCGCCGGTCTCGCGCAGCATGTAGCCGACGCCGCGCACCGTCACGATCGCCGTGCCGGTGGGATGCGTGGCGAGCTTGCGGCGCAGGCGCGAGAGCAGCAGCTCGATCGCGTTGGCGCTGGTCTCGCCCTCGAAATGGGAGAGCATGGTCTCCAGCACGCGCTTGGGCGTGACGCGGCCGGCATGGCGCATCAGGATTTCCAGCGCAGCGCGCTCGCGCGGCCCGAGGACGATCGCGGTGCCGTTGCAGCTCACCTCGTGCGTGGCGGGATCGTAGCGCAGCGCGCCCGCCTCCAGCACCGGCGCGGTCGAGAGCGGCGCGCGGCGCAGCAGCGCGCGGGCGCGGGCGAGAAGTTCGCCATTGTTGAACGGCTTGGTGAGATAGTCGTCGGCGCCGGCGTCGAGGCCGGCGATGCGCTCGTCGACCGCGCCGCGCGCGGTGAGCACGAGGGCGGGCGTGGGGTCCTTGCGGCGGCGCAGGGCGCGCAGCAGGTCGAGCCCGTCGCCGTCCGGCAGGCCGAGGTCGAGAAGCACGAGATCATAGCTCGCGGCGGCGAGCGCGGCTTCCGCCTCGTCGAGGCCGCCGGCCATGTCGAGGCGCCAGCCCGCACCCTGGACCGTTTCGGCGATCAGCTGGCGCAGGCGTGCGCTGTCCTCGACCAGAAGCAGCCTCACCGCTCCCTCATGCGCGCTTGCGTCCCGTCACCATCGACCATACGAGGTTTTCGCGGTGGCGCCAGCTTTCGAAGAGGGCGGCGCTGGCATGCAGCAGGGCCAGCACCAGTATGGCGTTGGCGAGCGTCTCGTGCAGCTTCTCGAGCCAGTCCTCGCCCCAGAAGGCGTCGAGCCCCATCATCCAGCCGGTCAGGCAGACGCCCGCCAGCAGGACCATGAGCGCGAGCATCATCACCGCGCCGGCCGGATTGTGCCCGAGCACGCGCGGCTCGCGGCCCTTCGCCAGCGCGGCGATATAGCGCGCGAGGCGGGAGGGCGTCGGCACGAAATCGGAGAACCGGGCGTAGCGCGTGCCGATGAAGCCCCAGACGAGCCGGACCGCCAGCGCTCCGGCCACGACATAGCCGACGATTCTGTGGGGCGGGTCCCCGTCGTCGAGGATGAACAGGTTCAGGATGCAGGCGGCGACCACCGTCCAGTGGAACAGACGCACGACAGGGTCCCACACCCGGACGGCGGCGCCGTTGGCCGGAGACGTGGCGTCTCCAGCCGGAGCGATGCGCTCGCGCATCAGTCGATCTCGGATTTGACGACCGCGCCGGTGACCGGGTTGAAGTAGACCTCGGCCTTCTTGTTGTCCTTGGTGTAGCCGTAGATCTCGTAGCAGCTGCCGGAGACCTTGAAGGTCTTGATCTTCTGGTAGCCCATCTCCGCCACCTTCGCCTTCATGGCGTCCTGGCTCATCCACTTGTCCTTGGCTTCGGTGGTGCAGGTGGGGCCGGCGAACGCGGCGACGGGGGCAAGCAGGGCGGGAGCGATCACGGCGAGGGCGCCGAGGCCGGCAACGATTCTGCGCATGGGTGTTCTTCCTTTCGGGCGTTGGGCTCGCTCGGCGAGCACCGGCACGCTAGGGCCGGCCACCTGTCAGGAAGCTGTCGGGCGTGCGCGATGGCGGCGGGCTCCCCCGCCATCGCGCTTTTCCGCCGGCGGGGCGTCAGGCCTCGGTCGGCCAGCGCCAGTCGCGCACCTCGGGCATGTCGACGCCGTGGGCGCGGATGTAGCGCGCATGCTCGGTCAGCTTGTCGCGCAGCTCCTCGCGGGCATGCACGCCGACGCTGCCCAGCGAGCTGATGCGCTCGATCGCGTCCATGGCGAGATGGAAGCGGTCCAGCCGGTTGCGCACCACCATGTCGAAGGGCGTGGTGGTGGAGCCTTCCTCCACATAGCCGCGCACATGGATGTTGTGGTGGTTGGTGCGCTTGTAGGTCAGGCGGTGGATCAGCCACGGATAGCCGTGATAGCCGAAGATCACCGGCTTGTTCGTGGTGAACAGCGCGTCGAAGTCGCGGTCGTTCAGGCCGTGCGGGTGCTCGGTGCTCGACTGCAGCGTCATCAGGTCGACGACGTTGATGACGCGGATCTTCAGCTCCGGGAAATAGCCGCGCAGCAGGTCGACCGCCGCCAGCGTCTCCAGCGTCGGCACGTCGCCGGCGCAGGCCATCACCACGTCCGGCTCGCCCTCCGCGTCGCTGCTCGCCCACTCCCAGATGCCGATGCCCTTGGTGCAGTGGTTGATGGCCGCGTCCATGTCGAGCCATTGCGGCTCGGGCTGCTTGCCGGCGACGATCACGTTCACCCGGTTCCAGCTCTTCAGGCAGTGGTCGGTGACGAAGAGCAGGGTGTTGGCGTCCGGCGGCAGGTAGACCCGCACGATGTCCGCCTTCTTGTTCACCACATGGTCGATGAAGCCGGGGTCCTGGTGGCTGAAGCCGTTGTGGTCCTGCCGCCAGACATGGGAGGTGAGCAGGTAGTTCAGCGAGGCGATGGGCCGGCGCCATTCCACGGCGTTGGCCGACTTCACCCATTTGGCGTGCTGGTTGAACATTGAATCGACGATGTGGATGAACGCCTCGTAGCAGGAGAACAGGCCGTGCCGGCCGGTCAGGAGGTAGCCCTCCAGCCAGCCCTGGCACATGTGCTCGCTCAGCATCTCCATCACCCGCCCGTCATGGGCGAGATGCTCGTCCTCGGGAATGGTGGAAGCGTCCCACGCACGCTCGGTCACCTCGAACAGCGCCTGCAGCCGGTTGGAGGCGGTCTCGTCCGGGCCGAACACGCGGAAGTTCCGGCTCTCGAGATTCGCCTTCATCACGTCGCGCAGGAAGGTGCCCATGATGTAGGTCGACTCGCCGTCCTTGGCGCCGGGCTGGGGCACGTCGACCGCGTAGTCGGTGAAGTCCGGCAGCCGCAGCGGCCGGCGCAGCGCGCCGCCATTGGCGTGCGGGTTCGCGCTCATGCGCAGCGCGCCGTCCGGCGCCAGCGAGGCGATCTCCGGCTTCAGGCTGCCGTTCGCGTCGAACAGCTCCTCGGGCTTGTAGCCCCTCATCCATTCCTCGAGCAGAGCGAGGTGCTCGGGCTTCGACATGTCGGAGAACGGCACCTGGTGCGAGCGCCAGAAGCCCTCGGTCTTCTTGCCGTCGACGAATTTCGGGCCGGTCCAGCCCTTGGGGCTCTTGAGCACGATCATCGGCCAGCGCGGCCGCTCCGTCGAGCCGTCCTCGCGGGCGGCCTTCTGGATCGCGCGGATGTCGGCGAACGCCTTGTCGAAGGCGCTCGCCATCGCCTGGTGCATCAGCTCGGGATCGTCGCCCTCGACGAACACCGGGGCGTAGCCGAAGCCCTCCATCAGCGACTTCAGCTCCTCCGGCGTGATGCGGGCGAGCACGGTGGGGTTGGCGATCTTGTAGCCGTTGAGGTGCAGGATCGGCAGCACCGCCCCGTCCGAGGCCGGGTTGAGGAACTTGTTGCCGTGCCAGGAGGTGGCGAGCGGGCCGGTCTCGGCCTCGCCGTCGCCAATCACGCAGGCGACCACGAGGTCGGGATTGTCGAGCGCGGCGCCGTAGGCGTGCGAGAGCGAATAGCCGAGCTCGCCGCCCTCGTGGATCGAGCCGGGCGTCTCCGGTGCCGCATGGCTCGGTATGCCGCCCGGGAAGGAGAACTGGCGGAACAGCCGGCGGATGCCTTCCTCGTCCCGCGAGACGTCCGGGTAGAGCTCGCTATAGGTGCCTTCCAGATAGGTGGAGGCGACCACCCCCGGCGCACCGTGCCCCGGCCCGGCGATGAACAGCACGTTCGAGCCGGTGTCGTTGATCACGCGGTTGAGGTGGAGATAGAGGAAGTTGAGCCCGGGCGTGGTGCCCCAATGGCCCAGCAGCCGGGGCTTCACGTGCTCGATGGCGAGCTTCTCGCGCAGCAGCGGGTTGTCGAGAAGATAGATCTGTCCGACCGAGAGAAAGTTCGCCGCCCGCCACCACGCATTCATGCGCGACATCAGTTCGGGCGTCAGCGGGCCTGTCGTCGCGCTCTGCTCAACCGCCATCCGTTGTCCTCCTGTCAGATCCATCATCACGTGAAGTCGAGCGACCGGCGGCGCCGGTCACGGCACCAGCACGGCGGCGCCCTGGAAGCGGCCCGCGCGCAGATCCGCGAGAGCGTCGTTCGCACGCTCCAGCGGATAGGTCGTTGTTGTCACCTTTGCGACAGCCTCGGGCGCCAGGGCGAGAAATTCGCGCGCGTCGTCGCGCGTGAGGTTCGCCACCGAGAGCACCTGCCGCTCCTCCCAAAGGATCGAGTAGGGAAATTGCGGGATGTCGCTCATATGGATGCCGCCGCACACCACGCGCCCGCCCTTGCGCACCGCGCGCAGCGCCGCCGGCACCAGCGCGCCGACCGGGGCGAAGATGATGGCGGCGTCGAGCAGGACCGGGGGCGGCTCGTCCGATCCACCGGCCCACGAGGCACCGAGCGACAGCGCATGCTGCTGCGCCGCCTGGTCGCCGGGGCTGGTGAAGGCGAAGAACTCGCGCCCCTGCCAGCGGCACACCTGGGCGATGAGATGGGCGGCGGCGCCGAACCCATAGAGGCCGACCCGGCGCGCCTCGCCCGCCATCTTGAGCGAGCGCCAGCCGATCAGCCCGGCGCACATCAGCGGCGCGGTGGCGACGGGGTCGTCGAAGCCGTCCAGCGCGAAGGCATAGCTGGCGTCCGCCACCACGTGGGTCGCGAAGCCGCCGTCTCTTGTGTAGCCGGTGAACAGCGGGTCGTCGCACAGGTTCTCGCGGTGCGATGTGCAGTAGGGGCAGGTCCCGCAGGTATGGCCGAGCCAGGGTATGCCGACGCGCTGGCCGATGGCGGGCGCCGCGACGCCCTCGCCATGCGCCTCGACGATGCCGACGATCTCGTGGCCCGGCACGACCGGCAGCTTGCCGGGCGGCAGCTCGCCATCGACGACGTGGAGATCGGTCCGGCAGACGGCGCAGGCTTCCACCCGCATGCGGATCTCGCCTGGCCCGGGAACGGGCGTCGGGCGTTCCTCCATCCGCAGCGGCGTGCGGCAGGCGGAAAGGACCATAGCCTTCATCGTGACGACCTCGAAGCAGCGGTTCGGTAGTATAGGCCGGCCGGGCGCGCCATCACCATTCGACGGGAATGGGGCGCCACTGTGCAGGCGGAAGGGATTTGGCGGGACGGACGCCCCGGGCGACGTGATTTGCCCATCATGCCCCTTTTCGCCGCGCCCCGACTTGACCGCTGTCAACGCCGCTGGCCCGTCGGCCGCTAAGGTCCGCCCGACATCGGAGGATCTGACATGGCGAACATGATGAAGGCGGCGGTGGTGCGGGCGTTCGGCAAGCCGCTCACGATCGAGGAGGTGCCGGTGCCGGTGCCCGGCCCGGGCGAGGTGCTGGTCAAGGTCGTCGCCTGCGGCGTGTGCCACACCGACCTGCACGCGGCCGACGGCGACTGGCCGGTGAAGCCTTCCCCGCCCTTTATCCCCGGCCACGAGGCGGCCGGCCATGTCGTCGCGCTCGGCCCGGGCGTGACCGGCCTGAAGGAGGGCGACGCGGTCGGCGTCGCCTGGCTGCACGATGCCTGCCGCGCCTGCGAATATTGCGAGACCGGCTGGGAGACGCTGTGCGAGCACCAGCACAACACCGGCTATAGCTGCGACGGCGGGTTCGCCGAATATGTCATCGCCGCCGCACCCTTCGTCACGCGCCTGCCGCCGAAGGGCGACTTCGCCCAGCTCGCGCCGATCCTGTGCGCGGGGGTGACGACCTACAAGGGGCTGAAGGAGACCGAGGCGCGGCCGGGCGAATGGGTCGCCATCTCCGGCGTCGGCGGGCTCGGCCACATCGCCATCCAGTACGCCAAGGCGATGGGCTTCCACGTCGCCGCGCTCGACGTCTCGCCCGACAAGCTGGAGCTCGCGCGCGAGACCGGCGCCGACCTCGCCGTCGACGCGCGCTCACCCGACGCGGTCGCCGAGATCGTCAAGGCGACGGGCGGCGGGGCGCATGGCGTGCTGGTGACGGCGGTCTCGCCGCCGGCCTTCAGCCAGGCGCTGTCCTATGTGCGGCGCAAGGGCACGGTGAGCCTCGTCGGCCTGCCGCCCGGCGAGTTCGCGACCCCGATCTTCGACGTCGTGCTGAAGCGCATCACGGTGCGGGGCTCGATCGTCGGCACGCGGCGCGACCTCGATGAATCGGTCGCCTTCGCCGTGGAGGGCAAGGTGAAGGCGGAGATCCACAAGGCGCCGCTGGAGAAGATCAACGACATCTTCGCCGACCTGAAGGACGGCCGGATCGACGGGCGCATGGTGCTCGACTTCACCTGAGCGTCGCCCGGGGGCATTCGCCCTCTTGTGCGGCGCGGCAAATCGGACTTCTAATTGCGAAGGGCCGCGACAGCGTCGTCGCGGCCTTGGCGGCAGGGACGGCCGGCAGCCCTTTCCGGGGTGGTCCCTGCATGCCGGGGAGTGCCCGTGGAGCCCTCACGGAGACCCCGCATGCTCGTCGACACCGACCTTTCCGCCTACCGCATCGCCGCCGAACCCTATTACCGGCCCGTCGGCGACGAGGTGGCGGTGTTCGAGGCGGCCTGGCGCCACCGCCTGCCGGTGATGCTGAAGGGGCCGACCGGCTGCGGCAAGACGCGCTTCGTCGAATACATGGCCTGGCGCCTGCACCAGCCGCTCATCACCGTCGCCGCCCATGAGGACATGACGGCCGCCGACCTCGCCGGGCGCTTCCTGCTCACCCCGGAGGGCACGGTGTGGCACGACGGGCCGCTGACGCAGGCGGTGCGCCATGGCGGCATCTGCTATCTCGATGAGATCGTGGAGGCGCGGCAGGACACCACCGTCGTCATTCATCCGCTGACCGACGCGCGGCGCATCCTGCCGCTGGAGAAGCGCGGCGAGCTGGTCTCCGCCCATCCCGACTTCCAGCTCGTGATCTCCTACAATCCCGGCTACCAGAGCGCGGTGAAGGACCTGAAGGAGTCCACCAAGCAGCGCTTCGTCGCCATCGATTTCGACTATCCGGTCCCTGAGCTGGAGGCGGAGATCGTCATGCGCGAAGCCTGCGTGGACCCGGATCTGGCGCGCAGTCTGGTCGCCATCGCCGCCTGCTCGCGGAACCTGCGCGGGCAGGGGCTGGACGAGGGTGCCTCGACCCGCATGCTCATCCATGCCGGACGCCTCGCGGCCGGCGGCGTGTCGCTGGAGGCAGCGGTGCATGCGGGGATCGTGCTGCCGATCACCGACGACGCGGAGGTGCGCGAGGCGCTCGGCGCGGCAATCGCCGCCTGTCTCGCATGAGCGTTCTGCCGGCTGTCGAGGCGCCGGCCGGCGCGCGCCTCGCCCGGCTGATGCGTGGCCGGCAGACGCTGCGCGGCCCCTTCGAGACGACATGGCGGCGGCTCGAGGGCCGGTTCGGCGCCGGCGCGATGGAGCCCTGGGCCGAGGGCGCACTCGCGCTGGTCGAGGCCAATGCCGGCGCGGGCTGCCTGCTCGCCTTCTGGCAGGCCAGCGTCGGGCTCTGCGGACGGCTCGACGTGGAAAGCCTCGCCGAGGCGGGGCGTCAGGCCGCCGCCATCTGCCGCGAGGCTGGCGCGAAGCCGGCCGCGGCGGCGCTCGACGCCTTCGCCCGCATCGACACGCGGCTCGCCGACGCGGGCGAGCACGCCGTCTGGTGGCGCTCGCTGGTTAAGCTGGCGCGGGCGGCGCCGGAGGGCGTCGAGCCGCTCGGCCTGCGTGCCACGGACGTTCTGGTCGCCGGCCATGTGGCGGGGTTCGAAGCGTTCGTCGATGCCGGGCTGAAGGCGGCCGGGCGCGACCGCGCGCGCCGCTTGGCGTTCTTCGCGCTCGACGACGCGCTAGCGCGGGCGATGGTGGAGCGCATCGGCGCCGGGCCGGGCTTCGACGCGCTCGAGGGCGAGCTGAAGATGGTGCTCGCCGCGCTGTGGGGCGCCGCCCCGCCGTTCCAGCTCCCGTTGCTCCAGCCTCTGCCGCCCGGCCCGCGCGACGCGCCGCGGCGCGTAAATGTCGCCGGGCCGGTGATCCGCATGCCGGCGGTGTTCCCCGGGGTGGACGAGGCGGGCGCGCGCCGGCTCTATCTCGCCGCCGCCATCCATGCCGGCGCGCATCTCGCCTTCGGCAATCCGCGCTTTCCGATCGCCCGGTTCAAGCCGGTGCAGATGGCGCTGGCGACGCTGGTGGAGGATGCGCGGATCGAATATCTGGCGATGCGCCGCTATCCGGGGCTGCGCCGGCTGTGGGCGCCCTACCATCTCGCCACGCCAGAGGACGGGCCAACCACCGCCGCGCTGCTGGCGCGGGTGGCGCGCGGTCTGTTCGACCCCTCCTATCGCGATCCCGACGAGCTGGTGGGCAAGGCCCAGCGCCTGTTCCGCGAGGCGCAGGAGCGGATCGGCGAGCCCGCCATCAGCCTCGATATCGGCACCCGCCTCGCCAATGATGTCGGCCAGCGGCGCCTGCGCTTCGATGCGCGCGGCCATGTGGTCGAACCGGCCTATCGTGACGACGGGCTGGGGTTGTGGGACTTCTCCGACATCGATCCCGAAATGACGGACGAGGTCGAGCTCGCCGTCGACGCCGCCCGCATCGAGCGCCGCGAGACCGAGGACGGCAAGGCCGGCGAGCCGCCGGCGAGCGAGCCCACGGGGCGGGCGCGGCCGTCCCCGCCCGCGAGCGAAGGCCGGGTGATCGCGACCTATCCCGAATGGGACGCGGCGGCCGGCATCGAGCGGGCGGACTGGACCAGCGTGCGCGCCATCGCCCCGGTTTGGGGCGACACTCGCGCCCTGCAACGCGCGCTCGACCGCGCCGCGCCGCTGCGCGCGCGCATCGCCCGGCTGGTGCGGGCGGCCAAGGTCGGGCGGGCGGCGCGGCTGAAGCGGCAGGCGGAGGGCCACGATCTCGACCTCGACGCCGCAATCGAGACCGCCATCGCCCGCAAGGCCGGCGAGGTGCCGGACATGCGGGTGTTCCGCTCCACCGTGCTCAACCAGCGCGACCTCGCCGTGCTGGTTCTGGTCGACGTCTCGCAGTCCACCCGTGAGCGGCTGGCGGACGGCGCGACGGTGCTCGACATCGAGAAGCTGGCGGTCGCCATGCTGGCCGGGGCGCTGGACCAACTCGGCGACGATTTCGCGCTGCTAGCCTTCGCCTCGGCCGGGCGGGGTGATGTGCGGGTGACCACGGTGAAGGACTTCGCCGAGCCCTATGGCGGGGAAGCGCTCTCGCGCCTTGCGGGGCTGGAATCGGGGCTCTCGACGCGGCTCGGCGCGGCGCTGCGCCATGCGGGGGCGGCGATCTCCCGGGTGCGCAGCTTCCGCAAGCTGGTGCTGGTGCTGAGCGACGGCGAGCCGTCCGACATCGACGTGGCGTCCGCGGACCTCGTGGTCGACGCCCGCCGCGCCGTCATGGCGCTGCGCGCGGCCGGCATCGACACGTTCGGCGTCATGCTCGACCCGGCCGGCGTCGGCTCGGGTGCGCGCATCTTCGGCAAGGCCAACGCCATGCCGGTGCGGCGCGCAGAGGGCCTGCCGATGCGCCTGTCCGAGCTCTATTTTCGCCTGGCCCGGCGCTGAGGGGTAGCGCCGGGAGGGACGGCGGCGGGAGAGGGGCGGCGCTGCCGCCGCCCCGTGGCCGGAGGCGGACGGCGCGTCAGCGATGCGCGGTCTCGGGGTTGGGGATGCCCTCGATCGGAGCTTCCTCGGTGCCGACCATCGGGCGGGTGAAGGATTCCACCATCTCGCGCGTGCCCTCCGGGTCGGCGACCCACTTCTTGTAGAAGTCGTAGGGGCACTCGGCCACGCCCTTGTCGCCGTCGCCGGAATTGATCATGCCGGTATAGCCGCGATGGACCAGCTTGAAGAGGTGGTTCTCCGACTGCATGTTCTTGCGCGCGTCGCGGATCAGCGAGGTGGAGAGCGCGGCGTACTGGATGCCGTACTCCTCCTCGCCACACTCGCCGAGCGTGCGCCCGTCGAAGCCGACGATCGCCGAGTGGCCGAAATAGGAATAGACCCCGTCGAAGCCCGCCGCGTTGGCGACCGCCACATAGCAGTTGTTGGCCCAGGCCATCGCCTTGGCCATGATGACCTGCTGATCCTTGGCCGGGTACATGTAGCCCTGGCAGCGCACGATCAGCTCGGCGCCCTTCATCGCGCAGTCGCGCCAGATCTCGGGATAGTTGCCGTCGTCGCAGATGATGAGCGAGATCTTCAGCCCCTTCGGGCCTTCCGAGACATAGGTGCAGTTGCCCGGATACCAGCCCTCGATCGGCACCCACGGCATGATCTTGCGGTACTTCTGGACGATCTCGCCCTTTTCGTTCATCAGGATCAGCGTGTTGTAGGGCGCCTTGTTGGGGTGCTCCTCATGCTGCTCGCCGGTGAGCGAGAACACGCCCCACACCTTGGCCTTGCGGCACGCCTCGGCGAAGATCTCGGTCTCGTCGCCCGGCACCGTCGAGGCGGTCTCGTACATCTCCTTGGAATCGTACATGATCCCGTGGGTCGAGTATTCGGGGAAGATCACGAGGTCCATGCCCGGCAGGCCGACCTTCATGCCGAGGACCATGTCGGCGATCTTCTTCGCGTTGGCGAGCACCTCGGCCTTGGTGTGCAGCCGCGGCATCTTGTAGTTCACCACCGCGACACCGACGGTGTCTTTGCTGCTGGATACATCGCCGTGCAACATGGTCTTCTCCTCGCGTGAAAGCCTGTGCCGCCGACCTCGGCGGTGCGGCCCTGCGTTCCGGGACATGGACTGAAGGCCCGCCGGCGTCGGGACCTGCCGGAGGGTCAGTGGACTGCGCGGCGGCGACGTCATTGTCCCGCCAGAGGCAAGCAACAAAAAAGCCCGTCAGGTCCTTGCGAACGTCACGGGCTGCATAGCTAGGCGGGGCCAGCGTCATTGATGGCCCGACGGAAGGTGTAGCGCATATAAAGAACGCTATTCATCCAATTACTGACTTAAGCATCCTTGGGCCTGTAGTTCAAGTGCTCGCTGGCATGGATGATGGTCAGCGCCATATCCTCCATCGGCATGCGCTTGGCCATCGCCTGGCGGCGGATACTCTGATAGGCGTCCTCCTCGGAAATCCCCTGGAACGCCATCAGGATGTTCTTCGCCCGCTGGATCTTCTGCACGCCGCCGAGCTTGCGCTCGAGCCGGGCGATGGTCCGGCGGGCTTCCTCCCGCTCCAGCCAGAGACCCCGCGCGACCGCGAGATTGGCGAGCAGGCCGACGGGCTCGATCGGCTGTTCGATCACCGCCGCCGCGTTCGATTCCAGCACCAGCGGCAGCGCCGCGGCGTCCTCGTGGCCGACGACGGCGACCAGCATCGGACGCCGCTCGGCCGGGGCGCCGAGCAGGGCGAGGATCGCCGCCTTGGCGTCGGGCGGCATGGCGAGGAACACGATTTCCGCTTCCGGCCACGCCTCCGGCACCGGCCAGATCGTCTCGACCGTGCAGCCTATGCCGCGCAGGTGCCCGACGAGGCTCGTGCACGGCTCGCCCGGCGGGTGGATCACCCCGACCCGCTGGCCGCGAAATTCGTGGAGGATCCGGATCGACATGCGGAGGCGGCACCCTGCGCCGGAATGGCGTCCCCCCGTTTGTCCCCGGCCGGTCCCGCGCGGGCAATACGTCGTTCAGCGGGGGTCGGCCCGCCGGGCCTCACGTGCGGGCGTCACTCGCCCGCGTCTTCGCCGAGGCGGGCGCGGGCGGCGGCGAGGATCTCGTCCGACAGTTCCGCATCGCCGCCGGCGACGGCGCGGGCCATGGTCAGCGCCCCGACCATGGTGGAGAGGATGCCGATCGCCTCGCGGCGCCGGGCGTCCGGATCGGGCTCATCGAGCCGGCGCTCGATCTCGCCGATGAAGTCCGCCAGCCCCGCCGCATAATCGCCCTGCAGGCTCGGCGACTGGCGGGCGACCTCGCCGCCGAGAGCCGAGAGGGCGCAGCCATGGGCGGCATTGTCGCGGTGGGCGGGGGAGAGGTAGCGCTCGATGATGGCGCCGAGGCTGCCGGTCTCGGCCATGCGGGCGAGGCCCTCGGCGCAGGCGTTGCGGCACGCCTGGTGGGCGAGGTCGGCCTTGGAGTCGAAATGACCGTAGAAGGCTCCGTGGGTCAGCCCGCTCGCCTGCATGATCTCGGCGACGCCGACATCGCTGAAGCCGCGCTCGCGGAAAAGCTGCGACGCCGCGTCGAGTATGGCGTGGCGATGCTCCAGAACCTTTTCCCTTGTGACCCGCACGCCGTTCCTCCGTCCTTCGTGAGCCGCTTCATCGTTGACGTTCTATCAGCCACAAAGTTCACGCCATTCCTATTGGGACTAAGCCGGGTAACGATGTCCCGCACCGCCATAGTCCCACATCTGGTTACCGTATGACGAGCCTGATCAGCGAGGGCGCGATGTCGCGGCCCGCAGAACCGGGCGCCGCGCGTGCGCCCGGCTATCTGCCAAGAAACCGGAAGGCCTCGATGATCAGGTGACCGACCATGGTGATGAGGCTGATGAGATCGCCGTACAAGCTTGCCATGGGACGCGATCTAGCCTCGGCTGGCGGCAAGATTTCGGCGGATTTGCAGCATGGGGCGCTCCTTTCGTCGAAGACGGCGCCGCCTTTAGTTCGGCGCTAGACCACAGAGGCGAGGTAGTCGCGGGCACTGGTCGACGGGCGACCGGCCAGGCGCTCGACATCGGCCGAAGTCGCGGCATATTCGCCCGCGCCGAGCGCGGCGTAGAAGCTCGCGACGCCGGAGGCGACCCAGTCCGGCAGGCCCATGGAGCGGAACTGCTGCTCGAAGGCCGCCACCGGCACGTCGATGGCGCGGATCTCCTTGCCGGTCAGCTCGGAGAGGATGGCGGCGAGATCGGCCGCGCTCCACGCTTCGCCGCCGGCAATCTCGTAGACCTTGTTCTCATGGCCGGGCGCCAGCGCGCCGACGACCGATTCCGCCACGTCCTTATGGGTGACATAGGCGACCTTGGCGTCGATGCCGGTGAAGGGCAGCACGCCGCTCTCCTTCGCCTGGGCGAAGAGCGCGTCGTTGTTCGAGAAATAGGAATTGTCGCGCAGGATGGTCCAGGCGAGCCCGCTGGCCTTCAGCTCGGCTTCGGTCGCTACATGCGCCTTGGCCCAGTCGAACAGGCTGGCGTCGTTCGGGTTGGTGGCGCTGGTGTAGAGGATGCGCGCGACGCCCGCGGCCTTCGCCGCCTCGATGGCGTTGCGGTGCTGGGCGATGCGCACCTCGTTCGGCCCCATGCCGGAAATGAGCACGAGCGTGTCGACGCCGGCGAAGGCGGCCTTCAGGCTTTCGGGATCCTCATAGTCGCCGGCGGCGACGTCGAAGCCCTGCGCCTTGCGCGCGGCGAGCTTTTCCGGCGAACGGGCGACGAGGCGGGTGCCGGCGGCCCGGCCCTTTTCGAGAAGCGCGTCGGCGATGGCGGCGCCCAGCTTTCCGCTGGCAGCGGTGATGGCGATCATGGTCGGTCCCTTCTGACGGACAGTCTGCTGCCCATGGTTACGAATTGAGACTAAGATGCTAAAACGTATCCAAGGCGCAAGAAGGGTTTTTGAAGTGCCTCGGTATGCGCCGCGTAACCATGGCGCCTCTCGCAGGCGCGAAGGCACGGGAGACGAGGATGAAGCCGGACAGGGCGGCGGTGGCCGAGGCATGCCCCACACGCTCGCTGCTCGATCGCATCGGCGATCGCTGGAGCGTGCTGGTGCTGATGGAGCTCGCCCTTCGCGTGCGGCGCTTCTCGGAGCTGCGCCGGGCGATCCCCGACATTTCCCAGCGCATGCTGACCCAGACGCTGCGCTCGCTGGAAAATGACGGGCTGATCTCGCGCACGGTGTTCGCCACCGTGCCGCCGCGCGTCGATTACGAGCTGACCGAGCTCGGCCGCTCGCTCATGGTGCCGCTGGGCGGGCTGATCGCCTGGGCGGACGCGAACCACGCGCGGGTGCGCGCGGCCCGCCGTCAGCCGGAGACGACGACGCCCGGCGCGCCCTCGGCCATGCGGCCGATGACGGCGGCCGAGGGGTAGCCCGCCGCGCGGATCTCGGCGAGCAGGGTGCTCGCCGCTCCCGGTTCGCAGGCGACGAGCAGCCCGCCGGAGGTCTGCGGGTCGGTGAGCAGGTGGCGGCGCCAGTCCGGGAAGTCGTCCGGCAGCGCCACCGCCTCGCCATAGCTCGCCCAGTTGCGGTGCGAGGCACCGGTGACGAAGCCCTCGCGCGCCAGCCTTTCCGCCTCGGCCAGCACCGGTAGCGCTTCGGCGTCGAGATGGAGCGTCAGCGAGGAGCCGCGCGCGACCTCGAGGCCGTGGCCGAGAATGCCGAAGCCGGTGACGTCGGTCACCGCATGCACCTCGGCGCGGCGGCCGAGCTCGGCGCCGATGCGGTTGAGCGTGGTCATGGAGCCGATCATCTCGGCATAGGCGGCGGGCGGCAGCGCCTCCTTCTTGAACGCCGCCGAATAGAGGCCGACGCCGAGCGCCTTGGTGAGGATGAGCGCGTCGCCGGCCCGGGCGGTGCTGTTCTTGCGGATCATCGCCGGCGAGGCGGTGCCGATGACGGCGAGGCCGTAGATCGGCTCGGGCGCGTCGATGGAATGGCCGCCGGCGACGGGAATGCCGGCCTCCGCCGCGATCGCCTGCCCGCCCTTCAGGATCTCGCGCACCATGGCGGTGGGCAGCTTGCCGAGCGGCATGCCGAGAATGGCGAGTGCCATCAGCGGCTTGCCGCCCATGGCGTAAACGTCGGAGATGGCGTTGGTGGCGGCGATGCGGCCGAACTCGTAGGGGTCGTCCACCATCGGCATGAAGAAGTCGGTGGTGGCGATCAGGCAGGTCTCGTCGTCGAGCTGGTAGACGGCCGCGTCGTCGCCGGTTTCGGTGCCGACCAGCAGCCGCTCGAACGGACCGCCGGCCGGCTGCTCGGCGAGGAGCTCGCGCAGCACCGAGGGCGCGAGCTTGCAGCCGCACCCCCCGCCATGGGCGAGGCTGGTAAGGCGGAGCGGGGCGCCGGACGGCGCGCCCGCGGCAGGCTTGTCGAGCATGATGGGCTCCATGCTTGCCCCCCCGCGCGGGGATGGCGCGGGAGGGAACGTGTCGAGAGCGGCGCACGGGCGCCGAAAGTGCGCCGGATCAGGCCGAGAGCTCGCTCGCGGTGATCTTGTAGGCGAAGGCGCCGGGGTCGAGGCAATCGTGGCGCAGGCTCGCGACTTCCGCCTGCGGGTACATCAGGAAGCCGAGCTTCGGGCCGCTGGAGCCGGGCAGGGCGATGTCGTGGCCGTCATTATAGGCCAGCCAGTTGCCCTCCCAGGCGCCGAACAGCGCCTTGCGGGCGGCGAGGACCTTGGCATCGTCCATGGCGTTCTTGCCCGGCGGCTCCTCCAGCACGACCTTGCGCACGTCGGCGGGGTCGGTCGCCACCCAGCCATAGCCGTCGAGCCACACCTCGGCGCGGCAGTGCTGGGCCTTGGAGATGACCGGCGAATTGGCGCCGAGGCTCTTGTAGCCGAAGGCGGAGGGGGCGACGCGGATGCCGTAGAGGTCGCGCGCGGGAACGCCGGCGGCGCGGTTGAGCCCGACGAACAGCGCGTTGAGGTCGGCGCACTTGCCGCCGAGATTGCCGCTCTTGAGCAGCGAGGCGATGTCGCCGGTGCCGCAGCCGGGCGTGGCGGCGTTGCGATAGGTGTTCTCGACCACCCACTCATAGATGGCGCGGGACTTGTCGAGATCGCTGGTCTTGCCGGCGACGATCCCGTCCGCCGTTTCCTTGACGATGCCGTCAGTCGGGATCAGGTCAGTGGCGGCGAGGAACAGCGCGCGCTGCTCGGCCGCCAGCGCGGGCACGTTGCTGGGCGCGGAGAAGTCGGTGGCGCGGTCGCGGGTGGCGAATTTCGAGGTGATCTCGACCGTCGGCTTGGCCTCGTCCTCGGCCCAGACGAGATGCAGCATCCCGGCGCCGTAATGGGGGTCCTTCACCATCTCGGCGGTCCTGGCGTTGGTCTTCCAGCTGTTGCTGGCGGGCTTGAACCAGTCCTCGGCAGTGTAGGAGGGCAGCGGCACCCAGGCCTGCGCCGGACCGGCCTTGCCCTCGACCGGGCCGACGTCGAGCGTGGTGACGACCTCGAACTGGCGCCAGGCGCCGGGCTTGGGCGCGAAGGTCGCGGCGGCGGCGGGGCTCGCGGCCTGCGCGAAGGCCGACGGGGGAAGGGCGGCGACGGCCGTGAGGGCGGCACCGGCTTTCAGGAAATCGCGACGGCTGGTCATGGCTTGCTCCCGATCATCGGTTGAGAGGGCGGCAGCTCGCCTTGCGCGGGCGAGGTCGCAGGGGTCGTCAGGCTCTGGATGATGCTGTCGGTGGCAGGGTCGTCCCAGTCGACCGGACCGGCGACGAAGAGGCCGAGATTGCCGGCCGGGTCGACCACATAGCTGGTCGGCAGGAACTCGATGCCCCATTGCTTGGTGGCGGAGCGGTCTTCGTCCAGCAGGATCGCGAACGGCACCGGCTGGCTCTCGAAGAAGCGGCGCACCCGTACCTCGACCTCGCCGACATCTACCGCGAGCACCGTGACCGGCTGGTCGCGGTGGCGCTCGACGAAGCGGGTGAGCGCGGCCATCTCCTCGCGGCACGGCTCGCACCATGTCGCGAAGAAGTGAACGATGACGATCCGATTGTGCAGCGCGGCGCGGTCGATCGGCCCGTGATCGAGCGAGGGACGCGCGAGCGGCGGGGCGGGCTGGCCATAGGGCAGAGGCGATGTCGGCTCGGCCGAGAGGGTCTCGGGCGCGGCGAGCGCCGTTTCCCCCGGCGGCATTGACGCAAGGGAAGCAAAAGTCAGCGCGGCAAGCCAGTTGAGGGAGCCCCGGCACGCGGGAGCCTGCTTCGTGAGCACGCGGGCGATGCTGCGCCGCTGCCGGCACCTCGTCAATCGGCCGGCGGGCCAAAGCCGGCCCTCCCGCATCGCAATATTGTCAGAACGCACGGCAGGGGCAGAGAGGTTATTGGAATGAAAGCGTTTTTCCGGCCGGCTACGTCTTTAGACGGTTTGACATTGGAACAGTGAAAAAGTTAGCGTCGTTGATCAGCGATGCCTATCGCGTGATGGGTTTCGCAACGGCAACTCGGGAGGCTCACATGAACATGGAGCTCTCGCGCAGGACGTTCCTGAAAACGTCCGGGGCGGGGATCGCGGGGACGACGCTCGGAGCCTTCGGCTTCAGCGAGGCGGAGGCGGCGGTGGCCGCGGCGGTCAAGCCGTTCCGCCTGGTGAACACCACGGAAACGCGAAACACCTGCACCTACTGCTCGGTCGCCTGCGGCATCATCCTCTATTCGAAGGGCGACCTCAGGAAGGGCGAGAAGGCCAACATCGTCCATATCGAGGGCGATGCGGACCATCCCACCAATCGCGGCACGCTGTGCCCCAAGGGCGCGGCGCTCCTCGACATCGTGAAGTCGGAGACGCGCCTGACGCGGCCGATGCTGCGCAAGGCCGGGTCCGACCGGTTCGAGCCGATCTCCTGGGACGCGGCGCTCGACAAGATCGCCCGCGCCATGAAGGACGACCGCGACGCGAACTTCATCCCGACCAACGAGGCGGGCGTCACGGTGAACCGCTGGCTGACCGCCGGCTTCCTGGCCGCCTCGGCGACCACCAACGAAACCGCGTTCGCCACCTACAAGGTGGTGCGCGCGACCGGCATTCTGGCGTTCGACAACCAGGCACGCGTCTGACACGGCCCGACGGTGGCGAGTCTCGCCCCAACTTTCGGCCGTGGAGCAATGACCAACTCCTGGACGGACATCAAGAATACCGACCTCGCCATCATCATGGGCGGCAACGCCGCCGAGGCGCATCCGTGCGGCTTCAAATGGGTCACGGAGGCGAAGGCCAACCGTGGCGCCAAGCTGATCGTCGTCGACCCGCGCTACAACCGCTCGGCGGCGGTGGCGGACTATTACGCGCCGATCCGGCAGGGCACCGACATCGCCTTCCTGCTGGGCGTCATCAACCAGTGCATCATCAACGACAAGGTGCTCTGGGACTATGTGAAGCCCTTCACCAACGCGACCTTCGTGGTGAAGGAGGGCTTCGAGTACCATGACGGCCTGTTCACCGGCTATGACGAGGAGAAGCGCGACTACGACCGCTCCACCTGGGACTACCAGATCGGCGACGACGGCTATGCGGTGGTCGACGAGACGCTGGCCAATCCGCGCTGCGTCTGGAACCTGCTGAAGGAGCACGTCGCCGCCTACACGCCGGAAGTGGTCGAGCGCATCTGCGGCACGCCGAAGGACAAGTTCCTGAAGGTGGCGGAGATGATCGGCGAGTGCTCGGCGCCGAACAAGATCATGACCTCGATGTACGCGCTCGGCTGGACCCAGCACTCCAAGGGCGCGCAGAACATCCGCTGCATGGCGATGCTGCAGCTCATCCTCGGCAATATCGGGATGCGCGGCGGCGGGGTGAACGCGCTTCGCGGCCACTCCAACATCCAGGGGCTGACCGATCTCGGGCTGCTGAGCAACCTCATCCCGGGCTATCTGAACATCCCCAGGGACAGCGAGCCGGACTTCGCGACCTACATGTCGACCCGCGGCTTCAAGCCGTTGCGGCCGAACCAGATGAGCTACTGGCAGAACTACCGCAAGTTCTTCGTCAGCTTCATGAAGTCGATGTTCGGCAACGCCGCGACGGCGGAGAACGAGTGGGCCTACAACTACCTGCCCAAGCTCGACGTGCCGCAATACGACATCCTGCTCGCCTTCGAGCGGATGAAGCAGGGCAAGATGAACCTCTATTTCTGCCAGGGGTTCAATCCGCTGCAGGCCTTCCCCAACAAGGCCAAGCTCGCCGAGGGGCTCGCCAAGCTGAAGCTGCTCGTGATCATGGACCCGCTCGAGACCGAGACCGCGCGGTTCTGGGAGAACCATGGCGATTTCAACCAGGCGGACCCGGCGAGCATCCAGACCGAGGTGATCCAGCTTCCCACGACCTGCTTCGCGGAGGACGAGGGCGCGCTGGTGAATTCCGGCCGCTGGCTGCAATGGCACTGGGCGGGCGGCTCGCCTCCGGGCGAAGCCCAGCACGACAGCTGGATCATGGCGCAGATCTTCCTGCGCCTGCGCGATCTCTACCGCAAGGAGGGCGGCGCCTTCCCGGATCCGATCGTCAACCTCAACTGGGCCTATCAGGACCCCGGCGAGCCTACCCCCGCCGAGCTCGCCAGGGAGATGAACGGCTCGGCTCTGGTCGACGTGTTCGATCCGAACGACCCGACCAAGCGGCTGCTCGAGGGCGGCAAGCAGCTCTCCGGCTTCGGCCAGCTGCGCGACGACGGCACCACGGCGTCCGGCTGCTGGCTGTTCACCGGCAGCTTCACCGAGGCCGGCAACATGATGGCGCGGCGGGACAATTCCGATCCCGACGATACCGGCGCCTATCTCAACTGGGCGTTCGCCTGGCCGGCCAACCGGCGCATCCTCTACAACCGCGCCTCCTGCGACCTCGACGGCAAGCCGTGGGACCCTTCGCGGAAGCTGATCGAGTGGAACGGCCAGAAATGGACCGGCTACGACGTGCCGGACATCGCGCCGACCGCCAATCCGCGCGAGGTCGGGCCGTTCATCATGAACCCGGAGGGCACCGGGCGCCTGTTCGCTCGCACTATGATGCGCGAGGGGCCGTTCCCGGTGCATTACGAGCCGTTCGAGAGCGCGGTCGCCAACGTCATCGCACCCAAGGTGCGCGGCAACCCGGCGGCGCGCGTGTTCGCGGACGACTGGAAGCAGTTCGCCGACATCGGCGACCCGGCCTTCCCCTATGCGGGGACGACCTACCGCCTCACCGAGCACTTCCACTACTGGACCAAGAACAACCACGTGAACTCGGTCCTTCAGCCCGAGCAGTTCGTCGAGATTTCCGAGGAACTGGCGAAGGAGAAGGGCATCGAGCTCGGCGGCTGGGTCCGGGTGTGGTCGAAGCGCGGCTCGCTCTTCGCCAAGGCGGTGGTGACCAAGCGGATCAAGCCGATGACGATCGACGGCAAGACCGTCCACGTCGTCGGCGTGCCGATTCACTGGGGCTTCGTCGGCGCGGCCCGCAAGGGCTTCCCGGCCAACGTGCTGACCCCCTTCGTGGGCGACGCCAACATCCAGACCCCGGAATACAAGGCGTTCATGGTCAATATCGAGCCCTCGACCGGGCCGGTGGCGTAAGGGAGGCGGCGCGATGTTCCCACCTATTCCCAACCCGTCCGTCGACCCGGCCGCGGCCAAGCCGCGCTTCGGCGAGAAGGATATCATGCGCCGCTCGGCCTCCGAGGTGACGCCGCCCGCCGAGCGGCTCACCGAGGTGGCCAAGCTGATCGACATCTCCAAGTGCATCGGTTGCAAGGCGTGCCAGTCGGCCTGCCTCGAATGGAACCAACTGCACGAGGAGATCGGCTTCAACCACGGGGTCTACACCAACCCCATGGACCTGACGGCGAACACCTTCACGCTGATGCGCTTCACCGAATGGGTGAACCCGCAGACCGACAATCTCGAATGGCTCATCCGCAAGGATGGCTGCATGCATTGCGAGGATCCGGGCTGCCTGAAGGCCTGCCCCTCGCCCGGCGCGATCGTGCAGTACTCCAACGGCATCGTGGACTTCATCCACGAGAACTGCATCGGCTGCGGCTACTGCATCAAGGGATGCCCGTTCGACATCCCGCGCATGTCGAAGGCCGACAACACGGTCTACAAGTGCACGCTGTGCTCGGACCGCGTCGCGGTCGGGCAGGGGCCGGCCTGCCAGAAGGCGTGCCCGACCCAGGCCATCGTCTTCGGCACCAAGGACGAGATGAAGGACTGGGCGGATTTCCGCATCAAGGACCTGAAGACGCGCGGCTTCGACAATGCCGGGCTCTATGACCCGCAGGGCGTGGGCGGCACGCATGTCATGTACGTGCTGCCGCACGCGGACCAGCCGTCCATCTACGCCAACCTGCCCGACGATCCGCACATCTCGCCGATCGTGCAGGCCTGGAAGGGCGCGACCAAATATGTCGGCCTCGCCGTGATGGGTTTCGCCGCCGCCGCGGGTCTCCTGCACTATGTCGTCGCCGGGCCGAACAAGGTCACGGAGGAGGATGAGGAGAACGCCGAGAGGCTCGCCGAAGGCCGGAGCGCCCCGCCGCCATCCCCGCCTTCCGAGCCGCCAAGCCGGGGGAGGACGCCATGACGGCCTACGACCGGAAGGCTCCGGAGGTTCCGGACGATGTCGAAGCGGGCGACGCGGTGCATCCCGGCCGCCCGGTGATCGTCGATCGCTACACCGTCGCCGCGCGCATCAACCACTGGATCACGGCGATCAGCCTGGTGCTGCTCGCGCTGTCGGGACTGGCGCTCTACACGCCGAAGCTGTTCTTCCTGACCGCCCTGTTCGGCGGTGGGCAGTGGACGCGCGCCATCCATCCCTGGATCGGGGTGGTCCTGTTCTTCTCCTTCATGATCCTGTTCATCCGCTTCTTCCGCGCCAACCTGCCGGCGCGCGAGGATGTGACCTGGGTTGCGCATTCGAAGGACCTGCTCGCGGGTCACGAGGAGAAGATGCCCGAGGTCGGCAAGTACAATGCCGGCCAGAAGGGCGTGTTCTGGTCCATGTCGGGGCTGATCGTGATCCTGATCCTCTCCGGCGTGGTGATGTGGGACCAGTACTTCTTCCCCTACACCACCATCGAGCAGAAGCGCATCGCGATACTGGTGCATTCGATCACCGCGGTGGTGATCATCTGCGTGTGGATCATCCACGTCTATGCCGCGATCTGGGTGAAGGGAACGATCGGCGCGATGACGCGCGGCAGCGTGACCGGCGGCTGGGCCTGGCGCCACCATCGCAAATGGCTGCGCGAGCTGGTGGGTCGGCGGGCCCGCGGCCCGCGCGCGCCGGCCGAGTAGGCGGAACAACCGCCGTCCGGCCTCCGTGCCTGCCGGTATGCCTCCCGCGTGAGGCGGCGGCTGGCGGGCGCTCCGGCGGTGCCCTATATCGCCCGTCGGGCCGGTCGGCCGCCGCTTCGGCGGTCGGTCGCCGCCCGGCAGGGTTCCGGGTCCCGGCAGGGGCCCACGTCGCGTATCCACGTGGCCGGTACGGTTCGTGAGGACAGCATGTCAGTCATTCCCCAGCCCGATCCCAGCGTGATCGGCACTGTCTCGACCCCGCCCTTCGCGGTTCTGCCCGATCCTGCGAGCGTGTTCACGGCGCGCGCCGCGCGGCTGGGGACCTATGCCGAGGTCAGCCCGCTCAAGCCCTATCTCAGCTTCGTCGCCGGGCTGGTCGACGCCCAGCATGCGATCCTCGCCGGCCTGCCGCCGGTCGAGATGCCGGACGCGGAGATGCTGGCCCGCGCCGCCTCCCACCAGATGCCGCCGCTCGACCGGACCGGCACGACGCTCGACGACACGCTGGAGACCACGCTCGACGCGCTGTTCGATGCCGCCACGCAGGTCGCGATGCCGGACGAGGCGGGCGAGGCGCTCGCCCGGGTGAGCGCGGCGGACGGGGCGCAGCGCGCGCAGATGGTGCGCGACGTGCTCGCCCACGCCATGCCGGTGGAAATGCTGGCCGAGCACATCTATGTCGCCGCGGCCCTCCAGGTGCACTTCACGCGGCTTGCCGCCGCGCTCGACGCGCCTTCGCTGCAGCCGGTCGGCGACGGCGTGTGTCCGGCCTGCGGCGGCCCGCCGGTGGCCTCGCTCATCGTCGAGTGGCCGAACGCGCACGGCAACCGCTTCTGCGCCTGCTCGCTGTGCTCGACGCTCTGGCACTATGTGCGCATACGCTGCTGCTCCTGCGGCACCACCAAGGGCATCGGCTATCAGGAGATCGAGCAGAGCCCCGGCACCATCAAGGCCGAGACCTGCGACGAGTGCCGCACCTATGTGAAGGTGATGTACCAGAACAAGGACCCCGCCATCGAGCCGATGGCGGACGACATCGGCACGCTCGCGCTCGACTTGATGATGCGGGAGGGCCCGTACCGGCGCGCCGCGTTCAACCCCTTCCTGCTCGGCTATTGAGGGCCCGCGCCATGGATGCTCCCGCCGACGGCTCCCTCGACCGACCCTCGCTGCGCGACCTGCCCTCGGTCGACCTCGTGCTGAAGACGCCGGCCGCCCGGCTCGCCGCCGAGCGCTTCGGACGCGCCGCCGCGACCGGGGCGGTGCGCGCCGCGCTGGAGGAGGTGCGCCGCTTCCTGCTGGCCGGCCAGCTCGCGAGCCTTCCCTCGCCCGACCATGTCGCGCTGGCCGCCGGTGACGCGCTGGCGCGGGCGGCGCGCGGCCGGCTGCGCCCGGTCTTCAACCTCACCGGCACGGTGCTGCACACCAATCTCGGCCGGGCGCTGCTGGCGGAGGAGGCGGTGGAGGCCGCGACCGCCGCCATGCGCGCCGCCGTGGCGCTGGAATTCGACCTCGACACCGGCCGGCGCGGCGAGCGCGACGACCATGTGCGCGACCTGCTGGTCGAGCTGACCGGTGCTGAGGACGCTACCGTCGTCAACAACAACGCCGCCGCCGTTCTGCTGGTGCTCAACACGCTCGGCCTCGGCCGCGAGGCGATCGTCTCGCGCGGCGAGCTGATCGAGATCGGCGGCGCCTTCCGCATGCCGGACATCATGGCCCGGGCGGGGGTGAAGCTGGTCGAGGTCGGCACCACCAACCGCACCCACCCGAAGGACTATGCCGGCGTGCTTTCGTCCGAGACCGGGCTGGTGCTGAAGGTGCACACGTCGAACTACCGGATCGAGGGCTTCACCAGCGAGGTTGGTGCGCGCGAATTGGCCGAAATCGCCGGGGAGCGCGGCGTGCCGCTGGTGAACGATCTCGGCTCGGGCACGCTGGTCGACCTGTCGCGGCTCGGCCTCGCCCATGAGCCGACAGTGCGTGAGGCGGTGACGGAGGGGGCGGACATCGTCACCTTCTCGGGCGACAAGCTGCTGGGCGGGCCGCAAACCGGCTTCATCGTCGGGCGCGCCGACCTGATCGCCCGGATCAACAGGAATCCGATGAAGCGCGCGCTGCGGGTCGACAAGATCCGCCTTGCCGCGCTGGAGGCGACGCTGCGGCTCTATCGCGACCCGGAGCGGCTGGCGCAGAGGCTGCCGACGCTGCGCCTGCTGACCCGCACGCGCGAGGAACTTGCCGCGCTCGGCGCCGCGCTGGCCGGGCCGGTCGCGCAGGTGCTCGGTGCGGATTTCTCGGTCGAGGTGGCGGACTGCGCCAGCCAGATCGGCTCGGGCGCGCTGCCGCTGGAGACGCTGCCGAGCGCCGCGCTCGCCATCCGCCCTGCCGGCGGGGCGTCGGGCGGCCTGCTCAACGGGCTGGCGGCGGCGCTGCGCGCGCTGCCGGTGCCGGTGATCGGGCGGATCGCCGAGGGTGCGCTGCTGCTCGACCTGCGCTGCCTGGAAGACCCGGACGGCTTCCTCGCCAGCCTCGGCGCACTGGGGACGGCGCCATGATCATCGGCACGGCAGGGCATATCGACCATGGCAAGACGGCCCTGATCGGTGCGCTGACCGGGGTCGATACCGACCGGCTGAAGGAGGAGAAGGCGCGCGGCATCTCCATCGACCTCGGCTTCGCCTATCTGCCGACCGACGCCGGCACGCTCGGCTTCATCGACGTGCCGGGTCATGAGCGCTTCATCCACACCATGCTGGCCGGGGCGAGCGGGATCGACTTCGCCCTGCTGGTGGTCGCCGCCGACGACGGGGTGATGCCGCAGACGCGCGAGCATCTCGCCCTGCTGGACCTGCTGGGCATTGCGAACGGCATCGTCGCGCTGACCAAGGCGGACCTCGCAGATGCCGACCGCCGTGCCACGGTCGCGGCCGGGATCGCGGCGCTGGCCGAGGGCACGGTGCTCGAGGGCGCGCCGGTCGTTCCGGTTTCCGCAGCGACCGGCGAGGGAATCGACGAGCTGCGCGCCCGGCTTGTCGCCGTAGCACAGGATTTCGCCGCCCGCAGCGGGGAGGGCCGCTTCCGCCTCGCCGTCGACCGCTGCTTCACCCTTGCCGGGGCCGGCACGGTGGTGACGGGCACGGTGCTCTCCGGCGCGGTGGCGGTGGGGGACCGGGTGACGGTCAGCCCTCCGGGGCTCGGCGCGCGGGTGCGCTCCATCCATGCCCAGAACCGCAAGGCCGAGCGCGGCGTCGCCGGCGACCGCTGCGCGCTGAACCTTGCCGGCGAGGGCGTGACCCATGAGGCGATCGCGCGCGGCGACATGGTGCTTGACCCGACCCTGCACGCGCCGACCACGCGCATCGACGTGCGCCTTCGTGTGCTGGCGGAAGAGCCCAAGCCGCTCGGGCAATGGTTTCCGGTGCGCCTGCATCATGCCTCCGCCGAGGTCGGCGCGCGGCTGGTGCCGCTGTCGGCCGAGACCGTGCCGCCGGGAGGGCGGGCGCTGGTGCAGCTCGTGCTCGACCGGCCGGTCGCGGGGGCTTGCGGCGACCGCTTCGTGATCCGCGACACTTCCGCCCGGCGCACCATTGGCGGGGGCACCTTCCTCGACTTGCGCGCCCCGGCGCGCCACCGCCGCACGCCCGCGCGCCTCGCCCAGCTCGAGGCGATGGAGCGGGCCGACCCGGCGCAGGCGCTGGCCGGGCTGCTGGCGGTCGAGCCCTGGCATGTCGAGCTCGGCGCCTTCGCCCGCGACCGGGCGCTGGGCGCGGAAGCCGCCGCAGCGCTCGCGGCCGATGCCGGGCTGGTGCTGCTGAGCGCCGGCGAGGCGCGCGTCGTGCTCGCGGCCGGGCGCTGGGAAAGCTTCCGCACCGCGCTGCTGGACGAGCTGACGCGCTTTCACGACGCCAATCCGGACCTTGCGGGCATGGGCGCGGAGAAGCTGCGGCTGGCGCTGATGCCGCGCCTCGACAGGCCGGTCTTCGCCGAGGCGCTGCGGCGGCTGGCCGGCGAGGGGTGGCTGGTGCTGGAAGGAGCGTGGGTGCGGCTGCCCGGCCACGAGGTGCGCCTGACCCGCGACGACGAGCTGCTGTGGGAGCGGATCGAGCCGCGCCTCGCCGGGGTCGAACGCTTCCGCCCGCCGCGCGTGCGCGACATCGCCGGCGCGACCGGCGAGCCGGAGGCCGATATCCGCCGGCTGATGAAGCTGCTCGGGCGCATGGGGCGGGTCGACGAGGTGGCGCACGACCACTTCTTCCTGCGCGCCACCGTCGCCGCGATGGTGGCCATGGCGAGGGAGCTGGCCGAAGCCGCGCCCGGCGGACAGTTCGCGGCCGCCGCCTTCCGCGACCGGATCGAGCATGGCGAGCATGCGGTCGGGCGCAAGGTGGCGATCCAGATCCTCGAATTCCTCGACCGCCACGGCGTCACGCTGCGCCGGGGAGATCTCAGGCGCATCAATCGGCACCGTCTGGACCTGTTCGGGCCGATCGGGGAGACTGCGCCGGAAGCTTCTGGAAGAGAGGCGTCCCTGGTGGGGCGTCCGGACTTCAAATCCGGGAGGGGCCGCGAGCCGGTCTCTGGTGGGTTCGACTCCCACTCTCTTCCGCCACTCTCCGCGCCGCGCTGACCGGCGCCGCACCTTGGGTGCGGAGCCTGTGGCGCGCCCTCAGTAGGCGTCGCGGAGCTGGCGGGTGGAGGCGGCGATCGCGTTGATGCCTTCGTTGGCCTTCACGTTGCCCTGGGCCGCCAGCGCGCTGAAGATGCGCTTGGCCGACTGGTAGTCGTGGAGCTGGTAGTAGCACCAGGCGCGCAGCAGCATCATGTCCTGCTGCTCGGGGGCGAGGCGGGCATGCTCGTCGAGCGAGATGATCGCCTCGACATAGCGCCCGTCGCGATAGAACTCGTAAGCGCGCTGGGCCAGCAGGTCCGCGCTGAGCTGCAGCGAGCGGCGCGGGTTCTGCGGTGCCTGGAGCGCGGCGGCCTGGGCGGCGTTGGTCATGCCTTTGCGCATATAGGCGAGGGACTTGCCGTAGGCGGCGTCCTCGGCGGTGCGGCCCTGGCCGTACTTGATCGCGTAGTCGAACTCCGGGATCGCCTCGATCGGCCGGTTGAGCTCCATCAGCTTCCAGGCGCGGGCGAGCGCGGCGCCGGCCGAGCCGCCGGATTCCGACACGCTGCTGCCGGTGCGGGCGACCGAGCGCGTCACGCTCCGGCGGCGCGGCGGGGTCGGCGGCGCGGTGTAGGTCGTGGGCTCGGTGTAGCTCACCGGCTGGGCCGCGGGCTGCGCCGAGGAACCCTGGAACTGCGGCACCGGCTGGAACTGGCTGGTGGGCGCATAGGCCGTCACCGTGGAACCCGGTACCGGCTGGAACTGCGTGTTCGAGCCCAGCGTCGCGCTCGGCGCGCCGAGCGGGGGCGGCTGCAGGGTCGGGGTCGGGGTCAGGCGGGCGGCGGCGGCAACCAGCGGGTCGGTATAGGTGGTGATCTGGGACTGGGCGTTGCGCGCTTCCAGCCGGGCGCGGACCGCCGGGTCAACCAGGGCGACGATGCGCTCGGAGCGCGTGCCCCAGGCCCGCACCAGCGCGTTGAGCCGCGCGCCGTCCTTCAGCCGCCAGTAGGCGAGGGCGAGTCCGTAGGCGGAGGGCTCGTCGTTCGGGTCCCAGTTGAGCGCGGTCTCGAACCAGGAGCGGGCGGTGACGATCTGCCCGGTATTGTAGGCGTACCAGCCGAGTGCCTGCGCACCGGGGACGTACTTGTCGCGCATCACCACCGGGCTGAAGCGCGTGAGCACGATCTCGTCCAGCACCGGCGGGGGATCGGCGGTCAGCAGGCTGATGACGACGTCGAGATAGGCCTTGTTGTTCTCGGGCGCGCTGTCGCGCCACTCATAGGCGATCGGCTCCGCCTCGAGCGCGCGGCCGAGCGAGTTGAGCGCCAGCACGTAGCCCTCGGCCGCCTTCGGCCCGCCCTTGCGGTCCAGCGCCAGCTTGAACCATTCGAGCGCGCGCTTGGCCTCGTCGTGGCGGAACAGGTACCAGCCGAGCAGCAGCGGGTCGCCCGCAGCGCTGCTCTGCTTGGAGAGTTCTTCCATCCGCGTGATGTCGTCCTCGGGGACGGTGAATTCGGGGTTCTCGGCCGCCTTGCCCATGCGCCGGCGGATCAGGTCGTCTCGCAGCACGGCGAATTCCGGCTTGCCCTGCGCGTCCTTGCGCTCAAGCTTGAGCAGGTTCTGGATCTGGTCGTCCGTCAGCAGCGGGATCGCCTTCTGCACCGTCGCCACGCGCTCGCTGGTGTCGTTGCAGTTGGTGAGCACGTAGGTGTAGGCGTCGAGGGCGCGCGGGGTCTGGTCTGTCTTGGCGAAGGCCTCGGCGACGCGCCACAGTATGTCGACATTGGCGCAGGTCAGAAGGCCCGGCGCTTCGGTGGCGATGCGCAGCACCGTGTTCCACTGCTGGGCGTCGGAAGCGTTGATCAGGCGCTGGCGGCCCTCGGCCTCGTTGAGGCGGGCGAGCAGGTCGGCCGGCGGGTCCCATTGCGGGTCGGCGGCCTGGCGGGCGGCGATGGCGCTGCGCACGTCCGAATACTTGCCGTCAGCGTAGAGCTTCCACATCCGCTCCAGCTCGGTGTCGGTCTGCGGACCGAACAGGTCGGCGGGCGGCGACCACTCGGGATAGAGCGCGCGCAGGCGGGCGATCTCGGCCTCGAGGCGGCGGGTGTCGCCCTGGGAGGCGAAGTAGCGCAGGGCGGTCTCGTCGACCTTGGGGCGGGAGCCGCTATTGGTGGAGTTGCCGGAGCCTCCAGGGAGCTGGACTTGCTGGGCGATCGCGGGAACGATGGCTCCCGCAAGCACGATCAGCAAGGCAGCTCGCTTTAGAGACATCTCGGATATTTCTCCGCGACCAGGGCCCAACCCAAAAGATACAGTGTCGACGGGTAGTAGAGCGTGGGCTCAAACCGCCGCAGGTCTTGCGGAATAGGGGTCGCATTGAGAGCACATGCCAGAACCGCGCCGAGCATCCGATAGCCCGGGTCGGTCAGCCGCGTAAGCACGCGTCCGGTCGGAATGTCGACGATGGCGGGACTTCCCCCGTTCTCCGTCAGCCAGCTCCGGCGGAATGACTCTTGTAACTCTGCGTCCGCTATCCCTGCACGCAACAGGTAAAGAGATATCCTTAACGAATTGTAACCGAAGACCGGCGGGAACCCGTCGGCCACGGTCACCGGCGCGTTGTCGGGCGCCGAGATCCAGTCCGGCGGGAGCCGGGCCGGACCGAGCTTCGCAATGGTCAACAGCTCCAGGCCGCTCTTGGCGAGCGCCGCCCAGTCGGTTTCCGGCGCGAGCTGCGCCATGACGGGAAAAGTCTCGAAGATCCAATAGGATAGATTGAGGATCGGGCCGTCCTTGCGGTCGGACGACGAGAAGCCGGTGGCGCCCGGCAGCAGCACCAGACGGCTGCCGTTCTGAACCACAAGCTTGTGGCCGATTGCCCGTGCAATGCGGGTGGCGCTGTCCGTATATCCCTGAATTCCCCAAGTGCGGCCGGCCCTCGCCAGAGCATAGGCAATTAACAAATCGCCATCGCTCGCCGCGTTGACGTCGGTCACGTGAGGATTTGAATTCGGGTCCCAGCGCCATGCAGCGAGTCCGTCGTCGCGAATCAGCAACTCGGTACGCGTGAAACTCCATATGCGCTCGAAGTTGCTTCTGTCACCAGCCAAAAACGCCAGAAGCATTCCATAGCCCTGGCCCTCGCTGTGGCTGATGCCGCCATTCGCCTCGTCGACGACCCGTCCATTGTCCTGGACGAACTGCTTCATATAGGTCGCCCAGGCCTCCTGCGAGATGAGGGTCTGGGACTGAGCCATTGCCTGAAGAACCCCGCACGCAAGCAGAAGGACGCCAGCTAGCAGGTATCGCATCATGTAGGGCGTCCCAGTCTGCGCAGGAGAAACGCGGTACAGATACCCAGCAGGGTACCGGCGATCAGCAGCATCAGAGCATAAGGCATGATGTTGGTCGAAAGCCAGTTGGCGGCGATCATGCGGAAGTTCGAGAAGCTCAGCGGCTGGGTGACGATGAACCGGAACGCGCCCGCGTCACGCCGCTCGACCTCGCCGGTGGAATTCTGGAACGCGACCGCCTGGCCGCCGATGCGGTTCCACACCGGGTCCGAGGTGAAGCGCGCCATGGTGCCCGCCAGCGCGTCCGAGGTGCGGGCGGTGACCAGCGTCCAGGCGCCGTTGCCATTGGTGCTGGAGCCCTGCGCCATCAGGATCGAGGTGCGCGGCGGCGGCTCGTACATGGTGCGCGGGCCTTCCTGGATCCGCAGCGAATCGAAGCCGATGGAGAAGGTGCTGCGCAGCCAGCTCTCGAAGCTGTCGATGATCGCGTAGATGCCGCCGCGGCTCTGCACGTTCTCGCGCCAGCGCTCGTAGATCTCCGGCGTGTTGTGCTCGCGCGGCTGCTCGGTCGGGATGGCCGGGGTCTCGCCCGCGCGCCGGCTGCGGAAGCGCTCCAGCACGTTGTCGTAGCTCTCGCTGGCCGAATCGCCGGCGGCCTCGTCGCCGGCCGAGACCACCCAGTTGGCGCGGGTCGATTCGGCGACGCCGACCTGGTTCAGCACGCTGGCCGAGATGTGGTCGATGCCGCCGACGAAGATCGCGTTGCGCTCGCCCAGCGTCACGGAGGCGGGGGAGGCGTCGATCGGCAGCGGCGTGCCCTTGGACAGGGCGAGCCGGGCGATCAGCGTGCTCGCCGCCGACAGGGTCGAGGCGTCCTGGCGCGCCAGCACGACCGCGATCGGGCTGCCGTCGAGATAGTAGGGGAAGGCGTTCGCCGTGAAGGCGGCGAGGTCGGGCATGCGGCCGATGCGGGCGAAATTGCCGATCGAGAATTCCGAGGAATCGAACAGCACGAAGCGGTTGTCGGCCGGCAGGGTGGCGCCGGGCAGGCAGCGCGCGTCGGACTCGGTGTCGAGCACGACCTCGAGCCACAGCCGGTTGATGCCGGCGCGGAAGTTGCGCAGCGGAACGAACATGGCCTGGTGCTGGAGCAGCCCGCCGCCGCGCGTGGTGATCGGCAGGGTCGAGGCGATCTGCTGGTTCACATAGAGGTCGATGTGGCTGCCGGGGCGGACCGCCGCGGTGAAGGCGGCGTCGATAAACAGCGTGGCGTTGCCATAGGCCTCGGCGAAGAAGTCCGGCGGCAGGGCGATCTGGAACTCGGCCCGCAGGCGGCGGCCCGAGAACTCCTGGGTGGTGACGCCGAGCTCGGCGAGCCGCACATTGCGCGCGCCGTCGAAGATCGGCGCGTTGGGCGACCAGCGGGTCTGGGTGTTGATCGCTTCGCTCTGGTCGATCGAGAAGCTGTTCAGCCGGTCGATGGCGCGGTCGACATCGGCGGGCGTCGGCCCGGAGATGACGAGCGTCGGCCCTCCCAGCCGGTCATCCTGCACGAAGCTGGTGATCGGTCTCTGGCTGGCCTCGGCGAGATGGGTCGCCATCAGCCGCGGCAGCTCGGAGGCGGTGCCGATGACGATGGTCAGCCCGCCCGGCGGGGTCGGCCCCTGCGCGCCTTCCGCCATCGTCACGGACGGGTTGGGGAACTGCCCGCGCACGGCGAGCCCCTGCACCGCGCGCAGCACGCGGGTGCTGCCGCCGCCCTCGATCGGGCCGGGCGTGATGACGCGGATCGAGGTGACGCCGGTCTCGTCGAAGCCGACCGAGGGCAGGTCGTCGAGACCGCCGGTCAGCGGCGGACGCCCGCCGCTGAAGGAGATGCCGGTGCCCTCGTTGTTGATCTCGGTCCAGAGCTCATAGGTGGCGGTGACGGTGCAGTCGGTGCGGTGGCGTTGCACGACGTCGATGCGGACCAGGTTCGCACCGGCGCGCAGGATGCCGCGCTGGATCGGCGTCGAGAAGCTGGAGGGCTCCTGCGAGGAGGCGATCGGCGTCTCGATGATCGCCTGGCCGTTGATGGTGACGCGGATGCGCGAGGTCTCCGGCATCACCACGACTGAGTTGATGAAGCTCAGCAGGAAGGTCGCCTCCCGCGACGCCTCGTCGGCATTGAGGAACACGACCCAGGCGCGCGAGGCGACCTCGCCGGCGAAGATCATGCGCGGCTGCGGAATGATGTAGCGGTCCGGGCGCGCCGGCGCCGACGGCGCCGTGTTGGCGCTCGGGATCGGCGTGATCACCGGGGCCGGCTGGCCGGGAACCATCTGGAACGGCGCCGCGGAGGGCGCGGGCGCGCCCGGCTCGCCGGGCAGGTCGATCCCGGTATTGGGCGCGGAGGTGGAGGGCGCGGAGGTCGAGGGCGCAGGCGCCGCGGGGGCCGGCGGCTGCGGGGTCTGGGGCGCCTGCGCTATCGGCGCCGTGCGGTTCTGCGTGACCGGGGCAGGCGCCCCCGCCGCGGCCGAGGGGAAGCTCGGCTGGGTGAAGGCCGGCACGCGCGAGGTCGCGCCCGAGCCGCTGTCCGGGGAGGCCTGCGCCGAAACCGACGGCGCGGGAGCGGGCGATGCCGCAGGGGCCGGCGTGCTGGAGGCGGCCGTGCGGGGAGCGGGCGTCGCCGCCGGGGCCGCGGAGCCGTTGTAGCCCGGGATCGGCGGCGTCATCGAGAACCCGCCCGTGCCCTGGCCGGCCGAACCGGCCTGCTGGGCCGCCGCGCCGGCGGCGAAGAGCGCGATCAGGCTCGCAGCCGCGAGGGTGGAGAATGCGCGCATGTGCATCATCCCCGTTTGGCCGCCGCGCCGGTCGGCCGCCGCCGCCGCCGTTCCCGCCAGAGCTTGTGCAGGTGGACGAGGTAGGACAGGCCCCGGCCGGTGTGGAAGATCGACATCCGCAGGAACCGGAACGTGCCGATGAGGACGCCCGGATTGTTGCGGCGCGAGTGCTGGAATTTGTGCCACTCGTCGGAATTGGCGAAGATCAGGTCCGCGATCAGCCGGTGGTGCAGCGGCTGGTCGGGCATGAACTGGCAGCCGAGCAGCACGCCCTCGTCGTCATTCTCGATGTTGCGTATGGCCAGCGGGATCGTGTCGATGGGGATGTTGTCGGCCAGCGTCTTGAAGCGCAGCAGGGCCATGTCGCCGCGGTTGATCTCCGGCAGCACGACATTGGCGTTCGGCCGCAGCCGGGTGCCGCCGAGCGAGCCGTCCTCGATCGAGACCGGGTAGGTGGCTCCCCCGACCAGCAGCTCGCCGCGGCGCATCAGCTCGACGCGATGCGAGCGCCGGCGGTTGCGCCGCTCCGACACCACGCCCAGCGCACAGCCGGCGATGATGATGTTCAGCACGTTCCAGGCGCCGACGACGATGAGCACGTCGGCATTGAACGGTTCGGTGAGCAGCCGGTAGATGGTGACGAACAGCCCCACCACGAGGATGGCGAAGATGATGAAGAACGGGCGGCCGATCTGGGAGACGTGCCCTTCCTCCAGCGTCTCGCCCTTGGCGGTGACCTTGAAGGTCGGCTTGCTCGGGTTGGCGATGACCGACACCACGGCGGGGAACAGGTAGACCGACTGGATGTATTCGTAGAGCTCGGAGATCCATGGCCAGCGGTAGCGGCCATAGAGGTAGTTCTGCATCAGCAGGTTCACCAGCATGTAGGTCGTGGTGTAGGCGAGGAACTCGGCGCCCGCCGCGGTGAAGATCTGCAGCGAGAAGAACAGGTAGAACAGCGGCGAGATGAGGAACATCAGCCGCGGGTAGGAGAACAGCCAGAACAGGCTGCTCGAGCTGTAGCCCAGGCGCTGGGCCAACGTCAGGCCGCGCTTCAGCGGGGGAAAGTGGAAGCGCAGGATCTGCATCATGCCCTGCGCCCAGCGCGAGCGCTGGGTGATGAAGCTGGCGAAGCTGTCCGGCTGCAGGCCGGCGATCATCGGCTTCTCGACATAGATCGAGTGCCAGCCGCGCGAATGCAGCTCCAGCGCGCTCTCGCAATCCTCGGTGATGGTGATGCCGCTGAAGCCGTTGGTCTCCTTCAGCGCGCGGCGGTTCAGCACCGCGGCCGAGCCGCAGAAGAACGCCGCGTCCCACTTGTCGAGGCCGCGCTGGATGATGCCGTAGAACATCTCGTTCTCCGACGGCATGTAGTCGAAGGTGTCGAGGTTGCGCTCCAGCGGGTCAGGGCTGATGAAGAAGTGCGGCGTCTGGACCAGGAAGAGGTTCTCCTCCTGCAGAAAGAAGCCGACCGTCTCCTTCAGGAAGTCGCGCGTGGGCGCGTGGTCGGCGTCGAGCACGACGATCAGGTCGCCGGTCGAGTTCTCCAGGCCGTTGTTGAGGTTGCCCGCCTTGGCGTGCTCGTTGCGGGCACGGGTTAGGTAGCGCGCGCCGAGGCCCTCGCACAGCCGCTGGAGCTCGGCCCGGCGGGATCTTGCTTCCTCCGCCGCGACCGAATCGTCCTGCTCGCACTTCTGGTCGGTGCCGCCGTCGTCGAGTAGCCAGACGGTGAACTTGTCGGCCGGATAGTCGATGCCGAGCGCGGCCGAGATGGTCGAGGCCAGCAGGTCGGAGCTCTCATTGTAGGACGGGACGAAAATGTCGACGGTGGGCGTCTGGTCGGCGGGGATCGGCGGCGTGGGGCGCTTGGGAACCGGCGAGGAGACGACGAACAGGCTGAGGAACAGCATGAACACGCTGTACATCTCGGCGATGTAGAGCATGAAGCCGGGGATGAAGTCCTCGATCTGGCTGATCGGCGGAATGGTGCTGGTGGTACGCCAATAGACGTAGCGAAGGACGATGGCGGTGCCGAGCGCGAGCGCGATCATGCGGAAGACGCCGACCGGGGGGCCGAAGGTCTTCAGCAAGATCATCGTCAGAACAACGATGGAGCCGGCGATGAGATGAGCCTGCAGGCTGATCGGGAGCGTAATGAGGAATACGACGATCAGTGATGCGATTGCCCACACGCCGGCAGCCCAAGCCTTCCGCATCGTTCCTCCTGCTCGGTTTGCACCATGCCGCGGGGTCGCCATCCAAACGTGTCTTAGGGCCGAGAGGTTGAAGAAATCTATCCAAATTCGGACTAACCGGTCATTTGGTCGATTCCACCTCGCGGTTGCTCGGGCTAAAGTCTCATCAAGCAAGTGATTCGGCGTCTTTTCGCGGCTGTTTCCTCGATTCAGTCAGCGCTGAAGTTCGTCTCTGGTATTGGTCGAAAGCTCGAAGGGTCCATGGGACGAAGGCGTGCGCACGTACCCCTTCTGAGGTGTGTAGCAGTATCCGTCGCGCTTTTGCTGGCGGGATGCACGCCCTATGGATGGTTCGGCAACAATTACGCCGGTGGCCCGCAGGTCGCGACCACGACCATAGAGAAGCCCGTCTCCGACGCGCTGGTGCTGCCCGAGCCCGGCGCCGCGCCGCCCGTGATCGCGGTGCTACAGACCGACTATCTCAATGCGGTCGAACAGGAAATCATCCTCGAAACCAATTCCCGCACGCGCGGACAGAACGCGTTCTATGCGGTGTTTTTCGGGCCGGTGAAGGGCTCGACCGGCCGCGAGAACCTGCGCAAGGACGACTGGCTCAACGACGAGGTGCTGGACGACGAGATGACCGAGCGCATGCCCGGTGTCGCCATGCATGTCTCGAACTACTACGTGCAGAACCGCTACGGGCCGTTCAACTACGCCATCGGCAATGCCGGCAATGGCGAGCTCTGCATCTATGGCTGGCAGAGGATCCAGTCGCAGGTGCCGGTCTATCTGTTCTGGCATGACCGCGGCATCCTCGCCATCCGCCTCCGCTTGTGCCAGGTCGGCGCCAGCGAGCAGGACCTGCTGCGGGTGATGTACCGCTACTCGATCAACGGCTACTTCCTGCCCCAGGGCTGGCAGCCTTACGGGCGTCCGATGGGCGAGCCGGAAGGGCTCGGCCGCGTCGGCGGGCCGCTGGCCTATCCCTCCGGCATTAGCGGTGACGGCACCGTGCTCGACGGCTGGCTCGGCCCGGAGCCGGCGCCCGCGCGCACCGCCACCCCCAGCCGCCGGCGCTACGGCAGCGCCGTGCCCGCGCCCGAGCCGGTGGTGCAGCCGGGCTATTACGAGGGCAATCTGGTGGACCCGGTGGAGGGCTATCCCTCGGTTCCGGGGCCGGCGACCTCGCAGCAACTCGCCCCGAGCACGCAGCCGCACATCACCCGCGGCGCGCCCCAGCCCGGCGCGGTGGTCGACGAGGCGCCCTCGCGGGCGGTGCAGTCCAGCGGGCAGAACTCGCCCTTCAGCGCCCCGCCCGTGCTGCCCGGCGTGCCTCCGGTGCAGATGCGGCAGGTCTCGCCGTCCTCGTCGGGCGCCAGCCAGTACGCGCCGGCTCCCGCGCCGTCCGGCGATTCCGGCGTCGGCGCGCCCGTGCGGCTGGTGCCGGGCGCCTCGACCTATCCGACGCCGGCGAACTGATCGCATTCGCGTCACACCCGCAACTTGACCTTGCGTCGCCGATCCTGCCCGCGTCATTCTAGCCGCGACGGGAGGACAACATGGTCAAGAGCGACGATCGCCGGCATGACAGCCCACCTCGTGGACGGACTGCGGATCCCGGTGCGCATGTACCCTCGGCGCGCGACCTCGCCGTGCTGCGCGCGCTGGAGCGGAAGGTGTCCTGGCTCTCGGCCTGGACCATCCACCATGCCAACCATGTGCGGCCCAATGCCGACGGGCTGAAGGTCGGCGGCCATCAGGCCTCCTCGGCCTCGCTCTCGACCATCATGACGGCGCTCTATTTCGCCGTGCTGCGCCCGCACGACCGGGTGGCGGTGAAGCCGCATGCGAGCCCGATCTTCCACGCCATCCAGTACCTGCTCGGGCACCAGACGCGCGAGAAGCTGGAGGCCTATCGCGGCTACAAGGGCGCGCAGTCCTATCCCTCGCGCACCAAGGACATCGACGACGTCGACTTCTCCACCGGCTCGGTCGGCCTCGGCGTCGCCCAGACGCTGTTCGCCAGCCTGGTGCAGGACTATGTGCGGGCCCACAAGTTCGGCGCCGACACGCCGGATGGGCGCATGATCGCCCTGGTGGGCGACGCCGAGATGGACGAGGGCAACATCTACGAGGCGCTGCTCGAGGGCTGGAAGCAGGGGCTGCGCAACTGCTGGTGGATCCTCGACTACAACCGCCAGAGCCTCGACGCGGTGATCCGCGAGGGACTCCCCGCGCGGTTGGAGGCGCTGTTCCGCGCCTTCGGCTGGGAGGTCGTGACGCTGAAATACGGCCGCAAGCTGATGGAGGCCTTCGCCGAGCCGGGCGGGGAGCGGCTGCGCGAATGGATCGACCGCGCGCCCAACCAGCTCTACTCGGCGCTGACCTTCCAGGGCGGCGCGGCGTGGCGAAAGCGGCTGCTCGACGATCTCGGCGACCAGGGCGACGTGACGGCGCTGATCGAGCGGCGCTCCGACGACGAGCTCTCGGCGCTGATGACCAATCTCGGCGGCCATGACCTCGCCTCGCTGGTCGACACCTTCGAGCGCATCGACCACGACCGGCCGGTGCTGTTCATCACCTACACCATCAAGGGCTACGGCCTGCCGCTCGCCGGGCACAAGGACAACCATGCCGGGCTGATGACGCCCGCGCAGATGGAGACGCTGCGCGCCGCGATGGAGGTGCGCCCGGGCCACGAGTGGGACCGGTTCGAGGGGCTCGACATCGCCCCGGCGGAGGTCGAGGCGTTCCTCGGCCGGGTGCCGTTCAACGCGCTGGGCGCGCGCCGCTTCGCCGACGCGAAGCTGGAGGTGCCGGGCGCGCTCGCGGTGCCGAAGCAGACCGCGCTCTCCACCCAGCAGGGCTTCGGCCTGATCATGGCGGAGATCGCGCGGATGGGCGGCCCGCTCGCCGACCGCATCGTCACCACCTCGCCGGACGTCACCGTCTCGACCAATCTCGGCGGCTGGGTCAACCGGCGCGGGCTGTTCGCGCGAGAGGCGGTGGCGGACCTGTTCCGGCAGGAGCGCATTCCCTCCACATTCGACTGGACCTTCTCGCCGAAGGGCCAGCACATGGAACTCGGCATCGCCGAGATGAACCTGTTCAGCCTGCTGTCGGCGCTCGGCCTGTCGCATTCGCTGTTCGGCGCGCGGCTGATCCCGGTCGGCACGCTCTACGACCCGTTCATCGAGCGTGGGCTCGATGCGCTGAACTATGCCTGCTACCAGGAAGCGCGCTTCATCCTCGTCGCCACCCCTTCCGGCCTGACGCTGGCGCCGGAAGGCGGGGCGCACCAGTCCATCGCCACGCCGCTGATCGGCATGGCGCAGGATGGCCTCGCCGCCTTCGAGCCGGCCTATGTGGACGAGCTGGCGGTGGTGCTGCGCTGGGCGTTCGAGCATCTCCAGCGCGAGGGCACGCCGGATTTCGAGAGCGAGCCCGAGGAGCAGAACTGGCTGCGCGACGAGACTGGCGGCTCGGTCTATCTGCGCCTGTCCACCCGTACGCTTGAGCAGCCGGGGCGGGTGATCGACCCGGCGCTGGAGCGCGACATCATCGAGGGCGGCTACTGGGTGCGCCGGCCGGGACCGAACGCCGAGATCGTCGTGGTCTATACCGGCGTGGTGGCGCCCGAGGCGATCGAGGCGGTCGGGCTGATGGCCGAGGACCGCAAGGATGTCGGCCTGCTGGCCGTGACCTCGGCCGACCGTCTCAATGCCGGCTGGACCGCCGGCGCCCGGGCGCGCGAGCGCGGCCTCGTGAACGCGCGCAGCCATGTCGAGCGGCTGCTCGACGCGGTGCCGCGCCAGTGCGGGCTGGTGACGGTGCTGGACGGCCATCCGGCGACGCTGGGCTGGCTCGGCTCGGTGGCGGGCCATCGCACGCGCGCGCTCGGCGTCGAGCATTTCGGCCAGACCGGCACCATCGCCGACCTCTACCGGCACTACGGCATCGACGCCAACGCCATCGTCGCGGCGGCGCAGTCGATCTCGCCCGGCCGGCCGATCCGGCACCTGCGGGCATTGGAAGCCTAAGACCCTCGCGGATGGGCGTCGATCGGGCGGAGCCTCCTCAGGGCGCCGCCCCTGCCGGGCGCGCCTGCCCACGTGCGCGGGTGCGGATCGCCTTGAGCGCCGCCAGCCCGGGCCGTTCCACCGCGACGAGGAAGAGCGTGCCGAGCGCCAGCGTGCCGAGGCACACCGCGGCAAACAGCGCGGCCAGCCCCGCCGGGCCGAGCGGGGCGAAGGCGACGAACAGCCACGCCGCCGGCGCGACGATGAGCGGCACGTGCACGAGGTAGATCGGGAAGGAGAGCTCGCCGAGCCGCTGCAGCGGCCCGCTCTCGAAGAAGCGCCGCAGCGCCGGCGTGGTCAGCACCGAGACCAGCACCAGCGCCGCGCCGGCCTCCCGGAACCCGTCCATGCCGAGGTGCGACTGGAGGGTGGAGACGAGGCCCGGTCCGCCGGCGTGGTAGGGATAGGTCGCGCCGATCACCAGGCCGACGAGGCCGATGAGAAGCCCGGCGACGGGAAACTCGCGCAGGCGGCCGCGCATCTCGAACACCAGCGCCCCCGCGCAGAAGGCGGCGAGATAGAACAAGCCCGCCGCGCCGAAGCCGACGATGCCGAGCGCCATGGCGAGCGGCCGCCACCGCCCGCGCAGCACCGCGTAGGAGCCGTAGATCAGGATCGAGCCCAAGAGCTCGGCCTGCATGGTCCAGAGCGGGTTGTTGAAGCGGGTCGTGCCGTTCAGGAACACGCCGACGCCGCCCTCCCAGATCGCCTGCGACAGCGGCGGGATGGGCGGCTGGTAGGTCCAGCGGAACCATGAGCTGGTGCTGATCGCCTGCGCCTCGCGCGCGGCGTCCGGGAAACCGTTGAGCCACGCCCAGGCCAGCGCCGATGAGGCGAGGGCGGGCAGGCCGAGGCGCAGATAGCGCAGGAAGATCATCAGCGGCGCCTCGCGCGCGCTTTTCGGGCTCGAGGCGGCGAGCACGAAACCGGACAGCACGAAGAACACGGCGACCGCGAAATGCCCGTTCCACAGCACGGCGAGCGGCGTGTCGAAGGCGGTGAAGCCAGTGCGCGCCCTGTCGGAGAACCGGCCGGGAGCGAAGGCGTAGAAGAAGTGGAATGCCACCACCGAGCACGCGGCGACGCCGCGCAGCCCGTCGAGGCAGGTCACGCGCTCCGTCTTCGCGGGGGCGCCGGCGAGGGTGGCGGGCATCGAGGCGGGCATGGTGCGGGCCTTGGCGGGCGGAAGGGAGCGGGTGGCGATCTAATATCGCCTCATCGCACGCATCAATGCTCCAGCCGCCGTCCGGCGCCGACGATCCACCCTGCCACGCGCGTCGTTCATAAAGGGCAAACCATATTCAGCGCTTTATGGAGCCGAAGCCTTCGCCGTCCATCGATCCGCCGTGTTGGGGCGGCATTGAGGGGCGATCCATGTGAGGCGTCGGGAGCTCCGGGTCGTGAGTAAGCTGCTGGCCAGATTTGGAATATGCGCGCTTCTGCTGGCGTCGCTGGCGCTCGCCGGTTGCGCCTCCATCGATAGCGACGATCGCGGCGCGGTGCCGCTGAACGGCAAGATCCTGTCGGAGATGTCGGAGAAGGGCATGACGCCCGAAGACCCGATCATGATCCGCATCTACAAGCAGGAGAGCGAGCTCGAGGTGTGGAAGCGCACCAATCGCAACACCTACGCCCTGCTCAAGACCTATCCGATGTGCCGCTGGTCGGGAAAGCTCGGGCCGAAGACCAGTGAGGGCGACCGGCAGGCGCCGGAAGGCTTCTACACCATCACCCGCGCCCAGCTTAATCCGCGCTCGCAATTCTACCTGTCGTTCAATCTCGGCTACCCGAACGAGCTGGAGAGCGCGCTCGGCTACACCGGCAGCGCGCTCATGGTGCACGGGGCCTGCACCTCGGCCGGCTGCTACGCCATGACCGACGGCGGCGTGGCGGAGATCTACGCGCTGGCGCGCGAGGCGCTGAAGGGCGGGCAGGAGGAATTCCAGGTGCAGGCGCTGCCGTTCCGCATGACGCCGGCCAATTTCGCTGCCCACCGCAACGACCCGAACGTGCCGTTCTGGCGTAATCTGGAGGAGGGCGTCGACTATTTCGACATGACGCGCCGCCCGCCGGTCGTCACCGCCTGCGCCGGGCGCTACCGCTTCACCGCCCAGCCCTCGCCGGAGGATGCGGCGCTCGACCCGCTCGGCGCCTGCCCGGCCGATCCTAGCAGCCAGCAGATCGCGCAGCAGCTCGAGCAGCGCCAGCTCGCCGAGACGGCGCAGATGGTCGCCGTCGCCGCCGCCAATCCGGCGATCGCCCCGCCCTATGTCGATGGCGGCATGCATGAGAGCTTCCGCGAGGTGCTGCGACGCTCCGGGCCGGAGAAGCTGTCCGCGATGACCTCGAGCAAGATCCCCGTCAGCCGCCCCGACGCGGCGCTGGCCGATCCCTATAGCGGCGAGATCGTCACCGCCAGCCAGTGAGCCGGCGGCTCACAATCCGCAAGGAAGGACAGCGGCGTACGGCTCGGCTATAGCCCGTGCGGGCGGGGAGTGTCCCGCGCCGCAGCTGCGGGATCGGATGATGAGCGAATGTCTTCGCGGTGAGGGCCTCGTGGTGCGCGGCGCGTGCGAGGCCGACATGGCGGGTGTGCAGTCGATCTATGCCCATCACGTGCGCCACGGGCTGGCGAGCTTCGAGGAGGAGCCGCCCCCGCTCGCGGAGATGCTGCGCCGGCGCGCCGCCGTGATCGAGGCCGGGCTGCCCTATCTCGTCGCCGTCTCGACCGGGGATATTGCCGGCTATGCCTATGCCACCGCCTACCGGCCGCGGCGGGCCTATCGCTTCACGGTGGAGGATTCGGTCTATGTCGCCGAGGGGCAGGGCGGGCGCGGCATCGGCGGCCGGCTGCTCGGCGCGCTGATCGCGCGCTGCGAAGAGGGGCCGTGGCGGCAGATGATCGCGGTGATCGGCAACAGCGCCAATGAGGGCTCGATCGCGCTGCACCGCCGGCACGGCTTCGCCGATGTCGGCACGTTCCGCTCGATCGGCTTCAAGCACGGGCGCTGGGTGGACACGGTGCTGATGCAGCGCGCGCTGGGCGCGGGCGACACGACCCCACCGGCCTGATCCCCCGCCCGCGTAATCCTCGCCAGCGTATCGCTATTCCGCGCCTGACCCCGAAACGAGAAAAGCCCTCCCGAAGGAGGGCCTTTCCGTCCAGCCGTTCGTCGTGGCAGCAGGCCTTACTCGGCCTCGTTCGCGACGGGCGCGGAGCGGAGCACCGAAGCGTCGTCGGCCTTCGCCGCGGCGCGGCGCGGGACCTCGACCGGCTTCGAGCCGCTCGGAAGCTGCGCCATCATCGCCTTGTCGAGGGTGATGAGGCGCAGCACGTTGGTGGTGCCGGGGGTGGCGAAGGGCACGCCCGCGGTGATGGCGATGCAGTTGCCTTCCTTGGCGAAGCCGTGCTCCAGCGTCACCTGGGTCGCCTTGGTCGCCATCTCGCCGAAGGTGTGGATCTCCTCCGGAGCGTGGACGACGTGCACGCCGTAGGACATGACCAGCCGCCGCGCGGTGGAGAGCTGGCTGGCGATGCCGATGATCGGGATGCGCGGGCGCTCGCGCGCGGCGTGCAACGTCGTGGTGCCGGAGAGCGTGTAGGTGACGATGGCCGCGGCATTGACCGAGTTGGCCGCCTGGTAGGCGGCCTGCGTCACCGCATCGGCGACCGAGTGGCCGGAATCGGGGCGCTGCGATTCGATGATCGCGCGGTAGCCCGGGTCCTGCTCCACCTGCTTGATGATGCGGTCCATCATCGCCACGGCCTCGACCGGGTACTGGCCGGCCGCGCTCTCGGCGGAGAGCATGACCGCGTCGGCGCCGTCATAGACCGCGGTGGCGACGTCGGACACTTCGGCGCGGGTCGGCACCGGGGCGCTGATCATCGATTCCAGCATCTGGGTGGCGACGATCACCGGCTTGCCGAGTCGGCGCGATTCGCGGATGACGCGCTTCTGCAGCGCCGGGATTTCCGGCAGCGACAGCTCGACGCCGAGATCGCCGCGCGCGACCATGATGCTGTCCGACAGCTCGGTCAGGCGGGTGAGGTGCTCGACCGCGAGCGGCTTCTCCAGCTTCAGGTTCACCTGGGCGCGGCCCTGGATGAGCTCCTTGGCGTCGATCACGTCCTGCGGGCTCTGCACGAAGGAGAGCGCGATCCACTCCACGCCGAGGTCGAGGGCGAAGAACAGGTCGGAGCGGTCCTTGTCGGTGAGCGCCGAGACCGGCAGCAGCACGTCGGGGACGTTGAAGCCCTTGTTGTTCGAGAGCTTGTTGCCGGCGATGACCTCGGCGTCGATGTAGCCGGAGCCCTTGCGGACCACGCGCACGCGTACCTTGCCGTCGTCGAGCAGCACGGTCGAGCCCTCGTGCAGGGCCTCGATGATCTCCGGGTGCGGGATAGGCACCCGCTTCTCGTCGCCGGGCGCCGGGTCGGTGTCGAAGCGCAGCGTCGAGCCGGCGGTGATGTTGATGAAGCCGTCGACGAACTTGCCGAGGCGAAGCTTCGGGCCCTGCAGGTCGGCGAGCACGCCTATGGGGCGTCCGACCTCCTTCTCGAGCGCCCGCACGGCGCCCAGCACGCGGCCATGGTTCTCCTGCGTGCCATGGCTGAAGTTGAGCCGGAATACATCGACCCCGGCCTCGAACAGCGCCTTGATCATTTCCGGGCTCGACGATGCCGGCCCGAGCGTCGCCACGATCTTCGTCGCGCGTTCCCGCCGCATAACCATGGGTAATCCTCCGTCGTGAAGCGTGCCGGCGCGCAGCCAGCATCTCAGCTATGAACCAAAACGGGACAGTTGTCGCTTAGTTGTTATCTTGCACTGCAGCGTGTCGGTTTGGCGACGACACCGTTCACAACTTCGCGCTCGCTCGCGGGGACGCGACTTGAATCGATGTTGTGCCGCGCAATTCCTTTCGCATTGCAGCAATTCAGTGCCGTCAGGCCGGCTTGCCGGCTCTCGGCATGGCATTTCGCCGGGAATGGACAGCAGGTCGACCGCCGGGACGCGAAATCAACTTGATGGTATCCGTAATTCTGTATACCAATAGGAAGTCCGCGCAAGCGGGTCGGTGCGATAATTCTCCGGCATGGCTCATGCATCGCCGGAGGGACGGACCGGCAGGGCGGCGGCGTCACGTTCATCATTGTCCGAAGCCAGGATGTAGGTCCCGAAACGTCGTTCCCCGACCGCAACCACAGGCCCGGTCCCGCCATGACCCGCACGATCAAGAAGCTGCTCGTCGCCAACAGATCAGAGATCGCGATCCGCGTTTTCCGGGCCGCGACCGAACTCGGCATCTCGACCGTCGCCATCTATGCCGAGGAAGACAAGCTTTCGCTGCACCGCTTCAAGGCGGACGAGGCCTATCTCGTCGGCCGGGGCCCGTGGCTGGAGCGGCCGCTCGGGCCGATCGACGCCTATCTCTCGATCGACGAGGTGATCCGGGTCGCGAAGGAAGCGAAGGTCGACGCCATCCATCCCGGCTACGGATTCCTGTCCGAGAGCCCGGAATTCGCCGAGGCCTGCGCGGCCGCGGGCATCATCTTCATCGGCCCCTCGCCGCAGACCATGCGCACGCTCGGCAACAAGGTGGCGGCGCGCAACCTCGCCATCTCGGTCGACGTGCCGGTGATGCCGGCGACCGAGCCGCTGCCGGACGACGACGCCCAGGTGCTGGAGGCGGCGCGCAAGGTCGGCTACCCGGTCATGCTCAAGGCGAGCTGGGGTGGCGGCGGGCGCGGCATGCGCCCGATCGAGAGCGAGGACAAGCTGCTCGACGCGGTGATGACCGCCAAGCGCGAAGCCAAGGCCGCCTTCGGCAAGGACGAGGTCTATCTCGAAAAGCTGGTGCGCCGCGCGCGCCATGTCGAGGTGCAGATCCTTGGCGACACCCATGGCAACCTCGTCCATGTGTTCGAGCGCGACTGCTCGATCCAGCGCCGCAACCAGAAGGTGATCGAGCGCGCCCCGGCTCCCTATGTCGACGCGGCGACCCGCAAGGGCCTGAACGACGCCGCGCTCGCCATCGGCCGGGCGACCGACTATGTCGGCGCCGGCACGGTCGAGTTCCTGATGGATGCCGACACCGGCGCCTTCTACTTCATCGAGGTCAATCCGCGCATCCAGGTCGAGCATACGGTGACCGAGGTCGTCACCGGCCTCGACCTCATCAAGGCGCAGATCCGCATCCTCGAAGGCGGGCATATCGGCAATGTCGCGCAGACCGGCATTCCCGAGCAGGAAGAGATCCGGCTCAACGGCCACGCCATGCAGTGCCGCATCACCACCGAGGACCCGGAGAACAATTTCGTTCCCGATTACGGGCGCATCACCGCCTATCGCGGCGCCATGGGCTTCGGCATCCGCGTCGACGGCGGCACCGCCTATTCGGGCGCGGTGGTCACGCGCTTCTACGACCCGATGCTGGAGAAGGTGACCGCCTGGGCGCCCTCCAGCGACGAGGTGATCGCGCGCATGTACCGGGCGCTGCGCGAGTACCGCATCCGCGGCGTGGCGACCAACCTGCCGTTCCTCGAGAACGTGCTCACCCATCCCGACTTCACCGGCTGCCGCTACACCACGCGCTTCATCGACACCACGCCCGAGCTGTTCGACTTCGGCGGCCGGCGCGACCGTGCGACCAAACTGCTCGCCTGGATCGCCGACGTCACGGTGAACGGGCACCCGGAGGTGAAGGGTCGCGCGAAGCCTGCCGCCACCGCGCGTGTGCCGGAGGCGCCGTCCTTCCTCAACGAGCCCGCGCCGGGCACCCGCCAGCTTCTCGACCGGCTCGGCCCGAAGGGTTTCGCCGACTGGATGCTGGCGCAGGAGCGCGTGCTCGTCACCGACACCACGATGCGCGACGCGCATCAGTCGCTGCTCGCCACCCGCATGCGCTCCTACGACCTCGCGCAGGTCGCCGATTCCTATGCGCGCGGCCTGCCGGAGCTGCTCTCGCTGGAGTGCTGGGGCGGGGCGGCGTTCGACGTCGCCATGCGCTTCCTGTCCGAGGACCCGTGGGAGACGCTGGCGAAGATCCGCGAGAGCGTGCCCAACATCCTCACCCAGACCCTGGTGCGCGGGGCGAACGGCGTCGGCTACGCCAACTACCCCGACAATGTGGTGCGCTTCTTCATCCGCCAGGCGGCGGATGCGGGCATGGACATCTTCCGCGTCTTCGACTGCCTCAACTGGATCGAGAACATGCGGGTCTCGATCGACGAGGCGCTGAAGACCGGCAAGCTGGTCGAGGGCGCCATCTGCTATGCCGGCGACATGCTCGACCCGGCGCGGTCGAAATACGACCTGAAATACTACGTCTCCATGGCCAGGGAGCTGGAGAAGACCGGCATCCACATCCTCGGCCTCAAGGACATGGGCGGCCTCGTCAAGCCGGCGGCGGCGCGCGTGCTGTTCAAGGCGCTGAAGGAGGAGGTGGGTCTGCCGATCCACTTCCACACCCACGACACGTCGGGCATCGCCGGCGCCTCGGTGCTGGCCGCGGTCGAGGCCGGGGTCGACGCGGTCGACCTCGCCATGGACGCGATGTCGGGCATGACCTCGCAGCCCTGCCTCGGCTCGATCGTCGAGGCGCTGCGCGGCTCGGCGCGCGACACCGGGCTCGACCCGGAGGCGATCCGGCGCATCAGCTTCTACTGGGAGGGCGTGCGCGCCCAGTACGCCGCCTTCGAGAGCGACCTGAAGGGGCCGGCCTCCGAGGTCTACCTGCACGAGATGCCCGGCGGGCAGTTCACCAACCTCAAGGAGCAGGCGCGCTCCATGGGGCTGGAGAGCCGCTGGCACGAGGTGGCGAAAGCCTATCGCGACGCCAACGACCTGTTCGGCGACATCATCAAGGTCACGCCCTCCTCCAAGGTAGTGGGCGACCTCGCGCTGATGATGGTGAGCCAGGGGCTGTCCGCCGCCGACGTGCTCGATCCCAAACGCGACGTCGCCTTCCCGGCTTCGGCGGTGGCGATGCTGCACGGCGAATACGGGCAGCCGCTCGGCGGGTGGCCGCAGGCGCTGCAGGCCAAGGCGCTGAAGGGCGAGCCGCCGATCACGGTGCGCTACGGCTCGCTGCTGGAGGACGCCGATCTCGACGCCGAGCGCGCGGAAGCCTCGAAGCTGGTCGGCCACGAGGCCGACGACCGCGAGCTCGCCTCCTATCTGATGTACCCCAAGGTGTTCGCCGACTTCGCGCCGGTGGTCGCCAAGTTCGGGCCGGTCTCCGCGCTGCCCACCCCTGTCTTCTTCTACGGCATGAAGCCGGGCGAGGAGGCGACGGTCGAGATCGAGCGCGGCAAGACGCTGATGGTGCGGCTCACCGCGGTGGGCGAGACGCGCGACGACGGCCTCGTCGAGGTGTTCTTCGAGCTCAACGGCCAGCCGCGCATGGTGGTCGTCGTCGACCGCGACGCGGTGCCGAAGGTCGCCGGGCGGCGCAAGGCGGAGGAGGGCAACGACCTCCACGTCGCCGCGCCCATGCCCGGCACCATCTCCTCGCTCGGCGTGCATAGCGGGCAGGTGGTGGGCGCGGGCGACGTGCTGCTCACCATCGAGGCGATGAAGATGGAGACCGCGATCCATGCCCCGCGCGGGGGCACGGTGCAGGAGATCCTGGTGGCGCCGGGCAACGCCATCGACGCCAAGGACCTGCTGGTGGTGCTGGAAGAGTGAGCTTCGGAACGATCGAACAATAACCGGCTAACGAAACGACTGAAGGGAGGAAGGGAATGCGGCTGGCGATAGTGAAGGAAGACCCATCGGTCGACCCCCGCGTGGCGGGGTCCCCGGACACGGTGAAGCGCTATGTGGGCCTTGGGGCCGACGTTGTTGTTTCGTCGGGTGCGGGTTCGGCGTCGGGCGTGGGCGACGGGGAGTATGAGGGCGCGGGGGCGTCGGTGGTGGCGGAC
>NZ_JANTHY010000010.1:0-280165 GCF_024752335.1 Ancylobacter mangrovi | reverse complement strand
CGCCGGCGACCGCCGGTCCGAAGACCTCGTCTCTGTCGGGATCAACCTGAGGAGCAAAAGCACCGCGTCAGCGGCGCGCCCCGTCGATGGCCGCTTTATAAGGGGACCCCGCGGATAATGTCAACGGGGATTTTTACAAAAGCGACACAGTCCGCCCTCGGTGGACAACTCCACCCGGCAAAAGCGATAATTGGCTACCTTTCAATAGGTTAGCATTTCTTACGCTTCTCGCGCCGCGTCTCCGGCCACCCTCCGGCGGCGGCGCGTCGGACTTTCGTCTAGGCCCTGGATCGGCGGCATCCGGGCACCGATTCCCACCGGCTCCCGCCCAAAAGCGCGCGCCGGCCTGCACATAAGCGCCACGCGCCCTTCTTTTCCCTCCGCCACTTGGCGCCGGAAACGCGGCCCTACTGCTCGGAAAGCACGATGTCCTCCGACCACTCGCCCTCGACCTCCTTCACGATCGCCTGGCCGCAGATCACCCGGCCCTTCAGCGGGTCGAAGGTCAGGGTCGGGCTGCCTTGGAGCTGCCAGCCGCGGTTCAGCGCCGCCGAGACGCGCTTGCAGAAGGACACGTCGTCCGGTCCCGTGAGATAGCGATAGAGCTTCATTCTCGTCTTTCCTCAGTTCCGCGCCGCGATGGCCTCGGCGAGCGCCACCGTCTTGCGCGCAATGTCGGCATGCATGCGCTCGAACATCCGACCCTCTATCTGCAGCACGCCCTTGGCGGCGTTCTCGGGCCGGTCGAACACCTCGATCAGCATCCGCGCCTCGTCCACTTCCTTCTCGGGCGGCGAGAAGGCGGCGTTGCAGGGCTCGATCTGGGTCGGGTGGATCAGCGTCTTGCCGTCGAAGCCGAGATCGGCCGCCTCCACGCATTCGCGCGCGAAGCCCTCGAGGTCGCGAAAGCCGTTCCACACCCCGTCGAGCACGTCGACCCCGCCGGCCCGCGCCGCGAGCACGCAGAGCGACAGCCAGGCCTGCATCGGCGCGCGGCTGGGCACGATCCGCGCGCCGGTCTCCTTCGAGAGATCGTTGGTGCCGAGCACCAGCACGGCGAGCCGGCTCAGCGGGTCGCGGGCGGCCAGCGCGATCTCGCCCGCCTTCAGCACCGCGAGCGGCGTCTCGATCATCGCCCACACCTTGAGCCCGACGGGCGCGCCCAGCGCATCGAGCCGCCGCCCGGTCACGCGCAGCGTCTCCGGATCGGCCACCTTGGGGATCAGCACCGCGTCCGGCCCCGCGCCGGTCGCCGCCGTGGCCGCGAAGGCGGCGAGGTCGTCCTCGAACCAGGGCGTGTCGGCGCCATTGACGCGCACCACCACCTCGCGATGGCCGAAGCCGCCGGCGGCGAGCGCCTCCGCCACCAGGGCGCGGGCCCCGGCCTTGGCATCGGGCGCCACCGCGTCCTCGAGGTCGATGATGACGCCGTCGCAGTCGAGGCTGCGCGCCTTTTCAAGCGCGCGGGCATTGGCGCCCGGCATGTAGAGCACGCTGCGGCGGGGGCGGAGGGCTGGGGACATGATTCGCTCGGCTAATTGGCAGAAATCCATTTCGAGCCTATCCGGCTGTCAGGCGCACGGCCAGTCGGTGCCGTCGGCCCGGGACCGGATCATGGACGACAGTTTCGACGTGCTCATCGTCGGCGGCGCCATCATGGGCGCCATGACGGCCTATTTCCTCACGCGCGATCCCGGCTTTCACGGCCGGGTCGCCGTCATCGAGCGCGACCCGAGCTTCGCGCATTCCTCCACCACCCTGTCGGCCGCCTCGCTGCGCCAGCAGTTCTCCATCCCAGAGAACATCCGCATGTCTCTGTTCGGGCTGGAGTTCCTGCGCGGCGCGAAGGAGCGCTTCGGGCCCGACGCCGATCTCGCCTGGCACGAGGGCGGCTATCTCATCCTCGCCAGCGCCGCCGGCCTGCCGGTGCTCGAGGCCAATCACCGGATGCAGAAGGCGGAGGGCGCCGACATCGACCTGCTCGCGCCCGACGCGCTCGCCGCGACCTTCCCCTGGCTCAACGTCGAGGATCTCGCCGCCGGCGCCTATGGCCGCTCGGGCGAGGGCTGGTTCGACGCCCATGCGCTGCTCACCTGCACGCGCGCGGCCGCAAAAGCGCAGGGCGCGCAGTTCGTCACCGGAGAGGTGACGGCGATCGCGTGCGAGGGCGGGCGCATCACCTGCGTCACGCTGGCGGACGGGCGGCGCTTCGGCTGCGGCGTGCTGGTCAATGCCGCCGGCCCTCGCGCCGGCAGGGTCGCCGCCATGGCAGGCCTCGCGCTGCCGGTGGAAGGGCGCAAGCGCTGTGTCTTCGTGCTCCACTGCCGCACGCCGCTGCCACGCCTTCCCCTGCTCGTCGACCCGACCGGCTTCTACATCCGGCCCGAGGGCGCCTACCAGATCTGCGGCGCCCCGCCGCCGGAGGACAACGATCCCGATGCCGGCGAGGATTTCGAGGTCGACTGGTCGGTGTTCGAGGAAGGCATCTGGCCCGCCCTCGCCCACCGCATTCCCGCCATGGAGGAGCTGAAGGTGGTGCGCGCCTGGGCCGGCCATTACGAGATGAACCTGCTCGACCACAACGCGGTGATCGGGCCGCACCCGGAGATCGGCAATTTCTACTTCATCAACGGCTTCTCCGGCCACGGACTGCAGCAGGCACCCGCCGCCGGCCGCGCCATTGCCGAATGGATCGTGCATGGCCGCTCGGTCTCGCTCGACCTCGACGTGTTCGGCTATGAACGCATCGCCGCCGGGCGCCCGCATGCGGAGCTGAACATCATCTGACCGGCGGACCGACGGGAGGAGCGCGATGCGCGTCGCCGGCATCGATGGTTGCGAGGGCGGCTGGGTCGCGGTCATCGTCGAGTCGGGCGGCGCGATGCGGGCCGAGCGCATCGCCTGTGTCGGCGAGTTGTTCGCCCGGCCGGACGCGCCCGATATCGCCGCCATCGACATGCCGATCGGGCTGCCGGACCGGATCGGGCCGAAAGGTCGCGCACCGGAGCGGCTGGTGCGCCCGCTTCTCGGCGCCCGCCAGTCGAGCGTGTTCTCCATCCCCTCGCGCGCAGCGGTCGCTGCGGCGCTGGACGCGGCGGCCCATCCGGAGGAAGGCCTGCGCTATCGGCATGCCTGCGCTGTCGCCCGCGCAACTTCCGATCCACCGCGCGCCCTGGCCAAGCAGGCCTTCCACATCATGCCGAGGATCGGCGAGATCGACACGCTGCTGCGCGAGCACCCTTCCCTGCGCACGCGGCTCCACGAATGCCATCCGGAGGTCAGCTTCTGGGCGATGAACGGCGAGGCGCCGGTGCCGATCGCCAAGAAGGTGAAGAACGCGCCGCACGGGCCGGGGCTGGTCCTGCGCCGCCAACTCCTTGCCGCGCAAGGTTTCGGCGAGGACATCACCGCCGCCGCGCGGGCGCGTGCGATCGGGGTCGGCGCGGACGATCTCCTCGACGCCTGCGCGGCGGCCTGGACCGCCCGGTGCATCGCCGAAGGACGGGCGCGTGCCTTCCCTTCGCCACCCGACAGGGATAGGCACGGCCTGCCCATCTGCATTCAGGCATAATTCACAGACATATTCTGCTTGATTTTAAACACACATGATCCGTGTGTTTAAATGGCCTTTGCACGCATCCATTTCGTGTTATGTTCGTTGTAGAGACTCTAATGACAGGACTTTCCGGGCAATGGCCGCTCCGCAGCAGCAGAAACTGAAGGTCAACGGCCCCGTCGCCGTCACGGCCAACCGCCTGAGCGACGGCGTGGTGGTCTGGCGGACCGCGGCGGGCGGCTGGTCGACCGACCTCGCCGACGCGGCCGTCGTCACCACCGCGCCGGAGGCCATCGCCCTGCTCGAGAGCGCCTCCGTCCGTCACACCGATGCGGTCGGCGCCTATGTCGCCCCGGTCGTCGTCGCCGAGGACGGCACCGTCCGGCCGGGGAACCTGCGCGAGCGCATCCGCGTCGCCGGCCCGACTTTCACCCTGCCCGGCGCCCCGGGCGCCGACCTGCCGGCGGCCTGAGCCGCCTACAGCCGAAGCGAAGCCCATGTACGTCTATGACGAATTCGATCGCGCCTTCCTCGCCGAACGAGTGGCGGAATTCCGCGATCAGGTGAACCGCCGCCTCGCGGGCGCGCTGAACGAGGACGAGTTCAAGCCGCTCCGGCTGATGAACGGCGTCTATCTTCAGCTTCACGCCTATATGCTGCGCGTCGCCATCCCCTATGGCACGCTGTCCGCGGCCCAGCTTCGCCGCATGGCCCATGTCGCGCGCACCTATGACCGCGGCTACGGCCATTTCACCACCCGGCAGAACATCCAGTTCAACTGGATCAAGCTGGAGAACCTGCCCGACGCCATGGCGGAGCTCGCCGAGGTCGGCGTGCACGGCATCCAGACCTCGGGCAACTGCATCCGCAACGTCACCACCGACCAGTGGGCCGGCGCGGTGCCGGGCGAGTTCGACGACCCGCGCATCTGGGCCGAGATCCTGCGCCAGTACTCGACGCTGCATCCCGAGTTCACCTACCTGCCGCGCAAGTTCAAGATCGCCATCACCGCCGCCGGGCACGACCGCGCCGCCATCAAGGTCCACGATGTCGGCCTGCGCCTGCACCGCAACGAGGCGGGCGAGCTCGGCTTCGAGGTGCTGGTCGGCGGCGGACTCGGGCGCACGCCCTTCGTCGGCAAGTCGATCCGCCCGTTCCTGCCGGTGCGCGAGCTGCTGAGCTACATCGAAGCCATCATGCGCGTGTACAATCAGTACGGGCGCCGCGACAACATCTACAAGGCCCGCATCAAGATCCTGGTGCACGAGATCGGCGCCGAGGAATTCTCGAAGGCGGTCGAGGCCGAATGGGCGGCGATCCGCGACGGCGCGCTGCACCTGACCGACGAGATGATCGAGGAGATCCGCTCGCGCTTCATCTATCCCACCTATGAGGCGCTGGACGACGAGCCGGCCGAGTTCACCGCGGCGATGGCGGACCCGCGCTTCGCCACCTGGTTCGCCAATTCGGTCCACCCCCACAAGGTGCCGGGCTATTCGATCGTCACCATCTCGCTCAAGCCGGTCGGCGCCCCTCCGGGCGACGCCACCGCCGACCAGATGGACGTGATCGCCGACCTCGCCGATGCCCATGCCTTCGGTGAGATCCGCGTCGGCCACGAGCAGAACCTCTGCCTGCCGAGCGTCGCCAGGCGCGACCTGCCGGAGCTCTGGCGCCGGCTCGACGCGGCCGGGCTCGCCACGCCGAACGTCAACCTCGTCAACGACATCATCTCCTGCCCCGGCCTCGATTATTGCGCGCTGGCCAATACCCGCGCGATCCCGGTGGCGCAGGAGATCGCCAAGCGCTTCGCCGATCTCGACAAGGCGCGCGGCATCGGTCGGCTGCACATCAACATCTCGGGCTGCATCAACGCCTGCGGCCACCACCATGTCGGCCATATCGGCATTCTGGGAGTCGAGAAGAACGGCCAGGAGTTCTTCCAGATCACGCTCGGCGGGCGCGCCGACGAGCAGGCCCAACTCGGCACGCTGCTCGGCCCGGCGGTCTCCTACGACCAGGTGCCCGGCCTCGTGGAGGACGTGGTCGCCACCTATATGGAGCTGCGCTCCGGCCCGCAGGAACTGTTCGTCGACACCGTCGCCCGTCTCGGCGTCGAGCCTTTCAAGGAGCGCGTCTATGCCGCTCATTGAGAAAGGCCGCGTGGTCGAGGACCGCTTCCACCGCATCGGCGACGACGAGGCGCTGCCCGAGGGCGCGCCGGTGCTGATCGGCATCGACCGCTTCCTGCGTGAGGCCGAGGCGCTCAAGGGCCGGCAGGCGCCGGTCGGCGTCATCTGGCCGAACGACCGCCCCATCGGCGAGATCGAGCCCTATCTCGGCCAGCTCTCGCTGATCGCGCTGGTGTTCCCGATCTTCCGCGACGGGCGAGCCTACAGCCAGGCCCGGCTGCTGCGCGAACGGCTCGGCTGGACCGGGCCGCTCAGGGCGGTGGGCAACGTGCTGCAGGACCAGTTCCTGCTCATGCAGCGCTCGGGCTTCGACCAGATCGAGGCCGTCAAGCAGGCCGACGCCGCCGCCTTCGAAGAGGCGGTGCACCGCTACAGCGCCTTCTACCAGCCGGCAACGGATCAACGTCCCAGCCTCCTGCGCCAGCGGCTCGGCCGCACGGCGCGCCCGGAATGATCCCGGAGCATTCTCCATGACCATCGCCCAGCGTCTCGACCTCTCCAATGAGGGCTCCGTGCCCTGCAAGGACGACGTAGGCGGCCTGTCGTGCGCACTGGCCGAGGCGAGCCCGACCGAGATCATCGCGGCCGCCATCGACAATGTCGCGCCGGGCAAGCTGTGCCTCGTCTCGTCCTTCGGCACGGAATCGGCGGTGCTGCTCGCCTTCATGGCCGAGGTCGACCGCACGCTGCCCGTGGTCTTCCTCGACACCGGTTGGCTGTTCGAGGAGACGCTGGCCTATCGCGACACGCTGATCGACCGGCTCGGCCTCACCGACGTACGCACCATTCACCCGGACGCTGACCGCCTCGCCGCGCTCGACGGCGACCGCAGCCTGTGGGACAGCGACCCGGACGCCTGCTGCCGCATCCGCAAGGTCGAGCCGCTGGCGCGCGCGCTCGCCGGCTTCGATGGCTGGCTGAACGGGCGCAAGCGCTACCAGGGCGGGCTGCGCTCCAGCATCCCGGTGGTCGAACGCGACGGCAGCCGGCTGAAGTTCAACCCGCTCGCCACGCTGGAGCGGGCGGATCTGGAAGCCGCCCGCGCGCGCTTCGACCTGCCGCCGCACCCGCTCGCCGCCAAGGGCTTCGCCTCCGTCGGCTGCATGCCCTGCACCAGCCGCGCCCGTCCCGACGAGGACGGCCGTGCCGGTCGCTGGCGGGGGCGCGACAAGGCGGAGTGCGGCATCCACACGCTGCTCTCGACCCTCTGATCTCCTCTTGAAATACAGGCGCTGCGGCTCCCGTTCGCAGCGCCTGTATCGGCATGTCTAGTCCAGTGTTTTCAATGGGTTAGATTATTTTCTAGTAAATCGATATTCTATATTGACCATATCATTTACTGGTGGAAATCTTCCTCCCACAGCCTTCGCGCCGAGGGGCATTGGCACCGGGCGCCTCATTCGGGGAGAAGAATCCATGCGATTGAATTTCGCGCCCGCGGCCGCCGCCGCGCTCATCGCCCTTGTCGGCTCCGTCGCCTCGCCCGCGCCCGTGCGCGCCGCCGACGTCACCCTGCTCAACGTCTCCTACGACCCGACGCGCGAGCTCTACGCGAAGTTCAACGAGCTGTTCGCGCACGAGTATCAGGCGCAGACCGGCAAGAGTGTCGAGGTCAAGGCCTCGCATGGCGGCTCGGGCAAGCAGGCCCGCTCGGTGATCGACGGGCTCGATGCCGACGTCGTCACCCTGGCCCTCGCCTACGACATCGACGCCATCGCCGATCGCGGCCTCATCGCACCGGACTGGCAGAAGCGCCTGCCCGACAATTCCTCGCCCTACACCTCGACCATCGTGTTCCTGGTCCGCAAGGGAAATCCCAAGGGCATCAAGGACTGGGACGATCTCGTGAAGCCCGGCATCCAGGTCATCACGCCGAACCCGAAGACCTCGGGCGGGGCGCGCTGGAACTACCTCGCCGGTTGGGCCTATGCGCTGCGCAAATACGGCTCCGAAGACAAGGCGAAGGACTATCTCGCCGCCCTGTTCAGGAACGTGCCGGTGCTCGACACCGGGGCGCGCGGCTCCACCATCACCTTCACCGAGCGCGGGGTCGGCGACGTACTGCTCGCCTGGGAGAACGAGGCCTTCCTCTCGCAGCGCGAACTCGGCGCCGACAAGTTCGACATCGTCGTGCCCTCGCTCTCGATCCTCGCCGAACCGCCGGTCGCCGTGGTCGACAAGAACGTCGACCGCAAAGGCACCCGCGCCGCCGCCGAGGCCTATCTCAAGCTGCTCTACTCGAAGGAGGGCCAGAAGCTGGCGGCGGAGAACTTCTACCGCCCGCGCGATCCCGAGATCGCCGCGCAGTACAAGGACCAGTTCCCCAAGGTCGATCTCGTCACCATCGACGACCCGATCTTCGGCGGCTGGCGCAAGGCGCAGCAGACCCACTTCGCCGATGGCGGCGTCTTCGACCAGATCTACTCGAACTGACCCGCCTTCCCGGACCACGCGCCGCCCGTCCGCCCGACGACCCCGGTCGTCCGGGCGGACGCCTCGTCCGAACGCCGCCGGAGACCCGCCGTGAGCGAAACCGTCCTCGACCCGCCGATGAACGCCGGCGCCGCCGCCCTTCTGCCGGCCCGGCGCGCCGGGCACGTGCTTCCCGGCTTCGGCCTCACCATGGGGCTGACGCTGCTGTGGCTCGGCCTCGTCGTGCTCATCCCGCTCGCCGGGCTGTTCCTGAAGACGGCGGAGCTCTCGCCGGCGCGCATCCTCGGCATATTGACCGCGACCCGGACGCTGAACGCGCTGAAGATCTCGTTCGGCCTGTCGCTCGCCGCCGCGGCGCTCAACCTCGTCTTCGGCGCCGTCATCGTCTGGGCGCTGACGCGCTACGACTTCCCCGGCCGGCGGGTACTCGACGCGCTGATCGACATCCCCTTCGCCCTGCCCACCGCCGTCGCCGGCATCGCGCTCACCACGCTCTATGCGGAAAACGGGTGGATCGGCGCCCTGCTGGCGCCGTTCGGCATCAAGGTGGCGTTCACCCCGCTCGGCATCCTGGTCGCGCTGATCTTCATCGGGCTGCCCTTCGTGGTGCGCACCGTCCAGCCGGTGCTGGAGGATCTCGACCGCGACCTCGAAGAGGCCGCCGCCACCCTCGGCGCGGGGCGCTGGACCACCATCCGGCGCATCGTCCTGCCGGCGGTGTTTCCCGCCTTCCTCACCGGCTTCGCGCTCGCCTTCGCCCGCGCGGTCGGCGAATACGGCTCAGTCATCTTCATCGCCGGCAACCTGCCCAACGTGTCGGAGATCGCCCCGCTGCTGATCGTGATCCGGCTGGAGGAATTCCGCTATGCGGACGCCACGGCCATCGCCGCGACCATGCTGGTGGCCGCCTTCCTCCTACTCTTCGTCATAAACGCCCTGCAGCGCTGGTCGCAGGCCCGCACGGGACGGTTGTCATGAAGCCGGACAACGTTCATGCCGAGCCCGCCCCGGTGCGACGGGCGGTCATCGCCGCCGCAGGCCTCGTCATCGGCCTGTTCATCGTGCTGCCGCTCGTCAACGTCTTCGCGCAGGCGCTGTCGAAGGGCTGGGCGGCCTATGCGCGCGCGCTCGTCGAGCCGGACGCGCTCGCCGCGATCGAGCTCACGCTGCTGGTCACCGCGCTCTCGGTCGGCCTCAACGCCGCCATGGGGCTGGTCATGGCCTGGGCGATCACGAAGTTCTCCTTTCCCGGCAAGAGCTTCCTGATCACGCTCATCGACCTGCCGTTCTCCGTCTCGCCGGTGATCGCCGGCCTCGTCTTCGTGCTGCTGTTCGGCGCGCAGGGCTTCTTCGGCGGCTGGCTGATCGACAAAGGCTGGAAGATCATCTTCGCCTGGCCGGGCATCACCCTCGCCACCGTGTTCGTCACCTTTCCCTTCGTCGCCCGCGAGCTGATCCCGCTGATGCAGGAGCAGGGCACGGCCGAGGAGGAGGCTGCCGTCACGCTCGGCGCCGATGGCTGGCGCGTCTTCACGCGCGTCACGCTGCCCAACATAAGGTGGGCGCTGCTCTACGGGGTGCTGCTCTGCAATGCCCGCGCGATGGGCGAGTTCGGCGCCGTGTCAGTCGTCTCGGGCCATGTCCGGGGCGAGACCAACACCATCCCGCTGCAGGTCGAGATCCTCTACAACGAGTACCAGTTCCAGGCGTCCTTCGCCGTCGCCTCGCTGCTGGCCCTGCTGGCGATCGTCACCCTGCTGGCCAAGGCGGCGCTGGAGGCGCGCATCGGCGCCCGCCATCGCGGGCACTGAAGGGGGCGGGAGCGGGGTTCAGAACAGGTAGAGCGAGCCCACGATCCCGCCGACCAGCACGACGGCAAACACCACCGTCACCAGTCCCAGCCGCTCCTCGATGAAAGTCCGCGCCGAGGGGCCGATCCAGTACAGCAGCCCCGCGACCATGAAGAAGCGCAGGCCGCGGGTGATGACCGACAGCACGATGAACCAGAACAGGCTGTAATGGGCGAAGCCCGAGGTGATGGTCACCACCTTGTAGGGGATCGGGGTCAGCCCCTTGATGAGGATGATCCAGTGCCCGTAGTGCTGGTACGCCTGCGAGAACGCCTCGACCTTGTCGCCATAGCCGTAGAGGTGGATCAGGAACATCCCGACCGATTCATAGAGCAGCGCGCCGATGGCGTAGCCGAACAGGCCGCCGACGACCGAGGCCAGCGTGCAGATGAGCGCGTACCACCAGGCGAGCTTCGGGCGCGCGACGCACATCGGCACCAGCATCACGTCCGGCGGCACCGGGAAGAACGAGCTCTCGGCGAAGGACACGCCGGCCAGCGCCCAGGGAGCGGACGGGCGCTCGGAGAGATCGATGACCCACTGATAGAGGCGGCGCAGCATGGAGAGGTCCCGGCGGAAGGGGTAAGGCGGGCGTTCGGAAAGGCTCAGCGACGGCGTGCACCCGGGCCGGGGCCCTCGCCCGAGAACTCGAGCGCGGATTTGGACGCAGACTGGGCCGCAGATTTGGCCGAACCGGAATCGGGCTCCGCGGCGAAGCGGCGCTTGGGCAGCTTCTCGGCCATGCCGAGCAGTTGCTCGCGTCGCTGCATCTCGGACCACACCTCCTCCGGCTCGATGCCGAGATCGGCCCATAGCACGATCCGATTGTAGATCAGATCCGCGCTCTCGCGCACCGCTCCCGCACGGTCGCCGCACACGCCGTCGAGCGCCACCTCGACCGCTTCCTCCGCCACCTTCTTGGCGATGAAGCCGCGGCCCCTGGCGAACAGCTTCGCCGTGCGCGGCGAGGAGTTCATCCCGTCGCGCGTCGCGGTCACGGCCTCGTGCAGGCGGCGAATCGAATCAGTCATGGATTCATCCTAGAGGCAATTGGATGAAGAGGTTATGGCGGGATAACGCGTCGCAGCCTGTCTTGGCCCCGCTAATGGCCGCCCCGGCCGCGCGCTCCGGCCCGGCCGGCGTGTGTTCTCGATCCTGTGAAGCATGGCAGGCCGGCGAGGCGCCCGCGCATTTTGCTCCGCAGCAGGGAAGGGAGTATGAGGTGCAGAAGAGAGCCTTGAAGCCGCGCCAAGCTGGAGACGGATCAGAAGCGTGCTGAACTTTTCGTCCTTCCGCACCCTCCGCCATCCCCGCCGCGCCGGTCTCGCCTTCGCCCGGCGCGCGCTGGGCACCCTCATCCCCGGCAGCGTCCTCCTCGGCAGCCTCGCCCTCGCCGCCACGATCGGCCTGACGGCGACGGCCCATGCCACGCCGAAGCTCGTCATCGAGATCGACAGCGGCAAGGTGCTGCTCGCCGAGGACGCCACCAAGCCGTGGTACCCGGCCTCGGTGACCAAGCTGATGACCGCCTATGTCACCTTCAAGGCGCTGCGCGCCGGCCGCGTGACGCCCGAAACGCTCATCACCATGACGCCCGAGGCGGCGGCCCAGGAGCCCTCGAAGATGGGCTTCAAGATCGGCACCCAGATCACCATCGACAACGCGCTGAAGATGATGCTGGTCAAGTCGGCCAACGACATCGCCATCGCGCTCGCCCAGGGCGTCGGCGGCAGCCTGCCGGGCTTCGTGGAGGAGATGAACTTCACCGCCCGCGAGCTCGGCATGGACGGCACGCATTACGACAACCCGAACGGCCTGCCCTCGCCGGGACAGATCACCACCGCCCGCGACCTCGCCGTGCTCGCCCGCGCCATCTACACCGAGTTCCCAGAGCGGGCGAAGCTGTTCAGCATTCCCGCCATCAAGCTCGGCAGCCGGGTGATCCGCAACTACAACAAGCTGATCGACCGCTATCCCGGCGCGGAAGGCATGAAGACCGGCTTCATCTGCGCCTCCGGCTTCAACCTGGTCGCCAGCGCCAAGCGCGGCGACAAGCGCATCCTCGCCATCGTGCTCGGCACCAATTCCGGGCGCGAGCGCACCGAGGAGGCCGCGCTGCTGCTGGAGAAGGGCTTCCAGCATTCGTGGAAGATCTTCGGCGCCGTGGCCCCGACGGTGGATTCGCTGCGCAACGAGGGCGGCCCGCCCACCGACATGCGCGCGCAGGTCTGCGGCGGCAAGCGCAAGAACACGGCCTCGGAGGACGACGACAGCGATTCCTCCAGCTCGTCGAGCTTCGTCGCCGCCGGCATGGGCAGCCTCGGCGACAACGTCACCGGCGCCAGCCTGCTCCAGAACCTGCCGCCCTCCATGCCGCCGGTCGACGTCTGGGTCGGTCCCTATCCGAGCGACGACGCGCTCGCCGACGCCTATCCCGCGCCGCCGGCCAAGAAGACCGTCACCACCAAGAAGACGAAGGCGCTCGCCACCACCGCGCCGCGCCCGCCGGCCAAGCCATTGCCGCGGCCGGCCCCCGCCCCCACCTATCCGGCGGTGCCCGCGCCGCCGAAGTGAGCCCAGCCGGTTCCGGCTCCGGCAGGCCCTGCGGAACCGGAACGGAAGGATCCCGACGATGACCGACATGCCGCGCCAGCCGCCGGAACCGATTCCGGTCACGCTGCTGACCGGGTTCCTGGGCGCCGGCAAGACCACCCTGCTCAACCGCCTGCTGAAGGAGCCGGGGCTCGCCGACACCGCCGTGCTGATCAACGAATTCGGCGAGATCGGCCTCGACCACCTGCTGGTCCAGCATTTCGACGACGCCACCGTGCTGCTCGCCTCGGGCTGCCTGTGCTGCACCGTGCGCGGCGACCTCGTGGAGGGGCTGGAGCAGCTGCTGCGCCGGATGGACAACGGCGCCATTCCGCCCTTCCGCCGCATCCTCATCGAGACCACCGGCCTTGCCGACCCGGCGCCGATCCTCCACGTGCTGATGATGCATCCCTATCTGGTGATGCGCTTCCGGCTCGACGGCGTCGTCACCGTGGTCGACGCGATCAATGGCGGCGCCACGCTGGACGAGCATCCCGAATCCGTGCGCCAGGCGGCGATCTCGGACCGGATCGTGCTCACCAAGACCGACCTCGTGACGACGCCCGAGGAGGCCGCGCGGCTGGACGATCTGCGGCGCCGGCTCCGCGCCCTCGCCCCCGCCGCGCCGGTGCTCGACGCCGCCCGCGGCGAGGCGACGCCGGCGGCGCTGCTCGATGCCGGACTGTTCGATCCCTCGACCAAGATTCCCGACGTCGCGCGCTGGCTGGCCGACGAGGCGGTCGACGCGGCCGAGGCGGAAGCGCGCGGCCATGTCCACGACCCGAACCGGCACGACGACCGCATCCGCGCCTTCACCCTCGCCACCGAGGCGCCGGCGGCGGCGGCGGCGATCGACATGTTCCTGGAGCTGGTGCGCGGCACCCATGGCAGCAAGCTGCTGCGCCTCAAGGGCATCGTGAAGCTGGCCGAGGACCCGGACCGCCCGCTCGTCCTGCACGGCGTGCAGCACGTGCTGCATCCGCCGAGCCAGCTTGCCGGCTGGCCGGATGACGACCACCGCACCCGGCTGGTGATGATCGTGCGCGACGTCGAGCCGGCGGTGATCCGGCGCCTGTTCGACGCCTTCATGGGGCTGCCGATGCCGGACCAGCCGGACGGCGCGGTGCTCGCCGACAACCCCTTGGCGCCGGCGACGATGCGGCGCTGAGCGCCGCTCGCCGGTGGTCTTTGCCGCGTTACTGCCCCGGCACCGGGGCGCCATTGATGAGCACCTGCGTGTCGCCGCCGGCCGGCGCCGGAGCGCCCCCGCCTTGCTGGGCGGCAGCCTGCGCCGCGGCCTGCGCGGCCTCGACCTTCGGGTCCGGCACGCCGATCACCATCGCCCAGTAGACCGCGTACTTGCTGCGCGGCGCGCGCACCGCCGCGATGCCGAGCCGGGTCGCGCCCGGCATCAGCATGTTCTTGTTGTGCGAGGGGGAATCGCGCCAGCCCGAGAAGGCCTCGGCCAAAGTGTGATAGCCGGCGCCGACATTCTCCGCCGCCTTCAGCCCGGTGAACCCCGCCGCCTTGAGCCGCGTGGTGAGCGAGCGCCCGCCGATGTCGTGGGAAAGCTTGTCGGCAGAGGCCATGGCCTTGGCCTGACGCTCGGCCACCGCCATCAGCGTCGGGTCGATGGTGACCGCCGGCAGCCCGTGACCCTTGCGGTAGTCGCTCAGCAGCGAGGCCGCCGCCTCGGGGTCGAGCGACCCGCCCTTGGCGATGTTCGCATAGAAGGTGTCGTCGACCGGCACCATCTCCGGGCCGGAAGAACATCCCGCCAGAAGCAGGGCGAGGAGGGCGGCTCCGGCAAGGCGTTTGGCAAGGGGAGCGGGCATGAAAAGCTCTTATGGATCCGTGGGATCGTGAGGGAACGGAGCGGGAGCGGGCGCGCGGATAGGACCCGGCCTCGTCACCGGGCCGGGCGGTCCGCTCAGGACAGTGGAGAATGAAGGCGCAGCCGGACGGCTACCGGCCATTCTAGCAGCCGGGGCCGCGGAGCCGGTGGTGCCCACATGCGCCTCGAGCCGTTCCGTCGCGGCGACGGGACAGGCGCGGCCGAGCCGTGGCCGGCCGACGTCGAAAGGAATGGGGCGCGGGACCATGATTGCAGGCGGCTCACATGCAGGAGCCCCCTGTCTCACGTGCGATCGCAGCCAAATCAAGGCAGAGCGCCGGCCCTTCACGGCTTTGACGCCGCAGCGTCACCAAGGGCCGCCCGCGGGGCTCAGTTGCCGCGCAGCGAGGGCGGCAGCGAGCGTTCCTGCAGGTCGAATGCCGACGAGAAGACCGAGAAGGTGTCGCCGATGAATTCGCGCAGACGCGAGAACACGGTCGCATGCGGCGCCTTCAGGCGGCCGACGACCTCGTCCTCGTCGAGCGAGAAATCCGCCGCGCCATGCACCGCGAGGCGCTTCATCCGGCCATTGTTCGGCAGGAACACGACCTGCAGCTCCTCGATGTCGCGGTTCTGCGCCAAGAGGACGAGCTGTTCCATCAGCGCCGATCCAATGCCCTTGCCCTGCCAGTCCCGCTCGACGCTGAACGCCGCTTCGGCCGACGTGGGCTTGCCCTCGCGCTTGGGCAGCGGATGGAGCTCCGCCACCGCGCGCAGTTCGCCATCGACGAAATAGCCGAGCGCCAGCGCGTCGCCGGTCATCACGCGGGTGGCGTGGCGGGCGAGCGCGGCATCGGAAATCACGCCGCCGAAGCGCATGAAGCGGCTGAGCGGGTCGAGCCGCAGGAAATGCTCGAGCAGCAGGTGGCGCTCAGCAGCAAGCAGCTTGCGGATATGGCCCCCGGCGAGCGCATGATGGCGCGCGGCACGGCCGGCCGGGGCCGTGGCAACGGCGGCAGGCGCAGCGTTCGTGGGCCCGGCGCTGTCGGACCTGGTGCTCATGGGCATCGTGGCGGACGTGACCATGTCGAATCTCTATGGTGATCTCACAAATCGCCGCTCGATATTGCGGCGCAGCATACATAGACGCGTCGCAACATATGACAACTTGTGCGCCTGCATGGCTCGCATGCGCACATGACGAGCCGGCGCCAAAGCTGCGCCTCATTCCCCGACGTGGCAACACGCGCGAGGCGAAACGCCCACGTCACCCCGCCCGCAGGCGGGGAACCGCCCGTTACCGGTTGGCGCTGAGCTGCCGCCCGCGGTTCACGAGCTCGGTCACGGCCTGCCGCAGGTCGCCGTCGGCGGTGACGCCGAAATTGTAGTGCTGCATGGAAAACGGGCCGGCGGTGCCGGGATGGGTCGAGCGGAAGCCGACATAGACCCCGAGGAAGTCGCCCTGCCGGTCGAGCAGCGCCGCGCCGGACGCGCCGCCCTCCGCGTCGCAGTCGATTGCGACCTCGCGCATGCCCTCACCCTCGGCGGTCACCTGGCGCGCCCGGCAGTCCTGCAGCGAGGGGTTCTCATGCGTGCCCCGCGCCGCCGCGGCGAGCACGATCGCGCCGGGAACCTTCATCGTCCGCGCGAGCCGATAGGGATGCGCGCCGGCGACCGGGGCCGCGAGCGGCGCCACCGCCCAGTCGCGGATCGCCGGAAAGGCATAGGGCGAACGGCTGCCGCTGATCACCCCGTCGAGCCGCAGCTCCACCACCTGCCGCCGCCCGCCGGCATCGAGCGCGAACACGCAGGAGGAGGCCCGCGCCTTCCCGTCCGGCGCGAACAGCACATGGGCCGCCGTCACCACCACATTGTCCGCGCCGACGAGCTGGCCGGTGCCGACCGCCCCGCCGCAGCTCACGATGCCGGTGGCGCCGAAGCGCGTGGCGAGCTGCGCGGTGGAGAGCCGGTTGGCGCGCGCATAATCGGCCGGTGTCAGCCGGTCGTCGCCGTCGATCATGATGGCCGAGGATGAAATGCTCACCGTCGCCGCGTTCTTGCGCTCGACGGCATGGCCGGTGACAGGCGCGATCAGCGCCACCATCACCGAAAAGAGCCCCCGCATGGTGCTGAAAAGACCGCCCCGCCGCATCCGCACTCCGCCCGCATCTGAACGCCGTCAGAGTGGCCGGACGAACCGGGCGAGGTCAAGGCAAGGAAGAGACAACGTGATGGCGGGGAAAAAGTTCCGGCGCCCGTGACACGAAAAAACCGGACGGCGGCCGCCGGCATTGCATTCAGTCCCGATCGGGTCCACACGACCGCCCGACCGGCCGGCCGCCTTCCCATAGGTGGCCGGCCGGCAAGTGACCGGCCGGCGCTTGCCGCGCCGCACTGCGCCCGGTAAGCGTGCGCGGCACAGTTGGGAGTAGTCCGATATGGCGGACATCGCGCTGACGGCGGAAGCCGGCGGATCCGTGCTTGCGGCGCGCTACGTCGCGCGCATGGCGGCGGGCGACATCGCGCCCGATCCGGGCCAGGCCAAGATCGTGGCCGCGCTGGCCCAGCTCGAGCAGCGGATCGCCACGCGCCGGCTGGCACGCAAGTCCTCGGCGCTCGGCTGGCTGTTTGCCCGGCGCGAGGACACCATCCCGAAGGTGCGCGGGCTCTACATCCACGGCGCGGTCGGGCGCGGCAAGACGATGCTGGTCGACCTGTTCTACGAGAGCGTCGCGGTGCGCAAGCGCAAGCGCCGGGCCCACTTCCACGAATTCATGATCGACGTGCATGCGCGCATCCATCAGGTGCGCGGCGACATGAAGTCGGGCCGGATCAAGGAGGGCGACCCGATCGCCATCGTCGCCGCCGCGCTCTACGAGGAAGCCTGGCTGCTGTGCTTCGACGAGTTCCACGTCACCGACATCGCCGACGCGATGATCCTCGGCCGGCTGTTCGAGAAGCTGTTCGACTTCGGCGTCGTCATCGTCGCCACCTCCAACGTCGCGCCGCAGGACCTCTACAAGGGCGGCCTCAACCGCGCGCTCTTCCTGCCCTTCATCGCGATGATCGAGCAGCACATGGAGGTGGTGCAGATCGAATCGCCCACCGACTACCGCATGGAGAAGCTCGGCGGCGTGCGCACCTGGTACGTCGCCGGGCCGCAGCAGAGCATGGCCGAGATCGACCATGAGATGGACATCATCTGGCGGCGCGTGGCGGGAACCGACGGCGGCGCGCCGGCATCCATCACCTCCGCCGGGCGCACCATCCACGTGCCCCATGCCGGCGCCGGCGCGGCGCGCTTCAGCTTCGAGGATCTGTGCGGCAATCCGCTCGGCGCGGCCGACTATCTGCGCCTCGCCCGCGCCTATCACACCATCCTCATCGACCACATTCCCCAGCTCGACCAGGACCGGCGCAACGAGGCGAAACGCTTCATCACGCTGATCGACGAGCTCTACGAGAAGGGCGTCAAGGTGGTCGCCTCCGCCGAGGCCGAGGCCGAGACGCTCTATGCCGGCACCGAGGGGGCGGAGGCGTTCGAATGGGCGCGCACGGTCTCGCGCCTGCACGAGATGCGCTCCTCCGACTATATCGCCCGCCCGCACGGGCGCGGCGATTCCGAGGCCAGCGGCAACGCCACGGGCCTGGTCGAAACCTGACGACGGGCTTGATCGCCGGCCCGCCGCCGTGAAATCTCCGTCACGAAAGTCAGTTAGGTCGATGACGACGGGCACGGCACGATGAACAGGAACAGACACAGCGAACACGTCGTGCACAAATGCGCCCTCACCGGGCGCATCCTGTCGCATCATGACGGCGTGCGGCTCGACCTGCTGCGCCCCGCGCTCGCTGACCATATCCGCTCGCTCCATCCCGAGCTGGCGCCGGACGCGATGATCTCGCGCGCCGCTCTCGCCAAGGAGCGCGCCGCCTACATCGCCGCCACGCTGCAGGCCGAGCGCGGCGACCTCAGCCAGCTCGACAATGACGTGATCGAGAGCCTGGCCAAGAACGACATCCTCACCGAGAACGTCGAGGAGGAGATCGACAGCAACCGCAGCTTCGGCGAGCGGGCGGCCGACACGATCGCCTCCTTCGGCGGGAGCTGGGTGTTCATCATCTCCTTCATGGTCTTCATCACCGTGTGGATGATGGTGAACATGCTCGGCCTCGCCGGCATCTTCGACCCCTACCCCTTCATCCTGCTCAACCTCGTGCTCTCCTGCATCGCCGCGCTGCAGGCGCCGGTGATCATGATGAGCCAGAAGCGGCAGGAGGCGAAGGACCGGCTGCGCTCGGAGAACGACTACCGGGTGAACCTCAAGGCCGAGCTCGAGATCCGGCATCTGCACGAGAAGATCGACCACATGCTCACCCACCAGTGGGAGCGCCTCGCCGAGATCCAGGAGATCCAGATCGAGCTGATGGAGGACCTGGCGGCGCGCCGGCGCTAGGCACGCATGCGACCGGCGCCCGAGACCCCACGCACAGGCTTATCTGCCATGTTCCATGCGCAGATCAGGGTGAATTGTACGTGCATTTACGTCTTTCCAGGCCGTGTATTTGGTATGCCAAAGTAATGAGCGAAAAGTCTTACCCGACCCGTTAACATCGAGGCCCTTCATCGCTTGAACGCTCCGGCGATAAGGGCTATCCGATGCCCGCGCGGCAGTCCGCCGCACCTTTTCGAAACGTCAGGAAATCTCATGGCTCGAGCAAAGATTGCACTGATCGGGGCTGGCCAGATCGGCGGCACTCTGGCCCTTCTCGCGGGGCTCAAGGAACTCGGCGACGTCGTCCTGTTCGACGTGGCCGAAGGTATTCCTCAGGGCAAGAGCCTGGACATTGCCGAGGCCTCGCCGGTGCTGGGCTTCGACGCCAAGCTCGCGGGCACCAACAGCTATGAGGCGATCGAGGGCGCCGACGTCGTCATCGTCACCGCCGGCGTTCCGCGCAAGCCGGGCATGAGCCGCTCGGACCTTCTCGGCATCAATCTCAAGGTCATGGAGCAGGTCGGCGCGGGCATCGCCAAATACGCCCCCGACGCGTTCGTGATCTGCATCACCAACCCGCTCGACGCCATGGTGTGGGCGCTGCAGAAGGCCTCGGGCCTGCCGACCCACAAGGTCGTCGGCATGGCCGGCGTGCTGGACTCGGCCCGCTTCCGCTACTTCCTCGCCGACGAGTTCGATGTCTCGGTCGAGGACGTCACCGCCTTCGTGCTCGGCGGCCATGGCGACGACATGGTGCCGCTGGTGCGCTATTCCGGCGTCGCCGGCATCCCGCTGCCGGACCTCGTCTCCATGGGCTGGACCACGCAGGAACGCGTCGACGCCATCGTCGACCGCACCCGCAAGGGCGGCGGCGAGATCGTCAACCTGCTCAAGACGGGTTCGGCCTTCTACGCCCCGGCCGCCTCGGCCATCGAGATGGCGACCTCCTATCTGCGCGACAAGAAGCGCCTGCTGCCGGCCGCCGCCTTCCTCACCGGCGAGTACGGCGTGAAGGACCTCTATCTCGGCGTGCCGGTCATCATCGGCGCCAAGGGCATGGAGCGCGTGGTCGAGATCAGCCTCGACAAGGGCGAGCGGGCGATGCTCGACAAGTCGATCGCCTCGGTCCAGGAACTCGTGTCGGAGTGCCAGAAGATCGCGCCCGACCTCGGTCAGTAGGCCGGGAGGCGCCGCTCTCCCGGGTCGGCAAGCCGCCCGGGCGAGCGCTCCCGGCAGGCAGGAACACCGCCATGACGCCGCCAGCTCAAGTGGGAACCGACATCGCAGGAGCGGCGCTCGCCGCGGCGAGCGCGGTGCCCGTGGCGGCCCATCTGGAGCCGCAGGCGGGGGCCCTCGGATGGCGCCGCCCTCGCAGCCGCCCGGCACGGCGGACAGGGGCCTTCGGCGCTTCCCATCCGCGGCCGGCGGGCGGGCAATCCGCGCGCCGTTTTGTTTGCGGGCGGCAGGTGCCGCGATTGGCTTGGTCCGTGCATCATTCCGTAGGCGGCCCGCCTGCGGGAATGGTACAGGTGGGCGCTGACCAATCCGGGGGTGTCATCTCAATGCTGCGTTACCTGTTCCAGAAATTGCCCTTAGGCGCCTGGCAAAAAAAGCACCTCAAATACATATACTTCAGGAGCATGGCGGCTATCGGCCGCGATGCTTTCCCGGCGCTGTTCGATCTTGACCGCAAGATGCTGAACTATCTCCCGGGCAAGAACGGAACGTTCATCGAGGTGGGAGCGAACGACGGCATCTCTCAATCCAATACCTGGTATCTCGAAGCCTATCGGCAGTGGTCCGGCCTCCTGATCGAGCCGGTGCCGGAGTTGGCCGGCCTCGCCCGGCGCTTCCGCAAGGCGCCGGTGGCGAATGTCGCGCTCGGTCCGAAGGAAAGGGACGGCGACACGCTGGAGCTCAGCGTCTCCGACCTCACCACCACCGTGGCGAATGGCGAGAAGAAGCGCAGCCGCGCGACGGCGAGCAGCATCACGGTGCCGGTTCGGGCGCTGTCGTCGCTGCTCACGGAGCACGGCATCGACAAGGTCGACTTCTTCTCGCTGGACGTGGAGGGCTTCGAGATCCCGGTCCTGCAGGGTCTGGACTTCGAGCGGCACAAGCCGCGCTACATCCTGGTCGAGACCGAGATGCTGCCGGAGGTCGAGGAGTATCTGAAGCCATGGTACAGGTTGAAGGACACGCTGACCTTTCACGACTACCTGTTCGAGGATCGCTCGATCGAGTGAACGGTCATAGTACTCGGCTCCCGCCGTCGGGAGCCGAGCGGCTTCGCTCAGCAACTATTGCATGTCTGGACAGCCATTTCGGGATGTAAGTCAATAAAGCGGACGGAACGCGAACGTGTGATGGTCGGTGCGCCGTTCGTATAAGCTATCGCTACCTTGGTTTTCGGCGCCCCATGGCGCATAAGACCCTGGCTCGACCGACCATCAGGGATAGACCCATGGCACGCGCGGACAGCAACGACGCCTTTCTCAACACCTCCTTCCTCTACGGCGCCAATGCGGGCTGGATCGAAGATCTCTACGCCCGCTACGAAGCCGACCCCACCTCGGTGGACGCCGAGTGGCAGGCTTTCTTCGCCGGGCTGAAGGACGCCCCAGCCGACGTCGAGAAGAGCGCCCGGGGCGCCTCCTGGAAGCGGGACAACTGGCCGATCCACGCCAATGGCGAGCTGGTCTCGGCCATGGACGGCAACTGGATCGAGGTCGAGAAGGCGGTTGGCGAGAAGGTCAGCGCGCGGGTCCAGAAGACCGGCGTCGAGCTCAGCTCCGCCGACGTGCAGCAGGCCACCCGCGATTCCGTCAAGGCGCTGATGATGATCCGCGCCTACCGCATGCGCGGCCACCTGCACGCCAAGCTGGACCCGCTCGGCCTCGAGCCCGAGCGCACCGCGCCCGAGCTCGACCCCGCCTCCTACGGCTTCCGCGAGGCCGACCTCGACCGGCCGATCTTCATCGACCACGTGCTGGGCATGGAGTTCGCCACCGTCCGCCAGATGGTCGCGATCCTCCAGCGCACCTACTGCCAGACGCTCGGCGTCGAGTTCATGCACATCTCCTCGCCCGAGGAGAAGGCGTGGATCCAGGAGCGCATCGAGGGCCCGGACAAGGAGATCAGCTTCACCCGCGAGGGCAAGCGCGCCATCCTCAACAAGCTGGTGGAGGCCGAGGGCTTCGAGAAGTTCCTCGACGTACGCTACACCGGCACCAAGCGCTTCGGCCTCGATGGCGGCGAGAGCCTGATCCCGGCGCTCGAGCAGATCATCAAGCGCGGCGGCAATCTCGGCGTGAAGGAGGTCGTCTTCGGCATGGCCCATCGCGGCCGCCTCAACGTGCTGACCCAGGTGATGGGCAAGCCGCACCGCGCGCTGTTCCACGAGTTCAAGGGCGGCTCCTGGGCTCCCGACGAGGTCGAGGGCTCGGGCGACGTGAAGTACCACCTCGGCGCCTCTTCGGACCGCGAGTTCGACGGCAACCAGGTGCATCTGTCGCTGACCGCCAACCCCTCGCATCTGGAGATCGTCGACCCGGTGGTGCTCGGCAAGGCGCGCGCCAAGCAGGACCTGCTCGGCGACGCCGACCGCACCCAGGTGCTGCCGCTGCTGCTGCACGGCGACGCCGCCTTCGCCGGCCAGGGCGTGGTGGCGGAGTGCCTCGGCCTGTCCGGGCTGAAGGGGCACCGCACCGGCGGGTCGATCCACTTCATCATCAACAACCAGATCGGCTTCACCACCTATCCGCGCTTCTCGCGCTCCTCGCCCTATCCGTCCGATGTCGCCAAGACCATCGAGGCGCCGATCTTCCACGTGAATGGCGACGACCCGGAAGCCGTCACCTTCGCCGCCAAGATCGCCACCGAGTTCCGCCAGCTGTTCCACAAGCCGGTGGTGGTCGACATGTTCTGCTACCGCCGCTTCGGTCACAATGAGGGCGACGAGCCGGCCTTCACCCAGCCCTTGATGTACAAGGCGATCAAGCAGCACCCGACCACGCTCGAGATCTACTCGAAGAAGCTCGAGGCCGAGGGCGTGCTGGAGCCGGGCGAGATCGACACCATGCGCGCCGAGTGGCGCTCGCGGCTCGACGGCGAGTACGACGCCGGCCAGGCCTACAAGCCCAACAAGGCGGACTGGCTCGACGGCCGCTGGGCCGGGCTCAAGGTGGCGGCGGACGCGGACGACCCGCGCCGCGGCGTCACCGGGGTCGAGCTCGACCTGCTGCGCGAGATCGGCGACAAGATCACCACCGTGCCGGAGGGCTTCCACGTCCACCGCACGATCCAGCGCTTCCTCGACTCCCGCCGCAAGGCGATCCTGCAGGACGGCGCCGGCATCGACTGGTCGACCGGCGAGGCGCTCGCCTTCAGCACACTGCTGCTCGACGGCAACCCGGTGCGCCTGTCCGGCCAGGACAGCGAGCGCGGCACCTTCTCGCAGCGCCATTCGGTGCTGATCGACCAGGAGAACGAAGAGCGCTTCACCCCGATCAACCATCTGCGCGAGAACCAGGCCCGCTACGAGGTCATCAATTCGATGCTCTCGGAGGAGGCGGTGCTCGGCTTCGAGTACGGCTACTCGCTCTCCGAGCCCAATGCGCTGACCATGTGGGAGGCGCAGTTCGGCGACTTCGCCAACGGCGCGCAGGTGGTGTTCGACCAGTTCCTGTCCTCGGGCGAGCGCAAGTGGCTGCGCATGTCGGGCCTCGTGTGCCTGCTGCCGCACGGCTATGAGGGCCAGGGCCCCGAGCACTCCTCGGCCCGCCTCGAGCGCTATCTGCAGATGTGCGCCGAGGACAACATGCAGGTCGCCAACTGCACGACGCCGGCGAACTATTTCCACATCCTGCGGCGCCAGCTGAAGCGCGACTTCCGCAAGCCGCTGATCCTGATGACACCGAAGAGCCTGCTGCGCCACAAGCGCGCCGTCTCGCGGCTGTCGGAGATGGGCGCGGGCACCTCGTTCCACCGCGTGCTGTGGGACGACGCCGACGCCTCCTCCGGCCACAAGGCGCCGGACGCGATCGACCTGAAGCCGGATAACGAGATCCGGCGCGTCGTGATGTGCACCGGCAAGGTCTATTACGACCTCTATGAGGAGCGCGAGCGGCTCGGCGCCGACGACATCTACCTGCTGCGGCTGGAGCAGCTGTTCCCGTTCCCGCTGAAGACGCTGGTGCAGGAGCTCTCCCGCTTCAAGCAGGCGGAGATCGTCTGGTGCCAGGAAGAGCCGAAGAACCAGGGTGCCTGGGCCTTCGTCCAGCCCTATCTGGAATGGGTGCTGGAGGCGGCCGGCTCCGCTTCGGCCCGTCCGCGCTACACCGGCCGTCCCGCCTCCGCGGCCACGGCGACCGGCCTGATGTCCAAGCATCTCGCCCAGCTCAAGGCGTTCCTCGCGGACGCCCTGGGCTGAGCCACCGGCGGGCGCGCCGGGAGTTTCGAGCATAGTCGAGGGATCGCCGGTCCCGGACCGGCACAGGAAGGAAGAAAGAGCAATGGCCACCGAGATCCGCGTTCCGACGCTGGGCGAATCGGTCACCGAGGCGACGATCGGCAAGTGGTTCAAGAAGGCCGGCGACGCCGTCACAGCCGACGAACCGCTGGTCGAGCTCGAAACCGACAAGGTGACGATCGAGGTTCCCGCTCCCGCGGCGGGCGTGCTCTCGGAGATCGTCGCCGCGGACGGCGAGACGGTCGAGGTCGGCGCCCTGCTCGGCTCCATCGGCGAGGGTGCCGGCGCCGCGGCACCGGCCAAGGCCGCGCCCGCGAAGGCGGAAGCTCCGAAGGCCGAGGCTCCCAAGGCCGAGCCGGCGCCCAAGCCCGCTCCCGCCGCGCCGGCCGCGAGCGCACCAGCCGGCGCCAACGGCCCGGCGGTCGCCAAGATCGCCGCCGAGACCGGCCTCAACCCGGCCATGCTCGCCGGCTCCGGCAAGGATGGCCGCGTGACGAAGGGCGACATGCTGACCGCCCTCGCCTCCGCCCCCGCGCCGGCCGCGCCGGTGGTGGCCCGCGCGCCCTCGGCGCCGGACGACGCTTCCCGCGAAGAGCGGGTGAAGATGACCAAGCTGCGCCAGACCATCGCCCGCCGACTGAAGGACGCGCAGAACACCGCCGCGATGCTCACCACCTTCAACGACGTCGACATGTCGGCGGTGATGAGCCTGCGCGCGCAGTACAAGGACGTGTTCGAGAAGAAGCACGGCGTGAAGCTGGGCTTCATGGGCTTCTTCACCAAGGCGGTGATCCAGGCCCTGAAGGACGTGCCGGAGGTGAACGCCGAGATCGACGGCACCGACCTCGTCTACAAGAACTACTACCACGTCGGCATCGCCGTCGGCACGGACAAGGGCCTCGTGGTGCCGGTGGTGCGCGACGCCGACCAGATGTCGATCGCCGGCATCGAGAAGGCCATCGCCGGCCTCGGCCGCAAGGCGCGCGACGGCAAGCTCGGCATCGAGGACATGCAGGGCGGCACCTTCACCATCACCAATGGCGGCATCTACGGCTCGCTGATGTCGACGCCGATCCTCAACGCGCCGCAGTCCGGCATTCTCGGCATGCACCGCATCGAGGAGCGCCCGGTCGTGGTGAAGGGCCAGATCGTTGCCCGCCCGATGATGTATCTGGCGCTGAGCTACGATCACCGCATCGTCGACGGCAAGGGCGCCGTCACCTTCCTCGTCCGCGTCAAGGAAGCGCTGGAGGATCCGACCCGCCTCGTGCTGGACCTGTGATCGCCGGCCGCCTCACCGCGCGAGCGGCCGGCCGATCGGCCGCTCCCCTCAACAGGTAGAACAATGTCCTACGACCTGATCGTCATCGGCACCGGCCCCGGCGGCTATGTGTGCGCCATCCGTGCCGCCCAGCTCGGCCTCAAGGTCGCCGTGGTCGAGAAGCGCGCCACCTTCGGCGGCACCTGCCTGAACATCGGCTGCATCCCCTCCAAGGCGCTGCTGCACGCCTCCCATCTGTTCGAGGAGGCCGGCCACGGCTTCGCCAAGATGGGCATCGGCGTGGGTACGCCCAAGCTCGACCTCCCCAGCCTGCTCGGCTTCAAGGACCAGGCGGTGGAAGGCAACACCAAGGGTGTCGCCTTCCTGATGAAGAAGAACAAGATCGACACCTATCACGGCACCGCCATCGTCCCGACGGCCGGCAAGGTCGACGTCGCGATGGCCGATGGCACGTTCCAGTCGCTCGAGACCAAGGCGATCGTCCTCGCCACCGGCTCGGACGTGGCGAAGCTGCCCGGCATCGAGATCGACGAGAAGCGCGTCGTCTCCTCCACCGGCGCGATCGCACTGGAGAAGGTGCCCGGCAAGCTGGTGGTGGTCGGCGCCGGCGTCATCGGGCTGGAGCTCGGCAGCGTGTGGCGGCGGCTCGGCGCCGAGGTGACGGTGGTCGAGTTCCTCGACCGCATCCTGCCCGGCATGGACCTCGACGTCGCCAAGTCGTTCCAGCGCATCCTCCAGAAGCAGGGCATCGGCTTCAAGCTCGCCTCCAAGGTCACCGGCGTCGAGACCAAGGGCAAGGCGCTCAAGGTCTCGGTCGAGCCGGCCGCCGGCGGCGAGGCCGAGGTGCTGGACGCCGACGTGGTGCTCATCGCCATCGGCCGCGTGCCCTACACCGAAGGGCTGGGGCTGGAGGCGCTCGGCGTCGAGACCGACAAGCGCGGGCGCATCGTCACCGACATGTATTTCCGCACCAACGTCCCCGGCATCTTCGCCATCGGCGACGTGATCGCCGGCCCCATGCTCGCCCACAAGGCCGAGGAAGAGGGTGTGGCGGTCGCCGAACTGCTGGCGGGCCAGGCGGGCCATGTGAACTACGGCGTCATCCCCGCTGTGGTCTACACCTCGCCGGAGGTCGCCTCGGTCGGCCGGTCGGAGGAGGAGCTGAAGGCCGAGGGCATCGCCTACAAGGTCGGCAAGTTCCCCTTCCTCGCCAATGGCCGCGCCAAGGCGAACGACGAAACCGACGGCTTCGTGAAGGTGCTGGCGGACGCGACCACCGACAAGGTGCTCGGCGTCCACATCATCGGCGTCGAGGCCGGCGAGATGATCCACGAGGCAGCGGTGCTGATGGAGTTCGGCGGCTCGTCCGAGGATCTCGCCCGCACCTGCCACGCCCACCCCACCCGCTCCGAGGCGGTGAAGGAAGCGGCGATGGCGGTGGAGAACCGCGCCATCCATATGTGAGCGCGCGAACACCCGCCTTCGGATGCAGAACGGCCCGGAAGTCGCCTTCCGGGCCGTTTGCCTGTCCGTAGCTGGGAGAACAATCGAAGAGGTCCGGTCGAAAGCTCCGTTCAGGAGCCCTTGGTGTCGGTCTGCACCGGCGGCGCCGAGGCCGTATGGCCCGGCGAGCAGTCGGCGAAGGCCGCGCCGGTCGCAGCGACGGTGAGCGCAAGCGCGCAGAACACGGTAGCGATACGCTTCATCAGGCACTCTCCTCTCGGTCGGGGGTTCCGATGGGGAAAGTGTCGCGCAGTCCGGCCGGGCTGAAAAGAGCGGCAGGGGTGCGCGAGTGCCTCAATAGGCGGCAGGAACCGCCTCCTCACGCACCCGTGTAGGTGACGGCCTCGATCTTCCAGCCGTCGGGATCGAACAGGAAGGCGGCATAGTACCCCTCGCCATAATGCGGGCGCAGGCCCGGCGCTCCCTCGTCGCGCCCGCCGGCGAGCAGGCCGGCCGCATGGAACGCGCGCACGGCGTCGCGATCCGGCGCCATGAAGCACAGATGGAAGCCCGGCACCGGAACGATGGCCTCGCTGCGGTGCTGGATCCAGAACGGCGCGGCGCCGGGCGTGCCCTCGGGCGAAGGCAATTCGCCGGCCGGTCCCCAGCACGCCGATTCGCCCTCCGGCTCGGGATGCGACATCACCCGCACCAGGCCGAGCCGCGCCAGCACGGCGTCGTAGAAGGCAAGCGAGCGCTCATAGTTCGAGACGCCGATCGACATGTGCTCGATCACGGGACGGATGGGCTGCATCGTCTTCCCCCTTCATCTCCGAGCAAAGCGGACACCGGCGCACCGGGCTTCGCCGGCTATGCTCTAGCCGGCCCGCGGATGGGCCGATTTCCACGCCGCCATCAGCGTCGCCGTATCCACCGCCGCGTAGATCTGCGTGGTGGAGAGCGAGGCATGGCCGAGCAGTTCCTGGATCGAGCGCAGGTCGCCGCCGCGCCCAAGCAGGTGGGTGGCGAAGGAATGGCGCAGCGCGTGCGGCGTGGCGCTGTCCGGAAGGCCGAGCGCGCCGCGCATGCGCTCCATGGCGAGCTGCACGATGCGCGGGGAAAGGGCCCCGCCCTTGGCGCCGCGGAACAGAGGGCCGGTCGGCTCGAGATCATAGGGGCAGGCGCGGGCATAGTCGTCGACCATGGCGAGCACCGCCGGCAGCACCGGCACCATGCGGGTCTTGCCGCCCTTGCCGTGGACGAGGATCTGGTCGCCGCGCCCGGGCTCGGGCATGTCGCGGCGCATCAGGCCGAGCGCCTCGGAGATGCGCAGCCCCGAGCCATAGAGCAGCGTCAGCACCGCGGCGTCGCGGGCGAGGATCCAGGGCTCGCGCGCCTCGCCGGCCCGGGTGGAGGGATCGGCCATCGCCCGCGCATCGGCCGGGGTGAGCGGGCGCGGCAGGGTGCGGGGTACGCGCGGGCCGCGCACGGCCGCGAGCGCGCCCACCTTGCCGAGCCCCTCGCGCTCGAGATGGCGGCCGAAGGAGCGGGCGGCGGCGAGGAAGCGCATCTGCGTGCGCGCCTCGATCCCCTCGCCCCGGCGCGCCGCGATCACCGCGCGCACGTCGCGCGGGGTCAGCGCCGCGAGATCGGCGAGGCTCGGCGGGCGGCCGCGATCGGCCGCGATCAGGCCGAGAAAGGTCGCGACGTCGCGCGCATAGGCCTCCCGGGTCTTGGGCGAGAGCCGGCGCTCATGGCCGAGCCGGTCGAGCCAGCCCTTCAGCGCCGCGCCCACATCCGGCGCCGCGCCGGCCAACAGCGAGCGCTCGGCCCGAGCCGCCTTCTGGGCATCCGTGCTCGCCATGGCCGCCTCCCGATGCGCGTCGACAAATCCCCGCCAAGGTGCCACGGCTTTCTTAAGGTTTCGCCGTCTCCCCGTCATCACCGAGGCGACACCAGCCGACTCCGGGGCGAGACCCGGCGCACTGCGATGCGCTATGAAGACCCCGCATGACCCGAGCCCAGCCGATCGATTCCCCCGCCCTGTTTCCCCCGCGCGAGAGCGTGGTCGACGTGCTGCTGCCCGTCGCCGTGGGCTCCGCCTATTCCTACCGCGTGCCCGAGGGCATGGAGGTGGCGCCGGGCGATATCGTCGTGGTGCCGCTCGGCACGCGCCGCATGCTCGGCTGCGTCTGGCCGCGCATGGAAGGCGCGCGCACCGTCGATCCGGCCAAGCTGAAGCTCATCGACCGCAAATACGACGTCGCGCCGCTCCAGCCGGCCATGCTCGCCTTCATCCGCTGGATGGCGGACTACACCGTCACTCCGCCCGGCATGGTCCTGCGCCTCGCGCTGCGCCATGACGAGAGCGCCGGCATCGCGCGCGAGCGCACCGGCGTGCGGCTCACGTCGAACCGGCCGGAGCGCCAGACCCGGGCCCGCTCCAAGGTGATCGACGCGCTGTTCGACGGCTTCGTCCGCTCCAAGGCGGAGGCGGCGCGCGAGGCCGGCGTCTCGGCATCGGTGATCGACGGCCTGATCGACGACGGCGTGCTGGAGACCGTGGTGCTGCCGCCCGAGCCGGCGGCCGAGGTGCCCGACCCCGACCATTCCCGCCCCGCGCTCTCCCCGGCACAAAGCGCGGCGGCGGCCGAGCTCGTCGCCTCGGTGAAGGCGCGGCGCTTCGCCCCGACTCTGATCGACGGCGTCACCGGCTCGGGCAAGACCGAGACCTATTTCGAGGCGGTGGCCGAGGCGATCCGGCAGGGGCGGCAGACGCTGATCCTGATGCCAGAAATCGCCCTCACCCAGGCCTTCCTCGACCGCTTCGCCCGGCGCTTCGGCGTGCTGCCGGCCGAGTGGCACTCCGCCGTCGGCTCCAAGCGGCGCGGGCGCGTGTTCAGGGGCGTCGCGACCGGCGAGGTGAGCGTCGTGGCCGGCGCCCGCTCGGCCCTGTTCCTGCCGTTCCGCGAGCTCGGCCTCATCATCATCGACGAGGAGCACGACGGCGCCTACAAGCAGGATGACGGCGTCCACTACCATGCGCGCGACATGGCGGTGCTGCGCGCGTGGCTGGAGGAAGCCCCGATCGCGCTGGTCTCGGCGACGCCCTCGATCGAGACCGAAGTGAATGCCCGGCGCGGACGCTACGCCCGCCTGCATTTGCCTGAACGCTTCACCGGCACCCGCGTGCCGCGCCTCGAGCCGATCGACCTGCGCAGGGAAGGCCCGCCACGCGGCCAGTGGATCGCCCCGCGCCTCGCCCAGGAGATGGAGCGCACGCAGGAGGCGGGCGGGCAGAGCCTCCTGTTCCTCAACCGACGCGGCTACGCCCCGCTCACGCTGTGCCGGGCCTGCGGGCACCGCATACGCTGCCCCTCCTGCTCCTCCTGGCTGGTCGAGCACCGCTTCCGCCGCCGGCTCGAATGCCACCAGTGCGGCTACGCCATGCCGGTGCCGAACGAGTGCCCGAACTGCCACGAGCCGAACACGCTGATTCCCTGCGGCCCCGGCGTCGAGCGGCTGCACGAGGAGGTGCAGAAGCTAATGCCGAACGCGCGCATCCAGGTGCTGTCCTCCGACCTCGCCGGCGGAGTTGAGCGGCTGCGCGCCGAACTGAAGGCGATCGAGGACGGCGAGGTCGACGTGGTGGTCGGCACCCAGCTCGTCGCCAAGGGGCACAATTTCCCCGGCCTCGCGCTGGTCGGCGTCATCGACGCCGATGTCGGGCTCGGCCATGGCGACCCGCGCGCGGCCGAGCGTACCTTCCAGCTCCTGCACCAGGTCGCCGGCCGCGCCGGGCGCGCCAATGTGGAAGGACGCGCCTTCCTGCAGACCTACATGCCCGAGCACCCCGTGATGCAGGCGCTGGTGGCCGGTGATCGCGACGCCTTCTACGATCAGGAGATCGCGGTGCGCGAGGAGGCGCACCTGCCGCCCTTCGCCCGCTTCTGCGCGCTGATCGTCTCCGGCACCGAGGCCCCTGCCGCGCAGGCCCATGCGCGCGCGCTCGCCGCCTGCGCCCCGCTCACCGAGCAGGTGCGCGTGCTCGGCCCCGCCGAGGCCCCGCTCGCCCTCGTGCGCGGGCGCCACCGCTTCCGCCTGCTGGCCCGTTCCGAGCGCAATTTCGACCTGTCGAACTACGTCCGGGCGTGGATGGCGGAGGCCCCGAGGGTCCGGGGAAGCCTCAAGGTCGAGATCGACATCGACCCGCAAAGCTTCCTCTAGCCGGTCGCCTCGCCTCCCCATTGACGAGGCCGCGTCCGGCGCATAGCTTGCCGGCCATGATGATGACCACTCACGGGAACGAGCGCATCCGCGCGGGGCGGCGAATTCGTCGCCCGGCCGACCAGGTCGGCCGGGATCGTTGACGCACGCAGTCCTTTTTCCCTTTCGTCATCGGAATTTGCCATGTTCTCCGGCCCTCTCCGCCATCGCCTCGTCGTCGAGGCCGATGCGCATCCCAACCTGATGCTCCGCCTGCTGGAGCCCTTCGCCATCCACGACGTCCAGCCGACTCGCATCCGGCTCGACGGACCCGCGGACGGGCGGATCGATCCCGCCAATCTCGGCGACATGCGGGCCGAAATCGCCTTCGTGGCGCCGGCCGAACTCGCCGAGCGCCTGTGGGCGCGGATCGACGTGATGGTGCCGGTGCGCACCTCGCATCTGGTGTCCAGCGCCACGGCCGACGCCGCCGCCTGAGAACCGACCATGCTCGCGCAGCTCGGCGCCATCACCCTCATCGTGGCGCCGGTCTTCGGGCTGATCGGTCTCGGCTATCTGGCTTCGCTCAGCGGCCATCTGCGCGAGCGCGCGGCCGAAGGCCTGTCCGAATATGTGTTCGGCCTCGCCGTCCCGGTGCTGATCTTCAAGACGCTCGCCGGGGCGCGGCTGCCCGAGGAAGGCCAGCCCTGGGGCTACTGGATCGCCTATTTCACCGGCGCCTTCATCGTGTTCGCGCTCGGCATGCTGGCGGCGAAGCGCGTGTTCCACCGCGGCTACACGGAATCGGTGATCCACGGCTTCACCTCCGGCCAGGCCAACACCGTGTTCGTCGGCGTGCCGCTCATCCTCCAGGCCTACGGCCCGGAGGGGGCAGTGCCGCTATTCCTGCTCATCGCCGTGCACCTGCCGATCATGATGGTGGTGGCAACGGTGCTGACCGAGGGCGTCGCGGGCGGGCTCTCGGCGGCGGGGTTGAAGAAGCTCGTCCGCCTGCTGGCCTTCAACCCGATCCTCATCGGCATCTATGCCGGCGGCGTCGCCAAGCTGGTCGGCTTCGAGCCGAGCGGCGTACTGAAGCAGATCGCCGACATGCTCTCGGCCTCGGCGGTGCCCTGCGCGCTGGTCTCGCTCGGCCTCGCGCTGCACCGCTACCCGATCCGCGGCGACATCGGCCCGGCGCTGCTGATCACGCTGCTGAAGCTCGTCGTCCACCCCGCGCTGGTCTATGTGCTGACCCGCATGCTGCCCATGCCGCCGGTATGGGCGGACGTGGCGGTGGTGTTCGCGGCCATGCCGAGCGGCATCAACGCCTATCTGCTGGCGCAGCGCTACCGCGTCGGGGTCTCGGCCTCGGCCGGGGCGGTTTCGCTGTCGACCGCCGCCAGCCTGTTCACCATCACGCTCTGGCTGATGATCCTCGGCGTCCAATAGCCGGCAAAACCGCGCACTCGCCAGCTCAATCCGGCGGCACCCCCGCCATGCGCCGTACATCGCCGGGCGAGAGGCCGGCCTCGCGCAGCGCGCGCAGGCTCCGCGAGCCGATCGACTTGGAAAGCTTGCGCCCCTCGGCGTCCAGCAGCAGCCCGTGATGGGTGTAGAGCGGCTCGGGCAGCTCCAGCAGGCGCTGCAGCAGCCGGTGCACCGAGGTCGCCGCCTTCAGGTCCTCGCCGCGCACGACATGGGTCACGCCCTGCAGCGCGTCGTCGACCACGACCGCGAGATGATAGCTGGTCGGCACCTCCTTGCGGGCGATGACGACGTCGCCCCAGGCGAGCGGGGCGGCCGCCACCGGCGCCGCCTGCCCCGTCTCGTGCCAGGTGAGCGGGCCGGCGCGCGCGACCGCCCGTTCCATGTCGAGGCGCAGCGCGAAGGGCTCGCCCGCCGCCCGGCGCCGGTCGCGCTCGGCCGCGCTCATCGCGTCGCGCGCGAAGGGAAAGAGCGGCGCGCCGTCGGGATCGCGCGGCCAGCCGGGCCGGGCCTCGACCGCGCGGCGGATCTCGGCGCGGGTCTCGAAGCTCTCATAGACGAGGCCCATGGCGGCGAGCCGCTCCAGCGCCCGCGCATGGTCGTCCAGATGCTCGGACTGGCGGCGCACCGGCTGCTCCCAGTCGAGGCCGAGCCAGGCGAGATCCTCCAGGATCGCCGCCTCGAATTCCGGCCGGCAGCGGGAGGGATCGATGTCCTCGATGCGCAGGAGCAGCCGTCCGCCCTGCGCGCGCGCCATCGCGGCGTTGAGCAGCGCCGAGCGGGCATGGCCGAGATGCAGCAGCCCGTTCGGGCTCGGCGCGAAGCGGAAGATCGGGCGGACGTGATCGGTCATCGCCCGCCTGTGTACCTCAGTCGGGCGCGGCTCAGAACTGGCGCGAGACCATCATCATCTTGATCTCGGCGATCGCCTTCGCCGGATTCAGCCCCTTCGGGCACGCCTTGGCGCAGTTCATGATGGTGTGGCAGCGATAGAGCCGGAACGGGTCTTCCAGATCGTCGAGACGCTCGCCGGTCGCCTCGTCGCGGCTGTCGATCAGCCAGCGATAGGCCTGCAGCAGCGCGGCGGGGCCGAGATAGCGGTCGCCGTTCCACCAGTAGCTCGGGCAGGAGGTGGAGCAGCAGGCGCACAGGATACACTCGTAGAGGCCGTCGAGCTTCTCGCGGTCGCTGCGGGCCTGGCGCCATTCGCGCTCGGGCGCCGGCGTCTCGGTGTGCAGCCAGGGCTCGACCGAGGCGTGCTGGGCGTAGAACTGGGTCAGGTCCGGCACCAGGTCCTTCACCACCGGCATGTGCGGCAGCGGGTAGATGTTGACCGACTTGGCGGTCACGTCGTCCATGCTCTTCAGGCAGGCCAGCGTGTTGGTGCCGTCGATGTTCATGGCGCAGGAGCCGCAGATGCCCTCGCGGCAGGAGCGGCGGAAGGTCAGCGTCGGGTCGACCGTGTTCTTGATCCAGATGAGCCCGTCCAGCACCATCGGCCCGCAATCGTCGCGGTCGACATAGTAGGTGTCGACCGCCGGGTTCTTCCCGTCGTCCGGGTTCCAGCGATAGATCCGGTACTCGGTCAGCCGGTTGGCTCCGGCCGGCTTCGGCCACACCTTGCCCTCGGTGATCGTCGAATTCTTCGGCAGGGTAAGCTGGACCATGACAGGGCTCGTCCTCGGCAGAGGGTTCGGGGCAGGCTCGGGCCACCCGCGCCGGGGCGCGGGCGGGAAGGATCAGTACACGCGCTTGCGCGGCTCGATGTACTGGATGTCGTTCGACAGCGTGTAGGTGTGCACAGGGCGGTCGTCGAGCTTCACCGCGCGCTTGTCGAAGTCGACGAAGGCGAGCGTGTGCTTCATCCACTCGGCGTCATCGCGCTCGGGGTAGTCCTCGCGGGCATGTGCGCCGCGGCTCTCGGTGCGGGCCGCCGCGCTTTCCATCGTCACCGAGGCCAGCGCGATCAGGTTGTCGTATTCCAGCGTCTCGATGAGGTCGGAATTCCACACCAGCGAGCGGTCGGTGACGTTGATGTCCTCCGTGCCGGCGAACACCTCGGCGATGAGCTTGCGGCCCTCTTCCAGCACCTCGCCGGTGCGGTAGACGGCGCAGTTGTTCTGCATCACCTTCTGCATGCGCAGGCGCAGGTCGGCGGTCGGCGAGGAGCCGTCCGCGTTGCGGAAATGGTCGAGGCGCGACAGGGCGAGCTCGGCGGAGTTGGAGGGCAGCTCGGCCTGCTTCTCGTTCGGGGTCAGCAGCTCGGCGCAGCGCAGCGCCGCCGCGCGCCCGAACACGACGAGGTCGGTCAGCGAGTTCGAGCCGAGCCGGTTGGCGCCGTGGATGGACACGCAGGCGCATTCGCCCACCGCCATCAGGCCGGGCACCACATGGTCGGGATTGCCGTCCTTCTTGGTCACGACCTCGCCGTGGAAGTTGGTCGGGATGCCGCCCATGTTGTAGTGGACCGTCGGCAGGACCGGGATCGGCTCCTTGGTCACGTCGACGCCCGAGAAGATGCGCGCGCTCTCGGAGATGCCGGGCAGGCGCTCGTGCAGCACCGCCGGGTCGAGATGGTCGAGGTGCAGGTAGATGTGGTCCTTGTTCTTGCCGACGCCCCTGCCCTCGCGGATCTCCATGGTCATGGAGCGGGAGACGACGTCGCGCGAGGCAAGGTCCTTGGCCGAGGGGGCGTAGCGCTCCATGAAGCGCTCGCCCTCGGAATTGGTGAGATAGCCGCCCTCGCCGCGCGCGCCCTCGGTGATGAGGCAGCCCGCGCCGTAGATGCCGGTCGGGTGGAACTGCACGAACTCCATGTCCTGCAGCGGCAGGCCGGCGCGCAGCACCATGGCGTTGCCGTCGCCCGTGCAGGTATGGGCCGAGGTGGCGGAGAAATAGGCGCGGCCATAGCCGCCGGTGGCGAGGATCACCATCTGCGCGCGGAAGCGGTGGATGGTGCCGTCGTCCATCTTCAGGGCGACGATGCCGCGGCAGCGCCCGTCCTCGTCCATGATCAGGTCGAGGGCGAAATACTCGATGAAGAACTCGGCCGAGTGCTTCAGCGCCGCCCCGTAGAGCGTGTGCAGGATGGCGTGGCCGGTGCGGTCGGCGGCGGCGCAGGTGCGCTGCGCGGTCCCCTTGCCGTAATCGGTGGTCATGCCGCCGAAGGGTCGCTGGTAGATCTTGCCTTCCTCGGTGCGCGAGAAGGGCACGCCCCAGTGCTCGAGCTCGTAGACCGCGTCGGGGGCGTGGCGCACGAGATATTCGATGGCGTCCTGGTCGCCCAGCCAGTCCGACCCCTTGACGGTGTCGTACATGTGGAAGCGCCAGTCGTCCTTGCTCATATTGCCGAGGGAGGCGGCGATGCCGCCCTGCGCGGCGACCGTGTGCGAGCGGGTCGGGAACACCTTGGTGACGCAGGCGGTGCGCAGGCCCGCCTCCGAGCAGCCGACCACGGCGCGGAGCCCGGCGCCGCCGGCGCCCACCACGACGACGTCATAGGTGTGATCGATGATCGGGTAGGCCGCCCCGTTCACGCCCGGGCCGGCATGGCCGGCGCCGTTGGAAGCGCCATTGGCGGAGGTCGTCTCGGCCATAGGTCTCTCAGCCTCCGAAGCTGATCTTGAGGATGGCGAACACCCCCGCGCAGCCAACCGCGATCGAGAAGAAGGTGTTGCCGAGCAGGGAGAGGATCTTCAGACCCTCGGAATGGACATAGTCCTCGATCACCACCTGCATGCCGATGCGCATATGCATGGTGATCGAGACCAGCAGCAGCAGCATGACGATGGCGACGAACGGGTTGCCGAGCGCGGCCCGCACGCCCGCCTGGTCCTGCCCGGCGACGTAGACGAAGACCGGCAGCGCGATCAGCACCAGGATGAGATTGGCGGCCGCGGTCACGCGCTGGAGCCAGAAATGGCCCGTGCCCGAACGCGCCGAGCCGAGGCCGGAAATGGTGCGGCGCGGCGTGCGCATGGAGGAACCGGAAGTGGTGCTCATCGCTCAGCCCTTCATCAGCCAGATGCCGATCCACAGCAGCACCGTCAGCCCGATCGACCCGCCGATCGTCGCCTTGGCGAGCAGCTCGCGCGATTCCGGCCCGAAACCGTGGCCGAAATCCCAGACGAAGTGCCGGATGCCGCCGAGGGCATGGTGGATCAGGGCCCAGCTATAGCCGACCATCACTAGGATGCCGAGCCAGCTTCCATAAAGCCCGTTCACGAAAGCGAAGCTGTCGGGCGAGCTCGCCGCCGCCACCAGCCAGATCACGAGAAGCAGCGTACCGAAATACAGCGCGACGCCGGTGATGCGATGCACGATCGACATCATCATCGTCAGCATCGGGCGGTAAATCTGCAGGTGCGGGGAAAGAGGCCGCTGGGCCGCTCCTGACATATCGGTGTCCCCAGATCACTCAGGAATGTGTTTTTGTGCGTAGCGGAAACGATTGCAGTTCGCAATCATTCCAAAGGCGATTTCTATCGTCTCCTGCGGTGCCGCGCAGCGCGGTTGCATCGCAGCGCCGGCACACTAGCCGATGGCCGTGCCGATTCGAACCATCCCGGCGCGGAAAGCTTCGTTACGCCCGGAACGCCGTGGTATCACTTGCTGACGGGTCGTTAACCATCTTTGCCTTTTAATTGACGGAAAGTCGCTGTCTGTACGGGGCTCCCGCGAAACCCCGCCATGTCGAGGTTGCGTAGCGTATGCAATTCGCGAAACCCTGGTTCCTGCTCGGCGCATTCTTGCTCGGCCTGTGTGTCGCGGCCTCGGGCGCGCATGCCCAGAGCCGCGGCGAGGACAGCGAGCGCACCATCACCTCCGGCGGCATGCGCCGCGAGTTCATCCTGCATGTGCCGAGCAACGCCCCGCCCGGCCCCAAGCCGCTGGTGATCGCCCTGCACGGCGCCTGGCAGCCGGCCGGCGTGATGCAGCGCTATCTCGACCTCGACAAGATCGCCGACCGCGAGGGCTTCGTCGTCGCCTATCCCAAGGGCCTGAACCTGCTGTGGAACGACGGGCGCGCCACGGTCGCCGGCATCATGCCGATCATCTACCCGCGCGACGACGGGCGCTTCGTGCTCGACGTGCTCCACACGCTGGAGAAGGAAGGGCTCGCCGACCCTTCGCATGCCTATCTGATGGGCTTCTCCAATGGCGCCTTCCTTACCGCCTATGTCGCCTGCCGCTACGCCAACAGCTTTGCCGCCTTCGCCACCATGATGATGACGGTGCCGGTGGGCTACGCCGAATCCTGCAAGCCCGCGCGCCCGGTACCGATCCTTATGATGAACGGCACCTATGACCCGATCGTGCCGATGTTCGGCCGCCCGACGCCCGGCGCGCGGCTGATGTCGGCGACCGACAGCGCGAATCTGTTCGCCCGCCTCGATAGCTGCGCGCCGCCGGTCGAGACCCGCGCGCCGCATGCCCGCATCCTGCGCTGGGAGCAGTGCACGCCCGGCTCGGCGGTGGCGCTGTACGAGATCGCCGGCGGCCACCAGCCGCCCTCGCAGTCGACCGACGCCATGGATGCGCTGGCGGCGATCGTGCTCGGGCCGCGACGATCCGGGCTCGATGCGCCGCAGGAGATCTGGAACTTCTTCAAGCGCTTCGACAACCCGACGGTGACGCCGCCGCAGACCGACGCGCCCCTCATCGCGCAGACCCCGTCCGGCACGGTTGCCGCGCCCGCCGCCCTCGCCGCTCCCGTCGCGGCGACCGTGGCGGCGCCCGAGCCCATTGCGCCCCAGCCCGTGGTCGCGGCGAGGGGCGCGGCGCCGATCCTGAGCGCGCCGACCTCCTACGCCACCGCCTGGCAGGGCATCGCCCCGGCATCGGGGGCGGACGCCGCCGCCGGCGTCGCCGCGCCCGTTCCGCTGCCGACCGGCGCGCCGGCCTCCGCCGTGCGGGTCGCCGCGGCGCCGGTTCCGGCCGGGTCGGAGCTCCACAAGCCGATGGTCCCCGGCGCGCCCATGCCGCTGCAGGCGAGCTTCCGTCCCACGGGCGGAACGACGCTCGCCTCCTCCTTCGCCGAGCCGGCGCAGGTGCCGCTGCCGCCGCCCTCCCCGCTGCGCCGCATGTCCGCCAGCGCCCAGTAAGGCCCGGCAATATCGAACGATCGGGCGGCCGGTCATGGTTTTGCCGCGAGCCGCCGCTTTATATCGTCCCCGCCTGCGTCCACGGGCCCGAATCGGGGTCGGGACACGTGCGGGTTGACGGTGAGGGCCGCAGAAGCCATCGTCCGGGCCGCCCGCGCGAGCGGGTAGCTCCACACCATCGAATCAGCCGTCCGCCACGGCGGACGCGCAATGTCGAAAATGAAGGCGTCCGGCCGCGGGCAGACGGCCGGTAAAAGGACGCCAGGGGGAAAGGCTGTTGGAGAGCAGGCGCGGATCAGGCAGCACGCGGCGGGGTCGTCTCACCGCGTTCGACCTCGGCGACGAGCCCCCGCTCGGCGTCGACGGCGATGCCGAGCAGCCGATCAACCGCCGGCGCATCTCCATCCGCTGGCTGATGGCCACGCTCCTCACCGGCATCTGCGGCGCGGCGCTGATGGGCGGCGCCGTCTATGCCGCGCTCGACGGCGAATACCGCTTCGCCCAGAGCCCGGAGACGGTGCGCTCGGCCCTGCGCGGGGCGCTCGCGGCGGGCGAACGCCCGTCCAACATCGCCCGCAAGGGCGACCGCATGTCGATCCTCTCGGAGAGCTTCAGCGCCAAGCAGACGCTGCGCCTGTCCTCGGTGACGATGGACGGCGACCGCGAGATCATCAAGGTCCGCGCCGTCACCAAGGTCGAATCGAACCTCGCCCAGTCTATCACCGCCGCCTCGGCGGACGTACCGCCCTTCAACCCCGCCAAGCTCATCGTCGATTCGTCCGACGACGACGGCGAGGCCCCGCAGGCCGAGCCCACCGGCGACATGACGCTGGTGATGCGGGACATCACCAGCCTTCCCCCCAGCACCAAGTTCGCGGCCGAGCTGCCGATCGAGGACGTGCTGATGAAGGTGCGCGAGACCGCCGAGTTCAGCATGCCGACGGTCGACGCCGACGCCCCGGTCGCCTCCGGCTTCGGCGGCGCGCTGAGCTTCGCGCCATCGGGCGGGCGCGATCCGCTCACCGCCGCCTCGCGGCCGGGGAACATCAGCACGATCAGCAAGTCCGACGACGACGCCACCGGCGGCAACGACTGGGACGAGCGCACCGTGGTCGCCAAGAAGGGCGACACGATCATCTCGCTGCTGACGGCGCTCGGCGTGCCGGAAGTGTCCGCCAAGGCCGCCGCCGACGCCTTCACCGACCGCGCGCTGCGCGCCGCGCCGCTGGCCGAGGGCACCCGGCTCAACGTGCTGATGGAGACCCGCGGCGAGATTACCACGCCGCTGCGCGTCGCCGCCTTCGACGACAGCGGGACCAAGGGCACGGTCGCCCTCTCCGACCGGGGAACCTTCCTGCCGGTGCAGGAACCGGCGGACGTGCAGTTCGCCGATGTCGACCCGACCACGCCCGATGACGGCGATGACGACGGCACCAGCGGCCGCGGCATCACGCTCTATGACAGCCTCTGGGAGACGGCGCTGCGTCACGACGTGCCGCGCCCGGTGATCGAGAGCCTGATCCGCGTCTATTCCTTCGACGTCGACTACCAGCGCCGCGTCCGGCCGGGCGATTCCTTCGAGGTGCTGTACGAGCCGGACGAGAGCGGCGGCGCCAACGGCGTCATCTTCGCCAGCCTGACCACCGGCGGCGAGGACCACCGCTTCTACCGCTACCAGACGCCCGATGACGGCGTCGTCGACTTCTATGACGAGACCGGCAAGAGCGCGAAGAAGTTCCTGCTGCGCAAGCCGCTGGGCGGCGGCGTGCTGCGCTCGCCCTTCGGCATGCGGCGCCACCCGATCCTCGGCTACAGCCGCCTGCACACAGGCGTCGACTGGGCCGACCGGACCGGCACGCCGATCTACGCCGCCGGCAACGGCACCGTCACCAAGGCTGCCTGGACCTCCGGCTATGGCCGGCGCATCGAGATCCAGCACGCCAACGGCTACATGACCACCTATTCCCACCAGTCCCGCTTCGCCAAGGGCATCCATGCCGGCGTGCGCGTGCGGCAGGGACAGGTGATCGGCTATATCGGCTCGACCGGCCTCTCCACCGGCTCGCACCTGCACTATGAGGTGCTGGTGAACGGGCGCTTCGTCGACCCGATGCGCGTGCGCCTGCCGCGCGGCCGGGCGCTGGACGGCAAGATCCTCGTCGAGTTCGAGAAGGAGCGCCAGCGCATCGACGACCTGATCGACCACAACTCGATGTCCAAGGTCGCGTCCGGCGCCGGCGCCTCCGACGGCACCAACTGACCGGCGGCGGGGCGATGCCGATGCTGGACGGCCCGCGTCTCGCCCCCGCCTCCGGCGGCCCCGCCGACGCGCTGGTGGTGCTGCTGCACGGCTACGGCGCCGACGGGCGCGACCTGATCGAGCTCGGCGAACTCTGGGCCTCGTTCCTGCCCGGTGCCGCCTTCGTCGCGCCCCATGCGCCCGAGCCCTGCGCCGTGGCGCCGGTGGGGCGGCAATGGTTCGGCTATGTCGAGCGCGACGACCGCGAGCGCTGGATCGGCGTGCAGGGCGCGCATCCCGCGCTCGACGCCTTCCTCGATGCCGAGCTCGCCCGGCTCGGCCTTGTCGATTCGCGCCTGGCGCTGGTCGGCTTCAGCCAGGGCACGATGATGGCGCTGCACACGGGCCTGCGCCGTGCCGCCGCACCTGCCGGCATCGTCGGCTTCTCCGGCATCCACGTGGTCCCGGGCGAGCGCGAGTTCGAGGCCTTCGACGCCGCCATCACCAGCCGGCCGCCGGTTCTGCTGATCCATGGCGACCGCGACGAGGTGATTCCCCCGCAGGCGCTTCCGCGCGCCATGGAAAGCCTCGAATCACGCGGGATCGCGGTGCGCGGGCATCTGTCGAACGGGCTCGGCCACGGAATCGACCAGACCGGCCTGCTGCTGGCGGGCAATTTCCTCAACGAGATCCTTGCCCCGCCTCGCTGAGCGCGGCCGCGCGCCGCCACATCGATACAGCCGCTTCACAAGACTGACACGCTACATATAGAGTATCGGCGTGCGTCGCGCGGCGCCCGTCGCCGGGCAGGCGCTCCAATCAGGGAGCGAGTGTTGACGGCGACTTTGTCTCCGGGTGCCTGGCCTGCCCTCGTCCTCAACGCCGATTACCGGCCGTTGAGCTACTACCCCCTGTCGGTGTGGTCCTGGCAGGATGCGGTCAAGGCGGTGTTCCTCGATCGCGTGAACATCGTCGAGTACTACGAGCGGCAGGTCTCGAGCGCGAGCTTCCAGATGCGGCTGCCCAGCGTGGTGTCGCTGAAGACCTTCATCCGCCCCGCGCGCCAGCCGGCCTTCACCCGCTTCAACGTGTTCCTGCGTGACCGCTTCTCCTGCCAGTACTGCGAATCGCGCGACGACCTGACCTTCGATCACGTCATCCCGCGCTCGCGCGGCGGGCAGACCACCTGGGAGAACGTGGTCGCCGCCTGCTCGCCCTGCAATCTGCGCAAGGGCGGCATGATGCCGGACGAAGCGCGGATGGTGCCGCGCCAGCGCCCGTTCCAGCCGACCGTGTTCGACCTGCACCAGAACGGCCGGCATTTCCCGCCCAACTACCTGCACGACAGCTGGGTCGACTATCTCTACTGGGATACGGAGCTCGACCCGTAGGCCGCAGCGCCCCTCAGCGCACTGCCGCGCCGCGGAAGGCGACCAGCGTCAGCGCGGTGGCGATCACCGCGTTGTAGCCCGCGAGCGAGATGCCGGCGAGCCGCCACGGCGCCTCGTCGCAGCGCACCACGCGCGGCGCCTGCTGCAGGCTCTCCAGCATGTTGCCGGTCGAGATCGCCGGCCCCGAGCCGGTGCAGGAGGTCGGCCCGGCCCAGAAGTGCCATTCCACGCCCGCGTGGTAGATCGCGAGCGCCGCCGCGGTCGCCATCAGCGCCCCGGTCACCGCCAGCAGCACGCGGGCGAGCTTCGGATTGCCCGCCGCCGCGCTCAGGATCGCCAGCACCGCGAACGGCACCCCGGCATAATAGGGCACCCGCTGCTCGAGGCAGAGCGGGCACGGCGCGAGCCCGACCACGAGCTGGAAGTACCACGCCCCGGCCAGCGTTCCCGCCCCGGCCACGGCGACGATCAGCGCCGCGGCGATCTGGATGGAGCGCACCTTGGCGGCGGGGGTGTCGGAGAGAATGTCGGTCATGCCTGTGTTCCGTTGAAGCGGCCGTCTCGGCCGCTACCACTAGCGGCCCGGTGACCTTAAGCAAGTCACGTCTGGAGCAGCTTGCGCTAGGTCAGCCCGCCGTCACTTCGCCAGTGCGAAGCGCAGCGCCCGCGCCATTGCCGAGGGCAGCACCGAGGCGTGGTCCTCACCCGCAAGCAGCTCGAAGCTCACCTGAGCCTGCGCGCCCAGCCTTTCGGCGGCGAGCGCGGCGAAGGCCCGGGTGCGGTCGACCATGGCGCGGCGGGCGCGGCGGGCGGCCATCTCACCCGCCTCGGGGCGCCCCTGCTGCCAGGGCGAGAGCGCCTGCTCCCATTCGCCCACCATCAGCGCCGCTCGCAACGCCGTGCCCTGCGCAAGCGCGAGCCCCTCCAGAAGGCGCGCCTCGTCCCACCAGATCGACGGGCTCACCGCGACATGGGTACGGAACGAGGCGGGATCGCGCGTCATCACGTCGAGCGTGAACCAGCCGGCCAGCGAATGGCCGAACAGCGTCGCGTTCGACGCCTCGACCGGCGCCAGCGCGGCGATGCGCGGCTTCAGCGTGCGTTCGATGAAGGCGAGAAAGGCGTCGCGCCCCCCATGGGGGTGGGCCGCTCCTTGACGCGACGTCTCCTCGCTCGGCCCGGCGGTGTAGTCGAGATGGCGCCGTGCGCGGTGGTCGTCGCCTTCCGGGTAGCCGATGCCGACGATCACTGCCTCGCGGATCCCGGTCGCCTGCGGGCGCACCGCGCCGCGCCGCATCACCTCGACGAAGGTGGCGAAGCCGGCATTGGCGTCGAGCATGTAGACGACCGGAAAGCCCTCCGCCGGCGCGACGACGCGCGGCTGCGCGAGGAAGATACGGTAGGGCGCCCCGCCCCCCTCGGGCGCGAGGTCGAACCACTGGGCGTCGGGCAGGATGACGGGATTCATCGGCGTTCACGGCTGCAGCGGAGGCGTCACCTCTAGACCATGCGGGCCGGCGCGCAAATCGGGCTTTCCCAGAATGAAACAATTCCAAGCAAATTCGCTGGCGCGCCAGAAGCTTGACCGGTCCGGTGGGCTCATGCAGAACCCTATCCGGCCTCGTCTTCCCGGCCTTTCGGGCGCGGGGAGCCGCCGGAGATGGGATGTCCGAGCTTTCTCCTTCCTCGCCCGCCCATGACGCCGAGCTATCGGCCTATGCGCGTCTCGTGCGCCGGCGGATCGCGCTCATCGGCGCGCTCGGCCTGCTCATGGCCGTGGCGATGCTGTTCGACATCGCGACCGGCCCCTCCAACCTGCCGCTGTCCGACGTCCTCACCGGCATCCTGCATCCCGGCGCGCTCGATGCGCCCTCGCGCGTCATCATCTGGGACGTGCGGCTGCCCTACGCGCTGATGGCGACGCTGGTCGGCGCCGCGCTCGCCCTCGCCGGCGCCGAGATGCAGACCATCCTCAACAACCCGCTCGCCAGCCCGTTCACGCTCGGCGTCTCCTCCGCCGCCTCCTTCGGCGCGGCGCTGGCGCTGGTAATGGGCCTTTCGCTGCCGCTCCTGCCGGCGGGCTGGAACCTGCCCGTGTTCGCCTTCATCCTCGCCTTCGGCTCGGTGCTGCTGCTGCAGATGCTGGCGAGCCTGCGCGGCACCGGGGTCGAGACGCTGGTGCTGTTCGGCATCGCGCTGGTCTTCACCTTCAACGCGCTGGTGGCGCTGGTGCAGTTCGTCGCCACGCAGGAGGCGCTGCAGCAGCTCGTGTTCTGGTCGATGGGCAGCCTCGCGCGCGCCACCTGGGACAAGCTCGGCGTGCTGGCGCTGGTGCTGCTCGCCACCACGCCGTTCTCGCTCGCCGCGTCCTGGCGCATGACGGCACTCAGGCTCGGCGAGGACCGCGCGCGCTCCTTCGGCATCTCGGTCCGGCGCCTGCGCTTCCTCGCCCTGCTGCGCGTCAGCCTGCTGGCGGCGACCTCGGTCGCCTTCGTCGGCACGATCGGCTTCATCGGGCTGGTGGCGCCGCACATCGCCCGCCTGCTGGTCGGCGAGGACCACCGCTTCTTCCTGCCCGCCAGCATGCTCACCGGCGCGGCGATCATGTCGCTCGCCTCGGTCGCCTCGAAGACGCTGGTGCCCGGCGCGCTGCTGCCGGTCGGCATCGTCACCGCACTGATCGGCGTGCCGTTCTTCGTCGTGCTCGTCTTCTCCCGGCGGGAGAGGCTGTGATGGCGCCGCCTGCTCTGCGGATCGAAGGCCTGTCGGCCGGCTATGGCCGCCGCCGCGTCATCGCCGATCTCTCCCTGCCGGCGATCGAGGGCGGCGGCGTCACGGCGCTGATCGGCCCCAATGCGGCGGGAAAGACCACGCTGCTGCGCTCGCTCGCCGGGCTCGTGCCCGCGCGCGGCTCGATCCGGCTCGACGAGGTGGAGCTCACCCGGCTTTCCGTGGCCGGCCATTCCGCGCGCGTCGCCTACATGCCGCAGGCGTTGCCGCAGCGCGTCGCACTTACCGTGCTGGAGGCGACGCTCAGCGCCTTGATGTCGTCGCCGGATGGCGCGTCGGGCGTCGCCGAGGCGCAGTCGCGCGCGCTTCGTGCGCTGGAGCGGCTCGGCATCTCGGACCTCGCCATGCGCGGGCTCGACGAGCTTTCCGGCGGCCAGCGCCAGCTCGCGAGCCTCGCCCAGTCGATCGTGCGCGAGCCGACCGTGCTGCTGCTCGACGAGCCGACCAGCGCGCTCGACATCCACCACCAGCTCCGCGTCATGCAGTTCGTGCGCGAGCTGGCGGAGGAGCGCGGCATCATCGTCGTGATCGTGCTGCATGACATCGCCCAGGCCGCCCGCTACGCGACGCGCGTCGTGGTCATGAAGCAGGGCGCGGTCGCCGCCGACGGCCCGCCGGACGCCGCCATCACGCCCGCCATGCTGGCCGACGTCTACAAGGTCGCCGCGCGGGTCGAGCGCTGCTCGCACGGCTTCCTGCAGATCATGGTCGACCGGGCGCTGGACGAGGCCGGCGCTCAGGCCCGCAACGTGGCGCCGCCGTCGACGTAGAGGTCGGCCATGGTGACGTGGCCGGCGCGCTCGGAGAGCAGGTAGACCACCGCGTCGGCAACGTCCTCCGGCCGGGCGAGCTTGCCGAGCGGGATGCCGGACTTGAAGGTCTCGAGCGAGCCCTCGATCACCCGCGCCGCGCCGTGCTCGTCCGCCCACATGCCGGTCTGCATCGGCGTCAGCGTCGAGCCGGGAGCGACGATGTTGCAGCGTATGCCGTGCGGCGCCAGCTCCAGCCCCAGGCAGCGGGTGAACATGGTCGCGGCGGCCTTGGAGGCGGCATAGGCGGCCATGGCGTGGCGCGGAATGCCGGCGGCGTTCGAACTCACCGTCACGATGGCGCCGCGCCGGCGCGCCAGCATCACCTTGGCAACGGCGCGCGAGACGCGGAACACGCCGGCCGCGTTGACGTCGAAGACGCGCTCCCATTCCTCGTCGGTCATGTCGACCACCAGCTCGTAGGACAGCGTGCCGGCGACGTTGGCCAGCAGGTCGATCGGGCCGATATGGTGCTCGATATGATCGACCAGCGTGGTCACCGCCTCGCTCGAGCGCACGTCGAGCAGAGCGGGCGTCACCGCCTCGCCGATCTCGGCCGCGAGCGCCCGCGCGCCGGCCTCGTCCGAATCGGTGGCGACGACGCGCGCACCCTCCTCCACCAGTTGGCGCACCACGGCCGCGCCGATGCCGCCCGCCGCGCCGGTGACGAAGGCCACCTTGCCGTTGAGACCGCTGTCGCGCATCGCTCAGTCCTCTTTCTGTTCGGCCGCCGCCATCGCCCGCGCCAGCGCCGGGGCGATGGCCGCCACCGCCTCCGGGCCGGTGAGATGGGCGTGCAGCGAAGCAATGTCGACCACCTCGACCCGCCCGGCATAGGGCGCCCACTGGGCGGGGGCGAGGTCGCGCCCCTGATGGTCGAGCGCGGCCCGGAAATGCAGGATGGTGCCGTCATAGCGGCGGTGGAAATGCCCGCGCACCAGCCGGTTGTTGCCCGAGACCACGCGCACCACCCCGTCGAGCGCGGCATCGGGCAGGCGGCCGAGCGGGCTGTCAGTGGCACGCAGGAACACCAGCACGGATTCGCGCGTCAGGGCGAGCGCGGGCAGCCGGTCCGGGTCGTGCCCGGCAATGGCGATCAGCGCTTTCAGCGCGCCGTCCTCGCCGGGGTCGGGCTCGCCGCGCCAGACGTCGGCCGGGTAGGAATCGAGCATCGCCACCACGCCGACCCGCGCGCCCTGCTCGCGCAGCCGCACCGCCATCGCCTGCGCGATGATGCCGCCGACCGACCAGCCGACGAGATGGTACGGCCCCTCCGGGCGGACGTCGCGGATGCGCGCGACATAGTCGGCGGCGAGCGCTTCCAGGCTCTCGGGCGTCGCGACCCCGGGCGACAGCGCGGGCGCCTGCACACCATAGACCGTGCGGCGCGGCGAGAGCGCCCGCCCGAGGCGCCCGTAGCACCAGGAAATGCCGCCGGCGGGATGGATCGCGAATAGCGGCGGCAGGTCGGGGTCGCCCTCGACCAGGGTGATGAGCGGGCCGAGCCCGGCATCCTCCTCACCCGCTTCGGCATCGATCAGCCGGGCGAAGCCGGCCAGCGTCGGCTGGGCGAACAGCGCGCCGAGGCCGGGATCGCGCCCGAATGCCTCGCGCACATGCAGCAGCAGGCCGACCGCCTGCAGCGAATCCCCGCCCAGCGCGAAGAAATCGTCCTCCGCCGAGATCGGCCCGTCGAGTTTCAGCTGCTCGGCGAACAGTACGGCAAGGCGCTTCTCGGTTTCGCTCTGCGGCGGGCGCGCGCCGGAGCCGGCGAAGTCCGGCGCGGGCAGCGCGGCACGGTCGAGCTTGCCGTTCGAGGTCACGGGCAGCGCATCGAGCGCGACGAAGGCGGCCGGCACCATGTAGTCGGGCAGATGGGCGCCGAGATGCGCGCGCAGCGTCTCCACCTCCAGGCCCGGATCGGGCACGACATAGGCGACGATGCGCTTCGTGCCGCCATCCTCGCGCGCGACAATGCCTGCCTGGCGCACCATCCCGGACGACATCACCGCCGCCTCGACCTCGCCGAGCTCGATGCGCAGGCCGCGGATCTTGATCTGGTGGTCGGAGCGGCCGAGGAACACCACCGCGCCGTCCGGCCGCCACAGGGCGAGGTCGCCGGTCGCGTACATGCGCTCGCCCGGCACGAAGGGATCGGGCACGAAGCGCTCGCCGGTCAGGTCCGGCCGGCCGAGATAGCCGCGCGCGAGCTGCACGCCGGCGAGGAACAGATGGCCGGGAACGTTCGGCGGCTGCGCGCGGCCGCGCTCGTCGAGCACGTAGAGCCGCGTGTTCCACACCGGAAAGCCGATCGGCACCGGGCGCGAGAGGTCCTCCGGACCCGCCGGCCAGTAGCTGACGTCGACCGCCGCCTCGGTCGGCCCGTAGAGATTGTGCAGCTCCGCCTTCAGCGTGCGGTGGAAGCGCTCGCGAAGGTCCGCCGGCAGCTCCTCGCCCGAGCAGAACACCCGCGCCAGCGCGAGCCCGCGCGCGGACGGCTCGGCAAGGAAGGCCGCCAACATGGAGGGCACGAAATGGGCGGTCGTCACCCGCTCCTCGCGGATGAGCCGCGCCAGCGCCACCGGGTCGCGATGCGCCTCGGGCGGGGCGACGACGAGGCAGGCGCCGGCGAGGAAGGGCAAGAAGAACTCCCACACCGACACGTCGAAGGTCGCGGGGGTCTTCTGCAGGATGCGGTCCTGCGGCCCGAAGCCGTAATGGACGCGCATCCATTCCAGCCGGTTGACAATGGCGCGGTGCTCGATCACCACGCCCTTGGGCTCGCCGGTCGAGCCCGAGGTGTAGATGACGTAAGCCGCGTCGTCCGGCCGCGGCTCTTCCGGCGCGGCCCCTGTGGGCTCTTCCGGCCAGGCCTCCGGCGCGAGCACCTCGACCCTTCCGGCGAAGCGCGGCGCGTCGGGGGCGCGGGCCAGCGCGAGCCGCGGCGCGGCGGAGGCAAGGATGCGTCCGAGGCGCTCGTCGGGATGGGCAAGGTCGAGCGGCAGATAGGCCGCGCCCGCGCGCAGCACGCCGATCAGCGCCACGATCAGCTCGACGGAACGCGGCAGCGCCACCGCGACGATGTCGCCGCGCCCGATGCCGCGCCGGGCGAGATCATGTGCCAGTGCGGCGCTGCGCACGTCGAGCTCGCCATAGCTCAGTGTCCGGCCGGCGAAGCGAAGCGCCGGCGCTTCCGGCGTCGCGGCGAGCGCGCGCGCGATCAGCGCGCTCAACGTCGCGTCCGGCACCGGATGGGCGGTGGCGTTGAGCGTGACGATGTGCCGGTACGCCTCGTCGGGCGTGGCGAGCGGCACGTCGTCGGGCGAGGCGGCGACCACCGCTCGCTCGATGAACGCCTTCAGCCGCGCCGCATGGGCCTCTACCTCGATCTCGGGATAGAGCTCGGGATTGGCGTCGACCTCCAGCCGCAGCCCGTCCGTGCCGTGCAGGCGGAAGGTGAAGGTGATGTCCTCCACCGGCCCGGTCGAAAGCACTTCGAGCCGGCTCTCCAGCCCCTCGAAGCGCGGCGTCTCGTCGAAGGGCAGCAGGTTGACCAGCGGGCCATGCAGGCGGCGCTGGCCGCCGATGAGCTTCAGGTCGCGGCGAAGCTGCTCGCTGCGGTAGCGTCCGTGACGGCGCGCCCGAACCAGGCTCTTCGCCACCGCGCCGAGGAAATCGTCCAGCGGCGCCCCGTCCGGTGCCGCCACGCGCAGCGGCAGCACGTTCATCAGCATCGCCGCCACGCGCGCCGCGCCGCTGCCGAGCCGCGCCATGAAGGGCACGCCGATCACCACCTCGGGCGTCGCCATGTGGCGCTGGAGATAGGCCGCGGTGAGCGCGGTGACGACGTCCGGCCAGGGGATGGCGGTGCGCGCGCCGGCCTCGCCCAGCGCCGCGAAGGCGGCCGGCCCGATCTCGGCCGCGCTGCGATGGAAGGAGAAGGCGCTGACCGGGTTGCCGGGGGCGAGGCTCGCCACCTCCGGCCGGTCCTCGAACAGGGCGCGCCAGTAGTCGCCGTCGGCCTGGCGCTTGGCCGAGGCGCGATAGTCCGCGTCCTCGCGCAGCACCACGTCGAAGGAGGGCGGCGGGCCGCCGGGTGTCGTTCCGCGCCGGCGGGCGTTGTAGAGCTCGGCGACGCGCTGGGTGAGCAGGATCATCCCGTAGCCGTCGATGGCGAGGTGATGCACGCGCTGCTGCCAGATGTGGCGCTCCGGCCCCAGCACGAACAGCGTCTCGCCGGCGAGCGGGTCGCGCGTCGGGTCGATGGCAGTCGCCATGTCGCGGGCGATGGCGTCGAGCGCGGCCGCCTCGGGATCGGGCATGGCGGAGACGTCGACGATCTCAAGCACCGGCCGGTTCGCCGGGTCGAGCAACTGGCGCGGCCCGTCGCGCGCCTCGACCATGCGCAGCGAGAGCGCGTCGGCCTCGCCGGTCGCCTGCGCCAGCGCGGCCTCGAAGGCGGGCCGGTCGAGCGGGCCGAGAAGCTCGATATACTGGCCAGTGTTGAAGAGCGGGTTGACCGGGTCCAGCCGCTGCGCGTACCACAGACCGGACTGCGCCTCGGTGAGCGGGTAGGATTCCGTGCCCGCCGCTTCGAGGGCTGCCGCGACGTCCTGCGCCATGGAGGTCAGGCGGCACCCGCCCGCGCGTCCTGCCTGGCGCTCACCAGCTTCCACCAGCCGTCCAGCGTCGGGTTCTCGGCGAATTCGGAGAATTCCAGCTCCAGCCCACCCTCGCTCCACATCAGCACGAGGTTCATCGCCCGCATGGAATCGAGACCGAGATCGATCAGGCTGTCGTCGCCGCCGATCTCCTCGGGGTCCTCGTGCAGCATCTTCGCAATGTCGGCGCGCATCTTCTCGCGCGTCACCGGCGCCACCGGGGTGACGATGCGGCGGATGTCGGCGGGCTCGATGGCCATCACAGCACCTCCAGGATCTGCGCCGTGGTCAGCGGCACGCCGCACACATCCGCCACGTAGGACAGGGCGAGCTCGTGCTTGGCGCGCGAGAAGTCGGCCAGCGCGTCGGCGGCCATGAAGGGCTCTATATCACGCATGAACGCATCGGCAGCCGTCAGCGTGCAGCCGATATGGGCGTAGACGCCGCAGATGACGAGCTGGTCGCGCGAGCGCGCGCGCATCAGCTCCTCGAGGTTCGAGCGCTGGAAGGCGCTGTAGCGGTGCTTCACCAGCACATGGTCGCCCTTTTCGGGGCGCAGCGCGTCGACGATCGGCTGGTGCTCGGGCGCCCAACTCATGCCCGGCCCCCAGAGCTCGGCCTGAAGCCCGCGGTCGCGCCTATCCTGGTCGCCCTCCTGCGCGGTGTAGAACACCGGCACGCCCGCACGCCGCGCCGCCGCGGCCAGCGCCGCGATGTTGGCGATCGCCGGGGCGATGGGCGAGGCGTCGGGCGTGAAGACGCGCAGGAAGTAGTTCTGCATGTCGTGGATCAGCAGCGCCGCCCGCGCGCGCTCCAGCCGGAACGGCGCGCGGGGCTTCGGCAGCTCCTGCGCGCGCGGCAGATCGTAGGGCGCGATGGTCGGCAGGCCGGCTTTGGGCGCGGTCATGCTCAGCCCTCCGCCCCGGCGCTCTCGAGGAAGCGGCGGCGCAGGCTGGCGCGCAGCTCCTTGCGCGAGACCTTGCCAACCGCCGTGGTCTCGAAGGCGTCGACGAACACGATCTGGTCCGGCACCTTGAAGTCGGCGAGGCCGCGCGCGCGCACCCACGCCTTCAGCGCCGCCGCCTTCGGCTTCTCCCCGTCCGGGATCACGAAGGCGCAGGAGCGCTCGCCCAGATACTCGTCCGGCAGCGACACCACGGCCGCGTCGAACACGCCCGGATGCGAGAGCAAATGGTCCTCGATCTCCTCGGCGGAGATCTTCTCGCCGGCGCGGTTGATGTGGTCGGTCGCCCGGCCCTGCACCACGAGATAGCCCTCGGGCGTGCGCAGCACCACGTCGCCGGTGCGATAGAAGCCGTCGGCGGTGAAGGAGCGCGCATTGGCACCGTCATTGTTGTGGTAGCCGCGGATCGTGTAGGGCCCGCGCGTGAGCAGGTTGCCCGGCTCGCCCTCGGGCACCGGATCGCCGGCGTCGTCGAGGATCAGCACCTCGTCGTCCGGGCTGATCGGCCGGCCCTGGGTGGAGACGATGATCTCCTCCGGGTCGTCGAGGCGGGTGTAGTTCACCAGCCCCTCGGCCATGCCGAACACCTGCTGCAGCGTGCAGCCGAGCGTCGGGCGCACGCGCCGCGCGGCTTCCGGCATGAACTTGGCGCCGCCGACCTGAAGCACCTCGAGCGAGGAAAGGTCGTGCTGGGTCTTGCCCGCCGCCTGCAGCCACAGCAGGGCGAGCGGCGGCACGAGGCCGGTGATCGTCACCTTCTCGCGCGCGATCAGCTCGAAGGCGACCTCGGGGCTCGGCGAGGGGCTCATCACCACCTTCGAGCCGGCATGGAGCGCGCCGAACACGCCGGGCGAGCTCATGGGGAAATTATGCGCGACCGGCAGCGCGGCGAGATAGACGCTGTCGGGCGTCAGCCCGCAGATCTCGGCGCTGGCGCGGAAGGAATAGATGTAGTCGTCATGGGTGCGCGGGATCAGCTTGGAGAGCCCGGTCGAGCCGCCCGAAATCTGCAGGAAGGCGACCTCTGACGGGTCCGGGTCCGCCGGCAACTCTTCCGCCGCCCCTTCGGGCAGCGCGTCGAGCGCGGTGAAAGGACCCGCCTCGCCGACCACGACCACATGCGCGATCTCTGGCACCTCGCGGCACACCTCCTGCGCGAGGGGGCGATAGTCGAAGCCGTCATGGCGCTCGGCGATGATGTAGCCGCGCGCCTCGGCGGTGCGGGCGAAATGCACGATCTCGACGCTGCGATGGGCCGGCAGCGCATAGACGGGGATCATCCGCGCGCGGAACAGCGCGAACACCACCGACAGGAATTCGGGAATGTTGGGAAGCTGAACCACCACCCGGTCGCCGGGCGCGAGGCCGAGCGCGATCAGCCCGGCGGCGATGCGCTCCGCGCGCCGCTCCAGCTCGGCATAGGTCCAGCGCTGGTCCCCGCCGATGACGGCGAGGTGGTCGGCAAAGCGCACCGCGCGCTCGCGCAGCATGGCCGGGAAGGTCTCGCCGCGCCAATAGCCCCGGGCGCCGTAGCGTTCGGCGAATTCCGCCGGCCAGACCTGGGAAAGAGGCTTCACTCCATATCCTCCGCCGGCACGTCCTCCTCGCCGACGCCGAGCGCGCGCAGCAGCGCGGCGAACTTGGCCGAGGTCTCCTCGCCTTCCGCCACCGGGTCGGAACCGGGCACGATGCCGGCACCGGCATAGAGCCTCGCCTGCCCGCCCTCGATCTCGGCGCAGCGAATGGCGACGTGCCAGGCGCCGTCGCCCGCCTCATCGCACCAGCCAACCGCGCCGGCATAGAAGCCGCGGTCGTAGCCTTCGAGCTCGGCGATGAGCTTTGCCGCCGCTTCGCGCGGGGTGCCGCACACCGCCGGGGTGGGGTGCAGCCGCGTGGCGAGTTCCACCGAGGAGACCGACGGGTCGCGCAGCCGCCCAACAATGCGGGTGCCGAGATGCCACATGGTCGCCGTCGAGGTCAAACCGGTGCCCTCCGGCGTGCCGAGCTCGGCGCAATAGGGCGCGAGCTGGTCAAGGATCGCGGTGACGACCTCGCGGTGCTCGCGCCGGTCCTTGTCAGAGGCGGAGAGAGCCTCTGCGGCCGCGCGGTCCTCGCCCGCATCCGGCGAGCGGCGGGCGGAGCCGGCGAGCGGGCGCGAGAGCACCTGCGTGCCCTGCCGCGACACGAGAAGCTCGGGCGTGGCGCCGACCAGCGCGCGCGCATGGCCGCGCTCGCGCTCCGGCAGCGGCACGCAATAGGCCGTCACCAGCGGGTCCTCGGCGAGCGCGCGCAGCACGTGCGAGGTCTCGATCGGCCGGTCGCAGGCGAGGCGCAGGCTGCGCGAGAGCACCACCTTGCGCAGCCCCTCGTCGCCGCGCTCGAGCCGGCGCAGCGCCTCGGCCACGGCGGCGCGGTAGGCGGCGAGCGAAGGCTCGGCATGCGCCGTCCAGCGGCGCGCCGCGCCCGATGCCGGGTGGGCGGATGCGGGGCGCACGAGCGCCGGCGGGGGAAAGGCGGCGGCGAAGCAGGCGCGGCTGCCGCTGCGCGCGACCTCGGCCGGCTGGAACAGATGCGCGGGCGCGCCGGCATCGAAGGGCAGCGCGCCGAGCACGAGACGCGGCCCCTCCGGCCGCGCGGCCAGAAGCGCGCGCACGCGTGCCTCCAGCGGCGCGGTACCGGGCGCCACGACGCCGAGGCTTCCCTTCCCGACGACGGTCTCGCGGTCCGACACCAGCGCGAAGGGCAAGGCAGGGGCGAACGCCGCCTGCTCTCCGGCATCGCGCATACGCGTCGCTCCTTGAGATCGGGCTGTCATCGGGCGGGGAGTCATCGGGAAGGTCCGCTCCTGGCGCTGGCCGATCAGGGCTTGATCAGCGACACGGTGTCGCCGAAGGGGTCGACCATGGGCACGCGCGGCCCGCGCGGACCACCCGCCGGCGGCCCGTCCGCCGCCGCACCCTTCTCGGCGCCGGCCGGGGGCGCGGGCGGACGGGGGCGCATCGGCGCCTTCAGCTTGTTGGTGACATAGGCATTGCCGGTCGCGGTATCGATCGCCACGGTCTGCGGCATCGATCCGGTGACGACGTTGGCAATCGGCTCCAGCGTCTTGGTGTCGACCAGCGTGACGTAGCCGCCCTGCCGGTTGGCGACGTAGAGCACGCTGCGCTCGGGGTCGATGGCGAGGCTGAGCGGGCCGTTGCCGGTCGCGATGGTCTTGATCAGCGAGCCGTCCTTGGCGTCGAGCACGGTCACGTCGTCCGAGCCCATATTGGCGACGAACACCTGGTCGCCGCTGGCGTCATAGGCGAGGTTGATCGAGCCCTTGCCGCCCGAGGGGAAAGCCTTCACCTGCTTGTTGGTGGCGAGGTCGACGACGATGACCTCGTTGCCCTCGAGCGCCGAGAGGAACAGCCGCTTGCCCTTGGCATCGAGCGAGATGCCGGTGACGGCGCCGGGCAGGTCGCCGATCGTGTCGACGATCTTGTTGGTCGCGCCGTCGATGACCCACACCGCGCTCGGCTTGCCGCGCATGCCGGTAATGGTGGCGTAGACGCGGTTCGCCGCTTCGTCGACGGCGACCTCACGCACATGGGCCTTCTCGCCGGAGCTGATCTTGGCGACGATCTTGCCGGTGGCGAGATCGACCGCCGCCACGCTGCCGTCGCGCGTCTGGGTGCCGTAGAGCGTCTTGGTCGCGTTGTTGATGCCGAGACCGTAGACCGGGTCGTCGCCGAACGCGATCGTCTCCTTGGTCTCCAGCGTCTTGGGGTCGAGTGCGATGACGCTGGTGTCGGTGGCCCCGCGGGTGCCGGCGGCGGCGACGTAGACGCGGTTCATCGGCGCGCTGAACACCGCCTCGTAGAGGCCGGCGGCCGGCTGGACCGAGGTGACGAACTGCGGCTCGGCCGAGGCGATGCCCGTGAGGGCGACGACGGCCAGCGTCGCAAGGGCGGCGGACCCGAGCAGGCGCGGGCGGTACCGGGCGGAAATCGCGTCGATCAGCATGGCGTTTCTCCGTTGAAGGGGATCGGGAATGCTCGCAGGCCCCGGCGACCGGCGAGCATCAATCGAGGTCGACCCAGTTCGGGCCCTCGACCGGCACGGCAAGGAAGCGCTCGTTCACTTCCCGCACGGTTTCGTCCACGTCGAGGTCCTTGAAGCGTTCCGGATGGATCCACTTCGCCAGGATCTCGACGGTGAAAATATCGAGCGGCGAGTTCAGCATCTGGTGCGACAGGCCGTGGACCCGGTGGTCTCGCACCGCCGCCAGCCCGGAAAAGCCCGGGCGCGAGACGACCCGCGCCAGCGTCTCGCGCGCCTTGTCTGCCGTGTATTCCGGCCCGATCAGGAGCCCCGCCGTGCCTTCCATGTGGCTGCCGCCGGTGGCGATGTAGACCTGCGGGTCCTGGGAGATGACGTATTCGAGGTTGAGCTTGCCGAAGGCGCGCGGGATCACCGCCGCGCCGATATTGGTGCCGCCGTCGGCCTCGATGATATCGCCGACATTGCCCTTGCCCGGCGAATTGCAGCAGTCCGAGGTCATCGCCGCGTGCGGCTCGAGGAAGACGCGCGGGCGCTCGTCGGGCTTGAGGTCGGCGAGCTTCGCCTTCACCGCGTCGAGCCGAGCCCGGCGGAAGGCGAGGAACGCTTCGGCCTGCGCCTCGCGCCCGGTGGCGGCGGCGAGCAGGCGAAGGCTGGGCTCCAGATTGGCGAGCGGATGGGTGAAGAAGTCAATCACCACCACCGGGATGCCGGCGGCCTCGATGCGCGAGCGCTGCTCCTCGGTGGGCTGGGAGCCGAGCGAGAACACGGCAAGGTCCGGCCGCGCGGCGATCACCTGCTCGACCGACAGGCTGCCCGCCGAGCTCGCCACCCGCGCCAGCTTGTCGATGGCGGGGAATTTCTTCTCATAGGCCGCATAGGTGGCCTTGCCGATGCGGTTGATGTCGTGCGGCCACGCCGCCAGCACGCTCACAGGGTCCGGATTAATCAGCGCCAGCGCGATGAGATAGCGCCCGTCGTCGATCAGCAGCCGGTGGGCGGGCGCGTCGAGATGCACCTCGCGGCCGGTGACGTCCTTCAGCGTGACGTCGGCGAAGGCCGGGCCGATGCTCGCCAGCACCGCGGCGACGACAGCCGCCCGCATGAGCGCGCCGGCGGTCAGGACAGCACGCGGGTTGAGCGGGAAGTTGATGCGCATGAGCTGGAACGAATGACCGAAGGACAGGTTCGACTAGGCCGTCGCGTGGGGTAATCGTCCCACAACCCCCGTATGTCAACTAAACATTTGGTAACTCACTGTTTTTAATTAGTCTAATGTAGGGAAATAGCCTCGCCGGAGGCCCCTATACTTTACTTTACGTAATATTCCTTGCGGGCCCACGTCGCCTCGCCGTCGACCTCCCCCGCGCGGCCCTTCGTTCCCTGCTCGCGGCATCACGCAGCGGCCCCGGCATTCACAGGATTGTCGCAGTGCGGGAAAAAGGATGCGGAGGGCGAGAGCAGCCTCGCTGCACCTGCGCGGATTTGATAAGCAAAGGTATCTCTGTCTCACCCGCCGATTGCGGCAAATCTATAATGGGGTTGGGTTTCGCATGCGCGTTGCGATGATTGGTACCGGCTATGTCGGCCTCGTTTCGGGGACCTGCTTCTCCGATTTCGGTCATGAAGTGACGTGTATCGACAAGGATGCCGACAAGATCGAGCGCCTGAAACGCGGCGAGATACCCATCTTCGAGCCCGGCCTCGACGATCTGGTGCGGCGCAACGTGGAAGCCTCCCGCCTCCATTTCGATACCGACCTGACGCAGGCCGTGCGCGAGGCGGACGTCGTGTTCATCGCCGTCGGAACGCCCTCGCGCCGGGGCGACGGGCATGCCGACCTGTCCTATGTCCAGGCGGCGGCGCGCGAGATCGCGCGGGCGGCCGAGGGCTTCACCGTCGTCGTCACCAAGTCGACCGTGCCGGTGGGCACCGGCAGCGATCTCGAGCACATCATCCACGAGGCCGCGCCCGGCGCCGACATCGCCGTCGTCTCGAACCCGGAGTTCCTGCGCGAAGGCGCCGCCATCGAGGACTTCAAGCGCCCGGACCGGGTGGTGATCGGCACCACCGACCCGCGCGCCCGCGAGGTGATGGCCGCGCTCTACCGCCCGCTCTCGCTCAACGCCGCGCCGATCCTGTTCACCGAGCGCAACACGGCGGAGTTGATCAAATATGCCAGCAACGCCTTCCTCGCCATGAAGATCACCTTCATCAACGAGATGGCCGACCTGTGCGAGAAGGTCGGCGGCAACGTGCAGGAGGTCGCGCGCGGCATCGGCCTCGACGGGCGCATCGGCCCCAAGTTCCTGCATGCCGGCCCGGGCTATGGCGGCTCCTGCTTTCCCAAGGACACGCTGGCGCTGACGCGCACGGCGCAGGAGGCGGGCACGCCGATCCGCCTGATCGAGACCGTCACCACGGTGAACGAGACCCGCAAGTCCGCCATGGCGCGCAAGGTGCTGGCCGCGCTCGACGTGCCGCCGCGCGAGGCCACGGTGGCGGTGCTCGGCCTCACCTTCAAGCCCAACACCGACGACATGCGCGACAGCCCGGCAATCAACATCGTGCAGTCGCTGCTGGACCGCGGCGTCAAGGTGCGCGCCTACGATCCCGTCGGGATGCACGAGGCCCGCAAGGTGCTGCCCGGCGGGGTGGTCTATGCCGAGGGCGCCTATGAATGCGCCGAAGGTGCGGACTGCCTCGTCATCATCACCGAGTGGGACGCGTTCCGCGCCCTCGATCTCGACCGCCTGAAGACGCTGCTGAAGAGCCCCACCGTCGTCGACCTGCGCAACATCTACCCGCCGCAGGACCTGGTCGGGCGCGGCTTCAAATATGTCGGCGTCGGCCGGGGGACGCCCGCGACGCCCTGACGGACTCGACCCGCCCCGTCCCTCCCTTGGCCGGCGCGTGGCGGGCGGGCCACGATCGCGCGAGCGGCCCGGGGTGGGACCGAACGCCCGTCGCGGGCCGCCGCCGTCGGTGCTAGAACAGACGCCAGCCTTTGCGCTGCCCGCGGTGACCCGATGTCGATGATACCTCCGCCCGTCCGCCTGTTGCTGGCCCGGCTCGCGCTGCTGCCGGTCCTGCTGGCCCCCGCGCTGCCGCTTCACGCGCAGGCGCCGGACACACAGCCGGGCGATGCCGACTCCATGGTGCAGCCCGATGAAGGCGCGGCCGATACGGGCACGGCCGACAAGGGCGCAGACGCGCCGACCGGCGGCAGCATGGTCGCCCCGCCGGTCGTCGACCCCAAGGCGGTGGAGACTCAGGCGGTGCCGCTCGGCGGCGATCCCCTGAAGCGGCCGGACAGCTTCGGCGACCTCGCCATGATGCAGCCGGTGCCGGTGCTGGCGAAGCAGGGCTACAGCGACTGGGACGAAGGTTTCGACACCATCGTCGCGACGCTGAAGCAGATCTATGCCGAGATGGACCGGCTGAAGCTGAAGCCGAGCGGCGCCGCCTTCATCCTCTACACCAGCACCGACGATAACGGCTTCCGCTTCGAGGCCGAGGTCCCCTTCACCGGCGCCACCACCGAGAAGCCGAAGGAAGGCTTCGACTTCTCCGCCTCGCCCGCCGGCAAGGCGCTGCGCTTCACCCATCGCGGGCCCTACGACGCGATGGACCCGACCTACGAGCAGATCGCCAACCTGCTCGACGCCAAGGATCTCGAGGCGCAGGACCTCTATATCGAGGAATACCGCTCCGACCCGCGCACCACCTCGCAGGACGACCTCGTCATCGACATCTGGGTGCCGCTGAAATAACGCGCATTCGCCTCGCGCGCCGGCCTGTGCTATGAGGCGCGCAAACACGCATCTTCGACAAAGCGATGAACCTGATCGATACCACAGCGGCCGAGGCCGCCGGGGCGGGCGCGGCCATTGCCCCCAAGCTCGATGTGCCGGCGAAGGACACCCGTCGCTCGCTCGCCGGGCTCGACCGAGCCGGCCTTGCCGAGGCGCTGGGCGAGATCGGCGTGGCCGAGCGCGAGCGGCGCATGCGCGTCGCCCAGCTCTGGCACTGGATCTATCTGCGCGGCGTCACCTCGTTCGACGAGATGACCAATGTCGGCAAGGGCCTGCGCGAGAAGCTCGGCGCCGCCTTCACCCTCGACCGGCCGGAGGTCGTGGTCGAGCAGGTGTCGAACGACGGCACCCGTAAATGGCTGCTGCGCCTGCCGCCGGACATCGCGGGCGACAGGCCGCACGACGTGGAGATGGTCTACATCCCCGAGAGCGACCGCGGCACGCTGTGCGTCTCCTCGCAGGTCGGCTGCACGCTCAACTGCTCGTTCTGCCACACCGGCACGCAGCGCCTGGTGCGCAACCTCACGGCGGCCGAGATCGTCGCCCAGGTGATGGTCGCGCGGGACCGGCTGGGGGACTATCCGGGCCGCGAGCGCGCCACCGGCCCCGGCCTGCCGACCGAGGGCGACCGGTTGGTCACCAACATCGTGTTCATGGGCATGGGCGAGCCCCTCTACGCCTATGATTCGGTGGCGAAGGCGATCGAGATCCTGGCCGACGGCGAAGGCCTCGGCATCGGCAAGCGCCGCATCACCGTCTCCACCTCGGGCGTGGTGCCGGAGATCGAGAAGCTCGGCCGCGAGGTCGGCCCGATGCTCGCCATCTCGCTGCACGCGGTGCGCGACGAGCTGCGCGACGAACTGGTGCCGATCAACAAGAAGTACCCGCTCAAGGCGCTGCTCGAGGCCTGCCGCACCTATCCGGCGGCGTCGAACGCCAAGCGCATCACTTTCGAATACGTGATGCTGAAGGGCGTGAACGACAGCCCGGCCGACGCCAAGGCGCTGGTGCGCCTGCTCGCCGGCATTCCCGCCAAGATCAACCTGATTCCGTTCAACCCTTGGCCGGGCACGAAATACGAGTGCTCGGACTGGGAGACGATCGAGGCGTTCTCGGACATCGTGTTCCGCGCCGGCTATTCGAGCCCGGTGCGCACGCCGCGCGGGCGCGACATCCTCGCCGCCTGCGGGCAGCTCAAGAGCGAGACCGAAAAGCTCTCCGCCCGCGAGCGGCTGGCGCTGCGCGCCATGGCGGCGGCCGAATAGCGGACGCGATGAGCCGGGCGAGATCGCCGGGCGGAGGGAGTGTGCGATGCTGGACCATGTCGGATTTCCCGTCGCCGATTTCGAGCGCTCGCGCGCCTTCTATGGGGCGGCGCTGGCGCCGCTCGGCGTCAGCATCGTCATGGAGGTGACGCCCGACCAGACCGGCGGGGACGCCCATGCCGGCTTCGGTGTCGGCGGCAAGCCGTTCTTCTGGATCGGCACCGGCGGCGCGCTCACCGGCGGGCGGGTCCATGTCGCCTTCACGGCCGAGGATCGCGAGGCGGTCGACGCCTTCTACGCCGCCGCGCTTGCCGCCGGGGGGCGCGACAACGGCGCGCCGGGCCTGCGCCCGCAATACCACCCGACCTATTACGGCGCCTTCGTGCTCGATCCCGACGGGCACAATGTCGAGGCCGTCTGCCACAGGCAGGTGTGAGCGCGATGGACAATCTTCTGCGCCTGCTGCTTCGTGTGCTCCTGGTGCCGCTCGGCATCGTCGTCGGGATGATCGCGACCATGGTCGTCATCATGGTCGGCTACTGGCGGATCGGCGACCTGCTCTCGGGCGCGGTGGCCGTGCAGGCCCCGGCCCTGTTCGACGCACTGGCGGCGGCGAGCTTCGCGCTGATGGCGGTGATGCTCGCCATGTGGGCGGTAGCCGCCATCGGCATCCTGTTCGCCGAGATGTTCGCCATCCGCTCCTGGATCTTCCACGCCGCCAATGGCGCGGTCTCGGCGCTGGTGGCGGCGGCGCTGTTCTCGCCCTATCCGGACACGCCGGTCCCCTTCGACGACGGCACGCTCTACATACTCGGCGCCGGACTCGCGGGCGGGCTCGCCTACTGGCTGGTGGCGGGATGGACCGCCGGCTTCTGGAAACCGCTCGGCACGCCGCGCCCCGCCGCCCCGCCCGGGCCTCCGGCCGCCGGGCCGAACCCTCCCGCGCCGCCCGCCCCGCCGGCTCATGCGCTGCCCGCGCCTGCCCCCACGCCCGCACCGACGCCCACGCTTCCGCGCGCGACATTGCCGATGCCCGACACCGTGCCCACGCGCTCGCCCGCGCCCTGACGGGCGGACGCGTCTGACGGTTGCGGGCTTGCACCGCGCCGCGCCATGCCTATAGTCCGCGCGCTTTCAGGCCCGGGCGCCTGCGGCCGGCAACGGCCTCGGCCCCCTCCTCTCTCGTGCGGAACGGAACATGACTGGCGACGTCAAGCGGGTGGTACTTGCCTATTCGGGCGGTCTCGACACTTCGGTGATCCTCAAATGGCTGCAGACCACCTATGGCTGCGAGGTGGTGACCTTCACCGCCGACCTCGGCCAGGGCGAGGAGCTGGAGCCGGCGCGCAAGAAGGCCGAGATGCTCGGCATCAAGCCCGAGCACATCTTCATCGAGGACGTGCGCGAGGAGTTCGTCTCCGACTACGTGTTCCCGATGTTCCGCGCCAACGCGGTCTATGAGGGGCAGTACCTGCTCGGCACCTCGATCGCCCGCCCGCTGATCGCCAAGAAGCAGATCGAGATCGCCCGCAAGGTCGGCGCCGACGCCGTCTCCCACGGCGCCACCGGCAAGGGCAACGACCAGGTGCGCTTCGAGCTGAGCTATTACGCGCTCGAGCCGGACATCAAGATCATCGCGCCGTGGCGCGAATGGGACCTCGCCTCCCGCACCAGGCTGCTGGAGTTCGCCGAGAGCCACCAGATCCCGATCGCCAAGGACAAGCGCGGCGAGGCGCCGTTCTCGGTCGACGCGAACCTGCTGCACTCCTCCTCCGAGGGCAAGGTGCTCGAGGACCCGGCGCAGGAAGCGCCCGAGATGGTCTATATGCGCACCATCTCGCCCGAGGATGCGCCCGACAAGGCGACCTACATCACCATCGATTTCGAGAAGGGCGACCCGGTCGCCATCGACGGCGAGAAGATGTCGCCGGCAACCCTGCTCACGAAGCTCAACGCGCTCGGCAGGGAGAACGGCATCGGCCGGCTCGACCTGGTCGAGAACCGCTTCGTCGGCATGAAATCGCGCGGCGTCTACGAGACCCCCGGCGGCACCATCCTGCTGGCGGCCCATCGCGGCATCGAGAGCATCACGCTCGACCGCGGCGCGGCGCATCTCAAGGACGAGATCATGCCGCGCTACGCCGAGCTGATCTATAACGGCTTCTGGTTCTCGCCCGAGCGCGAGATGCTGCAGGCGCTGATCGACAAGAGCCAGGAACTGGTGACCGGCCAGGTACGGGTGAAGCTCTACAAGGGCAATGTCGACGTGGTCGGCCGCGAGAGCCCCTATTCGCTCTACAATCAGGACCTCGTGACCTTCGAGGAAGGCGCGGTCGCTTACGACCATCGCGACGCGCAGGGCTTCATCAAGCTCAACGCGCTGCGCCTGCGCACCCTCGCCAACCGCAACAAGCTGACGGGCGGCTGATCCCTCCTCGCCGCGCGCAAGGATCACACAACGATAAAGGGCGGCTCCGCACAGGGCCGCCCTTCGTCGTTCCAGGCCGGAGCGCGCAAAGGCGCGTCAGTCCAGCGGCACCTTGCGGTTCTCGCCGAGGTCCGGCTTGCGCCCGGCCATGCGCGCGCTCACCAGCTTGAGCGCGACCAGCGCGCCATTGGCCGGGCCGTCCCAGTATTCCGCATTCTCGGGCACGAAGCGCAGCACCTCGATGTTCGGGTCGTTCTTGCCCTGCTCGGGCCAGTAGGCCGCGGCGCCCTCGCTCCACAGATCGTCGATCTTGCGCCGGTCCTGCACGACCTCGGTCTCGCCGGTGACGGACAGGAAGTCGCGCCCGGACTTGTCGACGAAGACCAGCGCCGACTGCGGGTCGCGCTGGAGCTCCTCGTCCTTGTGGCCGCGCCGATCCGACAGGAACCAGACGCAGCCCTCCTCCCGCGCGTTGATCGCGTGCATCGGCCGGGCGCGCAGGGTGAGCCCCTGCTTCGAGACCAGCATGCAGGTGCGGATGTCGTCCATCATGTCCCAGACGTGGTCGACGGCCTTTTCCGTGCTCATCGTGTCCATGAGAAGCCTCCTCTTTGGTGAGGCAACACGAGGACGCGGCAGGGGTTCCCCGAAAGCCGCCCGGGAGGTCCGTGCAAATCCGCTGTCATGCAGGCGCGGCAGGGCTATGGTAACGCCACCCTGCCTCGAGGAGATGCCCCATGCCCTGGTCGCTTACCGTCGGACATGTCTATGGCACGGCGGTCCGCATCCACGTGACCTTCCTGCTGTTCCTGGTCTGGATCTGGGCGGCCTATTACCGGCAGGGCGGCAGCGGCGCGGCCTGGGAGGGCGTCGCCTTCGTAGCGCTGCTGTTCCTGTGCGTGCTGCTGCACGAGTTCGGTCACATCCTCGCCGCGCGGCGCTACGGGGTGAAGACGCCGGAGGTGACGCTGTGGCCGTTCGGCGGCATCGCCCGGCTGGAGCGGATCCCGGAGAAGCCCTCCGAGGAGCTCGTGGTCGCCATCGCCGGCCCGCTGGTCAACGTCGTCATCGCGGCCGTGCTGCTGCTGTTCCTCGGCGGCCATGTCGGCATGGAGCACATCGAGAACATCGAGAACCCGCAGGTGAGCCTCGTCGCCAAGCTCGCGGCGGCCAACATCTTCCTGGTGGTGTTCAACCTGATCCCGGCCTTCCCGATGGACGGCGGGCGGGTGCTGCGCGCCCTGCTCGCCATGACCATGGGCCATGCCCAGGCCACCCAGACCGCGGCCTCGATCGGCCAGGCGCTCGCCATCGGCCTCGGCTTCCTCGGCATCTTCGGCAACCCGATGCTGATCGTGATCGCGATCTTTGTCTTCCTCGCCGCCTCCGGCGAGGCCGGATCGGTGCAGATGAAGCAGGCGGCGCAGGGGCTGCTGGTGCAGGATGCGATGATCACCCAGTTCGAGACGCTGGGCCCGCAGGCGAGTGTGGGCGACGCGGCCGAGGCGCTGATCCGCACCACCCAGAAGGAATTTCCCGTCGTCGACGGCGCGGGGCACCTGCGCGGCGTGCTCACGCGCGACGCCATGATCCACGCGCTACAGAAGAGCGGGCCCGCCGCCTCAGTGATCGAGGCGATGCAGGGCGAGGTGCCGACCGTGCCGGTGCGCTCCCCGCTCGACGCGGCGCTGCGCCTGCTCACCGAGAAGAGGGCGCCGGTGGTAGGCGTGCTCGACGCCGCCGGCAGGCTGGTCGGGCTGCTCTCGCCGGAGAATGTCGGCGAGATGATGATGCTGCGCGCCGCGCGCCCCGATGCGCGCTTCGGCCCCTGGGCGCGCCGCTCGACGCCCGGCCCGACCGGGCCGGGGATCGGCAGCTAGCGCTCAGTCGTCCTCCCTGACGCCGGTGACCGGCGTGAAGGAGGGCGGATCGCTCGCCGGGAAGCTCTCGTCCAGCGCCTCGTCCACGTCCTCCTCGGACCGCTCGGCCTCCTCGCGCGGCGGCGGAGGCTCGTTGCCGGTGATACCGCTGAAGGAAGGCGGGTCGCTCGCCGGCATGCTTTCCTCGATCGCCTCGTCGACCTCCTTCTCGGGATAGTCGGCGGGGTTGATCGGCTCGCGGCCATCGGTATCGCTCATGTGTCGTCCCTCGGCTTCGTTGTCCCAAGAAGACTGGGTCGTTGCGGCCCTCTCTTCAAGATAGGGCGAATCCGCGCACATCTATTTCGTCCCGGGCGGGAACCTTCCGCCGACCGGCGCGTTGTCTTCATCCGCCGCGCCCCTGCGCGGGCGCGTGCCGGATCGGTGCGAACCCGTTTGCGAGGAGGAAATGCGCATGACCACGGAACACGCCGCCGTGCGCCTGCAATACTGGCCCCCATCCCACACCGTCGACGCCCCCGATACCTGGCCGGACAGCTACGAGTTCGGCTCGCTCGACGATGCCGTCGCCTTCGCCATGACGCAGGCCCCGGCCCACCGCGAGGTCGCGTGGCTGCGGACCGCCGACGGCGAGGTTTTGAAGATGCCGCAGATCCGGCGCCTGTGGGAGCTGCGCGACGAGCAGTGAGCGCCGCGGCAGGCCCCGCGCACGCTGCGGCAGGCGCCAATTTGGGCGCTTGAGGGTGCTGCGGAGCGCCGTCATTGCCTTGACGGGCGTTCTGAGTATAGTGCGCCGCAAAATTCATTGCGGGCCCGGAAGCCTTCGGGTCCGCTTTTTGGTGTTTGATTCATGAAGCTGCGCAACATCGCCATCATCGCCCACGTCGACCACGGCAAGACCACCCTGGTCGACGAACTGCTGAAGCAGTCCGGCTCCTACCGCGAGAACCAGCGGGTCGCCGAGCGCGTGATGGACTCCAACGACCTGGAAAAGGAGCGCGGCATCACCATCCTCGCCAAGGCGACCTCGGTCGTGTGGAAGGATGTGCGCATCAACATCGTCGACACGCCCGGCCACGCCGATTTCGGCGGCGAGGTGGAGCGCATCCTCAACATGGTGGACGGCGCCATCGTGCTGGTCGACGCCGCCGAGGGGCCGATGCCGCAGACCAAGTTCGTGGTCGGCAAGGCGCTGAAGGTCGGCCTGCGCCCGATCGTGGCGATCAACAAGGTGGACCGCCAGGACGCCCGCTCCCAGGAAGTCATCAACGAGGTGTTCGACCTGTTCGCGGCGCTCGACGCCACCGACGACCAGCTCGACTTCCCGATCCTTTACGGCTCCGGCCGCAACGGCTGGATGGCCCACTCGGCCGAGGGTCCGCAGGACCAGGGCATGGCGCCGCTGTTCGACCTCGTGCTTGAGCATGTGCCCGAGCCGACAGTCGAGGAAGGCGCGTTCAAGATGATCGGCACGCTGCTGGAATCGAACCCGTTCCTCGGCCGCATGCTGACCGGGCGTATCTCCTCCGGCTCGGTGAAGCCCAACCAGACCGTCAAGGTGCTGGCGCAGGACGGCACGCTGGTCGAGCAGGGCCGCGTCTCCAAGATCCTCGCCTTCCGCGGCATCGAGCGCCAGCCGATCGAGGAAGGCGTCGCCGGCGACATCGTTGCCATTGCCGGCCTGCAGAAGGGCACGGTCGCCGAGACCTTCTGCGACCTTTCGGTGGACACGCCGCTCAAGGCGCAGCCGATCGACCCGCCGACCGTGACCATGACCTTCATCGTCAACGATTCCCCGCTCGCGGGTACCGAGGGCGACAAGGTGACGAGCCGCGTCATCCGCGACCGCCTACTGCGCGAAGCGGAGGGCAACGTCGCGCTGAAGATCGAGGAATCGTCCGAGAAGGACAGCTTCTACGTCTCCGGCCGCGGCGAGCTCCAGCTCGCGGTGCTGATCGAGACCATGCGCCGCGAGGGCTTCGAGATCGCCGTGTCGCGCCCGCGCGTCGTCTTCACCAAGGACGCGGACACCGGCGAGGCGCTGGAGCCGATCGAGGAAGTGCTGATCGACGTCGACGAGGAATTCTCCGGCGTGGTCGTGCAGAAGATGAGCGAGCGCCGCGCCGAGATGGTGGAGATGCGCCCCTCCGGCGGCAACCGCGTGCGCCTCGTCTTCTACGCCCCGACCCGCGGCCTCATCGGCTACCAGTCGGAGCTGCTGACCGACACGCGCGGCACCGCGATCATGAACCGCCTGTTCCACGAATACGCCCCCTACAAGGGCGAGATCGCCGGCCGCAACAACGGCGTGCTGATCGCCAACGAGGCGGGCGAGGCGGTGGCCTACGCGCTGTGGAACCTCGAGGATCGCGGCCCGATGATGATCGAGCCGGGCTGGAAGGTCTATCAGGGCATGCTGGTGGGCATCCACACCCGCGACAACGACCTCGAGGTGAACGTGCTGAAGGGCAAGAAGCTCTCCAACGTGCGCACCACCTCGAAGGACGAGGCGGTCCGCCTCACCCCGCCGATCCGCATGACGCTGGAGCGCGCGCTGGCCTGGATCCAGGACGACGAGCTGGTCGAGGTCACGCCGAAGTCGATTCGCCTGCGCAAGCGCCTGCTCGACCCGAACGACCGCAAGCGCGAGGAGCGCCGCAAGGAAGCCGAAGGGGTCTGAGGCCCCGCGGGGCACTGGCGTCGCGCCACCCCGCGGCCCGTCGCCGCATGCCGGAGTGGCGGCGGTGCAACGCCCTGGTGGATCGATCGCGCGTTCGCGGAGGAAAGCCCTTGATCCCGGGGAGCGCATTTGCTCCCATCAGGGGGCAATGAGCACGCTTCTTGTCGAGACTCGCCGGGCTCGCCCGACCGATGCCGCCCAGATTGCCGAGATCCACGACTCGGCCTGGCGGGTTGCCTATCGTGGCCTCATTCCCGGCGCCGAGCTGGAAAAGATGATCCAGCGGCGCGGCCCCCTGTGGTGGGAGACGGCGCTGAAGCGCGGCTCGCGCGTGCTGGTGCTCACCCTCGGCGACGCGGTGGCCGGCTACGCCAATGTCGGGCGCAACCGCGCCCGCGGCCTGCCCTATGAGGGCGAGATCTACGAGCTCTATCTGCGTCCCGAATATCAGGGCCTCGGCTTCGGCCGCCGCCTGTTCAACGATGCGCGCAAGGAGCTGGCGAGCGCCGGCTTCGAGGGACTCGCCGTGTGGGCACTGGCGGCGAACGAGCCGGCGCTGGGGTTCTACCGCGCGCTCGGCGGCATGGGCGTCGCCCGCTCCACCGAGACCTTCGGCGAGCGCACGCTCGAAAAGCTGGCCTTCGGCTGGAACGGCTGAAGCCGCCCTCTCTGCACCCCCAGCCGCTAGCCCGCCACCGCCTGTTCCAGCCGGGCGGAAAGCTCGGCCGCGTCTCCCGCCAGCCTGAAGGTCTTCAGCCGCGCCGTCGCGCCCGAGACGAGCTCCACCCGCGACGGGGGAATGCCGGCGGCCTTTGCCAGCAGCTTGGCCAGCGCCGCATTGGCCTTGCCGTCTTCCGCCGCCACCGAGACCCGCAGCTTCAGCGCCTCGCGCCCGTCGGCCAGCGTGACGACGCCGTCGAGCGCGTCGCGTCCGCCGCGCGGCGTGGCGCGCACGGTTACGAGCAGCCCGTCCGGCGCCGCGCACCAGGCCCGCGCGTGCTCGTCGCCCTGCGATCCAACTTGGCCCGGCGCGGGATTTCGGCTCAGAGCAGGATCTCGAACACGAGGTTGCGGATGAAGTAGAGGCCGATGATGAGGATCACCGGCGAGATGTCGATGCCGCCGAGATTGGGCAGGATCCGCCGGATCGGCGCCAGCACCGGCTCGGTGACGCGCCAGAGGAACTCGCCGATGCTGCGCACGACCTGATTGTGCGGATTGACGACATTGAACGCCACCAGCCACGACAGGATGGCCGAGGCGATGAGAATCCAGACATAGAGCGTGATCAGCGTGTCGAACAGCCAGAGAAGCGAGTACATCGCGAGCCTCGGAAGAGGGACCTTGGGCAGGCACCGGAGGGTATGCTTGTCATTGATGCTTAAAGGCGCCGCCGCATTGCGGCAACCCCGATTCACAAGGCCGGGCAACGGAGCGCCGAGGCGCCTTGACAGCGGGCGGGCGGGAACCGTACAAGGCGCGGCCTGAAGCGTGGGGCCGTAGCTCAGTTGGGAGAGCGCTGCAATCGCACTGCAGAGGTCAGGGGTTCAAATCCCCTCGGCTCCACCAAATCGGCATTGAAATTCTACGTGAATTTCGTCTCTCACTGATCTCATCCCAGCGCGATACACCGCTTCGCGACGACGCCGGCGAAATCCGGCGCGATGAAGCCGTGCGCGAGGCGCAGACCACCGAACCCGACAATATCCGCCGGACGCGCGTCGGCATGCTCTCCTGCGGCGGGATGCGCACCGCACAGGCCGTGCGATGTCGACGAACCCGACAGGACGGGAGGGCATTTTCGCAAGGCCGCGTGGCGGCGCCTCTCGCAGGCGACCGCGCTCGTCGAGAACGAGGCGGGCGCCGCGCTTGCTTCCGCGTCAGGCCGTCATGACGATGGCGGGCGTGCGCTCCGGGGCCGCCCAGGACCCATCCTCGATCGCCTCGATCTGGGAGGCGATCTCCTCGCTCACATAGCGGGCGAAGGGGCCGAGATGGGCGTAGAAAATCGCCATCTTGACCATGGCCGGGACGGCGCCGGGATTTGTCCTCATCCCCTGGCCGATCAGTCGCGTCATCTGCAGGGCGAGCTGGGGATGCCTGAACGCGGACTTCACCATGAAGCGCGTGAAGAGGCGGGCATCCGCCATGGAGCGGCCGAAGTTGAAGCTCTTGTCCACCGACGGCGGCGGCCTGAGCTTCTCGCCCACGCGCCGGACCCGGTCGAAGAACGAGCGGGGCGTGTAGATGGACGACACGACCTGATGATAGTCGCGCAGGATGTCGATGCGCGGGCGCTTCGTGTCGAAGTTTAGCCCGGCGATACACTGGTCGCCCGACACGCCCTCTTCGACATGGTCGCTGGCGAACAGCCGGCCCTCGCGGCCCAGCCGGGTGGTGAGCTGCGTGTTGGGCAAGGCGTAGAGCAGGCCAACCATGCTGACAGGTATTGCGGCATCCTCGATCAGCTCGGCCATTCTCGCGCCCGCGCCCGGTTTTTCGTCGTCGAAGCCGAGGATGAAACCCGCGATCACGACAATGCCGGCGGCGTAGATCTTCTCGAGGCTGACGACGATGTCGCGCCGGGTGTTCTGCTTCTTCTGCGCCGACCGCAGCACGTCCTCGTCCGGGCTCTCGATGCCGACAAAGACGGTGAAGAACCCCGCCTGCGACAGCAGCGCCAGCAAGGCCTGGTCGTCGGCGAGGTTGATCGACGCCTCGGTCGAGAACTCGAACGGGTGGCTGTGCGCCTTCTGCCACTCGATCAGCGCCGGCAGGAACGCCTTCACGGCCTTCTTGTTGCCGATCAGGTTGTCGTCGACGAAATCGACATGGCCGCGATAGCCGAGCGCGTAGAGCGCATCGAGCTCCGCGAGCATCTGCTCCGTCGTCTTGGTGCGCGGGACCCGCCCGTAGAGCTCGATGATGTCGCAGAACTCGCAGGTGAACGGGCAACCCCGTGAGAACTGGACGCCGACGAAAAGGTAGTTGCTGAATGTGAGGAGATCGAAGCGGGGCACCGGCGAGCGCGTCACGTCTGCCTGGAACTTCGGCGCGGTGAAGTCGCCCTTGGTCTCGCCGGACGTCCAGGCGGCGATGAAGTCATCGATGACGTCCTCCGCCTCCCCGAGCACGCGGAAGTCGGCAGCGGCGTAAAGCTCCGGGCTGGAGGTCGCATCCGGGCCGCCGACGGCCACGAGCTTCCCCGCGGCGTGTACGCGGTCGATCAGCCGGAGCGCATTCTCCTGCTGGGGCAGCATGCCGCTCATCAGCACGAGATCGGCCCAGCCGAGGTCGCGGTCCGACAGCTCCTCGACGTTGCAGTCGACCAGCCGCAGGGTCCAATGGTCCGGCAGCATCGCCGCGACAGTGATCAATCCGAGCGGAGGAGCGGGATAGCGCGCTCCCACCAGCGAGCATGTTTCCCGGAAGTTCCAGAACGAGGGACCCGCAAACCGTGGGTACACGAGCAAGACCTTCGTCTGCTGCCGCATCCTGTGTCCTCCGGGCAAGGGACCTGAAATCGGGCGATCTGTCGTACACGTCCGACGACTATAGGCAGATTTTGGAAAAGTTACGACAAGTAGATAAGGTAAGAAAATGCTACTATTTTTTGACTATAATCGCCCAATTCGCGCCATTCGCAACTCTATTCATTTCTACCTGCAGTTGTTCTATCGCTACCATTATACAGATCAACGGATTTGCTTGCATCTCCGCTGGCCGATTGCGGGCGCGATCGCCAATGTGGAAGGTCGGCGCCGCGTCTGCGTCGACCGTGAATTTCATGATCCGCGATTGGACGAGGTGATGCTGAACTGCATCCGGAGGACCCTAGTTCGAGCGCCCGACTTCATGAGAACAAGCCTGACGTCGTGTCCGTTATGACCTACAAGATCCGGCGATGATCGTAAGAAATTGGAAAGTATTGATTGCTCGATATTGAAACGATCAACACAAGACCTCTCTTCGTTAAATATTGTATTAATTTAAATTATTAATTTTATTTATTTAACTATTTGATCGTTTTGTGCATCTATTTACACTGATCAACAATGCAGTTTGGGCCTTACCATGTCTGATGTCACCACTGCCGGCGCGGCAGAGCAGGCCCCCCTGCTCTTTTCCGGCTGTCAGATCCGCTCCGTTCGCTCGAAGAACCGCATCGTCGTGTCGCCGATGTGCCAGTACATGTCCGTCGACGGCGGACCGGTCGACTGGCATCTCGTCCATCTCGGACGGTTCGCGATCGGCGGCGCCGGCATCATTTTCTGCGAGGAGACAGCGATCGAGCCGGATGGCCGCAAATCGCATCATTGCGCAGGCATCTATACGGACGAGCATGTTGCCGCTTACCGCAGGATCACGGACTTCCTGCACTCGCTCGGCGCCGTTCCGGCCATCCAGCTCGGCCACGCGGGACGCAAGGGCTCCGTTGGCGGCGCCATGGCCGGCTGGCCTCCCCTTACGGCAGCAGATGCCACGCATGGCGAACCGCCATGGCAGACGATCTCCTCCAGCCCCGTCGCGGCCGGTCCGAACTTCCCTCCGCCGATTGCGCTCGACGAGACGGGCATCCGTTCGACCCTGGAGGCCTGGTCCCAAGCCGCGCGACGGTCGCTCGAGGCGGGCTTCGACATTTGTGAAATCCACGCTGCGCACGGCTACCTCATCCATCAGTTCCTCTCCCCCCTGGCCAACCGCAGGACGGATGCCTATGGCGGCAGCCGCGAGGGGCGCATGCGCTACGCGTTCGAGGTCGTGGAAGCCGTGCGCAAGGAATGGCCGGCGGACAAGCCGCTGTTCTTTCGATGCGCATCGGTGGACGGCAGGGGCGGCGCGTGGGGGATCGAGGACACCGTCATTCTGGCCAAAGGCCTTGCAGAGAGAGGCGTGGATGTCCTCGACTGCACGAGCGGCGGCATGGGCGGCACCTCGGACATGGCGCCCTCGCCCCGCGTCCCCGGCCACCAGGTAGCCTATGCCGACATCGTGCGGCGCGAAGCCGGCATCCATACGATGGCCGTCGGCCTCATCACGACGCCCAGCCAGGCCGAAGACATCCTGCGCAGCGGAGCCGCCGACCTCGTCGCGATGGCACGCGAACTCATGTACAACGCCGACTGGCCGGCCCATGCGGCCCGCGAGCTCGGCGTGCCGGACTATCTGTCGGTCTTTCCGCCCGCCTATTCCTTCAGGCTGCGCCGGCGCAACGAGTACAATGATCTTTATCCGCCGGGATCGGAGACGGTCGTTCCTCTCTCGGCGACGCAGTCCGTTCCCTATGAGTGGCCGGCAGAATTCCTTCAACCGCTCGGCAACGGCAAGCGCCCTCTGGGCCGCTGACGCTAAGCGCGTGGCGCCGCACGGAAAGGCCGTGCACCCGTCCAGTCGACGGACAGGTTCACGGATTTTCCCGCCTGCCACGCCGAATGGGCGATGTCCGACGTTCTCACCAGCAGCGGACCGAAAGCCTCGGTGTCGATGATGAGGTCGGAATGCGAGCCCTGGAACACCACCGTCCGCACCACTCCCGGGCACGTCTCGTCCGGCATCGCCCCCACCGCATGGATCCGGATGCTTTCCGGGCGAAGGAAGACATCGACAGGGTCGCCCGCTTCCAGGGCCCTATCGGCACGATCACCCAACGCGATGATGGCTCCACCCGTGCCGAAGTGGATATCCGGCACGCCGTGCGTGACACCGCGCACAGTTGCCCTGAGACGGTTGCTGTCGCCGACGAACGCGGCGACGGTATCGCTCGCGGGGTTCCTGTAGAGATCGGTGGGCCGGGCGATCTGCTGGATCTCACCATGCGCCATCACCGCGATGCGGTCCGACATGCTGAGGGCCTCGCCCTGATCATGCGTGACGCAGATCGTCGTCACGTTGATGCGGCGCTGGATCTCCTTGATCTCCATCTGCATCTGCGTCCGCAGGTTCTTGTCGAGCGCGGACAGCGGCTCGTCGAGCAGGAGCACGTCGGGATCGATCACCAGGGCGCGGGCCAGCGCCACGCGCTGCCTTTGCCCTCCCGAAAGCTCATGCGGCTTGCGCCCCTCCATGCCGGAGAGCTGAACGAGATCGAGCGCGTCGGCCACCTTCGCAGCGATCTGCGCCCTCGCAGCCCGACGCATCCGTAGGCCGAAAGCAACGTTTTCCCTCACGCTCATGTGCGGAAACAGGGCGTAGTTCTGAAAGACCATACCGAGCGACCGGCGATGGGGAGGCTCGTTGGCGACGGATCGGCCGTTGATGATGACGACCCCGGCATCGGGCTCGACGAAGCCGGCAATGATGTTCAGAAGGCTCGTCTTGCCGCAGCCGCTGGGGCCGAGGAGCGTGACGATCTCGCCCCGCCTGATGGTGAGGCTCACATCGCGAACCGCGGCCGTGCCGCCATAGGACTTGCGCACGCCTCGAAGCTCGACGGCGATCTCGCCGGCGGTCGCCTCGCTTGTTGTGTCAGTGCTCATTCTGGTCACTCAGGATCGCGGCAAGCCCGAACCATCGGGTGGCGATCGTCAGGAGACAGGCCACCACCACGATGAACACGGTGGAAAGCGCGGCCATGGTCGGATCCGCGAAGTCGCGGATATAGGTGAACATCGCCACGGGCAGCGTCTGGGTCTGCTGGCCCGTCACGAACAGCGAGGCCGAGAACTCGGTGAACGACAGGATCACCGCGAACAGGAAGCCGCCGAGCAGGCCCGGCGCGAGCAGCGGCACGTCGATGCGCAGGAAGACGGTCAGCGGGCTGGCTCCCAGGCCGGCAGCCGCCCGCTCGACCGAGACGTCGAGCGCCTGCAGGGAGGCATGAACGCTGCGCGCGACGAAGGGCGTGACGACGATGACGTGGGTGAGAACCACGATCGTGTAGCTGCGGTTGAGGCCGACAAGGGAGGCCAGCATCAGCAGCGCCAGGCCGACGATGAAATGCGGGATCACCAGCGGAGCGGTGAGCATTCCGCGCAGAAGCTGGCGCCCGACGAAACGATAGCGGTCGACGACGAAAGCATAACCGGCTCCCGCGACCGTGGCGACCACCGAGGTCACCGCCGCAATGATGAGGCTGTTGATCAGCCCGGTCTGGAAATCGGGATAGGTGAACGCCCGGACGAACCAGCGCAGCGAAAAGCCCTGCGGGGGAAATGCCAGCGTCTCGCCATCGCTGAATGCCGCGGCCGCGACGATCACTGATGGCAGCATCATGTAGATGAGGATCAGGGCGATGGTGACGCCGCCGAGGATGCGCCCGATGCGGGCCTTGGCGCGCCAGCTCATGTCGCGACCGGCACGGTGAGGGCCCGGCGCGCGAGCGTGCCGATGATCCCGAGCAGAAGGAAGATCATCACCAGCGATGTCAGGCTGAGCGCCGCTGCGAACGGGAAATTGAAGTTCGAGAAGCCGACATTGTAGATCAGGGTCGCGATCGTATTGACCTTGCCGCCGCCGATTATCTGCGGCGTGGAGAAGGCGCTCAGCGTCCACGCGAAGATCGTCAGGACGCCCGAGACGATGCCCGGAAGCGACAGCGGCAGCGTGACGAGCAGAAAGGCACGTACCGGCGAAGCGCCAAGCCCGCGCGCCGCCCGTTCGAGACTGGGATCGACGTGGCTGATCGAGGCCGAGAGAATGATGACCATGATCGGCATCGAATACTGCACCAGCGCGATGACGACGCCGGTCGCGGTATAGAGCAGCTCGAGCGGCTCCGAGATGAGGCCGAGCCCCATGAGGCTGGAATTGAGAAACCCGTATTTGCCGAGCACCGCGAGCCAGCCATAGGTCCGCACGATGTCCCCGGTGAACAGGGGCATCAGCGTGATGACGAGAATGGCCGACTTGAGGGACGGCGAGCGCGTACGCACGAGCACATAGGCCAGCGGATAGCCCAGCAGGAGGTTTGCGACCGAGCAGATGGCCGCGAACCACAGCGTATCTAGGAAGGCCTGCAGATAGATCGGGCGTAGAAGCCGCCCGAAATTCGCCAGCGTGAACCCACCGACCTCGAGCGAACCGGGAATGGCTTCCCGGAACGCAGACTGAAAGAGGACGAACATGGCGCTCGCGAGCGTCACCGCCACGACCCCGGCCGGGATGATCAGCCAGTTCGTAAAGCTGGGGCGCGACGTGCTGGGCATGGCCGGACGGCTCGCGAAGGCGATCGTCAGTTCATCATGTTTTCGGCGAACCACTCGCGCCACTGGCCCAGCTTCTCGGCGCGCACCTTGTCGTCGATCACGATCGTCTGGTCCTTCCACTGTTCGATCGTGGTGAAGACGCCCGGCAGCGCGGCGACGTCGGGCGAGACCTTGGCCTTGGCATTCATGGGGCCGATCTTCTTGCTGTTGGCGAGCTCGGCCTGAACCTCCGGCGACAGCACGATATTCAGGAACTTGTAGGCAAGGTCCGCGTGCTTCGTGCCCTTGTTGATGCCGATGACGTCGATACCCGCGATCGCGCCTTCCTTCGGAATCGAGATCTTCAGGTCCGTGTTCTTGGCAATCGCGTAGGCATTGCTGGTGAGGATCACCTGAACCGGCGTTTCGCCGCTCGCAAGCTTCTCCTGGCTCGTGGCATCGGAGGAGTAATAGGCCTTGATGTTGGGCTTCAGCGCGAGGAGCTTGGGCTGCGCCTTCTCCCAGTTCGCGACATCAGTGCCGGAAAGCTTCGCGGCGGCGGCGATGATGTGGCTCGGGTCGGTACCATGAAGGCCGAGCATTCCCTTCATGCGCGGATCCCAGAGATCCTCCCACGAATCGAAGGTCATGCCCGCGGGGGCCAGATCGGGGCGATAGACGATGGTGTAGGCATACGACCACACACCGAGAACGTCGGGATACTTCCTGGCGATCGGGAACAGGTTCGCAGCGTTCGGGATCTTCGCGAGATCCAGCGTTTCCAGCAGGCCGCTCGCCGCGTAGAGGCGAGAAACATGGCTGGTGGTGAAGACCACATCGGTCTCGGGAGCGTCACCCGCGAGCTTGGCCTTGGTCAGGCGGTCATTCGTGCCGCCGGTGACGAACTCGACCTCGGCGCCGGTCTGGGCCGTGAACTTCTTTCCGACGGTATCGGCGATCGCGTCGCGCCAGCTACCACCCCAGATGCTGACTTTCAGCTTTTCCTGCGCGGACGCAGGCAGGGCGGCGAGGGTGAGCGAGCATGCGAGGACTGTGGCAACGAAATGCTTCACGGCAGTTCTCCCCTGTTTGGCAGAGAACGCTAACGTCGTTAGTCAATTTGCAAAATTAATAATTGTTAATTGATTAAATAAATAAATTTTATTTTATAATATGCACCACCTATCGCTCAATGACACTCGCAGAGTGCTTAAATATATATACGTCCTTATATGTCGATTTATTGAACATATTCGGATTTCAACTGCATAAATTTTGAACATTTAAAAATCAACGATACATATCAATACATGAACTGGTTGTTTTAGGACAATATTTTTCCGGAAATTCTAACGGGAATGGCGATAAGGATGAGACTGGATCTGCCCGAACGGGCCGAAAAAACGCAGGACGAGGCCAAGAAAGATTGCCCGCTTCTGTTCCGGCCGATCACGCTGCGCGGCATCACGGCCCGCAATCGCATCGTGGTCTCTCCCATGTGCCAGTACCTGTCGATCGATGGTGGGCCGACGGACTGGCATCTCGTGCACCTCGGCCGTTTCGCCATGGGCGGTGCCGGCATCATCTTCAGCGAGGATTCCGTCGTCGAAGCGAGGGGCCGCACGACGCACCGCTGCGCAGGGCTCTATGAAGACCGCCTGATTCCCGAATATCGCCGCATCAACGATTTCCTTAAGGCCCTAGGCGCCGTGCCGGCCGTTCAGATCGGTCATACCGGGCGCGTGGCATCCACCCGGGGGCCGCTCGAGGGCTTCGGTCCGCTCAACGAGGAGGATGCGCGGCGGGGCCACGCAGGATGGCGGCCGGTCGAGGTGAGCCCCGGAGCATCGCGTGCCGACGGCGTCACACCACTTGAGCTCGACAGGAACGAAATCGGCCACATCATCGAGGCCTACGCCGCCGCCGCCGTACGGGCGCACAAGGCCGGCTACGACATCCTGGAGATACACGGCGGCCACGGCTACCTCGTGCATCAGTTCCTGTCGGAAGGCAGCAATCGCCGCACGGACGACTATGGCGGCTCCCTCTTGGGGCGCATGCGCTTTGCGCTGGAAGTGGTTGAGGCGGTGCGCGCCGTCTGGCCGGACGACAAGCCGCTCTTCTTCCGCGTCTCTGCCGTCGAGGGCAAGGGAGGCACATGGGGCATGCGCGACACGCTCACCCTCGGCCGGGAACTAATTGGGCGCGGCGTCGACGTCATCGACTGCTCGTCCGGCGGCATCGGGGGGCCCTCCGGCCTGCCGGCGGTGCCGCGCGTTCCCGGCTTCCAGGCGGGCTATGCCAAGCGCGTGCGCGGCGAATTGGGCTGCAGGACGATGGCGGTCGGCGGCATCAGCTCCGGGCCCCAGGCCGAACGTATCCTTCAGGACGGGGCCGCGGATCTCATCGCCATCGCGACCGAATTCATGGTCGAGCCAAACTGGCCGGTACGGGCGGCTCGCGAGCTGGGCATGGAGGATTATCTCGACCTCCTGCCGGTGCATCACGCCTTTCGCACCAAGCGCCGCGATCGGCACCTCGAGGAAGCCTCGCGGCAAGAGCAGCTGATGATCCCTTATGAAGTGGATGAAAGCGTCCCGTACACGTGGGAATGAAGCCTGGAGACGTATCCAGCTTTCGCCGCCGCCTACCGCTCTCGAAAGGAGTGCATGGCGCCGGTGGCCTGTGAACCATGGATGCCTCGGCGCGATGGCGGGCGCTACGGCCCCGGTGACACGACTCCTGTTTTCGCTGCTTGCGTGAGGATTGCCGTGTTCGGATGAAGACCGAGCCCTCCGGGGCGGCGCCTGCTATTCCCCGTCGCTCGTCATCGCCTGGACATGGCTGAACCGGCGATCAGGCCCAAAGATGCAGCGCAGTTTCTTGAGGCCTTCGGCCCCCTTGTCCACGGTCCCGTCGAGCGTGAAGCCGCCGCCGGAAGCCGCCACGACCCCTCTGGCAATCGCGACGTCGCGGGGCTGAACGCCATACATCCCGGCGGCAGAACCCTTGCAGATGTCGATCATCAGCTGGTCGCTGCCGCCTGCGCTGATGCCGCCAGGCTTGCCGGTGATCTCGATCGAAAGGGTAAAGCGGCAGGTTTCATTTCGCCGCGCCGCGTTGCGCATCAGATAAACGCGAGCCGTGTAGGAGCCCGGGGCCGTAGGGTTGATCCCGAACTCGTTGCCGCTCAACGACCCGACATGGACAGCCGTCTGCGCGTTTTCCGGCGCATAAACGTTGACGTAACAGGAGCGGTTGGAGGGGACGAACAGAAGCTGCATCACCTGTCCGGCGCCCGTCCCTATGGAATAGCTCACCATGTCATCGCCGCGGATCGAGCCCTTGATGCTGGTCGAGGTCGTGCCCGCCGCGAATTTGACGACCTCGACCCGGCCCTCTGCCAGGGTGCCCCCCGTTGCGAAGGCCAAACCGATGACGATCGCCACATGCGCTTTCATGGGACCGCCCCCCTCTGCATTTAACCGTACAGACGGTCGCGGCGCGCAGCATCGAGTGGAAAACGCCTCGATCACATCAGAACCACACGCCACGTGTCGCCCGGGTGTTACATCGCCCGACGCCGAACGACGTCTCGACAACCCTATCACAACTGCTGAGATCGACCTCGGACCATCTGCGGCAGATCAAAGTACCGGATCGCTGAATCCAGAATCCACCGCAAGAAATTATCCGGAATGCGGATCTAATTCATTTTTCAAAAATACAATATATTACGTTAGGTTATGTTTTTGGATTTGTCTGATTGCATTCCCGGCGACGTGGCATCCAATCCATCAATTTCCAGCGGGCTCGTTCGAGAAAAATTTGATCCGCTAGGGAATTTCTTTAATTATCCTTACGTCATAACTACTCTACCCCTCACGTTATGCCCTGGCATTCGATCTTTCTATCTCGTTGAGAAGGAAATTATATTTTCCAGATAAATATATCTGCCTCAACCTTGATCAAGATCAATTCGTGAGCGACTCAACCGTCGCACGCGAGAACCTGACCGAGGTCGGCAATGAAGAATTTCACGGGCTGGTGGGCCGGAATCGGCCGCCTCCCGCTGGAGATGTTCTATCGATTCGTCCGCGAACATTTCGCGCCCGGCGCAGAGGCGGCGTTTTACCGCCGCGGCAATATTCGCATGCGCGGCGCCGTTGCGGCACGGAAGCAGGAAATCGGAGCGCCGGCCGTCCGCGTCGTCCGGTTCCTGCTGCGACGCCTGCACTGCGGCAGGGGAAATCGCCGGCTTGCCGTCCTCCCGTCGACCCGTCCCATGGCTCCCGCGACGCCTTCAATTGCCTCCAGCGCCTGACATCGGCCGACGGTCGCCGTCCGGGTCGCTCAACCGCCCGCACTATCAAAACCAAAACCAGAGGTCATTATGCTCCCCGTAAAATCCCTGGGCGCTGCCCTGCTGTGCAGTCTGCTGATCCCCACCGCCGCGCTGGCGGCGGAGAAGCTGGTGTTCGGAAACGAGGGCTCCTATCCGCCCTTCAGCATCACCGACGCCTCGGGCAAGCTCACCGGCGTCGAGCCCGAGCTCGCCCGCGAAATGTGCAAGCGCATGAACGCCGATTGCGAGATCGTCGCGATGGACTTCAAGGCACTGATCCCGGCGATGCTTCAGAACAAGCTCGACGGCATCACCACCCAGATCAAGCCGAGCGCTGAGCGCAAGGCGCACGCGCTGTTCGGCATTCCGATCGTCTACAACCCGGACAGCTACATCATGAAGGCCGACCGGCCCGACGACGTCACCCCGGAGAACGTCAAGGGCCTGAAGTTCGGTCAGATGCGCGGCACCGTGCAGGTGAAGTACCTCACCGACAAGTTCGGCGACGCGATCGAGATCGTCCCCTACGACAACCCCGACCAGATCCGCCTCGACCTGCTCGCCGGCCGCATCGACGCCACGCTGGGGCCGCGCATCAACTGGTCCATCGAGCTGCTGTCCAAGCCGGAAGGCAAGGACTTCAAGTTCGCCGGCGGCGAGGTGTGGACCGGCGACCCGAGCATCCCGGTCGACCAGCGCGGCTCCAGCTGGATCGTGCGCAAGGACAGCGCCGCGCTGCTGGATCGCATGAACACCGCGCTCAAGAGCATGATCGACGACTGCACCTTCACGAAGATCCGCGAGAAGTTCGTGCCCGTCGCGATCATTCCGGGCGAGAAGGCCTGCGTGGACAAGAAGTCCTGACCATCGGACGAAGGCGCGGCAGGGTACGGCCGGCGGGATCACGCCGGTACGTGCCCTGCCGATTTCGACAGGCCGGCGTCGGGCCGGCAGGAGGACGACCCGCATGTTGCTTCTGAGCTTCGGCGACCAGGGTTATGGCGACGAGCTTTTCCGCGGCGCGCTGCTGACGATTTCGATCGCCGTGGTCGGCTATGTCGCGGCCTTCGCCGGCGGCATGGTGCTGGCGCTCGGGACGCTGGACGAGCGCGGTGTGCGCTGGCTCCTGTGGCGCGGCTACGCCTCCGCCTTCATGAGCGTTCCCGCACTGCTAGTCATCTTCCTCATCTATTTCGGCGGCGCGCAAATCCTTTCGGCCGTGCTTTCGCCACTGGGCCTCGGGGGAAGGCTCGAGGTCACGCCTTTCGTCGCCGGCGCCGCCGGCCTCGCCATCGTCTACAGCGCCTGTCTGGCCGAGATCGTGCGCGCGGCCATCAAGAACGTACCTCCCGGCCAGTTCGAGGCGGCGCAAGCCCTGCAACTGCCGAAGCTGCTCATCTGGCTGTTCATCATAGCGCCGCAGGCCGCACGGCTGGCGATGCCCGGCATTGTGAATCTCTGGATCGTGGTGCTGAAAGACACCGCCCTCATCTCGCTGGTCGGCCTCAAGGACATCATCGCGCAGGCCAAGGTGGCGGCAGGCGTCACCAAGGAGCCGTTCCTGTTCTACATCGCCGCCGCGCTGTTTTTCGTCGCCATGAACGCCCTGACGCTCTGGGCCTCCGGCTGGCTGGACCGCAACGTCGCGCGCGGCATGTCGATGTCAAGGAACTGAGCGCGGTGAGCTGGTTCGATCCGCAACTCGCCCTCGAAAGCCTGCCGGCGCTGCTGCGCGGCGCGCTGACCACCATCGCCCTGGTAGTGCCGATTCTCGCGCTCGGCTTCCTGTTTGCCGTGCCGGTCGCGCTCGGGCGCCTATCGGCGCGCCGGCTCTTCGCCGCTCCCGCCTTCGCCTATGTCGCCTTCTTTCGCGGAACTCCGAGCCTCATCCTGCTGTACCTCATCTATAGCGGCCTCGGCTTCATTCCGGCCGTGCGCGCGAGCTTCCTCTGGCCGGTGCTCAGCCATGCCTTTCCCTGCGCCGTGATCGGCTTCGCCCTGGTGCATTCGGCCTATGTCGCCGAGATCCTGAAGGGCGGCCTGGCGGCGGTCCCGCCCGGCATCGTGGAGGCCGGCAAGGCGCTCGGCTTTTCTCCGGTGCGGCTGTTCCTCGCGATCCGTCTGCCGATGGCCGTACGGCTCGCGCTGACGGCCTACCAGAACGAGGTCGTCATCATCATCAAGAGCTCGGCCGCGGTCAGCGCCATCACCGTGACTGATCTGATGGCTGCCGCGAACGAAGTTTTCTACGTCACCTACGACCCGTTCACGCCGCTACTGAGCGCAGCGGCGATCTATTGGGTGATGATCAACGCCGTACGTGCGGCCTTCGCGATGGCGGACCGCCGGTTCAACGCCCACCTCGCGACCCGTGCCGACCGGCATGCGAAGCCGGGCCGGACGAAAACGGCGGGGCTTCGGCTTCGAGGCTGGCAGCGCTCGCGTGCGTGACGCGCGCCCACAGCGTTAGATGGGCCGATAGCCCCAGCAAGTTTTCACGAGAAGCTGAACGAAGCGACGACGCTGCGCCGCCCTCCTTTTTGCGCGGCAACCCAGCCCAGCTCCGAGCGGAAATCGTTCGGCCGCCCCCTGCGCAAGGGCCGGCCGATAACGCCATTATATTACCTTATCTAGTGGCCGACGCCGACAATTCGGCAAAAAATCAGGTACAATAATAGGGATACCGCTACGTAATACTCGCTATGCACCGATCCTGACCTGATTTCCATAAAGAGCCAGAGCGGTAACACTCGGCGGCATAGAGAAATTTGCTTCAAATTCGGTAGCGAACATTTCTCTACGAAGTGTGACCATTAAGCACTGGTACACCAGTTGTGTGGCAGGATATTCATCGATCAGTAAATACACGCGAGGGAAGTCACATGCGTAACGGGATACTGACGTCAGTCGCAGTGCTGCTGCTGGGCTCCTCCGCCTTCGCAGCCGACCTGCCGGTCAAGGCGCCGGTCATGGCGGTCGAGCCGGTCCCCGTCTTCACCTGGACGGGCTTCTATCTGGGCGTGAACGCCGGCTATGGCTGGGGCTCCTCCGATTTCAACAGCGGGCTGAAGCTCGACAACCAGGATGGCGGCCTCGTCGGCGGCCAGATCGGCTACAATTACCAGCTCGCCAACCAGATCGTGCTGGGTGCCGAGGCGGACCTGCAATATTCCGACCTGAGCGACAGCGCGACCTTCGCCAGCGGCAGTTCGGTCAGCAGCAAGCTTCGCTATTTCGGCACGTTGCGCGCCCGGCTCGGCTATGCCTTCGACACCTGGCTGCCCTATGTGACCGGCGGTCTCGCCTATGGCTCGAACAAGGTGAGCTTCAACTATTCGACGCCCGTCGACGAGAGCAACACGCATGTCGGCTACACGGTCGGCGGCGGCCTCGAATATGCGTTCTCGCAGAATATCAGCGCGCGGGTCGAGTATCTCTATACCGACCTCGGCGAGGAGACCTATGTCGGCCGCAAGGTGGACGTGGACTTCAACACCGTTCGCGCCGGCCTGAACTACCGGTTCTGATCGCGATGCCGGCGGCGACCCGGATGATCGGGCCGCCGCCTCGTCCGAGATCGGCATGACGTGAAGGACGCGCCGCCCGCACGACCTCCGTAGCGCTTGTTTCGCGCCGAAATGGAACGGGTCTTGTGGGAAGCGCGCGTTTCGGCTAGCATTAATCATCGATCTTGCATGTTGAACTCAGTTTTGCGCAGAGCTGCGCCGGGCGAATTTCCTCTCAAATCGATGCCAACGTGACGCTCGCGCGGTGCGGGCAATCGAATTCCTATGTCGACTGAAAGGACATCGTCATGGCGACAGGTACTGTAAAGTGGTTCAACGGCCAGAAGGGCTACGGCTTCATTCAGCCCGACCAGGGCGGACCGGATGTGTTCGTCCACATCTCGGCGGTGGAGCGCGCGGGCCTTCCGGGCCTGACGGACGGGCAGAAGATTTCCTATGAAATCGAAGCCGACCGTCGCAGCGGAAAGCAGTCGGCGGCCAACCTCAAGGCCGCTTGAGGCATTGTCTCCGGTCCCTGACCACGGATGTACTGGCAGGGACCGTCGAGGCATTGGGAGAGGCCGGGGTGACCCGGCCTTTTTTCATTTCCGAGCGCGGCCGGACGGCGCGGCCGGCATCGTCGGCCCGCATTCCCGACCCGCCCGTGATGCGACCCCCGGCGTCGATCGTTGAGCGCCGACGCCACGCTGCGCGCCATCCGGCCGAAGCGGCCTCCTCCGCACCAGCGCCGTCGATCCCCTGATCCGGCGCCCTCCCCACGAATGAGAGTATCGGCGCACCGTTGGATGCGTTACCAAGGGTGACGCCGGATGTCGGCCAGCGCAGTTCGCTGCGCGCGTGACCTCCGGAACCGCGGTCATTTCTGATGGCCCGGGGCGCCGTTGCGCCGGGTCGGGTTGATCCGGTGTCGGCAGACATGCTGGGGGGCATATGAAAGCGGGTAATCCGAAGCGGGGCCGGCGCGTCGTCGGTCTGTGCGGTCTGGCGATCCTCGCGCTGCCGTTCGCCGGGCGGGACGCGCATGCGCAATCGGTGTGGGATCCGGTGATCAGCGACACCTACTGGTACGTGACCGTCCCGCAGATGCTGGCCTTCGCCTCGCCCAGCACCAGCTTCGCCAACCCCATCCCCGTCGGCGACCAGACCCTGTGGTCGCTCGGCACCTCGACGAACGGCGTCTTCACCGGCACGAGCTCGGCGACGCTGACCATCGGGCCCACGGAAAGCCTCACCAACACGACCATCCAGGGCCTCGTCACGCCGGACGGCGAGATCACCATGGTGTTCACCCCCACGGATGGCGGCACCACCACCATCGGCATCGGCAGGATGCAGGTGGAGGGCGGGACGACCACCATGGAGATGCAGATGATCACCGGCACCGACCTGCTGGTGAGCCACTGGGCCTACATGGTGCCCTACGATCCCGCTACCTTCACGCCGCCGGCCGCGCAGGTGGTGCCGAGCAACCTGTCGCCGCAATGGGCGTGGACCGAGGGCACGCCGTGGCGCATCGTCAGCCCGGCCGCCTTCGGCACCAGCGAGGCGGGCACCTTCATCATCACCGGCTACAAGAGCGGCTATTTCTGGGGCCAGGGCGTCCGCCCGGACGGCACCACCTTCACGCTGCTGGGCTCGATCACGCCGCAGGGCCGGGTGCTGTTCAACACCCTCACCGACAGCAGCCTGATGAGCCTGTATGGTGGCATCGAGGGAGATGCGTCGACGGCGCAGATGCTGCTCGGCGCCTATGACGAGACCGCCCTCTTCACCGGCGACATGACGTATATCCATGTCGTCAGCCCCTATCAGAACGCGGCCACCGCCACCGCGAACTGGTCCGCCGTCGATGCCGCGCGCACGCTCTATGCCGTCGCCGGCACCGAGGCCGGCCTGACCGGCGCCATGGCGCCGGTGACGAGCGTGCTCAACGACCTGTCGGGCTATTCGCTCTCCGCCGCCCTGAGCGAGACCCTGCCCGTGCTCACCGGCGCGGCGACGCAGGCGACGGCGAACGTCCAGCGCATGCTCGGACAGGTCGTCTCCAACCGGCTGGCCGGCACGGACGCGTACGCGGATCGCACGATCTGGGTGCAGCCCCTCGGCGGAGCCGGCAGCCAGGCCGGGCTGAGCGGCAATCCCGGCTACGACATCAGCGGCGGCGGCTTCGCGATGGGCGCCGACACAGTGCTGGGCGAGGATACGCGGCTCGGCGGCCTGTTCGCCTTCTCCAGCAATTCCGTCACGTCCAATACCGATCCCGCCAATGCGAGCATCGCCGCGAGCTCTGCGAACCTCAAATCCTACGTGCTGGGCCTCTACGGGTCGCACGCGATCATGCCGGGGCTCGATGTCCTGTTCTCGGCCAAGGGCGGCCTCGTCGACACCTCCACCTCGCGCAGCATCTCCTTCATGGGCAGTTCGGCCGAGGCCGACTATGACAGCCGGGTGCTGGCGCTGAGCGCGGGCCTGCGGAAGACCTTCGCGGTCGGCGACGGCGTCACCCTCATGCCGACGCTGCGGCTCGACTATCTCAAGGTCGATTCGGACGACTACCAGGAGAGCGGCGCCGGGCCTCTCGATCTCTCCGTCCAGTCGCAGGACTACAGCGAGCTGTTCATCACGGCGGAACTCGCCCTGCGCATCGAACTCTCCGACGCGCTCGATCTCACCGCGCACGGCTCGGCCGGCTACAACACGCTCGACACGACGAGCGAGGCGACCGCGGCCTTCGCCGGCGGGGGCGGCACGTTCGTCGTTCCCGGTGCGGAGGTCTCGCCCTGGCTGTTCGGCGCCGGCGTCGGCCTCACCTCGACGGCGACGTCGGACGTCACCGTCGGCGTGTTCTACGACGCGCAGGCGAGCGACACCGGCTATTTCAACCAGATCGGCTCGGTGAAGCTCTGGATGCGCATCTAGGCGTCGTCCGTGCGAATCGCGGACAGCCCGGCGCCGCGGCGTGCCGGACCGAACGCCGGCGCTATCGTCTAAGGCATTTAGGTAACAACCGGATCGGCGCCCCCCGGCATCGCTGCGTCGCTAAGCGAAAAACGAGGCGCCGCAAGGGTCCGCGGCGCATGTCGGGGCCGGATGTGCTCGCCCGTCATGCTATCGTGCCGGGACGGCCTGGTGCGGTGCAGCGGGAGGTATTTACACTTTCATCGCAATATCGCTGAATGTCGGAAGAATGGGGTGCGGAAGGGCACGGGCGGCTATGGATTTGCGGATTGATCCGGCGATATGACACCGCCGCTATTTCTTGAATTGTGAGGCGTCGTCATTCCCGCGCATCGGCTCCTGCGGTAAGCCGATGAAGGGTTCTTGCGTGGGTTCGGCGGCTCCACGGCTTCGTTGCGTGCTCGAATATTTGGATCGGAAATGACTGAAAAGCGTAAGGTCGCTCTCGTTACCGGCGTGACGGGCCAGGATGGTGCCTATCTCGCCGAACTTCTCTTGGCCAAGGGCTATGTCGTCCACGGTATCAAGAGGCGCTCGTCATCGTTCAACACGGGACGCATCGAGCACATCTACCAGGACCCGCACGAGCGCGACCCGCGTTTCGTCCTGCACTACGGGGACATGACGGATTCGACCAACCTGATCCGCATCGTCCAGCAGTGCCAGCCCGACGAGATCTACAACCTCGCCGCCCAGAGCCACGTCCAGGTGTCGTTCGAGACGCCCGAATACACCGCCAATGCCGACGCGATCGGCACGCTGCGGCTGCTTGAGGCGATCCGCATCCTGGGGATGGAGAAGAAGGCCCGCTTCTACCAGGCCTCCACCTCCGAGCTCTACGGACTGGTGCAGGAAGTGCCGCAGTCGGAGAAGACGCCGTTCTACCCGCGCAGCCCCTATGCGGCGGCCAAGCTCTACGCCTACTGGATCGTGGTGAACTACCGCGAGGCCTACGGCATGCACGCCTCGAACGGCATCCTGTTCAACCATGAGAGCCCGCTGCGCGGCGAGACCTTCGTCACCCGCAAGATCACCCGCGCCGCGGCGGCGATCCGGCTCGGCAAACAGGACAAGTTGTTCCTCGGCAATCTCGACGCCAAGCGCGACTGGGGCCACGCGCGCGAATATGTGCGCGGCATGTGGATGATCCTGCAGCAGGACGAGGCGGACGACTACGTGCTCGCCACCGGCGAAACCACGGAAGTGCGCCAGTTCGTGACCTGGGCGTTCGAGGATGTCGGCATCCGCCTCGAATGGCGGGGCGAAGGGATCGACGAGAAGGGCTACGATGCCCTCTCCGGCCGCTGCATGGTGGAAGTCGACCCGCGCTATTTCCGCCCGACCGAGGTCGACCTGCTGATCGGCGACCCGACCAAGGCGCACCAGAAGCTCGGCTGGAAGCACGATACTTCCGTGCGCGACCTGTGCCGCGAGATGGTCAACGAGGACCTGAAGGTGATGCAGACCGCGACCGTCATGAAGGAGGCGTGAAGTGGCCGGATATTCGCTCGCCGGGAAGAAAGTCTTCGTCGCCGGCCATCGGGGCATGGTCGGCTCGGCCATCGTGCGCCGGCTGGCGAGCGAAGGCTGCGAGGTGGTCACCGCCACCCGCCAGGACATGGACCTGAAGGACCAGGCGGGCGTGCGCGCCTGGATGGAGGCGACACGCCCGCAGGCGCTGTTCCTCGCGGCGGCGAAGGTCGGCGGCATCCTCGCCAACGACACCTATCCGGCCGATTTTCTCTACGACAACCTCATGATCGAGGCGAACCTCGTCGAGGCGGCGCATCGCGTCGGGGTGGAGAAGCTGCTCTTCCTCGGCTCCTCCTGCATCTATCCCAAGTTCGCCGACCAGCCGATCGTCGAATCCTCGCTGCTGACCGGCCCGCTCGAGCCCACCAACGAGTGGTACGCGATCGCCAAGATCGCCGGCATCAAGCTCGCCCAGGCCTATCGCCGCCAGCATGGCGACGACTACATCTCCGCCATGCCGACCAATCTCTACGGGCCGGGCGACAATTTCGACCTCAACTCCAGCCACGTCATGCCGGCGCTGATCCGCAAGGCGCACGAGGCGAAGCTCCGGGGCGACAAGGAGATCGTGGTCTGGGGCACCGGCACGCCGCGCCGCGAGTTCCTGCATGTCGACGACTGCGCCGATGCCTGCGTGCACCTGATGAAGGCCTATTCCGACGCCGAGCACGTGAATGTCGGCAGCGGCGAGGACGTGACCATTCTCGAGCTCACCCAGCTCGTCTGTGACGTCGTCGGCTTCCAGGGCGCGATCGTCCACGACCTCTCCAAGCCGGACGGCACGCCGCGCAAGCTGATGAGCGCGGACAAGCTGCGCAGCCTCGGCTGGGCGCCGCGCATCGGGCTGCGCGAGGGCATCGCCGACGCCTACCGCTCCTTCCTCGATGGCAGCTTCCGCGAGAACCGCCAGGAGAGCGCGGCCTGATGACTGCCGGCGACGTCGTCTCGGGACGGGAGGAAGCCGTCGCCGGAACGGCGGCGGGGGCGCTGCGGCGCGTCGTCGTCTACGGCATGAACTACGCCCCCGAGCTGGCGGGCGTGGGAAAATACACCGGCGAGATCGGCGAGCACATGGCCGCGGAAGGCAAGGAGGTGACCGTGGTCACCACCCCGCCGCACTATCCCGGCTGGCAGGTCCAGGGCGGTTTCCGCAACGGCTACTCTTCCGCGCTCCTGAACGGGGTCCGGGTGCTGCGCACGCCGCTGCTGCTGCGCAAGCGAATGGGCGGCATCTGGCGGCTCCTCGCCCCGCTCTCCTTCGCGCTCACCTCGGCGCCGGTGGTGGTCTGGCAGATCCTTCGCCGGCGACCGGACACGGTGCTGTGCGTCGAGCCCACCCTGTTTGCCGCGCCGGTGGCCCAGTTCGCCGCCTGGCTGGTCGGCGCGCGCACCGTGCTCCATGTCCAGGACCTCGAGGTCGACGCCGCCTTCGCCGTCGGCCATCTCGGCTCCAGGGGCTGGCTCAAGTCGCTCGGCTATGGCTTCGAGCGCTTCACGCTGAAGCATTTCGACAGCGTGGTGACGATCTCCGGGCGCATGGCCGACCGGCTGAGGCAGAAGGGCGTGCCCGAGGAGCGCCTCGCCATCGTGCGCAACTGGGTCGACCTGTCCCACATCCGGCCGATGGAGAGCGTCAGCCCGTACCGGGCGGAGCTCGGCTTCGCGCCGGACGATTTCATCGTGCTCTATTCCGGCAATGTCGGCGCCAAGCAGGGGCTGAACCTGCTGATCGAGGCCGCCGAACGGCTGAAGGACAAGCCGCGCATCCACTTCGTCATCGCCGGCGAGGGCCCGCTCAAGGCCGAGTTGCAGCGTCAGGCGGCGAGCCTTCGCAATGTGCGCTTCCTCCCGTTCCAGCCCTATGCGCGGTTCAACGAATTCCTCAACATGCCGGATCTGCACGTTCTGCCGCAGGACCATGGCATCGCCGACCTCGTGCTGCCCTCGAAGCTCGGCGGCATGCTGGCCTCGGGCAAGCCAGTGCTGATCACCGCCGATGACGGGACCGAGCTGGCGGAATTCGCCCGCGGCCACAGCCTGCTGGTGCCGGCGGGCGACGTCGGGCAGCTCTGCGCCGCCATCCTCGCGGCGCGGGACATGGCGCCGGAGGAGCGCCCGCAGGGCTGCGCGCTCGCCCGGCGCCTGTCGAAGGGCGACGCGCTCGACGCACTCGAGCGGGCGATGTCCGGCGGGCGCTGACCGCGCCGGCCGTTTGGGTCACGCGTTCCGGTTCTTCAGCAGCATGTCGGCCTGGATCTGCTTGCCGTCCTTGTCGGCGGCGATGTTGTAGACGCCGGCGAGTTCGAAGCCGACGCCGTCGAGATAGCTCAGCACCTCGGACGCCAGCGGCTGGCCGGCATAGAGCTCGACGAAGGAGAGCTCGGCATAGACATGGGAGATGTTCTTCTCCAGCCCGGCCATGCCCTTCAGCACCTCGAGCTCGAAGCCCTGCGTGTCGATCTTGAGCAGCGTGGGGGCCCTGAACTCCTCCGGCGCCACGAAGTCGCCGAGCGGGGCCACCTTCACCTCGATCTGGTCGGTGACGGAGGAGCCGTAGATCTTCTGGTGGGTCTCGCCGAGCGGCAGCAGCGAGGAGGAATCGTCCGCGCTCGTGACGTTGATCTTCATGGTCTGGCGCTCGGCGCCGATCGCGGCCTGCACCAGGCGCGCGCGCGCGTCCCCCTCCATCGCCCGATGCCAGTATGCGGCCGGCCCGGGCAGCGGCTCGAAGCTGATGATGGAGGCCTGCGGCCACAGATGGCGGGCGATGAGCGCGAACTGGCCGCGATTGGCGCCGACGTCGAGCACGGTCTGCGGCTTCAGCGGGCCGAGCGCCTCGCGGTGATCGATCGCCGCCGCTACGCCCTGCCGAAGCGCCTTGCGCATGCGCGGATGTGAGAGGCCGAAAGCGAGTTTGCGCGCCCGCAAGGTCGCCAGTTCAAGATCGATCATCCGCCCCACTTTCCTGACCCGGGGTCCCCGTTTCACGGAGAATCCCGACATTGATTTGTGACCGCTGGCGGCCACAGTTTCCAGTCCGATTTTGCGCCGCACCCGGCGCGGCCGCGATGGCGCGCGCCGGAAATCGCTCCCGGCCGAGACGGCCGGACCAGCACCCTGTTTGCCGGCGGCGGATCCGCCAATCCGCACGCACATACCAGCTTCGCACGCGCCTGCCGCAAGAGCCCGCAAGGCGCCTTTTTCGCCCCGCCGCTGTGGCTTCCCGGGACCAGCCCGGGGGAAACGCCACGGGGCGCCGGTGCCGCACTACTCACCGGCTCCACTTATAATAAGATCGAACTCGAATCGAATTTCGAATGATCGCGTAGGGTCTTCTGGGGGCATAGATGGCGCAGCAAATCCTGGTAACCGGCGGGGCCGGCTTCCTGGGCTCACACCTGATCGAGCGGCTGCTGGACCGCGGCGACTACGTGCTGTGCGTCGACAATTTCTTCACCGGCACGCGGCGCAATGTCGAGCACCTGATGGACCATCGCCATTTCGAGCTGATGCGCCACGACGTGTGCTTCCCGCTCTATGTCGAGGTCGACCAGATCTACAACCTCGCCTGCCCCGCCTCGCCGATCCACTACCAGCACGACCCGGTGCAGACCACCAAGACCAGCGTGCACGGCGCCATCAACATGCTCGGCCTCGCCAAGCGCGTCCGCGCGAAGATCCTCCAGGCATCGACCTCCGAGGTCTATGGCGACCCGGCGATCCACCCGCAGGTCGAGAGCTACTGGGGCAACGTCAACCCGATCGGCATCCGCTCCTGCTACGACGAGGGCAAGCGCTGCGCCGAGACGCTGTTCTTCGACTACCACCGCCAGCACAAGCTCAACATTAAGGTGGTGCGCATCTTCAACACCTACGGCCCGCGCATGCACCCGCAGGACGGGCGCGTGGTATCGAACTTCATCATCCAGGCGCTGCAGGGCCAGGACATCACCATCTTCGGCGAGGGGTTGCAGACCCGCTCCTTCTGCTACCGCGACGACCTCGTCGAGGGCATGATCCGGATGATGGACACGCCGGACGCGATCACCGGCCCGATCAACATCGGCAATCCCGGCGAGTTCACGATCCGCGCGCTGGCCGAGCAGATCATCGAGCTCACCGGCTCCAAGTCGAAGCTCGCCTTCCGTCCCCTGCCCTCGGACGATCCGATGCAGCGCCAGCCGGACATCTCGCAGGCCGAGGCCCTGCTCGGCTGGAAGCCGACCGTGCCGCTGCGCGAGGGGCTGGTGAAGACGATCGACTATTTCGAAAAGCTGCTGAAGGAAGAGCCGCTGCACTGATCGTCCCGGCCGGCTCCCCGCCGGTCCATCGGCGGCGATCGCGCCGGCTGGCGCTCCCGCCCGGATATCCATGCAACGATCGTCGAGGACATAGTGGACGTGTCGAAGCGCAGGCATCTCTTGTTCGCCGGGCCCCTCGGGGGCGATGCGGCCGGAACCCGGACGACGGCGGAGGCGATGCTTCGGTACATCGACGATCTCGGCTTCTTCGAGATCCGGCGCTTCGACCTGTCCTTCTCCTTCGCCGAACGCCGACGGCGCTTCTACATATTTAGCCGGCTGCGCCGCCTGTGGTCGTTCATCGTCACGGCCGCCCTGCTGCCGCGCGGGGCGGGGCGCGTCTGCTACCTGGTGGCGGACGGGAACAAGGGGTTCTACTTCACCCTCGGCCTGCTTGCGGTGCTGCGCCTGCTCGGCTATCGCATCATCCTCAGCGTGCGCAGCTTCCGGCTGCTGCGCAGCGACCCCAAGCTGTTCGCGAAATCGGCGGCGTTCGGCGGCCGCAACCTCACCTATATGACGCTGTGCCCCGCCATGACGCGCAGCATCGTCGACGCCGCCGGAGCGGTGAAGCACTTCGAGTTCAGCAACATCATCTTCCACGCCCCCCAACCCGAGCCGGGCGGCTCGTCGGGCGAGGGCCCGCTGCGGGTCGGCTTCATCTCGAACATCCTGCCGGGCAAGGGCGCGGACGTGTTCGAGAAGCTGGCCGGCCGGCTGAAGGACACGGGCGCCTACGAGTTCGTGCTCGCCGGCTATGCGCGCGATCCGGAGTATTTCGCCAGCATCGGCGAGTTGAAGCAGCCCTGGGTTGACTGGGTCGGCGGCCTCGAAGGTGACGCGAAGCGGGACTTCCTGCAGGGCCTCGACATCTTCGTGTTCCCAACGACCTACCCGGACGAGGCCCAGCCCAACGTCGTGTTCGAGGCGGCGACCTATGGCGCCTTCGTCATCACCACCGATATCGCCTGCCTCGCCGGCGACGTCGCCGGGCTCGGCGGCGTCACCAACCCGATCGACGACTTCGTCGACAAGGTCGCGGCGATGCTCGACTCGCAGACCTTCCGCGCTACGGTGCGGCAGGGCCGGGCCGAGCGGCTCGCAACCTATGCCCATGCGCGCGATGCGGCCCGTGCCAATGCCGACGTGGCGATCCGGAGCGTCCTCGATGCGGCTCCCTGACCTGTTCGCCGGACATACCCAGCTTCGTGGGCGCCTGCGCGGGCTCTGGTTCAAGTTCAAGATCGCGCTGTTCCGCTGCGATTTCCGCATCGGCCCCGGCTTCACCATCGGCGGCCCGGTGATGATGACCAATGGCTGGAACGGCATCATCCGCGTCGGTGCCAATCTCGTCATGGACGATCTCAAGATCACCCTGCTGCGCGGGGCGCGCCTCGAAGTCGGCGACCGGGTCAGCGCCAATCGCGGCCTCATCATCGGCTGCATGGAAGAGATCCGCATCGGCGACGGCACGATGATCGCCGAATACGTCACCATCCGCGATTTCACCCACCGGATCGAGGTCGGCGTGCCGATGCGCGATTCCGGCTTCAAGTCGGCGCCGATCGTCATCGGCGAGAATGTCTGGATCGGGCGCGGCGCCTGCATCCTCGAGGGCATCACCATCGGCGCGAATTCGGTGATCGGGGCCAATGCCGTGGTCACGCGCTCGGTTCCGCCCAATTCCGTCGCCGTCGGCGTCCCGGCACGTGTCATCCGCACGCTGGCGCCGGAAGGCGCGGCACGGCAAGGCGCGGCACGGTAAGGCGCGGGACGGGCGAAGCGGGCGGCTCATGCCGGTGCGGGCCGGCGCGTTTGGGGCGGAGAGACTGATGAGAGTTCTGGTTCTGTGGTCGAAATGGTCGGGCTACATGGACGCCAGCGTGCGAGAGCTGCAGGCGATGACCGGCTGCGAGCTCGACGTCGTCATTCCGAGCGGCTCGTCGCAGGCGCCCTACCAGACCGACCAGTTCTTCCAGTTCCCCTGCCGGGTCTGGGCCCAGTCGGACGGCGCGGCGATCGACCGCCTGCTGGGCGAAGGAAGCTACGACCTCGCCCTGATCTGCAGCTGGCACATCCCGGTCTACCGCAAGGCGGCGGCGGCGCTGCGCGGGCGCGCGGTGCGGGTGCTGTGCATGGACAATCAGTGGCTGGGCACGGGCCGGCAATGGCTCGGCGTCGCCGCGTTCCGCCTGCACCTGAAGCGCCTGTTCGACTGGGCCTACGTGCCCGGATGCCGGCAGGCGGACTTCGCGAGCCGGCTCGGCTTTCCGGTGACCCGCATCATCGAGGGCCACTATGCCTGCGACATCGACCGCTTCGGCGTCGACCATCGCGAGAGCGAGCCGGACAGGAGCTTCCTCTTCGTCGGCCGCCTGGTGCCGGAAAAGGGCCTCGACATCCTCGAGAAGGCCTGGCGCCGCTTCGCCGAACGTCCCGAATACGGCGACTGGCGGCTGGTGGTCTGCGGCACCGGGCCGCTGACGGAGGTCGTCGCGCAGCTTCCGCGCTGCGAGCCGCTGGGCTTCATCCAGCCGGGCGAACTTCCCGCCATCATGCACCGGTCGGGCGCCTTCGTACTGGCCAGCCGCTACGAGCCCTGGGGGTTGGTGGTGCAGGAGGCGGCGGCGTCCGGCCTGCCGCTCGTCGTCACCGATCGCTGCGGCGCGGCCGACTACTTCCTGCGCGACGGCATGAACGGCATTCGCATTCCCGCCGAAAGCGAGGACGCGCTCTACGAGGCGCTGTGCCGGATCGCTGCGAGCACACCGGAGGAGCGCCGGCGCATGGGCGAGCTCAGCGCCGCCATCGCGCGCCAGCGCACGCCGCTGGGATGGGCGGTTTCGGCGACGCGCGCGCTGGTCTGACCGGCAGGCGCGCGGCGTCTATTGCCGCGACAGGGTGACGATGGAGCGGACCGTGTTGTGCGCGCTCAGCGAAGCACTGTCGTCGACGCCGGCGCAGACGATGTTGTCGAGCTCGTTGCCGGTGAAGTCCGGTCCCGAGACGACCCGGCCGCTGCCGAAATTGACGTCGCGTATGACGTTGCCTCGCCCGGCCTCGAACACTGCCGCGTCGTCGTCGGCGGCGCCGTGGAAGCGGACCTGGCCGAGAGTGCAGTTCATCGGCCCGTCGCGCCCGCCGCTGCCCCATTGCAGGCAGCGGGCGAAATGCGCGCAGGCGACGTCGGCGTTGCGGATGTCGCAATCGACCGGCGCGCTCGCCTCGCTCTTGCCGGACATGAGCAGGATGCCCACCGCGTCGCGCAGCCCGGGCGCCTTCACGTCCAGCCCGTCGATGCGGATGCCGAAGCAGTATTGCAGCCCGACCAGGATCACGCCGCCATCCTTGGTGTAGCGGCTCGCGTCCAGCCGGACATTGGACATGGTGACGTTGCGCGCCATCTCGCCGAGCGAGATCCACCCGTTATAGGCCGGCTGGTCGCTCGGCACATAGGTCATGTCGAGGTCGGACACCGTGCTGTCATGGGTGCCGAGCTTGATCTCGCAGCCCCGATTCCAGAACGTCCCGGAGATCCCTTCGAGCCGCGAATGGGCGAGGCAGTTGCCGAACACGAGGTCCCGCACGTCGGCGAATGTCAGGTTCTCGAACGCGCAGTCATAGGCGGCGCCGAAGGAGATGCCCCCGCCCTCGAAGCGCAGCCGCTGGATGCGCACATCCTCCACGCAGTGCGCCGGCTGGCGGGAGAAGCCGTTGAAGGCGTGGAGCTGGAGGAGGTCGGCCTCGGGGAAGTCCGCCGTCAGCGGGTGCTGGATGTCGAGCCGCCCGGCCGCCATGTCGACGGCGATGATCTTCACCAGCTGCTGGCGCACCGGAAGGCGCGTGCCGTGCAGCGTCGTCAGCCGCTCGCGGGTAGCGACGATCGCGAAATCGCCCGGCTGCGGGCGCCAGGGCAGCGCGGCGTTGCCGAGCGCAAGCGTCTGCTCGCCACGGGCGGCGGCTTTGAGCGGCGCCGCCGGAAACCGGCTCAGCATCTCGGTGGTGTACTCGCCCAGCGAGAAGCACTCGCGGTCAACCGGCCGCTTGGGATCGAACGGGGAATCGTTGCGGATCGTCGCCTCGGCGGAAACGCCCCTGTGGGTCACGTGCGAGTTCAGCGTGATCCGGCTGGTGACGCGGTAGACGCCGTCATATTCGACCACGCCGCCGACCTCGGAGGCCCTGGCCTGCGCCGCGCGCAGCGCCTCGGTGTCGTCGGCGAGCCCGTCGCCCTTCGCGCCGAAATCGGCCGGGCGGAACACCTGCCGCTCGTCGGCCCGCGCGCGCCACCAGCCGAAAAGGCCCGTGCCCGCCACCGCACCCGCGCCGCGTAACAGATTCCGCCGACTTATCATCCACACCCCGCCGCCGAGCATCGCCAACGGTCAGGATGGGCAGGCTTTATGGCCTGACTGCGTCGGCGGCCCTTCCTTCTGCGTGCTCAGGCCACCGGCTCGGCATGCCCGGCGAGTTCCGGCTCTGGTTCGGGCTCGCGCAGCGAGAAGGCGACCGCGACGAGCTGGAAGAAGCTGAAGCCGTAGGTGACCAGCACCGCCTGCTGCAGCGAGCCCACCCACAGGCAGATGCCGGCCGCGAGCGCCGCCAGCACGCCGGACGCCATGATGAACTGCCCGTGGCGCGAGTAGCGCGAGGCGATGTCGACGGCGATCTGCGAGGTCGTGGTGCCGATGACATAGACGAAGGCGAGCGAGACATATTGCGCCGGTCCGCAATAGGAGGCGGGCAGGATCAGGCAGCTCAGGTCGAGGATCAGGAAGCGGAGCTGGTAGACGATGAACAGCGCCACCCCCGTCCCGCCGACGATCATCGCGGCGAGCTTCAGCACGAAGCCGCGCGTGACGTGGCCCGCCGCGCCGCCATAGAAGGCGCGGCCGATGGCGACGGTGAAGACCGAGACCGGCGAAAACAGGCCGCAGATCGTCAGGAACACGCCGATCACCGCGGTTTCGACCCGGGACAGGAAGAACAGGATGTAGACGTAGCGCGAGAACACCGAGGCGAAGGACAGCAGCCACATCAGGAGCTGGCCGACCGAAAACAGCTTCAGGTGGACCGCGGGAGCGCCGCGGCGCACGCGGCGATGCAGGAACTGCATGGTCGCCAGCGCGAGGACCAAGAGGCCAGCCGATGTATAGATCCCGTAGACGACCACCGTGCCGCCGATGCCGGCAAGGTAGATGTACAGCAGCAACGCGATGATTATTCCCGTGTAGAAATAATTCATGATCATCGAGTTGAAATAGCTGGCGCGGAAGTTCTCGAACTTGTTGACGGTGTCCACCACCACGGACGATACCGCCGTCAGGAAGACGAGGCCGACGATGCCCACATCGTCGTGGAAGACGTAGTAGAGGAACGTCGCCACGATCCCCGCCAGCACCATAAGCACCGCCGCGCGGACGAAGTCGCGCGGGTTCACCGTATTCTGACGGATCTGCGAGAACATCAGCGGCATGCCGACCGACGAGAAGCTCGCCGACAGCCCCACCGACGCGATGATCGCCGCCAGATGCGCGCGCTCGGTCGGGGCGAGGATGCGCGCCAGCAGGATGAAGGTGCTGATCGAGAGCAGAAGGTTGATGAGGTTTAGAAACAGGTTGTAGGCAGAGGCGAGTATGAATCGTTTGGTGAACATCTAACGTCTCTGCTTCTAACGCTGTCGGTAGGCGCGGCTTGCCGGGGGACGATGCTTTATGAGCGAGCGCGATCTTGTCCACAGCGACGCCAGCACGAAGGGCAGGAACCCGTACACATACTGCGTGATGTTCAGCATCGAGCGCAGGCACATGTAGATGTACAGGAGAGACATCAGCTTGAAGGCGAGGTTCTTGCGTCCTCCGTCGCTCGACAGGAGCATGGACAGGAAGACGTACATCACCAGGAAATAGACGATCGAGCCCACGATCCCCCAGGTCGGACCGAACATCGAGACCATTTCGCCGATATAGCCGATCGTCCACCACGGCTCGCGGTAGTGCCCGAAATCAAGGTCCGCGAGCGAGGGTTTGCCGGGCCAGATCGTGCGCGGCACCCAGTTCAGCAGCGAGATCGCGAAGGTCGCGCCCGCATCGGTCCGCTCGGGGCTGGTGGAGGCGAGCTTGAGCGAATGCAGCACCAGGGCGAAATTGTTGTCCTGGTGGTAGTAGAAGGTCAGCTCGTCCGAGGTGTAGTTGGCGAGGCCGCCGGCGCGGAACTGGACGATGAAGCCGTTCACCGCCAGGCCGAGGGCCATGAACAGAGCGAACAGCATGACGCGCGAGAACGGGCGGAACCGGCGCGCATAGATGATCAGCCCCGGCAGCAGGGCGATGGTGAAGGCCGTCCGGCTGCCCTGCGAGAACAGCAGGTAGACGCCGACCAGGAACAGCAGGATGCGCAGCGGCGCGATCCGCCGGCGCTCGGCCAGCGCCCCGCCCATGATGGCGATGGCGGCCGGCTGGGTGGCGGTGAGCAGCGCGAAGAGCGGGTTCTGCTCGCCCTCGGCCATCATGCGCAGATCGGCGAAGCGGTCGTCGCGCGCCATCAGCGAGTTCTCGATGATGGCGCCGATGTTAAACGAATAGAAGACCAGCAGCGTCAGCGTGTAGGCCACCACCAGCAGGACCGCCACCGTCTCCAGCGTCGTGCCGGCCATCAGCTCGGCGGGCTGGTCGGACGATTGCGGCTGCCTGAAGAAGGTCGACAGCAGTCGCACGAACAGCAGGGTGACGAGGATGGTGACGACGAGGAGCACGTGTTCGCCCGCGAACACGTTGTAATGCATCACGTACCAGCTGTTGTAGAGCGCCTCGGTGCCGGAGATCGCGAAGTCCGACAGGTAGATGTAGGTGACGCAGACGATCATCCAGCCATAGGCGTACCGCGCATGCAGCGGCACGGAACGCATGAACAGGTCCCGGAACGCGAAGATCGTCGCGTAGACCAGGAAGGCGAGATGAACGACCCGCAATATGTCAGCCCAGATCGCCATGCATCCCCCCGGCTCGGGTTCGGCGGGCCGGCGTCGACCGGGCGGACGGCGTGGCGGCGCCTCGGGCGATGGGTGCGAGGCCCCGGGACCGTCGCGGGCGCGCCGGAGCCGGCCTCATGCGAGACGACGGAACGTGTCGGCGAGGTAGGCGATCCCGTCCGGCAGGTCCATCCAGTCCGTGCTGGCGCCACCCGCCTGCGCCTCGCCCGCCTCGAGCGCCGCGAGCCGCGCCCGGACCCCGGGGACGGTGATGTTGCCGTCATATGAAAAGCGCGGGTCGCGGCGGAAATCGTACCATTGCGAGATCGAGTTCGAGATCACCGGGCAGCCGGCGCTCACCGCCTCGGTCACCGTGGTGGTGCCGGCGGCATGGCGGTTGGTCGAGATCGGCATGATGAGCGCCGCCGCGCCGGCATAGAGCGCCTTGAGCTCCTCATAGTCGATGCCGACCAGGAACCGGACCCGCGGATTGGCCGCCTCGCGCGCCCCGTCCGACTTTTTGGAGGTCGAGACGCGGACGATGTCGAAACTCTCCGCCAGCCTGTCGACCACCGCCTCGTCCCGGTCCGCGTCGCCGACCACCAGCAGGAACGAGGAGGGCGCGCGCTCGGTCTCGAAGAAGGCGACGTCCACCAGCGGCATGGCGCGGTGCAGCTTGCGCCGGATGAACCGGTGCGAGCGCAGGTAGCGATAGGTGCGCTCGTCCATGGCGTGCACCTCCGACGCGAGGAGGCAGACGAACAGGAAGCGCAGCCACGCCACGTGCCGCCGCCAGCCATTGGTCTGTGTCGGCACGCCAAACGTCAGGAACACCAGCTTGAAGCGCGGGGCGGAAAGGATCTTCTTCAGCGAGGGCCGCCAGGTGAAATAGATGCCGTCGCCACTCAGGGTTGCTCGGAACGGCTCCGCGGTCATTCCGCAGGCCTGCGCCGCCTGCCTGATGCAGTAAAGGTAATGACGGGGGGTCTTCCGCGACCACTTCTTTCCCTGAACTTCCTGCCAGGGATCGTCATCATAGAAGACCGTCGTCATTGAGTTCCGAACTCTCCAACCGGGGCGACAATCTCGAGCGATTTGCGACTCGCCGGCGGGTGCGCGACCGTACCGGGCTAAGGGTTCGTATAGCTTGATTTGCCGTGCGCCTCTAGGTGGTTACTCCCATTCATACCGCCGCCCGGGCGACAAGGGAGGAGCTAGGCTTTTTCGGCAACATGCGGGTGCCCGGCGGTATGCGATGGCTGCGGGCTCTGCGCATCGGCGCTGGCCATCGGCGGGGCTGTCGCCATATAAGGACGACGATCATCCGCCACGATCGCGAGCCATGGCAGCGCTGGAAAATCGACCCTTCGTCAAGATGAACGGTCTCGGCAACGAGATCGTCGTCCTCGACCTGCGCGACGCGCCGCTCGCGGTGCCGGCAGCGGAGGCGCGCGCGCTCGCCCGCGCCGACGTGTTGCCCTTCGACCAGATCATGGCGCTCTACCCGCCGCTCCACGAGGGCACGAGCGCCTTCGTGCGCATCGTCAATGCGGACGGTTCGGAGGCGGGGGCCTGCGGCAACGGCACGCGCTGCATCGCGCTCTACGAGGCCGGTCGCACGGGCCGCCATCACTTCGTGTTCGAGAGCGTCGCCGGCCTGCTCGACTGCACGGTCAAGCCGGACGGCGTGACCGCCGACATGGGCGTGCCGCATTTCGGCTGGGCCGACATCCCGCTCGCCGGCCCGGTCGCTGACACGCGCGAGCTGGAACTGCAGGCCGGGCCTTCCGAGGCCCCGTTGCTGCGCGCGCCCGCCGTGGTCAATGTCGGCAATCCGCACGCCATCTTCTGGGTGGACGACCTCGACGGGATCGACCTCGCCCAGTACGGGCCGGAGCTCGAGCACCACCCGGTCTTCCCCGAGCGCGCCAACATCTCGCTGGCGAAGATCGTCTCGCCCGAGCACATCGTGCTGAAGGTCTGGGAGCGGGGCGCCGGCCTCACCCGCGCCTGCGGCTCGGCCGCCTGCGCCGCCGCCGTCTCCGCCGCCCGTCTCGGGCGGACCGGCCGGCGCGTGCGGGTAACGCTGCCCGGCGGCGACCTCTTCATCGACTGGCGTGAGGCGGACGACCACATCCTCATGACGGGCCCGGCCGAGTACGAATTCGACGGCCGGCTGACCGCCGCCATGCTCACCGACGACACGCCCCACGTCGAAGTGAACTGACGCGATGACGGTCGAGGTGGTGACATTCGGCTGCCGGCTCAACGCGCTCGATTCCGCCAGCGCGCAGGCGCTGGCGACCCGCGCCGGGCTGGAGCGAGCCGTGGTGGTCAACACCTGCGCGGTGACGGCCGAGGCGGTGAAGCAGGCCCGCCAGTCGATCCGCCGATTGAAGCGCGAGGACCCTTCCCGCCGCATCGTCGTCACCGGCTGCGCGGCACAGATCGACCCGTCCGCCTTCGCCGGCATGGAAGAGGTCGACCGCGTGCTCGGCACCGCCGAGAAGCTGGATCCTGCGCGCTGGGCCGAGACCCGGCAGGCGCTCGATTTCGGCAGTATCGCGGACGAGCAGATCGCGGTCGGCGACATCATGAGCGTGCGCGAGAGCGCGCCCCATCTCATCGACGGGGTGGGCGAGGCGATCGGGGGGCGCACGCGCGCCTTCGTCGAGGTCCAGACCGGCTGCGACCACCGCTGCACCTTCTGCGTCATCCCCTTCGGGCGCGGCAATTCGCGCTCGGTGCCGATGGGCGCGGTGGTGGAGCGGGTGAACCGGCTGGTGGAGGACGGCTATGGCGAGATCGTGCTCACCGGCGTCGACCTCACCTCATACGGCGCCGACCTGCCCGGCGCCCCGCGGCTCGGCACGCTGGTGCGCGCGCTGCTCACCCACTGCCCCGGCATGCGGCGGCTGCGGCTGTCCTCGCTCGACGCGGTCGAGGTCGATGACGAGCTGATGGCCGCCATCGCCGGCGAGGAGAGGCTGATGCCGCATCTGCACCTGTCGCTGCAGGCGGGCGACGACCTCATCCTCAAGCGCATGAAGCGCCGCCATTCGCGCGCCGAGGCCATCGCCTTCTGCGCCCGCATCCGCCGGCTGCGGCCGGACGTGGTGTTCGGCGCCGACATCATCGCCGGCTTCCCGACCGAGACCGAAGCGCATTTCCGCCGTTCGCTCGACCTCGTCGACGCCTGCGGGCTGACGCATCTGCACGTCTTCCCGTTCTCGCCGCGCCCCGGCACGCCGGCCGCCCGCATGCCGCAAGTGGCCGCCGAAACCGTGCGCGAGCGCGCCCGGCGTCTGCGCGAGAAGGGGGCGGGCGCGCTGCTGCGCCATCTCGCGGCCGAGGTCGGCACCACGCGCGAGGTACTCGCCGAGCGCGGAGGCGTCGGCCGCACGCCCGGTTTCACCCCGGTCCGCCTGCCGCGCCCGGTGGCGCCGGGCACGCTCCTTTCCCTTCGCATCGCCGGCCATGACGGCGCGCGGCTGATCGCGGCCTGAGGCACGATGAACGACACCCCCTCCCCCCGCCCCGGTTTCTGGAAGCGCCTGACGCAGGGCCTGACGCGCACCGCGTCGAACCTGTCGACCGGCATCACCGACCTGTTCACCAAGCGCAAGCTCGACGCCGGCACGCTGGAGGACCTGGAAGACGTCCTCATCCGCGCCGATCTCGGCGTGGAGACCGCCCAGCGCATCGCCGAGGCGGTCGGCCGGGGCCGCTACGACAAGACCATCGAGCCGGACGAGGTGCGCGCGCTGGTCGCCGCCGAGATCGAGGAGATCCTGAAGCCGGTCGCCCATCCGATCATGTTCGAGGCCCCCGAGCGCCCCTTCGTGCTGCTGATGGTCGGCGTCAACGGCTCGGGCAAGACCACGACCATCGGCAAGCTCGCCTCCACCCTGCGCGCGCAGGGCAAGAGCGTCGTGCTCGCCGCCGGCGACACCTTCCGCGCCGCCGCGATCGAGCAGCTCAAGGTCTGGGCCGGGCGCACCGGCGCCGTGGTGGTCGCGCGCGAGCAGGGCGCGGATGCCGCCGGCGTCGCCTTCGACGCGCTGCAGAAGGCGCGCGCCGAGAATGCGGACGTGCTCATCATCGACACCGCCGGCCGGCTGCAGAACCGCGCCGAGCTAATGGCCGAGCTGGAAAAGATCGTCCGCGTGGTGAAGAAGCAGGAGCCTTCCGCCCCGCACGCAGTGGTGCTGACGCTCGACGCCACGGTCGGCCAGAACGCGCTGTCGCAGGTCGAGGCGTTCGCGCGCGTCGCCGGCGTCACCGGCCTCGTCATGACCAAGCTGGACGGCACGGCGCGCGGCGGCATACTGGTGGCGCTCGCCGCCAAATACGGCATCCCGGTTCATCTCATCGGCGTCGGCGAGGGCATCGACGATCTCGAGCCGTTCGAGGCCCGCGACTTCGCCCGCGCCATCGTCGGGCTCGACGACTGAGCCCCCCGAAAGCCTTCCGGAAAAGGTTGACCGAATGAGCGACACGCCCGGCGAAACCAAGCTGCGCACCATGCACCCGGCGATGAAGTTCGCGCTGGAGATGGGGCCGCTCGTCGTGTTCTTCATCGCCAATGCGCGGGCGGGCATTTATGTCGCCACCGCCGCCTTCATGATCGCGACCTTTGCCGCCCTGGCGATGATGTGGCTGCTGGCGCGCAAGATCGCGGTGATGCCGCTGGTCTCGGCCGCGGTGGTGCTGGTGTTCGGCACGCTGACGCTGTGGCTGCAGGACGACCATTTCATCAAGATGAAGCCGACCATCGTCAACGCGCTGTTCGGCCTCGCGCTGCTGGGCGGGCTGGCGCTGAAGAAGCCGCTGCTGCCCTACATACTCGGCGACGTGTTCGTGCTCACCGATCGCGGCTGGCGCGAGCTGACCATACGCTGGGGCGTGTTCTTCATCGTCATGGCGGTGGTGAACGAGATCGTCTGGCGCTCGGTGTCGACCGATACCTGGGTGGCGTTCAAGACCTTCGGCTACCTGCCGCTCACCCTCGTCTTCGCCATGGCGCAGGTGCCGCTGATGACCCGGCACAGCGCCGAGCCGGCCGCCGGAGCCGACCCGAAGGAATAGGGCGGAGCCGTCGCCCCGCCCGTCCCATGAGACGCACTACGGCGCCGGATTGCCGCGAAGCTGGTGCACCGCGTCGATCTTCGCCGACAGCTCCGGCGTGAAGGCGACGTCGATGGCGCCGATGTCGGTCTCGAGCTGCTCCATGGTGGTCGCGCCGATGATGACCGAGGCGACGAACTCCTTGGCGAGGCAGAAGGCGATGGCCATCTGCGAGGGGTCGAGCCCCTGCTCGCGGGCGATGGCGAGATAGTCGTCGATCGCCTGTTCGGTGCCGGCATGCTCGTAGCGCTGGCCGCGGTTGAACAGCGCGGTGCGCGAGCCGGCCGGGCGCGCGCCCTTCTGGTACTTGCCGGTCAGGTAGCCCTGCCCCAGCGGGGAATAGGCGAGCAGGCCCACATCCTCGCGCAGGCCCACCTCGGCGAGCGCGGTCTCATAGGTGCGGTTGAGCAGGTTGTAGGCGTTCTGCACCGAGGCGACGCGCGGGGCGCCGGTGCGCTCGGCCTCGCAGATGAAGCACATCGTGCCCCAGGCGCTCTCGTTGGAGAGGCCGACATGGCGCACCTTGCCCTCCTTCACCAGCTCGGCGAAGGCGTCGAGCGTTTCGGTGATCGGCACCTCGTCGCCCGCCGGCGTGGTCCAGCGGGTCGGGTTGGCGCCGAATTGCGGCACCGGGCGGCCGGGCCAGTGGAGCTGGTAGAGGTCGATATAGTCGGTCTGCAGCCGCGTCAGGCTCTTGTCGACTGCCTCGCGGATCTGCGCGCGGTCCGGGCGGGCGGGCGCGCCGCCGTCGCGGAACCAGGTCATCTCGGAGAGCCCGCACACCTTGGTGGCGAGGATCACCTTGTCGCGATTGCCGCGCGCCTTGAGCCAAGTGCCGATGATGCGCTCGGTCGAGCCCTGGGTCTCGGCCTTGGGCGGAATGGAATAGAGCTCGGCCGTGTCGAGGAAGTTGATGCCGCGGTCGAGGGCGTAGTCGAGCTGGGCATGGCCCTCGGCTTCGGTGTTCTGCTGGCCGAAGGTCATGGTGCCGAGACAGATGGCACTGACCTCGAGGCCGGTGCGGCCCAGCGGGCGATACTGCATGTCGAATGTCCGGAAAACAGGTCGTGGTCGGGGCGCGAACCTAGCCCGGCCTACCCTGTCACCGCAAGCCGCCGGCCGGCCGGCCGCCCTCGGCCGGACGGCCCTCAGCCGGCTTTGCGCGTGGCGATGTCCTTCACGAAGGCCTCGACCACGGGCAGCATGCGCTGCACGATCAGCTTCACGCCCTCGGGCGTGGGATGCATGCCGTCGGCCTGGTTGAGCTTGGTGCCGCCCGCCACGCCATCGAGGAAGAACGGGTAGAGTGGCACGCCGTATTTCTGCGCCAGCTTCGGATAGATCGGGTTGAAGCGCGCGGCGTAGTCCGGCCCGAGATTGGGCGGCGCCAGCATCCCGGCCAGCAGGACCGGAATGTGCCGCTGCTTCAACCGCGCCAGCATGTCGTCGAGCGCCTTCTCGGTGATGGCCGGGTCGATGCCGCGCAGCGCGTCATTGGCGCCGAGCTCGAGGATGACGCCGTCCGTACCGTCCGGCACCGACCAGTCGATGCGCGCGAGGCCCGCGCTCGACGTGTCGCCGGACACGCCGGCATTCTCGATCGTCACGTCGTAGCCCTTGGCCTTCAGCGCCGCCTCGAGCACCACCGGAAAGGCCTGGCTCGCCTGCAGGCCGTAGCCGGCGGTGAGGCTGTCTCCGAACGCGACCAGATGGATCGGCTCGGCGCGCGCGGCGGCCGGCGCGATCAATCCGGCGAGAGCGAGGGCCGCAAACGCGGCCGCCACGGCCCTGCGGGCCTTTCGTCCGCGATGCGGTGCACCATATGGTGACCTTTCGCCCGCCATGCTGACGCAAGGTCGCCGCAGGCCGAGTAACGCACCGACGAACGCAAAGGCCACCATGCCGTCCAGCTCCCAGTCCAATCCCGACAGTTCCGGTCCCGCCATCCGCCTCGATCAGGTCGAGCTGTCGCTCGGCTCCGGTGCGGCCCGGGTCCACATTCTCAAGGGTGTGTCGCTCAATATAGGTCAGGGTGAGGCGGTTGGCCTCATCGGACCGTCGGGATCGGGCAAGTCGAGCCTGCTGATGGTGCTCGCGGGGCTGGAGCAGGCCGACAGCGGCAGCGTCACCGTGGCCGGCGAGGAGCTGACGCGGCTCGACGAGGACGCGCTGGCGCGCTTCCGCGGCCGCCATGTCGGCATCGTGTTCCAGGCGTTCCACCTCATCCCGACCATGACGGCGATGGAGAACGTCGCCGTGCCGCTGGAGCTCGCCGGCCGCGCCGATGCCTTCGAGCGCGCGGCGGCGGAGCTGACCGCGGTCGGCCTCGGCCACCGGCTCGACCACTATCCCGCCCAGCTTTCCGGCGGCGAGCAGCAGCGGGTCGCGGTGGCGCGCGCGCTGGCGCCGGAGCCGCGCATCCTCGTCGCCGACGAGCCGACCGGCAATCTCGACGAGGCGACCGGCCGGCAGATCATGGACCTGCTGTTCGCGGCGCAGGCGCGGCGCGGGGCGACGCTGGTGATCGTCACCCACGACCCGGCGCTCGCCAATCGCTGCGACCGCACGGTCCGCCTGCGTTCGGGCGAGATCGTGCCCGAGGCGGGCGCGTTGGCGGGGGCGCCGGCATGAGCCTCACCAGCCTGCGCTCCACGGCGGGCACCGGCCGGCCGCCGGCCCTCGGCCCGACGGCACGTTCCTCGCTGGCGCTGCGCTTCGCCCTGCGCGAGCTGCGCGGGGGCCTGCGCGGCTTCGGCGTGTTCCTCGCCTGCCTCGCGCTGGGTGTCGCGGCTATCGCCGGCGTCGGCTCCTTCTCACGCTCGCTCACCGACGGGCTGGCGCGCGAGGGCACCTCGCTGCTCGGGGGCGACGCCGCCTTCACGCTGGTGCAGCGCGAGGCGAGCGCGGACGAAATGGGGCTGCTGCGCGCCGGCGGCACCGTCTCCAGCGTGGCGACGCTGCGCGCCATGGCCCGCGCCGGCGCGGGCGACGCCCTGACCTCGACCCTGGTCGAGGCCAAGGCGGTGGACGGCCACTACCCGATGGTCGGCGCGGTCGAACTCGAGCCGCCCCAGCCGCTGCAGGGCGCGCTCGCCCGCGAGGGCGACGCCTTCGGCGCGGTGGCGGACCCGCTGCTGGCGGAGCGGCTGAACTTGAAGACCGGCGACCGTTTCCAGCTCGGCTCGGCGACGCTGGTGCTGAAGGGGTTGATCACCCGCGAGCCGGACGTGCTGGCGACCGGCATCGGCTTCGGCCCGCGGCTGATGATCTCGCTCGACGCGCTCCACGCCTCGGCGCTGCTGCAACCGGGCAGCCTGGTGCACTGGCACTACCGGGTGAAGCTCGACCGCCCCGCGACGCTCACCGATTTCCTCGACAGCGTGCAGAAGGGTGCGCCGCAGTCCGGCTTCGAGGTTCGCACCCGCGAGGCCGCAACGCCGCGCCTCGAAACGAACGTGAAGCGCTTCACCGAATATCTCACCCTGGTCGGGCTCACCGCGCTGCTGGTCGGGGGCGTCGGCGTCGCCAATGCGGTGAAGAGCCACCTCGACACCAAGCGGTCGGTCATCGCCACGCTGAAGAGCCTCGGCGCGCCGGGCGGCACGGTGTTCTCGGTCTATCTGGTCGAGGTCGGGCTGATCGCGGCGATCGGCATAGCTCTCGGCCTCGTGGTCGGCGCGGCGCTGCCCTTCGCGTTGAACGCCGCCTTCGGCTATCTGCTCCCGGTGCCGATCGAGCCGGGCGTGCAGCCGATGGCGCTGGTGCTCGCGACCCTCTACGGCGCGCTGATCGCGCTCGCCTTCGCGCTGTGGCCGCTCGGCCTCTCGCACGACGTGCCGGTCTCGGCGCTGTTCCGCGACGACGTGGAGGCCGGCCCCCGCCGCCCGCGCCGCGCCTATGTGGTGATGACGGCGCTGGCCGTCGGCGCGCTGGCGGTGCTGGCGGTGCTCGCCTCCGAGGACCGGCGGATCGCGATCTACTACCTCGTCGCGGCGGCGAGCGTACTGGTGACGCTGCGCCTGGTCGGGCTCGCCATCATGGCGCTGGCGCGCCGCCTACCCCGGCCGCGCAACACCAGCGCGCGGCTGGCGCTCGCCAACATCCACCGCCCGGCGGCGCTGACGCCGACCATCGTGCTCTCGCTCGGCCTCGGGCTGACGCTGCTGGTGACGCTGGCGCTGATCGACCGCAGCCTGACGCGCGAACTCACCGCCAGCCTGCCGGCGCAGGCGCCGAGCTTCTTCTTCCTCGACATTCCGAGCACGCAGGAGAGCGAATTCACCCGCTATGTGCAGGACAAGGCGCCCTCCAGCGACGTCGAGATCGTGCCCATGCTGCGGGGGCGACTGATCTCGCTCGGCGGACGGCCGGTGGAGGACATCACCCCGCCGCCGGAATTCGCCTGGGTGCTTTCCTCCGACCGCGGCGTCACCTATGCCCGCAAGGTGCCGGAGGGCTCGACCGTCACCGAAGGGCAGTGGTGGGCGCCCGACTATACCGGCCCGCCGCTGGTCTCGTTCGAGAAGGAGATCGCCGACGCGTTCGGGCTCAAGATCGGCGACACCGTCACGGTCAACGTGCTCGGGCGCACCATCACCGCGAAGATCGCCAATCTGCGCGAGGTGGAATGGGAGCGGCTCTCGATCAATTTCGTGATGGTGTTCTCGCCCAGCACCTTCGCGGGCGCGCCGCACACGCTGCTCGCCACGCTGAGCCTGCCGGACGGGGGCTCGGACGCCACCGAGCGCGCCGTCGCCCGCGCCGTCGCCACCGACTTTCCCGCCGTCACCGCCGTGCGGGTGAAGGAGGCGCTGACCCAGATCGGCGAGATCGTCGGCAACCTGCTAATGGCGATCCGCGGCGCCAGCCTCGTCACCCTCGTCGCCAGCGTGCTGGTGCTCGCGGGCGCGCTCGCCGCCGGCCAGCACCACCGGGTCTATGACGCGGTGATCCTCAAGACCCTCGGCGCCACGAGGGCGCGGCTGGTGGGCGCCTATGCGCTGGAATATGCCGCGCTCGGCCTCGTCACCGCCGTGGTGGCGGTCGGCGCCGGCACGGTCGCGGCCTATGTGGTGGTGACGCAGGTGATGAACCTCGCCTTCTCGTGGTCGAGCGGGGCGGCGCTGGGCGCGGCGGGGGTCGCGCTGGTGCTCACCGTCGGCTTCGGGCTCATCGGCACCTGGCGCGCGCTCGGGCAGAAACCGGCCCGCATCCTGCGCAATCTGTAGCGGGGTAGCGGCGCCTCCGGCGCCTGACCCTAGGTCAATCCTGTCGCAAACTTCACTTGCGGCGGGGCGATGGGGACCTCATATTCCTGTCGGGTTTCCAACGGAGGCCATCCGGCATCGTGCCGGGGGCTGCCCGCACAGAGGTTATTGGGAGAGGATCGTCCATGTCCGACTTCAACCGCAACGTCTCCGTGCCGCGCTTCGGAGCGACGGCGACGCGGACGCAGGCCGAGATCGACCAGGGCCTGCGCGCCTATATGCTGCGCGTCTACAACTACATGACGCTCGGCCTCGCCATCACCGGCGCCGCGGCGCTCGGCATCTACATGCTCGCCGTCTCGGACGTGCCGACCACGGTCGCGCTCGCCCCGAACGTCTATCTCACGCAGTTCGGCGCCGCGCTGTTCCTCAGCCCGCTGCGCTGGGTGGTGATCCTCGCCCCTCTGGCGGCGGTGTTCTTCCTCAGCTTCCGGGTCGACCGGATGAGCGTCGGCGCGGCGCAGGTAGTGTTCTGGCTCTACGCGGCGCTGGTCGGCATCTCGCTGTCGTCGATCCTGCTGGTCTACACGCATGAGAGCGTGGTGCGGGTGTTCTTCATCACCGCCGCCGCCTTCGGTGCGCTGAGCCTCTACGGCTACACCACGACGCGCAGCCTGTCTGCGATGGGCTCGTTCCTGATGATGGGCCTGTTCGGCATCATCATCGCGATGGTGGTGAACATCTTCCTCGCCTCCTCGATGCTGCAGTTCGTCATCTCGGTGGCGGGCGTGCTGATCTTCTCGGGCCTCACCGCCTACGACACGCAGCGCATCAAGGAGATGTACTTCGCGGGCGACGACGACGTGGTCGCCGGCCGCAAGGCGATCATGGGCGCGCTGACGCTCTATCTCGACTTCATCAACCTGTTCCTGATGCTGCTGCAGCTGTTCGGCAACCGCAACAACTGAGCGGGCGGCACATCCCGACGGACGAAGCCCCGGCGCGAGCCGGGGCTTTTTCATGTGGGTCAGGTTTCTGCTCGGGCACGGACCAGCCGCCCTACCAGCGCAGATTCTCCTCCAGCCAGTGGTTCACCTCGCGAAAGCCCATGCCGCGATAGGGCTTGCGCAGCAGCGCCACATAGAGGCCGTCCCGGTCCTGCGTGAAGGCGCGCAGGCGGAAGAACAGCTCCTCGTCGGTCTCGGCGGTGCTCACCGCATAGGTGGTGGGCCCGAGCTGCGTCCACGATGTGAGCTTGATGGCATCGACCATGGCGTCGACATTGGCTGGATTCCTGAGGTCGAAGGTGACCATGAAGACGGACATGAGAACTCCCGCACGGCATGCTGCCCCAGCGGGAAGCATGCCGCGTGCCAGCCGCCGCCGCCACCTCGCTGCCTAGGCCGCGCCGGAAAAGCGCTCTCGCAGCAGCGCCATATAGGCCTCCTCCGAGCCCTCGCGCCGGGCGGCGACCAGCGGACGGATATCCTCGGTAGCGACATAGCGGAGCCGGTCGCTGTCGTCGCTCGCGGCCCGGTAGATCACCTCCACGACGTCGGCCTCGCTCGCGAGCCGCTCGCCGCGCAGGCCCGCGAACAGTGCCGCGGTGCGCCCGACGAAGCGGTCATAGTCGGGAATCGATGCGGCGCCCGCCGCCTCCTGCGTGCTGCGACGGCCGAAATCGGTGCTCAGCACCCCGCCCGGCTCGACGAGCTTCACCCTGATGTTCTGCGAGGCGAGCTCGAAGGAGAGCGATTCCGAGAAGCCCTCCAGCGCGAACTTGCTGGCGCAGTAGAGCGAGATCATCGGCAGGGTGAACACCCCCGCGCCGGAGGAGACGTTCACGATCACGCCCCCGCCATTGGCGCGCATATGCGGCAGTACCGCCCTGATGACGTCCATCACGCCGAACAGGTTCACCTCGAACTGCTCGATCACCTTTTCGCGCGGCGTGGCCTCGAACAGGCCGAACAGGCCGTAGCCGGCATTGTTGACGACCACGTCGATACGCCCGAAGCGCGCGATGCCGGCATCGAGCGCCGCCGCGATGCTGTCGGGGTCCTGCACGTCGAGCCGGGTGACCAGCACGTTATCGGCGGCGAGGTCGGCGCCCACCTCGGGACGGCGCATGGTGGCCACCACGTTCCAGCCCTGCTGTGCGAGATGAAGGCTCGCCGCGCGGCCGAAGCCGGTGGAGCAGCCGGTGATCAGAACGGTCTTCGTCATCTGTCTCGCCTCGTGAGGTGTGTGAAGAGAGGGAGAGATGGGTTTTGCCGTTGTGGGAATAAGCGGCATATTCCGGCATTCTTTGATGCGGGAACCTGAACAATGCGCAAGACCGGCCTGTTCGAGTTGAAGGCCGTCGCCGCCGTGGCGGCGCATCGCAGCTTTCGCGCCGCCGCCATCGAGCTCGACACCTCGCCCTCGGCGCTGAGCCATGCGGTAAGCGCGCTCGAGGCGCGGATGGGCGTGCGCCTGTTCCACCGCACCACGCGCAGCGTCGCGCTCTCGGAAGCGGGAATACGCTTCCTCACCCGCCTCGGCCCGGCGCTGGGCGAGATCGGGCAGGCGTTCGAGGATGCGCGCTCCTCGCATGAGAGCCCCTCGGGCACCCTACGCATCAACGTCTCGGAAGGCGCGGCGCAGCAGATCTTCACGCCGGTCATGTTGGCCTTTCTCGGGCGCTACCCGCAGATGCGGCTCGACCTCCTCAGCGAGGAGCGCCTCGTCGACATCGTGGCGGACGGCTTCGACGCCGGCATCCGGCTGATCGACTCGGTGCCGCAGGACATGATCGCCGTGCCGGTCGGCCCGGTGCAGAGCATGGCCGCCGTGGCGACGCCGGCCTATCTCGCCGCCCACGGCACGCCGCGCGTCCCGACCGATCTCTCCGGCCACGAATGCATCAGGCTGCGATTGCCGAGCGGCAAGCTCTACCGCTGGGAGTTCGGCCGCTATGGCGAGGAGATCGAGCTGGACGTCGAGGGCCGGCTCACCCTGTCCAGCCACACGCTCGGCATCGAGGCGGCGCTTGCCGGCTTCGGCATCGCCTATGCCTCGGAATGGTTCGTGCGCGAGCATCTGGCGAACGGCCGGCTGGTGCGCGTGCTGGAGGACTGGACGCCGCCCTATGACGGGCTGGCGCTCTACTATCCCGGCCACCGGCTGGTCCCCGCCCGGCTGCGCGCGCTGGTCGAGCTGGTGCGGGAAAGCCGGCACTGGCGCCGGGCGGAGATGGTGGCTTCCTGATCGGGCGACGGGCCGGCCTACTGCCGTGCAGTCCGGCATCGAAGCAACGGCCGGCGAAGCGGCCGGCGGTCTGCGGGAGGTACGGCGAGACGAGTTGGAGATCTTCGGCCCTGTCGCCGCTGTGCGCCTCTTAGGCGCCGGGGAGCAGGCGATCCGCCTCGCCTGCCCGTTCTTCACCTTCCGCGTCTCGCAAGGCCTGCGCGACGGTCAGGTCGGAATCGATGCCGGCGCGATCTCCACCGAGGTGCCCCCTTCGGCGGGGTGACGGAATCCGGCATCGAGGGCTATGGGAACGTGAAATGGGTCTGCGTCGGCCTCCCGGGCCCGCTCACCAGCGCAGCACGCGCCGGCCGGCGAAGAAGCCGGCCGTGGTCACGATGGCGATGCCCAGTGTGTACCAGGTCGCCACGAAGAGCGGGCTGTCGTCCGGGCAGTGCCAGGCATAGAGCGCGGCGCCGATGGCGCTCGCCGCGAGGCCGGCGGCGGCCCCGGCGAGGCCCGGGCTGTCCGGCGCGCCCTCGCGCAGCGCGTAGAGCAGGGCGCCCAGCGGCGCCAGCGACAGCATGGGGATGAAGAACACGCAGAAGGCGGCGTTCGCGCCCTCGAGGCTCGCCATCCAGTGCGCGCGCGGCACCACCATCAGCTCGGTGCCGATCGCCGCCAGCAGCACCGCCACCAGCACCGCCAGCGGGAGCAGGCGCCGTCCCAGCGGAGCGCCGGGCCGCCCGACGCGGAACACCAGCGCCGAGGCGGCCACCGCCAGCGCAAGGGTGAAGCAGACCTTGAACAGCACCCGCGCGGTCTCGAACACGCTGACGAGATTGTGCCGCAGACCGACCGACACCAGCAGCACGACGGCCGACACCACCACGCCGGCGACGAGCGCGAGCGCGAGGGCGCGCCCGAGCCGCATGCGCACCGGCGCGTCGGCCGCCATCAGGCTGATGAGATCAGTCGTCTTCACCGTCCGACCTCCGATAGATCGCCGCGAGCGACTTCAGCGCGCGGTGCAGGGCGACGCGCACCGCCCCCTCGCTCATGCTGAGCCGCTGGGCGGTCTCGCGCACGCCCGCGCCCTCCAGCGAGATGGAACGGACGATGTCGCGCTGCGGCTCCTTCAGCTTGTCCAGCATGTGCTCGACGTCGATCCGGTCCGAGCCGTCGGTGCGGTCGTCGAGCGCGGGCAACTCGGCGATGTCCTCGACCGGGACGCTGGTCTCGCGGCCGCGCCGGCGCAGCGCGTCGATCAGCTTGTTGCGCACGATGGTGGCGAGCCACGGGCCGATCGGCCGCGCCGGGTCCCATGTCCCGCGCTTCAGGTGAACCGCCAGCAGCACTTCCTGCACGATATCCTCCGCTTCGCTGGCCGGCGCACCGAATGCCGCACAGCGGCGGCGGGCCAGGCTGCGCAGATGAGGCGTCACCGCGGATAGGAAACGATGATAGGCCGCGCTGTCGCCGTCGATGGCGCGGCGCATCCACTCGGCCCATTCCTGCTCGCGGGCTGAACTGCTCACCCGACACCTTCCTCTACGGCGCTGCGAGCGCTTTCGTTACCGGCCGCCCATCGAATCCGCCAGCCCCTCGCGCGCCGGACGTCCTCCGGCGCCGCACCGCGGCCGGAAAGAGATCGGCGAGAAAGTACCCGCCCCTTCTGTAACGTTTCCTGCGCCGGCTGCGTAGCCCTGGAGGTCCGACGAAAGAGCTGGCCGATCCAAGGCAGACAAGCCATGAGCGGCAGGGTCCGGCTGCGGCCTGCTGCTCGACGTGAGCAACGTGTTCGTCGCCGCCACCAATCACGGCCGCGACCCGCGTCTACCGCCGGCGCACCGCTACTGATCAATTCCCACGACACCTCGGTCGGGGACCAGGCATGGGCGCTCTATCCAGGGGTGCTGGCACGCACCGGCCCGGTGGCGACGCTGATCGTATGGGACAACGGCGTCCCCGACTGGCCCGTACTGCGCACCGGGGCGGCCGCCGAGGCACTACTCACGCGGGCGGAGGAGCTAGCGGGCGGATATGCGCGCGCCGCGTAGGGTGACGATTTCATAGCCGGCTTCGAAACCGGTGCTCGAGTTTATCTGCCTGCCCAACCTGGCGCGGCTGCCATCGAAGCGCAGGCGGCGTCACCGGCCTCCTGCGCACGATCCCGGACGACGCGATCAACCTCCTCGCCCGGTTCTCCATCGCCGGCGTGTTCTGGCGGTCCGGTCAGACCAAGGTGGACGGCTGGCATCAGAAGGACACGAGGGTCGACCTGTACGAGAACGAGTACCGGCTGCCGCTGATCGACCCGACCCTCGCCGCCCATCTGGCCGCGATCGCCGAGCACCTGTTCCCGGTGCTGCCGGTGATCGGCCTCGCCAGCCGGCTCTCGGCGCTGGCGCTACTGGGCATTACGCTGGTGATCGAGATCTCCGTCTATCCCGACGCATGGCCGACACATGGCACCTGGGCGGCGTGCGCGATGATCATCATCGCCCGCGGTCCGGGCGTGGTCTCGCTCGACCATCTCGTCGCCCGGCGCTTCGGTCTGACGAGGGCCTGAGCCCCCGCCCTCAGGCGATGCCCGGCGCCAGCCGACGGGCGAACAGCCGGCCATAGCCGGGGCGCGCGCCGTCGATGCCCACCACCTCGAGGCAATGCCAGAACGAGGCCTGCACGGCCGAGATCACCGGCTTGCCCAGCGCCGTCTCCAGCGCCTCGATCACGCCCGAAGAGCGGAAATTGGTGCAGGAAATGAAGATCGCCGTCGCGTCCGGGTGGTCGCAGGCGACCACATGGTCGAACACCTGCTCGAGCGGCACCTCGGCCAGCGCCCAGTCCTCGTCGATGCCGAGATTGCCGCTTTTCAGCACCGGATGGCCGTTCGATTCGAGGAAGTTGATGGCCCGCTCATGGATGGAATCGACATAGGGTGTCGCCAGCGCCACCGGCCCGGCCTTCACCTCGCGCAGCGCCGCGAGCGAGGCGGTGGAGGCTGTGGTCGCCTTCACGCCGGGCGCCCAGCGCTCCATGCGCCCGATAAGCCCCGTGTCATAGGCGGTGCCGTAGACGAAGGAGGCGCTGGTGCCGCCGAAGCACATGACGTCGATCGGCGCCGAGCCGACGAGGCGCGCGGACTGCTCCAGCTCCGGTGCGTTCATCATCGCGTCGATGCCTTCCAGCGTCACCTTGGGCAGGCGCAGGCGCGTGGTGTGGACGGAGAGCCCCGGCGCGGCCATCGCCGCCCACTCGGCGTCCATCACGATGCTGGAGGCGATGTAGATCAGCCCCAGCCGGCCCAGCGTGCCGTAGCCGTCATAGCGGAAGCCCGCCCGGGCCTGCGTGCCAGTGGGAAGGCTCATCTGCGAAGATCCCCGATTTGCCGCAGCGTCCGCGCCGGAGACGGCAGTCGGACGGCGGGACACGCCTGAATTGTCATGGACGACATTGGAAATATCGATCATGGAAATAAAAATTACTCATGATCGACGCTGCCGCGTCATCGCATCCGTCCCCTCGGATAGGCGATCCGCCGGCGAACGACAAGTTATTACTTTAACTAATCTATTGAATTAAATTAACTGATCCTGACGAGAGCCGTGACCGGCGGCCAGGAGAGGGCGACCGCTCGGCGCGCACGCCGCTCCAGCATTCGGCGGGCGGGCCGCTGCCTACTTGCCCGCGGCGCGGTTGCGGGCGTCCTCGACCACCTCGCGGAACCCGTCATAGTCCAGCGCCGCCGCCACCTTGTACGGGCCGACGAGGAACACCGGCGTGCCGGGAAGCTGGAGCGCCTCGGCCTGCTCGTTGTTGCGCCGGAGCAGCGCACCGATGTCGCCGATATGGGTCTTGAGGTCGGTGCCGAGGCGCTTGCGGTCGATGTCGGTCGCCTTCAGCGCCGCTTCCAGCCGCTCCACCGAGACCGGGCCGGTGATCGACATCAGCGCCTTGTGGGCGGCTTGGTATTTCCCCTGGTACTTGGCGGCGAGTGCGAACTGCGCGGCGGTGACCGAGCTCTGCGCCAGCACCGGCCAGTCCTTGTAGACGAGGCGGATGCCGCCATCCTCGCGCACCAGCCGCTCCAGCGCGGGCATGGAGCGGCGGCAATAGCCGCAATTATAATCGAAGAAGGCGACGATGGTGACGTCGCCCTTCGGGTTGCCGCCGACCGGCGTCTCGGGGTCGAACAGCAGCGCCTCGACGTCGAGCGGGCGCCCGCCGAGCTGGCTCGGGTCGGTCGAGGGCGCGGCGATCAGGGTCGCGGCGAGCGTGGCGCCGAGGGCGGAGCGGAGCAGTGCACGCCGGTGCATGGCGACTTCCTTCCGGTGAACGGCGCGGGGCCGGCGGGCAGCCACTCGGCCTCAGGCAGGCGGACGTATGCGCACGCCGTCGAGGATGATGCGCTGGATGTTGCGCACAGCCTCTTCGGCAAATCGGTCGTCGTCCAGCCCCGTATCGAGCAATGCGTCGATCTGCACCGCGAAATCGGCGTAGTGCTGCGTCGTCGCCCAGATGGAGAAGATCAGGTGGTGCGGGTCCACCGGCGCCAGCCGGCCCTGCGCCACCCATTCGCGGATCACCGCGGCCTTGGCGTCGACCAGTTCCTTGAGCGAGGTCTCGAGCTCGCGGCGCAGCAGGGGGGCGCCCTGGACGATCTCGAGGCAGAACAGCCGCGATGCCTCCGGGTGGCTGCGCGAGAATTCCACCTTGCGCCGGATGTAGTCGGCGATCCCCTTCACCGGGTCGCTGTCGCGCTCCAGCGCGCGCAGCGGCGCCAGCCACTGGTCCAGCAGGCGGCGCAGCACGTCGACATACACCTCCTCCTTGGAGGCGAAATAGTAGAACAGGTTGGTCTTGGAGACCGCCGCCTGCTCGGCGATCTGCTCGACCGTCGTGCCGTGCAGCCCGTTGCGGGAGAACAGCCCCAGCGCCGCGTCGAGGATCGCCGAGCGCTTGGCCTCGATCTGCTTCAGCCGGCGCGGCGTCTTGGGATAGACCGAGCGCCTGCCGGGGCCCGGCACCACCGCGCCGGCGGCGGAAGCCCCGCTCCCGATCCGGCGTCCCGTTGATGCGGCACGTGCCAAAGACTGCTCCCGACCCTCTTGTCTTGTTCGTGACATGGCACGGAAAACATTTGCACCGCAATATGCCCGCCGATCCGCCGGAACGAATCGGGCAAGACGGAGCCTGCGATGCCGACCAAATATGACCGTGTGGCCATCGCCCTTCACTGGGTGATCGCCGCGCTGATCCTCGTGCAGTTCGCCACCGGCTGGACATGGGGTTTCGCCGAGCGCGGCTCGGCCCCGCGCTTCTACCTGTTCCGCATCCATCTGTTCTCCGGCTACGCCATACTGGCGCTGGCGGTGCTGCGCATCGGCTGGCGGATGACGCACCGCGCGCCCATCCTGCCGCCGGGCATGTCGCGTCCGCTGGAGATCGCCGCCCACGCCACGCACGGCCTGCTCTACCTCGCCATCGTGGTGCAGCCGGTGCTCGGCATCATCACCATTTCCGGGCTCGGCCGCACGCTCGGCTGGCCCGGTCCGGTGCATGTGGCGCTGGCCTTCGTGATCGCCGGCATCGTCGCGCTGCACGTCGCCGCCGCGCTCTGGCACCAGTTCATACGGCGCGACGCGCTCATCGAGCGCATGCTGCCGGCGCGCGTGAAGCGCAGCGGATAGGCCGTCATGAGGTTCCCCGTCCGCCCGGGCGCCCTCCGCGCCATCCTGTCGGCCGCCTGGCTCGCCGGCGGCACCCTCGCCTGCGTCGCGCAATCCGTGCCGGTCGAGATCACCTCCACGCCGATCCGGCGTTTCGACGCCAGCGGCGCGATCGAGTTCGGCGCGCTCCGCTTCCTGGGCGGACTGGTGCTCACCTCCCCCGCGCCGGACTTCGGCGGGCTGTCCGGCATGTCGATCGACCCGGACGGCGCCGGCTTCCTCGCCATCACTGACCACGGCTACTGGCTGAAGGCCCGCATCGGCACGCAGGACGGCCGCCCGACCGGAATCAGCGACGCCTTCATGGCGCCGATGCTGGGCAAGAACCGCCAGCCGTTGGCAAAGACGGGACGGCGCGACGTCGAATCGCTCACCCGTACCCCCTCGGGCTATGCCGTCGGCATCGAGCGCAAGCAGGAGATCTGGCTGTTTCCCGACGACGCGCCGCTGACGACGGCGGGAAGGCCGCTCGTCACCGGCGCCCCGCTCGCCGCGCTGGGGGCCAATGAGGGGATCGAGGCGCTCATCGCCCCGCCGGGCGGCACGCCCGCCGCGCTGGTCGCGATCGCCGAGCAGAGCCCGACCGATCCGGCGACGCTGCCCGGCTTCCTGTTCCGCTCGATCGATCGCGCGACGCTCGCCGGCACGTTCTCGATCGCCCGCGACGACGAGTTCTCGGCGACCGACGCGGCGATCTCCGATGACGGCATGGTCTATCTGCTGGAGCGCCGCTTCGACCTGATGCGGGGAGTCGCGATGCGCATCCGCCGCTTCCCGCTGAGCGAGGTGAAGCCCGGGGCGCGGATCGTGGGCGAGACGCTGATCACCGCGAACCGGGCGGCCTCGATCGACAACATGGAAGCGATCGGCCTCTCGCGCGACGAAGACGGCCGTCTCATCATCACCCTGCTGTCGGACGACAATTTCTCGATGCTCCAGCGCACGCTGCTGCTGCGCTTCGCGGTGCTGCGCTAAGGCGCAGGCCGGTACGGGAGATCTTCGGGATCGGGAGAACCGGCACCGGCATGTCGCCCGGTGCCGCGCGCAGTCAGCGCGCGGGCGAGAGCTCAGCGCGCGGGAGAACCCTGCATGCCGCCCCACGGCTTCAGCCAGCCCATCAGCGCGCCATAAGGCACCAGGGCGAGCAGGGCGCAGGCCATCTTCACGGTGAAGTCGAAGAAGGCGAGGCCGACCCACAGCGGCACGGTGATGCCGGTGAGGTGGTAGGTGACGGGGAACGACATGTCCGCATCGCCCGCGAAGGCGAGCGTGAAGAACAGCGCGGTGTCGAGCGCCGAGCCGAGGAAGCTGCCGGCCAGCGGCGCCTGCCACCAGCTCATGCGGCGCAGGCGGTTGAACACGCTGATGTCGAGAAGCTGCCCGACCAGGAAGGCCGTGCCCGAGGCGAGCGCGATGCGCGGCGTCGCCAGCCAGATCGACAGCACGACGGCGAGCGCGAAGCCGGCATAGACCACCCGCCGCGCGACGGACGGGCCGAAGCGGCGGTTGGTCAGGTCATTGACCAGAAAGGCGACCGGGTAGGTGAAGGCACCCCATGTCAGCACCTCGGAAAGACCGAACTGCTGCACGGGGTACTGGACCAGCACGTTCGACGCCGCCACCACCGCGATCATCGCGGCGACGGGAATGGCGAGCTGCGAGGCGGTGACCTCGGTGCCGGCGATCTTCATCGGTTCAGGCGGCCGCTTCGGCGGTGGCCTTGGCGACGGCGCGCTTGAGCTCGGCGGCCTTCGGCGACAACTCCTCGACGCGGGCCTTCATCAGGAACGCGTCGAAACCACCGCGATGGTCGACGGTCTTCAGCGCATTGGCGCTCACGCGCAGCTTCACCGACCGCTTCAGCACGTCGCTGGTGAGCGTGACGTTCACCAGGTTCGGCAGAAAGCGCCGACGGGTCTTGCGGTTCGAGTGGCTCACGAGATTGCCGGTCAGAACCGCCTTCCCGGTAAGTTCGCACCGACGGGACATCGTGGACTTCCTCAAGGTTCGAGCCGCAGCGCCGCGGGCTGTCTAGCAGCCGACGATCCCGCATGCGGCATCCATCAGATTAAGAGTGCGCTCCTATAGGCAAGCGCCTCGGGCGCGTCAAGGCCGGGCGGGCACGGGCGGCGATCATGTTCACTTCCCGGCCCGCGGGCGGCGCGGGCGGAGGCGCCTGCGCCACTACCGCTTTCGTGAGGGAAGCGGGTCACAGTTCCGCCGCCTTCCAAGCCCATCCGAAACGGCATATTTGGAACGCTGGCGGGTGGCTGGCGATTCGGGATCGACCTCTTGATGCTGCGATTGTGCCTTTCGGCAGTGGTGGCGCTTGCCGGCGCCGGGGCTGCGGCGAGCGCCGCACACGCCGACGGACGCCTCGAGGCGCGTTATCGCATGTCGATCGCGGGGCTGGAACTCGGCCGCGCCGCCTTTCTGCTCGAGGTCGACCAGGACTCCTACACCGCCTCCGGCAGCGCCCGGCTCACCGGCGTGGTTCGCGCCGTCTCCTCGGCCAAGGGATCGGCCGGGGCGCGCGGCCTCGTCGAGAATGGCGAACTCGCCCCGCGCTCCTTCGCCATGGAAGCGGAGACCGACAAGAAGTCGGAGGCGATCCGCCTCGCGCTCAACGGCGCCGGCGTCACAGATATGAGCGTCGAGCCGCCGGTGTCGCAGTCCGAGGACCGGGTGCCGGTGACCGACAAGGACAAGAAAGGCGTGTTCGATCCCATGACCGCGGCGCTCATCATGGTGCCGGGTTCGGACGACCCGCTCTCGCCCAAGGCGTGCGATCGCACGCTCTCCATCTTCGACGGCCGCCAGCGCTACAATCTCGAGCTCAGCTACGAGCGCATGGAGGACGTGAAGGCCGAGAAGGGCTATGCCGGCCCCTCCGTGGTCTGCCGCATCGCCTACCGCCCGGTCGCCGGCCACCGCCCCAGCCGCAAGGCGGTGAAGTACATGACCAGCAACAAGGAAATGTATGTCTGGCTGGTGCCGGTGGCGGGCACGCGGGTGCTGGTGCCGTTCCGCGCCTCGGTGGCGACCGCCATCGGCGTCGCCCAGCTCGAGGCGCAGAGCTTCGTCAGCGAGCCGATGGTCGGCAAGGGCCCGCGCCCGTCCCGCGCCGCGGCCCCCTGAGCGCCGGCCGGCGCGCACCGACCCGCCCCTGATCGCTCCGTGACGACCGCGACGGGCAATCGGGGGGCAATCCGGAGCGCGGGGTCCTATATGGTGTAGTCCTGTGCTACAAGGGTCGGCACCTGCCGGCTCGACGGACTGATATCGGCCTATGAACATCGCCGCCCCGCCGGCCTATTCCCGCACCAGCACCGCCAAGCCGCTTCCGCCCTCGCTCCGGGCGCGTGGCGTCACCGCCGTGCTCGGCCCCACCAATACCGGTAAGACCAGCCTCGCCATCGACCGCATGCTCGGCCATTCGAGCGGGCTGATCGGCCTGCCGCTGCGCCTGCTGGCGCGCGAGGTCTATCAACGCCTCGTCGAGAAGGCCGGCGAGCACAATGTCGCGCTCGTCACCGGCGAGGAGCGCATCAAGCCGGACAGTCCGCGCTATTGGGTCTCCACCGTCGAGGCCATGCCGCGCGACCTCGACGTCGCCTTCGTGGCGCTGGACGAGATCCAGATCTCCGCCGACCTCGACCGCGGCCACGTCTTCACCGACCGCCTGCTGAACCGGCGCGGCCGCGAGGAGACTCTGCTGCTCGGGGCCGCCACCATGCGCCCGCTGGTGGAGAAGCTGCTGCCGGGGGTGAACATCCTGGTGCGCCCGCGCCTGTCGCAGCTCACCTTCGCCGGCGAGAAGAAGATCACCCGCCTGCCGCGCCGTTCGGCCATCGTCGCCTTCTCGTCGGACGAGGTCTACGCCATCGCCGAGCTGATCCGCCGCCAGCGCGGCGGCGCGGCGGTGGTGCTGGGCGCGCTCTCCCCGCGCACCCGCAACGCGCAGGTCGCGATGTACCAGAACGGCGACGTCGACTATCTCGTCGCCACCGACGCCATCGGCATGGGCCTCAATCTCGACGTCGACCACGTCGCCTTCGCCGGCGACGTGAAGTTCGACGGCTGGCAGTTCCGCCGCCTCAATCCGGGCGAGCTCGCGCAGATCGCCGGCCGCGCCGGCCGCGCCCAGCGCGACGGCACCTTCGGCACCACCGGGCGCTGCCGCCCGTTCGACGCCGAGCTGGTCGAACGGCTGGAGGCGCACAGCTTCGAGCCGCACCGCGTGCTGCAATGGCGCAACAGCGCCCTCGACTTCTCGACCATCGAGGCGCTGCACCGCTCGCTGGCGCAGCCCCCGCATGAGGAAGGGTTGACGCGCGCCCCCACCGCCGAGGACGTGCTGGTGCTGGAAGCGCTTGGCCGCGACCCCGACATCAAGCGCCACGCGGTAGGCGCCGACGCCATCGAAAGGCTGTGGGAATCGTGCCAGCTTCCGGACTACCGGAAGGTCTCTCCGGCCTCCCATGCGGACCTCGTGGCGACCGTCTATGGCGACCTTATGCGCCTCGGAAGGCTCTCCACCGACTGGTTCGCCAAACAAGTGGCCTTGGCGGACCGTGCGGAAGGTGACATAGACACCCTGTCGGGACGCATTGCGCAGATCCGTACCTGGACCTTCGCGGCGAACCGGCCGGATTGGCTCGACGACCCGGAACACTGGCAAGGTGTGACGCGGCGCGTCGAGGACCGGCTTTCCGATGCGCTTCACGAGCGGTTGGCTCACCGCTTCGTGGATCGTCGTACCAGCGTGCTGATGAGGCGCCTGCGAGAGAACGCGATGCTCGATACTGAAATCACCAAGACCGGCGACGTCGTCGTGGAAGGCCATGTGATCGGCCATCTGCTCGGCTTCCAGTTCGCGGCCGACGCCTCGGCGGGCGGCCCGGAGGCGAAGGCGTTGCGCGCCACCGCACAGAAGGCGCTCGCCGGCGAGATCGAGGCGCGCGCCGCACGGCTCGCCGAGGCGCCCGACGACGCCTTCGTGCTGTCCTCGGACGGCACGCTGCGCTGGGTCGGCGAACCGGTCGCCAAGCTGATCCCGGGCGAGGAGGTACTCACCCCCCGCCTCAAGGTCATCGCCGACGAGCATCTGACCGGCCCCGCGCGCGACAGCGTGCAGGCCCGCCTCGACCTGTGGCTGAAGGCGCATATCGAGAAGCTGCTCGGCCCGCTGCTGACCCTCGGCTCGGCCGAGGACATCGCCGGCATCGGCCGCGGCATCGCCTACCAGCTCGTGGAATCGCTCGGCGTGCTGGAGCGCCACCGCGTGGCCGACGAGATGAAGAGCCTCGCCCAGGACGCGCGCGCCGTGCTGCGCGGCCATGGCGTGCGCTTCGGCGCCCATCACATCTACCTGCCGGCGCTGCTGAAGCCGGCGCCGCGCGCGCTCGCGACCCAGCTCTGGGCGCTGAAGCATGGCGGGCTGCAGCAGAAGGGCATCGACGAGCTGCCCCATCTCGCCGCCTCGGGCCGCACCTCGATCCCGGTCGACCCGGAGATCCAGAAGGGGCTCTACCGCGCGGTCGGCTTCCGCGTCGCCGGCGAGCGCGCGGTGCGGGTCGACATTCTCGAGCGGCTTGCCGACCTCATCCGCCCGGCCCTTGCCTGGCGGCCCGGCGCGCCCGGCGAGAAGCCGGCGGGCGCCTTCGACGGCAGCGGCTTCGTCGCCACCGTGGCCATGACCTCGCTGGCGGGCTGCGCGGGCGAGGACTTCGCCTCGATCCTGCGCTCGCTCGGCTACCGCATGGAGCGCCGCCCCGCGCCGGTCGAGACCGCTCCGGCCGACACGCCGGCGAGCGAGGCGATTGCTGAGGCGCCTGCGAGCGAGACGGCGGCCGAGACTTCGTCGGAAACCTCGACGGAAGAAGGCGCGACCGCCGCCTTCCCGGCGAGCGAAACCGCCGACGAAGCGCCGGTGACGCCGGCCCTCGAGACGCTGGAAGCGGCATCGGCCGGCGAAGGCGGCGAGACGGCTCTCACCGAGGCTACCGCTGCGCCGTCCGTCGAGACCACCGCCGACGAGCTCGTCGCCCTTTCGGACGAGGCTGCGGCGGAAGCACCGGCTGTCGAGACGGCCGGTGCGGAACTCGTCCCGGCCGAGGCGTCGAGCGGCGAGGCGTTGACCGTCGAGGCAGATACGGAAGGCGTCGCGGCTGGCGAGGAAGCGGCTGCGGCGGAGGCTGAAATGACCGCCCCGGCCGAGGCCCTTGAGGCCGCTCCGGCTGCCGAGACCGGCGAAGCCGCCACGACCGAAGCCGATGCGACCGAAGCCGATGCGACCGAAGCCGCGCCGGCGGAGCCGACCGAGCCGGCGATGATCGAGGTGTGGCGTCCCGGCCGTCCGTCGGGGCAGTCGCGCCCCGGCCATCACCGCAAGGGCGCCGGCCGCAACAGCGGGCGCGGTCCGGCGGCGGAGGCGACCGGCGGCGAGCGCCCGGAAGGCGAGGAGCGCGGCCGTCGCCCGTTCCGCGACGACCGGCGCGAGAACCGCGGCCCGCGCCAGGCGGAAGCCCGCGAGCCGCGCCGCGACCGCCAGGAGGGGCGCGGCGACGACCGCCGGGCGGACGGCGGCCAGGGCAATCGCGGGCAGGAGAACCGCGGCCAGGAAGGTCGGGGTCAGGAGAACCGAGGTCAGGAGAACAGGGGCCAGCATCGCGGGCCCCGTCCCGGGAAGGACCAGGGCAACCGCCAGCGCTCCTCCCAGGACCGCTTCTCCTCCGGCCCGCGCCCGGATTCGCGCCGCGACCGGCCGGTGGATCCCGATTCCCCGTTCGCCGCCCTCATGGCGCTGAAGGAGCGCATGGAGGCGGACAAGAACGGCGGCTGAGCGAAGGGCCCCGCCCGCCTTGGCATCATCGCCCGCGACGCCGCTCCCCGAGCGCCGTCGGCTTGATCTGTGGCTGTGGCATGCGCGTTGCGTGCGCAGCCGCACCAGCGCCGCCGAGCTCGTGCGGGCGGGCCGCGTGCGGGTGAACGGAAGCCGCGTCACCGCCCCCGCCCATGCGGTGCGGCTCGACGACGTGGTGACGGTGGCGCTCGACGGACGGGTGCGGATGCTGCGCGTGATCGGCTTCATTGCGCGGCGCGGGGATGCAAAGGCGGCCGCCACCACCTATTTGGAGATAAGCCCGGACGATCTGCCGGGCAGCCATGCGCCCTGACCGACCGCTGGCGCCTTGCGCCCTGCGAATCGGTGCGCTAGGGGATGGCCGCGGTTAAATCACACGTCCCGCACGGAGACCGGCTGAATGACCTACGTAGTCACGGACAATTGCATCAAGTGCAAATACACGGACTGCGTGTCGGTTTGCCCCGTGGACTGCTTCTACGAGGGCGAGAACTTCCTCGTCATCCATCCCGACGAATGCATCGACTGCGGCGTGTGCGAGCCCGAATGCCCGGCCGAGGCGATCAAGCCCGACACCGAGCCGGGGCTCGACGCGTGGCTGAAGATCAACTCCGATTATTCCAAGGTCTGGCCCAACATCACCGACCGTCGCGACCCGCTGCCGGAGGCGAAGGAATGGGATGGTGTGCCCGACAAGCTACAGTATCTGTCGCCCGAACCGGGTAAGCAGGACTGACCGGCGCACCCACCGGAAGCCCCCACCGGCACGCTGGCCTGGCCGCGAGCGGGGGCGGAGCTTGCGCGCTGCATTGCGGCAGTATTTTGATTCTCACCGGATTTGTGTTATAAGACTGCTCGTGCAGTCGAATGGGTTTGCCATGGTGCAACGCTCCCGAACCGGAGCGCCCTTCCCGGAATTTATATCGGGTCCTCGTTCAACGACCGGCTCAAGCCGGGCGCTGGGCTTCCCTGAATTTTCCGTCGACGGCTGAAGTACGGCTCGACATCCGTCGGAGCCGGGGCGTTTCTTTACCCGCAGGCCGCCCTTGCGGGTCAGCTGCGCGCCACATGGCGCGCCGCGAACCGAGACCCAGGAGCAGACGAAGCATGACCTCGATGAAGAAGCCGGCCAATAACATCCGCCAGGGTTTCAAGACGGGCGAGCACATCGTCTACCCCTCCCACGGCGTCGGGCGTATCACGGCGATCGAGGAACAGGAAGTGGCGGGCTTCAAGCTCGAGCTCTTCGTCATTCATTTCGAGAAGGACAAGATGACGCTGCGCGTTCCGGTGCCGAAGATCGCTTCGGTCGGCATGCGCAAGCTCTCCGAGCCGACCATCGTCAAGAAGGCGCTCGAGACCCTGAAGGGCCGCGCCCGCGTGAAGCGCACCATGTGGAGCCGCCGCGCGCAGGAGTACGAAGCCAAGATCAATTCCGGCGACCTCGTCGCCATCTCCGAGGTGGTCCGCGACCTCTACCGTTCCGAGGCCCAGCCGGAGCAGTCCTACAGCGAGCGCCAGCTCTACGAGGCCGCGCTCGACCGCATGGCGCGCGAGCTCGCGGCGGTCGACAACCTCACCGAGACCGAGGCGATCAAGCTGATCGAGACCAACCTGCTCAAGGGCCCGCGCCGCGTCGGCAAGAACGAGACCGAGGCCGAGGCGACCGAGGAGGAATCCGAAGAGGCCGCCTGACGGTTTCCGCCGTCTTCTCCTGAACACAGAGCCCGGCTTCGGCCGGGCTTTTGTTTGTCTGCTCCCGCCCCCCTTCCCCGCTCGCTCTGCCGCGCACCCCCAGAGACACGGGCCGTTCGCACCCGTCGCCCCTTTTTACGCGCCGGTGCGCGCGCGGGCGGAACCATTCGCCCGCCGCCGCGTTTGCATCCGGATTAGCCCGGCGCATGCGCCATGAAGGCCAGTGCCGGCCCGCTATCTCTTCCGGAGCGGCGAATGAGCGACGTGGCCAACATTCACAACCCTCTCCTGCGGGCGGCCAGCAAGGCCCCCCTGCTCGATCGCGACGAAGAGTATGCGCTCGCCCGCCGCTGGTCCGAGAACGGCGACCAGAAGGCGCTGCACAGCCTCATCCACTCCCATATGCGCCTCGCCATCGCCACCGCGCGGCGGTTCCGCAGCTACGGCCTGCCGATGCCGGATCTCGTCCAGGAGGGCCATATCGGCCTTCTGGAGGCGGCCGCGCGCTTCGAGACCACCCGCGACGTGCGCTTCTCCACCTACGCCACGTGGTGGATCCGCGCCTCGATCCAGGACTATGTCCTGCGCAACTGGTCCATCGTGCGCGGGGGCACCTCGTCGGGCCAGAAGGCGCTGTTCTTCAACCTGCGCCGCGTGCGCGCGCAGCTCGAGCGCGCCAATGGCAGCGCCACCCCGGCGCCGCGCGAGGAGATGCATCGCACCATCGCCGAGAATCTCGGCGTCAGCGCGGTCGAGGTCGCCCGCCTCGACGCGCGGCTCAACGTGCCCGACCTCTCGCTGAACGCCCCCATCGCCGCGGGCGAGGAGGATGGCGCCGAGCGGCTCGACCAGCTCGTGGCGTCCGATCCGCTGCCCGACGAGCAGGCCTCGAGCCATATCGACGGCGAGCGCCGGCAGCGCTGGCTGAGCGACGCGCTGCGGGCGCTGAACGAGCGGGAGATGCGCATCATCACCGCCCGCCGCCTCACCGAGGACGGCGAGACGCTGGAGGTGCTGGGCGCGCGGCTGGGCATCTCGAAGGAGCGCGTGCGCCAGATCGAGAGCCGCGCGATCGAGAAGTTGCGCGTCGCCCTCACCCAGGGCCCGGGCGTCCCGCGCGGGGCCTTCAGCTCGGTCTGAAGGCGCTCCCGTCCCGCGCCGTCCTATTCCGCGATGATCTTGTATTCCTCGCCATAGGAGAGCTTGGCCCCGTGGTCGAGGCCGTTGAGGATCAGGAAGCGTTCCAGCGCCCTGTCCTGCACGTCCATCTTCGCGGCCATCCTCTCGGGCGTGTCCGTCAGGCCCGCCTTGACGATGCGCACCCGCAGCGGCCGGACGTTCTCCGCCTCCTCTATCGACACCCGCCGGAACGTATCCGCCGCCTCGCGGAACGAGCGGTCGAGTTCGGGCGTCAGGTCCCGGGCGGCGAAGATCAGCCGGTAGACGTCGCTGCCGAAGCGTATGGCGAACATGCGGAACGACCACTGGTCGCCGCGCGCCACCGCCGTCGCGGCGGGAAAGCCGTTCAGCACCAGGCTCTCGACCGAGGAGATCTCCACCCCTTCGATCCAGCCCGAGGAGAGATACTGCGCCAGCGACTGGTCGCCGGTCACCCGCACCGCATCGAGGCGCAGCGCCTCGCGGCCGGAGGTGCTGGCGCCGAGCACCGCCTGCGAGGTGTTCTCCAGCGAGAATCCCTCCGGCGCGGTGAAGGTGAAGCCGAGCTTGGGATGGAAGAAGCGCCGCCCGCGGATGAAGCCTTCCTTCGGGTCGTCGCCATAGACCAGCCCGTCGATGGCTTCCATGTACTGCTTGCGGTCGCGCTCGCCCGCCTTGCCGCGCGAGGTGTATTCCTGCGCATTCGCCATCACGATGGAGATGCGCTCGGGCGTCGCCGGGTGGCTGGAGAGGAAGTCGGTCTGCTCGGTGCTGGCGTTCTGGCTGACCGAGGAGCTCGAGCGCAGCGACGCCTGGCGGCCCATGGTCTTGAGGAAGCGCTCGGCCCCGAACGGGTCGAAGCCGGCCCGCGAGCTGATGCCGACGCCGATCGCGTCCGCCTCCAGCTCCTGCCCGCGCGAGAAGCTGGCCAGCGAGACCCGGCTGCGCGCCAGCGCCAGCGCGCCGAGATCGGGGTCGTTGACCACGTCCGAGATCACCCGGCTCACCAGCACCGCCTGCTTCATCTGGTCCTCGCGGGTGGCCGCGTGGTTGGCGATGACATGGGCCATCTCGTGCGACAGCACCGAGGCGAGCTCGGATTCGTCCGAGGCCAGCGCCAGCAGGCCGCGGGTGACGTAAAGCGAGCCGTTGGGCAGCGCAAAGGCGTTGATCACCGGCGAATTGAGGATCGTCACGCGGTAGCTGAGCTCTGGCCGCTCGGAAGAGGCCACAAGCCGCGTCACCATGTTCTGGATCAGCGCCTGCAGCTTGGGGTCGTCATAGGTGCCGCCATAGGAGGCGACGAGCCGCTCGTGCTCCTTGCGCTGGGCGGGGGTGAGCGCCTCTTCCAGCTTGGGCGGGGGATGGGGGACGTTGGCATCGGCGGATTTGGGCTCGACGAGGCCGGCGCAGGAGCCCGCGAGCAGCGCGCCGCCCACGACGAGGACGAGCGCCAGCATCCGGCGCGCGGCCTGCCAGCCCGCCCGTGCCGATCGCGTTGCCCCTCCGCATCGCTCTGGTGTCTTCACCAGTTCCCCGCCTGCTCGTCCGTCACCCTTGGCCTGAGTTCCACTTGCTCCGCCCAGCGAATATCGATCGCCGGGCCGCCCGCCTCGAACACGACACCGCGCGCCATGACCACCCGCCCCGCGAGGTCGCCCACCGCCACGCCGGTATCCTCCAGCGCGGCGCGCGAGTCGTGTGTCATACGCAGGGTGGCATCCTGACGCCAAACCCGGCCGAAATTGAGGTAATCCACCGCACGTCCGTTTCCAACCCCGGCGACCCGTCCTTCCAGGATTGTGAAATGCCCCGCCTGCGCGCGCAGTGCGTCTTTGTCGCGCGCGTCGATGGGCAGATTCCGCCACAATCCGCGCCGCGCCACACGCGCCGGGCCTTCCGCTTCCAGCAGCGCCGCCATGCAGCCGAGATAGCCCGGCTCCGGCAGCGCCACGGCAACGCCTTCCCCCAGCGCCCGCCGCTGCAGGCCGGCGGCGCCCGCGTCGTCGTGTCCCGGAAGGCGCGCGAGGCCGACGAGGCGGCCATAGCGGTCCGGCGCCGGAGATGCCGAGGCGATCTCGATCTCGCGGCCGGCCGCCTCGCGGATCAGCATGGCGCGGAATTCGGCGCGGGCGCTGGGCTCGCCCGACGCGACGACCAGCGCCGCGAGACGCAAGGTGCGCCCGTCCGCCAGCAGGAGATCGCCGAAATCGTTGACGCCGGAGACGCGCACCGGAGCGCCATAGGCTGCGGGACATGACGTCCCGCCCACCGGAGCTGCCGAAGCCGGCACTAGGAAGGAGAAGAGCACGACGCACGGCAACGCGGCGGTGCGGAGCCTGCCCGGCATGGCGGCGACGGCATGGCGAAGCGGGATGAGGCTAGCGGCCGCACGGTCACACGCCGACGTTAACGGCGAGCAGTAGCTCGCCGACGGGCGCATCTCGTGCTGGGTCGAACCCGACCTCATCCAGCCGCTCCCGGTCATCCCGACTGCGATAATACCACAATGCGAAGCTGGAAAAGACCACCTGCGGCAAAGCGGGCACTTTGGCGCCCGCGATGCCCCCGGTTGTTTCCGCGCCGGGTCACGCGGCCCCTTGATCCGCGCACCCGATTGGAGTCATCTACGCGCGGTCTCTCCCGGTAGCTCAGCAGGATAGAGCACAGGTTTCCTAAACCTGGGGTCATAGGTTCGAATCCTATCCGGGAGGCCACGGCCGGCCACCATCCGCAGGGCCCGCATCTAGCTCCCTCTCCATGCTTCCCATTTTACCTTGGAACGGCAGCGCATCCGCGCTGGTTGTCCCGGGACACGGAAAACGGGAGGTTCACATGATCATCGTGGATCAGCACAAGCCGGCCAAAGCGGCCAAGTCGGAGAATCGCCGCAAGCGGTCGCATGAGCGCAAGGAGGCGGCGAGCGCCGGCTCCAGCCAGCACCATGGCGAGACCATCGCCGAGGAGAACCAGCGCACGCGCGAGGAAGAGGCGCAGGACAAATAGCGGCGAGGCCCGGTCAGTTGCCGGTCGCGCGCGGGGCGAGGCTAGTCTTTGTCGCCGCTCGCGACGATGTCGACGACCACGATCACCATGCCGGTGGCGCCGAGCGCGAACATGCCGGCAACGATCGTGAAAGGCTGGAAACCGAAAAGAGCCATCGCAGGAGCCTCGCAGATGAGTGCGCCACCCCCGCACGGTCGGCCTGACTTCTGCAACGGCGATGCGGCCCGATTGAGACGGCCGGGCCGGATGAACAAGGCGTGATCGCCGGCTCGGCGCTGGACAGCTGCATGCCGGCTCCGTCGCGGATGAGACGCGATCAAAAATCGACATCCCGCAAAAATGCCGTTTCGGCTACAGGACGCAGCCTCACTTCCAAGAGAAGGAACTGCTCATGCGCATGACACTCGTCGCGCTCGTCCTGGCCGCTTCCGCAAGCTTCGCCCATGCCCAGGAGGGCGATTTCGCGAAATACTGCAAGGCCGACATCGAGCGACTCTGTCAGGGCATCCAGCCCGGCGGCGGCAATCTGCTGAAGTGCCTCAAGTCGCACAGCAAGGAAATGTCGGTTGGCTGCGCGCAGGCGCTGCAGAAGCTCAAGGGCTGACGCGCGGACCGCGTCCGGCGGCGGCTTCCCGGATCCGCGCCCGGCACCCATGGGCGGCCGGGCGCGATCGGAGAGATGTGACGTCGCCTATCGCCGTACCCGCGAAGCGTTCGGAATACGATGCGCCCGGGCGGCGGAAGTCACAGGCGAGCCAACTTGTCGGGCGGGGAGGCTGTTCGGTGTCTCGACGTTCCCTCAGCGCCCGGCCTCACAAGGCTGCACGTGGATCGGCGCGCCGGCGCTGGCGCCGAGGGTCCGGCACTCGGTACCGGGCCATGCGCCCTCGCATAGATGCCAGCCGCCGACCGTCGCGCCGGAGGCGGCGAGTACCAGCTCGGGCACCGGGCCAAGCGTCGGCTTCCACACCCACCATTCGCCCTCGAGCCGCGCGCCCTCGCCCGGGTCCATGCCGGCCCCCGAGCCCATGACCCGCGCCTCGACGAGTTGCAGGCCCGCCTTCTCGACGTGATAGGTCTCCGACCAGCCGGTGCGCTCGACCGAATGGGTCCAGGAGAGCGTGAAGGTGCTGGCGGCGAGCATCACCGCCTTCGCCCCCACCATGAGACAGGCGCCCACCGGGCCTCAGGCCTGCGCGGCCGTGGGCGCGCGGTTGCGCCGCCAGATGTGGAAGGCGAAGCCGGCGCACAGCACGAAGCCGATCTCGTCGGTCAGTGGCAGGGCGGCGACGAGGGTGAAGGCGGCCGCCATGGCGACCAGCCGCTCGACCATGCCGAGCCGCACGCCGAGCCAGCCGATCACCGCTGCCCCCCACAGGCCGATCGCCAGCAGCGCCTTGACGACGATGTAGGCCACCGCCGGCACATAGCCGATCTCGCTCGCCAGCGCCCCGCCATCCTGCAGCATCAGCGCGGGCGTGTAGACCGCCATGAACGGCACCACGAAGCCGGCGGCCGCGACCTTGATCGCCTCGAAGGAGATCTTCAGCCCGGATTCGCGCGCGATCGGCGCCGCCGCGAAGCAGGCCAGCGCCACCGGCGGCGTCAGGTCGGCGAGGATGCCGAAATAGAACACGAACATGTGGCTGACGATCAGCGGCACGCCGAGCGCCTTCAGCGCCGGCCCGGCGATCGACGAGGTGATGATGTAGTTCGGGATGGTCGGGATACCCATGCCGAGCACGATGCAGGTGATCATGGTCAGCACCAGCGAGGCAAACAGGTTGGTCTCGCCGACGCTGACGATGAACTGGCCGAAGGTGGTGGCGACGCCGGTCAGCGTCATGGTGCCGATGATGACGCCCACCAGCGCGCAGGCGATGCCCACCGGCAGCGCGGTCTTGGCGCCCTCGGCGAGGCTGTCGCGGCAGATGATGAGCGCCTCGCGCCCGCCCTTGCTGAAGATGTTCCAGACGATCAGCACCGCCATCGCGCCGACGATGACGCGGATGCCGTATTCGAAGAAGCCCGCCGCCACCACGCCCAGGCCGATCCAGAACACGTAGCGCAGCAGCGTCGACGGCAAGCCGAGCGCGATCGACCCGCCGAGGATCAGCATGATGGTGAGCGCGAGGCCGATGGTGCCGGAATAGAGCGGCGTGTAGCCGGAGAACAGCAGGTAGACCAGCACGGCGAGCGGCAGGATCAGGTACCAGCGCTCCCTCAGCGCGCGGCCCGGCGAGGGCAGCTCGGACCTGTCCATGCCGCGCAGGCCCCACTTCCCCGCTTCCAGGTGCACCATCCAGAAGGCGGAAGCGAAGTAGAGCAGCGCCGGGATCAGCGCCGCCTTGACCACCTCGTGGTACGAGACGCCCAGCGTCTCGGCCATGATGAAGGCGACCGCGCCCATCACCGGGGGCATGATCTGCCCGCCCATCGAGCTCGTCGCCTCGACCCCGCCGGCGAAGGCGGCGCGGTAGCCGAAGCTCTTCATCAGCGGAATGGTGAACTGGCCGGTCGTCACCACATTGGCGACGCCCGAGCCAGAGATGGTGCCCATCAGGCCGGAGGAGAACACCGCGACCTTGGCGGCGCCGCCCTGCCGGTCGCCCACCAGCCCGAGCGAGACGTCGGTGAAGAGGCGGATCATCCCCGCCTTCTCGAGGAAGGCGCCGAACAGGATGAACAGGAAGATGTAGGTCGAGGAGACATAGACAGGGATGCCGTAGATGCCCTCGGTGCCGTAGCTCATGTGCTCGACCACCTGGGTGAAGGCATAGCCGCGGGTCTCGAACGGCGAGGGCAGATATTCGCCCCAGAAGCAGTAGGCGAGGAACAGCCCGGCGATGATCGGCAGCGCCGGCCCCATCAGCGCCCAGGCGGCGCAGAACACGACGACGAGGGCGATGACGCCCATCACGATGTCGGCCTGGTTGGGATCGCCGGCGCGCAGGATCAGCGGGCCGTACTCGACCCACTGATAGATCGCGACCGCGACACTGCCCGCCGCGAGCAGCCAGAACACCGCCTTTGCCGCCGGTCCCTTGCGGTGGACCAGCGCCAGCAGCGGGAAGCCGAGCAGGCCGAGGAAGCCGACATGGATGGCGCGGATCACCTGGCTCGGCAGGTCGGTCAGGTGCGCGGCGGTGGCGATCTGGAACAGCGAGAACGCGACCGCGATCCAGTAGAGGGTGCGTCCCTCCGTCCCGGCCGGGAAGCTGTCGCTGAGCGGATCGTGCAGGCCGAGGTCGGCCGCCTCGGGCGGCATCTGGTGCTGGTCGCTGTCGTGCTGCATGGGCGGCCTCGCCGCGAGAGCCCGCCGCGCCGGATCATACGTTCCGGCGCGGCAGGCTCAAGCCGTGGAAGTTGGGATGGGTGCAAATGGACCGGAAGGCCGCCCGGCCGGCGCTCCCGCAGGCCCGAAGGCTCGCGGGCCCGCACCCGGCGGACAGGACGCCGACGCTGGCGGCCGACCCGGCCCGGGCGCGGTCATCGCAGGCGCTGTGCCGCTATTTCAGGATGCCCTTTTCCTTGTAGTAGCGCTCCGCGCCGGGATGGAGCGGGATCGGCATGCCCTTGGTGGCGTCCTCGAGCTTGATCTGCGACGCCGCCTTGTGCGCCGACTCCAGCGTCGGGAGGTTCTCGAAGATCAGCTTGGTCATCTGGTAGGCGACGTCGTCGGAGACGCCCTCGCGGGTGACGAGGAAGTTCACCACGGCGACGGTGTCGACGCCTTCGCCCTGGCCGTCATAGGTGCCGGCCGGGATATTGGCGCTCACATAGGGCGGGCCCAGCTTGTCGACGACGGCGGCGGGGACCGAGACCACGGTGATCGGCAGCGAGGAGGCGAGGTCGCGGATCGAGGCGACGCCGAGGCCGGCCGACTGCAGCGTGGCGTCGAGCTGGCGGTTCTTCATCAGTTCGACCGACTCGCCGAACGGCAGGTACTCGACCTTGCCGAGGTCGTCATAGCTCATGCCGGCCGCGGCGAGGATGGCGCGGGCGTTGAGCTCGGTGCCGGACTTGGGCGCGCCGACCGAGACCCGCTTGCCCTTCAGGTCCTGCAGGGTCTTGATGCCGCTGTCCTTGGAGGCGACGATCTGGATGTAGTTGGGATAGATCGCGGCGATGCCGCGCAGCTTGCCGAGCTTGGACTTGAAGCCGACCTCGGTGTCGCCCTCCCAGGCGAGCTTGACCGAGTCGCCGAGCGAGAAGGCGAGTTCGCCGCGGCCCTGCTCGAGCAGGTTCAGGTTCTCGACCGAGGCCTTGGTCGACTGCACCTGCACCTTCGAGTCGGGAATGTTGTCAGCATAGACCTTCGAAATCGCGACGCCGAGCGGATAATACACGCCCGAGGTGCCGCCGGTCAGGATGTTGATGAACTCGGTGGCCTTGGCCGATCCGGGCGCCAGGGCGGGCGCGAGCACCAGCGCCAGCGCCGCGACCGCCGCCCGGCCGAACTTCGGCTTGAAAATCTGCATGAGCATTCCTCCGCTTCGACGTGCCGTTTGCCTGCATAATGGGGCACTTAAAGCGCGAGGCTACAATCGCGGTGGGGGAATGCAAAGAGCACTAAAGTCGGTGCGCGGCCGGCACGTCGGGCGGGAAGCCTGCGCGGCGACGCCGACCCGTCCGTGCCGCCGGCCCGTGCCCCTGCGTCAGGGCAGCGCCCGCGGCGACGAAGCGAGGCCCGCGGCCGCGACACCCGCCGACGCGGTGCCGCCTGAACTCTTGCCCACCTGCGTCTTGCCACCGACCGGGCCGACCGAGACGGTCGCCGTCAGGCCGGCGACGAGGCGCACGTCGCCCGGCGTCTGGTCGAAGTCGATGCGCACCGGCACGCGCTGGGCGAGGCGGACCCAGCTGAAGGTCGGGTTGATGTTGGCGAGCAGCCCGTCGCCGACGGTGCGCTCGCGGTCCTCGATGCCGGCGGCGATGCTCTCGACGTGGCCCTCCAGCGTCTCGGGCTGGCCCATCAGCTTGATCGAGACCGGCGCGCCGACATGGATGCGCGCGAGCTTGGTCTCCTCGAAATAGCCTTCGATCCTGAGCGAATCCGTGTCGACCAGGGCGAGCTTGGCGGTGCCGGTGCTCACATAGTCGCCGGGCCGCATGGAGAGGTTGGTGATGGTGCCGTTCACCGGCGCCTTCACGTCGCACCGCTCGAGGTTGAGCCGGGCGAGGTCTCGGTCGGCGAGCGCCTGCTGGTAGGAGGCGGCGGCTTCCGCCTCCTCCATCCGCGCCTGCTCGGTCTTCTGCTGCGAGACCACGTCCTTGAGCTGCTCGTAGCGCTCTCGGTCGCGCTTGGCCTGGTCGAGCGAGGCCTTGCGCCCCGCGACCACCGCCTCGGCCTGGTCGAGGGCGATGGCGAAGCGGGCGCGGTCGATGCGGAACAGCACGTCGCCCGCCTTCACCGCCTGGTTGTCATGCACCAGCACCTCGCTCACGAAGCCCGAGACGTCCGGCGCGACGCCGACGATGTCCGCGCGCACCTTGGCGTCGCGGGTCCACGGGTCGTTCATGTAGTGCCCCCACAGCTCGCGCCCGGCTCCGAGCGCGGCGAGAGCGATGAGGAGAGTGACAGCGACGCGGAACGCGCCGCGCAGCGAGAAGGTCATGACAGCCACCATTGGGACAACAGGGACATGCCCTGCAGCAGAAGGACATAGAGGGCGACGTCGAACAGGCCGCGATGCCAGACGAAGGCATAGGCCCCGAGACGGGCGAGCCCCCGGCGCAGCAGCAGGCTCACCGGAAGGGTGAGCAGCATCAGCGCCAGCAGATTGGGAATGTAGACGCCGTAGACGTCGATTTCGCCGGACATGGCACTACTCCGCCGCTATCAGAGACGGGCGGCGCTCCGCCGGCACGAAATCCCCGGCCGGGCCCGGAACGCCCGGGAACAGCACCCGCCGCAGCCCGATGAGCGCGTCGAGCGCGCGCCGCGCCTCGCCGCTTCCGTCATGGGCGATGCGGCGCAACGCGGTGTCGAGCGCGTCGCACAGCTCCCCGGGCGGGGAAACGAGGCTGCGGCGCGCCACCCGGGCGCGGTAGAGGGCGGAGATGCCGGCCAGCACCGCGTCGATCGCCGCGCGCCCGTCTGGCGCAAGGCGCCGGCGCGTCTTCTGCAGCTCGATGATGTTGAAGCCCGAGCGCACCTCGGCGAAGCCGTCGACACCGGACAGCTCGCGGTCATCCATCGCCGCGAGGCGCGGCACGAGCTGGCCGAGCCGGTCGAGCATCCGCCCGGCGAGCTTCAGGTGGTCGTCGCGCCGCAGCCCCCCGGCGGTGTCCGCGAGGTCGGCCCAGCCGGCCCGCACCAGCCGGCGCGCGGCGATCTCGGCACCGAAGGGGCGCGTCGCCACGCTCCACACGAAGGCGAAGATGATGCCGGCCATCGCCGCCAGCCCCTGATTGACGAAGCTGCCGAAGTCGATGTCGTAGCGGTTCTGCAGGGCGACGAAGGACGCCGTGTTCACCGCCATCAGCATGCCGAGCATGGTGTATTGCGGGCGCGCGATGATCAGGCCGAGCACGAGGAACGGCGCGGCGAAGACCAGCACCAGCATCTCGAAATCGTGCACGAAGGGCAGGATCGCGAACAGGTAGATCGCCGAGACTATGAGGCTGACGCCGCTCCAGTTGGCCATGAAGCGGATGAAGGGCGCCGGACGGTCCATCGCCGCGAAGAACGAGCACGCCACCGCGGTCATCATCACCGCGCCGGCGCCGCCGGACCAGCCGGTGGCGATCCAGAACGCGCAGACCGCGAGCGTCGCCAGCACGCAGGAGCCGGCCGAGAACAGCATCAGGCCGAAATCATAGTGCCGCGCCGCGCCGACCACCTGGCGGTGGCGGAAGCGCGGCCGCCACGGGCCGGCATGCTGGCCGCGCTGGATGTCGGCCCGCAGCGTCAGGCAGTCGCTCCACACCGAGACGACCTCGCCCAGCCGGTCGAGCGCGCTGGCGCGCATCAGCGCGTCCCAGTCGCCCGGGGTCGCCGGGCGCAGCGCCTTCATGGCCGCGAGCAGCAGGTCGGCTTCGTCCGGGTTGGCGGCGTTCCGGCGCCCCAGCCAGTCGGCGACGCGGGCGAGCAGCGCGGCGAGATCTGCCGGCAGCGCGCCCTCCTGCGTCTTCAGCGCGTGCAGCCGATCGGCCAGCGAGGAGAGCAGCGGCAGCAGGATGAGCAGCCGGCCGCGCAGCTCGCGTGCATGGCGGACCACGTCGCGCGTCGCCGCGTCGTAGGAGAGCTGGCTGATGACCATGTCGAGGCCGGAAATGTCGGCAGCGAGCTTCTGGCGGCGCAGCGGCGTCGCCGGCAGCGCGCCCTCCCCGCGCAGGATCTCGCCGGCCCAGGAGGCGGCGTCGTCCAGCCAGCCGCTGATGCGCGCGGACAGCGCGGTCCCGACGCTGGTCGGGAAGACGACCGCGCCGACGACGCTGGCGCAGGTGATGCCGATGATGATCTCCTCGCTGCGGGCCAGCGCGACGTCGAAGATCTGGTCCGGCGCGCCGACCTCGGGCAGCGCGATCAGCGGCAGGCTGTAGCCGGCCAGCATGAAGACGTAGCTGCGCGGGGTGCGGTCGAGCATGGAGATGTAGAGCAGGCAGCCGGTCCACAGCGCCACGACGAGGCTCAGCAGCTCCGGCGCATTGACGAAGAGCGGCACGAAGAACACCGCCGCGGCCGCGCCCAGCAGCGTGCCGAGCGCGCGGTAGAGGCCCTTGGAACTGGTGGCGCCCGCCAGCGGATTGGCGACGACATACACCGCCGCCATCGCCCAGTAGGGGCGCGGCAGGTCGAACGCCAGCGCGATGTAGAGCGCGAGCATGGAGGCGAGGAAGGCCTTGCCGGAGAACAGCCAGTCCCGCCAGGCGGGAAGTGTCACGATGACACCTCCTCCGCCACGGGCACGGGCACGGGCGAATCGTCGAAAAGCTTCAGGACCCGGAGGGCGGCCTCGAGATCGGAGGCGCTGACGCCGGCGAGCACGCGGCTGCGCACTTCCGTGAGCAGGTCCTCGATGCGGGCGGCCAGCCGCTCGCCGGCCGCGGTGAGCCAGATGGTCTTGGCCCGGCGGTCTGTGGGGTCGTCGCGGCGCTCGATCAGGCCGGAGGTGGTGAGCTGGTCCAGCAGGCGCACCAGCGAGGGTCCCTCGATGCCGACATAGGAGGCGAGCGTCACCTGGCGCACGCCCCCGCCAAGACGGTGCGTCCACAGCAGCGGCGCGGCGCAGGCCTCGGAAATGCCCAGCGTCTCGAGTTCGCGCTCGGCGACCCGCCGCCACTGGCGGCCGGCCTGGAGGAGCTGCGCCGTCAGGGCGCGCCGGAGGGGTTCGATCTCATGCATGACTAATTAATAGGATACGAATTATTATCTTGCAAGCCTGCTTGTGGACAAACGTTCTTACGGTGTCGTGATCGAGGGCGTTCGAGGGCGGCGATCGGTCCACCGGGCGCATTTGCCGGCCGATCACGGACAAGTCCCTTCCCATGCCGGGCTGTTGTTGGAACAATCCGGGCGGTGCGTTCGTTCCCGCCAACCGGTCGGCATCGTGCCACCGTCCCGAACGACCGCTCCAGGGGGGATCTCATGATCACGAGCATTAACCGCCGCCGCCTCTTGCTTTCGCTCAGCGCAGCGGCACTGCTCCCGATGGGCGCGGCCTACGCCGCCGACCCCGTGGTGGTCGGCTCCAAGATCGATACGGAAGGCGCGGTGCTCGGCAACATCATCGCGCTGATTCTCGAGCATGCCGACATCCCGGTGACGCGGCGCCTGCAGCTCGGCCCCACCAAGATCGTGCGCTCCGCGCTGCTGGCGGGCGAGATCGACGTCTATCCCGAGTACACCGGCAATGCCGGCTTCTTCTTCAACATGGCCGACGACCCGGTGTGGAAGGACGCGAAGAAGGGCTACGAGGAGGCGAAGAAGCTCGACGCCAAGAACAACCTCGTCTGGCTCACGCCCGCGCCCGCCGACAACACCTGGGGCATCGCCGTGCGCGGCGACGTCGCCGAGAAGGAGAAGCTGGCCACCCTCGACGACTTCGCCCGCTGGGCCAATGACGGCGGCACGGTGAAGCTCGCCGCCTCGGCCGAGTTCGTCGAGAGCGCGGCGGCGCTGCCCGCGTTCCAGAAGGCCTACGGCTTCAAGCTCGCCGGCCCGCAGCTTCTGGTGCTCTCGGGCGGCGACACCACCGCCACCATCAAGGCCGCGGCCGAAGGCACGTCGGACGTCAATTCCGCCATGGTCTACGGCACCGACGGCGCCATCTCCGCGCTCGGCCTGAAGGTGATGCAGGACACCAAGCACGTGCAGCCGGTCTACCAGCCCGCGCCGGTGATCCGCAAAGCCACGCTCGATGCTTATCCCAAGATCGCCGAGCTGCTCGCCCCCGCCTTCGAGGGGCTAACGCTCGAGACGCTCCAGCACCTCAACGCGCAGGTGCAGCTCAACGGCATGGAGGCCCGCTCCGTCGCGCAGGACTATCTGCGCTCGAAGGGGCTGCTCGGGTGAGAGCGGCGGGGCGGCGGGAGGCCGCCCGCCGGCGTCGGGCGCTACCCCCCGCCCCGGTGCGGGCCCGGGCGGCGGCCTGACGATGTCGCCCTTGCGTTCAGTCCTGTCCTCGCGTTCGGGCCCGCCGGCGCTCGCCCTGCCGGTGCTGCTGGCCGCCTTCGGCGTGGCGGCGGCCCTCCTCGGCGGCTTCGTCGTGATCGCGCCGAACCGGCTGCTCTCCGGCACCCCGCTCGGCCTGTGGGCGGCGGCCGGCCCGGCCGGCACCGTCGCCGTGCTGGCGCCGCTGGCGGCGATGGCCGGCCTCGGCCTCGCGCGCGACTTTGCCCTGCGCCACATGCTGCTCGGCCTCGCCGCCGGGGCGCTGATGCTGGCCTCGACCGGCATCGCCGGCCATGCCGCCATGGTGCACGGCGCCGATGCCGGACCGCTGACCCGCGTCTCGCTCGGCGCCGGCTTCTGGTGCCTGCTGGCGGCGGGCTTCTTCACCCTCGCTGATGCGGTGGAGCGTGCGCGCACGCTGGCGCAGAAGGCGGTGCCGGTGCTCGCCACCGCGGCCGGGCTCTTCGCGCTGGCGGCCGGCGGCGCATTGTCCGAGCTCTCGCTCGCGCGCGAATTCTCGGTGCGCCAGCACGCCTATCTGAACGAGCTGTTCCGGCATCTCGAGCTGACCGGGGCGGGGCTCGTCGTCGCGGTGGCGGTCGGCGCGGCGATCGGCTTCATGGCCTATCGCCGCCCGAGCCGGGCGGGGGCGGCCTTCGCCGCGCTCGACATCGTGCAGACCATCCCCTCCATCGCCCTGTTCGCGCTGCTGATCGGCCCGCTGACGACGCTCACCGCCCTCGCCCCGGCGCTGCGCGGGCTCGGCATCGGCGGCATCGGCCCGTTCCCGGCGATCGTCGCGCTGGCGCTCTACGGCCTGCTGCCGGTCGCGCGCGGCGTCCATGCGGGCCTGTCCGGCGTGCCCCGCGCGGCGGTGGACGCGGCCCGCGGCATGGGCATGACGGGGCGGCAGATCTTCACCAGCACCATGGTCCCGCTCGCGCTTCCCACCTTCTTCCAGACCCTGCGGATCACGCTGGTCCAGCTCATCGGCCTCGCCACGCTGGCGGCGCTGATCGGTGCCGGCGGGCTCGGCACCTTCATCTTCCAGGGGCTCGGCCAGACCGCGAGCGATCTCGTCCTGCTCGGCGCGCTCTCCGCCATCGGGCTCGCGCTGCTCGCCGACCTCAGCCTGCGCGGCGTGGCGCTGGCGCTGTTCCGGAGGCCGGCGACGTGATCCGCTTCGACGCCGTCACCAAGAGCTTCGGCGGCCGCAAGGCGGTCGACGACGTGTCGTTCGCGGTCGAGCCCGGCACGGTGTGCGCGCTGGTGGGCACGTCCGGCTCGGGCAAGTCCACCCTGCTGCGCATGGTCAACCGGCTGGAGAACCCCGATTCCGGCCGCATCCTGTTCGACGGCGTCGACATCGCCGGGCTGGCGCCGGTCGAGCTGCGCCGGCGCATCGGCTACGTCATCCAGTCGATCGGCCTGTTCCCGCACTGGACGGTCGCCCGCAACATCGCCACCGTGCCGCAACTGCTCGGCTGGGAGCGCGGGCGCGTCGAGGCGCGGGTGAGCGAGCTGCTGGACCTCGTCGGGCTGGAGCCTGAGATCCACGCCCAGCGCTACCCGGACCAGCTCTCCGGCGGCCAGCAGCAGCGCGTCGGCGTCGCCCGCGCGCTTGCCGCCGACCCCGAGCTGCTGCTGATGGACGAGCCCTTCGGCGCGGTCGACCCGCTCACCCGGCGCAGCCTGCAGGAGAGCCTCGCGGCGATCCAGAAGCGCACCGGCACCACCGTGCTGCTCGTCACCCATGACGTCGAGGAGGCGATCCGGCTCGGCGGCACGATCGCCATGCTGGAGCATGGCCGGCTGGTGCAGGCCGGCGCGCCGGCGGCCGTGCTCGCCCATCCGGCCAGCGAGCAGGTGGCGCGCTTCTTCGGCGGTCCGCTGCTGGGGCTTCACCTGCTGCAGGTACTGAATGTCGGCGAGCGCACCGACTTCTCGGCCGCACCGGCCGCCGATGGCGAACCGATCCCCGCCGGCGCGACTCTGGAGGAGGCGCTGGCGCGCATGATCGCGGACGGCGTCGCGCATCTGCCAGTGCTGGACGCGGCGAACGGGCGGCGCGGCACGCTAAACCTGACGGACCTCGTCGGACGATGAGCTCTGGGCGATGGCGGGCCGGCCTTGTACGGCTGTTGGGGCGTCCGGTGCTGTGGGTCGGCGCGCTGTTCCTCGTCCTCACCTTCACCATGGACCGCATCGCGCCCCATCTCGGCTTCCTGTTTCCGCCCGGCACCCGGCTCGTCTACAGCCGGGCGAGCTTTCCCGAGCTCGTCGCCTCGCACGCGATGCTGACGGGGCTCGCCAGCCTGGTCGCGATCGTCGTCGGCCTCGCCGCCGGCGTCTTCGCCACGCGGCCGGCGGGGCGCGACTATGCGGCGACGCTGGAAATGCTCACCGCCGTCGCCCAGACCTTCCCGCCGGTGGCGGTGCTGGCGCTGGCGGTGCCGGCGATGGGCTACGGCGCCGCGCCGACCGTGCTGGCGCTGGTGCTCTACGGCGTGCTGCCGGTGATGGGCGGGGTGGTCGCGGGCCTGCGAAGCGTGCCCGCCCCGGTGCTGGACGCGGCCGACGGCACCGGCTTCTCGGCGGCGGGCAAGCTGTGGCGGATCGAGCTGCCGCTCGCCGCGCCCATCATCCTCGCCGGCGTGCGCACCTCGGTCACCATCGGCATCGGCACTGCGACCATCGGCTCGACCGTGGGCGCCCTCACCCTCGGCTCGCCGATCATCGACGGGCTGTCGGGCAGCAACCCGTCCTATGTGTTGCAGGGGACCGTGCTGGTGGCGCTGTTCGCCGTCACCGTCGACCTCGCCTTCGGGGAACTCGAGGCGCTCTACCACCCCCGCCGCTGAGCGAGCCGGGCGGAGCGTCTCTCACTCCGCCGGCTCCATGCCCTCCAGCAGGGTGGGAATGAGCTCGGACACAGTGGGGTGGATCGGCACCGCGCGCTGGAAGAAGGTCCAGGGCAGGTCCGCGTTCATGGCGTCGAGCAGGCCGTGAATGGCCTCGCCGCCGGTGCCGAGAATGGCGGCGCCGAGGATGCGCTGCGTCTGCGCGTCCACCACCACCTTCATGAAGCCCTGCGTCTCGGCCTTCTCCTGCGCCCGGCCGACCCGGCTCATCGGCCGCTTGCCGATCAGCAACGGCCGGCCGGTGGCGCGCGCCTGCGCCTCGCTCATGCCGACCCGCCCGAGCGGGGGATCGGTGTAGAGCGCATAGCCGGGGATGCGCTCGCTCAGCTTCCAGTCCTTCCCGTCCAGCAGGTTGGCGGCGACGATCTCGTAATCGTTATAGGCGGTGTGGGTGAAGGCGCCGCGCCCGTTGCAGTCGCCCATGGCGTAGACGCTGGGCACGCTGGTCTGGAGATGGTCGTCGACGGTGATGTAGCCGCGCTCGTCGGTCTCGATGCCGGCCGCCGCGAGCCCCAGATCGTCGGTGTTCGGCCGCCGCCCGATCGCCAGCAGGACGTCGGAGCCGGGAATCCGCGCCCCGCCGCCCGAGCCGTCGACATGCACCGCCAGCCCGTCCTCATGGCCGGAAAAGCTGATGCATTCGGCGCCGGTGTGCACCTCGATGCCCTCGGCCTCCAGGATCTCGCGGATCGCGGCCGATACGTCCTCGTCCTCCCGGCCGACCAGGCGTGGGCCCTTCTCGACCACGCTCACCCGCGCGCCGAAGCGGCGGTACATCTGCGCGAATTCGAGCCCGATATAGGAGCCACCGACCACCACGAGATGGGCCGGAAGCCGGTCCAGCTCCACCATGGTGCTGTTGGTGAGATAGGACACCTCGTCGAGACCGGGCATGTCCGGCACCGCCGCGCGCCCGCCCACATTGACGAAGATGAGCGGCGCGCTCAGCGCCTCGCCGTCGACCGTCACCTCGTGCGGACCGGTGAAGCGGGCATGGCCACGCAGCACGGTGCAGCCCTCCATGCCCTCGAGCCAGCTCTCGATGCCGGCGCGGCTGTCATGGATGATCTTGCCCGCGCGCGCCGCCACCGTCTTCATGTCGATGCCGGGCGCGCCCTTCAGCACCACGCCGAAATCCGCCGCCCGCTGGGCCATCCGCGCGGCATAGGCGCTCGCCACCAGGGTCTTGGTGGGGCGGCAGCCAGTGTTGACGCAGGTGCCGCCGAAATAGTGCCGCTCGATGACGGCGACGCGCTTGCCGGAAGCAGTCAGCCGCCCGGCGAGCGGCGGGCCGGCCTGCCCGGCGCCGATGACGATCGCATCGAAGGGGCGTGTCATCGCATTCTCCCTGCACGGCGGATCGGAGGACGAGCCACGGAGCATGGCGCGCTTCGCGCCATGTGGGCAAGCCCGCCGAGCCGAGCCGAGGCGCACGGGCACGCGCTCCGGTTTCCCCGCCGCGGGGCTAACCGCTCAGCGCGGCGCGACGTTCCCCACGATCTCGTCCGTGTGCTCGCCGAGCAGCGGCGCCGGGCGTATCGGGAGTTCGCCCGAGCCGAGGAAATGCACCGGCTGCGGCACCACGGGGATCGCGCCGGCCGCCGGGTGCAGCACGGTGCGCACCAGCCCGCGCGCCTTGGCGTGGGCGCTGGCGACCACCTGGTCAATCGTCAGGATCGGCGAGGCCGGCACCCGCGCGGCCTCCAGCGCCGCCACCGCCTCGGCGACGCCGCGCTGGCGTGTCCAGCCCTCGAGGATCGCCTTCAGCGCCGCCTCGTTGCCCTTGCGGGCCTGGTCGGTGGCGAAGCGTGGATCGGCTGCCAGCTCCGGCTGGCCGATGGCGGCGGCGAGGCCAGCGAACAGCGTGTCGTTGGCGACCGCGATGATGAGATGCCCGTCCGCCGCCTCGAAGCTGTCGAGCGGCGCGCTGATCGGGTGCGCGTTGCCGATCCGCCCGGGCACCTCGCCGGTGAACAGATATTGCGACAGCGCGGTCATCATGATCGAGAAGATGGAATCGAGCATGGCGATGTCGAGATGCTGACCGCGCCCGTCGCGCTCGCGCCCGTGCAGGGCGGCGAGGATGGCCCAGGTCGCCTGCAGACCGGCGATCAGGTCGCCCACCGATTCCCCGACCCGGTTCGGGCCCGAGCCCGCCGGGCCGTTCACGCTCATGATGCCGCTCATCGCCTGGGCGATGATGTCGTAGGCCGGGCGGTGCGAGAGCGGCCCTTCCTGGCCGAAGCCGGAGATGCTGGCATAGACCAGCTTCGGGTTGATGGCGGCGAGGCTCGCATAGTCAATGCCGAGGCGCGCGGCGACGCCGGGGCGGAAATTCTCGACCACGATGTCCGCGCCGGCGGCGAGCTCATGCACGGCGCGTCGGCCCTCCTCGCTCTTGAGGTCGAGCACCACAGAGCGCTTGCCGCGGTTGATCATCAGGAAATAAGTGCTCTCCCCGCCCGCCCGCGGCGCGAAATGACGCGCGTCGTCGCCGTCCGGGCTCTCGATCTTGATGACGTCGGCGCCGGCATCGGCGAGCAGGGCGGTGCAGAAGGGGCCGGCGAGCATGCGCGAGAAGTCGAGCACGCGCACGCCCGCGAGCGGCGGCGGCAGGGGAGCCATGGTCAGGTCAGGCCTCGTGGTTCAGGTCGTCGAACAGGTCGCGCAGGTTCGCTCGCGTCTCGATCGCGTCGAGGCGGGCGAGCAGCCGCTCCACCGCGCCGGGCGGCAGCAGGAGGCCGGCGCAGGCGCGGAACTTGGCGGCAAGCGCCTCGGGCGGCAACGGATCGCCGGCCGCGCCGCGCGGGATGGCGCGGAAGCCTTCGAAGACGCGTCCGTCGGCAAGCTCGACCCGCACCCGTGCCCCTTCGGGCGCGTGCCGGCGGGCCTCCTCGTCCCAGGAGGCGCCGGTGTGCATCTCCACGCGCTCCATCAGGGCGGCGATGGCGGGGTCGCGGATCACCCTTTCGTCGAGGTCGGACAGCGTCACATCGCCAAGCACCAGCGTGGCGGCGAGCGCGAAGGGCATGGAAAACTGCGCCTGCTGGGGCGTCGCCGGCCGGTCGTGAATGAGGTTGGCGACGATCACCGGCGGCACGTCGCAGACGATGCGCGCCACCTCCCCCGCGCCGAAGCCGTGCGCGCGCGCCAGCTCGGCCACCACGTCGACGCTGGTGTGGGCGGACAGGCACACCGGGATGCGCTTGACGTCGATGCCGGGGTCGAGGAGGCGCCAGCGCGTGCCTGGCTCCTCGAGCGCGCTCTCGTCGAACACGCCGTCGTTGAACAGCGCCGCGAAGCCGCGCAGATGGGTGGCGACGTCGGGCGGGCCGCTCGCTCCCTCGGCGGCGAGCAGGGCGGCGACGACGCCCGCCTCCGCGGCGCGGCCGGCGAGCAGCGGCTTGGCATCGGTGCCGAAGGCGGCCTTGGCCCCGCCCGCGCCGGCGAGCGCGATGCCGATGGCCGCGCCCATCGCCATCGCGTCGAGGCCGAGAAGCCGGCCGGCCGCGACCGCGGCGCCGACCGGGCCGAGCACGGCGGTGGTCCACCAGCCCTTCTCGTAGAGGCTCATCGTGGCGGCGGCGCCGAGCGCGTATTCCGCCTCCGACCCGGCGATGATGGCGTCGACCAGCGCCGCGCCGGACGCGCCGACCTGCTGCGCGACGGCGAGTGCCGCGGGCACGATGATCGCCGAGCCGTGCACCACGCCGGCATAGCAATTGTCATCGAAGTCGAGCGCATGGGCGGCGGTGCCGTTGGCCATGGCGGCGCCGGGCGGGGCGAGGCGAAGCCCGGTGCCGGGCACGGCCGCGGCACCCGGGGCACTAGCGAGGCCGGCGACGCGCTGCGCCTTGCGCGCGACCGGCGCTGTGGCGCCGGCAAGGGCGACGCCGAGCGTGTCCACCAGGCAGTTGCGCGCCACGGCCCGCACCTCGGGCGGCACCTCGCCCGGCGTGAAGCCGGCGCACCACTGCGCCAGCCGCCCGATGGCGGTCGAGCTCCCGATGTTGCTCGAGGCCCCGCTCACGGGGCGGACGAGGCCGATCGGGTCAGCCCTTCGCGCTCGACGGTGGCGATCGCTTCCTCATAGCCGGCGTCGGCATGGCGGAACACGGCAACGGAGGAATCGTTCGCCAGCACGCGGCGCAGGCGCCGGGCGGCGTCCTCGCTGCCATCCGCCACCACCGCGAAGCCGGCATGCTGCGAATAGCCGATGCCGACGCCGCCGCCATTGTGCAGCGACACCCAGGTCGCACCGCTGGCGCAGGCGGTGAGCGCGTTCAGCATCGGCCAGTCGGCGACCGCATCGGAGCCGTCCAGCATGCCCTCGCTCTCGCGGTTCGGGCTCGCGACGGAGCCGGAGCTGATGTGGTCGCGGGTGACGATGATGGGCGCGGCGACCTCGCCGGAGGCCACCATCTCGTTGAGCGCGAGGCCGGCGGCGACGCGGTCCTGCAGCCCCATCCAGTAGCTGCGCGAGGGCAGGCCCTGGAACTGGATGCGCTTCTCCGCCATGTCGATCCACCGGGCGAAGCTCGGATCGGCGACGATGCCCTTCAGCTTGCGGCTCGAATGCAGGATGTCCTGCTGCTCGCCCGACAGCGCGATCCAGCGGAACTGGGTGCGGCCCCGGCAGAATTGCGGGCGCACATAGGCGCTGATGAAGCCGGGGAAGTCGAACGCCTCCTCGACGCCGGCATCGCGCGCCATCTGGCGGATGTTGTTGCCGTAGTCGAACACGGGGATGCCTCGCGCGCGGAACTCCAGCATCGCCCGCACCTGCCGCGCCATGGTGTGCTTGGCGGCGGCGATGGTGCCCTCGGCGTCGGTCTCGCGCCGGCGCTCCCACTCGGCGATGCTCCAGCCGGCGGGGATGTAGCCGAACAGCGGGTCGTGGGCGGCGGTCTGGTCGGTGACGAGGTCGGGCAGCGTGCCGCGCGCGAGGATCTCCTCATAGACCTCGGCGGCGTTGCCGATGAGCCCGATGGAGAGCGCCTCGCCGGTGCGACGGGCTTCGGCGATCATCGCCAGCGCATCGTCGAGGCTGCCGGCCTTGCGGTCGAGATAGCCGCCCTGCATGCGCCGCTCGATGCGCTCCTCGCGCATCTCGATGGCGAGCACCGAGCAGCCGGCCATGACGCCGGCGAGCGGCTGCGCCCCGCCCATGCCGCCGAGCCCGGCGGTGAGCAGCCAGCGGCCGGAAAGATCGCCACCATAATGCTGGCGGCCGGCCTCGACGAAGGTCTCGAAGGTGCCGCCGATGATGCCCTGGCTGCCGATATAGGTCCAGGAGCCGGCCGTCATCTGGCCGTACATCATCAGGCCCTTGCGCTCGAGCTCGTCGAACACTTCCTGCGTCGCCCAGCGGCTGACGAGGTTGGAATTAGCGATCAGCACGCGCGGGGCGTCGGCATGGGTGCGGATGACCCCGACCGGCTTGCCGGACTGGATCAGCAGCGTCTCGTCCTGGTCCATCGCCTTCAGCGTGGAGACGATGCGGTCGAAGCATTCCCAGTTGCGCGCCGCCCGCCCGCGTCCGCCATAGACCACCAGGTCCTCGGGGCGTTCGGCGACCTCGGGATCGAGGTTGTTCATCAGCATGCGCAGCGGGCCTTCGGTCTGCCAGCTGCGGGCGTTGAGGGCGGTGCCGCGCGGGGCGCGGACGATCCGGCTGTTCTTGGTGGCGGCGGTCACGCAGGGCTCCTCATGCTGGTCGATCGCGGAGGGTCGACGAGCGGCACCATAGGAAGCGCATCGAATTAAGTGTACTAATGAATTTTCATATCTTGGATAAGATGAGTTTATTCAGAACGTCACGTCGCCCCGCGGCCGCGGAAGTAGTCCTTCGCGACGGTGACGAAGGCTTCGGCCGCGCGCGTCATCGGCGCGTAGGCCGAGGAGCCGATGATGACGCGCTGCGGCGGCACGCTTTCCACCAGCGGGCGGCAGACCAGCGGCAGGCCGTCATGGGAATGGTCGCCGAAGGGCCGCGTCACCAGCACGCTGTTGCCGAGGCCGTGGGCGACCATGCCGCGCACCGTCTCCAGCGAGGTGCAGCGCAGGAGCTGCTCGGGCATCGCCCCGGTCATGCGGAACAGCGACAGGAAATAGTCGCGGCTGTGCGGCAGGTCGATCAGCACGAACGGCTCCAGCGCCAGGTCGCGCAGCGAGACCTGCGCCGCGTCGGCCAGCGGATGATCCTTCGCCAGCAGCGCATAGGGCGTGAGCGCGCCGAGCGGGGTGCGGGCCATCTCGCCGATCGTGTCGAGGTCGTACAGCAGGGCGAGCTCGACCACGCCATCAGCGAGATCGCGGTGAAGCTGGTCGAGCGGCTCCTCGCGCAGGCGCACCCGCACGTCGGGATGGGCGGCGCTGAAGGCGCGCAGCAGGCCGGGCGCATAGGCGGGCGCGAGGGTGGAGAAGACGCCGATCTCCAGCTCGCCGGTGAGCCGCCCGTCCTTGGTACTGTCCATCACCGCATGGGCGTGGGCGAGCAGGTGGCGCACCTCGGCGAGCTTGCTGCGCCCGAACGGGGTGAGGTCGACCCCCTGCGCGTGGCGCCGCACGAACAGCTTCTGGCCGAAGCTCTGCTCGAGCTGGCCGATGGCGACCGAGATCGCCGGCTGCGAGACGTGGAGCGCCTCGGCGGCGCGCAGCGTGCTGCCGGCTTCGGCCGTGGCGACGAAATAGGTGAGCTGGCGCCAGGAGACGTTGATGGCCACGCGGTGGATTACCTTTATTTATTCAGATTATGAAAAGCCGATATTTTTATTAATTAAGGGAGGGTGTCAAGCTCGGGCCTTCCTTCAGTTGCCGAGCCGCTCATGACCCCGTTCTGTACCGACGACGACCTTGCCATTGCCGACGCGATCACCCGTTTCGCGGCGCAGGAGATCGCCCCGCGCGCGCAGGCGATCGACGCCGAGCGGCGCTTCGCCGGCGAGCACCTGCCGGCGCTGGCGGAGATCGGTCTCACCGGCATGAACCTGCCCGAGCAATGGGGCGGGGCGGGCGCCTCGGCGGTGGCGCTCTATCTCGCCGTCGAGGCACTGGCGGGCGCCTGCGCCTCCACCACCTCCATGCTGACCGCGCATTTCCTCGCCACCGACGCGATCCTGATCGGCGGGGACGACGCGCAGCGCGGCCGCTGGCTGCCGCCGGCGGCGGCGGGCACCAGCCTCGGCGCCTTCGCCCTGACCGAGCCGCGCGCCGGCTCCAACCCGGCCGACATGAGCACACGGGCGGTCCGCGAGGGCGACGCCTACCGGCTCAGCGGCACCAAGCACTTCATCTCCAACGCCGCCCATGCCGACTTCATCGTCGTGTTCGCGCTCACCGACCCGGCGGCGCGGGCGCGCGGCATCAGCGCCTTCGTGGTGGAGCGCGGCACGCCCGGCCTCGGCGTGAGCTCGCCCGAGCCGACCATGGGGCTGCGCGGCGGGCACGTGTTCGAGGTCCGCTTCGACGACTGCCTCATCCCCGCCGACTGCCGGCTCGGCGAGGAGGGCAGCGGCTTCCGCACCGCGATGAAGGTGCTCGACAACGGGCGGGTCGAGGTCGCGGCCACCTCCACCGGCATCGCCATGGCCGCGCTCGACGCCGCGCGCGGCTGGGTGCAGGAGCGCCAGGTCGACGGCGAGCCGATCGCCCGCTTCCAGGGCCTGCAATGGATGCTGGCGGACATGGCGACCGATCTCGAGGCGGCCCGCCTGCTCGGCCTGCGCGCCGCGCATCTGCGCGCCCGCCATGCCCACTTCTCGCAGGAAGCGGCAATGGCGAAGCTGTACGCGGCCGAGATGGCCGGGCGCGTCACCGATTCCGCGCTGCAGGTCCATGGCGGCTACGGCTACGCGCAGGACCTGCCGCTGGAACGCTATGTGCGCGATGCCCGCATCATGCGGATCTATGAGGGCTCGTCCGAGATCCAGCGCAACATCATCGCCCGCACGCTGCTGAAATGACAGCGCTGCTGCATCCCGCCCCGACCGGCACCCCTGCGATCTGCCTGCAAACTAGGCATGAGCGGGTGGATTCCTGCTCGATTTTGGATCAATCAGATCAAAATTTATCTGTTTTGAAACAAACGTTGCAGAGCGCGAAACAGCCCCCTATCGTGGCCGGCATGAAACGCTCCGACTTCGTTGCCAGGGTGAAGCAGCACTTCGACGAGCTGCCCGGCCAGATCCGGGTCGCGGCCGGCTATGTGCTCGACCATCCCGAGGACGTGGCGCTGCTGTCGATGCGCGAGCAGGCGCGCCGCGCCGGCGTGCCGCCCGCGACCATGACCCGCTTCGCCCAGCAGCTCGGCCTGACCGGGTTCGACGAGGTGCGCGCCATCCACGCCGCGGCCCTGCGCGAGGCGCCCGTCGCCTATGGCGGGCGGGCCGAGAACCTGCTGCGCCGCCATCGCGAGGTCGGCGATGCGGGCATCGCCACCGAGATGCTGGCGCGGCTATCCGGCCACCTCACCGAGGTCGCCCTGCCCTCGCGGGTCGAGAAGCTGGTGGAAGCCGCCCGCGCCATGGTGGCGGCACGGCGGATCTACTGCCTCGGCCACCGCTCCTCCTTCCCGGCGGCGTTCCAGTTCAACTATTTGCTGTCCTTCTTCGACGACCGCTCGGTGCTGCTCGACGCCACCGGCGGCGTCGGCCATCCGGGCATGCTCGATTCCGGCCCCGGCGACGTGCTGCTGGTCATCTGCTACACGCCCGCCGCCCGCCATGTGGTGGAGGCCACCGCCTTCGCCCGCCGTCAGGGGGTGCGCGTCGTCGCCATCACCGACAGCGAGGCCAACGCGATCGGCCGGCTGGCCCATCTCACCCTGCTCGCCTCCAGCCAGTCGCCTTCCTTCTTCGACACGGTGACGCCGGCCTTCGCGGTCTGCGAGACGCTGGTGGCGCTGATCGCCGGCCTCCATCCCGGCGATGTCGCCGCCTCCGTGGCGCGCACCGAGGAGAAGCTCTGGGAGCTCGGCGTGTGGTGGCGGGAGGAGGACGCGCTGCCGGCCGGCGCGTCCGCGTCCCGCGGCGACGAAGCGGCCAGCCAGGCCGTGCCGGACCCCGCCAGGGCGGAGGCCGAGTGATGGACGCGCCCACTCCCCGCTACGCCGCCTACATGCCCTCCGCCGGCATTGCGAGCTTCCTGCGCTCGCCGATCTGCGAGGACTTCGCGCAGGTCGAGGCCGACGTGGCGGTGCTCGGCATCCCCTATGATTGCGGCGTCGGCTACCGCCCCGGCACGCGCTTCGGGCCGCGCGAGATCCGCAACCAGTCGACCCGCTACGCCGCCTGGGGCACCGGCAACGCCGCCGGCTACTGGGACGTCAACCGGAAGCAGCGCTTCCTGAAGGACGTCTCGATGGTCGATTGCGGCGATGTCGACATCACCTATTTCGACATCGACGCCAACATGGCGAAGATCACCGCCTCGGTCGGCGCGCTGCTGGCGCGCGGGGCGCTGCCGGTGATCCTCGGCGGCGACCATTCGGTCACCTTCCCGAATGTGCGCGCCTTCGAGGCGCTCGGGCCGATCGACATCGTGCATATCGACGCGCACATGGACTGGCGCGACGAGATCGCCGGGGTGCGCTACACCAATGCGAGTCCGCTGCGGCGCGCCAAGGAGCTGCCCTTCGTGCGCCACATGGTGCAGCTCGGCATACGCGACGTGCGCACTCGCGAGAACGACTATGAGGACGCGCTCGCCCAGGGCGTGCGCATCTTCACCCGCGAGGACATTCGCGAGCAGGGCATCAACGCCGTGCTGGAGGCGATGCCCGAGCTCGGCAACGTCTTCGTCACCATCGACATCGACGGGCTCGACCCTTCCATCGCCCCGGGCACCGGCTCGCCGACCGTGGACGGGCTGCTCTACCACGAGGCGCGCGCGCTCCTTCAGGGCGTCGCCGCGCGCGGGCGGGTGGTGGGCTTCGACCTCGTCGAGGTGAACCCGTTCATCGATGTCGAGGGGCAGACCAGCCTGCTCGCCACCACGCTGATCCTGGAATTCCTCGGCGCGATCTTCGCCGCGCGGGGGCGCTGAAAGGCACCCGGCGCGCTCGTGGCGTCGGGGGCTCAATGAAAAAAGTTAAGCATAAACAAAGACCTCGAAGGAGTTGGGAATGAAGAAGCGATTTATCGGCGCTCTGGGCGCGGCGGCGATCAGCCTGACCGCGCTGATGGCCCCGGCCATGGCGGCAGGCACGCTGCGCGTGGCCATCCCCTCGAACCTCAACACGCTCGACGCCGCCAAGACCAAGCTCGGCGAAGAGTACATCATGAACTTCCTCATCTTCAGCGGACTGACGGAAGTCGACGGCAAGGGCGGCGTGAAGCCCGACCTCGCCGAGAGCTGGAGCAAGAGCGACGACCAGAAGACCTGGACCTTCAAGCTGCGTCCCGGCGTGAAATTCCATGACGGCCGTGAGCTCGAGGCCGCCGACGTCAAGGCCTCCATCGAGCGCATCAAGGACAAGGCGACCGGCTCGCCGGCGCGGGTGAACTTCGACATCGTCGACAGCATCGAGACGCCGGACAAGGAGACCGTCGTCTTCAAGCTGAAGATCCCCTATTCGGGCTTCGCCGAGCTGTTCGGCGACCGCCAGGTGCGCATCCTGCCGCGCGACAAGTTCGACACCATCGCCACCCACCCGATCGGCACCGGGCCGTTCATGTTCAAGTCCTTCACGCCCGGCGACCGCGTCGAGCTGGTGAAGAACCCCGACTACTACGTGAAGGGCGAGCCCAAGCTCGACGCCGTGACCTTCCGCATCATGCCGGAGAGCGCGGCGGAGATCGCGGCGCTGGAGACCGGCGACGTCGACCTCGTCTGGAGCCTGCCGCTCGAATCCATCGACCAGATGAAGGACAACCCGGACATCGTCGTCGACTCGACGCCGACCTCGACCTGGGACGGCCTCATCATGAACAGCGCCAAGAAGCCGTTCGACGATGCGCGCGTGCGGAAGGCGGTGCTGATGGCGCTGGACAAGAAGGCGCTGGTCGAGGTCGCGCTCTACGGCCAGGGCACCCCGACCCACACCATGATCCCGCCCTCGCACCCCTACTACAACTCGGACATCCCGATCGGCGCGCCCGACGTCGAGGGCGCCAAGAAGCTCCTCGCCGAGGCCGGCTATCCGGACGGCTTCGAGGCCACGCTCTATGTCCCGGTCGGCCGCCCGACGCGTGAGCGCCTCGGCATCGCCGCCAAGGAGATGCTGGCGCCGGTCGGCATCAAGGTCGATATCCAGCGCGTGCCGTGGGACAAGTTCGTGAAGGAGATCGAGGGCAAGGCCGACTTCTATGCGGACGGCTTCTTCAGCCGGCCGACCATCGACACCTCGATCTACCCCTTCTACCACTCGACCGGGTCGTGGAACACGCAGCTCTGGAACTACAAGAACCCGGAGATCGACAAGGTCCTGGACGACGCCCGCGCCGCCAAGACCGAGGATGAGCGCGCCGCGCTGTACAAGAAGTTCCAGGCGCTCGCCGAGGACAACCCCGCCGGGGCGATCCCCTACGTGCTCAACCACGTCAACGCCTACCGCAAGAACGTGAAGGGCTTCCATTCCAGCCCGATGATGTGGCTCGACCTGCGCGAGACCACGGTCGAGTGAGCTGACGCTCGCCCGCCTATCTCCCGCGGGCGATGTCCCCCGCTGCCCGCGGGATGCGCCCGGCCCTCCTTAGGAGCCGGGCGCGCCTTCTCCCCCTGCTGCTCAGGTCCCGCCGCGCGCGGAGCCGCAACGCCCGGGAAGTCCCATGGTCCTTTACGTGATCAAGCGCCTCGTCGGCATCGTCGCGATCCTGGTCGTGATGTCGGTGCTGGTGTTCGCCATCACGCAGGTGATGCCCGGCAACGTCGCCCATATCCTCGCCGGCCAGTTCGCCGACGACGCCACCATCAAGGCCATCGAGCACAAGCTCGGCCTCGACGCGCCGGCCTATGTCCAGTACTGGCGCTGGGCGGGCGGGGTGCTGAGCGGCAATCTCGGCAATTCCCTCATCATGGAGCGGCCGGTCGGGCCGCTGATCTGGGACGCCTTCATGTCCTCGGCGCTGCTGGCGGCCATCGCCTTCGTCATGGTCGCGGTGTTCGGCATCGTGCTCGGCGTGCTCGCCGCGGTCCGGCAGAACCGCTTCACCGACCATGCGGTGTCGGTGTTCTCCTATATCGGCGTGTCGGTGCCGGAGTTCTTCTGGGCCATCGTCGCCATCATCGTCTTCGCCCGCTATCTAGACTGGCTGCCGAGCGGGGGCGCGGGGAACCTTTCGCACGGCTTCTGGTCCTGGGCCTCGCATCTGATCCTGCCGTCGCTGACCCTGACCTTTACCCTCATCGCCCATGTCTCGCGCCTCACGCGCTCCTCGATGATCGAGACGCTGCGCTCCAACTATGTGCGCAACGCCCGCGCCAAGGGGCTGCCGGAGGGCGTCATCATCCGCCGCCACGCGCTGCGCAACGCGCTGCTGCCGACCATCACCGTGCTCGCCATCGATGTCGGCTGGCTGCTCGGCAACATCGTGGTGGTGGAGGCGGTGTTCTCCTATCCCGGCATCGGGCGGCTGCTGCTGTTCGCCATCGAGCGCCACGACCTGCCGCTGATCCAGGCCGGAATCCTGCTGATCGCGGCGGTCTACTGCTTCGCCAACCTCATCGCCGACCTGCTCTATGCCTATTTCAACCCGAAGATCCGCTATGGCCATGCCGAAAGCTGACGCCGCCAACGCCGAAGCCGCGCGCCCCATGCGCTCGCTGCTGGCCGGGGCCAATCCGAAGCTCGTCGTCGGCGCGCTGGTGCTGGCGCTGCTGGTCGCGGTAGCGATCGCCGCGCCGTGGATCGCGCCCTACCGCTTCGACGAGATGAGCATACTTAGCCGGCTCAAGCCGCCGAGCCTCGCCCATTGGTGCGGCACCGACGAGTTCGGGCGCGACGTGTTCAGCCGCACGCTGATGGGCGCACGCCTCTCGCTGATGATGGGCTTCGCGGCGACGGCGGTCAGCCTGTTGATCGGCGTGCCGCTCGGCCTGTGGGCCGGCTACCGGCGCGGGACGGTGGACGAGGCGATCATGCGCGCCACCGACGTGCTGCTCTCCTTCCCGCCGATCATGCTCGGCCTGCTGATCCTGGCGGTCACGCCGCCCTCGCTGTGGAAGATGATTATCGCGGTCGGCATCGTCTACGTGCCGAGCACGGTGCGGCTCACCCGCTCGGTCACGCTCGACCTCGCCGGCGAGGAGTTCGTGCAGGCCGCCCGCGCCCGCGGGGAGCGCGCCGCCTATATTCTCCACGCGGAGATCCTGCCCAATGCCTGGCCGCCGATCATGGTGGAGGCGAGCCTGCGCGTGACCTTCGCCATCCTGCTCGGCGCGGCGCTGTCCTTCATCGGCCTCGGCGCGCAGCCGCCGAGCTCGGACTGGGGCCTGATGATCTCCGAAGCCCGTCCCCTCATCGATCGCGCGCCCTGGGTCGCGCTCGCGCCCGGCATCGCCATGGGCATCACCGTGATCGCGGTGAACCTGCTCGGCGACGGCCTGCGCGAGGCGCTCGACCCGCGCATGCAGCGGAAAGGCGGCTGATGACGACGCCCCTCCTGTCCGTCAAGGACCTCACCCTCACCTACCAGACCGGCCGCGGAAGGCTGCGCGCGCTGAACGGCGTGAGCTTCGACGTGAACGCCGGCGAGACGCTGGCCGTGGTCGGCGAATCCGGCTCCGGCAAGAGCTCGGTGGCGCTGGCGGCGATGGGGCTGCTCGGCCCCGAGGCGCATCTCGACGGCTCGATCCGCTTCGAGGACGGCGAGCTGATCGGGCTCGACGAGGCGAGCCGGCGCGCGCTGCGCGGCCGCGCCATCGGCATGGTGTTCCAGGACCCCTTCACCTCGCTCAACCCGAGCCTTCGCATCGGCGAGCAGGTGGCCGAGCCGCTGGTCTACCATCAGGGGCTCTCGCGCGCCGAGGCGCTGGAGAAGGCCGTCGCCGCGCTCGGCGAGGTGGGCCTGCCGGGCCCGCGCGAGATCGCCTCCGCCTATCCGCACCAGCTCTCGGGCGGCATGCAGCAGCGCGTGCTGATCGCCTCCGCCATCGTGTGCAATCCGCGCCTGCTGATCCTCGACGAGCCGACCACCGCGCTCGACGTGACGGTGGAGGCGCAGATCCTCGACCTGCTGGACAATCTGCGGCGCAGCCGCGGGCTCGGCATGGTGTTCATCACCCATAATCTCGGCGTGGTGAACCGCATCGCCGACCGGGTCTGCGTGCTCTATGCCGGCCGCGTGGTCGAGGTGGGCGAGAAGGACACGGTGCTCGGCCGCCCGTCCCATCCCTATACCAAGGGCCTGCTCGCCTCGCTGCCGCGGCTCGCGGCGGACGGGCGCGCGCGGCGCATCGCCCCGATCCCGGGGCGTTTCCCCGACCTCGTCAACGCCCCGCCCGGCTGCATCTTCGCTCCCCGCTGCCCGTTCGCGGAAAGCGCCTGCGTCGAGAACGAGCAGGTGCTCGCAACCGACGCCGCCGGCAACGGCGCGCGCTGCTGGAAGAGCGCCGGCCTGCCCGGCTGGCCGGAGGAGCCGGCGGACGACAGGAGCGTCGTCGAGGTGGCCGCGAGCCGCGAGCCGGCGGAGGACGACGCGCCGCTTCTGCGCACCGAGGACCTCTCCAAGCGCTACCGGCGCGGGCGCATCGGAGGCGGCATCGAATGGACCCGCAAGCTCGGCGTCATTCCCTGGCCGAGCACGCGCGCGGAGACGGTGAACGCGGTCGACGGCATCTCGCTGGAGATCCGGCGAGGCGAGGTGGTCGGCCTCGTCGGCGAGAGCGGCAGCGGCAAGTCGACCTTCGGGCGTACCATCCTGCGCCTCGTCGACCCCTCTTCGGGCCGCGTGCTGTTCGACGGCCGCGACGTGGCGAGTCTGCCCGACAGCGAGCTCGACGATTTGCGCAAGCGGGCGCAGATCGTGTTCCAGAACCCCGATTCCTCGCTCAACCCGCGCCGCCGGATCGGCAAGGCGATTGCCCGCGCGGTGAAGCTGCAGACCAACGTGCCGCCCGAGCGGCTGCGCGCCCATGTCGAGGACCTGCTCGACCGGGTCGGCCTGCCGCGCGCCTATTACGACCGCTATCCGCACCAGCTCTCGGGCGGCGAGAAGCAGCGCGTCGGCATCGCCCGGGCGCTGGCGACCGAGCCGGAGTTCATCGTCTGCGACGAGCCGGTCTCCGCGCTCGACGTCTCGGTGCAGGCGACGGTGCTCAACCTGCTCGACGGGCTCAAGGACGAGCTGAACCTCTCCTACCTGTTCATCTCCCACGACCTATCGGTCGTCGCCTACATCGCCGACCGCATCGCGGTGATGTATTCCGGCCGCCTGTGCGAGATCGGCCCGGCCGACGCGGTGCTGCAGCCGCCCTACCACCCCTACACGCAGGCGCTGCTCTCGGCCGTGCCGCTGCCCACCCCCGGCGCCGCGCGGCGCGAGCGCATCCGCCTGCGCGGCGACCGCCCGCCCTCGGGCGCCCAACGCTCGGGCTGCGTCTTCCACACGCGCTGCCCGCGCTCGCTCGGCGAGCTCTGCGCCAGCACGGCCCCGCCGGTGCACGAGCCCCGGCCCGGCCACCGCATCGCCTGCCACCTCAGCCTCGACGAACTGGCCCGCGACGCCTCGGTGCTGCCCGAGACCGTCCCCGTCGCCGCCGCCGAATGAACTTTCGATGGAGCGGATCGCCGCTCGAAACCCCAAGGACGTGACGTCATGAGTGCCCGCCTGACCAACCCGCCGAAATACGGTCACAAGAGCCTTCTGTATTCCGAGGTCGTCGACGACCTCGACAATCTGAAGGCCGACATCGCCGTGCTCGGCATTCCCTACGGCTCGGCCTACTCGATCGAGGAGGTCAGCAACGACCAGTCCAACGCCCCGACCGCGATCCGCCAGGCCTCGGACCGCGCGGTGCGCGCGCCCGAGCGCTACGATTTCGACATCGGCGGCCCGCTGCTGATGAACAAGCCGATCCGCATGGTCGACTGCGGCGACGTCATCAACGACCCGCGCGACCTCGGCATGAGCTACCGCAATGCCGAGGCGGCGGTGCGCAAGATCCTGAAAGCCGGCGCGCTGCCTATCATCCTCGGCGGCGACCACGGCATCCCGATCCCGGTGCTGCGCGCCTATGACGACCAGGATGGGCCGATCACCCTCATCCATGTCGACGCGCATCTCGACTGGCGCCAGGAGGTGAACGGCGTGCCGGACGGCTATTCCAGCCCGATCCGCCGCATCTCCGAGATGGACCACGTGAAGGACATCTACCAGATCGGCATCCGCGCCCAGGGCAGCGCCCGGCAGGAGGAGGTCGACGCCGCCTATGCGTACGGCGCCAACATCGTCACCGCCTACGAGCTGCACGATGTCGGCATGGACGCGATCCTCGAGCGCATCCCGGCCGGCGGGCGCTACTACATCACGCTCGACGCCGACGGCATGGACCCCTCGGTGATGCCGGCGGTGAACGGCCCGGCGCTGGGCGGCGTGACCTACCACCAGGCGCGCAAGCTCATCCACGGCCTCGTCAACAAGGGCCGCGTGGTCGGCATGGACCTCGTCGAGATCACGCCCGCCAAGGACGTGAACCGCATCTCCTCGATCGCCGCCTGCCGGCTGTTCGTGAACCTGATCGGCGCCACCATCAAGGCCGGCTATTACGAGCGCTGAGGCCCGGCTTACCTTCCGCCGGCCGGACGCTGCGCCATACCCGGCGCGACGCCCGGCCGGCCTCTCTCACGGTTCGGGCGGGGTGAAGGTTCGGATCACCTCATAGGCGCCCGGCTCGAAGGTCGCGATGGCGAGGATCTCCTCGAAGCAGCGCTGCTGCTCCGGGTCGCCGCGCATCGCCTGATAGTCGGCGAGGCTTTGCCACCGGGCGTAGACGGCGACCTTGGTGCCGTCCGTGCCGCGATGCAGGGTGGCGGAGACGAAGCCCGCCGCCCGGCTCACCGGGCCTTCCGTAACCGTGGTCAGCAGGTCGATCAGCCGTTGCTGATCGACCGCATCGACGGTGAACACGTTGATGAACGTGACCACTGGCACTCTCCCGCGATGAAGGGCGGCGTCCCGCCGTCGACCCGGCTCCCGGACGCATCCACGGCGAGCCGCGCGCAATCGCCCGGCGACCGGCATCTTCGCGTCCGGATTCGGCAAAGCGAAGGCGGCTCAGGCCCGATCGGCGTTCGCGGCGTCCGGCGCCAGCGGGAGATGGACGATCTGGGTGAGCCCGCCGCCCGGCCGGTTCTTCAGCTCCAGCCGTCCCTCGATGCCGGTGACGATCTCATGGGCGATGGCGAGGCCGAGTCCGGCGCCGGGAATGGGCGTGCCGCGCGCCGGATCGACCCGGAAGAACGGCTCGAACACGCGGGCCATCATCTCCTCGGGAATGCCCGGCCCGGCATCGTCGATGACGACCAGCGCCTCGCCGCCGGACCGTTCCACCCGCACCACCGCCGCGCGCCCGTGGGTGGCGGCGTTGATGGCGAGGTTGCGGATCGCCCGGCACAGCGACAATGGCCGCGCCAGGACGCTCGCCGGCTCGGCGTGCTCCAGCTCCAGCCGCATGCCGATGCTCTTCAGCTCGCCCACCACCTCGCGCACCAGCCCGTCGAGGCGCACCGGGCTGCGCGCGGCGTCGTCCACCTCCTCGCGCACCAGCCGGATCGCGCTGTCGGCGATGCGGTCGAGCTCGTTGAGATCGGCGATCCAGGTCGCGCGCTCCTCCTCGTCCTCGAAGAACTCCGCGCGCAGCCGCATTCGCGTCATCGGCGTGCGCAGGTCGTGGCCGGCCGCGGCCACCAGCCGGATCCGGCTCTCCATCGCCTGCTTCAGCCGCGAGGACAGCCGGTTGATGGCGTGGGCGGCGGCGCGCACCTCGGTCGGCCCCTCCTCCGGCAACGGCTCCAGCCGCCCGTCCGGGCCGATTTTCGCGACCGTCCGCTCCAGCAGCGCGAGCGGCTCGGTGAGGCGCCGCACCGCGACCACCATCACCAGCGTGGTGCCGAGCGCCATCACCAGCGCCCAGCCGGCCAGCGCCCAGCCGCCATTGCCGGGATGCGGCGGCATGGTCATCGGCATGGTCAGCCAGCGCCCGTCGGCGAGCTGGCCGGTGACGATCGGCCACGGGCCGCCATGCGATGCGCGCACGCTCACCCGCTCGGCCCGTCCGCGCCGCGCCAGCGCGGCGTTGATGCCCTCGCTCGGCATCCTGGCGATCTCGCCCGTGGGCTCCTGGTCGCTCAGGCCGGCGAACCCGTTGCCCTTCTCGGCCACGCGGGCGTCGCCCGCCTTGCCGGCGAGGTCGACCAGCAGCGCCCATTGCGCCGCCACCGCGGTGTCGGTCTCCTCGAAGCGGGGCGGAGACAGCAGCAGGAAGGACAGGCCGGTCGCCAGCAGGGCGACCAGCAGGACCGCGCCCACCAGCAGCGCGGTGATCTTGGTGCGCAGCGTGTTCACGGCATCACCACCGGGCGGGCGGGTTCCTCGGCGGCCTCCACCGGCACCGCGAGCTGATAGCCGCCATTGCGCAATGTCTTGAAGATGCGGAACTGGCCCGCGTCGCCGAGCTTGCGGCGCAGCCGGCTGACCAGCACGTCGATCGAGCGGTCGAAGGCGCCGGCGCTGCGTCCCTGGGTGATGTCGAGAAGCTGGTCGCGCGAGAGCATCCGGCCTGGCCGTTCCAGGAAGGCGCTGAGAAGGTCGAACTCCGCGCCCGTCAGCGCCACCTCCTTGCCTTGCGCGTCGATCACCTGCCGGGTGGCGGGAAGCGCGGTGAAGCCGGCGAAACGGAAGCTCTGGTGGACCGGCACCAGCGGCTCCTCGCGCAGCGCCGTGCGCCGGAGCACGGCGCGGATGCGCGCCAGCAGCTCGCGCGGGTTGAACGGCTTGCCGAGATAGTCGTCGGCGCCGACCTCCAGCCCGATGATGCGGTCGACATCCTCCTTCAGCGCCGTGAGCAGGATGATCGGCACGCTCGAGCGCGCGCGCAGCGACCGGCACAGGTCGAGGCCAGAGACGTCGGGAAGCATGAGGTCGAGCACCACGAGGTCGATGCGCGCGGCCGCGAGGCATTCCTCGGCATGGCGCCCGTCCTCGGCGAGACTCACGCGGAAGCCCTGCCCCTGAAGATACCGCCCGAGCAGCTTGCGGATCTCATGGTCGTCGTCGACGACGAGAATATGTGCGCCCGCGTCCAACAAGGTCCTCCCGGTCACGGCTCCCTCGCCGCAGAAAGGAGCAACAAAGCGCCGGGTTCAACGCAGGAATGGCAACGAAAGGTTTCCAACCGGCACCTGGCAACATTCGGAAACAACATAGTGCGGCCGTCTCAACTTTCGGAAACGGCCAGACCTTCGCCGGAAACGTATCGCCCGGATAGTCGCGGCATCGGACGCGTGCGGAAGATCGCCGCCTGTCGGTCCGGCCCCATTCCCCCGGGACTGCCCATCCGGGGGCGCAGGGAACCTGATCACCAGACTGCCCCCCGATCGGGTCCCGACGGCGGACATGGGCGAAAGCCATGTCCGCCGTTCCCCGTTTTCCGGCCGCGACGCCGGCCGCCACCGGCGGATCGTCGCCCGCAGGACCATGAACGAACGTCGCAACACCGTCCTTCGCAAGCGCCTGCTTGCCGCGCTGCTGGCACTGCTCCTGCTCGCCGGGGGTGGCTGGTTCGCGCGCGAGGACCTGTTCGCCGCCACCACGCCCTCCTACATCACCGCGACCGTCGCCACCGGCGACATCGAGCGCACGGTGCTGGCCACCGGCACGCTGAAGCCGGTGAAGCTGGTGGCGGTCGGTGCCCAGGCATCGGGCCGCATCACCGCCGTGAAGGTCAAGCTCGGCGACGAGGTCAAGGCGGGCGACCTGCTGGCGGAGATCGATTCCACCACCCAGCAGAACGACCTGCGCACCGCCCAGGCGACGCTCGCCAAGGTGCGCGCCGAGCGCGCCGAGAAGGAAGCGACGCTCGCGCTCAACGTGAAGACGCTGGAGCGCCAGAGCAAGCTGCTGGAAACGAGGGCGGTCTCGCGCAGCGACTTCGATACCGCCACCGCCGATGTCGACGTCACCCGCGCCCAGATCAAGGCGCTGGACGCGGACATCGCCGCCGGCGAGGTCTCCGTCTCCACCGCCGAGGCCAATCTCGGCTACACGCGCATCACCGCGCCGATCGACGGCACCGTGCTCGCCATCGTCAGCCAGGAGGGCCAGACGGTGAACGCGACCCAGTCCGCGCCCACCATCGTGGTGCTGGGCCAGCTCGACACCATGACCGTGCGCGCGGAAATCTCGGAGGCCGACATCGTCCATGTCGCGCCCGGCCAGCCGGTCTACTTCACCATTCTGGGCGAGCCGGAAAAGCGCTACGACGCGACGCTCGCCTCCATCGAGCCGGCGCCGGAATCGGTGCGCAGCGACTCCAGCTTCAGCACCTCGACCACCTCGACGAGCTCGAGTTCGTCGAGTTCCTCCTCGACCTCGGAGGCGATCTACTACAACGGCATCTTCAACGTGCCGAACCCGGACGGAAAGCTGCGCACCTACATGACCGCCGAGGTGCACATCGTGCTCGGCTCGGCCCATGACGTGCTCACCATCCCCTCCTCCGCCCTGCTCAGCTCGGACGGCGAGGGCAACGCCCGCGTGCGGGTGATCGGCGAGGACGGGCGGGCGAGCGAGCGCACCATCGGGATCGGGCTCGACGACAAGATGAAGGTGGAGGTGCGCTCGGGCCTGACGAAGGGCGAGCGCGTGGTCCTGAGGGAGGCGAGCGCCTCCACGACGACCTCCTCCGGCCCCGGCGGCCCGCGCCCGCCAATGGGGTTCTAGCGATGGCAGAGCCGCTCATCTCGCTATCGGGCATACGGCGCGAATACATCACCGGCGAGGACCGGCTGGAGGTGCTCAAGGGGCTCGACCTGACCATCGAAGCCGGCGAGATGGTCGCCATCATGGGCGCCTCCGGCTCGGGCAAGTCGACGCTGATGAACATTCTCGGCCTGCTCGACCGGCCGAGCAGCGGCAGCTACCGCATCCGCGGGCGCGAGACCTCGAGCCTCGAGGGCAACGAGCTGGCGGCGCTGCGCCGCGAGCATTTCGGCTTCATCTTCCAGCGCTACCACCTGCTCGGCGAGCTCACCGCGCGCGACAATGTCGAGGTTCCCGCGGTCTATGCCGGTACGCCGCGCGAGGGCCGCCACAAGCGCGCGCGGGGGCTTCTGCAGCGCCTCGGCCTCGATGGGCGCGCCGACCATCGCCCCGGCCAGCTCTCGGGCGGCCAGCAGCAGCGCGTGTCGATCGCGCGCGCGCTGATGAACGACGGCGACGTCATCCTCGCCGACGAGCCCACAGGTGCGCTGGACAAGCGCAGCGGCGAGGAGGTGCTGCGCATCCTCGAGGAGCTCAACGCCGAGGGGCGCACCGTCATCATCGTGACCCACGACGCGGCCGTCGCCGCCCGCGCGCGCCGGATCATCGAGATCAGCGACGGCGAGATCGTCGCCGACCGGCGCACCGATGGCGCGCCCGCGCCCGCCCCGGCGCCGGCCCGCACCCGCGACGCGCGCGCCGGCGGCCGGTTCGGCTCGCTCGGCGAGGCGCTGCGCATGGCCCTGCTGGCGATGAACGCGCACCGCATGCGCGCCTTCCTGACCATGCTCGGCATCATCATCGGCATCGCCTCGGTGGTCTGCGTGGTGGCGCTCGGCGAGGGTTCGCGCCAGCGCGTGCTCTCCAACATCTCCGACCTCGGCACGAACACGATCGAGGTGTTCGCCGGCAAGAGCTTCGGCGACGTGCGCTCGGCCAAGATCAGCACGCTGGTGGTCGCCGACGCCAACGCGCTCGCCGGCGAGCCCTATGTCGCCGCCGTCACCCCGACCGTGTCGACCTCCGCCGTCGCGCGCTACCAGTCGACCGAGGCGAACGCCCTCGTCAACGGCGTCGGCGCGCAGTACTTCCTCGCCAAGGGCACCACCCTGGCCGCCGGGCGCTTCTTCGACGCCGACGCGGTGCGCACCCGCTCGCAGGACGCGGTGATCGACCAGAACACGGCCACGACTCTGTTCGGCGCGGATGGCGACGCGATCGGCAAGGTGATCTTCCTCGGCAGCGTCCCGGCGCGCGTGGTGGGGGTCGCCGAGCCGCAGCAGGGCGGTTTCGGCGGCAACCAGAACCTCTCCGTGTTCCTGCCGTACACGACGGTGCAGACGCGCATCATCGGCTCGCAGTCGCTGCGCTCCATTACGGTGCGCGTGGCCGACGACGTCTCCACCGACCTCGCCGCCCAGGCGATCACCGAGTTCATCGAGGGCCGCCACGGCACCAAGGACTTCTTCATCCTCAACACCGACGACATACGCCGCGCCATCACCTCGACCACCCAGACCATGACGGTGCTGATCGCGGTGATCGCCGTCATCTCGCTCGTCGTCGGCGGCATCGGGGTGATGAACATCATGCTGGTGTCGGTCTCCGAGCGCGTGGCGGAGATCGGCGTGCGAATGGCGGTCGGCGCGCGGCGCAGCGACATCCTGCAACAATTCCTCATCGAGGCGGTGCTGGTGTGCCTGATCGGCGGTGTGCTCGGCATCGCGCTGGCGCTCGGCTTCGGCGCCGCCTTCGCGCAGTTCCAGAGCAATTTCAGCCTGATCTATTCGGCGAGCTCGATCGTCGCGGCGGTGGTCTGCTCGACCGCCATCGGCATCGCCTTCGGCTACCTGCCCGCCCAGCGCGCGGCAGGGCTCGATCCGGTGGAGGCGCTGGCGCGGGTATAGGCCACGCTCCGCCGCCCCGGGGCGCCGCGGCGCTCCGCTCATGACACCCGCATGGAACCGTTCGGCCCGTCGCGGCATAGTGGTAGCGCAGTCCCGAGCGCAGAGCGGATGGACGGATGTCGAAATGGCAGTGGATCCTGCGGCAGTTTGGCCGCAGGCTTTGGGTGAGGGCGAGCCTGATCGGCGCCCTCGGCGTCGCGGCTGCCATTCTGGCGGCGATCGCCGAACGCTTCCTGCCGTGGCAGCTCACCTACGACATCGGCGCCGACGCGGTCGACAGCATCCTGTCGATCATCGCCTCCAGCATGCTTGCCGTCACCACCTTCTCGCTCAGCGTCATGACCTCGGCCTTCGGCGCGGCGACGAGCAACGTGACCCCGCGCGCCACGCGGCTGCTGGTGCAGGACCGGATCACCCAGAACGTGCTGTCCACCTTCATCGGCGCGTTCCTGTTCGGCATCGTCGGCATCATCGTGCTGAAGACCGGCGCCTACGGCCCGCAGGGGCGCGTGGTGCTGTTCGTCGTCACCATCGGCGTCGTCATCCTGGTGGTCGGCACGCTGATGGGCTGGATCGACCACCTCACCACGCTCGGGCGGGTCGGCGAGACCACGCGGCGGGTGGAGGATGCCGCCCATGACGCGATCGAGACGCGGCTGCGCTTTCCCTGCCTCGGCGGCCGGCCGGCCGATCCCGACGCGCCCGAACTGCCGCTGGCGGTGCCCTCGCGCCTGACGGGCTATGTCCAGCATGTCGACGTTGCCGCCGTCGCGGCCCGCTCCGAGGCGCTGGAGGTGGACGTGCGGCTGTGCGTGGTGCCCGGCTCCTTCGTCTATGAGGGCACGCCGCTCGCGCGCTTCGACAAGCCGTCCAAGGAGGCGAGCGAGGAGGAGATCGCGGACGCCCTCGAAGGCGCGCAGGGCGCCTTCTCCATCGGCCAGCAGCGCAGCTACGACCAGGACCCGCGCTTCGGCCTCGAGGTGCTGAGCGAGATAGCCCAGCGTGCGCTCTCGCCCGCGGTCAACGATCCGGGCACGGCGATCGACGTCATCGGCCGCTGCACGCGGCTGCTGACGCTGTGGGCGAACGGGCCGCAGGATGGCGAGGAGATCGAGGTGCGCTACGAGCGGGTGATGGTGACGCCGCTCACCCCCGCCGACCTGTTCGACGACGCGTTCCGCCTGATCGCCCGCGACGGTGCCGCGCTGGTCGAGGTGCAGCTTCGCCTGCAGAAAGCGCTCCACGCCCTTTCCGGCATGGGCGACGAGGCCTTCCGCGAGGCGGCGCGGCACCAGTCGCGGCTGGCGCAGGAGCGGGCGGAGGCGGCCCTGGCGCTGGAGGACGACAAGCGGCTTCTGCGCGAGGCGGCCCTTCGCCTCGCCAGCGAGAAGAAGCCGAGCCGCCGCAAGACAGCGACGCGTCGCAAGTAAGGCCTCAGGGCTTCGGCGCCGGGAGGCCCATCGCGGCACGCACCCGCGCGAGAACCTCGTCCGGCGTGCCGGAGGCGTCGATCCGCATCCAGTCGTCGAGGCTCCCCGCCGCGCGTACGGCCTGCTGGCGCACGACCTCGGCGGTGGCGTCGGAGGCATCGGCGCGCCGGGCCTCGACCCGGCCGGCCAGCGTCTCCACCGGCGCCTCCAGCCAGATGCCGGCGAAGGACGCATCATGGTCGCGGGCGACCGCCTCGATGGCGGCGCGCTCATCCTCCTTCTGGTGCACGGCGTCGACCACAACGCCATGACCGGCGGCGAGCATCGCGCGGGCCCGCTCGCGCAGTGCCGCATAGACGGCGATGGTGGCGTCCATCGTGTAGGCGCCGGGCAGGAGCCGGTCGAGCTCGCCGACGCCGGCGAGCCGCTTGCGCTCGACATCGCTGCGCAGATGCACGGCGCCGGGCAGCGGGCCGATGGCCGGGGCAAGGCCGGCGGCGAGCGTGCTCTTTCCCGTGCCCGACAGGCCGCCCACGGCGACGAGCCGGGCCGGTTCCGGCGCCAGGGCGCGCTCGGCATAGGCGAGATAGGCGAGCGCCTCCTCTTCGCCGGCCGCGCGTTCGGCCGGGCCACGATGCGCCAGCGCCGCCGCCGTCACCTGCGCCCGGATCCCGGCGCGCAGGGCGAGGAACAGTGGCAGCGCCGCCAACCCGTCATAGGGCGGGGCGTCGCCGCAGGCGGCGAGGTAGCGGTTCAGCACCCGGTTGGCCGCGTCCGCGCGGCCGCGCAGGCCGAGATCCATGAGCAGGAAGGCGAGGTCGTAGAGCCGGTCGATGGTGGCGAGCGCCTCGTCGAACTCCAGCGCGTCGAACAGCACCGGCGCGCCGTCGATCAGCGCCACGTTGCGCAGATGCAGGTCGCCATGGCAGCGCCGCACCTCGCCGGCCCGGGCCCGCCGCGCCAGCAGGGGCGCGAGCCGCTCCAGCAGGACCGACAACGCCCGTTCGAACGCCGCAACCCGTTGCGGCGCGAAGAGCCGCGGCGTCTCGCGCAGCCCCGCGACGACGCCGGCGGCGACCCTGGCGAGCGCGGCCGGGGAATCGGTCTCGACATGCCGCTCGGCGCGCTCGTGGAAGGCGAGAACGGCCCTGGCGAGATCATCGATCAGAACCGGCGTCAGCCCGTCCCGGTCGGCGAGGCGGTCGAGCGTCGCCGTCTCGTCGAAGCGGCGCATATGCACTGTCCACTCGACCACCTCGCCCTCGCCGCCGAGATGGAGCGCGCCCCCGCGGCGCGTGACCGGCACGAGTCCGAGATAGATGCCAGGCGCCGCCGGCCGGTTCAGCTCCAGTTCGCGCCGGCAGGCGGCATGGCGCTTCTCCAGCGTGGAAAGGTCCATGAAGTCGAAGCGCACGGCGCGCTTGACCTTGTAGACGTCGGCGCCGGCGAGGAACACCGCCGCGCCATGCGTGTCGATGCGCGCCACCTCGCCTGCAAGGCCATGGGTGGCGGGATCGGCGAGCAGGCGGAACACCGGCTCCTGGTCGGCGACGACGCGATCGGAGGTCATGAATCAGCGGTGACGGGTCGGAAGTGGATCTCGGCGGCGCCACTCTAGCCGAGCCGGGCGGGGATGCCATGAGGCCGCCGCCCGATGCCCGCATCAGGGAGACGCCCGACGGGGATCGCAGGCGTCCGGACAGCGCGGGCTCGGGCGTTTTGGCAATGGGCGCGGCCGCATTTCCGGCCTAAACAGGCGGACCACCCTTTCGCAGGACGATCCCGTGACCGACACCTCCTCCCCGTTCGCCGTCGCCCGGCCCGGCTTCGGCAGCGACAACATGGCCGGCGTCTCGCCCGCCATCCTCGACGCGCTCCGGGCCGCCAATGCGGGCGCCATGCCCTCCTACGGCGCCGACGAGATCTCGGCCCGGGTCGCCACGCGGTTGAGCGCGCTGTTCGAGCGCGAGGTCGGGGTGTTCCTCGTCTCCACCGGCACGGCGGCGAACGCGCTGTCGCTCGCCGCGCTCACCCCGGTCTGGGGCGCGGTGCTCTGCCATGCGGAAAGCCATATCGAGAACGACGAATGCGGCGCGCCGGAATTCTTCACCGGCGGCGCCAAGCTGATCCACGTGCCGGGCGAGGAGGCGCGTATCGACCCCGACGCGCTCGTCCATGCGACGCGCCGCAACAAGGGCGACGTGCACAGCGTGCAGCCGGCCTGCGTGTCGATCACGCAGGCGACCGAGCTCGGCACGGTCTATTCGCTGGATCATGTCCGCGCCATCGGCGCCGCCTGCCGCGACGCCGGCCTGCCGCTGCACATGGACGGCTCGCGCTTCGCCAATGCGCTGGTCTCGCTCGGCGCCACGCCGGCGGAGATGACCTGGAAGGCCGGCGTGGACGTGCTCTCCTTCGGCGCCACCAAGAACGGCGCCATGGGGGTCGAGGCGGTGGTGCTGTTCGATCCCGAACGGGCGCAGGAATTCGCCTTCCGCCGCAAGCGCGCCGGCCACCTCACCTCGAAGATGCGCTTCCTCGCCGCGCAGATGGACGCCTATCTCGCCGACGACCTCTGGCTCGCCAATGCGCGCCAGGCCAACGCCATGGCGGCGCGGCTCGCCGAAGGGCTGGCGACGCTGGCGGGGGCGGAGATCATGAGCCCGGTCGAGGCCAACATGATGTTCGTGCGTCTGCCGCGGCGGGTGATCGACGGGCTGCTGGCACGGGGCTTCCGGCTCTACACGGATCGCTGGGGCGAGAACATCGTGCGCCTCGTCACCTCCTTCGTCACCACCGCCGACGACGTCGACCAGCTTCTCGCCGCCGCGCGCGAGGCCGCCTGAGGCATCCCCCGCCGCTCACATGACGGCGGAGACGGCCTCGGGCGCCTGCGTCAGCGCGTGCGCCATGTAGTCCAGCGCCGAGCGGATCTGGGCCCGGGTGGCCGGCCCGCCGAGGCAGACGCGGACCGCCTCGCGCGCCGGACCACAGGCGGTGAAGGCGTCGCTCGCCACCACGCCGACGCCGGTCGCGCGCATGTGGCCGACGAAGGCGGAGCGGGTCCAGGGCTCGGGCAGCTCGATCCAGAGATTGAAGCTCAGCGGATCGGCGTGGAAGCTGCCCTCCGGCAGGATCTCCGACGCTAGCGCCTGGCGCGCCCGGGTCTCGGCGCGGATGAAGCGCAGCAGCGTGTCGGCGGTGCCGTCCTCGATCCAGCGCGTCGCCAGCGCGGCGGTGAGCGGCGAGGCCATGACGCTGGCCGTGCGCAGCGCCGCCGCGAAGGGGTAGCCCGAGCGCGCGTCCGGCACCACGACATAGGCCGCGCGCAGCCCGGCGCCGATGCATTTGGCAAGGCCCGCGACGTGCCAGGTGAGGTCCGGCGCGATGGCGGCGAGCGGGGGCGGGCCGTGGGCGGGGATGAAGCCATAGGCGTCGTCCTCGACGATCGGCAGGTGGAAGCGCCGCGCCACCCGGGCGATCGCCTCGCGCCGCGGCTCGGGCACGGTGAGGGTGGTCGGGTTCTGCAGCGTCGGGTTCAGGTAGAGCGCCTTCGGCTCCAGCCGGGCGCAGGCGTCGGCCAGCGCGTCGGGCTCGATGCCCTCGCCGTCCATCGGCAGGCCGACCAGCCTCAGGCCGAGCTGGGCGGCGATGGCGCGCGCGCCGGGATAGGTGATCGCCTCGCACAGCACGGTCTCGCCGGGCTTGGCCAGCAGGCCGAGAATGCCGAGCAGCGCGGGATGCGCGCCGGGGGTGACGAAGACCCGCTCCTGCGAGGGCACCAGCGCCCGGCGCCCGAGCCAGGCGCTCGCCGCGTCCTTGTCCGCGCCGGTGCCGCCGAAGCCCTGATAGCGCAGCAGCGAGACGAGATCGCGCCCGACCTCGGCGAGGCCGTCCTGCATGCGCGCGATCAGCGCCGGGTCCTCCGGCTCGGGCGGCAGGTTCATCGACAGGTCGACCGTGGCTGGACGCGAGGGCGCCGCCGGGCGCGCCTCGGCCCGCGGCATGCCGGAGACGAAGGTGCCCTGCCCGACCCGCGACTCCACCAGCCCGCGCTTCTGCGCCTCGACATAGCCGCGCGCCACCGTGGTGAAGTCGATGCCCAGCCGGCCGGCGAGCTTGCGCTGGGGGGGAAGCCGGTCGCCGATGGCGAGGCGCCCGGCGCGTATGTCCTCGGCGATGAGATCGGCGATGGCGAGGTAGCGGGGCTTGTCGGAGCGGGAGAGGTCGGGAATCCAGTCGGCCATGGTCGTCGTCGTTCTTCGCCTGTCGTCCGGCAAGGTTGCGCGCGCCCGCAGCCGCGCGAGGCGCCCCGTCCCGCGTGCCGGCCGCGAGTCGGGAAACACAGCATAATTGACTGTATAATGTTGCAGAGGTGGCCTGTCACCACTGGTCCGCAATTTGCTGCATTTTAGGGGTTACTACGTAGCCGCCGGCGCATGCGCAGGAAGCGGGCAAGTTCCCGCTCAATCGTTAGGCTTTCGCACCCTTTCTCAGCATCGACCGCGCCATTTCGGCTGTGTTATTGAATGTATTTTTGACTGCATTTTGACTGTTTCATTGATTCTTTTGAAAAACTGTCAATTGGCACATTGATTGCAGACCCTGTTGGCATGGGCCGGCATCCCGCCGCGACCCCTTCGCCAGCCAAGGAGAGCGACATGGCCACCATCACCGTTCCGGCGCACCAGAAGGGCGACGTCCTGGTCGACTACGAGGACAAGAAGTTCGAGGACGTCAAAGCCGCTCCGGGCGAGAAGGCGCTCGTCACCTTCCACACCGTCGCCTTCGAGGGCTCGATCGGCCTCGTGAACCTGCTGCAGGCCTCGCGCCTGATCCAGAAGGGGTTCGAGACCTCGGTGCTGCTCTACGGCCCGGGCGTGACGCTCGGCGTGCAGCGTGGCTTTCCCAAGCTCGGCGACGAGGCCTTTCCCGGCCATCTCAACTTCAACAACCGGATCGAGAAGATCATGGCCGACGGCGGCAAGGTCTATGCCTGCCGCTTCGCCCTGCAGGCGCTCTACGGCCATGGCGAGGGCGCGCTGATCCCCGGCATCGTCCCGATCAGCCCGCTCGACGTGCTCGACATCGTGCTGCTCCACCGTCGCGACAACGCCTTCATCCTCGACACCTGGACGCTCTGAGGCCCGCTTCGAGCGCCGTGGACCCGAAGGAGGTCACGATGGCAGAGAAAAGGCTGGTCCGGGTCGCCGCGGTGCAGATCGCCCCGGACCTCGACAGCGTGGAGGGCACGCTCACCCGCGTGCTCGCCGCGCTGGAGGAGGCGGCGGGCAAGGGCGCGAGGCTCGTCGTGTTCCCCGAGACCTTCGTGCCCTGGTACCCGTACTTCTCCTTCGTCTATCCGCCGGTGCTGACCGGGGGCGAGCATCTGCGTCTCTACGAGAACGCCGTGGTCGTCCCCGGGCCGGTCAGCGAGGCGGTCGCCGCCAGCGCCCGCCGGCTCGGGGTCGTGGTAGTGCTGGGGGTGAACGAGCGCGATCACGGCTCGCTCTACAACACCCAGCTCGTGTTCGATGCTGACGGGTCGCTCAAGCTCAAGCGGCGCAAGATCACCCCCACCTTCCACGAGCGGATGATCTGGGGCCAGGGCGACGGCGCCGGGCTGAAGGTGGTGGACACCGCCGTCGGCCGGGTCGGCGCGCTCGCCTGCTGGGAGCACTACAACCCGCTCGCCCGCTACGCGCTGATGGCCCAGCACGAGGAAATCCACGTCGCGCAGTTCCCCGGCTCGCTGGTCGGGCCGATCTTCGCCGAGCAGATCGAGGTGACGATCCGCCACCACGCGCTGGAATCGGGCTGCTTCGTGGTCAATTCCACCGGCTGGCTGACCGAGGAACAGATCGCCCGCATCGCGCCGGACGAGAAGCTGCGCAAGGCGCTGAGCGGCGGCTGCATGAGCGCGATCGTCTCGCCCGAGGGCAGCCACATCGTGCCCCCGCTCACCTCCGGCGAGGGCATCCTCGTCGCCGATCTCGACATGGCGCTGATCACCAAGCGCAAGCGGATGATGGATTCGGTCGGCCACTACGCCCGGCCGGAACTGCTCAGCCTCAATCTCGACAGCCGGCCCGCCGTGCCCATGCACACCGCATCGCACGCCGAGGCCGCTCCCACCTTCGCCAGCTACGGGAGTGCGCGTGATGAAACCGATGGACCCGGCGAGCGAGCTGCGGCCGATGCCGACGGAACGCCTGATCAACGAGTTGCAGTCCTACGGGGTCCGGCTCGTTGACCCGCGGGCCGGCGCGGACTCGCGCCGCGGCGGCGCGGGCCCCTCGGACCACAAGGCGATCACCATCGACGGCATGACGGTGATGGTGCCGGTGCACACCGCGCCGGCCTTCGAGAGCCCGTATCTGGTCGAGAAGCCGGACGCCTATGGCAGGAGCCGCATCAGCCGCGACGGGCTGGTGCTGGGCGAGGTTTCGTTCCCGCTTCAGCCGAAATTCTACGGGCTGAGCACGGCGGAGGGCGTGCCCTATTCGAAGATCGCCGTGCTGCACGGGCGCGACGTGCTGGCGACGACCGTCCTCCAGACCTGCATCCGCTACCAGAGCCGCACCAAGACCTGCCAGTTCTGCGCCATCGGCCAGTCGCTGGCGGCGGGCCGCACCATCGCCCACAAGACCCCGGCCCAGCTCGCCGAGGTGGCCAAGGCCGCGGTCGAGCTCGACGGGGTCAGGCACATGGTGATGACCACCGGCACCCCGCCCGGCAAGGATCGCGGCGCCAAGATCCTCGCCGAGAGCGCGGCGGCGGTGAAGGCGGCGGTCGACCTGCCGATCCAGGTGCAGTGCGAGCCGCCGGACGACGACGCCTGGTTCGCCCGCATGGCCGAGGCCGGGGCGGACGCGCTCGGCATGCATCTGGAGGCCGTCACCGAGCCGGTGCGGGCGCGGATCATGCCCGGCAAGGCCCAGGTCTCGGTCGCGCGCTATTTCGAGGCGTTCGAGGCGGCGGTGCCGGTGTTCGGGCGCGGGCAGGTCTCGACCTACATCCTCGCCGGGCTCGGCGACACGCGCGAGGAGATCCTCGACGTGTGCGACCGGCTGACGAGGATCGGCGTCTATCCCTTCGTGGTGCCCTTCGTGCCGATTTCCGGCACGCCGCTGGAGAGCCACCCCACGCCTTCCCCGGCCTTCATGAATGCGATCCTCGGCCCGCTCTCGGGAATGATGATCGCGCGCGGGCTGAAGGCCATCGACGTGAAGGCGGGCTGCGCCAAATGCGGCGCCTGCTCCGCGCTCTCCACCTATGAAAGGCAGGCGCTCGGGCAGGGAGGCTGTTCATGATCTTCGAGCCGTTCCGCCCCTTCCTGCCCTGCGCCTTCCAGGTGAAGTTCGCCACCGCCACCTGGGAGAAGCGCGGCGCCGCACGGCTGCGGCGCGAGGTGTTCTGCGAGGAGCAGGGCCTGTTCGCCGGCGACGACCGCGACGCGATCGATGAGGTCGCCACGCCCATCGTCGCCGTCTCCATGCTCGGCGTGGTGCCGGACGACGTGGTCGGCACGGTGCGAATCCACGAGGAGGCCCCCGGCACCTGGTGGGGCTCGCGCCTCGCCGTGGCGCAGGACTACCGCAAGGTCGGCGCGCTCGGCCCGGCGCTGATCCGCCTCGCCGTCTCCTCCGCCCATGCGCGCGGCTGCACCCGCTTCCTCGCCCATGTGCAGAGCCAGAACGGGCTGCTGTTCCGCCGCCTGCACTGGGCCGTGGTCGAGGAGAAGGAACTGCACGGGCGCCCGCACCTGATGATGGAAGCGGACCTGCGCTTCTATCCGCCGATCGGCGACGCCGAGACCGGCTTCCAGGCCCATGCGCGCGGCACGCCGGCCCGCCCGCCGCTGCCGAGGGAGGCGGCCTGAGCCATGACCGCGCGCACCTCCTCCATTTCCACACCGTCGCTTCCGCTCGGCGCTGACGCCTTCGCGGCGGTGGTGGCGAAGCTGCGCGCCTCGGCCGGGCTCAGCGCCAAGGCCGATATCGGCCGCGCCGCCGCCCGGCTCGGCATCGGCGGCACGGACGCGGTGCGCGTCGGCGACGACTGTGCCGCCATTCCCGACGGCGAGGGCTTCCTGCTGTTCGCCATCGAAGGCTTCATGAACGAGTTCGTCGCCGGCGACCCGTGGTTCGCGGGCTGGTGCGGCGTGATGGTGAACCTCTCCGACATCGCCGCCATGGGCGGGCGCCCGCTCGCCGTGGTCGACGCGGTGTGGGCGGCCGGCGAGGACGGCGCGGCGCCGGTGCTCGACGGGCTGCGCGCGGCGTGCGAGCGCTTCGGCGTGCCGCTGGTCGGCGGCCACACCAACCTTTCGACCGATCGCGGCCAGCTCTCGGTCGCCGTGCTCGGGCGCGCCAACCGGCTGCTGACCAGCTTCGACGCCCGCCCCGGCGAGACGCTGATCGCCGCCATCGACCTGCGCGGGCGCTACCGCGAGCCGTTCTCCAACTGGGAGGCGGCGACCGACGCGCCGGCCGCGCGGCTCAAAGGCGACCTCGAATTGCTGCCGCTGATCGCCGAGCGCGGCCTCGCCCGCGCCGCCAAGGATATCAGCCAGGGCGGAGTGGTGGGCACAGCCGCCATGCTGGCGGAATGCTCGAATGTCGGGGTCGAGATCGACCTCGCCCGCGTGCCCGCGCCGGCCGGCATCGACCCCGCGCGCTGGCTGATGAGCTTCCCGAGCTACGGCTATCTGCTGAGCGCGAGCGCGGCCGGAACGCCCGCCATCCTGGCGAGCTTCGAGCAGCGCGGCATCGCCGCCGCCGCCATCGGCACGGTGACCGCCGACCGGCGCGTCACCGTCACCCACCAGGGCGCGCGCGAGGTGATCTGGGACTTCAACCGAGATCGGCTGCTCGGCTGCGCCGCCGGCACCGGCACCGGCACTGGCACGGAGGACGCCGCATGAACGTGCCCTCCCCCGCGCGACTGCGCATCGCCATCCTCGCCCACTCCACCAATCCGCGCGGCGGCGTGGTGCACGCGCTGGAGCTCGGCGACGCGCTCACCCGGCTCGGCCACGAGGCGGTGGTGCACGCCCCCGACCCTTCCGGCGCCGGCTTCTTCCGCACGAGCCTGTGCGGCACGGTGAGCGTGCCCGCCACCCGCGCCGGCGCGGATGTCGAGGAGATGGTGCACCTGCGCGCGGGCGACTATGTGCGCCATTTCGAACGCGCCGCGCATCGCGACTTCGACGTGTTCCACGCGCAGGACGGCATTTCCGGCAATGCGCTGGCGACGCTGAAGGAGCGCGGGCTGATCGGGCGCTTCGCGCGCACGGTCCACCATATCGACCGCTTCGACCATGCGGGGCTGGAGCGGCTGCAGCGCCGCGCCATCACCCGCGCCGACGGGCATTTCGTGGTCAGCCGGCTGTGGCGGGCGACGCTAGCCGAGGATTTCGGCCTCGAGGCCGCGATCGTCGGCAACGGCGTCGACCTCGCCCGCTTCTCACCCCGGCCGGACGGGCGCGAGGCGGGCCTGCGGGTGCGGTTCGGCATCGGCAAGGGGCCGGTCGTGCTCAGCGTCGGCGGCGTCGAGCCGCGCAAGAACACGCGGGCCATCCTCGCCGCCTTCGCCCAGCTCCATGCGCTGATGCCGGACGCCCAGCTCGTGATCGCCGGCGGGGCGAGCGTGCTCGACCATTCGCGCTATGCCGCCGCCTTCGCTACAGAGCGCGCCGCTTCCGGCCTTCCCGAGCGCGCGGTGATCGTCACCGGCCCGCTACCGCATGACGACATGCCCGCGCTCTACCGCATCGCCGATCTGCTCGCCTTCGCTTCGGTGAAGGAGGGCTTCGGCCTCGTCGCGCTGGAGGCGATGGCGAGCGGGGTGCCCTGCGTGATCTCGCGCATCGCACCCTTTACCGAGCATCTGCGCGACGACGAGGCCGTGTGGTGCGACCCGGCCAGCATCGCCTCCATCGCCGACGCCTTCGTCATCGCCCTCAAGCCGGACTGCGCGGCCCGCCTCGCCCGGCGCGGGCCGGCCGCCGCCGCGCGCCACGACTGGGACGCCACGGCGCGCGCGCATGTCGCCACCTATCAACGCCTGCGGGAGCCGGCCCATGCCTGAGATGCTGTTTTCCATCCGCTGGCCGGACGGTCAGGCCGAGCAGTGCTACTCGCCCTCGCTGGTGATCAAGGAATTCCTCGAGCCCGGCTGCAGCTACCCGCTCGACGAGTTCCTCTCCAAGAGCCGCGAGGCGCTGAACATCGCCAGCCAGCGTGTCGAGGCGCGCTACGGCATGCCCTGCTCGCGCGCGCTCGGCCAGCTCGCCCGCCTCGAGAGCGCCGGCCAACGCTACCTCGCCACCCCCGACGCCCGCGTCACCGTCGAATCCTTCACCGAATAGCCGCGCGTGACGCCCTCACCGGATCGGAACAACGCCATGAACGAGAACCTCATCCAGCACTACCCGGTCGTCATCGTCGGCGGCGGCCAGGCGGGGCTGTCCACCAGCTACCATTTGCGCGCGCGCGGCATCGACCATCTGGTGTTCGAGAAGCACAAGGCGATGCATAGCTGGCAGACCCAGCGCTGGGACAATTTCTGCCTCGTCACGCCGAACTGGCAGTGCGACCTGCCGGGCCATTCCTATGCCGGCCCGGACCCGGACGGCTTCATGAAGAAGGACGAGATCCTCGCCTATCTGGATGGCTTCCGCGCCGTGGTCGAGCCGCCCATCCGCGAGGGCGTCTCGGTGCGGCGGGTGACGCCGCGCGCGGAAGGCGGGTTTCACGTCTCCACCACCTCGGGCGAGGTGACCGCCGACAATGTGGTCGTCGCCTCCGGCGGCTATCACGAACCGATCGTGCCGCGCATGGCCGAGCGGCTGCCCGCTTCGATCCGGCAGATCCAGTCGGCCGACTACCGCAATGCCGACCAGCTTCCCGAGGGCGGGGTGCTGGTGGTCGGCTCGGGCCAGTCCGGCGCGCAGATCGCCGAGGACCTGCACCTCGCCGGCCGCAAGGTGCATCTGGCGGTCGGCAACGCGCCGCGCTGCGCCCGCTTCTACCGCGGCCGCGACGTCGTCGCCTGGCTGGCGGACATGGGCTATTACGAGATGTCGGTCGACCAGCATCCCCTGCGCGAGGGGGTGCGCGACAACACCAACCACTACGTGACCGGGCGCGACGGCGGGCGCGACATCGACCTGCGCAAATTCGCGCTGGAGGGCATGGAGCTCTACGGCGCGCTGCGCGACTACGACGGCGCCGGCCTCGTCTTCGACACCGGCCTCGCGCAGGCGCTCGACGACGCCGACCGCACCTATAACGGCATCAACGCCGCCATCGACAAATATATCGCCGAGAACGGCATCGAGGCGCCGCCGCCCTCCGTCTACGCGCCGGTGTGGCGGCCGGCGGGCGAGCGCGAGCGGCTCGACCTCGCCGCCTCGGGCATTTCCTCGATCGTCTGGTGCATCGGCTTCCGGCCGGATTTCCGCTGGCTCGACGTGCCGGTGTTCAACGGCGCCGGCCATCCCCAGCACCGGCGCGGCGTGACCCAGCGCGAGGGGGTGTACTTCATCGGCCTGCCGTGGCTGCACACCTGGGGCTCGGGCCGCTTCGGCGCCGTCGGGCGCGACGCCGCGCACATCGTCGGCCACATCGCCACACGCGCCGAGGGCGCGCTGCAGGGCAGCGCGGCATGAACGTCGCAGTGCCCCCGGCCGGTCTCGCCCCTCACCCTGACGCAGGCGTCGATGCGACGATGCCCGGCGGCACCGGGCTTGCGGATACGGCGATCGAGGACACGATGCTGCTCGGCATGCCGCAGCTCTGCCTCGCCGGCCTGTCGGAGAGCTGGCTCCTGAAGGAGCTCGGCCACCGCCACTGGATGGCGCTGGCGCGGCTCGCAGGGCGCGCGGAGCCAGACTTTCGCGATATCGACGGTGCGCCGGTCTATGCCGCCTTCTGCGCGCTCTCGATCGAGAATGCCGATCTCGGTGCGCTCGGCGAGAATGACCGGCTGACGATCTCGTCCGCCATCGCGCGGGTCTCGCGCACCCAGTTTCTCAGCCGGCACCGGCTCTTCGCGCGCGGACGCGAGCGGGGGACGGTGGAGTTGCTCTCGTGCTTCGTGCGCCGTGCCGGCAGCGGCAATCACGCAGTCGCGCGAGTGACGATCGACGCGCTGCCGGGCGCGGTCGCGCGTTCCGGCCTGAGCGAGCGCGCGGCGGCGATGCGCACCGGCCGGCTGGCGCGGCACCGCGGCTTTTCGCTCGACGGGACGGCGGCGGAGGCGGGCGCGCTCGAGATCGAGCCCTGCCCGTCGCAGGACTTCAACGGCGCGGGCTTCCTCTATTTTCCCAGCTTCGTTGCCTTTATCGACCGCGCCGAATGGCGCTTCGACGCCGCGCGGGCACCGCGGGCGAGCACGCTGCGGCGCGAGCTGTTCTTCTACGGCAATGTCGACCCCGGCGAGAGCGTGCGCGTGCGCTGGATGGCCGCCCGGCGCGAGGACGGACGGCTCGCCCATCACTGCCGGCTGGAGCGCGCGGGCGACGGCGCCCGGCTCGCCGACGCCTTCACGTTGCGTGCCGTGCCGTGACGGCGGAGGCCAGCCTTCACGGGCTGTGCGAAACCGCGAGAAAGCCCGTTGCATTCGTCGCGCGGCTGGGGCATAGAGACGGCCCGTTCGGCGTCGAAGCTTTTCACCGGCGCCGGATGTGCGGAGCGGGCGGGCGTAGCTCAGGGGTAGAGCACAACCTTGCCAAGGTTGGGGTCGTGGGTTCGAATCCCATCGCCCGCTCCAAATTTTCCAAATAAAATCAGATAGTTGGCAAGCGCTCTTCGGGGCGTTTTCTGCTTCCAAAGCTCGAGGCTGCGGGCGTTGGAAGCAGAACGGAAGCATCCGCACGGAAGTCGCCGGATAACATGGCGAGCTGACGGCGCCCTTCCTTCGCCTCTGCGAGGCGTAATGCGAGGTCGAAAACGCCGGAAAAATGGCCTCTGCGTCACCTGCCCTGCAGTCCCAGGATGCCGGGTGCTCTCAGGCATCGATTCGGCTGGATCTGTGGCCCATCCGAGCTCAGGCGGTCAGCGAGGCGGCTCCGCCAACCAATGACGTCATCTACCGGTTGTTCAGGAAGCGGCGGAAGGGAAGGCTCCGCTCGACGTAACGGATCTCTGAGTACCTCACCGTGCCAATAAGAGTGAGAGGCCGGAGGGGATTTCCGTGACGGGTTGAGGGCTGGGAGAGAGGCTTCCGGCGCCCGTCATGGAGGTTGGTCCCCATGAACATGCAGGGTCTGGATGCCGGTCGCGATGCCGGTGGCGGCTACAAGGTGGATGTCACGCGCGGCGAGCGGGTCGGACGCGTGTCGTCGGAATGGTTCTCCCGGCCGGATGACGAACGGTTCCTGTCCCTCGGCGAGCTGGCCGCGATGGTGCGGGGCCGGGCCGAGCACAGCCGGTCGCGCCTGGTGGAGACGTCCCACATCCATGTGGAGGCGAGCCGCTCCAATGCCGAGCGGCTGGCGCTGGTGCTGCCCGGAGCTGATGCCCCCGTCGAGCCGAACCATTGGTCCTTCGGCCAGCTCGCGGCCCAGATCGGGGCGCCGGCGGCCTATCTGCGCCAGCTTCCCGCGGCACTTGCCGGTATCAATCTCCAATATGGCCTGACCTCACACCGTGCCGAGCAGATCAGGACGTTCGAAACTGCCAATGGCCGCGTCGAGTTGCGCGCCGTCACCGGGCCGGACTATGGCCGGATCTATGATCACGAGCTGGTCGAGGCGGTGCAGCGTATCGCCGGCAACGGCACCGGCGACACGCGCTGGAAGGTGCCGGGCGTGCTCGACTGGTCGACGGGTATCTACAATCCGCGTGTCGACATCACCAAGGATACGACGACGCTCTACGCCTCCGACCGTGATGTGTTCCTTTTCCTCGTCGACGATCTGAACCCGATCGAGGCCGGGCGTTTGCCCGACGGCTCGCCGGACCTCTATTTCCGGGGCTTCTATTGCTGGAACTCGGAGGTTGGTGCCAAGACGCTCGGCATAGCGAGTTTCTATCTGCGTGCCGTGTGCCAGAACCGCAATCTCTGGGGTGTCGAGGACTTCCAGGAGATCACCATCCGCCACTCCAAATACGCGGCCCCGCGCTTTGCTCATGAGGCGGCTCCGGCCCTGACCCGCTTCGCCAATTCTTCGCCCATGCCCTTCGTCAACGGCATCAAGGCGGCACGCGAGAAGATCGTCGCGCGCACCGACGAAGACCGCCGCGACTTCCTGCGCAACCGGGGCTTCTCCAGGGCGGAGACCGCCAAAATCATCGATACGGTTCTAGCCGAGGAAGGGCGCAAGCCCGAGAGCATCTTCGACTTCGTGCAGGGCATCACCGCGCTCGCACGCGACAAGCCGCACCAGGATGCGCGGCTCGACCTCGAGGGGCGGGCCAAGAAGCTGCACGATCGAGCCGCCTGACTTCCGGAAAGCCGGGGATGCGGAGATCCGTGTCTCCTGCTTTGCGCTTTTGCAGATCTGCGGTTCTGCGGCGTCGCCCTCCAGAGTGAGAGGGCGGCGCTGAGCTTCGTGACGGGTTGGAGGCCGAGAGAGTGGCTCCCGGCCGCTCGTCGCGGAGGTGCCTTCCATGGCGACCAATGTTCAGAAGATCACGCTCTCGCCCTCGCGTGACATCCCCTTCAACAAGCTCCTGCTCAGCCAGTCGAACGTCCGGCGCATCAAGGCCGGCGTCTCGATCGAGGAACTGGCCGAGGACATCGCTCGCCGCGGCCTGCTGCAGGGCCTGAGCGTCCGGCCCATTGTCGATGGCGCCGGTGTCGAGACCGGCATGTTCGAGATTCCGGCCGGCGGGCGGCGTTATCGGGCGCTGGAATTGCTGGTGAAGCAGAAACGCCTCGCCAGGACCGCGCCGGTGCCCTGCGTCATCCGCGAAGGCGGTATCGCCGAGGAGGATTCGCTCGCCGAGAATGTCCAGCGCGCGCCGCTGCATCCGCTCGACCAGTTCCGCGCCTTTCTAGCGCTGCGCGAGAAGGGCCAGTCGGAAGAAGAGATCGCGGCCGCCTTTTTCGTCTCCGTCGGCGTGGTGAAGCAGCGCCTGAAGCTCGCCTCGGTCTCGCCGGTGCTGCTGGAGGTCTATGCCGAGGACGGCATGACGCTCGACCAGCTCATGGCCTTCACCGTCTCCGGCGACCATGCGCGCCAGGAGCAGGTCTTCGAGCGGCTGAAGGCCTCCTATGACAAGCAGCCCTATGCCATCCGCCGCATGCTGACCGAAGGTGCTGTCCGCGCCTGTGACAAGCGCGCCCAGTTCATCGGCCTTGAGGCCTATGTCGAGGCCGGCGGCACGGTCCTGCGCGACCTGTTCCAGGGCGACGATGGCGGCTGGCTGCAGGATGTCGCGCTCGTCGACCGGCTGGTAGCCGGGAAGCTCAAGGCCGAGGCCGACGCTGTCGCCACTGAGGGGTGGAAGTGGGTCGAGATGGCCCCCGACTTCGCCTATGGCCACACCTACGGCCTGCGCCAGCTGCGCGGCGAGACCATCCCGCTCACCGCCGAAGAGGAAGCCGGCCACGACGCCCTGCAGGCAGAATATGATCGCCTGTCCGCGGAATACGCCGAGGCGGATGATCTGCCGGAGGAGGTCGACGCGCGCCTCGGCGAGATCGAGACGGCGATCGAAGCCTTCGAGGCGCGTCCGATCACCTTCGATCCGGCGGAGATGGCGCGCGCCGGCGCCTTCGTCAGCATCGCCCATGATGGCGCGGTGCGCATTGAGCGCGGTTATGTCCGGCCCGAGGACGAACTGCCGGTGGAGCCCGAAGCCGAGGCGGAGGACGCCGGGCCGCGCCTTGCCGCAACTGCGGCCATGCGTACCGGCGAGACCGTCATGGCAGATGCGCCGATGCCCGAGCCCGAGGAGGACGAAGGGCTGTCTGCGCTCTCGGACCGGCTGATGACCGAGTTGACCTCGCATCGCACGCTCGGCCTGCGCCAGGCGTTGGGCGAGCGGCCGGACGTCGCCTTCCTCGCCGCCCTTCATGCCCTGACGCTGAAGAGCTTCTACCGCTACGGCTCGGATAGCTGCCTCGAACTCGACCTGAAGAGCGTGGCTTTCAGCGCCCCGGCGCCGGGGCTGAACGACAGCGCCTCGGCCGCGGCGATCCACGCCCGGCATGAAGGCTGGGCCAATGTCTTGCCGAAGGAGTCGGCTGATCTCTGGGAGGCTCTGCGGGACTGGGACAGCGACAGCCGCTCCGGCCTGTTCGCCCATGTCGTGAGCCTGTCTGTGAATGCTGTTCATGAGGCCTGGAATCGGTGCCCGCGCGCGCTGCACCACGCGGATCAACTCGCAAGTGCCGTCGAGCTCGACATGGCGGCCGCCGGGTGGAAGCCGACCGTGGACAATTTCCTTGGGCGCGTGACCAAGGCCCGCATTCTGCAGGCGGTGAGCGAGGCCAATGGGCCGCGTGCGGCAGAGCGCATCGCGCACCTGAAGAAGGGCGACATGGCCCGCGAGGCCGAAACGCTGCTCACTGAGACCGGCTGGCTGCCGGAATTGCTGCGCGGAGCCGAACCCGCCGTTGGCGAAGAGACGGCGGCGCAGGACGGCACAACGGCCATGGGCGAAGACGAAAGCCTTGAGGATACTGAGGACAGCACGGACATCCCCCCTGCCGTGGCGGCAGAGTAACCCTCAACACGACCCTGAACCTCGGCCCGCCGGCTCTGTCGGCGGGCCTTTGTTTTTGGAAAGTTCGCCATGTCCGGGACTGCTCAAGATCTGTCGCGCCGGCTCGCAGATCGGGCCGAGGCCGTCTGCCGTCACTATCTCTCCAATGGGCGCCGGGAGGGCCGTTACTGGCTGGTCGGCGATATCAGAAACACGCCCGGCCGCTCGCTCTTTGTCCGGCTCCAGGCATCCGCGAAGGGCCCGGCGGGCAAATGGACCGATGCCGCCACCGACGAACGTGGCGATCTTCTCGACATCATCCGCGGATCATTGGGCCTCAACGACTTCCCTAACGTTGCCGACGAAGCGCGGGCCTTTCTCAGCCTTCCGCATCCCGAACTGGAATCCACATCACCTCCTCGCCGTGTCCTGCCGGCTCCATCAGGATCGGTTGAAGCGGCTCGCCGGTTGTTCGCCATGTCGCAGCCCATCGCCGGGACCCTCGCAGAGACGTATCTGCGCCGACGCGGCATTACGCTTCTGCACGGAACCGGAAACCTGCGCTTTCATCCACGCTGCTACTACAAGCCCGATGACAGCCCGACCGAGACCTGGCCCGCCATGGTCGCCGCCGTCACCGATCTCACCGGCAGGATCACCGGCGCACACCGCACCTGGCTTGCGCCCGACGGCTCGGATAAGGCTCCGGTCAACACGCCGCGCAAGGCGATGGGTGATCTGCTTGGGTCTACCGTTCGCATCGGTGTGCCCGACAACGTGATGGCAGCGGGCGAAGGCATCGAGACCATGCTGTCGATCCGGCAGGTCCTGCCCAACATGCCGATTATGCCGGCGCTCTCCGCCGCACATCTGGCCGTCATCCTGTTCCCGCCTGCCCTGAGGCGGCTCTATATCGTCAGCGACAAGGATCCGGCAGGCGACGCCGCGCGGGACGCGCTGATCGAACGGGCGAACGTCGAGGGCATCGAGGCTATTTGCCTATCGCCCGGCTTCGGGGACTTTAACGAGGATCTCCAGCGGCTGGGTATGGACGCGCTCCGGGCGTGCGTTCGGTTGCAACTCGCCCCGGAAGACGTCTTGCGCTTCATGAGCCTGCCCCAATAGCCGGAACGGGCTGAACCGCGAGACGCGGCTGCCATACCCGCAAGGATGCGTCAGCCCACGGAAAAGGACCGCGCCTTGCGCCTTCGAGAGGGCGATCGGCCATCAGCCGGGCCGGATCGGCAATGGCTGCTGCCAACGATTTTCCGGCGCGACCTTCAGGCCGCTTTCCATCGCGAAGCAAAATCGCCGGCTTGTCGCCATCCTCCGCTGCGCTTCGGCTCTGTGCGCTTTTCCGGCATGGTCTTGTCCCGAAACCGGTTCCCACTTTCGGGGACCATGCCCGCGCTCCGGGTGCAGGTCCGTCCCGCCCGACGGCTGCGTCGCCATGAAGGCCGCGAAGGTCGCGGTCCACACCATTGGGGCATCCCATGAGCGCGCATGTCGACCACGAGGCACACCACGCCTCATCCCCGACCGACCACCTGATCCAGCAATTGCAGCTCCACGGCCATCGGCCTTCCGAGGACGAGCGCGACCAACGCCCACCACCGGAGGATCGCCTCATCGAAGGCGGCATCGCCGACATCTTCGACGCCCTGGTCGCCACGATCACCGACACCAGCCTCGATGCCGAGTTGCCCGATCTCCTCTGGTCGACCGTCAACATGTTCCACCGCGCCGTGGACCGGATCGAACAGAAGCTCGACGACAACGAGCAAGCCCAGAAGCAGGTTCAGCGCGAACAGGACGGCTCGGAGGTGAAGTCACTGGAGCTCGAGCGCCTGATCGACATCGGCATGAACCTGATCGGCCGGCGCGACGGCATGGAATCCTTCCGCGAGGCCGCCGCCGACCGCTACCGCATCGCCACCGGCTCGCCATGGACGCCACGCGCCGGATCACGGGTCAACCATCGCCATCTCACCGCGTCACTGATCGACAGCCGGGATTTCCTCGCCGCCCGACGGCGCGCCGATAACGAGGTGCTTGTGCCCGCTGGACCGAAGATCGCCTTCTCGGGCGGCGACACCGCCGATCACAGGCAGATCTGGGCCAAGCTCGATCAGATCCACGCCAAGCACCCGGACATGGTGCTGCTGCATGGCGGCTCGCCCAAGGGCGCCGAAAAGATCGCGTCCCTCTGGGCCGCCAGCCGCAAGGTGCCGCAGGTGGCCTTCAAACCCGACTGGACGAAGCACGCCAAGGCCGCTCCCTTCAAGCGCAACGACCAGATGCTGAACGTGGTGCCGATCGGGGTCGTGATCTTCCCCGGAACAGGCATTCAGGACAATCTGGCCGACAAGGCCCGCAAGATGGGCATCCCGGTCTATCGGTTCGGAACTGGTGGCGCATAAGCGCCGCCACACCCGCCATTTTGAATGTGATGGCGAATTCTCTATTTTGCTATCAACGCTATCAGATATGCTGGGAGGCGCCATCATGCCCGCAGTGACAATCCGGAATCTCTCCGAGGCGACGCACCGCGCCCTCAAGGTGCGCGCGGCACAGCATGGCCGCAGCACCGAAGCCGAGATGCGCGACATCCTGGAGACCGCCGTTCGCCCTGACACGCGCCTCCGGCTCGGCACGGTGCTGGCGGAGCGCAGCCGCCGCCTCGGCCTCACCAATGAGGACATCGACGCGCTCAGCCCGGCACGCGACAGGACACCTGCCGAGCCCATGAGCTTCGAATGATCCTTCTCGACACCAATGTCATCTCGGAGGCGATGAAGCCCGCGCCCGACGACACCGTGCGGGCGTGGCTCGACGAGCAGGCGGCCGAGACGCTCTACCTCTCCAGCGTCACCATCGCCGAACTGTTGTACGGCATCGGTGCCCTGCCCGCGGGCAAGCGCAAGGACCGGCTCACCGAAGCCCTGGACGGGGTGATGGAGCTGTTCGCTGACCGCGTCCTGCCGTTCGATGTCGCTGCCGCACGCCATCGCCTTCAGCCTCGCCACGACCCTGATGGCCACCGTCGTCATCTTCCGCGCCGGCGACGGCACGCTCTCCGTCACCCCGGCGGCCGAATATGACGGCGACGAAGCCGCCATCGTCCGCGAAATCGACCCCTTCGCCTCCTGAGAGGCGAGCGGGCGGCCATGAACAGCGGAGACGGCGTACGCTCGTGCTCTGACGCCAACGCCAATCCTGCAGGTGCATCGGGGTGGTGAGGCGCATCGGTCTCATTTTATGGAGCCGCCCCCATGATCTTCATCGGCATTCTCCTCAGCATGGCGACAATAGGGTTCCTCTGCTGGCTGCTGTTCACGCTGGCGGTATTCGCGTTGTCGCTGTTTGCGGGCATCACAGCGTGCACTTGGGCCTATGGCACCGGCGCCGGATGGCTCGGCGCTATCCTTGTCGGCTTTGCTGCCGCAGCCCTGACCTTCGGTCTGGGCCGGTTCCTGCTCGCCACCGTCCGTCCGATCTGGGCGCGTCTGCTCATCGCCTCCGTGTTCGTCGTCCCGGCCGTGGCGGCAGGCTTCCACGCCACCCATGGCATCGTGAAGCACACCATGCCCTCACAGACGTGGCAGATGGTGTTTTCGATCCTCGGAGCCGCCGCCGTTGGCATTGTTGCCTTCGTGCGCATCACCGAAAGGAAGGCGTTCGGCCCTTCTGACGGGCACAGCTCTGCTCCCTGACACCGCGACGTCCGCTCGGCTGCACCAGACGACGAATGACTTAGCGTCCGCTTCAACCGGCTGGGCCGGAAGGGAGCGGAAGTCTAAAGCGTCCGTTTCGCCATGCTGTACGGCAGGGTTGGCGCGCGCGGTGAACGGCGGCCGTGGCGCAGTCGAAAGGCCCCACGGGGCAGAGCATGCGCGACATTGGCGGAACGGGGGATGCGCAGCTTGGCCAAGCTCAGGGTATCGCCCGCCGATGCTGGCCGGTCGGGTCTCTATATCCGGCGCGAAGGCAAACCATCTCCCTCATCCATCCGCCCGTGCCCGCTCCAAACGGCCTCTTCAATGGCCTGATCTGGCCGAAGGACGGCTGCGCCTCGAGCGCCTATGCCACAACGGCGCGTCTCGACTTTCTTCCCCTGCCGACGCCTACCCCGCGCACTGCGCGGGGACCCCGGATCGCCGTCATTCCTCGCGAAGCAACAAAGTCGCGCCTGCGCCGTCCTCCGCTGCGCTGCGGTCGCAATCCTCACCCCATCGCGCCAGCGCGACGGGGACCCCGAGGCGATGTGGCGTCACTCGCCTCCGGCCTTTCGATCGCCATCGAGGCCGCAATGGTGCGGGCTCAGAAGACAGGACGGAGACAGAACATGGCCACCATCGGCACCTTCAAGAAGACCGGCACCAACGAGTTCACCGGCGACATCGTCACCCTCGGCGTGCAGGCCCGGGGCGTGCGCATCCTCCCCGACACCCGCGCCACCGGCGAGAACGCCCCGAGCCACCGGGTCTTGGTCGGCGGCGCCGAGATCGGGGCCGCCTGGTCCAAGCGCTCCACCGAGGGCCGCGACTATTTGGGCCTCAAGCTCGACGATCCGAGCTTCAACACCCCCATCTACGCCAACCTCTTCGATGACGATGACGGAGAGACCTTCTCCCTCATCTGGTCTCGCCCCAACGGGCGCCGGCGCGACTAAGACCTCGCCTGGATCAGGGCCCCGGCCTCACGGCCGGGGTCACACCGGCAACCCTCACTTCTCGTCCGGCGGAAGAACCAGCTCGACATGGCTGACATCGAGAGCGCGTGCCAGCTCATAAAGCGTGATGATCGTCGGATTGCGTCGGCCACGTTCGAGACCACTGAGATACTGCTGGCTCAGCCCCGAGCGCTCGGCAACCTGTTCCTGCGTCAGGTCCTTTGCCTGACGCAGGCGGGCGAAATTTCGTCCGACCAGCTTGCGCATATCCATGCGCAAACCGTTCGCAATTCCGTCGTGCCGAGTTTATCAACTATAATATGTAACGACATCTGGCCTACCCGGGACCCGGACCGTGCGGGCTGGGTTTGCAGCATCAAACAGCAGCGTGTGCGCTCGCGACACGATGAAGGCCAAAGGCAATATGGTTGCGCTGGATATAGCCAACCGCCCTGATGTCGCCGGCGCGCAGCGCACCCACGATTTCGTTGAGTTCGCTGGCCAGATCGGCGAGCTGTTCCTCAAAGAACGCCTCGATCACGCTGTACCAGATGCGCGAGGCCTGGAAGTAATAGCGTTCATGGGTCTCGCGCAAAGCCAGATTGGCGATGAGCCGGTTCGTAGCATGATGAAGTTCATGGTTGAGCTGCCAGAACGCCTCCATGTCCCGCTGGCCTCTCAAGGCCACCAACCGGTCCTGAAGTAGCAGGATGGTCGAGAGGGCGTGCGGTGCCTCGTCTTCCGCGGGGAACTCGCCCATCATTTCGCTCAGGCGCAGCCGGAAAGCATAAATATCGCGGAAGACGTTTGGATCGACGCCGGTCACCATCGTTCCCACACCGTTGCGGGTCTCAGTGAGCCCGTCATATTCCAGCCGCTGCAGCGCCTGGCGCACAGGCGTGCGACTGACCGTGAATTCTTCGGCGAGTTCGTGCTCGCCAAGCAGCATGCCGGGCGGGTAACGCAGCAGACAGATCCGGTCGCGCAAGGTCCGGTAGATGTCCGTCACCTGGCCGCGCGGGGCTCGTGTCCTTGAGTTTTCGCTTGTCGCGCTTTCGCTCACTCAATGCTCCCGAAGCAGAATGCCATAATCATCCCGCTGGTCCGCGATCCCGGCAAGACGCAGGCAGTCCCACATCATCGCCTGATTGCTGGTCACGACCGGTTTGCCGATCCGGCGCTCGAGTTCCTCGATAATGTCGAGAGACCTTAGGGCGCCACAGCTGATGAAGAGGGCCTCGGCCTCAGTGCGATCGACGCTGAGGGCAAATTCCAAAATGGCTTCCGGCGCCACCCTCACCATATCGGCGTCCTTCTCGATGCCCAATCCCTGCATGTGAACGATCTCGAAGCCGCGTTCCGCCATATAGCTGCGCTCGATCGCATCGACCTCGGCAAGATAGGGCGTGGCGATAGCGATTCGGCGAACCTTCAGCGCCTCCAGAGCCCGGATGACCGAGGTGATCAATGAGGTGGCCCGGGCGTTCGGCTTGCCCCGGATCAACTCTGCAAACACCCGCTCCTCGCCGATGACGACGCTGCCCGATGTGCAGGCGTAACAGACAACATCGAGCGCCTCCTCCGGCAGGAGCAGGCTGGCAGCATCGCCAATGCCCGAGGCCATGGCCGCCAGCGTGCCGACGCTGACACGGTTCGCCATGGGGGCCCGCGTGAAGTGAATGCCCACGCCCCCTGGGCGGAGAATGAACATGTCGTCTTCGATGGTCTGTTCCATCGCCAACAGCACGAACCCGATCTTCGCCCGGTGATGGCGACCCGCATCGCTCTTGATCTCACGCATGATTGCCTCCGTGATGTATGCAGCTATCGAAAAGTTCCGGCTGACACTGTCATATTTTCCATTATTGACAATGCCTTTCTAGCCTCACTATCGTGAGGCACTTCATAGCTGCATACAGGTTATCAAATGACAAGCCCTTTTGAGATGCGCATGCGTCTTCTCTCTCTGTCCCTCGAGAGCGCCGGCATCGAGCTGGCCGTTCTGAGTGATCCGGACTCGATCGCCTATTACGGGGGCTACTGGAACTATCTCGGCATGGAGTTCGGGCGGCCGACGCTGATGATCGTCAGGCCCGATCTTGCTCCGGTGATCCTCACGCCGTTGATGGAATCAGACATGTGCGCGGCCATGAGCTGGGTCGGGGACATCCGCCCCTGGACCGATGGTGGCCGGGAATGGCGGGACGTGCTTATTGGCCTCATCACCAACCCTACGACGGCTGCGCCGGTCGGGGTCGAAACAGCCCGGCTGCCGAACGTGGTCGCCGCCGAGATCAGGGAGCAACTTCCTGGTCGCATCCTGACGGATATCGCGCCGCTGATCACCGAGCAGCGCATGATCAAGTCGCCAGACGAGATCGCCATCATGCGCCAGGCCGGCGAAGTGGCCGGTGCGATGATGGATGCTGCCGCGGACGCAATTGGTCCCGGCGTGCCCGAATATGAGATCGCGCTTGCCGCCATGCAGGCCGGCTCGCGCCGGGCCGCCTCCCTGCTGAGCGATCCCAGGGACCGCTACGTCTCGCCACTGATCCACAATCTGCAGATCCTGCAGTCAGGCACGGACACCTGCATGGTCCATCGGCGCGCCGGCGTGCGCCGGCTGGAGTCTGGCGATCCTGTCTATCTGTGCTTCTGCGGCATGGTGAGTTTCCGCAACTACAAGCTCGGCTTTGATCGCCAATTTTATGTAGGAACCGTGACCGATGAGCAGGCGCGCATCCAGGAAGCCGCTCTGGCCGCCCAGCGCGCGGCGCTGGCCACGATCCGCCCCGGCGTACGCTGCGAGGCAGTCAATGCCGCAGCAGAAGAGGCGTATGCGGCGGCCGGCTTCTCGCCGAGCTATCGCACCGGCCGCTCGGTCGGCATGTCCCTGCTGGAGGCGCCGGAACTCAAGCGCGGCGAGACACGCGAGCTACAGGCCGGCATGACCTTGGCCATCGATGGCGGCATTACAGTGCCCGGCAAGGGCGGCGGACGCATCGGCGACTCCATCGTCGTGACCGAGGACGGTTTCGACTATCTCACGCCCTATCCCCGCGACCTGAAGCTTATTTGAAGCAGGGAGCCGTAGACGCGAGGATGAAAAGTGACGGGGACCGTTTCTGCTTGGGATCACGGCCATCAGGATGTCTCGGCGGGGACCGGCGGCACCAGGTCTACCGTGCCCTGAAAACACGGGCGCTGCTCTACAGGTTCCGTCCTGGCCAGCATCTGGCCGTCGTCGAACTGTCGGACCAGATGAAGGTCAGCAATACGCCTGTGCGCGAGGCGCTGATCCGCCTGCATGCCGAAGGTCATATTGCTGCTGTCCCCGCGCGAGGATTTTTCGCCCGCGAACTGCGCCTGCGCGAGATGAAGGAAATCCATGACCTTCTGCAGCTCCTCCTGCGTCACAGCCTCGACAAGGCCCCTCCTCTGGCATCATTGCGACCCTTGCCCGACCTGGGACCTCCACCCTTGCCCCCCTGCGACCCAAGGACGGCCGTTGCGCTGGCCCACCGGGCCGAAGCCTTGTTCATCGCCATGAGCCGATGGACGGGCAGCGATGTGATCGAGCGCAACGTGGCCGATCTGTGCGAGCGGACCCATCATGTTCGCCGCTGCGCCTATCGATCATCCGATCTGACCGTGCCGCTACATGCCTCCCTCGCCGTCCTGACCTCAGCGCTAGCCGACGGAAAAATGGGGGCGGCTGTGATCGCTCTGAATGATCATTTCCGGGTTCTTGAGGCAGCACTGTCGGATCTGGTCCTGCGCGCACTCGCGACGTCCTTGATACAGGACTAACGCGTGTGATCGGGAGGACATCACCTTGACCGAGTAATGTCCTGAAAGGCGGACACTGTGGATCTCAATGTCCCCTCTGATCGGTCCGCCTTCGCAATCGAGCTTGATCTTACCAGCACCATCCCGCGGCGCGATGAAACCTTTCTTGGAGACGTTTTACGCCGCCAGCCTGTAAGGCCGCACCAGGACATCCGCCGGAATACCCCACTCCTTGCTCAACTTGCCGATCATATCGACAGTCAGGGCTCGCTTGCGGCGCAGGACTTCCGATGCGCGCGGTGCGGAGCCGAACAACACCGCAAGATCCTGCTGCGTTCGCCCGGTCGCTTCAAGGAAAGCGCGCAGCGCTTCGACAGGATCGGCATCTGGCAGCGGAAAGTGCCGCTCCTCATACGCTGCGATAAGGTCCGAGAGCACGTCGAAGCGGTCCCCTTCCGTCGAGCCCGGTTCAGGCTGTTGCTCGAAATAGCGAGTCACCTCGGCCAACGCCCACTCATAGTCCGCGTCGGTCTTGATCGGTCGAATGTCCATCAAACGGTCTCCGGATCTATGGCGTCATATTCAGCGTGAGTACCCACGAACTTGATCAACACCCGACGGAATGGATAGGCGACGTGGACGATGAGGCGGAACTTGTTGCCACCGACATCGAAGATCAGGCGGTTGTCCCCTATGAAATCCACGGTAGTCCCGAAGGTCGCTTTCACGTCCTGAGGGCCGGCCCACGCGGCCTTCGCCACGCGGGCATACCAGAGCACGAGTGGCGTCTCAGCTTGCGGATAGCGCTCCCAGAAGAGCTTGAGAGTCCGGCGAGCGATGATCTGCATAGGAGCTTATAGCGAATTCCCGAATCGGGAACAAGGTGTTTTCCCAGATTGGGAAAAGTCATCTCCACAGGCGGCGCCACTCCGAGTTGGACCGTATCCGTAGCTCCCTTATCCCTAATGCGCATAGAGCTCCCGCCGTTCTGACAGCGGAGGCTGCATGCCGGGACCGTCATCCATCTCATCTTTCGGTTCGATCCAGCCGGCCAGACCCACCCGTTCCAGCACGGCGCCGATCGCTAGGAGCTTCATGTCCCGATGATGGCGGAAGGGTCATCTGCGGCTGCGGCGAGAACGTAGCCCGCACCGTGTCCCGCGGCCACGGTGACGTCGGGGGCGACGACCTCGGTCACCACGAAATCCAGAAAGCTCCGATAGAGTTCGGGACGCCAGTCAATGTTCGGGCGCGGCCGGTCTCCGAAACCCGGCCAGTCGATCGCGACCGTCGAGAATGAACCGCCAAGCCCTTCCTGGAGTGGGCGCATCTCCGCGCGCGTCGAGATCGAGCTGAGAGCGGGCAGCAGGAGCAGGTTCGGTCCCGATCCGAACCGCGCAAACCCGATGCGCACAGGCCTGCCGTCGGCCGTCCACTCGATTTCGTGCTCGATCAAGTCCACGGCTTACCAGAGCATATGCAATGCGAAGCCCCGCTCAATCCAGGCTAATACAAGCTGGCCGCGCAACGTAGGGCGCAATATCGGCTACCCGCATATTGTGATTGCCGGACGCCCGAAGCGCATGCCCATGGCCCCGGGCGTCCGGTCTTGGCCGGCGGGGAATGCCGGCTATTCGGCAGCGAGCGGCTTGGGCATCGGGCCGAGCTTCACGCCGTCGGGGTAGTATTTCCAGCCGTCGCGGATTCGTACCTTGTCGTCCCAGGGTAGCTTGTAATTGCCCTCGGCGAGGTCCTGAACCCAGGTCAGATAGTTGGCGGTTTCGCCGCCCGGCTTGCCGACATAGCCGCGGCAGCCGACATTGAAGATGTTGTTCTCCAGCGCCCAGTTCTCCCGCGCCTTGTCGACGAGGCGGGGGAAGAGCTCCGCGGTGACGATTTCCCAAGGATTGCGGTGGCCCTGCTGGATGACGTTGCCGTCATAATTGCAGACCGTGCCCTCGCCGAAATAGTAGAAGACACCGTCATAGCCCGCGAGGTTGACGGAGATCGTGTACATCAGGTTCTGCCAGGCATTGGTCCGGTTGGTCCAGATCCACTGGTCGTTGACCTGCGTGGAATAGCCGGAGATGCGGATATAGACGTTGGCGCCCTTATAGGCCGCCTCGCGCGCCAGTTCCGGGAACATGCCGTCATGGCAGATGCAGACGGCGAGCCTGGAGCCCTTCGGCCCGTTGCAGACCGGCATGCCGTAATTGCCGGGGAACCACGGCTCGATCGGCACCCAGGGCTGCAGCTTGCGGTAGTGGAGGGCGAGCTCGCCATCGGCGTTGATGATGATCGCGGTGTTGAAGGGGGGCAGCGACGGGTCGTCGTTGCGCTCCATCAGCGAGAAGACGCCCCACACCTTGTTGCGCTTGCAGGCTTCCTTAAAGGCGCCGATTTCGGGGGAGTCGACCGTGAGGAGCATCTCGTCATAGCTCCAGATCGCCGTGTTCAGCCCCTGCGTCGAGTATTCCGGAAAGACGATCAGGTCGAGATCGGGATATCCGGCCTTGGTCGTGTCGACCGCCTTGCAGATCTGCTTGACCTGAACCTGGATATCCGCCGGCCCGCTTACGACGGGAACCGGGTATTGGATCATGGCGACGAGAAGCGCTTCTTCCCACGCGCTGACACTGCCTGTGCTGGCCACGACATCACCTCCAGAAAGCTATGTTATAACGTTGCGACGCTAGAGGCTTTGCGGCGGAGGGGTAAATACGTCATCTGCCGTAGTGGACCGATGCGGCTGTTCATCAAGGGGCTGCCGCGGAGCGGGCTCACTGCTTGGCCCGTGAGTTCGTCCCGCGCTGTCTCACCGGGACGTTTTCTTCCCCACAACTATGGAGTCGGTTCACTGTTGGCGGAAGCAACCTGTTGCATTACCTAGGGGCCTCATCGCGTCGTGGCGACTGCAGGAGAACCGGGATGCCCCCAACCGCCAAAGCCGTTTCGCCACCCTCTGGCAGGCGTCCGAAGAAGGCGGCCGTGGCGGATGCCTTGACGGCGGCGGAAGCGATCTGCCGGGCGCGGGGAATCCAGTTCACCTCGCTGCGCCGGGCCATCCTGCAGCTGCTCGTCGAAGCGCAGCAGCCGCTGGGTGCCTATGACATCATCGAGCGGCTGGAAGAGGTGCTCGGCCGGCGCATCTCGCCTCCTACCGTCTATCGCGTCCTCGATTTTCTGCTCGAACAGAAGCTGCTGACGCGCATCGAGAGCCGAAACGCCTTCGTTCCCTGTGCCCATCCGGACCATGCCCATACCTGCATCTTCTTCATCTGCAGAAGCTGCGGCACGTCCACCGAGATCGAGAATCCGATACTGGAGGGCCTGTTCGATCAGGCGGCCGCCGGCCTCGGCTTCCAGGTGGATCGACGGGTGGTCGAGATCGAAGGGCGCTGTGCGGCCTGCGTCGCCGCCGGACGCGTGTGATGCGGCCCCGGTGGAGAGCCGCCGCCCCCGGAGAGCAGACGACTCGGCGTGGTGCCGGCCAAAGGTGCCGTGGGCGGGAGCGGCCGCATGGACCGCTCCCGGCGTCGGCTCACTTGGAGCAAGTTCACTTGGAGATCGCGTTGACGATCTGATCCGTGTTGTACTGCATCAGCTTCAGATAGGTGGAGGCAGGGCCATCCGCGGGCGACAGCGCCTCGGGATAGAGCTCGCCGCCCGCCGTGGCGCCGGTCGCGTCGGCGATCTGCTTGATCAGCCGCGGATCGTTGGAATTCTCGAAGAAGTAGACCTTGATGTCCTCCTTCTTGATCTGGTCGATCAGCTCGGCGACATCGGCCGCCGAGGCCTCGGTCTCGGTCGAGACGCCGAGCGGCGACAGGAAGGTCACGCCATATTCCTTGCCGTAATAGCCGAAGGCGTCGTGGCTGGTGAGGACCTTGCGCTTGTCCCTGGGAACGCCGTCGATCTTGGCATGGATCGACGCGTTCAGATCCTTGAGCTCCTTGGTGTAGCTCTCGGCATTCGCCTTGAAGGCGGCGGCATCGGCCGGATCGGCCTTGGCCAGCGCTTTCTCGATATTGCCGACCCAGATCAGGACGTTGGGGATGCTGTTCCACACATGCGGATCGGTGACCTTCTTGCCATCCTCTTCGAAGGTGTGGGTCTTGATGCCGCTCGACACCACCACCGGCTTGGCCTTCGTGCCGGACGCCTTGGCGAGGCGCTGGAACCAGTTCTCCAGGCCTTCGCCGCTGAGGAAGGTCACGGCCGCGGCTCCGACGGCTTTCGCGTCGTCGGGCGAAGGCTCGAACTCATGGGGATCGCCGTCGGGCGGCACCAGGCTTTTCACGTTCACATGGTCGCCACCGACATTCTTCACGACATCGGCCAGCACCGTGAAGCTGGCGACGACGTCGATCGTCTTGGCGGATGCGGCCGCGGCCGATCCGAAGGTAAGCGCGGTCGAGCCGACAAGCGCCAGAAAGAGCCGTCTTGCATTCATGGGAGTATCTCCTCGGGATTTAGCCTGTCAGATGCGAGCGCGGGATGAACCGGCGCAGCGCTCCGGCCGGCGCGATAAGCAGCGAGACGCCGTAGATGAGGCTGGCGATCAGGATGATGGTGGGACCGGATGCGAACCGCAGGTGATAGGAGGCGAGCAGTCCGACGAAGCCCGACAGGGCGGCCGTCGATGCCGCGATCAGGACCATGACCGGGAGCGTGCGAGCCCAGAGCTGGGCGATCGCCGCCGGCAGCATCATCATGCCGACCGCCATCAGGGTTCCCAGCGCCTGAAAGCCGGCGACCAGATTGATGACCACCAGGAACAGGAACAGGAGGTGATAGAGCGGTCCGCGCCCGCCGACCGCGCGCAGGAAGCCGGGATCGAAACATTCGGCGACGAGCGGGCGATAGACCAGCGCCAGGATGACGAGCGTCAGCGAGGCGATGGCGCCGACCAGATAAAGCGCCTCGGCGTCGATCGCCAGGATCGTGCCGAACAGCACATGCAGGAGATCGATGTTCGAGCCGCGCAGGGACACGATGAGGACGCCGAGCGCGAGCGACGCCAGATAGAAGCTGGCGAAACTCGCATCCTCCTTCAGCGAGGTGGTGCGGCTGACGAGCCCGGACAGCAGCGCGACGCTGAGCCCGGCCACCAGCCCGCCCAGCCCCATGGCCGGCAGGGACAGCCCGCCCGAGATCAGGAAGCCGATCGCTGCTCCCGGCAGCACCGCGTGGCTCATGGCGTCGCCGACCAGGCTCATGCGGCGGAGCATCAGAAGCACGCCGACCGGACCGGAACCGAGACCGAGCGCGACCGAAGCGACAAGCGCACGGCGCATGAAGCCGTAATCGGCGAAGGGCGCGACGAGCAATCCGTAGAGCGTCATGCCGCCCCCCGGCTGGCGGGCGTGCATTCCTCGGCGGTCTCGTCCCAGCCTTCCGCCATGGCCCGCGCCTTGAGGAGGTTGCACGGTGACAGCGCGGTTTCCGTCGGTCCCCAGGCAATGGTTTCGCGCGCCAGCAGCAGCGTGGTGGGAAAATGCGCGCGCACCTGCTCGAAATCATGCAGGACCGCGATCACCGTACGTCCGTCGCCGTGCCAGCGCCGCACGATCTCCAGGAGGTCGCGCGTCGTGCGCGCGTCGATGGCGGTGAAGGGCTCGTCCAGCACGATGATCCTGGCGTCCTGAAGCAGGAGCCGCGCGAAGAGCACGCGCTGGAACTGGCCGGCCGACAGCGAGCCGATATGGCGGCGCTCGAAACCGTCGAGCCCGACGGCGGACAGGGCCTGACGCGCCCTGTGCGCCACGGCCTGCGTCGCCCCGCCGAACGCACCGGTCCGGCGCCAGGCGCCCAGCATGACGGTGTCGGCGACGCTCAGGGGGAACTGCCGGTCGATCTCGGCCGCCTGCGGCAGATAGCCGAAATCGCCCGGCGCGAGCCCGCCGCGGTCGATCGTGCCCTCGGCCTCGGACAGTTCCCCCATCAGGGCCTTCAGCAGCGTCGACTTGCCCGCGCCGTTGGGGCCCGCGATCGCCGTCAGGCTGCCGGGCTCGAAGGTGCCCGAGACATGATGGACGGCGGGGTGACGATCATAGGCGACCGTGACGTCCTTGAAATGGATGCCGGGCAGGCTCATGGCAGCGAGACCGCCCAGCCGATGGCGAGCCACAAAACCACCAGGACCCCCGAAACGCCGAGGAGCCGGTGGAGCGCGGTCTGCGCAATCAGTGACGACAGGAAGGGATCACGGTTGGTCACGAAGCACGGTCTCATTCACTTTGCGAGGCACCATAGATGCAACGATATAATGTATCAATATGAAGTTGGCGGTTCCACCGGAATTTGCGCTACTCCTTGTTTTCGTAAGGGAAACAAGCTCATGCCGCACAGCGCCGGCCCGACTTATGCCGAAGCTTGTCCGGGCAAAGGACGGCGCTGTCGGGGCAAGCCTCACCAGCCGACGGCGAATGGCCGGTCGCGCTTTCAAGGGCGGCGTCCGGCGGCGTCTTTCCGTCCCGCCATCCACCGGACGGGCATCATCTCGCCGAATTTTCCAGCCAAATGCTCCTTCACACGAGAGGCTGAGCTACATTCCCGCCCTCATGAACGGTACGTTATAACATGCCATCCATGAATCGCCGTCCTGACAGAAGCGCCGGTCCCGGCTGCCCATATGAAACTGGGAATACGATGCACGAAACGGACGGGCGGTCTTAGTGCGCCCGCGCGACTGGAGAGCAGAAATCCGAGATCTTCTCGATGTGCTCATCCCAGTCCGTCACAGTCGCCGCGAAAATCGGGCCGATCAGATCGTCTTCACGCGCCTTGGAATAAAAGGTGCGGATCAGAAGCCGGATCGACGCCTCGTCCATATCTGGATGTGCGACATTGGGATCAGTCAGCGGATTATAGCTCATGTGCTGATTCTTTTGGTATCGGCTCGGGACGGCAGGAGCGCAAGCGCGCATTGAATGATCGAAGACAATCTACCCGGTGAGCCTTTCGAAAAGCATCCTGTTGGCGTCCAACGCGGTTCACCGGAAATTGCCTGCTCGGCTTCGATTATGGCCTGGTCGCGCTCAACACGAACACTGGCACATCTCCCGGATAGGGCGAGGTCGGAAACAAATGCTGCCAGCTCTGCGCGTTTGTAAACTCTGCCTCGTTCAACATCCGCTCCGCTTGTGCCTGTGTAAGTCCGTCATGCAACGGCAGGCGGGCCGCGATCTCCGGTGCGTAGGTCGAGCGATACTGTGGTGCCACTGACCACATCCCATCCGACACCACGATCAAGCCACCCGGGCGCAGCAGCCGGTGTGTCACGCGCAGCGCCTGCTTCGGCTCCTCCAGCGTCCAAAGCACATTGCGTAGCGTCACGATATCGGCGGAGGCGTCTGCGAGGGGAACCTCGTGGATCAGCGCATTCTCGAAGACGACATCGAGGCTCTGTACACGCGCCGCCCAGCGGGCGGAGGCGATCATCTCAGGCGAGGCATCAAAGGCCCGCACCCGATGACCTAGCTCGGCCGCGATGATCGCGCAGGCGCCAGTGCCGCAGCCGAGATCGACTACGTCGCTGGGGATCTCGGCCTGAAATGCCGCCTTAAGCACCTCCCGCCAGAGATCGCGCTTGGCGACATGAGAGGCGACGCCGTCAAAAAGCGGCGCACGGGCGCTCCAGTGTGCGGTCACAGCGGATTGGAGGTCGGTGATGTCCGGATGACTCATGGCATGTCTCGCAATTCGTGATCGAGGACGTATTCAATGTAACGGCGGCCGCCGGCTGCCTCTCGGATCAGCACCTCTACACCGAACACGTCTCGAATGAGCTCGGGCGTCAGGACGCTTTCGGGCGGACCGAGCGCGACCAGCCTGCCGGAGGACAGGACGCCGATCTGATCGCAGAACATGGACGCAAGATTGAGGTCGTGGAGTGCGACAATGCAGGTCACGCCGAGGCGACGGACCAGACCGAGGATCGAAAGCTGGTGCTGGATGTCGAGGTGGTTGGTCGGCTCGTCGAGAATGAGCTCGCGCGGCTCCTGTGCCAGGGCACGGGCGATGTGGACGCGCTGACGCTCGCCTCCCGACAGCGTGTGCCAGAGCTGGTCGTGGCGCTCGGCAAGGCCGACCCGCTCCAGCGCGGTATCGACCGCCCGCTCGTCCGCTGCGGTCCACGACGCGAGGGCGGTGCGATGGGGCGTTCGTCCGAGGCGGACGACGTCGCACACGGTCAGCTGGACCTCTGTCGTCGCCTGCTGTTCGACGAAGGCGAGGCGCCGAGCGAGATCGCGCCGAGACATTTCGGCTATGTCACGGTCGTCGAGGGTCACCACCCCGCTCGCCACCTTGCGCAACCGGCAGAGCAGGCGCAGCAGGCTGGATTTGCCGGAACCGTTGGGACCGATGAGCCCGAGGATGCGGTTGGGTTCGGCGGAGAGATTGACACCGTCGACGAGCATCTGTCCGCCGACGCCCCAGCGGACATCCTGCGCCGCGAGCGTCATGCCGGCCGCCTCGCGCGATAGAGGATGAACGCAAAGGCGGGTGCGCCGAACAGCGCGGTGACGATGCCGATGGGCAGGATCTGCTGCGGCACCAGGATGCGCGAGAGGATGTCGGCAAGAACCATGAAGATGCCGCCAATCACGAGGCAGGCGGGCAGCAGGCGGGCATGGCTCGGCCCGACCAGAAACCGCGCGGCATGGGGAATGATCAGTCCGACGAAGCCGACGGTGCCGACGATGGCGACCATGGTGGCGGTAAGCAGCGCTGTGGTCGCGAGCAGCACCAGCCGCACCCTGGTGACGGCGACACCGAGTGCAGCCGCCGCATCGGTTCCAAAGGCGAAAGCATCAAGCGCCTTGGCGTGTATCATGCAGAGGAGGAAGCCGGCGAGCGCCGCCGGTGTCGCCACCATGAGATCCGGCCAGCGCACGCCGCCGAAATTGCCGAGCAGCCAGAACATCACGCCGCGCGCCTGCTCGGCGCTGGCCAGCGTGGTGACGATGGTGGCGGTCGCCGCGTTGAACAGCTGCGAGCCGGCGACGCCGGCAAGGATCACCCGGTCACTGGCGCCGCCCGCACCCGCCGCCAGCAGCGCGACGATCGCCAGCGCCGCGATCGAGCCGAGGAAGGCGCCGCCGGACAGCCCGAGCGTGGCGCCACCGAAGCCAAGGATCATCACGCAGACCGCCCCCGTCGAGGCGCCGGCTGAGACGCCGAGAATATAGGGCTCGGCGAGCGGATTGCGCAGCAGCGCCTGCAGGATGGCTCCGCAGATGGCAAGCGCGCCGCCGCATAGCGCCGCCATCAGGGCGCGGCTCAGCCGGTAGTCGAAGATCACCCCTTGCTGGGTGGCGCTCACAGGCAGGCCGAGATCGAACAGCCCATTGCCGAGCGCACGAAAGGCGACCGGCAATGGGATCGCCATCTCGCCGACCGTCACCGCTAAGGCGACGGCCAAGCTAAGGGCCGCGAGCGAAAGAACTGCGAGGGCGAGGCGCGCCGGCCAATTCGGCTTGGGAACTGCGTGGCTCAATTGGCCAGACCGAAGCCGTGGACGGCCTTGGCGATCGCCTCGATGCCATCGATCGCGTCCATGCCCGGGCGGGTCGAGCCGACATCCACCACCACGATCCGCTTGTTGCGCACAGCCGAGAGCTGGCTGGCAACGGGATCGGTAGCGAGGAAGTTCAGCTTGGCGTCAAGGTCATCAGCCGGGAAGCGGCGCCGGTCCATCCTGACCAGGATCAGGACGTCGGGATCGTTGGCCGCGACGGTCTCCCAGCCGACCAGCGGCCATTCCTCGTTGGTAGTGATGATGTTGCGGGCACTGAGCTTCGACATGATGTAAGCTGGGACGCCATTCTTGCCGGCGAGGAAGGCATCGCCCTTGATGTCCTTGCTGGAGAACCACATCATCATGGAGATATTCTTCGCCTGCAGCCCGGCCACCTCGCGGAGAGCGTCCGCCTCGCGCTGCTTCAGACTGGCGATCAGCGTCTCCGCCCGGTCGGCGACGTCGAAGATCGCGCCGTATTCCTGGATGTTTTGATAGAGCTGGTCCATCGAATAGGGCTCCGTGCGCACCCCATCGCCCGCGCCGGTATTGTCCTTGCCGATGCAATCGGTCGGGGAGACATAAACCGGCACCTTCACCGCATCGAACCGATCGCGCTTGCCGACGATGCCGTTCGGGCCGATGTGCCACTCATACATGGCGACGACGAGATCGGGCTCCTGGCCGACCACCGCCTCGAAACTTGGGTCGTTGTCGGCGAGGCGCTTCACCTTTGCATTGACCGCCTCATAGGGCTTGGCGACGGGACTGAACCAGACGGCGGTGGCCACCATGCGGTCGCCGAGCCCGAGCGCATAGAGGATTTCGGTCTGCGCCTGGCCGAGACTGACGACGCGTTTCGGAGCTTGGTCGATGACGACCTTCTGCCCGCAATTCTCCAGAGTGAGCGGGTATTGCGTCGGCTCTGCTGTGGCCGCGTCGGCGAGAACTGAGCCGACCAGCAGGGCGAGCGTCAGCGCGCACCAGAGGCATGCGGCGGATGTATGGCTGAGGACTGTCTTGAACATTGTTTCATCGCTTCCCATGAGGAAGACGGAAAGCACAAAGGGAACCGGAAGACAGGGGAGAATCGCCGCCGCCGACCGGCAACCTTCGGAGCACCCCGCCCGAAAGATTGCTTGCGATCACGGCAGGTCTCCTGGCTCGCGGGTCGACGCTGGCTCTGCCCGGCCTTCCCGACGCATGGCGCAATGCGCGACGTCAGTGGACGAAGGGCAGAGGGCTCGCCGCTCACAGTTGCGGGGGCAGCCTCGGCTTCGGCGTGGAACGCCTTACCGAATTCCCTCTTAGCTCCGGGGTGCATGCCCGAAGAACCTTGATCAGCGTCATCGATAAACTTGAGAAACTGCACGTCAAGCGTTTCGCGGGAGCCGAGCTCTCTCCTGTGGGCTTGGCAACTGGTATCGGTCGCTGGTCCCACGCGCGGTCGCCAGCCATCGCCGCGGATGTCCAACGCCTTGCGCAGCTTCGAACCCTTTTTGCACTTGCCGGCGTGGAGCGCAGCGTGACGCTGTCGATGATCGCGGAGCTCGGTTGCGCCGGCCGCCCGGCGGCAAGGCGCAGCACCGTGCAAAGATCTCGGCCAACGCGTCGACGCATTCGTCCCTGTGCGCTGAGCCTGTTGATAGATGATCTCCCAAGGCGGCTTGCGGGACGCCATCATCCTAAGACCCTAGAAGATAGCGATACTCAATCCCAATCAACATCTAGTCTCTTTCTAGCCTGATCATGCCGTTGATACTTGCAGAAATCCCGTCTTTCAGCGAAGCGACCACCTCGCGGCGATGGGCGGCGGAATGAAGGAGCTGCTCGTCATCCTTGTTCGACATGAAACCCATTTCCACCAGAACGCTGGGCGTTTCGAAGGAACGCAGGACTACAAAGTTTGCACTACGAACTGGATTATGAAGCATGCGTATTTTCGCAGAGAGCGCATTGACCATTTTATCCTGCAGACGGGCCGAGAAGATTCGGGTTTCTCTTTGAGTCAAACTCGCAAGAATCTCCGCGACGTCAGGTGAATAGGATCGATACTCTTCCATGGCCCTTGGATCGACAGCGTTCTCTCGTTGGGCGAGCTCGTCGGACTGTGCATCGGAGGCGCGCAGCGCCAAGGTGTAGACGCTCGCCCCCCGTACCGACCGGTCCTTGAGCGCGTCGGCGTGAAGCGACACGAACAGCGCGGCGTTGTGCGCCTGCGCGCAAGCCCTGCGTTCATCGAGCGGGATGAAAACGTCATCCTCGCGTGTCAGCATCACGCGGCAGTGACCGGTACGTTCCAGTTCCGCCTTGAGAAGACGGGCAATGTCGAGCGCAACCTGCTTCTCCAGCAAACCGGTGACGCCGACCGCCCCGGGATCATGACCACCATGGCCCGGGTCCAATATCACCAGGGGTGGAGCAGAGTCGGCGCGCAGTTGATCCGGACCAAGCGCCGCGGAGCCCAATGCTGCGAGCGCGAGGAGGACACGACGTCGGGTATAACGCGTCACGCCTGTCATTGCCGGCTTCCGGGCCAGTAACCCTCGGCGAATGCCGAGAATGGGGTCCTGCTGCTCGAACCAACGACGGTTGGTTCGAGGTAGGCGCGGACCAGGACGCGTGCAGCATCATCGGGACGTTTCGGCGGCAGCGGAATAGGAAGCGTGACTTGGGAGCCATCCGCTTGTCGTTGCGCCGATTGGTCAGTATCTGCGACGACCACGCTGGCGTGCCACTCCTGTTCCCGATTCGGAGGGGCGGCGAGCCGCTCGGGTGGCAAAGGCACGCTTGCAATCGCCACGTCGCCCTCGCTTTGCTGGGCTGGCGGGATGCTCGAAGCTGCCAGGACCGAATGCCCGATTAAAGATGCGCGCCCGCGCTTTTCATAGAACGCGTTCCCCCCCGCCACCGCGACATAGTGCATATTCCTATAAGGGAAGGTGTAGCCAGCGGTATGGAAATGCATCGCCTTGCCCACGGCATCGCTCCGCTTTCCAGAAAGGACGGCGCCGGCAATCCGCTCAATTTTTGGAAGCGCGCGCGACCTCATCGGCTTGGTCAGCACTCCCTCGGCAAACTGTCGTGGCTGCCCGACAACGCCACAGATCGTGTCCGGGAACTCCGGAGATGCCAGCCGATTCATCACCACCGTGCCGACGCCGAGCAGGCCCTCTTCGCTCGCGCGACTAGACTCGAAGTACATAGCCCGGACGAGACATTCCTTCTGTCTGGAATCAGCGAGGCTGGCAGGTTGGACAAAAGCCGGCGATCCAGCCTCGTCAGACTCCGATGTGAGGTGCGTCGCCGGGGTCACGGAGCAACCCGCAATCGCCGGGCTCAAAACGATCAGGGCAGGACACAGCCGGCGACGCATGGTCACGCGAAAGGTCATACCGCAAGATCCAACGAGGACGCCCCCTGATCGCTCGCCGCGAGCGCTGCTGTCCAAGCATAAGGTGGCCTGGCTTCGACGCTCAGCCGATGAAGCACATCCTCCAGCGACAGGAATTGCGCCGCCGGAGAGCCCAGCCGCCTCAGCGAGACGCCCCTCTCCTCCACCTCCCGTTTGCCGATGGCGAGCAGGACTGGCACCTTGGTCGAGCTGTGCTCGCGCACCTTGTAGGTGATCTTCTCATTACGGAGATCGAGTTCGACGCGCAGCGAGCCATGGCGCAGCTTGGCCGCGACCTCGCGCGCATAATTGTCGCCATCAGAGGTGATGGTGGCAACGACCGCCTGGGTCGGCGCGAGCCAAAGCGGGAAATGCCCCGCATAATGCTCGATCAATATGCCGGTGAAGCGTTCGAGCGAGCCGAACATCGCACGATGCAGCATGACGGGCGTCACCTTCTCGCCCCTGTCGTTTATGTAGAAGGCCCCGAAGCGTTCCGGCAGGTTGAAGTCGACCTGCAGCGTCCCGCACTGCCAGTCCCGCCCGATGGCGTCGCGAAGCACATATTCGAGCTTCGGGCCGTAGAAGGCCCCCTCGCCTTCATTCACCGTGTAAGTGCGGCCCAGCGTCTCGAGCGCCTGCTTGAGCGACAGCTCCGCCCGGTCCCAGGATTCGTCGGAGCCAATCCGGTGCTGAGGCCGCGTTGAAAGCTTGATGCGGATGTCGGTGAAACCGAAATCGCGATAGATCGACAGGATCAGGTCGTTGACCAGGATGCACTCGGCCGTGAGCTGGTCTTCTGCGCAGAAAATATGCGCGTCATCCTGGGTGAAGGAGCGCACGCGCAGAAGCCCATGCAGCGCGCCTGATGGCTCGTAGCGGTGCACCTTGCCGAACTCGGCAATCTTGAGCGGCATGTCGCGGTAGCTCTTGAGGCCCTGCTTATAGATCAGCATGTGGCCGGGGCAGTTCATCGGCTTCAGGGCGAAGTCACGGTCGTCCTCGGTTTTCGTCGTGAACATGTGCTCGCGGTAGTTCTGCCAGTGACCGGAGGTCTCCCACAGATGTCGGTCCATGATGTCCGGCGTGTTGACCTCGACATAGCCCGCGGCCGCCTGCCGCTCGCGCATATAACCGATAAGGGTCTGGAACAGCGTCCATCCTTTCGAATGCCAGAAGACCGAGCCGGGGGCCTCCTCCTGGAAGTGAAACAGGTCCATCTCCCGGCCGAGGCGGCGATGATCGCGCTTCTCGGCTTCCTCCAGCATTGTGAGATGTGCATCGAGCTCGGCCTGGGTGGCAAAGGCGGTGCCGTATATACGGGTGAGCATGGGCTTGCTGGCATCCCCTCGCCAGTAGGCGCCAGCAACCTTCGTCAGCGTAAAAGCCTGGCCGATCTTGCCCGTCGACGTCATATGCGGACCGCGACAGAGATCCAGCCAGTCGCCCTGGCGATAGATCCTGATGTCCTCGCCTTGCGGGATCGATTCGATCAGCTCGACCTTGAAGCTCTCGCCGCGCTCGCGGAAAAAGGCCTCCGCCTTTTCCCGGCTCCAGATCTCCTTCGTGAACGGCCTGTCGCGGGCGATGATTTCCCGCATGCGCGCCTCGATCGCCGGCAATTCATCCGGCGTGAAGGGGGCGTCCCGTGCGAAATCGTAGAAAAAGCCGTTCTCGATCACCGGCCCTATGGTCACCTGGGTTTCCGGAAACAGTTCCTGCACCGCCTCGGCGAGGACATGCGCGGCATCATGGCGGATCAGCTCGAGCGCGCGCGGGTCGTCACGCGTCACAAACTCGACGTGCACATCACGATCGATGCTGTCGGAAAGATCGGTAAGCCTCCCGTCGACCAACATCGCGACAGCCTTCTTGCGCAGCGAAAGCGAGATTGTGGCAGCGATCTCCGCGCCAGCAGCCGGGGCCTCGAACTCGCGGGAGGCGCCATCAGGCAAAGTGATGCGGATCATGGGAGAAACCTCAAGATTACTCGTTTCAGAGTCGGCCGCTGGATCGGAACGGGGTCATATCCAAAGCCACCGAGGGGGTGGCAGCGCGCAAGGCGCCACACTGTCAAAGCCAGCCCCCACGTCGGCCCGTGTCGTTTCAGTGCCTCAATGGCGTAGGCCGAGCAGCTCGGCTGAAAGCGACAGGACGGCCCATGGGTAGGCGAGAGGAAGATCTGATAGGCGCGGATCAGGACGATCAGGAATGTGGCGAGAGCGCTGCTGGCCAAGCGAACGACGGACTGGGCCGCGAAAACGGCGCAGCTCATGACGCCAGCCTCCGCGTCCCATCGACATCGGATGCAAGAGCCACAAGTCGCTCGTGGATCCGCAGCAGCGCGACGCGGCGGTGAGGCGAAAGGTTTTTGGTCAGCCCGATCCTGTCGAGGATGACGGGTGGGTGGCGCAGGATCTCCGCCGGCGGCTCGCCGCAATAGAGCTCGACGACAAGGGCCAAAATCCCGGCCAGGATGGGCGTATCGCTGGCGGCATGGAGGAACAGCACGCCGTTTTTGCGCTCACCGGCGAGGAAGGTGTTACTGGGGCATTCCGGGACGCGATAATAGTCGGCTCGAAAGGTCGCCGGCAACGGCGGCAGACTTCTCGCGACTTCGCTCAGATGGAGATAGCGGTCCGCCCATTCATCGATGAGTAGAAATTCGTCGATGAGACGTTGTTGCCGCTCAGCGATGGTTTCCCCGGACCTGCGGCGCATCATGAAGAGGCCCTCCGCCATTCGGTCCGATCACCGTTGTCCTCAACGAGGACACCAAGCTCTTCCAGTTCCTCGCGCATCTGGTCCGCCTGGTCGAAGGCGCGGGCGGCCCGTGCCTCGCTGCGCCGTGCCACCAAGTCCTCGATCTGCGCGACGTCGATATCATCATCTGTCGTGTCCGATTGCCGGAACCAGTCCTCCGGCTTCTGCTGAAGCAGGCCCAGCAAGCCGCCCGCCTCGACAAGCGCCGCCTGCAAGGCGGAACGCGCTTCGCGGGAGGGTTCGCGTTGCAGCAGGTTCGCAAGGCGGAATAACTCCGACAGAGCCGCCGGCGTGTTGAGATCATCATCCAGGGCGGCATGAATCGGGTCGAGGATCGAGGGATCCCACGCTGCGAAAGAGGACACATCCGGATCACGGACGAGACCGTAGAGGCGATCCAAGCTGCGGCGGGCCTGCTTGAGCCCTCGGGAGCTCCAGTCGAGAGGGTGGCGATAATGGGCCGAGAGCAGCGCGTACCGGATGGCCTCGCCCGGCGCCTCCTTCAGGAGTTCGCGGACCAGAAGCACATTGCCGAGCGACTTCGACATCTTCCGCCCCTCGACGATGACGAAGCCGTTATGGATCCAGTACCGCGCGCGCGTCCCCTGCGCGATCTCGTTTTCATGGTGCGGGAAGATCAGATCCTGGCCGCCGCCATGGATATCGATCGAGGAGCCAAGATGGCGCCCGATCATCGCCGAGCACTCAATATGCCAGCCGGGGCGTCCGCGTCCCCAGGGGCTATCCCAGCCCGGCTGTTCCGGCGTCGAGGGCTTCCAGAGCACAAAATCGGCAGGATGCCTCTTGAAGGGAGCGACCTCGACACGCGCACCAGCGATCATGTCCTCGGGGCTGCGCCGCGAGAGCGCGCCATAATCCTTGAACGACGGCACATGGAAAAGCACATGCGCCTCGGCCTCATAAGCATGGCCCTCGGCGATCAGCCGCTCGATCAGACCGATGATGTCGGGGATGTGCTCCGTAACCTTGGGCTCGATAGTCGGCGGCTGCACACCGAGTGCCGCCATATCGGCGTGATAGGCTTCTGTATAGCGCCCGGTGATGATCCCGATGGGCACTCCCTGCGCGAGCGCGGCGGCGTTGATCTTGTCGTCCACGTCGGTGAGGTTGCGCGCATAGACGACCTTCGAAAACTGCCGTCGCAGCACCCGTGCCAGCACATCGAAAACGAGGGCCGGACGCGCATTGCCTATATGCGCGAAATCGTAGACCGTCGGCCCGCATACATACATGCGGACCTCATCAGCCCGCTGCGGGACGAACGGCTCCTTACGGCCTCCGAAGCTGTTGGTCAGATGAAGGGACATGAGTATCTCGACGTCAAAGATGAACGTGGTTCAGGGGAAGCCGTTGTCAGCTCCGCAGCAGCAGCTCGGTGGTCGAGCAGGACCCATACATCGCGGAATGGCAGGATCGCGCGACATGAGAGCTATAGCGGTGCCAACGTTGGCTCGCATAGCCGGCGAGGGCACGTCACGGCGGCGGCGGGAAGACGACGAACTCACGCGACGGCTCCATTCGGCTCATCCCGGACCGCGGCGCTTGAACGAAGCAGATCAAAGCCTCGTTTCAGGAACTCGTCTGTTAGATCGCGCCCGATCATCACAATGCGTGAGCGGCGGTCGTCGCTCGGCCAATCGCTCAGGATCACCGGCGGATGGAAGATGTGCTGGACGGCGTGAATGACGAATGGTGCCGGCGCTCCCTCGACGTGAATGATCCCTTTCAGGCGAAGGATGTTCGGCCCGCGCAGCATCATCAGGATTTCAAGCCACGTATCGAAGAGCTCCGGGGGAATAGGATTGTCGACGGTGCAGGCGACCGCGGAAATCCGGTCATCGTGCCGGTTTTCGCGGTAGCGGTGATGAGGCGGTGATGCCAATTCCGGCCCAGGCGCATTCGTCTGCTGATGAGGGCTGCGACGTCCGCCGGGTGCGCTGTAGGCCTCAGCCTTGAGCCAATTCTGGACGTCAATACTCTTCGTGAGGGGGTTGTAGAGCCCGGCATTGAGCACGTCTACGGGATCGACCACGCCGTTGTGCGCGTGAATGATGGGTGCGGCCGGGTTCAATGCGCGCAGTCGGGCTTCGATAGCTTGCCGGCTCGTGGCATCGACAAGGTCCGTCTTGGTAAGAAGAATTCGATCCGCGACGGCTGCCTGCTTCACCGCCTCCATCTGAGTGTCTAGTGTTGCTGAGGCGGCCGCGGCGTCGACCGTGGCTATGACACCGTCGAGTTGGAAGGCATAGGACAGGAGGCGGTCCGTCATCAAAGTGTGCAGGATCGGTGCTGGATCCGCCAGACCGGTGGTTTCGATGACGACGCGATCAAAAGCAGGAATCTCACCCGTAAGCCGGCGGGCAAACAAGCTGCCGAGCGCACGGGAAAGATCGCCGCGAACGGTGCAGCAGACGCAGCCCGATTCGAGCAACGTCACGTTCTCGGTCGTCGCTTCCACCAGCTCGTGATCGAGCCCGATTTTCCCGAATTCGTTGATGATGACGGCCACCCGCGCAAGCGCGGGAAGGCGCAGAAGATGGTTCAGCACAGTCGTCTTCCCGCTGCCGAGGAACCCGGTCAGGAGAGAAACAGGCGTGGGATGTGCAGGAAGGTTCGGCGCCACGAGGTCGACCCAGTCGGATAGAAATGATGAAACGATCAGACGGTCGCGACTTCGGCGGACTGGCAGCTGGCGCAGGTGCCTTGCAGTTCGACAACTTGGCGGCCGATGCGGAATCCCAGGCTAGCCGCGTCGCGTTTGAAGAGCGCTTCCATGCCCGCGTTTTCGATCTCCGCGGAGCTTCGGCAGGTCTGGCAGATGAAGAACACGCAAGCATGCTCGTGATCGGGATGAGCGCACGGAACGAAAGCGCTCATTGATTCAATTCGTGCGACGAACCGCTGATCGAGAAGGAATTCCAGTGCCCGGTACACTGTCGGCGGGGTGAGCCTGCGCCCGAGCTTTGCCTCGAGAGCCCGAATGACATCGTAGGCTCCCAACGGCTGTCCCGCCTGCCAGAGCACCTCGAGAACGGCGCAACGCATCGGCGTGAATTGAACGCCCCGTCGCTGACATGCGAGTTCGGCAGCGTGCAAATTGCTGGCGATCACCCCATTCTCCGGAATGGGACGGGCAAATGCCGACACGATCATCTAACCCTCCTCCTTCCATCAGGGACTTGCCTGCAACGTTATAACATTGCACTGTGAACGGCAAGAAGCGTCTCTTGGGAGCCAAGCGTGATGAATGTTGCGGTGAGCGGTATGACGAAGCCTCCGCTATCGAAAGGTGCCCGCCGTCGGCCCGCTCGTGCGGACGTCGAGGCGGCCGTCCGCCTCTTGATCGAATGGGCGGGAGATGACCCTGATCGCGAGGGTCTCGTCGACACACCGGCGCGCGTCGTGCGCGCCTATGAGGAGTTCTTCCAAGGGTATCACACCGATCCAGCCGAGCTGCTCGGCCGTACCTTCGAGGAGACGAATGGCTACGACGACATCATTATGCTGCGTGACATGCGGCTGGAAACGCATTGCGAGCATCACATCGTCCCGATCGTCGGGAAGGTTCATGTCGCCTATCTTCCGAACCGGCGTGTCGTCGGCATCAGCAAGCTGGCCCGCGTCGTCGAGGCCTATGCGAAGCGGCTCCAAATCCAGGAAACGCTGACGTCCCAGATCGCAGAGACTATCCAGGAGGTCCTGCAGCCCCGTGGCGTCGCCGTCGTCGTCGAGGCGGCACATATGTGCATGACGACGCGTGGCATCCGTAAGCCAGGTGTCAGCATGGTGACGCGTCGGTTTCTTGGGGCTTTCCAGGCAAATGCCGAATTGCGGCGTGACTTCCTGTCGTCGATCTCCGGCCCTCGGGAGACTTTCGGATGAACCCACTCGTAATCGACCTCGCGAAAGCTTTCGCCTCGCGGGATTCCGTCGAGCAAATCGAGGAAGGCGTGCTGTTGGCACCCAGATTCGATGCCGATGGTCTAATTCCGGTCGTTACCACCGACGCGACGTCCGGCGACGTACTGATGATGGGCGTGATGAATGCCGAAGCGCTCCTGCGAACGATCGAGACGCGCGAGGCCCACTACTGGAGCCGCAGCCGAAAATGCCTCTGGCACAAGGGATCGACCAGCGGCCTCGTACAGAAGATCGTGGAAATCCGGGTCGACGATGACCAGGACGCGGTGTGGCTGCGGGTCGACGTCGCTGGCGAGGCGAGCTGCCACGTCGGCTATCGCTCGTGCTTTTATCGAGCGGTGGCAACGAACGCCCATTCGGGAGCCGTGCTCTTATCATTCAAAGAGCCGCAGAAGGCATTTGATCCAACGCTGGTCTATGGTGACACACCCAATCCCACAATACTGTAACTCCGGCAGCGCTTACCGCCCGTCAAGAAGCCGAGCAATCCAGCCAGTAATTTTACAATACGCTCTACGCAGGAGCCTTAATCAGCAGAGGCACAAGAAGTGCGTCTACGAATGCACTACTGTGGAGGAAATGACCATGTCGCGTCCCTATTTCCATCCCAACCCGGTCCGTGGCGGCGGCGGCGAGCAGTACATCGGGGTCGAACACTCACTCAGTGAGCCGTGGCCCGAACAAGCCCACAATGTGCGTCTGGTTGGTCATTCACCTTTGAATGGGTGGGGCGACGCCTTCCAGATCCAGGTTGGAAAGGGCATCTGCTACGTCGCGGCGTCCGGAGTGAACGGCCACGATGGCATGACCATCCTCGACGTAAGTGATCCGTCCAAGCCGAGAATCGTCAATCAGCTCGTCGACAGTCCTGCCGCGCGGACGCACAAGGTCTTGCGGATCACCGATGACGTGCTGCTGACGAACAGCGAACTGAGGCCGAACCTGCGCGGTCAGTATCCGGGTGTCGTCGGCGGACTGCGCATCTTCGATTGCAGTGACCCCATCAATCCGAAGTTCGTTCGCTACATAGAAACCGGAGATCTCGGCGTTCATCGTCCGATCTATGATCGTAGGCGCAATCTGCTCTACAGCTCGGCACACAAGCAGGGGTTCGACGGCAAGATCCTGCTCATCCACGACATGAAGGAGCCATGGAATCCCGAGTTGATCGGCGAAGCCTGGCTTCCGGGCCAGAAGGAAGGAGAGACCCCGATATGGGATGTCGCTGCCGTGGAGAAAGGAGGCGCCTGGTGCCACGAGGGCAACCCCTGGGGCAACTTCGTCACCGTTGGCTATTGGGACGCGGGCATCGCCATGTTCGATTGCACCGATCCGGCGACGCCCAAACTGATGTGGCGCCATAATCCCCACGAAACCCACGGCTGGTCAGGCTGCTACCACAGCTTTCTCGTTCCTCATGGCTCCGAGTTCGGGATAGTCACGCAGGAAACCACCACGGTGAACTGCGATCATCCGCCGGCACACATCACGTTCTACGATTTGCGCAACCCGCTTAAGCCGCTTCCGATAAGCACCTTCATGCCGCATGACATCGACCCTTACACCATGCGACCCCGGGATGAGAAATGGTGCAAGACGGGAGCGCGCTATGGTGCCCACAATATCTGGCTTGATATGGAGAAGGATGACCTGATCTATATTTGCTGGTTCAATGCCGGTCTCAGAATCGTCGACTGGTCGAACCCGTTCAAGCCGCGAGAAGCAGGGTTCTATATTCCGGCAGGTACTACGGAACGTTGTTGCCCGCAAAGTAACGACGTTCAGGTCGACCGCGATACTGGACTCATCTATATGGCCGACCGATGGGGATTGGGACTGCATATCCTGGAGTACACAGGCGGCTAAGTTTCGAGGTCGGCACGAGCGGGATGGTGTTGGGGCTTGCGGCCTGTGCTCTGCAACGTGGTCGTGAGCCCCTGCCATCACGCCCCATGAGCAATCGACTGGAAATCCACTGGTGCAAACCGACGCCCAATGCCTACATTAGTACACGATGACGATAGGCCTGCTTTGCGTTATGGCCCCAATCGGGATGAAGCCCGAGCAAGCAAACCGCCGTCCGCCGATCGACAAAATAATGACGAATGCTGGATGAACGAAGCCATCGAACTCGCTCGAGACATGCAGGGGCTCGTTTGGCCGAATCCTGCCGTGGGGTGCGTCATCGTCAACGACGGCAGAATTGTGGGGCGAGGACGAACCCAATATGGCGGACGGCCTCATGCTGAACGCGTCGCGTTGAACCAGGCTGCCGGTCATGCACCCGGCTCCACCCTCTACGTGACGCTTGAACCATGCTGTCATTGGGGAAAGACGCCTCCATGCGTCGATGCGATTATCGCTGCTGGGGTTTGCCGCGTCGTCGCCTCCCTTCAGGATCCGGATCCGCGCGTGAACGGGGGCGGCTTCCGCAAGTTGCGCCAGGCCGGGATCAAAGTGGAGGTCGGCCCAGGAGCGGAAGAAGCCCGCGAGACAATGGCCGGCTTCTTCCATCGAATCGCAACCGGCCGTCCGCTCGTCGAAATCGGCGAGCGTGCTCTTGCCCCGTCGTCTATCCCCCGGGGCTTTGATGCTGTCGTGCAGAGCGGCGAGCGGAAATTATGGCTGCTGACCCGAGGACGTCGAGGTGAGACTTTTGCGGAAGGCCTTGAAGGCCTGAACGATACCTTTGCCTTGCTCGATCAACTCGGGACGCGCGGCCTCACACGGGTGTATGTTTCTTCCAGCGATCCGTTTGCAGAGAGGCTGATGACAGGTGCTCATGCATGATGTCGCGACAAGCCTGCCCAGCGTTCCTTGCCCGCCTGATCCGGCTGGCGACGATGCAAGGCTGGAGATCGCAATAAGGCTCTGCAGGGAGCGGAATGTCCTTTTCACTCCGCTTCGGCGCAACGTGTATGGACTTCTTTGCCGTCATGGCGGCGCTTTGACGGCGTACCAGCTGGCGGCGCTCTATAAAGTCACGCACGACAAGCCGATGGCGGCGGCGCCGATCTATCGCGCTCTTGCGTTCCTGCAGAAGCAACACTTCATCGCCCGGCTTGAATCTACGAACGGCTATTTCGCCTATGCCCGACCGGCCGGGGTCCCACCTGACGTATTCTTCATCTGCCAAAGCTGCGGTGCCGTAGACGAAGCGACGGACCCCTTTACGGCATCCCGCCTCGACGAGGGCGCTGCGCGCTGCGGTTTTCGCGTCAAACGTCGGATCGTTGAAGTCGAGGGCACTTGCGCGCGCTGCTCGGCCGACAAACCGTTCACCGCCCATCGCCGCTGAAATCTTCGTTGGCTGGCAGCGATCCATTCTCGATCGCCGCGATTACGTCCTCCTCTACGACATCAAGCAATGATTTGTGCACGGCAAACTTCCGTGGCGCCACCGTGTCGCTCAAGACGAGAATAACCGTCTGTCGAGGCGGGCAGCCAGCCTGGCTGCAGCTAAGCTCGTTCACAGACACCACGTTCTCGGCGAGGTTCAGGGCTTGTCGCAGCCAGGTCTTTATGCGCGCGGAATGCTCCGGGAAGCCGTTGAATCGCGACTTGCGAAGCGGGTTCGAGAACGTATTCACGCGCCGACTGCCCGTCGCCGCGCGGTCCTCGGTCGCAGGGATTGAAACAACTCACGGATCGGCTTCAGCGGCATGTTGTCGCCGATCACCATCACACGGCTGCGCACATCCATGCTCGGCCAATAGTCGAGGCGGTGCGTCGGATAGAGGCGGTGCTGAACGGCATGCGCAACCAGTGGCCGCGATGGATCGTCGGCTAAGGCGAAGAGTCCTTTCAGCCGCAGCAGCCCCGTATGTGGCTGGCTGGTCAGGACTTCCAGGAAAGCGTCGACCGCCGCCGGGTCGAGCGGCTCGTCATGATAGAGGGGCATTGCTTCGATGGCCGGGCCATGTCGGTTGGGATGATGAACGGGATGCTCAGCGAGCGGTTCGGCAAGATTCTCCATCGCAAGCCAACCGAGCACATCCTCGGGCTTGTCGCCGGCTGAGTAAGTGCTGGCGCCAATCAACGCCACAGGGTCGAAGCCAGCAGCGTTGCCGTCGATCACCGACGCGGTCGGATTGATCTCTCCCAACCTGTGGTGCCAGCCGGCTGCAGACGCGAGATCCGTCTTCGTCAATACGATCTGATCGGCAAAGGCCAGTTGCTTCCAACATTCGAAGTGGTCACCGAGGGTCTCCTCGCCGTTCTGCACGTCAAACGCCGCGACGACACGAGAGAGGCGAAAAGCGCGGGCCACGACATGATCCCGAAGCGCGATCGCGGGAGCGCCGCCCGGAATGAGACTGTTGACGATGGGGGCGGGATCCGCGAGCCCGGTCGTTTCGATGATCACCCGCCGGAAAGCGGGAATCTCGCCCTGGCGCCGGTCCTCATGCAGCTCGTACAACGAAGCCCGGATATCGCTGCTCGCGGCGCAGCACAGGCAGCCGGAGCTGTTCAGAATATACTGCTCGCTGCCGCGGCGAATGAGATCGTGATCGACAGAAACCGAGCCGAACTCGTTGACGATAACGGCGGTATCCCGCATGCGGCGATCGGCAAGCAGCGCATTCACGAGCGTGGTCTTGCCTGAACCGAGAAAACCCGTCAGCAGCGTGATAGGGATCGTGCTCATGTCCGGAACCTGGGCGGCTGTCATGCGGACGGCGGCTGACTGACCTGCGCGAAAAGCCGAGAGAGCATCTAAGAGCCGATCTTCATCGGGCGATGCCTTTCAGTGGAAAGGCACCGCCCGCTTGAATTCGACGGCAATCATGCCGCATGCGGGACGCCCCATTTGGGGAACGGGTCGGGAAGGCGCCGGAAGGCGGTTGGGTCGAATTCCTTGATCTCATCCTGAATCAGGCACGCATCGAGCGCCGCGCGAATGGCGCCGTCATCCATACCCGTGCCGATGAAGACGAGCTCCTGCCGCCGGTCGCCCCAAACCTTATCCCAACTGCGCTCGAGAATCTTGCGCCATTCGGGGTGGTCCGGCCAATAGGCCTTGGGCACCGCAATCCACCAGCGCCCCATCGGGCTGACGCGGGCCAGCGCGCCGGCCAGCGAGAAGTCGCCGACCCAGTCCGGTCGCGTCGCCAGCCAGAAATGCCCCTTGGCCCGGATCAGGCCGGGCCATGTTTCGGCAAGGAAGGCGTTGAACCGCTCCGGGTGGAAGGGGCGGCGGGCGCGATAGACAAAGCTGCTGATACCATATTCCTCCGTCTCCGGCACATGGTCCTTGAAGCCATAGAGTTCCTTGGCCCAGAGCGGATGCTGCTCGGCCTTCTCCTCGCTGAACAGGCCGGTGTCGAGCACCTCGTCAAGCACGACGCGGCCGAAATCCGTCTCGACGATGCGGGCGTCCGCGTTGAGCGCCTTCACCACCTTGCGCACGTGGTCGAGCTGTTCGGCCGATACGTCCGACTTCTTGTTGATGATGACGACGTCGGCAAACTCGATCTGCTCGACATGCAGGTCGATCAAGGTGCGATTGTCGCCTTCTCCAGCGACCTCGCCGCGGTCGCGCAGGAAGTCGTTCGAGGAATAGTCCCGGAGCAGGTTCACCGCGTCGACCACCGTCACCATGGTGTCGAGGCGGGCGACGTCTGAAAGGCTCTCGCCGTTCTCGTCGCGGAAGGAAAAGGTGCTGGCGACCGGGAGCGGCTCGGCGATGCCGGTGCCCTCGATGAGCAGATAGTCGAACTTGCCGTCCTCGCTCAGCCGACGGACCTCGACGAGCAGGTCGTCGCGCAGGGTGCAGCAGATGCAGCCATTGGTCATCTCGACCAGCTTCTCGTCGGTCCGCGACAGGTCCGCACCGCCATCGCGCACGAGATCGGCATCGATGTTGACTTCGCTCATGTCGTTGACGATGACCGCGACCCGCCGGCCCTCGCGGTTGTTCAGAACATGATTGAGCAGCGTGGTCTTGCCGGAACCGAGAAAGCCGGACAGCACGGTGACGGGCAGGCGTTTGTCAGGGGAAAGCGACTGGGGCATCTTGCACCTTCATGCAATGTTATAACATTGCATATTGATGTGCATGTCGGCTATCTGCTGTCAAGGCTAGAACGGTTCCGAGAACGCCGCGTGTGGCGGCAAAGGGACACGGATGAGCGCGATTGATACCACGCTGCGCGAAGCTGAAGATCGTCTGGGACCGGGCGAGGCCGCTTGTCTGAGCGCGGCCCGCAAGGCCCTGTTCCATTGGGCGGAGGTGATCTCCTCCGGTGACGTCGCAAGCGTGCTTGCACTATATGCGCCGGACGCCATTCTCGTGCCCACGCTCTCGAACGAGATCGGGGAGCGCGAGGAAGAACGCCGGCGCTATTTCGAGAGCTTTCTCTCCAATCAAGGCCTGCGATGCACGATTTCCTCGCAGAAGAAGCGCGTCAGCCGCAAGCTCGGAACCGTGGTCATCGGCGGGCTCTACACATTCGACTTCATCCGCAATGGACGCGCGGAATCGGTGCCGGCGCGCTTCCTCTTCACCTTTGAAGAGATTGATGGCCGCTGGCTGATTACCGGGCACCACTCATCGCGGCTGTCAGAAGCGATTTGATTCGATCTAGCGTAGACACGCTGAATTCCTTGACTCGCGACGATCTCAAGCCGCTCGACCGCACCGCCTGACCGGATTCGGGCCTCAGGGTTCATCAAAGCTTCTTATAGCCGATCTAATCGGGTCGGGTCGCTGACGCGATGCGCTCGTCCATTGCTGACGATGAACCCTATGGCCCCCGAGGCCTCGCCCTCCGAAGAAATCCGAGGTCAGACATGTTCGATTCGACCAACGCTTCGCGCCGCCAGGCACTGAGGTTCCTCGCCAGCGTGCCGATGCTGCCGCTTGGCGCGTCGGCGGCCACCTCGCTTCTCGCGCTCGGCACGACGCGCGCCGCGACCGCTGCGCCCGCGGGCTTCGCCTCGGCGACGTTCAGCTCGATGGCCGCGCCCACGCTGGCCGTTCCGGCCGCCATGGCGACCACGACGGTCGGTTCGGAGCTGACGGTGACGCTTGCCGACGGCAGCACCCAGGCGTTCAAGCTGGCCTACCAGCCGTTCTTCATCACCGGTGACATGGTGCCGGATGGCAAGGGCGGCCAGATCCTGGCCGGCGGCTATTACGACATCCACAACAAGCCGATCATCGATACCTCGGTGCCAGACAAGGAGCGCCAGTTCTTTTCGGACTCCCCGGACGGCACTTCGCTGCTGGCCCCGATTGCCGGCGCAAAGGTCGACGGTGTGAAGGGCGAGACCGTGTTCGCCGTCGTCCAGTTCGAATATATGTCGCGCGACCAGAAGGGCGACGACACCTATGGCCGCATGCCCTCGCCGATCGCCGTCTTGACGCTCGATCAGGATCCCGACACCGGCAAGCTCAGCCTGGTGAAGTACCACAACGTCGACACCGCTCTGGCGCACGGGCTGTGGATCACCTGCGGCGCCAGCCTTTCTCCGTGGAACACCCATCTCTCGAGCGAGGAGTACGAGCCGGACGCGTTCTCGACCGCCTCGAACAAACAGTTCCTCGCCTACAGCAAGAACCTGTTCGGTGACGAGACGACGGCAAACCCCTATCACTACGGGCACCTGCCGGAAGTGAAGGTCAACGCCGACGGTACCGGCACGCTGACCAAGCATTACTGCATCGGCCGGATCTCGCACGAACTGGTGCAGGTGATGCCGGACCAGCGCACGCTGCTCATGGGTGACGACGCAACCAATGGCGGCCTGTTCATGTTCGTCGCCGACAAGGAAGCGGACCTGTCGGCCGGAACGCTCTATGTCGCGAAGCTCGGCGGCGCGCTCTCGACCGACACCGCGGCGCCGGCCGATACGATCACCTGGGTGAAGCTCGGCCACGCCACCAGCGCCGAGATCGAGAAACTCGCCGACACGGTGAAGCCGACCGAAATCATGGAGATCGCCAAGGAAGATCCCAAGGATCCGAGCTTCACCCGCATCGCGATGAGCGGCTCGTTCCACTGGGTGAAGCTGAAGCCGGGCATGGAGAAGGCCGCGGCCTTCCTGGAAACGCACCGCTATGCCGCACTGATGGGCGGCAGCATGGTCTTCACCAAGATGGAAGGCACCACCATCAACGCCAAGGACAAGGTTGCCTATTCGGCGATCTCCGCCATCCGGGATTCGATGGTGAAGGGCGGTAAGGGCTGGTACGAGACGTCGGGCGTGGCGCTGGACAAGGCAGTCGAGGCGGGCGGCATTCTGGCGCACGCCGTCAGCGGCGGCCAGAAGGACAGCGGCGGCGAGGTGATCGCCAGCGAGTGGGTGCCGTTCGAGACCCGCTTCGTGCTAACGGGCGAGGACATCACGCCTGACGCGCTCGGCAACACCGCCAATCCGGACAGGATCGGCAACCCGGACAACATCAAGTTCTCCGAGCGCCTGCGCACGCTGTTCATCGGCGAGGACAGCGGCATGCACGTCAACAACTTCCTGTGGGCCTACAACGTCGATACCGGGCAGCTGTCGCGCATCATGTCGGTACCGGCGGGCGCGGAATCGACCGGCCTCCACGCCGTCGACGAGCTCAACGGCTGGACCTACGTGATGAGCAACTTCCAGCACCCGGGCGACTGGGAGAAGCTGCACGCCAAGGTCAAGGACACGCTCGATCCGCTGGTTCGCGCGAACTACAAGGACCGCTTCGGCGCAGCCGTCGGCTATCTGACGGCCGATGCGACCAGCATCAAGCTCGACAAGGCTTGATCCGGACGGTCGTCACGAAAGGATGGAATGGCGAGTGGGCCATCGCGCCGGCCCGCCGCCGGCAAGGGCGCTTCTCGCCGATCGCGACGACGACGCTCCGGCCATCCAAGATTCCGCTGCCGAACGCCGATTAAGCGACGGGACAAACCGCCGCCATTTGTATCCGCCACTTCCACTCGATGGTCAGTGGGTTTGAGTTGATACAAATGAGCGAGGACCGTTCAGCATCACCGAGCTGCTGATCGGCGCGTTCAACTGGCTCGATCTCGTCCCCAAGGGCCACAACGAAACCGATACGTTGAGTTGGGTGCTGCTGCACGACGAATATGGAGCAGACATCATCCGGCGCGGTGCGCGGGCCTCGAGGGGGCGCGGCCAAGGCCGGGTGATGCAATGCTTCTCCTGAATCATTCGGTACCCGGAGCGAGCAGAAAGGCACGATTATTCGGCGCTTCGTTTCCGTCTCGTGCGGAAGGACGAGCCGAACCTGGCCGCCTATGGACGCGAACTAGTAATGGATCGCTCCTGCGGCCCCGCCCCCGCAGGCAACGGCATCACCATTGATTGCCACGCTGCGGGGGGACGCGAGGAAGGCGACGACATCGGCGACCTCGGCCATGTCGATAAGGCGCCCGACGGTGACATTGGCCGCCAGCCGCTTCTCGATTTCCTCCGGCGCCACGCCGCTGGAAGCCGCGCGGGTGGCAACCAGGGGATCGGTCTTTTCCGTGCGGGTGAGACCGGGATGGACCACCGTGACGTTGATCCCCTTGGGGCCCAGTTCGTCGGCGAGGTTCTTGGTCAGGGCGGCGACGGAGACGTTGCGGATCGACCCAATGATCGAGCCCGTCTGCCGCGCGGCGAGACCGCTGATGTTGATGATACGGCCCCACCCGGCGGCAGCCATATGGGGGGCCGCCTCGCGTGCCGTGCGGAGATAGCCCATCACCTTGACGTTCACGTCATTCCAGAACAGCTCGTCCGTGATTTCGGCCAGCTTCGGGGGTGGTGCCTGCCCTCCCGGCTTGGCGGCGGCATTGACGAGGATGTCGAGGCCTCCGAGAGCTGCGAGCGTCCCCGCCACCAGCGTTCTCACCGAGCCGTCGTCCTGCGTGTCGACGGTCAATCCGACGATCCTACGCCCGGTTTCGGCGGCGAGCTCGTCTGCGGCGGCCTCGATTTCGGCGGCGTTACGGGAGGCGATCACGAGGTCCACCCCTTCCAGGGCCAGCTGTCGGGCGATGGCGCGCCCGATCCCCTTGCTGCCGCCAGTCACCAGGGCACGCTTGCCGGTCAGTTGCAGATCCATGGCTCATCTTCCTCAGGCTTGGGGAGCGCGTCGGCCCGGAAGCGGCAAAGGCCGCCGCCGGCCGCAATGCCGGTCGATGCGGACAGGACGATCTCACCAGCTCGTGGGCTTGGGATTGCGCTCATCGAAGTCGCGCTGGTGCCAATAGGGGTAGATCGGCGTCTGGTAGCTCGCCTTATCGAGCAGGGCGACCTGCTGGGGCGTAAGCGACCAGCCGACGGCGCCGAGATTCTGCTTGAGCTGCTCCTCGTTGCGCGCGCCGATGACGATGTTGGCGACGGTCCGCCGTTGCAGCAGCCAGTTCAACGCGACCTGCGCCACGGTCCTGCCAGTGTCCTTCGCCACGAGATCGAGCGCGTCGACGACGCCGAACAGATACTCGTCGTCGACCTGCGGGCCACCCTGGGCGCCGCCGGAGGCGATGCGGCCGGCGGGCAGCGGTTCGCCGCGGCGGATGCGGCCGGTGAGCCGGCCCCAGCCGAGCGGGCTCCACACCATCAACCCGACGCCCTGGTCGAGTCCGAGGGGCATCAGCTCCCACTCATAGTGACGACCGATCAGCGAATAATAGCCCTGATAGGCGACATAACGGCCGAGGCCGTATTTCTCCGACGTCGCCAGGGCCTTCATCAGGTGCCAGCCGGAAAAATTCGAGGCGCCGATATAGCCGATCTTGCCGGCGCGGGTCAGGTCGTCGAGCGCGTGAAGGGTCTCCTCGACCGGGGTGAGCGCGTCGAAGCCGTGCATGAAATAGACGTCGATATGGTCGGTGTCGAGCCGCCTGAGGCTCGCCTCGCAGGCCCGCACGATGTGGTAGCGCGAGGAGCCCTTCTCGTTCGGTCCGTCGCCGGTCGGGAAGGTCGCCTTGGTGGAGATGAGCACCTTGTCGCGCCGGCCCTTGATGGCCTGGCCGAGGATCTCCTCCGACACGCCCTGCGAATAGACGTCCGCGGTGTCGAAGAAGTTCACGCCGGCATCGAGGCAGAGATCGACGAGGCGCGTCGCTTCGGCGACGTCGGTCTGCCCCCAGCGCTGGAAGAATTCGTTGGAGCCGCCGAACGTGCCGGTGCCGAGGCTGAGCACGGGCACCTTAAAGCCGGAACGTCCGAGTTGCCGGTATTCCATGAACAAATCTCCTCAGGTGTTGTGCTGGCCGAGAATGGCATCGAGAAGTCCCGGGAACCGAAGATTGACGTCGTGTCGGCGGACGCTGTTGACGACCTCGACCCCTCTGCGCTCCGAACGGATGAGCCCCGCCTCGCGCAGGATGCGGTGATGATGTGAAACGGTAGATGGCGGCAGCGCCTCGCACGCCTCGCTGCAGTTCATGCTGCCTTTGGCCAGCAGCTTCTTGACGATGTCCCGCCGGGAGGCATCCGACAAAGCGTGCAGAATGCCATCGAGCGTGAGTTCACCGGCCGGGGGATGATGGAACGTGCGGACCATGAGTTCTTCTAGCCGAACGTTTCAACATTTCAAGAATATGGAAATATAGACGCGGCACATGCTCTACACATTTCCGGCACCAGCCGCGGCGGCCAGCCCGCGTCGCCTAATTCTCGCGCGCCTCGACTATGCGGCGCGCCGCGTCGTGAAATCCACGCCGCGAGCCGTCGCGCCGGGTCTCCCCTCGCCGTTGGCCAGCACATGGTTAAGAAGGGCGGTCTTGCCGGCGCCGAGACAGCCGGAAAGCGCCGCGACCGGAAGGCGAGGTTCCGCGCATATATGCACGCTACTCTTGCATGCTGATGCAGCGTACCATTTTCATGGAGAATGAAGCCGGATCAAGCCCTGCGCTCGTCATATCCGGAATAAACTGATCCAGATATTGACCTCATGAGACGATAAGGCGCTAAATATGGACGTCACGGTCCCTCGAATCGCGAGATGAGAGGGCTAAGAGGGAAGCCGGTGTGACGCCGGCGCTGCCCCCGCAACTGTAAGCGGCGAGCCGATATCCAGCCCTGCTCCAGACGGCACAGGGGGTCACTGAGGCGACGAGCCTTGGGAAGACGGATGGAGGCACGGACCCGCGAGCCAGGAGACCTGCCGCGACACCGATGAAACGTCCTCGGGCGGGGTGTCCCGGTGGAACGCATTGGTCGTGCGCCGGTCTGCTTCCGCTTCACGCTCCATGTCGTCTCCGCTCGGCCCTTGCCCCATGCAACGGGGTCTGCAGCCGATGTCTCCCAGTCTCGAAACCGAACGCCCGCTCGTCCGGGCGCCCCTGCCCCACGCGCCCGCGGGGGCCGTCGCCGCCATGCCCGCCTACCAGGTGATCCGGCGCAACGGCGCCGTCACGCCGTTCGACGCCGCGAAGATCGCAGTGGCGCTGACCAAGGCGTTTCTCGCCGTGGAAGGCTCCAGCGCTGCCGCCTCGCGCCGCGTGCACGACATCGTCGCCGGGCTCACCGAGCAGATCGTCGCCGGTCTGACGCGGCGCGCCGATGCCGGGCGCACCTTCCATATCGAGGACGTGCAGGACCAGGTGGAGCTCGCCCTGATGCGCGGCGAGCACCACAAGGTCGCCCGCGCCTATGTGCTCTATCGTGAGGAACGGGCGAAGGAGCGGGCGGTGGCGAAGGCTGTGCCGGCCGCCGCGCCGGCGCTGCGCATGAAGGGGACTGACGGCGCGCTGGTTCCGCTCGACGAGGCGCGACTCGCCACGCTCGTCGAGGAGGCGACATCCAGCCTCGCCGACGTCTCGGGCGAGGCGATCCTCACCGAGACCCACCGCAACCTCTATGACGGCATCGCCGAGGACGAGCTGGCGCTCGCCCCCATCCTCGCCGCGCGCACGCTGATCGAGACCGAGCCGAACTACTCCCGCGTCTCCGCCCGGCTCCTGCTCGACAAGCTGCGCCGCGAGGCACTGTCCTTCATTGCCGGACAGCCTGAGCAGGCAACGCAGGCGGAGATCGCGGAACGCTATGGCGAGTACTTCCACGCCTACATCGCGCGCGGCATCGACGAGGAGCTGATCGACCCCGAGCTTGCCCGCTTCGACCTCGAGCGGGTGGCGGGCGCCCTGCTGCCCGAACGCGATTTGCAGTTCGACTATCTCGGCCTGCAGACGCTCTACGACCGCTATTTACTGCACGCGCGCGGCATCCGCTTCGAGCTGCCGCAGGCCTTCTTCATGCGCGTCGCAATGGGGCTTACCCTGCGCGAGGTCGACCGCGAGGCGCGGGCCATCGAATTCTACCGGCTGCTCTCCTCCTTCGATTTCATGGCCTCGACGCCGACCCTGTTCAATGCCGGTACGCTGCGTCCGCAGCTTTCCTCCTGCTTCCTCACCACCGTGGCCGACGATCTCGACGGCATCTTCAAGGCGATCAAGGACAACGCGCTGCTCGCCAAATATTCCGGCGGCCTCGGCAATGACTGGACGCGGGTACGCGGCCTCGGCGCCCACATCAAGGGCACCAATGGCGAGAGCCAGGGCGTGGTGCCGTTCCTGAAAGTGGCCAACGATACCGCCATCGCGGTGAACCAGGGCGGCAAGCGCAAGGGGGCGGTCTGCGCCTATCTGGAGACCTGGCACGTCGACATCGAGGAATTCCTCGACCTGAGGAAGAACACCGGCGACGACCGCCGGCGCACTCACGACATGAACACCGCCAACTGGGTGCCGGACTTGTTCATGGAACGCGTCCAGAGCGACGGGCCGTGGACGCTGTTCTCGCCCGACGAGACACCGGATCTGCACGATCTCACCGGCGCCGCCTTCAGGACCGCCTACGAGGCCTACGAGGCAAGAGCCGCGCGGGGCAAGATGAAGGTCCATCGCACGGTGCGTGCGCTCGACCTGTGGCGGCGCATGCTGACCATGCTGTTCGAGACCGGCCACCCCTGGGTTACCTTCAAGGACCCGTGCAACCTGCGCTCGCCGCAGCAGCATGTCGGCGTCGTGCATTCCTCGAACCTGTGCACCGAGATCACGCTGAACACGTCGTCCGACGAGGTGGCGGTGTGCAATCTCGGCTCGGTGAACCTGCTGGCGCATGTCACGCCCGACGGGCTCGACCGTGAGCGGCTGGCGCGCACCGTGAAGACGGCGATGCGGATGCTCGACAACGTCATCGACATCAATTTCTACACCATCCCGGAAGCCCGCCGCTCGAACCTGCGCCACCGTCCGGTCGGCCTCGGCATCATGGGCTTCCAGGACGCGCTGCAGGCGCTGCGCATTCCCTACGGCTCCGATGACGCTGTGCGCTTCGCGGATGCGAGCATGGAAGTTGTGAGCTTCCACGCCATCGCCGCCTCCTGCGACCTCGCCGCCGAGCGCGGGCGTTATCCGAGCTTCGAGGGGTCGCTGTGGTCGAAGGGCATATTGCCAATCGACAGCATCGAGCTGCTGGCAGAGGCTCGCGGTTCGCTCGACCTCGACCGCTCAACGACGCTGGATTGGGAAGGGTTGCGCGCCAAGGTGAAGTCCACCGGCATGCGCAATTCCAACACCATGGCCATCGCCCCGACCGCGACCATCTCCAACATCTGCGGCGTGTCGCAGTCGATCGAGCCGGCCTACCAGAACCTCTTCGTCAAATCGAACATGTCCGGCGACTTCACCGTTGTGAACGCCGCACTCGTGCGCGACCTCAAGGCCCGCGGCCTGTGGGACGAGGTGATGGTCTCCGACCTCAAATATTACGACGGCAGCGTCGGCCAGATCGACCGCATCCCGGACGACCTCAAGGCGCTCTATGCCACCGCCTTCGAGATCGACGCGTCCTGGCTGATCGAGGCGGCGGCGCGGCGGCAGAAATGGATCGACCAGTCGCAGTCGCTCAACCTCTACGTAGCCAACCCCTCGGGTAGGAAGCTCGACGAGACCTACCGGCTGGCCTGGAAGCGCGGCTTGAAGACGACCTATTACCTGCGCTCGCGCTCGGCCACCCATGTCGAGAAATCGACGCTGAAGGGTACGGACGGCAAGCTGAACGCCGTATCTGCCGTGGTCACGGCAGCGCCGATTTCCGTGCCCGAGAGCGCCTTCGGCAAAGCCTGCGCCATCGACGATCCCACCTGCGAAGCCTGCCAGTGAGCAGAGAAGAAGGAGACATGCACATGCTCGACTGGTCCGAAACCAAGCCCTCTCCCGCCCCGATCCACCCCGCCTTCGGCCCGCCGGCCGGAGACGCCACCGGCCTCGGGGCCATCGAGCGCGGCGCCGCCCGCGTCACGGTCGACGAGAAGCGGATGATCAACGCCCGCGCCGACGTGAACCAGCTTCTCCCGCTCAAGTACAAATGGGCGTGGGAGAAGTACCTGTCCGGCTGCAACAATCACTGGATGCCGACCGAGGTCTCCATGCAGGCCGACATCGCGCTGTGGAAGTCGCGCGACGGCCTGACCGAGGACGAACGGCGCATGCTCAAGCGCAATCTCGGCTTCTTCGCCGCCTCGGAGAGTCTGGTCGCCAACAACATCGTGCTGGCGATCTACCGCCATCTCACCAATCCCGAATGCCGGCAGTACCTGCTCCGGCAGGCCTTCGAGGAGGCGGTGCACACCCACACCTTCCAGTACATCGTCGAAAGCCTCGGCCTCGACGAGGGCGAATTGTTCAACATGTACCGCGAAGTGCCCTCGATCACCGACAAGGCGGCCTGGGCGCTCAGGCACACGCAGAGCCTCGACGACCCGGCGTTCCACACCGGCACGCCAGAGACTGACCAGGCGTTCCTCCGCGACCTCGTCGCCTTCTACGTCGTGTTCGAGGGGATGTGGTTCTACACCGGCTTCGCGCAGATCCTCTCGCTCGGCCGGCGCAACAAGATGGTCGGCATCGCCGAGCAGTACCAGTACATCCTGCGCGACGAGAGCATCCACCTGAACTTCGGCATCGACGTGATCAACCAGATCAAGATCGAAAACCCGCATCTGTGGACGCACGCCTTCCAGGACGAGGTGCGCGCCATGCTGAAGGACGCCGCCGAGCTGGAAGCGGCCTATGGGGGGGACACCATGCCCCGCGGCTTCCTCGGGCTGAACGCGGCGCTGTGCGAGCAGTACATGCACTTCATCGCCAACCGCCGCTGCGCCCAGCTCGGGCTCGCCCCGGTGTTCGCGGAAGCGGACAACCCGTTCCCGTGGATGAGCGAGGCGATGGATCTCAAGAAGGAGAAGAACTTCTTCGAGACCCGCGTCATCGAGTATCAGAACGGCGGTGCGCTGGCCTGGGACTGAGGCAGGTGCGCGACGATGAAGGTGGCACGGAGCCCGGGTCGCGATCCTATCGAGCTGAGTACCAGCCCTGACCGGTTGATCCTGACGTTCCGCTTGACCAAAAGCCTGACGCTCGGCTCGCAGCAGCGTGCGAATCAGATCAGCTCGCGCGCCGCTGCCATGCTTAAGCGCGGCCGCCCGTTGACTTTGGTTGCCGACAGCGACGGCATCGTGGGTCACTTTGAGGTCGATAAGGCCGAAGCCGTGCGGAAGATCACCGCGCGCTTGCGGACCTATGCGACCACTCTGGCAACCGCTCCGCTGCATCCGAAGATCGTCGAGGAGGCACTTGGCATCACCGCGCTTGAGCGGTCCCGCTGGACAAAGGATGGCCGGCTCCCGCGGACGGGAGCCGGTTCGTTCGGCCTGGGAAAGCGCGCGATCTTCTTTCCCCTCTATCCGATCGACATGGTGAGGAAGCTTATCGAGCGGCCGGACATCATCGAGGTCTGGCGCCTCAGCGATCGGCAGGAGGGTCGATCGTGACCGGTCGGTGGTCGGCGCCGACGGCAACCATCACGAACTCGCCCGCACCGCATTCATGCCGCTCGCCGGTCGCGAGGTTCTCCGACCAGAGGTGCGTTGCGATGGTCATCGAGCTCCGACCGACCTCGACCAGTCGCGCCTCGATCTCGGCTACCTCGCCCGGCCGAAGCTGGCGGGTGAACGCGACGTACCGCGAGGCCGCCATGACAACGGCACGGTGCGCGCGGCGGGTCGCCTCCACGAAGGCGGCCTTGGCCATCGTGGAAAGCGCGCTGCCGCCATAGAGGCTGCCATAGTGGCTGGTCTGCTCCGGCATGACGAGATCGGCCATGCGCAGCACACCCGGTTCCTCCGGCGTATGGTCCGGCGGCGGTGGCATGGCGGCGGGAGTGACGACCGACACCATGTTGAAGACGCCGCTCGTGCAGCGCCGCCGCTCGCCGGAGAGCGCCTCGGCAACGAGCTCGACCTCGATACCGAGCGAGCGGCGCCCGACACGCACGACGCGCCCCGTCAGCTCGATGATCTCGCCGAGCTTCGCTGGCGCGACGAAGTCGATCCGCTCGCAGGAGGCGGTGACGAAATCGGCGCGCGCGTGCCGGGCCGCCGCGATGAAGGCGACTCGGTCCATATGCGCCAGCCCCGCGCCGCCGAACAGCGTGCCGTGATGGTTGGTGGCGCCCGGGAAGACGATGTCGATGAGACGGGTCGTTCCCGGGATGCTGGCCTGGCTCATTCGGCAGCCTCAGCGAGATCACTGCGCAGCCGCCTCGCTGCGGCCACCATGTTGACCAGCGCCGGGCGCACCTCTTCCCATTGCCTCGTCTTCAGGCCGCAATCAGGATTGACCCAGAGCTGCTCCGGCGCGAGGCGCTGCGTCGCCTTCGCCAGCAGGTCGATCATCTCCTCGACGCTTGGCACACGCGGCGAGTGGATGTCGTAGACACCGGGGCCGATCTCGTTGGGATATTTGTAGGTCTTGAAGGCGTCGAGCAGTTCCATCTTCGAGCGCGAGGTCTCGATGGAGATGACGTCGGCGTCCATGGCCCCGATGGCGTCGATGATGTCGTTGAACTCCGAGTAGCACATATGGGTGTGAATCTGCGTCGCGTCCGCAACGCCCGAGGCACACAGCCGGAAACTCGACACCGCCCAGTCGAGATAGGTCGTCCATTCAGCCTTGCGCAGCGGCAGTCCCTCGCGCAGCGCCGCCTCGTCGATCTGGATCATCGCCGCGCCAGCGGCCTCCAGGTCCGCCACCTCATCGCGTATGGCCAGCGCAATCTGCCGGCAGGCGAGGCTGCGGGGCACATCGTCGCGCACGAAGGACCAATTGAGGATGGTGACCGGGCCGGTGATCATGCCCTTCATCGGCTTTTGCGTGACCGACTGGGCGTAGCGCCACCAGTCGACCGTCATCGGCTTCGGTCGCGCCACGTCGCCGAACAGGATCGGCGGACGGACATAGCGCGAGCCATAGCTCTGCACCCAGCCATACCTGGTGAAGGCGAAGCCCGAGAGCTGCTCGCCGAAATACTGCACCATGTCATTGCGCTCGAATTCGCCATGGACGAGCACGTCGAGACCGATCTCCTCCTGCCAGTGGATCGTGCGGGTGGTCTCCTCCTTTACGAACGCCTCGTAGGCGGCGTCGCTCAGTTCGCCCTTGGCATGCGCGGCGCGGGCCTTGCGCACGTCCGTGGTCTGCGGAAACGAGCCGATGGTCGTCGTCGGCAACGCCGGCAATCCGAGCTTTTCATGCTGAGCGGCGCGCCGCACCTCGAATGGGCTCTGCCGTCGCACCATGTCCGGCGTCACCGCACCGAGCCGCATGGCGACATCCGGGCGATGCACCTTGGCCGAGGCGCCGCGCGCGTCCGCTGCCGCGCCGGAGACCATCAACTTGCCCATCACCACCTCGCGTCCGCCGGCCAGCGCCGTGGCGAGGATGGAGAGCTCGTCCATCTTCTGCACCGCGAAGGCGAGCCAGCTCTTCACGTCCGGATCGAGGCCGGTCTCCAGTTCGAGGTCGATCGGCACATGCAGCAGCGAGCAGGACGGCGCGATCTCGACATGGTCGGTGCCGCGCCGGCGTACCACCGGCTCCAGCGCGTCGAGCAGCTTCGGCAGGTTGGCGCGCCAGACATTGCGCCCGTCGATGACGCCGAGCGACAGCACGAGGCCTGCTCGTGCCCTCTCCGACACCTCGCGCAATTGGTTGGGTGCGCGGACGAGGTCGAGATGCAGCCCGGCGACCGGCAGCGTCAGCGCCGCGTCGAGATTGTCGCCGAGCCCGCCGAAATAGCTCGTCAGCATGAGCTTCAACTTCGGCAGCGCGTGGGCGAAGAAGCCATAAGTTTCCTTGAGCGCCGCATGCGTCGCCGCGTCGAGGTCGAGCACGAGGCAGGGCTCGTCCATCTGTATCCATTCCGCCCCGCTGGCGGAGAGCCGGCGCAGCACCTCGCCATAGACCGGCAGAAGGTTGCCGAGCAGCGAGAGCGGATCGAGCGACGGGTCCTTGGCCTTGCCAAGCTTGAGGAAGGTGACCGGGCCGAGCAGAACGGGGCGGGTCTGGTAGCCTAGCGCCTTCGCCTCGCGATATTCGTCGACCGGCTTGGTGGAGGCGAGCGCGAAGCGCTGCCCGGCGGCGAATTCCGGCACCATGTAGTGGTAATTGGTGTCGAACCACTTGGTCATCTCCAGCGCCGGCACGCCTTGGCTGTGGCCATGGCCATGCGCACAAGCGTCCGGCTCGCCGCCTTGGCTGCCGCGCGCCATGGCGAAATAGGTGTCGAGCGGCACCGGCCCGCCGGTCCAGCCATAGGCTTGCGGGATCGCTCCGACCATCACCACGGTGTCGAGCACGTGGTCGTAGAGCGAGAAGTCGTTCGACGGGATGTTGGTGACGCCGAGCGCCTTCTGCCGCGCCCAGTTGGCGGCGCGCAGCCGCGCGGCCGTGTCGAGCAGCGCGCTCGCGTCGGTCTTGCCGGACCAATAGGCTTCGAGCGCGGCTTTCAGCTCACGGCGCGGACCAATCCGCGGCGTGCCGAGGGTGGAAACCGGCACCGTGCCGGAAGAGTGAGGGAAGTTCATCGGCTAACCCCATTGCGAATGGGGGCAAAGGCCGAGCGGACGCATAAGCGCATGCGGGCGGCGACAGCCGGCGGACGCGCGAACGCACCACCGGGACACCCCGCCCAGGGACGATTATGTTGCCGCGGCAGGTCTCCTGGCTCGCGGGTCACAGCTTCCGCCCGGCCTTCCCGAGGCTCTCGCCCCAGTGACGCTGAATGGACGTCGGCTCGCCGCTCACAGTTGCGGGGGCAGCTCCGGCATGACCTGTTCCTTTCGGAACATCGGCGCACCGAATTCCCTCTTAGCTCCGGCTCGGCGCCGGAGAACCACGACGGCTATACGATGGGAAGCCAGACAGAAAATGTCAATGATAATATAAAGACATCTTTATATTATTATGTTCTCATCCGCGCCGCCTCGGCCAGAGCAAGCCAACGCCTGAAGCCATAAGAATCCCAATGCCCCCGATCGTGACCATGCTCGCGAAATGAAGGGGCACGGCACTCCAATCAGGCTTGATGATCTCGCCGGTGCGGAAGCCTTCCTCGCTGTACTGGCACAGCTGAAAGAGAGCCCCGTTTCGTATCATCTCGATCTGCATCGTGCTCGTCAGCGCTTGTGCCGCAGCCTTGGCTCCCGGCAGCCCCTCCATGTGACCAAGCAGCGCGCGCAGCCCGGCAAGATAAGCATGGGCGCATTCATTGAACGGGCTCGCTTCGTCGTCGATGCTGCCTGGCACCATCAGCCAGAGACAGAAGGTCCGCTGCAGCTCAACGAAATTGTTCAGCCGCCAGAAGGTGGGATCGGTACGGATCGGAGAGCCTGCCAGATCGCGGATCGCACCCGCATAGCGGGCAACGACCGCCATCTCGCCATGGGTGAGGTTGGGGATCGGCAGGCCGGAAGCCTCTGAACCCGTACGCCGATGGTGGGCAGCGGCCGGCAGCGCGAGACACGCCAGCAGGGCGAGCGCGGCGCAGGCTACGACGAATGCCCGCGCCGCGGGGTGCGGATCGCGGGCACCTTCACGAAGGAACGTGGCGGCCAACACGGGCCCTAGCGACCTAGCGCGGCGGCCGGTCTCGTCCGGGAGGAGCCGGCCCCAGCACGCTCGGCAACGTAGCCGAACAGCAGGCCGAGCGTGGTCCACAGGATTGCCTGAATGCCCAGCGATGCGAGGCGGAACTGCCAGAGTAGCGTTGCCGAGAACTGCTCCGGCACTTCGTTGATGTCCGGCAGGGCGTAGTTTGCGATCACTGTCAGAACCACGAAGACGAGACAGGCGAGGATCGTCGCCTGCCAGCCGCCGTAGCGTTCCCACAGCCCGCGCGCCAGTAGGACCGCAGCCAACATGAAGGCGAGCGAGAATGCCAGCATGATGAAGTACAGCTCCGTGCGCGCGCGGATGGTTTCCGGCGAGCCGACCGAAGGCGGATTTGCCGGATATTTCAGGAATGGCACGGCGACGACGGCGATGAACGCCGCGAGCGCCAGCAGCGCCGCAGTCGCGCGCGGGCCAAGTGATCCGACCCGTCCCTGCACGAACGCGAACACCAGGGCGAACAGACCACCGATCGCGGCGCTGTAGACGACGATGCCGGTGAACAGGCCGAGGCCGGCCTGCGTCGTGCGGCTGACGAGTTCAGGTTCTGGAACCTCGCCCGCCGCGTGGCTCATCTGTTCTTCGAAGGCGATGGCGCGATCGACCTGCGGCTCGCCGAACGTCCTGGCGAAGCCGAAGGCAAGTAGACCGGCGAAGAGGCCGACGAGCATTCCCCGCAGCAGAAGAGATCTGACCATGTCCGCCTCCTCAGTGGCACGGAAAGCCGAGGAGATGACGGCCGTCATGCACGAATTCGTGCACGTACATCCCCGAAATCAGGGAGGTTGCGCCCTCTTCCGCTCCCACGAAATAGATGGCAAGCAGAAGCAGCAGGCCGCCGAAGATCGCCCATGGCAAAATCTCGCCTACCGGAATGGGCGCCGGGCGGATGTCGGGTGCAAGGCTGATATCTGACATGGTGCTCTCCCGGGATAGCGCGTCCCGCTGGATGAAAGGCTGGCTCACGGAGCGGGTCTGACTTACGTCCAGAAGAAAGACGTTCACAGCGGCGCGACCGCGCCGGAATTTCACCGGCTTCCGATCCGAGAGCAGACAACGCTATTCCGGTGATCACGTCCGTGTCAATGAAGTACCTAACGTCAGGCATTCAAGTATTCCGTTGATGTCACATCGTCTGATCCTGATCTGTCACGCAGCCACCGAGGCGACCCGGCAGGGAGCTTTCCCCCTCGACGAACCCCTCATCGAAGCAGGGATCACTGCCGCGCGCGCGGCTTCGCGGTGCCTGCCGCGTATCGGGCGCGTGCTCACCAGCCCCTCTCTGCGGGCGCGCCAGACTGCCGCGCTGCTCTGGCCTGATTCTGCCGTCCGGGAAGAACCGGAACTGGGTGATCTCGATGCCGGGCGCTGGGTCGGCCGCCGGCTGGCGGATCTGCAGGCCGAAGAACCTGAAGCGCTTCAGTCTTGGCTGCGCGATCCGGAAGTTTGTCCCCACGACGGCGAGCCGATCGCCGCACTCCGGCTGCGGACCGGACGTTGGCTGAACACATGCGCTCAGGAGCCAGGGCGGACCGCCGCGGTGACGCATGCGGCGGTGATACGTTGCGCCATGCTCCATGTCCTCGAAGCGCCGACGCAGGCGTTCTGGCGCATCGACGTCCCGCCGTTGAGCATCACCGACCTGCGGAGCGACGGCCGGCGGTGGACCCTGCGGGCCATCACCGGCGTGCGCCGGAGCGATTGAAGGCGACCAGCTTGCTCCTCGCCACGGGCGGTGGGTTATTCAGCTGCGATTGGCGCAACTTATCAACGAACCTTCCGAGCAATTTCCCGCATCGCGCGCGCGGGGTTGCCCATGACCGTCTCGCCCGGCTGAACCGATTTCGTCACTGTGGCGCCCACGGCGATGGTCGCTCCTCGCCCGATCACCAGCCAGCGATCGCGACGCCCATTCGTGATGGTCGCGCCTGCCCCCACCTACACGTCGTCCTCGACTTTGACATAGCCCGAGATCGTGGCCGATGGGCAAAGACTGCAATGGTGACCCACGATAACGTCGTGACCGAGGGAACACAGCGGCATGAGCTGGACGTTGTCGCCGATGACAGATTTGGGCCCGACATAGGAAGGCGTCGCGATGATCGTTCCGACGCCGACCTCAATCCGGGGAAAGAGCCTAGGATATATCTGACGGATGTCGAGCAGGCGCCCGCCCGCAGCCTGCACTTTGTCGGCCATGATGCGCCGGAGGGCCGGATTTCCGACGGACACGACTACATCGGGCAGCGGTGTCATTGCCTGCCAATCGTCGCACGTGATCACCGGAATGGCTTCGACGTCGAGGCCGCCGCCGTCAATATCGTCGATATAGGCAATTACCCGAGCACTTGATAGACGCCTTCCAGCATGCTGGTCATCGCCAGGGCCTGGCCCGAAGCGCCGTAGATAGCAATGTCAGGCACGGACACGTTCATTCTCCGATCGGATGCTCACGTACATTACCGGCGCCTCGCTCTAACGCATGTTTGCCTTGGAAGGTTGGACAAAATCCGAGGAGACATTCAGTCTGTCGTTCCGAAGCACCTATCGGGGCATGCTCGCTGTGGCCGGATGATTGGGCAAGTCCGGACGACGAATTCGCCACATCGGACCACGCAATCGGAGGTCCAGGTCACCCACCCCTCAAGCGGCGAGGCAGCCAACTCGGCAGTTCCATCAACGCGCCGCCCGAAGCGCTTCTGTCGGTATGGCTCCGCCTGAGGTCGGTAAGATTAAGGCAAGAGGACGATCATCCGCGGGCCGCCACCGACATCTATCGTCCGGTCGATGGCCCTGTTCTGAAGGTCGAACACGGCAACGGTATCGTCGGCCCAATTGGCCACCAGGACGGAGTTGCCGGTTGCCGCCGCGCCTTCCGGAAAGGAACCGACGCGGAGCGTGCGTTCAATGCTCAGCGAACGGCTATCGACGACGCCCAGCCGTCCGCTCTGCTGGCACGTGACAATGATCTGCCCGTCATCGGGCGTGACCGCGACACCGTACGGCATGAGATCGATCTTCACGCGGGCGAATTCCTTGCGCGCGGAGGTGTCGATGACAGAAAGGTCATTGCTTCGGACATTGGGCACATAGAGCCGCCCACCTTCACGAGAAAGCGCCAAAGCGAAGGGCGCCGTACCGACCGGAATGCTCGCGAGCCGCGCCATCGTCGAGATGTCCACCACGGTGACATCGTTGCTCTCGCGGTCCGCGACGTAGGCGAGGGCGCGCGCATCGTCGACGACGACGTGGGCCGGTGCGCGCCCGACCAGCGCGCGCCCCATCTCACGTCCGGTGGCAGCGTCGAGGCGGATCAGCACGTCCTCGTCCCAGTCGGTAACGAGCAACGTCGCCCCGCCATTCGCCACCGCCAGCCCGAATGGCTCGCCGCCGACGGCGAAGGTCGTTACCTCGCCAGAGGGAAGATCAACGCGGGAGAGCCGCCCGATATCAGGGTGGGAGACGAACAGACGGCTCCCGTCGGGCACAACGGCCAATGATGCAGGAGCGCGGGGCAGGGGGATGGTGCGCTCCACGGCGCCGCGGGTGGCATCGATGATGGCAACGGTGTTCTCCTGCTGGGAGACGACGGCGGCTCGCATTGCCGGCTCCGCCGCGGCGGCGGCGGTCTGCAGGAGCAGGACGGCGCCAGCGGCCGGGGCCAGCACCTTGATGCCCATCGCGGCCAAATGCCGAATTACCCTCGTCACTTCGCCTCGGCCTTCGCCTTGAGGCCGTCCAACCCTTGTTCGACGAACGCGTTCATGGCGGCGATGGCCGCCTCATCATTGAGCTCCTCGGGCGGATAGTTGCTCGTGTCACCCCGATAAAAGCGCGCGCTCCATGCCACCTCGCTGTTCTTTCCGGCGGGCTTCACCTCGATCGTCGAGGTGTAGAAGCTCACCGGGAATGCCTCGACATTCTCGTTCAGCAGACGCCAGGAAAGCCGGCGCTCGCCTACATCGCTTTCGTCCAGACCCTCCGTCAGCGTGCCCTTCTCGAGCGTGAGCGTGCGCTCGGCCCCCGCCGCGTCGCCCCCTGTGGCCTCGACCTTCTTCACCATCGGATGCCAATCGCCAATGCTGCCGAACGCGCTCACGATGGCCCACACGCTCTCGGGAGGCGCGGCGATTTCGACACTCTCGTCCACCTTCTGCGGCGTGGGACCGTGAGCTAGGAGCGGCGACGCGGCGAATGCCATGGCGAGGAGAACGAACAGCGTGGCGAGGACGTGTTGGCGCAGGATCATGACGGGTTTCCGGTCGTGGGTTGCGGGAATGCGTCGGCGGAACATCGGCCGGCAGACCGGAATGGCGTAGAGCGCGACAAGAGCAGCCAACGCCAGGGTCGCGGGAATGCCGGCCGTATCAACCTGCGTCTCGACCGGGCGCTCGCGCGTGGCGCGCACGATGTCGGCGGCCAGACCATGGGAGGCGTCGAGAGGCGCATAGGCGAGCCTGGTCTGGGCGGCGAGGTTCTTCAGGTGATCGGCGCGCAGGGCACTCAAGTGCTCGTTGCCGCGCGCGGCCTCCCCGCCCCAAGGAGCGTTGCGCGGATTCCAGCCTTCGCGCAGATGCGCGTCGGCCGGTGGCGGACCGCTACGATTCTCCTGGGGGACATCCATCTCCCCGTAGAAGCCGACCTCGCGTCCGTCCTCGTTGAATTTCGGGATCGGTACGGGGGTCGCGCCACCCACGCCGCCGATCAGCCCGCGCACCTTTCCCGGCTCGCCGTCGAACGCCGGGAGGTTGCCGCCCCCGAGCGGCGGCGCCTCGTGCCCGTCGGTCAGAAAGAGAAGATCGGCATCGACACCCGCGGCAAGCGCGATCGCCGAATGCACGCCACGCGCGACATAGCTGTCGCCTTCCCACGCCATGCGCCAGTCGAGCGCGGCGACGGCCCCGTCCAGCGCGCTAAAATTGCCGCAGATCTCCACGGGCTCGAACAGCAGAAAGCTGCGCCGCTCCGTAAAGATGCCGAGCCCGAGCCGGGAGCCGCAGGGCAGGTCGGCGAGAAGCGCGCGCAGGCTTCTCCTGGCGACCTCGAGGCGCGAGGCCGATCGCCCCTCCAGCACGTAGTCGCGCACATTCATGCTGCCGGTGACGTCCACGATCGCGAGCACGTCGCGCACTGGACGCGTTATGGCCACCCGCGGCGCGACGAGCGCGGCGGCAAGGGCGGCGAGCGCCAGGCCCAACAGCAGCGCCCGCCAGCGGCGGGCCAAGGCGCTCCAAATCGCGCGCGCCGGCAGCCCGCCGATGGGAAGGTGCCGATTCATGGCAGCCCCCGATTCATGGCAGCCCCCTTGGAAGACCGGGGAGATCGGTCCAGAGCCGCTTGGTCGCTTCGGGCGGCAGTTCCTCGCCGGACACCTCGATCTGCGGGAAGTCGCGTACCAGCCTCATGGTGATGTCGAGATTATATTTGGCATCCCAGAAAGCCGGGTCGCGACCGAGCGCGCGCCGATAGCCCTCCTTGGCGAGGCGCACCAGCGGGATTGCCGGGTCTATGTCGTTGACCGCGAGATGGTCGAGCGCCGCGCGAAGCCGTGCATTTGCGAGATCGTAGAGCGCGGCCGAGGCGAGCCGCGAGTCGTCGCCGGCCGCGAGCCGGGTGGCGATGGGCTGTGCCTCGTCGAACCGCTCGCGAAACGTCAGGAAGTGCAGCCGCGCGAACTGCACCTCCGCAGCCGCCTTCGCATCGACGTCCACGTCCCGGCCGGCGGCCATCATCGCGATGAGCTGGTTGGCCGCCCGCCGGTCCAGCAGTCGCGCGCCCTGCCAGACGGCGAGCACGAGCCCGGAAAGCATCAGGAAAACCGCGAGGAGCGGAATGACCCGGCGGGCGTTGGACGAGATAACGCGCCACGAACCCCTCATGCCGCGCGCCTCGCTTCAACTGGGCGCGCCACGCGCGAAGCTCGTTTCTCGCGCACTGTCTCCGGAGTCCGCCGGTCAAGACGTCGTTCCGCGAGCTTGGCGACGAGAAGGCCGGCGACGCACAGGCCGGCGAAGGCGAACGCCGCACGTGCGAGATCGCGCCGCGGCACCGTTTCCTCATAGACGATCGGTCGGGTCTCCTGCCGGTCGATCTCGTCGATGGCCTGCTCCACCGCCTGCGGATCGCCGGCCTCGAAGGCGCGGTACGGCACGCCGAGACTCTCCAGAAACAGATGCAGGTGTCGCTCGGGATGAGCCTGAGGCGTGTCTTCTCCCTGAGGCGGCTTTTCAAATATCCCCGCCGCGCCGCGCGAGCGCAGGAACAGCCAATAGATGTGGACCGGGGTGCGCGCCACGCCGTCGCGCAGGGCGTCCTGCACACGGCGGTCGATCAGCCCCGCGCCGTCGGATACGAGCACGACGGCGCGCGAGGCCTCGCTGGTGTCGTCGGCGAAGCTCGACAAAGCGAGGGCAAGCCCTCTTCCGACATCCGTGAAGGCAAGGCCCGGCCGGTCGATGGCGGCGATCGCGCCCTCCACCGCGGCGTGATGGTCGGTCAGCGGCAGGACCGACATCGGAGACGTGGAGAACGCCGCGACGCCGATCCGGTCGAGCGGGCGACGCTGGACGAACGCCGTGAGCAAGCGCTTGGCGGCCGCCGATTTCGATTCCTGGTCGCCGCTCGGGGCACGGCCGGCGAAATTGTTGTCCATGCTGGACGAGCGATCGAGCAGCAGGACGAGATGGGCGCCGGTGCCCACCCGCGATACGCGCTCGGCACGCCGGTGCAGCCCGGCAAGCCCCAGCAGGATCGCCACGATGGCGAGTGCCCCGGCCAGGCGGAGGGCGACCGCCATGGCGCGCGAGACGGCGTCAGGCGGTACGAGCGCCGAAGAGGGCACCCCACCACCCGCGAGAACGCTGACGCAAAGAGGTAGAAGCGCGAGCGGGAGCGCCAGCAGCATCAGCGGATGGTCGAGCGCGAGGCCGGCGGGGAGCGCTATCTTGGCAAGGTGTGCGGTGAAGGAGACGTCGAGCGGGTTCATGCGGCCTCCCGCTCGATCGCGCGCAGGTCCCGGGCGAGGACGGTGAGTTGCTGGACCGGCAGTTCGCTCTGCGCCCCAGCCAGGTCGGCGGCGAAGAAGATGCGCCGTGATGCACCGAACAGACGATCTATGTCGCCCTTCGCCGCGCGGTAGCGCGGATGGTTCTCGAAGAAGGCCGGCAGGTCCTCGGCGAAGACGCTTCGCCCGGCGGTGGCATCGAAAGCCCGATGCAGCGCCATCAGGGCGGCGGCGTAGCCCGGCGGCGATTGGGCGAGGGCTCCCCGCACCGTCCGCACCGCGCGCAGGAAAGGCCGGTCGCGTCGCGCATGGAAGGGCCACCAGCCGCGCTGCCGCGCGATCGGCACGGCGCCGATCAGCGCCAGGACAAGGCCGGCCGCCACCCATGACAGCTCGCGTCGGGTCGGGATCGGATGGGGAGCGATGTCGGGACGCGGCACCATGGCTTCGCCGCCGCCACCGGACACCTCGCGCAGCGGCGACATGACGAAGGACCAGGCGGGCACGGCGAGTTCCATCCGCCTCTCTTCGCCAATGGCGGCGAACGGCAACGGTGGAATGGCGAGGCGCCGGGGCTGCAGCGGCGCGTAGAAGGTCTGGTAGACGAGGTCGAGCGTGTAACGGCGGGCGCCGTCGCGCATACCGTGGTCCGTCAGGCGAACTTCATCGAGGTCGAGCCAGTAGTCGATCGCGCGCGGCTGCGGCAGCGAGGCGGGATCGAGCATCAGCGCCGGATCGAGGGCGATGTCGGCGCTGAGCGCGATCGTGTCGCCGATGACGTAGCCGAAGGAACGCGGCGCGTAGAGAGTGACCACGTCCTCCTGCGCCGCCGATGGTCCTGTCCTTGCCAGGACGGTGACAACCAGCACGAGAGCGGGCAGGAATCGCCGGGTTGCCATGGCTCAGCCTGCCATCAGCCGGCGCGCCAGCGCTTCGGTGTCCAACCGGTCGACGAGATCGAAGCTGCGGCACCCTCGCTGGCGGAATAGTTCCTCCAGCGCCTGCCTGCGCGCACGAGACACCTCCAGCCAGCGGGTACGCAGCGATGGACGCATGAGCACGAGGCGGTGTGCGCGGGTCTCCAGATCGACCGTCTCGATCAGGCCCCAGCGCGGCAGTCCCTCCTCCACGGCGCTATGGCGCGCCACCACCGGTACCACGTCATGGCGCCAGAGCCGGTCAAGCAGGGCCGCGACGCGTGCGCGGGGCATCAGGAAATCGGAGACGAGGAAGACCAGCGAACGCCTTGCCGGCAATCGCCGGGCGGCTTCGAGAAGACCTTCCGTTCCCTCTCCTTCCATCCGCGCGCCCTCGAGCAGGCGGCGCACCTCATCCTCGATGCCCGCCCGGCGCGTGAAGGGCAGATGGACATCCTCGCGCATCCGCGCATCGCAGCCGAACAGCGCGAAGCTGTCGCCGCTGCGCCGGGCCGAAAGGGCGATCAGTGCGCCCAGTCGGGCGACCTGTTCCGCGACCGCCCCGCCAAATCCCATCGAGCCCGACAGGTCGATCAGCATCGCCACCGGCACCGAACGGCGCGGGGCGAATTCACGGACCCTCAGATCCTGGAACGGGTCGCGCAGCGACGCACGCAGGTCGATCCGGCGCGGATCGGAGCGGCGCAGCAGCGAAACGTGGCGGCGAAACTCGCCTTCCACGCCTTCACCGGGACCGGGATGAGCACCGGGAAAGACGCTTTCCGGCCGCCAGCGCAATCGGTAGGGGATGGGTTGAAGCGCCGTATCGCCGATCTTCGTACCTGCAGTCATGGCGCCGGCACCCGCATGAACAGCTCCGCGATCAGAACCGCGACGATGCGCTCGCGGTCGATCTCGTAGACCGGGTCGACGAATATCCGGTGCGCCACGACCTCGGGGAAGACGGCACGCACATCCTCCGGCACGATCATGTCGCGCCCTTCGAGCCAGGCACGAACGCGAGCCGCCCGGATGAGATAGGACAGGCCGCGCGGGCTGGCGCCTCCCAGCACGAGACGCTCCATATCAACCCCCGCGACGTCTATGCCGGCGGCGGCCGGATCGCGCACGGCCTCCCAAAGCGCCAACACATAGGTTTCGAGCGCCGGGCTCGCGCCGACGCCGGTCTGGATGGCACGGGCTACGATCTCCAGCGCATCGAGGTCGAACAGGCCGGGCTCCACATCCCTCAGCAGTTCATCCACGTCGTGAAAGCGCGGATCGAAGACGAGCTGGCGGCGCGCTGCCCGCTCCGCCGGCATCGCGACCTGCACTTCCATCAGGAAGCGGTCGCGCGCGGCGGCGGGAAGCTCGAATGTCTCCTCGCGCTCCACCCGGTTCCGGTCGGCGAAGACCTGGACGTGGGGGAAGCGAAAGTCGCGGTTGAAGGCCGTCACTGAGCGCTCGGCCATGAGGCGCAGCAGCAGTGAATGCACCTGCGGGCGGGCGCGATTGATCTCGTTGAAGAAGAACACGGAGAGGTCCTCGCCCTGCTTCAGCAGAGGGCCGGGCTCGATCCGCGGCTTGCCGTCCTCACCCAGATGGGCGTGGTAGACGAGATCGGCGGGCATTAGGTCGATCGTGCCCTCGATGCGCTCGAACGCGCCGCCGATCGCGCGTGCCATGGCTCGCAGAAGCGTGGTCTTGCCCACGCCGACATCACCTTCGAGCAGCACATGGCCGCGCGCGAAGGTGGCGATGGTGAGCAGCCGGATGATCCGCTCCTGGCCGAGCACGACCTTGGCGATCTCGCCTTCGAACTTCAGCGCGCTACTGCGCCAGTCCGACAGCAGGGCATCCGTCTCGCGAACGAGGCGCATCGCGAAGCCTTTCTGAAGACAGCGGCATGACTCGCCCTCACGGCGTTTCCGCCGGGCTCTCGCCGTCTGCCGGAAAAGACGCGGTCGACACCGGGCGGACTCTCCGCTCCGTGTCGACCGCGCCAGTTGCCCACACGCCGGACGGTATGCCCGGAGGATCGCGGGGCGGACAGGAGATTGACGTCCGCCCGCAAGTGGGTTCTCGAAAGCCGTGAGACGGGAGCGTTCAGTTCGCGCTCGGTATCTTCTTGGTGTCGTAGACGAACTGGCCGGTCTTCTTAAAGTTCGCGACGCGCTCCGCGTTGCGCGCCTCCATCCCCTGGATGGATTCCTGCTGCTTGTTCAGTTCCTTCGGATTGTGCTTGGGATCGTATTTCGAGCCCGCGACCTTTTCCGGATAGCCGGGCTTCGGCTCCCAGCAATTGCCCGGGGCCTTGCAGTTGGTGCCGTCATAGGCGGCGGCGCCGACCACCATGGCGAGGCAGAGCGCGCCGGCGCCGGCCAGGATGAGCGAGAACTTCACACTTCTGTCGATGATGCTCATGATCGTTTCCTCGTCGTTTCCACCTGTTGATCGGCCGCCGGTTCAACCCGCCGGTCCGCCGCACTGAGGAGGCATCTCCTCAGAGGGTTCGATGTGCTTGGCGTTTTCGTCAAAGGACTTGAACCGGCTGCGCTGCTCGGATGTCAGCCACACCGCACCCTTCGGATCCTCCTTGTAGAGGTGGCGGATCCAGGCCATGACGAGCAGCATCTCGTTCATGGTCAGGGTGCCGTACATGGGTCCCATCTGCCCCTGCGCGCCCCCGAAAATCGTCTCGAACAGGCCCTGATCGGTTTCGTTCTTCGGATAGGTCCAGTAGGAATCGTTGAGCCCGGGTCCGATCTTCCCTTCGGCGTAATGGCCGTGGCAGCCCGAGCACATGGAGAGGAACAACTCGTGCCCCTTGGGGAGGCACGCGGCCTTCTCGTTGTAGATGTTCACGCCGGTCTGCAGGAAGGTCTTCACCGCCTCGGTGTCGCGGCCTTCCTCCGGCGCCTCCGACAGGTCGAGAGGCTGACCGGTGACCGTGTTGGTCAGCATGATGGCGGCGTGGGCGCCCCAGACGAGGGAGCCGACGGTGATGAGTGCCGCTGCCGTCTTCAGAAGGGTTGTCGTTCGCATCGGACCTTTTCGCGTCAGGTGATGAAGAGACCCCGCGGCGCTCGCGCCGGGTCCGGGCACGGCGTCAGGTGTTCGGCTTGAGCAGCGGGATGCCTTCCTCGGTGAGGATCTGCTCGATCCGCGGCTGTGCCTTCTCCAGCGCCGCGTTGAGCTCGACGAGCAGCGCCGCCTCGTCCTTGCGCACGCCCAGCGCCTGGTCGTAGTGCATGGGGATGGGGGCGGCGTCGGGCTGGTCGATGTCGTTGGCGATCACCGTCATCCGCAGCGGCGTCGGCGATTCCTTCACATAGCGGGCGACCTCCGGCGCGAAGGCCACGGCGACGTCCGCCTCGCCGCTCGCCACCTCACTCACCAGCCGGTCACCCGGCACCTGAATCCACTGGTTGCGCCGCGACTTGAAGTTCACCAGCGAGTACATGTAGGCGGCGTTGTCCTCGAAGCGTCCGATGCGCTTCAGCAGGGTCTCGGCCGGCGAATAGAAGCGGACGGCGAAACGCGTCTGGTCCGTCACCTGCGGATCGTCCCAGCGCGCGGAGGTGATGCCGCGATCCCGCTTGGTCACCATCACATAGCCGGTGCGGTAATAGGGCTTGGAGGTGAGCACCCGCTCGTCGCCGACATCGACGCCCATCACGAGGTCGCAGTTCTTCTGGTCGAGCTGGTCGCGCACCAGATAGATGCCGGGACGGTCGGTGCGCACGAATACCGCCTCGCGGCCCATGGTCTCGGCGAGCACCTTGGCGATGCGGTCCTCGAAGCCGGTGGAATCCTTCTCCGAGAAGGGGGCTTCGACATTTGAGGCGCAGATGCGTAGCTTCTTGTCGGCATTGCCCGCGGCGCCGGCCAGGCCGGCGAAGGAGACGCCGGCGGCCACAATGCCGGCGGCGGCGAGAGCGAGATGGCTCACGGCCTTGCGGTTGGACATCGGGTTATCTCCTGACACAGGCCGACCCGGCAGCGGGTTCGGCGGAAAGGGATGGAAGGGCGGCCGCCCGGCGCGCAGGCCCGCGAGGGATCCCGGCGCGGACCCGGCGTCCCCTGTGGGGCGAGGCGCCGGGCGGCCTTTCCTCAGGCGTCGTCAGCCGCCGGTGCGGATGATCTCGGTGGAGTATTCGCCGAGGTTCGGATCGTCATAGGGACCCTTGCCGTCGAGCGAGAACACCATCACGCCGCCACCCATCTGGGTGTAGTGCTGGAGCTGCTTGAACGCGCCCACCGAGCCGAGGCCGGCGGTCGGGTCGTTCAGGTCGAACACCAGGCCCACGCCCGGCCAGCCGCCGACGCCGTAGTAGATGGCGACGTACTGGGTGCCGTTATGGGTGTAGGTCATGGGGTGACCGATCACGCCGGAGGGCAGCTTGAACTTCCACAGCAGCTCGCCGGTGTCGCTGTCGCGTGCCTTGATGAAGCCGTCGAGCGTACCGTAGAACATCACGCCGCCGGCCGTGGCGAGCGTGCCGCCCCACGCGGCGAAGCGCTCCATCACTTCCCACTTGTACTTGTTGTTGATGGCGTCGTAGGCCTTGACCTGGCCGAGACCCTCATACTTCTGCCGGTCGCCCTTGGGGCCGGGATACATGTTCAGCGTCGCGCCGACGAAGAACTGGCCGGCCCGGTAGGGCAGCATGAAGGGCTCCCAATCCATGCAGATATGGTTGATGCCCATGAAGAAGGACTTGCGCTCCGGATCGTAGGAGTCGTGCCCCTGATTGTGGTAGCCCATGGCCGAGGGGCAGATGTCCCGCCCCTTGTGGTCCATGCGCGTCGCATATTCGGGGTCGCGCTGCGGCAGGCCGGTCTTGAGGTCGACCTGCTTCACCCAGTTCACCGTGTCGTCGATCTTGTCGGCCGAGATCAGGTCGCCATTGGTGCGATCGAGCGTGTAGACGATGCCGTTGCGGTCCGGATGGGTCAGCAGCTTGCGCATGTGGCCGGATTTGTCCTGCTGCTCGGAGAGCATCATGACGTTGACGCCGGCATAGTCCCATTCGTCGTGCGGGGTCTTCTGGTAGCCGAACTTGGCCATGCCGGTGTCGATGTCCCGGCCCCAGATGGTCATGGTCCACTTGTTGTCGCCCGGACGCATGGTCTCGTTCCACGGCGCCGGGTTGCCCGAGCCGTAGTAGAACAGGTTGGTGTCGGGATCGAAGGCGTACCAGCCCCAGTTGGTGCCGCCGCCGATCTTCCACGCCTCGCCTTCCCAGGTCGCCTGGCCGAGGCCCTTCTGGCCGTAATGCGGATTGGCGCTGTTGAAGTCGTCGGCCAGCATCACGTCGCCGTCCGGCCCGGTCGCATAGGCGCGCCATTTCTGGGCGCCGGTCGGGATGTCGTAGGCGGTCACGTAGCCACGCACGCCGAGCTCGGCGCCGGACGAGCCGATCAGCACCGTGTCCTTGACGACATAGGGCGCGATGGTGAGGGTCGATCCGACCTTGATGTCGGAGTTCTCGAGCTTCCAGTATTCCTCGCCGGTCTTGGCATTGAGCGCGACGACGTGCCCGTCGAGCTGGGTCTTGATGATGAGCGGCCCGACTTCGCTGTTGCCCGGCCAGTAGGCCAGGCCGCGATTGACGACGTCGCAGCAGGCGACGGCGCGCGCCGTGGCATTCTGCTTGGGCTTGTGCTGCCACAGGATCTTGCCGGGCTCGTCGAGCGAGACCGCGAAGGTGGTGTTGGGGAACGGCGAGTGGATGAACATCACCCCGTCGACAACGAGGGGAGTGCCCTCGTGACCGCTCAGCACGCCGGTGGAGAACGACCAGGCCGCCTTGAGCTGCTTGACGTTGTCCTTGGTGATCTGTTTCGCCTCGCTGTAATTGTTGGCGCTGTAGTTCTTGCCCGTCATCGGCCAGTTGTCGGTGCTCTCGGACAACTCGACGAGCTTGTCGTTCGCCGCCGCAGGCGTCATGTCTGCCAGTCCGACCGTGGCCACCAGAGCAGTGGCGACGGTGAGCACCGACACCGAAGAGTGCAGTCGACTCATTGGACTTTTCCTCGCGTTTCCTAATCCCAGGCCGCTCCGCCCGCCCGGCCGCTTGCGCGGCAGGTACGGCGATCGCTCTTCCATCTCCACCGGGCGCGGCGGGAGCGCCGGGACAGCGGGACTTGGCGCCCCCGCAGGCCTGATCACCCTGAATGAAGATGTATTCTTATGAACGTCTTAGTTTCTATTTTGTCGTGACGTTATTGTTTGCCGGGACGCTAATTTATGTCTCTAGGCAGTTGGGAAATTCTGGTCGGGAACTTTTCCTCGAAGCGAACAGGAAAAGTACCCATGGCGCGACCGATGACTGCCTCAGAGTTCCGAAATTTGTTTCTTGCCAATATCTTGGTGTGGTACGAACAATAGGTCATTGCCTCCGCCCGGCACGGGTGGCGATGTCAGAAGCGCAGCTGGAACATTATCTTCAAGATCGAACTATAAGTTTCTCATAAGTATAGATGACAGCGACAGCCCGTCTTTTTCTTCGCACCTTGCTGCCCGTGGCCGCAGCCCTCGCGCTCGCCGGGTGTCCGGAGGGCGGTACGCCGGAGCGCGGCGAGAAGGTCGAGGCCAACGCCACGGATCCAGTGGCCCGCAAGAGCTGGCTGACCCCCACGGATGCCACACCGCCGGCGCTCTGGCTGGCGAGCCGGGAAGCGGGAGAGGACCTGGCCGAGAGCGCGCCTGAAGTCGCGATCTGGCGCGCCCGGCTCGACGACGCCGACCAACGCTTCAGCGAGACCGAGCGGATGATCGCCAATCGTGCGGTGCAGCTCTCCACCATGCTGTCCGAGATCGGTATCGAGGAGACGGCCGAGGAGATCCTGGCGAATTTCGCGCCGCTGGCGGCGACCGGATCACGCAGCGGCTTCAGCGACATCTGCCAGCACTATTTCAACCTGCGCTCCCAGGGGAAATCGCGCAAGGAGGCGCTGGCGACGCTGCGCGCCGAGCCTGCCCACCAGCCGGCGCGACGGGAGAACGCCCCATGAGCACGCCTCCCGCCCGCCCCAGCGTCCACCCGCTCGCGGGCACGCTTTCATGAACGCCTTCGCGCCCACCCGCACCTCGTGGCGTCCGCGCTCGCTGCGCTGGCAGGTCATGGCCGCCGTGATCGCCATCAATCTGTGCGCCGCTCTGGCCGCCCTGGTGGTGATCATCGCCAATGCCCGACGGGCGACGGAGATAGAGATGCTATCCTCCCTCGCCATTGGCGCACGATTCGTCCAGGAGACGGTCGAGCGAATTGCCGATGAGCAGGGGGGCACGGCTTCGCTCGCCCAGCTTCCGCTGCACATCAACGGTCTGCGCCATGTGCGCATCCGCATCGAGGACGCGCAGGGCAATGGCATCGACCTCGCCCCGGCCTCTCACGACGAGGCGGACGGGGATGCGGACGAGGTGCCGGACTGGTTCACGGCGCTGATCACGGTACCGCCCGCCGAGCGCGACATTCCGGTCGTGGAGAACGGCCGTCGCATCGGAGAGGTCCGGGTGGCGGGCGAGGCGTCCGACGAGATCGCCGAGGTCTGGGAGGACATGACGTCCCTCGCGGTGCTGGCGCTCATCGTGAACATTGCCATCCTCGCTGCGCTCTACCTCGTTCTCGGCCGGCTGCTACGCCCGCTCAAGACACTGTCGCAGGGGCTGCAGGAGCTGGAGGAAGGACGTTTCGATCATCGCCTGCCGCCACCGGCGTTCCGCGAGCTGGCGCTCCTCGCCGAGCGTTTCAATGCCCTCGGGGCCGCACTTCGGCTTGCCCGCGACGACAACCGGCGGCTCAACGAACGCCTCGTTCAGGTGCAGGACGACGAGCGGCGCCAGATCGCGTCGGAGCTGCATGACGAGCTTGGCCCGTGCCTGTTCGGCCTGCGCGCCAATCTCGAATCGCTGGAGCGCATGACTGCGTACGCCCCGGTCGCTTCCGCGGCCGAACGGGTGGCGACGATGGTCGACATTCTCGACCGCATCCAGGGGCTCAATCGCCGCCTGCTGCGCCGGATACGGCCCATGTCGCTCGGTCACGTGCCCTTCGCTGCGGTGATCGCCGATCTAGTGGCGGACTTCGAAGCCCATTCCGCGGGGCGTCGGTTCGACTTCGTCAGCGAGGGGCTTGCCGAACACTATGGAGACAGCATCGAAATTACCGTGTTTCGCTGCGTGCAGGAGACTGTGACCAACGCGCTGCGCCATGGCGGCGCCCGGCATATCTCCATAGAGCTGCGCCACGATGCGGCCTCGGGCATGCTGAAAATGGCGGTGTCGGACGATGGAAGCGGCATGCGGGCGAACGCCCTGCCCGGGCTCGGCCTGATCGGCATCGAGGAGCGCATAGGAGCCTTGGGCGGCCGATGGCATATCGGGTCGACCGATCCGAAGGGCACCCGGATAGACATCCTCATTCCCCTGCCGCCGGCGAACGTTCAAGCAGAGTCGGCGGAGCGGACGGTGATCCAATGACGAGCGTCTTGGTGATCGACGACCATCCCATCGTCCTCCAGGGGTGCCGTCGGCTTCTGGAGGATGCGGGCGTCGAGCGCGTGCTCGAGGCCGGCAGCATCCTGTCCGGCTATCGCCTGTTTCGTCGCGAGCGGCCCGATATCGTCATCGTCGATCTCGCGCTTCAAGGCAGCGGCCTGAGCGGGCTTCTGCTGGTGCGGCGTCTGAGACGATACAGCGCGCGAACGCCGATACTCGTCTTCTCCATGCACGGAGACCCCATCATCGCCAGCCGCGCATTGGAGGCAGGAGCGAATGGCTATGTCCTCAAGGACACAGCGTCCGGCACGTTTCTCGAGGCCTTCGAGCGCGTACGTCGCGGTCTGCCCTATATGAGTCATGACCTGGCCATGCAGGTCGCCATGCTCGGCACGTCGCGGGCTGCACCTCTGGCGGATATCACCCCGCGCGAACTTCAAACCCTCGCTCTTCTCGCCGAAGGAAAGGACTATACGCGGATCGCCGAAGAACTCGGCATCAGCTACAAGACCGTGGCCAACACGTCGTCGCAACTCCGGGTCAAACTCGGTGCGGAAACGTTGCCGGAACTTGTGCGCCTCGCCATCCAGTACATTGCTACCGCTCCAGGGACCCCATTCAGGCGCTCGTAAGCTGGAGAGCAGCGATTTGATCTCGCGCTCTCTGTACGTCGTAAATTTGCGGTTCGGGGCCTCATAGCGGTTAAGCAGGCTGGTGAACTTACTTCTCTTCGGCCTACGGCTTGCACATTCACCACTGGAATAATGTGGGGTGAAATGGTGGTATCTTCATAGAAATGCTAAAAATTTTGCATAAAAATGATAGATAATGCAATTAAAAAGGCGGGCCGCAAGCGCTCGAGAAAAGAACAATGTGTACGCTATAGGCCTATGAAATATGTTGACCTTTGCGGACGTTGGGGGCTGGAAGCCGACAGGCGGCTACGCGCCCTCATCTCTGTCATTGATCCTTCAACTGCCGCAGCCCAAAAGCGGACATCAGCATTCTGGGGCACGCCGGCGCTTTTTGCCATTTCCGGCGTTGGTACATCGCCCAAGATCGGATGATGTCGCTTGACGTGCTACTGCTCCGACCGAGTGGTTTGTGACGAGGGGACATACCTTCAGACGAACCGGGATTGCTCGCGAAAACTTCCAGCGCGCCGCTGCCGGCACATCTGCCGTTTGTCTATTCACCTGGCGGCCAGCTTGTTTAGTGAGGTGCCGGACCCGATCCAGCCCTGTCTGCGCAAATAAATGATCTGGGCTGCCAGGGCGCCCAGGAGGAGCGGTGACTTCGGATCGGTCACCAAAGGATGGCCATCCGGGACGCGACGAAGCGTTTCGCTGACGCTCGGCACCATCAAGAGAAACGCCGTCAGGGTGAGGAAAATCGTCTCGATGTACACGCCAGCGCGGCCGAACTGCGGAATGTGACCGATGCCATAGCCGGCGAGCAGCAGCAGGATCGTCGCCGCGCCGATGCCGTAGCTTATTGGCTCTCGGGCAACCAGAAACACCGTTGTCGCGCCGATGAGCATTGAGAGAAAATAGGCCGCGCCGGGCACAGATCGAGGCACGATCCTGCCGTGTCGGGCGAACATGTAAATGGCGAGCGGAATGGCAGGCAGGCTGCCAAGCGTATGAACCATCCAAGTGGCGAAATACCAAACATATAGGTTGTCCTGTTTTCTGATCTGGTGCGATGGATATACCCGGTCGACGCGGTTCGCGGCTTATGCGGGCGTGACGGTTGTCGGCTCCGATAGAGCCGCGTCATTGGTGCTGGGTGCGTCTAGGCATCTGTCGTGGAAGGGGATCTCAAGCCTCTCCATCGGCCTCGTCTTGCGGAGGAGGCATCCGCCTGACGAGAGTGAGGCTCAGAGCTACGCTTCCGGCGAGACAGAAGGCAATGCAAAGGACCGCGACGACGAGCGCCTGCGTGATGGCGGCTGGATCGGTTCGCGCGCCCAGCACCTGGTAGAAGATGCCACCGATTATGGCGACGCTGAGCGCTGTGCTGACCTGGAGCGTCGAGCTAGCAATGCCGGGGATCATTCCGGAGAACGCCGGCGCGACCTGGCCTATCACCATCCGCATCAAGGTCGGCAGCGCGATCCCCTGACCAAAACCGATGAAGAACAGGAGAGCGGCAAGCGGCAATGGTGCGGGACGCACGCCGGTGAGTGTCGACGCGATGAGGCCGGCGAGACCTAAGAATGCGACAAACTCCAGCCCCATGCCGATTGGATTGACATAGGCGCCGCAGAGCCGTCGCAGAATGGGCGTCGACAGCGGCCCGAGCAGGAAACCGGCACCAAACGGCAGGAAGACGAGACCCGCCTTGAACGCAGTCACATGCAGCGCCTCCTGCAAATAGATTGAGAACAACAGGAAAAAACTGCCGATCGAATAGAACAACAGTGCGATCAGCAGCGTGCGGCCCAGCCCCAGCGCCCGCAAGGCGACCGGATCGAGCAGAGGGGCACCGCCTGCTCGTGCGAGTTGGGTCTCATAACGCCAGAAGAGCCAGGCCAGCAGCGGCACGCCACCGAGCGACAGCCAGGACCACAGCGGCCAGCCAGCTTCGCGCCCCTCGATCAGCGGCACGATCAAAGCACCGAGCGTCAGCATCGACAGCGCCATGCCGCCGAGATCCAGCCGACGTGCGTCGCGCGCCCGTGTCTCTCTCAGCAGAGGGATGCCAAACACAAGGACGAGCAATGCCACCGGCAGATTGACGAGGAAGATCGACCGCCAACCCAGCCCCATAAGGTCCAGCGCGATCAGGAGGCCGCCAAATGCTTGGCCGACTACTGCGGCCAGGCCGAAGACCGCACCATAGACGCCGAGTGCGAGCGACTTCTCCTTCTCCGGGAAAATCGCCTGCACCGAAGCGAGCGCTTGGGGCGCCATCACGGCGGCGGTGATGCCCTGCAGTGCACGTCCGGCGACTAGCACCCAGGGTGACCATGCGAAGCCGCATAGCGTCGAGGCGGCGGCAAAGCCAATGAGGCCGAGAAAGAAAATCCGGCCGCGGCCGAACAGATCGCCAAGCCGCCCACCGGTCGTCAGCGTCACGGCATAAAGCGCGGCATACGAAGAAATGACGAGTTGCTCGGCCGAGGAGGAGGCGCCCAACTCCCCCCGGATCGAGGGGAGCGCCACATTGACGATGAAGAAGTCGAGTGGCGGCAGGAATGCGCCGACCAGCAGGATCACAAACATCGTCCAGCGCCGCGGCTCAAGGAGGGCGTCACGGTCCCCGGCCAAAGCAGCCTTGAGGGCCGCAGCTTCACATGTTGTCGCGCTCATTAGCGTATTTCCGTTCTTGAGCCTGAATGTCGCTTTCGCCGATCAATTCAGGCGGTCCTGTCAGGCGCCGACTGCCGCAGCCAAGCGGGCATGGGCCAGCTCAAGCACCAGTGACCCGCGCGAGCGGGGCCTAGTTGAGCGGGTCGAAATCGGTCGCGATGGAGATGTCGCGCCAGGCAGCAATGTCGGCGCGGAAGGCGTCCAGCTTCTGCTCCGCGATCGCGTGGGCGCGTGGCCCGATCGGAAGGTGCAACGGCGGATGCTCGGCATCGACGGCCTGCAGCATTACGGCGACGGCTTTGACCGGGTCACCCGCCTGCCGGCCGTTGTTGGTCTCGCGGTAATACCGTCTCGCCGGCACCGTCTCGGCATAAGCGGCGATCTCTCGGGCCGCTGTGGCCATCGAACGCCCAAGGAACTCGGTGCGGAAGGGACCGGGCTCGACGATGATCACGTGCACGCCAAGCGGATGAAGCTCCTGTGCTAGCGCTTCAGACAATCCTTCGACGGCGAACTTGCTCGCATTGTAAAATCCAAAACCCGCCGAGCCAGCGATCCCGGCACCGGAGGAGAGATTGACGATGCGGGATCCAGCACGTTTGCGTAGCACCGGCAGGGCGGCCCGGGTCGTCTCGAGCAGGCCGAACACGTTCACCTCGAACATCGGTCGATACTCATCGGGCTCGCCCTCTTCGATCGCGCCGATGAAGCCGAAGCCCGCGTTGTTAACGAGGACGTCCAGACTGCCAAACGCGCTCTCGGCCAAGGCCACGGCCTTTGCAGCGTCGCCGGTGCGGGTGACGTCCAGCGAAAGGCTACGCACCGTCTCTGGGTAGCGTTCAGATAGCGATTTCAGACTATCCGTCGAACGGGCGGTGGCGACGAGACGATCGCCTCGCGCGGCTACAGCCTCGGCAAGTTGCCGGCCCAGGCCCGACGAGCATCCTGTGATAAGCCAGGTTTTCACGATGTCCTCCTTCAGCGTTAGGACCGAACGCTGCCTGGGCCGTCCCGGTTGGGCCGCCAGCGCGCTGCAATCCTCAACGGGATGCGGCGGATATAGGTGAATGGATTTGTTCGATAACTGACAGTATCGTACAGTCTCCGTTCATTTTTGTTGGTGAAGACATGGAGTGGAGTGACGTCAGGATTTTTCTGGCCATAGCCCGCACCGGCACGCTGGGCGCTGCCGCTCGTGCGCTTCATCTGAGCCATCCCACGGTCGGCCGCCGCCTTCGGGCTCTCGAACAAGCCACCGGCCACACGCTGTTTCAGAGAACAGCCGACGGCTTCATTCCGACGGAAGAAGGCAACGCCATCATCGCTCTGGCAGAGCAGATGGAAGAAGGCGCTCTGGCCATCGAGCGCCGGCTCGCCGGGCAGGAGCAGGCCCTTCAGGGAACGTTGCGGATATCTTCCGCCGACTGGTTCGGCGCCTATGTCCTGCCGCCGATCATCGAAGATTATGCGAAGGCCTATCCGCACGTAGATCTGGAAATCCTCACCGGCACCCGCCTGTTCAGCCTCGCCCAGCGGGAGGCCGACATCGCCTTCCGGATCGTCCCATTCGACAATCCAGATGTCGTGCAGCGACGACTGGTCGATCTGCTCTATGGCGTATACGTCGCGGTCGATGCACCAGACCCGGTCTATGGCGACGGCACCGGCTTCCGGCTCATCACCCACGACACCTCTACCGGCCAGTTCCCGGATATTGCCTGGCTCACCCAGAGCTTCCCAAATGCGCGGCCACTTCTGAGGTCGAACAATAGGAACGTGCAGGGGCGGATGAGCCGCCAGGGCATTGGCATCGCTGTCCTGCCGCAAGTGGTAGGAGGACAGATAGTGGGTCTTCGCAAGCTCGATCTGCCGGTAGAGCCGCCCTCACGAGAAATCTGGATGGGCTATCACCGGGATATGCGGCGGCTTCAGCGGCTGCGGGCCTTCATCGCCGTTGGGACTTCTCATATCGCGAAGTTAGGCATCCAACCGGCAACACCGCAGGAGCGAGCGTCAGATTAGACGCAGCCTCGGTCGTACAGGCAGAAATCTGGCGCTTCGAGAGACGGGGCGAAAACTCCGTCTTCCAACGAGCCTAACGAAGTGATGCCGACATCTCGCCAAGTCGTGCGGCGGATGCGGCTGCGCATCTACTCACATAACTGAACGGACGATGTTCAACCCTGTAAGTTGAGGATCATTTTCAATCGATCCAAATGCCGCTCCATGACAAACGCAATCATGATAGTGACCTGCAGCGGCGGCACGTTTTTCGACAAGGACTACTATGTCGACGTTCACCTGCCGTTAGCACTCGCGTGCTGGCAGCGGTACGGACTGGAAAGCGCCACCGCCTTCTTTCCCCGCGATGTCGGCGCTTCGGATGTTGTCTCCGTGGGGATCTACCAGTTCCGCGACGAGGCTGCGCTGCATGCGGCGCTCGCCTCGTCCGAGATCGAGACAGTGATGGACGATGTCCCCCGTTTCACGGACGCCACCGTGTCCCGCACGCTCGGCACGCCGCTCTGACCACGTCGGCTACCGCGGCTAGCAAGACCCGCTCTGATCGAACATCGACAGACGAACTCCCTTCTTCATTCAAAGGTCAATCCCGATGGAACTTTCTGATCGCAATGTATTCGTCGCCGGTGGCAGCCGCGGCATAGGTGCTGCAATCGTGCGCCGCTTTTCCGCAGCAGGCGCGACAGTTTCGTTTACCTATGCGGCCTCTGCTGACGCGGCCATCGCGCTCGCCGCTGAAACTGGCGCAGAGGCGATCCAGGCGGATGCTGGTGAACGCGAAGAGCTGATAGCGGCGATCCGCGATGCCGGGCCGATAGACATATTCGTCTACAATGCCGGCCTGCTCGTCTTCGGTAACCCGCTGACGCTCGACGCCGACGACGTCGAACGCATGATCGACGTCAACGTCAACGGTGCGTATTTCGGCAGCGTCGAGGCCTCGCGAAAGATGCCTGATGGGGGGCGTATAATCGTCATCGGATCCAACACCGCCGATAATATGCCGTTCTCCGGGCTCTCGGCTTATGTGATGACCAAAGCCGCAGTGCAGGGCATGGCGCGCGGATTGTCGCGCGACATGGGCGCACGCGACATCACGGTCAATGTGATCCAGCCCGGTCCGACCGACACTGACATGAACCCGGCGGCGGGGCCGCGGGCGACTTCCATGCTTGGGCCGATGTCTATCAAGCGCTACGGCACAGCCGATGAAGTGGCGAATTTGGCACTGTATCTTGCCGGCCCGCAGGCGCGCGGGATCACGGGGGCCATGCACACGATCGATGGTGGCTTCGCGGCCTGACCATCAACCCCGCAAAATCCTTGGCCGGCCGACCATTTGGATACGTGTCTCCAGCGTTCTCTAGGCGGAAATCAATACGATGATATTGGCAGTTGGGAACGTGCTGTAACGTATTCCCGGCGCCTGTCTGCCATGAAGATCGTCAGCGGTTATCCTTCCGCATCAAGCCAGAAACGAGCCTTGTCAAGTGCGTGTCTGAGCGTCCGGTATGAGGTCGTTGGCATACTGTCCGCTATTGGAGGCTTCAAACGAGAAGCGGAGGTATCTCCGATGCCGAAAGTGACCCAAGATAGCCCCACGATCGCCCATTCAGAGTCGTCTGCTTTGCGCCCCTACCTCGGTCATTGATCTGGCAACGGCCGAGGCCCAAAAGCGGACATCAGCGAGTTGGGAAACGTCGGCACCTTTGCGCGCCCAGGCCGGACGTTCATGCCTCTAATCAACGCCCCCCAAAAAGCGGACGGATCTAACTCCAACTGACTCACAGCCGTCAGATAGTTGGAATCCTGCCTGGCGCGCCAGCACGACCAAATCATCTGAGGCCCGACCGATCCGGCCGTCGCACGGCGCGCCGCCAGAGAACGCCGTCGGCGACAGCGCAGGCTCAGGCGCCCTGCGCCAGCAGTTCCGGATAGGCGTCGGTGACGATGTTGACCAGAGCCTCCGCAGCCCGGCTCGGCGCCCGCTCACGGTTCAGCAACAGGTAGAACTCGCGTTCGGGCAGCGGAAACGGCACCTGCCTCAGCAATCCGGCCTCGAGGCTCGGCGCGGCGACCGAGGCCGAGAGCGCCGTTGCCCCCATCCCGGCCTCGACGGCGGCGCGCACAGCCTCATTCGAGGGCAGCTCCAGCACCACCCGCAGCCCGGAGCCGCTGCGCAGATGCGGCCGCATCGCCTCCTCGAACACCGAGCGGGTGCCCGAGCCGGGTTCGCGCAGCACCCATTCGGCCGTCATCATCTCGGCGATCGTCACGTCGCCCCGTCCGTCCCAGGGGTGGCCCGGCGGCACCAGAACGATGAGTTGGTCACGCGCCACCGGCACCAGGGTGAACCGCTCATTCGGCACCGCCGCCTCCACGAAGCCGATCTCCGCCGCCCCGCTGTCCACCGCCGCGGCCACCTGCGTCGTGTTGCCGACCGCCAGATGGATGTCGATGCCCGGATAGGCGCGGCGGAACGCCACCAGATGGCGCGGCAGCCAGTAGCTGGCGATGGTCTGGCTCGCCTGCACCGCCAGCGTGCCGCGCAGCAGGGTGCCGTATTCGGCCAGCGTCAGCTCGGCCCGCTCCACCCGCGCCAGCACGGCACGCGCTTCCAGAAGGAAGGCGGCGCCCGCCTCGGTCAGCTCGATGTGGCGGCCGATACGGTTGAAAAGCCGGGTGTCGTGCCGCGCCTCCAGCGCCGCGATGGCGTGGCTGGCCGCCGATTGAGCGAGATTGAGCGCCTGCGCGGCCTTAGTGACGTGCTGGCGCTCCGCCACCGCCACGAAGATCCGCAGCTGATCAAGTGTCATGCCATACCCTTCGCGCGATCATAGTGCGCGGGAGGCATCGTTCGAAAGCGCCGATCTCGGAGGCGTGGCATCGCCGCTCTGGTCGGCCGCCGCACCGGGCGCCTGCCCGTCCGCGCAGGCGCGGCATTCGCGGAAGATGCGGGCGGTGCAGCGGGCGCAGATGGTGGCGTCCAGACGCGGATAGATCGCCGCGATCGCCTCGCGCTTCGAGCCGAAGATGTGATCGGCACCCAGCTCGTCGACGAAGCCGGTCCGTTCCCAGACCGCCAAAACCGCGGCGCGGGGGCGGTGGAAATTCAGGTCGCCGCCCGCGGCGCGGCGCTGCGCCAGCTCGTGCGTCCACAGCTCGACGCCGGCGAGGTCGATGAAGTTCATGCTCTTGACCATCACCAGCAGGTGTTTCTGGTCGGAGCGCGCGCGCAACTGCTGCAGACGCCGCGCCACATGGCTGGCAGCGCCGAAATAAAGCGAGCCCTCGATGCGCAGAAGCTTGAGCTGCGGGCACTCGACAACTTCCCCCGGCAGATCCTCGACCGCGGTCAGCGTGCGCTCCGGAACCCGTTCATCGGGCACCAGCGCACGCACCGCCGGGTGCGCTGTACGGTGGAGATAGGCGGCAAGCGCCAGTCCGCTGCCGATCAGGATCGCATGCTGGAAGGGCAGCGCCAGCATTCCGGCCAGCGTCGCCACGGCGACCGCGAAATCCGCCCGCCCGACCCGCCAAAGCCAGGCGAAGCGCTTGAGGTCGATGAGGCCGGCGGCGATGTAGAGCAGCAGCGCCGCGATCGCCGGCAGCGGCAGCCGCTCCAGCAGCGGGCGGCTGACAAAGGCAAGCACGACAAGGAACAGTGCCGAGAGCACCGCCGCCATGGGGGTGCGGGCGCCGGCGAGATAGTTCGGCAGGGAGCGGTTCAGCGAACCGCAGGACACGTAGGAGGAGAAGAACGCTCCGGCAATGTTCGACAGGCCCTGGCCGACGAACTCGCGGTCGACGTCGACATACTCGCCGGAGCGGCGCGCCAGCGCCTTGGCAATCGACACCGACTGCCCGAGCGCGACGATGGAAAGCGCGGCGGCGATCGGGGCGAGCTGCTCCAGCTGCTTCAGCGGCACCACGGGCACCGAGAGCGGCGGCAGCACCGAGGGGATGGTCCCTGCCCGCGCCATCTCCGGCAGGCCGAGGTAACGCACCAGAAGCTCGCTCGCGCCATAGCCGGCGAGCACGCCGATCAGCATATAGGGCAGCCGACGCGAGAGGCGGCCGGCGACAATGGTGACGACCAGCGTGCAGGCGGCGACGATGACCGCGCTCGGATTGGCCTCCATGAAGCCGCCGGCCACCGCCGACAGCGTGGCCGCCACCCCATGCGCGGCGCCGGGCGCGATCCCCAGCGCATCCGGCAGCGCGTAGAGCCCGATCAGCAGCGCCGCCCCGCTCATGAAGCCCGCCAGCACCGGTGGCGCAACGAAATCCGTCACCCAGCCGAGCCTGCAAAGGCCGAGCGCAAGCTGGATGAGCCCGACCATGGCCGTCACCGCCAGCGCGGCGGCGATGAAGCCGGGGGTTCCCGGTACCGCAAGCGGCGCCAGCGCGGCGAGCAGCGCCAGCGAATTGGCGTTGGTCGGCCCCGAGACCACATAGCGGCTCGACCCGAACAGCGCTGCCACGATGCAGGGCACGATCGCGGTGTAGATGCCGTATTCGGGGGGCATCCCCGCGAGGGTGGCGAAAGCGATGCCCTGCGGCAGCGCCAGCACCGCGCCGAGAAAGCCTGCGAGGGCGTCGGCCGGCAGGGTGCGCGGCGACACCAGCACAGCGAGGCGGGGAGCCGTCATCATCGTCCGTAGTACAGCATCACCGTGTGCCGGGCCTCGGCGAAGAACAGCCAGCGTTCGACCAGCAGCCCCGCGAGCTGGGACAGCGCGGCGAGCAAGCTGGCTCCCACCGCCACCGCTCCGGCCGGCGTCAGCGCGGCCAGCACAAGCAGCACCGCCGGCGCGAGGAAGCCGAGGAACTGGGCGATCAGCCGAAGCCGGTCGCGATGCTTGCGCGCGACCCGGTAGCCCATCTCCTTGAGGAGGTAATTCTCCTCCGAATGAGGCCACTCGATGCTCAGCACCCTGCCACCGGGCAGGCCGGTGGCGGAGTTGACCGTGGCCGGAAGGCCGGCCGTGTCGTCGTGCCGCCAGCTTGCCCGCTTCCATGCCCAGCCGGCCAGCGTCAGCGCAGCGGCCGCGCCGGCGAGCACGCTCCCGCCATCACCGGAGGCCGCCAGCAGCGCATTGAGCAGGGTCAGCCCGCTCATCGCCGCATAGAGCAGGTAGCCCGGCAGGGTGAACCGGCTCCGCCACTGCGCGATCGGCGTGAGCGAAGCGTAGATCATGGCGGTACAGCACACCGTCACCACCGCGCCCAGCGCGGCGAGGGCCCCTGCGAGCGCCACCCAGCCCTCGGCGCGGCCGGTCAGCAGCCAGCCGAGCCCGAACAGTCCGGCCGGCACGAAGGTCGCTACCGCACTGATGCCCTCGCGTGAGAGCCAGGAGGAGCGCCACTGCGAGAACGCCCGCCACGCCCGCTCGGGCCGGCCGAGATGGCCGGCGGAGGAGAGCAGCCCACCGGTGATCAGGACCAGCGCCAGGCCGAGGCCGAACAGACCGGGCCAAAGACCTGGAGGCGCCATGCCGGCGAGCGCCATCAGCCCGAGCAGGGCCAGCAGGCCGTAGCCCGCGCCGGTGGCGGTGGTGAAGAGGATGACGGAATAAGCGGGATGCATCGGCTACCTCGACAGCATGCGGTCGACCCAGCCCAGGAAACCGCCCTCCGGCGCGGCGTCCTCCAGCGGTGCCGCCGCGACCGTCGGCGCGCGCTCGGATCGGGCGCGGGGCGGCAGGTAGCGGTTGGTCGGTTCGTACCCCAGCTCGGGCATCAGCGGCACGCCGCCGCGCTCCTCGACTAGCCGCGAGATCGGCGATGCCGGGTCACCGAGGTCGCCGAAATGGCGTGCACCCGTCGGGCAGGCAGAGACGCAGGCCGGCACGCGGTCCTCGGGCGGGATGTGCTCATTGTAGATGCGGTCGACGCACAGCGTGCACTTCTTCATCACGCCGACCTCGACGTCGAACTCGCGCGCCCCATAGGGGCAGGCCCAGCTGCACAGCTTGCAGCCGATACACTTCTCCTCGTCGACGAGCACGATGCCGTCGCGGGCACGCTTGTAGGAGGCGCCGGTTGGGCAGACGGTGACGCAGGCCGGCTCCGCACAGTGCAGGCAGGAGCGCGGGAAATGCACCGTGCGTCCTCCCTCCTGCGTGATGTGCTCGAAGGTGTGCACCCGGTTGAACCACACTCCGTCGACACCTCCGCCATAGGGCTTCACGTCGGTGAGCGGGGCCATATGACCGCCGGTGTTCCACTCCTTACAGGAGGTGACGCAGGCCTGGCAGCCGACACAGGTGTCGAGGTCGATGACGAGCCCAAGGCTCTTGTCGGTCGAAGCGGGAAAGCAGGTCATCGTCCGAACGCCTTGCGGAACTGGGCGCCGAAGCTCAGCGTCTGCGGCGCGGGCGGGATCGAGGGTGGAAGCGGCAGGCGCTCGAAAGCCGGCTGGGTGAAACCGAACTCCGCCGGTGCGCAGCGGCGCAGCCGCACCCGCAGGTCGAACCATGCCGCCTGCCCCGTCACAGGGTCGGAGTTGGAATAGCGCTTGCCGGCGACGTCCGGCGGCAGGAGGTCGCCGATGGCATGGTTGAGCAGGAAGCCGCGATTGCTCTCGCCGGCATCGTCCTTCAGCCCCCAGGCACCCCGCCGCTTGCCGATGGCGTTCCAGGTCCAGACGGTGTTGCGCTCCACCCCGTCGACCAGGCGGATCTGCCCCTTCACCTGGCCGTTGACGCTCTCGATCCATACCCAGTCGTCATCGACGAGACCCAGCTCGGCGGCGAGGTCGCGATGCACGAACAGCCGGTTCTGGCTGGTGATCTGGCGCAGCCACGCGTTTTGCGATCCCCAGGAATGGTACATGTGCATCGGTCGCTGGGTGATCGCCGCCAGCGGGAACTCCCGGTCGTCCACCAGCGTCTGCTCGAAGGGCGGATACCAGAAGGGCAGCGGGTCCATATGCGCTTCGATGCGGGCGCGCTCGCTCTCGGGCGGCTGCACCGCGCCATGGCCGCGCGCGGCGAGACGGAAACGCTGCAGCGGCTCGGAATAGAGCTGAAACACCACCGGCTCCACCTTCGGCACGAAGCCCATCTGCTGGGCGAAGTCGAGATAGGCGCGGTTGGCCATCTTGTAGAAGCGCTGGTCGGCGTCGAGCGTGTGGTGCCAGAAGCCGCCATGGGCGATGTAGCGCTCGAGCTGCGAGGGGTTCGGCGCGCCCCGCCCGATCGCCTCGCCGTCCTCGCCCCGCCAGCCGGCCAGCGGCCCGATGCCCGGCGTGCGCTCGTGGTTGACGATGTAGTCGGCATAGTCGCGGTACTTGGCGCCGCCGTCCTCATTGACGAAGCCGGGCAGGCCGAGCCGCGCACCGAGCTCGATCAGCACACTCTGGAACGGGCGCACGTCGCGGTCCGGCGGCACCACGGGATGGCGGATGGCGTCGCCCGGGCCGTCGGCATGGCTGATCGGGCGGTCGAGCAGGCTGATGCAGTCGTGGCGTTCGAGATAGGTGGTGTCGGGCAGCACCAGGTCGGCATAGGCCACCGTCTCGGACGCATAAGCGTCCGCATAGATGATGTAGGGGATGCGGTAGTTCCCCTCCTCATCCGTGTCGGTGAGCATCTTCATGGTCTCGTCGGTGTTCATCGACGAGTTCCAGGCCATGTTGGCCATGTACATCATCAGCGTGTCGATCGGGTACGGATCGCCTGCCCACGCGTTGCGGATGACCATGTGCATCATGCCGTGGGAGGCGAGCGGCGCCTCCCAGGAATAGGCCTTGTCGATGCGCACCGGGTTGCCCTCGCCATCGACCAGAAGGTCCTCGGGCGCGTGCACGAAGCCCAGCGGCATGCCAGCCAGCGGCGTGTCGGGGCGCCCGCCATCCTTGCCGGCCGGCTTGGGACCGGGCGGCGGCGGCTTCGGGAAAGGCGGCTTGAAGCGCCAGCCGCCGGGCACGTCGACCGTGCCGAGCAGCACCTGCAGCAGATGGATGGCGCGGCAGGTCTGGAAGCCGTTGGAATGGGCGGAGATGCCGCGCATGGCGTGCATCGCCACCGGCCGCCCGCGCATGGTCTCGTGGCGCCGCCCCTGCAGGTCGGTCCACGGCACCGGCAGCTCGATCGCCTCGTCGAAGGCGACATGGGCCAGCTCCGCGGCGATGCGGCGGATCACCTCCGCGGGCACGCCGCAGCGCTCGGCCACGGCCTCCGGCCCGTACGAGGCGTCGAGATAGCGCTCGGCGAGCAGCTGGAACACCGGCACGCAGGCCCGCCCCTCGACGGTGAAGGCACCGGTCAGCGCCGGGGCGAGTTCGGGGTCGTCGAGCGGCATGGCGCGTGCGCGCAGCCGATCCCAGGCTAGCGGGCGGCCCTCGGCGTCGCGCAGAAACAGCCCGTCGTCCGCTTCGCCGGGCGCCTTCACTACCAGCACCGGGGCGTTGGTGAAGCGCGCCAGATAGTCGATATCGACCCGCCCGGCTCGCAGCAGTTCGTGGATCAGGGCGAGCACGAACAGCCCGTCCGTGCCCGGGCGGATGGCGATCCACTCGTCGGCGATGGCGTTGTAGCCGGTGCGGCACGGGTTGATGGAGACGAACTTGCCTCCGCGCCCCTTCAGCTTGCCGAGCCCGATCTTGATCGGGTTGGAATCATGGTCCTCGGCGACGCCGAAAAGCAGGAAGTATTTGGCGCGGTCCCAGTCCGGCTCACCGAACTCCCAGAACGCGCCGCCCACCGTGTAGAGGCCGGCGGTCGCCATGTTTACCGAGCAGAAGCCGCCATGAGCCGCGAAATTGGGGGTGCCGAACTTCGAGGCCCACCAGCCGGTAAGCGACTGCGACTGATCGCGGCCGGTGAAGAAGGCGAGCCGCTTCGGATCGGTGGACCGGATGCGGGACAGCCGATCGGCGGCGATCGACAGCGCCTCCTCCCACTCGATCTCGCGGAACTGGCCGGAGCCGCGGGGCCCGGTGCGCAGCAGTGGCTTGCGCAGCCGGCCCGGGCTGTAGTGCTGCATGATGCCGGCGCTGCCCTTGCCGCACAGCACGCCGCGATTGACCGGGTGGTCCTTGTTGCCGTTGATGTAGCGGACCTGCCCGTCGCGCAGATGCACCTCGATGCCGCAGCGGCAGGCGCACATGTAGCAGGTGGTCTTTGCGACGCTGTCGCCCACCGGGCAAGACGTCTCGACCCCATCGCCTTCCGCGGGAGCGCGCGACACGTGAAGCGGCTGCTGCGTGGGGGCGGCGTTGGCACCCCGGACCTTACCTGTGATCATGCGGCGACTGTGCGGTCCAGTTTGGATTGCGTCTAATATTGGTTTGAGATCGGGATGATCTCGCCGAATGATCAATCGGCACGGAGCGCGGCTTCGCCTATCCCGTGTACCAGCCGCCGTTCAGGTGCAGCGTCTGACCGGTGATGAAGCGCCCGAAGGGGCCGGCGAGGAAGCACACCAGCTTCGCCAGCTCCACCGGCTCGCCCGGGCGCCCCATCGGCACCGGGCGCTGGACGAAGTGCTCGGGCAACGGGCCCTTGCGCTCGGTCGCCATCTGCGCTGGCGAGATGCAGTTCACCGTGATGTTCTCGGCGGCGAACTCGGCGGCCAGCGCGCGCGTCAGCCCGGCAATCCCCGCCTTGGCCGCCGAGACATGGGCACGGTGGCGCACCCCGACATGGGCGGCGACGCCGCCGATATGGACGATGCTTGCCGCCGCGCTCCGCCGCAGCAGCGGCAGCGCCGCCTGATCGCACAGGAAGGCGCTGTCGAGGATGCTGCCGACGATGCGGCGCCACTCGTCGTAGCCGATCGTCTCGAACGGGCCGTCCGCGCGCTCGGCAGCGTTGTGCACCAGCAGGTCGAGCCGACCGAAGCGCGCCTCCACCTCGCCGAACATCGCATCGACCGCCGCCGGATCCGTGAGATCGGCAAAATGGGCGAAGGCCGCCGCCTCGCCGCCGCCCGCTTCCCTGCACAGAGCCACCGTCTCCTGGGCGGCCTCGACCGAGCTCCGGGCATGAACCACCACCCGCGCGCCGGCGCGGGCGAGTTCGAGCGCGATGGAGCGCCCCACATTGCGGGCCGCGCCCGTCACGAGCGCGGTGTGGCCCTCAAGGTCCCGGCTGTCCGCCATGCTTTCCTCCCGTTGCCGGCCCGAATGTTCCGGGCTCAAATGTCCGCATAAGAAAGGCCGCCAGCTCGACGGGCCGCTCCTGCATGATCCAGTGGCCGCAGCCCGGCAGGGCAGCGGTGAGCGCGCCGGGGCAGGCCGCCTCGACCGCGCGGCGGCGCTCGGCCAGATGCTCGCCCACGGTCGGGTCACGCGTGCCCCAGACGGCGCCGACCGGCGCCTTGACCGCCTTCAGCATGCCCAGCGCGTCGCGGGTGCGCGAGAACACGCGGCTGTTCAGTTCTGGCCGGCGCCGGGTGTTGCAGTGCTGGATCTCGACCGCCAGCGCGTCGACGCGTGCCGGGTCGGCGATCATAAAGACCTTGAGATTGTGGGCGGCGACCGAGCGCATCTCCCCCTCGCTCATGCCGGGACGGCGGCTGCGCAGGTCGACCGCGTCGCGTTCCTCGCCCAGCCCGCCGCCGGCGACCAGAACCAATCCGGCCAGTTGCGCGTCCAGACGTCGGGCGAGGTGGACCGCCACCAGCCCTCCGAAGGAGAAGCCGGCGACGTGGATGGGAGCCGGCGCGGGCGCGAGTTCAGCGAGGCCGGCCGCCAACCGGTCGGCCAACAGTGCCGGCGTGGCGTCCGGCGGCACGGGATCGGAATCGCCTAAGCCCGGCATGTCGGGCAGCAGCAGCCGGAATCGGCCTTCCAGCCGCTCCACCATCGGCAGCCAGTGCAGCCAGCTACCGAAGCCCCCGTGTAGCAGTACCAGGGGCGGACCGGCGCCGAAGAGCCGCCAGACCACGCGGCCGCCCTCCGACCCGGTGACGGCGTGCTCGGCCCGCGCATCGGCGGCCTCGATGAAACGGCGCGCCTCTGCGGCATCCATTTGGTGCCACTCCCTCGGCATCAGGGGCGGATTTTTGCCTCGACGACGACAGCTCCCGCCTGGTCGCGGGCCCAGAGCGCGTAGCCCTTGCCGTCCTCGGCGCCTTCGAGATGGACAGGCGTGCCGGCGAAGACCGGCCGCATGGCGCGGAAAGAGAAGCCGCCGATCGCCATCGTCGGGCGCTCTTGGCGGAAGGCATCCACCAGCAGCGTCGCGGTCAGCTGGCCGTGGACCACGAGACCGGGATAGCCCTCGACCTCACGGGCATAGGGCTCATCGTAGTGGATGCGGTGGGCGTTGAAGGTGACGGCCGAATAGCGGAACAGCAGCCGCGTGTCGGGCACCACGCGATGCGACCACAGGGCGCCGCCGGGCGCGGGCTGGGGCGGCGGCGCCGGCTCGCCGGGTGCGGGAGCCTCGCGATAGACGAGGGTCTGGACCTCGGTCAGCATCAACAGGCCCCCCTTGAGATAGGAATGGTTGACCGTGACGAAGGCAAGCGTGCCGGTGCGCCCGTTCTTGACCGACACTCCGGCGATCCGCGAGCGCTTCTCCACCGTGTCGCCCACGCACATCGGCCGGTGGAAGGTGATCTCGCTCGCCGCCCACATGCGGCGCGGCAGTTCGATCGGCGGCAGAAAGCCGCCGCGCTCTGGGTGCCCGTCCGGTCCTAGCCCGGCCTGAGGCACCAGCGGCTGGAAATAGAGCCACTGGCCCGTCGGCGGCAACGCGGTGCCGATCTCGACGGTGCCGGCCTGATCGAGCGCCGCGTACAGGCCCGCCAGCGGCCAACCGTCCAGCTGCGCGACCGCCGTTTCGATGCGGCCGATCCACCCATCGAAGCCTGTCATTACACCTCCCCTTATCGTAGTTGTCATTGCAACTACTAATGCGGCGCTTTACAGTGCGCGTCAATGCCGAACGAGGCATCACGGAGGAAGCAGTGGCTAAGGTCGACATCAAGACAGAAATCACCGGCAACGTCTGGAAGATCGAGAAGGCCGTTGGCGACAACGTCGCTGAAGAGGAAGTCATCCTCATCCTCGAATCGATGAAGATGGAAATCCCGGTCTCCGCCTCCGAGGACGGGGTGATTCTCGAAATCCTCGTCGCCGAGGGCGAAACCGTGACCGAGGGTTCGGTCGTCGCGCGCATCGAGGTGTGACGATGAAAAGCGTCCTCGTTGCCAATCGCGGCGAAATCGCCTGCCGGGTGTTCCGCTCGGCCCGCGCGCTCGGCCTGTCCACGGTGGCGATCTATTCCGACGCCGACGCCCGCGCCGCCCATGTCGAGGCCGCCGACCGCGCGGTCGGCGTCGGCCCGGCGCCCGCGCGCGAGAGCTATCTGCGCGTCGAGAAGGTGCTGGAGGCGGCCCGCGAGGCCGGCGCCGACGCCATCCATCCCGGCTACGGCTTCCTCTCGGAGAACGCCGAGTTCGCCCAGAGCGTGCTCGACGCCGGGCTGACCTGGATCGGCCCTTCTCCGCACACCATCCGCCAGATGGGCGACAAGCAGCGCGCCCGCCAGATCGCCGCGGAGGCAGGCGTGCCGGTGGTTCCCGGCAGCGCCCGCTTCGAGCCGGGCGAGATCGAAGGGTTGGCGCAGGCCGCCGAGGCGGTGGGCTATCCGCTGCTGGTCAAGGCGGCGGGCGGGGGTGGAGGCATCGGCATGCGCCGGGTCGACGGCCCCGAGAAGCTCATCGACGTGGTGGTCGCCACCCAGTCCATGGCGCAGAAGTCCTTCAACAATGGCGCCGTTTTCCTCGAGCGTTTCGTGCCCAAGGCCCGCCATGTCGAGATGCAGGTGTTCGGCTTCGGCGACGGGCGGGCGATCCATCTGTTCGAGCGCGACTGCTCGCTGCAACGCCGCTTCCAGAAGGTGATCGAGGAAGCGCGTGCCCCCGGCCTGCCCGCCGAGGTGGCGGACGCCATGGCGGCGGCCGCGGTGCGGCTGTGCGAGGCGACGGCCTACAGCGGCGCGGGCACGGTCGAGTTCATCGTCGACGCGGAGAGCTTCGAGTTCTTTTTCCTCGAGATGAACACCCGCATCCAGGTCGAGCATCCCGTCACCGAGATGATCACCGGCCGCGACCTTGTGGCCATGCAGATCGAACTGGCGCGCGGCACGCTTGGTTTCGTGCCGCAGGACGAGGTCGCCGCGCGCGGCCACGCCATCGAGTGCCGGCTCTATGCCGAGGACCCGGCCAAGATGTTCATGCCCTCCCCCGGCCCGCTTACCACTTTCCGGCCGCCGCCGGGCATGGCGCATCTGCGGGTCGACAGCGGCTATCGCGAAGGCGACGCGGTAACTCCGTTCTACGACCCCATGGTCGCCAAGATCGTGGTCTGGGGCGAAAGCAGGGAGGTGGCACGGCTGCGCGCCATGGATGCGCTGCGGGCCTTCTCCATTGACGGCATACGCAACAATCGCCATTTCCTGCTGGCGTGTCTGGCCGATGACGACTTCGCCGCCGGCGACGTCCACACCGGCTTCATAGACGCCAATCGCGGCCGGTTGCTCGCGGCCTGAACTGGCGCCCCGCGGGGCACGACGGAGACGATAGTGGCAGGCAAGCTGGCCGTTGAGGCAAATGAATCCGACCCTCTTCTCACCGACCTGAAGCGGCTCGGCTTCACCGAGTACGAGGCGAAGATCTACGTCCAGCTGCTGCGCACGCCGCTCTCGACGGCCTACGAGATCTCCAAGGGCGCCAACGTGCCGCGGCCCAATACCTATCACTCGCTGGAAGCCCTCGCCCAGCGCGGCGCGGTGCTTCCGGTGAGCGAGAATCCGGTGCGCTACGTGGCGGCCCCGCCGGACGAGTTCCTGGCCGCGCTCTCCAACCAGACGCAGGCGCTGTGCGAGGACCTCTCCAAGCGCCTCACCTCCGTCGCCCCCGCCCCGAACGACCAGTACGTGTGGATGCTGCGTGGGGAATCGAGCGTCCATTCCAAGATCGAGACGTTGATCAAGGAGAGCCGCGTCTCAATCTGGATCAAGGCCAGCGACACCGTGCTGCGCCGGCACACCGACGTACTGCGCGAGGCGGCGGCGCGCGGACTCGACATCTTCATCGTGCTGTTCGGGCCGGACGCCGAGGAATTCCGCTTCGGCCCGACCTGCCGGGTTTATATCCATGAAGGCAATGGCGTGCGCATGGGCACGACCGACAACCTGTTCACGGTGTCGATCGACCATGTTGAGACGCTCACCGCCGCAGTGGAAGGCGAGGTGATCGCCTCCTACACGCGCAACGGCCCGATCGTGAACCTCGCCGAGTCGCTGGTTCGCCACGATTATTACATGGCCGAGATATTCGCCCGGCTCGGGCCACAGATCGAAGAGGAATTCGGCCCCTATCTGCGCGACCTGCGCCTCGCCTGCTTCTCGCCCGAGCAGGCGGCCTCCTTCAAGCACCGCACCGGCCTCGACTAATCGGCCCCAATGGGAAAAGGGCGGGGAGCCCCACCCTTCCTGCTCACCGCCGGCCGAGCTGGCGCTCGATATGCCCGATCCCGGCCAGCGCGCGCGCCGCCGGGGCAATCTCGTCGAACACCGGCACCCCGATCGCCCGGGCTTTCTCGCGGTAGTGGCGCCGCCGCTCATCAAGCGCCGCCGAGCCGTCGGTGCGCAGCGCCAGCGCGAAATGCGCGCCGCCCGGCCATTTCGCCTTGGTCTGCTCGACCACCACGAACAGGTTGTCGATCGGGTCGACCGAGCCACGACCGACAAATGCGGACAGGTTGAGGTGCATCAGCACCGCGTCCGGATCGGCGTGGCCGTAGACGATGTCGAGGATCTCGCCGGCGACGAAGCCGTCCTTCTCCTGCAGCGTGCGCACCGGCGTGTCGATCGGGTTGGCCACGCTGGTGCCCGGCGGCAACTTCATCGCCTCCAGCCGGTCCCGTGCCTCCGGTGCGTAAGGCGCGACCTCCAGCCCAGCGGCGGCGAAGGCGTCGGTGCCGAGCACGCTCGATCCCCCGCCATTGCCGAACAACGTGACCGCGTAGGTCGGCTTGTCCGGGCGCAGCGTGAAGTGCTGGAGCGCCAGCAGCATGTCGATGAACTCGTCGACTGTGGCGACGATGCTGACCGGCGTCTGCTTGCCCAAGGCCTCCCAGCCCTTTTCGTCGCCGGCCAGCGCCCCGGTGTGCGAGGCCGCAGCCAGCCGGCCGAGCGCGGAGCGCCCGCCCTTGAGGATGACCACCGGCTTGCTCGCGCCCTTCAGCATCTCGAAGAAGGCACGCCCCTGCTTCACGTCCTCCAGATAGAGGCCGATCGCGCGGGTCTGCGGGTCCGCAAGGTAATAGGCCAGCAGTTCGTGCGGCTTAACGTCGGCGCTGTTGCCGATCGTCACCGCACCGCTGAAGCGCAGCCCACGCCATTCGCCGCGCTTGATGATATCCGTGGTCAGACCACCCGACTGCGAGACGATGCCGACCGTGCCGACCTCCTTCGGCGCGTCGGAGGGGAAGGTGAGCCCGCCACGCGGCGAATAGGTGCCGAGGCAGTTCGGCCCCAGCACCCGCACCCCGCCGGCCCGCGCGCCTTCGATCAGCGCCTCCTGAAGGGCCTTGCCCTCCTCCAGCTCGCCGAAGCCGGAGGAGATGACCTGCGCGATCCGGCAGCGCCCGCCCGCCTTGGCAAGGATGCCGGGAATGCGCTCGGCGCCGACGGCGATATAGGCATAGTCCACCGGCTCGGGGGTGTCGGCGAGGCTGGGATAGGCCTTCAGCCCCTCGATCTCCTCGGCCGCCGGATGGATCGGATAGATCTGCCCGGCATAGCCGAACGCCTTCATGCGGCGGATGAAGGTATTGGCGATGGCGACGTCCTTGGTCGACGCTCCCAGCACCGCCACGGTGCGCGGCTCGAACAGCGGCCGGAACGTGTCGAGGGGAGAGGCCGACGAGTCCGTGCCGGCGTCGACGCTCTCCGGAGTCGGCGACAGGATCACCCGTGCGTCGACCGCCACCGCGCCGTGCGAGGAGACGATGACCGGGTTGAGATCCAGTTCGGCGATGTCGGCCTGGTGGCGCATCAGCAGGCCGTCGGCCCCGCCGATGCGCAGCATGACATCGACCAGCGCCGCCTCGTCCACGCCCGCCTCGCCGCGCGCGCCCTTGAGCAGGGCGCGGCCCTTCAGCTCGCCCAGCATGGCTTCGGCGTCGCCCGCGTCGATCGGGCAGATGCGGAACGCAACGTCGCGCAGCACCTCGACGAAGATGCCGCCGAGCCCGACCATTATCATTGGCCCGAACTGGGGATCGCGGTAGCCCCCGATCACCATCTCGCGGCCGACCGGGACCATCTCCTCCACCAGCCAGCCGTCGACGCGGGCGGCGGCGATCAGAGGTTTGGCGGCCATGGCGTCGACCGCCTCACGAACCGCTTTCGCGTCGGCGAGGCGAAGCGTCACGCCGCCGGCGTCCGATTTGTGCAGGATGTCGGGCGAGACTACCTTTACGACGAAGGGCCCCTCGAGATTGGCCGCCATGGCGGCGGCCTGCGCGGCGTCGGCGGCGAAGCGCGAGCGCGGCACCCGGATGCCGGACTCGGCCAGAAGCGCCTTGCCGGTCGCCTCGTCGAGGCTGCCGCGTCCCTTGCAGCGCGCCTCCGCGATCAGGGCTTGTGCGCTGGCAGCGCGCAGCGCCGGAGTGTCCTGTACGGTCATGCTCGCCTCCTCAGTAGCTGGTCGGCCAGGTGCGCATCAGGTGCTGGCCGACGCCACCGGACCGTCGGCGGCGCTGGATCTCGAGCATGCGGATGATCCAGGCGCGGGTTTCCTGCGGCTTCACCACGTCCTGTGCTGAGAAGATGCGGGCCATGTCCCAGATCTCGAGATCCTTCTGGATATGTGCCAGCGCGTCCTCGAAACCCTCCTGCCCGGCGGTCAGGTTGTGGACGATGCTGGTGGCGAACACCGGGTCCATGAAGCTCACCTCGGCGCTCGGCCAGGCGATCATGGCGTCGTTGTGCGCGCCTCCGCCCATCGCCACATAGGCGCGTCCATAGGCCTTGCGGCACAGCACCGTGACCGAGGGCACGGTGGTGAGGCAGGTGGCGTTCATGAAGTTCATGATGTGGCCGGGCGCCCCGCGCCGCTCCGCCTCGGTGCCGACGACGAAGCCGGGTGTGTCGACGAGGCGCACGATCGGCAGGTTGAAGCTGTCGCACAGCACGGTGAGGTCGATGATCTTGCGGCAGGCCTCGGCCGAGAGCGCCCCGCCACCGACCTGTGGATTGTTCGCGACCACGCCGACCGCCTGCCCGTTGAGACGTGCGAGGCCGACCACGGCGGACTTGCCGAACCGGGCCTTGATCTCGAAGAAGCTGTCGCGATCGAAGATCACCTCGATGATCTTCTTCATGTTGTATACCTGCGTGCGCTTCTCCGGCAGCACGTCGAGGATTCGGTCCTGCCCCTCGCCCGAGCCCTCGGAGACCGGCGCGACCGGTGCCAGTTCGCCGCTGTGGCTCGGCATGTAGGAAAGGAAGCGGCGGATCGCTGCCATCGCCTCGGCGTCGGTATCGACGAAATGGTCGATGAGCCCGGTCTGCTCGGCGTGCAGCCGCCAGCCACCCAGTTCCTCCAGATCGACCTTCTCGCCGATCGCCATCGAGACTAGGCGCGGGCTCGACACCGACATGATCGAGCCCTTCTTCATCACCGAGAAGTCGGCGCAGCAACACAGCCAGGCGGAGGAGCCGAAGGAAGTGTCGAGCGCCGCCGCTACCCAGGGCGTTTCGCGCATGCGCTTGAACTGGGTCGTGTCGTTGCCCAGCAGCGTGCCCATGCCCTTGGAACCCATGGCGTCGGGCAGCCGGGCGCCGGTGGACTCGCCGATATGCACGAAGGGCATGCCGCGCTCGGTACAGGTGCGGCGTATGTAGCCCATCTTCTTCGAGTTGGTGGCGCTGGTGGAAGCGCCCTTGGTGGTGAAGTCGTTCACCACCACACCCACCTCGCGCCCCTCGATCTTGCCGAAGCCGGTGATCTTCCCGTCGCGCGGGGTGGCGTCGACGTCGGCGTCGAACACGCCGGAGGCGCCCAACATCCCGACCTCGAAGAAGGTGCCGGGGTCGATCAGCGCGTCGACCCGCTCCTGCGCGTTGAACTGGCCGCGCTCGGTGCGCTTGGCCAGCTTGTCGGGGCCGCCCATGCGTTGCGCGCGGGTGCGGCGCTCGTCGAGTTTGGCGAGCATTGCGTCGTGAGGCATCGTGACATCCTGCGTGAGGCGGAGGGAGCGGCTGGCGCGTCGGAGGCGCGTCAGGCGACAAGTTCGTGGGTTGCGGTGGTGGCCCGCGCGACCGCGTCGCGATCGAGTTGCGGGCGGTAGCCGGCGGGCATGCGCACCTCGCCGTCGACGAAGGGCAACGGATTGGCGAACAGGCCGGTCCTGGGCTTGAGGAAGCCGTTGAACTCGCCCGCATTGTCGACCGTGTCGCGCGCTACGCAGGCTTCGAGCCAGCCCTGCACCTCGCTGCCGAGCCCGTCGCCCAGCACCGGGCTCATGCCGTTGGCGCGCACCGCGTTCAGACCCTCGGCGAGCCGCTGCAGGCTGCCGAATCGCTTGAGCTTGAGCTTGCAGAAGCCCACCCCCTCGATCCCCGCCGCCCGATCGATGTCGGCCAGCGTGCAGATCGGCTCGTCGAGCATCAGAGGCACGGTCGAAGCGGCGGCGACGGCGGCGTTGGCCTCCCAGTCGTCGGAATCGCAGGGCTGCTCGAACAGCTCGATGCCGGAGGGGTCCAGGCGCGAGGCGAAGGCGATACCCTGCGCACGGCTGAAAGCGCGGTTGGCGTCGAGCCGCAGCGTCGCCCGCTCACCGACCGCCTTCTGAATCACCGCAACGCGGGCGAGATCGGCCTCGACATCCTTGCCCACCTTCACCTTGAAGGTGCGGAAACCCTGGCCGATCCATTCCTCGACTTCGGCGACGATCGCCTCGGGCTCCAGCGCGTTGATCGGCGTTAGCAGCGGCTGGCTGCGCGCATCACCCACGTCCAGCAGGTCGCTGCCTTCCAGCACTTCGATGGCCGCGGTGAGCGCGGTGGCGGCCACCTTGCTGCTGGCGAAGTCGGCAAGGACGATCGCCTTCGCCTCCTCCGGCGTCTTGCCGAGGACGGCGTCCATCTTGGCGAGGCAGAACGCCCAGCCGCCCTCGCGGGTTTCCGAGCTGGAGCCCGGCGAGATGTGCGCGTCGGCGAATCCGGTCCGTCCGTCGCTGTCCTCGACCTCGACCAGATACGGCTCGAACTCGTCGAAGGTCCGGTAGGACAGGCGGTAGGGCCGGATCAGCGGCAGCCGGAGCCGGCTGAGACGTATGCGTCGCAGATGCGTCATGGTGGCGTTTCCCCCGGGGAGAGCATGCGGCGGCAGCGCTGGTTTCCAGCCGCGGCGCCGCTTCGACCAGCCGCCCGCCTGCCCCGCTCGATTAGTTGTTGCTATTGCTACTACGAACTTTTAGAGTGCGCAACGTGGATCATTCGATCCCATGCCGGCCGTGCGGTCCGGTCCTTCCGGGGGACGGCAGGACGGACGCGGGGCTCGTAAACGGACCGAGGAGCCGGCACCTCTCAGCCGGCCCCGGACACGACTTCCGATTGCTGCTCGTCCCTCGTCCCAGGCCCGAGGATGAACGAAACGCCGTGACGTGCTGCCTGTCGTGGGATTGGATGGCCTGAACTCGAAGAACCAGAACAAAACTGGCGACAGAGCCCGCGCCAAAGGGCCGCCAGACTAGGGAGAATGGAAATGCTCACACGCCTGCTGAGGGCTGCGGCTATCGCCGCTTCCCTGTTCGTGGCTCCGGCCGTCGCCATGGCCGACTATCCCGAAAAGCCGATCCGCTATCTGCTGCACGTCTCGCCGGGCGGCGCGACCGACGTCATGGCCCGTAAGCTCGCGATTGCGATGGAGAAGACTCTCGGCGTTCCGCTGGTGGTGGAAAACAAGCCGGGCGGGCGCGGCGCGACCCAGCTCGCCGATCTGGCTTCCGCCAAGCCGGATGGCTACACCATCGGCGCCGTCACCTCGACCCATATCGGAGCGTTCAACCAGACCCTGAAGCAGTACAACGTCGACAGCTTCGACTGGATCGCGCGGCTGGTGAACGAGCCGTATCTGATCGTGGTCAACAAGGACAGCAAGATCAAGTCCTTCAAGGATCTTGTCGACGCCGCCAACGCCAAGCCGGGCAGCGTGGTGATGGCCGGCTTCGTGCGTGGTTCGGGCGGGCACTTCGCCTGGGAGATCATGGCCCAGTCGGCCGGCCTCGACAGCAAGAAGGTGCGCTGGGTGCCGTTCGACAGCGTCGGCGACGCGGTGACCGCCGCTCTCGGCGGTCATGCCGAGGCCGCCATCGCCTATGTCGACCTGGTCAAGACCTATGTCGACGCCGGCAGCCTGCGCGTCATCGGCATCATGTCGGAGGAGCGGGCGCGCCAGTTCCCGGACGTGCCGACGCTGAAGGAGCAGGGCTTCGACGCCGACACCTCCTGGCAGCAGATGCGCGGCATCATCGGCCCCAAGGGCATTCCCGAGCCGATCAAGGCCAAGCTTGCCGCAGCCGTCGAGCAGGCGCTGAAGACGCCGGAGCTGGTGGCCTACATGGACGAGTCGTCTCTCATCGCCTCCTTCCAGCCCCCGGCCGAGTTCACCGCCACCGCGGCCCGGGAGAACGCGCTCACCAAGGAATGGATGGAGCGGCTTGGGCTGACGCGCTGATGTCCGCCTCGTTCCGCCGGAGGCCGCCGCGCGCGGCCTCCCCTTCTCGGCCTTCCATCATGAGAGCCTGACCGTGACCATGGCAACGCAACATGAGGAATCCGCCCTCGACCACGCGGTCGAGGAGGACGAGGACTTCACCTTCCGCCTGGAATTGGGCGACGTGCTCGTGGGCGCCGCGCTGCTGGCGCTGTCCATCACCTTCTGGGTGCTCGGCGCCCAGATCGATGATGGCGGCGAGGGGAGTATCGGCGCGGCGACCTTTCCGCGCGGCATCGCGCTTCTGCTCGGCATTGGCGCTCTTGTCCTGTTCGCCAACGGGCTGCGCCAGCTCGCCGCCGGCCCAAGCGGGCATTGGGTGACCATCGGGCGGCCGCTGCGGGTACTGATGGGCATCGCCCTGATGCTGGCCTTCGCGCCGGCCATGCGCGCCGTCGGCTATTACCCGACCATGGCCGTCTATCTCGCCGCGACGCTGTGGGTCGCCGACTGCCGCCGGCCGCTGCTCATCCTCGCCTATGTCGCCGGCTTCCTGCTGTTCAGCAAGCTCGTCTTCGAGATGCTGCTCTCGATCCCGCTGCCCTGAGGTTCCCATGATTGACGGTTTTCTCGCCGGTCTCTCGGCTTTCTCCTCGTGGCAGGTCATCGCTGGTCTGTTCGGTGGCGTCGTCATCGGCTACATCGTCGGCGCGCTGCCCGGCCTATCTGCCGGCGTCGGCATGGCGCTGCTCATCCCCTTCACTTTCGGCCTCGACCCAGTCGTCTCGGTGGTGATGCTGGTCACCCTCTACATGGCGTCCGAGTATTCCGGCGCCATTCCGGCGATCCTGATGAACACACCGGGCGAGCCTTCCTCCGCCATCACCGCGCTCGACGGCTACCCGATGCGCGAGCGCGGCGAGGCAGGCGAGGCGCTGACCCTGTCGATCCTCAGTTCGGCCGTCGGCTCGGTGATCAGCACCGTCCTGCTGATCTTCTCCGTGCTCTGGATGACCAAGATCGCGCTGGCTTTCGGCCCGGCCGAGTATTTCGCGCTCGCCGTGCTCGGCCTCAGCCTGATCTCGACCCTGGCCGGCCATTCCGTGCTGCGCGGCTTCATCGCCCTGCTGTTCGGCCTGCTGCTGACCACGGTGGGCACTGACCCGGTGGACGGGGTGATGCGCTACGTCTTCAACGACGGGCTGCTCGGCGGATTCCCCTTCATCGCCGCGCTGATCGGCCTGTTCGCGCTCTCCGAGGTGCTGCGGATGCTGGAGACGCCCGGCAACCGCACCACCCCGCTCAAGGCATTGCCGGGCCTCTCGGCTCAGATCGGACTACTCAAGCCGCACACCGGCAATATGCTGCGCTCGACCTTCATCGGCTACATCCTGGGCGTCATCCCCGGGGCCGGGGCGACCATCGCCTCCATCACCGCCTATTCGGTACAAAAGCGGTTCTCCAAGTCGCCCCAGACCTTCGGCAAGGGCAATCCGGAAGGCGTCGTGGCCGCGGAGACCGCCAACAACGCCTGCATGCCGGGCGCGCTCGCCCCCATGCTGGCGCTCGGCATCCCCGGCAAGGCGAGCACCGCCGTGCTGGTGGGCGCGCTGGCCATCCAGGGCGTGCGGCCCGGGCCGCTGATCTTCACCCAGCACCCCGAGATCCCGTACTCCATCTACATCGCGCTGCTGGTCGGCATGCCCTTCATGGTCATGCTCGGTCTGTTCGGCTCGCGCATGTGGGTGCGGCTCACCACCATCCCCGCTTCGGTGGTCACCGCCATCGTGGCGGCGACCTGCCTGCTCGGCACCTATTCGGAATCCAACGAGATCTTCGCCGTCGGCGTCGCGGTCGGCTTCGGCATTGTCGGCTATCTACTCGCCAAGGTTGAGATCGAGCCGGCGCCGATCGTTCTGGCGCTGGTGCTGGGCTACATGATGGAATCGAACTTCCGCCGGAGCCTTGTCATGTCGGGCGACGACATGACGGTGTTCCTGCGCGAGCCGATCTCGGCGGTCTGCCTCGGGCTGGCCGCGATCATCTTCGTCGCCCCGCTGGTGCAGACCCTGCTGGGCCGGCGACGCCGGAGGGCGGCCGCCGGAGAGACGCCGGTCCTGTCCGAGGAGGCCTCGCGATGAGCGCGGACCATCCCTTGCGCAGTGTGCTGTACGTGCCGGGCGAGAAGGCGCGGGCGCTGGAGAAGGCGCGCGGGCTCGACGTCGACGCGCTGATCATCGACCTCGAGGACTCGATCGCTCCGGAGATGAAGCCGCAGGCGCGCGAGAGCGCCTGCCGCACCATCGCCGCCGGCGGCTACGGCTTCCGCCAGCTGGCGCTGCGGGTGAACCCGCGCGGCTCGGCGTGGTTCGCCGACGATCTGAAGGCAGCCGCCGCCGCGCGGCCTGACATGGTGGTGCTCCCCAAGATCGAGAGCCTAGAGGACCTCGCCGAGGCGTCCCGCCGTCTCGACGACGCCGGCGCCCCGCCCTACCTCGCCCTGTGGGCGACGATCGAGACCCCGCTCGGCCTGCTGAACCTGCGCGAGATCGCGCAGGCGGGCGTTGGAGCGGGTGCGGGCGGGCGACTCGCCGCGCTGGTGCTCGGCACCAACGACATCGCCAAGGATACCGGCGTGCAGCCCGGCGGCGATCGCGCGGCGCTGGTGCCCTGGCTGCTGCAGGCGGTGCTGGTGGCCCGCGCCTACGGGCTGCGGGTGTTCGACGGCGTCTACAACGCCTTCTCCGACCTGGAGGGCTTCACCCGCGAATGCACGCAGGGCCGCCGCCTTGGCTTCGACGGCAAGACGCTGATCCACCCCTCGCAGATCACGTCCGCCAACCGGGTGTTCGCCCCTGCGCCCGACGACGTGGCGCAGGCGCGTGCCATCGTCGACGCCTTCGCCCGGCCGGAGAACGCGGAGAAGGGCGTGATTACGCTCGGCGGCCAGATGGTGGAGCGACTGCACGCGCAGTCCGCCGCCCGCCTCTTGGCACTGGACGCCGCGATCCGCGCTCGCGCGTCCAGCCCGGTCGACAAGCCCGCGACAGGCCCGGCGCCGGCTGGCGCATAGCCGCTGGCGCCTCGGGGCGTTGCCGGCATGCAGCCCGCGGTGGCCGTTTTTTCCCTGGAAGCGGCAAGTAGGCCACCCGATTGGCAATCTGCAGCCGTATGCGCCGTGCCCAGATATGCATGGGCTTCAGGGAAGGCGTGGGACCGACGATTCGGGCCGGCGCCTTAAGGCTCGTCCTGTAGATGGGTCTCTCGATGGGCGCGCATGGCATTCTCCTTCCGAGAAGCAGGCCCCAGTTAGCCCACGGCCTCGAGAGCCCGTCAGGGAGACGTCGAATCCGGCATGCCGGCGCCAGGAACAGACCTTACTAAGCGCATGCCTGAACGTCGGGTATGGGGCCGATTCCGTTGAAAAACTCGGCCTGTGAGGCGCGCCGGCACGAAGGCGGGTTTCGCCGGTGGACGCCTTCTCCGGTCATGCCGGGCTGATCTGCGGTCCGCCCGGGAGGAGCTTGGCGAGCTTCCT
>NZ_JANTHY010000009.1:0-187936 GCF_024752335.1 Ancylobacter mangrovi | reverse complement strand
GGCGCGGGAGCGGCGGGACGCGGGGGCATCGGCGCGCGGGGGGCGGCGCCGGCACTGCCGGCTCCGGGCGCCGGCGCCGCGGGGCGCGGACGGGCGGGAGCACCGGCCGGCGGCGCGGAGGCCTGCGCCTTCTTCAGAAGGTCGGCGAACTCGTCTTCTTGGCCCATGAGGCGTGCGAGTTCGGCAAGCGGATCCTCGGCTGAAGAATCCTGCCGATTACGCATCGTATCGTTGCCCATATCACCGAACCTGTTCGCTGCGTCTCGAAACCTCGCCCCCGGGTGGGAGGCGGCGGTACGGCGGCGGCGGGCGCGAAAATTCGCGCGGCACGCTCACCGCATTTCTTCAGGAGCACCGACCCCAAGAATGGAAAGTCCTGAAGCGATGACCAGCGCGACGGCGTGAACGAGTGCCAACCGCGCATAAGTCAGTTTTCGATCATCTTCGATAATGAAGCGTAAATGAGGCAAGTCTTTGCCGCGATTCCACTGTGCATGCAGCGCACTGGCAAGATCGTAGAGGTAGAAGGCGAGCCGGTGCGGCTCGCGCGCGATAGAGGCTTGCTCGACAAGTCGCGGATAGTTGGCGATCAGCCTGGCGATCGCGACTTCCCCTTCGTCGCCCAGCAGCTCCAGCGGCGCCTCGGTGAAGGCGGACGCCTCCGGCGGCAGATCGGCGAACGCTTCCTTCGCGTTGCGCAGGATCGAATGCGCCCGCGCATGGGCATACTGGACGTAGAAGACCGGGTTGTCCTTGCTCTGCTCGATCACCTTGGCGAGGTCGAAATCGAGCACCGCGTCGTTCTTGCGGTTGACCATCATGAAGCGCACCGCGTCGCGGCCGACCTCGTCGACCACCTCGCGCAGGGTCACGAAGTCCCCTGCCCGCTTCGACATCTTCACCGGCTCGCCATTGCGCAGCAGCCGCACCAGCTGGCACAGCTCGACGTCGAGGCTCGCCGCCCCGTCGCTCGCCGCCTTCACCGCCGCCTGCATGCGCTTGACGTAGCCGCCATGGTCAGCGCCCCACACGTCGATCATGCGGGTGAAGCCGCGGTCGAACTTGTTCTTGTGGTAGGCGATGTCGGCCGCGAAATAGGTGTAGGCGCCGTCCGACTTCATCAGCGGACGGTCGACGTCGTCGCCGAACAGGGTGGCGCGGAACAGGGTCTGCTCGCGGTCCTCCCAGTCCTCCACCGGCTGCCCCTTGGGCGGCGCGAGGCGCCCCTCATAGACGAGGTCGCGCGCCCGCAGCTCCGCCAGCAGCCGGTCGATGACGCTCGCATTGCCGCCCGCGCGGTCATGCAGCGTGCGCTCGGAGAAGAACACGTCGTGATGGATGTTCAGCGCGGCGAGGTCGTCGCGGATCATCGCCATCATGGAATCGATGGCGATGGCGCGCACCGCCGGCAGCCAGTCCGCCTCATCCCGCTCGAGCAGGGTCCGGCCGTACTTCACCACCAGCGCCTTGCCCACGGGCACCAGATAGTCGCCCGGATAGAGCCCCTCGGGGATGGCGATGGTCTCGCCCAGCGCCTCGCGGTAGCGCAGGAAGGCCGAGCGGGCCAGCACGTCGACCTGCGCCCCGGCGTCGTTGATGTAGTATTCGCGCGTCACGCTCCAGCCGGCGAAGGCGAGCAGGTTCGCCAGCGCGTCGCCGAACACAGCGCCGCGGCAATGGCCCACATGCATCGGCCCGGTCGGGTTGGCCGAGACGTATTCGACGTTGATCGACGTGCCGCCGCCTATGTCCGCGCGGCCGAACTCGAGGCCCTGCGTCAGCACCGCCGCGATCACGCGCGGCCAGTAGGAAGCGTCGAGCGCGATGTTGATGAAGCCGGGCCCGGCCACCTCCACCCCGGCCACGCCAGCCACCGCGCTGAGCTTGCCGGCGATCTTCTCGGCGAGGTCGCGCGGCTTCATGCGCGCCTCCTTCGACAGCACCATCGCTGCATTGGTGGCGAGGTCGCCATGGCTGGCGTCGCGCGGCGGCTCGACGACCACGCGTGTCACGTCGACATCCGCCGGCAGCGCGCCTTCGCGGGCGAGCTCTTCGACGGCAGAGCGGACGTGATCGGCGAAGGTCGCGAACAGATTCATGAGGAGACGCTCCCGGCACGGCAGGCCGAAATGGGGGACCGCATCCGCGGTCACAACGGAGGCCATATCTGAGGCCAGATGGGGCCGCTGCCGCTACCGCAGTTCCGGTGCCCTGTCAAAGAGCCGCGCATATTCCGCCAGCGCATAGCGATCGGTCTGGCCGGCGAGGAAATCGGCGATCCGTCGCGCCCGTCCGTCCTCCGCCCGACCCTCGATGCCAGCGCGCCACTCCGGCGGCAATGCCAAGGGGTCAGCCATGTAGCGGGTGAACAGGGCGCGCACCACCTCGCCGGCGACCTCCATCTCGCGCATCACGCGCGGATGGCGGTACATGCGCGGGAACAGGAAGGCCTTGATCGCCCGCTCCGCCTCGGCGAACGGCGCGGAGAAGGCGACGACCGCCCCCTCGTGGCGGCGCACCTCGTCCGAGGAGCCCGGCGCAGCGGCGGCTAAGCGCCGGCGGGTCTCCCCCACCACATCCTCGATCAGCGCCGTGATCATCCGCCGGCCGATCTCATGGATGAAGCGGGAAGCGTCGAGATCGGGCCAGCGCACCGCGATCTCGGCGATGATGTCGCCGACCAGCGGCAGGTCGGCGATCTCGTCCACGGTGAACAGCCCGGCCCGCAGCCCGTCGTCGAGGTCGTGCACGTCATAGGCGATGTCGTCGGCGATCGCCGCTACCTGTGCCTCGGCGCCCGGCCAGCTCCACAGCCACAGATCCTGCCGCTCGGCATGGACGGCCATGGCGTGCGGAAGCGGCCCCGCCACCGGGCCGTTGTGCTTGACGATTCCCTCGTGAGTCTCCCAGGAGAGGTTGAGCCCGTCGAAGGCCGGGTAGCGGCTCTCCAGCCGCGTCACCACCCGAAGCGACTGCGCGTTGTGGTCGAACCCGCCATAGGCCCTCATGCAGGCGTCGAGCACCCGCTCGCCGGCATGGGCAAAGGGTGGATGGCCGAGATCGTGCGCCAGCGCCAGCGCCTCGGCGAGGTCCTCGTCGAGCCCGAGCGCCCGCGCCAGCGAGCGCGCCACCTGCACCACCTCCAGCGTATGGGTCAGCCGGGTGCGGTAATGGTCGCCCTCGTGGTACGAGAAGACCTGCGTCTTGTAGGCCAGCCGCCGGAACGCGGACGAATGGATGATGCGGTCCGCATCGCGGCGAAAGGCGCTGCGCCCGTCGCTTTCGGGCTCGGCGAACAGCCGACCCCGACTTTCCTCCGCCCGCGACGCCCACGCCGCGCGCGGCTCGGCTCCGGCCACCGCCATGCGCGGATCTCCCTTGCAGAATGCCCCTTTGACTCGGGGCCGCCAGCACTTAACTATTCGGGCAAGTCATATTCAACCCGAAGGCCCGCGACATGAGCGCAAGCACACAGGGCGCGAACGCGTCGAGCCCCCCCGTCTCTCCCGAGACGGCGGCCCCGCTGTCCCTTTCCGTCGGCGTCACCGCCAGCGCGGCGAAGCGCATCGCCGAGATTCTGTCGGCCGAGCCGGCCGAGAGCATGCTGCGCGTCAGCGTGGAAGGCGGCGGCTGCTCCGGCTTCCAGTACAAGTTCGACATCACCCGCGAGCGCGAGGCGGACGACGTGCTGATCGACGAACGCGGGGCGCGGGTGGTGATCGATCCGGTGTCGCTGGAATACATGTCGGGCTCGCATATCGACTTCGTCGACGACCTGATGGGCGCCTCGTTCCGCATCGAGAACCCGCACGCCACCGCTTCCTGCGGCTGCGGCACCAGCTTCGCGCTGTGAGCGGGCCGGTCGGCGTTCTCTGCGCCATTCCTCAGGAACTCGCCTTTCTCGCCGACAATCTCGACCATGCGGACATATCCGACGCCGCCGGCATGCGCTTCCATGCCGGCCGGCTCGACGGGCACAAGGTGGTGCTGGCGCAGGCCGGCATGGGCAAGGTCAACGCGGCCATCGCGGCCACGCTGCTGATCGAGCGCTACGACTGCCGTCTGGTGCTGTTCTCCGGCATCGCCGGCGGGCTCGACCCGGCGCTCGCCATCGGCGACGTGGTGGTGGCCGACCATGTGGTCCAGCACGATGCGGGCTACACCACGGCGGACGGGTTCACCGTCTACCAGGCCGGGCACCTGCCCTTCTTCAGCCCGCATGAAGAGCTCGGCCACGCCGCCGATGCCGCGCTGATGGAGCGCGTGCGCGCGGCCCTCGCCGATCTCGAGCTCAGCCCCCTCACCGTCGGCGAGGATGGCCGCCCGCCGCGCCTCCACTTCGGACGCGTGCTCACGGGCGACCAGTTCGTCGGCAGCGAAGCCATGCGCGAGCGCCTGTTCGGCGAGCTCGGCGGCCTTGCGGTCGAGATGGAGGGCGCGGCCATGGCGCAGACCTGCGCCGCCTTCAGCGTGCCCTGGCTGGTGGTGCGCGCGCTGTCGGACCTCGCCGGGCACGAATCCCGTTTCGACTTCCGGCAATTCGTGGACGAGGTGGCGCTTTCCTCGGCGCTGATCGTGCGCCGGCTGCTGCCTGTGCTGTAGAGTGCCGGCGAATCCTTCCCGAGCGCCCGCCCGGAGTGCCCGCCGATGCGCATCGCCACCTGGAACGTCAATTCCGTCCGGCTCCGTCTCGAGAACACGCTCGCCTGGCTGAACGAGACCCGGCCGGACGTGGTGTGCCTGCAGGAGATCAAGTGCCAGGACGACCAGTTCCCGCGCGAGGCGTTCGAGCAGGCGGGCTACAACGTCGCCGTCCACGGGCAGAAGGGCTTCAACGGCGTCGCCGTGCTCTCGCGCCTGCCCTTCGACGAGGTGAACACCGGCCTGCCCGGCGGCGACGGCGACGTGCAGTCGCGCTTCATCGAGGTGGTGGTCTCGACCCCCGAGGGCGTCGTGCGCGTGTGCGGCATCTACCTGCCCAACGGCAACCCGGTCGGCACCGACAAGTACCCCTACAAGCTCGGCTGGATGGAGCGCCTCAAGGCCCATATCGCCGAGCGCCTGACGCTCGAGGAGCCGCTGGTCGTGTGCGGCGACTACAACGTCATCCCCGAGGCGAAGGACGCGGCGCGGCCGGAGATGTGGGTGAACGACGCGCTGTTCCTGCCCGAGACGCGCAGCGCCTTCCGCGAGCTTCTCAATCTCGGCCTCACCGATGCGGTGCGCGCGACGACCGACCAGGGCGGCATCTACAGCTTCTGGGACTACCAGGCCGGCGCCTGGCAGAAGAACAACGGCATCCGCATCGACCACCTGCTGCTCTCGCCGCAGGCCGCCGACCGGCTCAAGGCGGTGGGCGTCGACAAGGAAGTGCGGAGCTGGGAAAAGCCGTCCGATCACGTCCCGGTCTGGGCGGAGCTCGGCCTCGGCGGCTGATTTCTGTTAAAAACCGAGCGTCACCAGTCGCTCAGCGGGCGATCTTCATGTACTTCTCGAGGTAGACGAGAGCCATGGACCGCTCGTCCGGCGTCGCCGAGGCGAAGGCGTCGTCATAGAGGTCGACGACCCATTTGTCGTCCGGGCCGGCCGCCGCGTCGCGCGCCAGCGTGAGCCACATCAGGCCCTGCGCCGCCTGCCGGGGCACGCCGTCGTCGCCCTTGAACAGCAGCCCGCCCAGCGCCGCCTGCGCCTGGTACTGACCCTTATGCGCGGCGAGGCCGAGCCAGCGGGCGGCGAAGCGCGGGTCGCGCCGCACGCCGTCGCCGTCGATATAGAGCCGGGCAAGATGGTACTGCGCGTCCGGGTCGCCGAAATAGGAGGCGGCATAGGCGAACATGTCGCGCGCCCGGCTCGTGTCGCGGTGGATCTTGGTGTTGGGAATGCCGACCAGATAATAGCCGCCCAGCGCCACGAAGGCGTCCGCCACGAAGCGGGCCTGCGGCGTCGCCGGGTTGTCGTCGGCGTGCATGTTGGCGATCTGGCTGAAATACTGGAACGCCTTGATGTCGTTGCGCTCGACGCCCTCGCCCTCGGCATACATGCGCCCGAGCTTCCACTGCGCGCCGGCATGGCCCTGGTCGGCCGCGTAGCGCAGGGAATCGATGCCCTTCTCGGTCTCGCCCGAGCGCAGCGCCTGGGTGCCGAGGCGCACCATCTCCTCGAGCGGGCGCGCACCGCCGGGCGTGACCGGCAACGCGGCATCGGTGGCGCCGGTGCCGTTGGTCGAGCCGTCGAATGCGGCCACGGGGACGAGCGTGGCCGCCATCGCGGACGCCACGATCACGCCCTTGAGGATGGAAAGGGGGAGTCGCTCAGATATCCGCATAGCACGATGTCTCAGCCGCGCCGCCGGGATGGGTGACCGCGCCCTCACGGGCGGGCCCCACGGCCTGCGCGAACTTCCAGATGGCCCCCGAGCCCACGGGCGACGGACGCGGCGCCCACGCCGCCTTGCGGGCGGCGAGTTCCTCGTCCGAAAGCGCCACGTCGAGCGTGCCCTCGATCGCGTCGATGGAAATGACGTCGCCGTCGCGGATCAGCCCGATCGGGCCGCCGACCGCCGCCTCCGGCCCGACATGGCCGATGCAGAAGCCCCGCGTGGCGCCGGAGAAACGGCCATCGGTGATGAGCGCGACCTTGTCGCCCATGCCCTGGCCGTAGAGAGCGGCGGTGGTCGCCAGCATCTCGCGCATGCCGGGGCCGCCCTTCGGCCCCTCATAGCGGATCACCAGCACCTCGCCTTCCTCATAGGCGCGGTTCGTCACCGCCTCGAAGCAGGCCTCCTCGCCGTCGAAGCAGCGCGCCGGGCCGGAGAACCGCTGGTTCTTCAGCCCCGCGACCTTCACGATCGCCCCGTCCGGCGCGAGATTGCCCTGGAGCCCGACCACGCCGCCGGTGGGGGTGATGGGATCGTTGGCCGGGCGCACCACGTCCTGATGCGGGTTCCACTTCACCGAGGCGAGGTTCTCGGCGATGGTGCGGCCGGTCACGGTCATGCAGTCGCCGTGCAGGAAGCCGTGCTCCAGCAGCGTCTTCATCAGCAGCGGAATGCCGCCCACCTCGAACATGTCCTTGGCGACATAGCGCCCGCCGGGCTTGAGGTCGGCGATGTAGGGCGTGCGCCGGAAGATCTCGGCGACGTCGAACAGGTCGAACTTGATGCCCACCTCGTGGGCCATCGCCGGCAGGTGCAGCGCGGCGTTGGTGGAGCCGCCCGAGGCCGCGACCACGGTCGCCGCGTTCTCCAGCGCCTTCAGCGTGACGATGTCGCGCGGGCGGATCTTCTTGGCGAGGAGGTCCATCACCTGCTCGCCCGCCGCCATGCAGAACCTGTCGCGGATCTCGTAGGGCGCCGGCGCGCCGGCCGAATAGGGCAGCGCGAGGCCGATCGCCTCGGAGACGGTCGCCATGGTGTTGGCGGTGAACTGCGCGCCGCAGGCGCCGGCCGAGGGGCACGCCACCTGCTCGAGCTCGTCCAGATCGTCGCCCGACATGGCGCCGACCGAATGCTTGCCGACCGCCTCGAACAGATCCTGGACGGTGACCGGCTGGCCGCGGAAGGAGCCGGGCAGGATGGAGCCGCCATAGATGAAGATCGACGGCACGTTGAGGCGCAGCATGGCCATCATCATGCCGGGCAGAGACTTGTCGCAGCCGGCGAGGCCGATCAGCGCGTCATAGGCGTGCCCGCGCATGGTCAGCTCGACGCTGTCGGCGATGACTTCGCGCGAGGCGAGCGAGGCCTTCATGCCGTCGTGGCCCATGGCGATGCCGTCGGTGACGGTGATGGTGCAGAACTCGCGCGGGGTGCCGCTGGCGGCGGAAACGCCCTTCTTCACCGCCTGCGCCTGGCGCATCAGCGCGATGTTGCACGGTGCGGCCTCGTTCCAGCAGGAAGCGACGCCCACCAGCGGCTGGTGGATCTGCTCCTTGGTCAGGCCCATGGCGTAGAGATAGGACCTGTGCGGGGCGCGCGCCGGGCCTTCCGTTACATGACGGCTCGGCAGGCTCCGCTTGTCGATAATGGTCCTGGCGTCCATTCTTGATCACACATCCCGGCGCGGAGGTTTCACACGGGCAACCGCGCCCGGACACTACTCTCCTCCGTCTATCAGTCGGATTTCGTGCCGGTTTGTGGCGGCTTCGGGGCGTGCGACCCGCCGCCTCTACATATGGTTGCGAATGCGTGACACTGTTGCGGTCCGGTCACAAATTCGCGATAGCTGCTCGGGCCGGGAATAGAGCCCGTTGTCGGCCGAAAAAGCCGGTTCTGGAGAGCATCATGACGAGCGGCAACATCGTCGAACGACTGCGGGCCATGGCGGCCGATATTGACAGCTTCCGTCGCGACAAGGTCGAGGACGAACTCTCCGAAGCCGCCGACGTCATCGAAAGACTGCGCGCCGAGCTCGACCGGATGGAAAGCCTGCTGAAGCAGGTCGAGCCCGCGAGCCCCGGCCTTTCCGGCCAGAACCCTGCATCCTGAAGCACCCACGCGGACGGACACTCCCGGCAGCGGTGCGCCCTGTCGGGCAAGCCGCGCTCAGTCCGACGCGCTGCGGGTCCAGGTCGCGGAGGCGACGCCGTCCAGCACACGCACGCGGGCAAGGGCCGCATCGAGTTCCTTGAGGCTCACCGACGTGTTGATGAGCGTCGCGCGGAGCTCGACCTTGCCGTCCGGCCGGTTCTGCGGCTCGATCACGTCGACCGGGAACTGCGCCGCCTCCAATAGGTCGGACAGCCGGCCCTGCAGTCCGGCGGCCTCGCCGGCCTGCGCGATGACGCTCACGCCATAGGTCGCCTCGGTCGATTCCGGGGTACGCGGCGCGCGCTCCAGGGCACCGACGAGCGGGCGCAGCATCGTGTTGCCGGCGAGGACGAAGGCCGTGAGCAGCGCCGCCTGCGCGATCAGGTCCGCGCCGGCGCAGGCGCCCACGGCGGCCGAACACCACAGCGTCGCCGCCGTGTTCAGCCCGCGTATGTTCGCGCCGTCTTTCATGATGACGCCGGCACCGAGGAAGCCGATGCCGGAGACCACGTAGGCGATGACGCGCACCGCGCCCTCGGGCCCGGTGAGGTGCATCGCCATGTCCACGAACTGGCAGGCGCCGAGCGCCACCAGCACATTGGTGCGCAGTCCCGCCGTGCGCTGGCGGAACTGGCGCTCGGCGCCGATCAGCGTGCCGAGGGCGAACGCCACCGCCAGGCTGATGAGCGTCGAGAGGAAGTCACCCGGATCGAAGCTTTCAATGAACGGCATTCAGCCCCCGCCCGCCCTTCCGTCCGTCGTGAAGGCCGCCGCCTCAGGCGGCCTTGCCGAGGCGTGAGAGTGCCTCGCGGATCTTGGCCGCGCGCGCCTCGGCGCCCTCGCGCCGCTCGCGCTGCTCCTCGATCACCTCTTCCGGCGCCCGGCGGATGAAGTCGGCATTGCCGAGCTTGGCGTCGACGCGGGCGATGTCGTCCGCCGCCTTCTTCAGCTCCTTGGTGAGGCGCGTGGCTTCCGCCTCCATGTCGATGAAGCCGGCGAGCGGCAGTGCCACGGTCTCCCCGCGCACCACGATCTGAGCCGAGCCGGCCGGCGCCTCGGGCTCGAACACGACGCTCGACAGCCGGGCGAGCCGGGTGAGCGCGTCGTGCCAGATCACCACCCGGTCGCGCGTCTCCTCGCCCGCGCCCACCAGCACCAGCGGAAGCTGGGCGCCGGCGGGCACGTTCATCTCCGCCCGCACCGAGCGGATCTCGGTCACGAGGTCGATCAGCCAGCCGAGCTCGGCCTCGGCGCCCGCCGCCTCCAGCCCCGCGGGCGCGGGCCATTCCGCCAGCGCCAGCATGGTGGCGCGCGGCGCGCCGGCATCGCCCGTCAGGCCCCACAGCTCCTCGGTGAGAAAGGGCATGAAGGGGTGCAGCATCTTCAGGATCTCGTCGAGCACGAAGGCGGTGGTCGCTCGCGTCTCCTCCTTCCAGCCGCCGCCCGGGCTCATGAAGACCGGCTTGGCGAGCTCGAGGTACCAGTCGCAGAAGATGTTCCACACGAAGCGGTAGGCCGCGCCGGCCGCCTCGTTGAACTTGTAGGCCTCCAGCGCCTGCGTGATCTCGGCGCTGGTCTTCTGCATCTCGCCGAGGATCCAGCGGTTCAGCGTCGATTCCGCGTTGCGCGGCCGGAAGGACGGCTCGCGCTTGCAGCCGTTCATCTCGGCGAAGCGGGCGGCGTTCCACAGCTTGGTCGCGAAATTGCGGTAGCCCTCGACGCGCGAGGTGGCGAGCTTGATGTCGCGCCCCTGCGCCGCCATCGCCGCCAGGGTGAAGCGCAGCGCGTCGGCGCCGTAGGTCGCCACCAGGTCGAGCGGGTCGATGACGTTGCCCTTCGACTTCGACATCTTGGCGCCCTTCTCGTCGCGGACGAGGGCGTGGATGTAGACGTCCTTGAAGGGCACCTCGTCGTCCATGAAGTGCAGGCCCATCATCATCATCCGGGCGACCCAGAAGAAGATGATGTCGAAGCCGGTGATCAGCACCGAGGTCGGGTAGTAGCGCTTCAGCTCCGCCGTCTCGTCCGGCCAGCCCAGCGTCGAGAACGGCCACAGCGCCGAGGAGAACCAGGTGTCCAGCACGTCCTCGTCGCGGGTGATGAGGGCGGCGCGCCGGTCCGCGTCCGCCGCCAGCGCGCGGGCCTCCTCGTCGGTGACGATGCCGTTCTGCACGCAGTGCGCCAGCGCGGCGGCCACGGCCTCTTCCTCGGTCTCCTCGACGAAGACCGACCCGTCCGGCCCGTACCAGGCCGGGATCTGGTGGCCCCACCAGAGCTGGCGCGAGATGCACCAGGGCTGGATGTTCTCCAGCCACTCGAAATAGGTCTTCTCCCAGTTCTTCGGCACGAAGGTGGTGCGCCCCTCGCGCACCGCCGCCAGCGCCGGCTGGGCCAGCGTGTGGGCGTCGACATACCACTGGTCGGTAAGCCAGGGCTCGATCACGACGTTGGAGCGGTCGCCATGCGGCACGGTGTGGGCATGCGGCTCGATCTGGTCGAGCAGGCCGCGCTCCTCCATCAACGCTACGATCGCCTTGCGCGCCGCCTCGCGGCTCTGGCCGTCGAGGCCGAGCACGATGTCGAGGTCCGGGCCCGGCTGGACACCGTCGAGGAAATCGCCATTGCCGACCAGCGTGAGCCGCGCCTCGGAATCGAGCACGTTGATCATCGCCAGCTCGTGGCGGCGGCCGACCTCGAAGTCGTTGAAGTCGTGCGCCGGGGTGATCTTGACCGCGCCGGTGCCCTTGGTCGGGTCGGAATATTCGTCGGCGACAATCGGGATCAGCCGGCCGACCAGCGGCAGGCGCACCTTCGCCCCCGCCGCGACCAGGCCCTGGTAGCGCGGGTCCTCGGGATGCACCGCGACCGCGGTGTCGCCGAGCATTGTCTCTGGACGCGTGGTGGCGACGACGATGTAGTCGCGGGTCTCGAACTCGACCGGCTGGTCGTTCTCGTCGAACACGATCGGGTGCTGGTAGGTGACGCCGTCCGCCAGCGGGTAGCGGAAGTGCCAGAGATGGCCCTTAACCTCGACCTGCAGCACCTCGAGGTCGGAGATCGCGGACTGGAACTTCGGGTCCCAGTTCACCAGCCGCTTGTCCTTGTAGATCAGTCCTTCCTTGTAGAGCCGGACGAACACCTTGAGGACCGCGCGCGAGAGCCCCTCATCCATGGTGAAGCGTTCGCGCGACCAGTCGCAGGAGGCGCCGAGCTTCTTCAGCTGGTTGATGATGGTGCCGCCCGATTCCTCCTTCCACGCCCAGACCTTTTCGACGAAGGCGGCGCGGCCCATGTCACGGCGGCCGGGAAGCTGGCGCTCGGCGAGCTGGCGCTCGACCACCATCTGGGTGGCGATGCCGGCATGGTCGGTGCCGACCTGCCACAGCACGTCCTTGCCGCGCATGCGCTCGAAGCGGCAGAGGATGTCCTGCAGCGTGTTGTTCAGCGCGTGCCCCATATGGAGCGAGCCGGTGACGTTGGGCGGCGGGATGACGATGCAATAGGGCTCGGCCCCTACCCGCTCCGCACGCCCGGCCTTGAACGCCTCGGCGTCCACCCAGGCCTGGTAGATGCGGTCTTCGACGGCGGCGGGATCGAACCTGTTGTCGAGCATGATGGCTCCGGCACCTCATTTGGAACGGGAGCGAGAGAAAGCGGAGCCGGTCGCTCAAGTCAACTCGCGCCGCGCCATGAAGCCGCGCATACGCTGCGTCGGAGCGGCAAAACGCGCCGATGGGGATGATTTTGTCTTTGAGAGAGAGTGCGCGGGCGCGGTGGGGCGACCAGCCACTCGCGCGGGGTGGGACACCCACGGGGTGGCTGTCAGCCGTCGACGCGCACAACGAGCCGCGATGCGCAGCCCAGCGTCAGGATGATCACTGGAAAGAGCAGAGCACCCTCGCCTGCCCCTCGCCATCGAAGCAGCGGCCGATCCCTGAGAACCCGGCCGCCATAACTCGAACCGCCTACTGCCCCTGGCGGGCGACGCGCTCGATCTCGGCGCGCACCAGCCGCTCCACCAGCTCCGGCAGGTGCTCGTCGAGCCATTCCTTCAGCATCGGGCGCACCGCCTCGGCGACGAGGTCGTCCACCGTGCGGGAGTTCGAGGCGACCGTGCGCGCCAGCGAGCCGAAGGCGGCCGAGACGGCGTTGTTGGTCGCTCCCGAGACGAGACGCTCGCGGACCGCATCGGCAAGCGGACCCGAGGCCGCCTCCGCCGGACGCACCGGGGCGGAGCGCTCAGCCGCGCGCGGGAAGGACGCGCCGGTCTCGGACGGCCGGAACTCCGCCGAGCGGCGCTCCTCCGTCGGCTCGGCGGTACGCTGGACGGCGGCGGGCTGAGCCGCGGCGGACTTCGGGTTCACCTGCATGTCGGCGGCCTCCGTGGCGGTTCGGGCAGCGAAGCTCGCCGTTTCGGCGGGCGGCGCTTCGAAAGGATCAGATTCGGCATCGTCCGGGGCAGCGACCATCACGTCGCCGGCGTCCTCGCGGGCATCTTCGTCGGAGGTCTCGACGTCGACGGGGTTGGCCTCAAGCTCGAGAGCCCCAGCCTCCTCGGCCTCGACGATGTCCGTGTCGCTATCGGCGTCGACGTCCGAGCCGACGGCCACTGCGGCGAGTTCGGCCTGCACCGCCCGCTCGACCATGGCGAGGTCGGCCAGCGCCGAGGAGAAAGGCCGCTCGAAGTCCATCTCCTCGCCGGCGGCCGGCTCGGGAGACGGCTCCGCGGCGGGTGCCGGTACGCGCTGCGCGGCGCCTGACGCCACGGCGGCGGCGCGGGCCGAACCGGGCAGGCGCGAACGCGCGGCGAACGGATCGGCCGCCGGGGCCCGCCCGACCGGCGCGTAGGTGGAATAGCCCTGCCCGCCCGCCGACGCACCGCGCGAGGGCGCATAGCCGCGCGCGGCGGCTTCGGCAGCGCGCGGGCGAAGGGAGGATTCGGCCTCGGAAGCCGAGGAGCGCATCGCGGCGAGGCGCATGCCCACCGCGCTCTCGCGCCGCCAGCCGGCGACGGCCGGGCGCACCATCTCCTCACGCGCATCGGCCTCGGCCTGCGCGGCGGACTCGTCGTGAGCAGAGATGTCTTCGTGGGCGGGAACGTCTTCGGCAGCAGCCTGCCGGCGTCCGGCATCACGGGTGCGCGACCGTTCGGGCATGCTGCCGGCAGCGGGCGAGCTATCCTCGGCCCGTCCGGAATTCCCGGCGCCGGGAGCTGGCTCTACCGATTCCGCGTCCGCCGCGGCCGCTTCCGCAACCGGAGCGGCGGGGGACGGGTCACCCGCAACCTCGTCGGAGATGATGCGCCGGATGGAGGCGAGTATCTCCTCCATCGACGGTTCGCTGCCTCTCGCACCCACCGACATGCGCTGCATCCGATTATTGTGACCGGCGCCGCCGAAGGCCCGCGCGAATCACGCGAATCACTCGTTAACGCCTCATGAATATGGCATTGCGCCAAGCGGCGCGCCAAGCCGACAGACCTTCAGGACTGTGGACGGGGGAGCCGGCGGCGCTTACTGGCCGCCGGGGGTGCGCACACCGATCCAGGCATCGCGGACCTGGTTGTAGTGCACCTGCGGATTGTAGTGCGTGACCTTGAGGCTGAGGCGGCTCGCGCTCAGGCCGCCGGCCGCCGACAGCACCGCGTAGGAGGCGACCACGCGGTCGCGCTGCGCCACCACCAGGCTGGCGCGGGCGTCGAACAGCGCCGTCTGCGCGTTCAGCACATCGAGCGTGGTGCGCTGGCCGACGCGCCATTCCTCGCGCACGCCGCGCAGCGCGATCTCGTTCGCGGCCACGGAGGCCTGCGCGGAGTCGATCGCCGCCTTGGCCGCTTCGAGCGCCCCCCAGTACTGCACCACATTGGCGCGGACCTGGTCGCGGTTCACGTCGACTTCGATGCGCTGCTGGCTCAGCAGTTCCTTGTTCTGCCGGATCTGCGCGTACTCGGCGCCGCCCTGATAGATCGGCACGGTGAGGTTGAGCGCGACCGCGGCGGAGGTCGAACGCTCCACGTTCTGCGTGCTGTTGTAGTCGGACGCCGCCGAGCCGTTCAGGGTCAGCGAGGGCGACAGCGCGGCCTCGGCCACCTTGACGTTGGACAGCGCGGCATCGACCGCGAACTCGGCCGCCTTCACCGCCGGATGATGGCTGAGACCGTCCTGGACCGCGCTGTTCATCGACTTCGGCAGCAGATTGTCAATCGGACGGCCCGGCTTGAGGTTGGTCGGCTGCAGGCCGATGACCTGGAAGAACACCGCGTTGGAGGTGTTGAGGTTGGACTGGGCGAGCGCCAGCTCGCTCTCGGCATTGGCGACGCTCGCCTCGGCCTGGGCGACGTCGGTACGGGTGATCTCACCCACCGAGAAACGGTCGCGCGCCGCGCGCAGCTCTTCGCGCAGGGCCTCGAGGTTCTGCTGCTGCAGCTCCAGCAGCGCCTTGTTCTGCAGCACGTTCATATAGGCGGTGGCAGCGTCGAGCAGCACGAGCTGCTCGGTGTTGCGCAGCAATTCGCGCTGGCCCCGCACCTGCGATTCGGCGCCACGAACCGAGTTCGCGGTCTTCAGCCCGTCATAGATGGTCTGGCTGATCGTGATGCCGAAGCCGGACGGGTAGGTCTTGTTGTTGGTGATCGACCCGGTGCCGAGCGCCGCAGCCTGGGCGCTGTCGACCCGCGTCTCCGCCCACTGCATGCCGACATAGGCGCTGCCGAACACCTGCGGACGGTAGCCCGACAGCGCGATCGGCACGTACTCGTCTGTCGCGCGGGTGGCCGCACGCTGCGAGTTCAGCGTCGGATTGTTCATATAGGCGGCGGAGAGTGACTGCTCGAGCGTTTGGGAACGAGCCGGATGGGCACTCACGACAAACGCCACCGTCGCGAATGCGACGATCCTGCCCCCGGTAGCAGACAGCGACATGGTCCCAAACCCCTGAGAACGCAACTTCTACGGAGTCTCCTTGAAAGGGAGACTCTCAATTTCTGTGCATGATGCGAATCTCAGAATAGGGGCTCGAACGGTGCATGTGAACCGGTCGGTTCACACGCGGATACGTTTTGCCGTGAACGCGGCAGAACGGCCACAGCACAGCGCCCATGCGGGGCTGCTGGCCCTATAAGGAACGGGCGCGCGGGCGCATCACCGCCCCGCGCGCCCGCGCCGTCCACAATCAGAAATATTCAGAAAACGAAGCCCGGCCGGGGTTCGAAGCCCGGCAGCGGCGGCACCGCCGCGTCGAACACGATGCGCGCGCCGACGCCGCCCGGCGTGTTGGTGTAGACCGTCGCGCGGCCCGAGCGCCCCTGCCCGACCACCGCCACCAGCCGCCCCTCGGGCTTGAGCTGGGCGAACAAGGCCTCGGGCGGCGAATCGATCGAGCCGTTCAGCAGGATCACGTCGTAGGGCGCCTCGGCCGACCAGCCGGCCGTCATCGGCCCCTGCACATAGGCCGCGTTCAGCAGCCCGAGCTCGACCAGCAGGTTCGAGCCCTGCCCGGCGAGCTCGGCGTCCTCCTCGAGCGCGACCACTTGTCCCGCCAGCCGGGCCAGCACGGCGGTAGAATAGCCGGTGGCGGCGCCGACATCGAGCACCAGCGCGTCCGGCCCGATCTCCGCCGCCTGCAGCAGCTTGGCGAGCACCATCGGCTCCATCAGGTAGCGGGCCGGGTTGCCCGGCTTCACCAGCAGGTCCTCGTCGATATAGGCGAAATTCTTCAGCCCCGGCGGCACGAAGCGCTCGCGTGGGGTGTCCAGCATGGCGGCAACGATCCTGAGGTCGGTAACGTCGTTGGCGCGCACCTGCGCGTCCACCATGGCGCGCCGCATCTCGGCGAAATCGATCATTCTGGGACAACCTCGCAAACAAAGCCGCCGCGCGGCGGCGGCTCCTGGCCGGAAACTGGAAGGGAGGATTGCGGCACACGCGCGCGCAATGCAAGCCTTCTCGAAGCTTTCCAATGTCGCGGAACGCCTCGCCCGGCCGGTTCGGCGCCCGGAAGCGGGGGACTGGCACGGATGCGCCGTTGCCGATCCCGGGCGGCTCTGTTATGAGGCGCCCCGGTCTTTCGGCCCGGCTGCGCGCCGGGCGTCTGGCCACGTGGCGGAGTGGTTACGCAGCGGACTGCAAATCCGCGTACGGGGGTTCGATTCCCTCCGTGGCCTCCAGTTCACACGCGCGTCGCCGGCTCCCCATAGGGAATGCCGGCGACGCGTGATGCGTGCGACACACCGGGGACGCTGCCGCCTGCCTTAGGACCTCCCATCGTTTGACAAGACCGGTTGATCGTCGTTGATGAAGCCGGAGTTCGACGCTGCGCGCCGCATGGGACGCGCCGTTTCGGAGCGCCCTGTGGCCGAAGGTCCCCGCAAGCGTGCTTCGTTGCAAAGGAAGTATCTGATGTTCCTGCCGCCCAAGCTGGCCAATGCGATGAAGAACATGATCAGTCGCGAAACCCGCGACACGATCCATCGCCTGTTCCTGAACGATGGCCGTCGCCACTGGAAGGGCTACGCGATCTCCTTCGTGTTCATGGGCATCATGGCGGGCTCGACCTCCGGCCTCGCCTATCTCATGGGCGATGTGATCAACCGCATCTTCGTCGAGCAGAGCACGGCGGCGATCTGGATCCTCTCCGCGGCCGTGCTGGCGCTGAGCGTCATCAAGGGCTTCTCGTCCTATGGGCAGGCCGTGACGCTGGCGCGGGTCGGCAACCGCATCGTCGCCGACAACCAGAAGCGCGTGCTCGACCGGCTGCTGACGCAGGATGTGCGCTATTTCAGCGCCAACCACACCGCCGAGATCATGATCCGCTTCAATGCGGGCGCGCAGGGCGCGCGTAACGTGCTGAACCTCATCATCACCAGCCTCGGCCGCGACCTGCTCTCCGTGGTCGGCCTGACGGCGGTGATGATCGTGCAGGACCCGTTCATGGCGCTGATCGGCCTCATCGTGATGCCGATCGCGGTGGGCGGCGTGCGCAGCCTGATCCGCAAGGTGCAGAAGATCTTCGCCCGCGAGTTCCACAGCGCGGTGCAGATCATGACCGAGTCGATCGAGGCGTTTCAGGGCATTCGCACCATCAAGTCCTTCACCATGGAGGAGGAGCTGCGCGGGCGCATCTACGGGCGCATCGATTCGCTTGAGAAGGCTTCGAACCGCATGATCCGCGCCCAGTCGCAGTCCGGCCCGCTGATGGAAGCGCTGGGCGGCGTAGCGATCGGCCTGGTGGTGATGTATGCGGGCTGGGGCGTGCTCCACGCCGGCCGGACGCCGGGCGAGTTCTTCTCCGTCATCACCGCGCTGCTGCTCAGCTACGAGCCCGCCAAGCGGCTCGCGCGCCTCAACATCGACATGACCTCGCACCTGCTCGGCGCGCGGATGCTGTTCGAGATCCTCGACATGAAGCCGGTCGAGCAGGACCCGCCCGGCGTACCGCAGCTCCAGCTCAAGGGCGGGCAGATCGAGTTCGACGACGTGTTCTTCGGCTACCGCCAGGACGAGCCGGTGCTGCGCGGCCTCACCTTCGTCGCCGAGGCCGGCAAGACCACGGCGCTGGTCGGCCCCTCGGGCGGCGGCAAGAGCACGGTGATGAACCTCATCGAGCGCTTCTACGAGGTCGAATCGGGAACCATCGCCATCGACGGGCAGAAGACCAACCAGGTCTCGCTGCGCTCGCTGCGCGAGGCCATTGGCTTCGTGAGCCAGGACGTGTTCCTGTTCTCGGGCACGATCCGCGAGAACATCGCCTTCGGCCGCCCCGGCGCGAGCGAGGAGGACATCGTCGCCGCCGCCAAGGCCGCCCATGCGCACGACTTCATCATGAGCTTCGCCGGCGGCTATAACAGCCGCGTCGGCGAGCATGGCGCCCAGCTCTCCGGCGGCCAGCGCCAGCGCATCGCCATCGCCCGCGCCTTCCTCAAGGACGCGCCGATTCTGCTGCTGGACGAAGCCACGGCGGCGCTCGACAGCGAATCCGAGGCCGAGGTGCAGCGCGCGCTCCGCTCGTTGCAGATGGACCGCACGACGCTGGTCATCGCCCACCGCCTGCAGACCGTCGTCAACGCGGACCGCATCTTCGTGATCGACGGCGGGCGCGTGGTGGAAAGCGGGCGTCACGACGAACTCGTGGCCCGCCGCGGGCGTTACTACACGTTCCATCAGCTTCAGTTCGCCGGGCAGCAGGAGCGGCTCAGCGCCTGAGGGATATCAACAGGCTGCGCATTGCGGCTTCACAAACCGGCCGAGCATTGCTATACGGCCGGCCTCCGAGACGCACAGCGCCCCGCGCCGGCGTCTCTGGTCCCTGATAGCTCAGTTGGTAGAGCGTTCGACTGTTAATCGAATGGTCGCAGGTTCGAGTCCTGCTCAGGGAGCCAACCCTCTTCCCGCACAGCCGAAGCCGGCAAGATGGCGTCCGCGATAGCGCGGGCGACGGCAGGTTCATACGCATCGGTGACGCGCCGCTTCTCCTGGAAAGCCGCGAACGCCGACGGTTCGGACGCATTGCCCCGGTTGCCCCGGCCACGCCCACTCCCCGACCCGCTTCAGGCGCTGTGGCCGGCTTCCGCCGCTTCCTGCTTCAGCGCGTCGAGCTGGGCGCGGATATGGGCGGCCTCGGCGGCGGTGGTGGCGAGGCTTATCGCCGACATGAAATCGTCGCGCGCCTCGCGGGGCCGGCCGAGCTGCATCAGCAGCGCGCCGCGCAGGCCGTGATAGTGGAAATAGCCCGACAGCCGGTTGCCCAGCGGCTCGACCATGGCGAGCGCCGCCGCCGGGCCTCGCAGCTTCGAGATCGCCACCGCCCGGTTCAGCGTCACCACCGGCGAGGGCTGCATGATCTCCAGCGTCGCGTAGAGCGCGTCGATGCCGGCCCAGTCGGTCTCCTCCGGCCGGGCGGCGCGGGCGTGCAGCGCCGCGATCGCCGCCTGCACCTGGTAGGGACCGGGCCGGCGATGGCGGATCGCCTTGTCGAGCAGGGCGAGGCCCTCGGCGATCATCGGCCCGTTCCACAGCCGGCGGTCCTGCCGGTCGAGCAGGCTCACCGTCCCCTCGCCGTCAAAGCGCGCCGCGGCGCGGGCGTGCTGGAGCAGCATCAGCGCGGCGAGCCCCATGATCTCGGGTTCGGCCGGAAACAGCCGCAGCAGCAGGCGGGCGAGGCGGATCGCCTCCTCGCACAGCGGCTCGCGCGCCGCGGCGGTGTCGCCCGCGGCCGAATAACCCTCGTTGAACACGAGATAGATCATCGCCGCCACGGCGCCGAGCCGCTCGGCGCGCTCCACCGCGCCCGGCGCCTCGAACGGCACTCCGGCCTCGCCGAGCTGGGCCCTGGCGATGCGCGCCTTGGCGCGGGTGATGCGCTGCTCCATCGCCGCCTCGCCGACGAGGAAGGCCCGCGCGATCTGGCCGACCGAGAGGCCGGAGACGATGCGCAGCGCGAGCGCGATCTGCTGCGTCGCCGGCAGCTCGGGATGGCAGCAGATGAACAGGAGCCGCAGCACGTCGTCGCGGTAGTGCGAACTGTCGAGGCGCTCGGCGATCTCGGCCTCGGCGTCCTCCGCGTCGGAGAAGGTCTCCTCCGGCGGTAGCGGCGCCTGCTTCGCCCGCCGGCGCACCGCGTCGATCGCGATGTTGCGGCCGACGAAGACCAGCCAGGCCGCGGCGTCGCGCGGCGGGCCCTTCTGCGGCCAGGTCTTCAGCGCGCGCAGGCACGCCTCCTGGAAGGCTTCCTCGGCGAGGTCGAGGTCATGGAAATAACGCAGCAGCGCGGCGAGCGCCTGCGGCCGGGCGGCGGCGAGCGTCGTGCCGATCCACGGCGCCTCCTCCATCACGGCCTCGCGCCGCCGTCATGGAACAGGCCGATCGGCCGGATCTCGTAGGAGCCGCCCGGATTGGCCGCGCCGAGCTCGCGGGCGATGTCGAGCGCTTCCTCCAGATTCGCGCAGTCGAGGACGTAGAAGCCGAGAAGCTGCTCCTTGGTCTCGGCGAAGGGGCCGTCGAGCACCAGCGGCGGGTCGCGGTCCTTGCGCAGCGTGGTGGCGGCGGTGGTCGGCAGCAGCCGGGCCACCGGGCCGAGCTTGCCCGCCTTGGCGAGCCGCTCCTGCACCACGGCAAGCTTCCGCATCACCGCGTCGTCCTCCTCCTTGGTCCAGGCGCAGACGACATCTTCCTGATGGTAGCAAAGGAGGGTGTAGAGCATGGCGGGCCTTTTCGCGTTGAGGTCAGCCGCCGCTGATGGCGGTGATGACGAAGACGTCCGCGCCGGCGGCGAGCGGGGTCGACAGGCTGGCGCGGCGGCCGCCGACGAAGACGTTGATGTGGCGCCGGATCGCCGGCGTCTCGTCGCACAGGCGCTCGCGCATGCCGGGCCAGAGCGCGTCGAGCCTATCCACCATCTCCGCCACGTCGCGGGCGGGGACGGAAACGAGCCGCCCGGCGCCGGGGAACAGGACGACGAGATGGGGCGGCAGGCGCACGAGGACCGGCGCGCGCGTCTCGCCCCCCTGCTCCTGCAACGTCCCCTCGCCCGTCGTCCTCATCGTCCGGTCCTCACGGTTCGGCTCCTCACGGCTCGATCACCAGCGTCTCGACCGAGGTGATGGTCGGCAGGTAGGGCGCGAGGCAGTCCCAGCTCTCGCCCTCGTCGGCGCTGCCATAGAGCCCGCCGGCATTGGTGCCGAAATAGACCCCCGCCGGCTCCAGCGTATCGGTCGCCATCGCCTGGCGCAGCACGTTGAAATAGGCGCCGTCCTGGGGCAAGCCCTCGCGCCGCGCCTGCCAGCTCCGTCCCGCGTCGCCGGTTCGCCAGACCGCGGTCCGGCCCTCCGGCATGAAGCGGCCCTTGATGTCGCCGTTCAGCGGGATGAGGTAGAGGCTGTCCGGGTCACGCGGATGCGCCGCCGCCGGGAAGCCGAAGGAGGACGGAAGCCCCTCCTCGATGCTCTCCCATTGCCGCCCGCCATCGTCCGAGCGGTACATGCCGCAATGGTTCTGCTGGTAGAGCCGCCCGCCCCCGCCCGGCGCCATGACGAGGCAATGCACGCACTGGCCGAATTCGGGGTAGTTCTGGCCCTCGGGCATGTAGTCGGCGCGGGTGCCGCGGTTGCGGGCCTGCCAGCTTTCGCCGCCGTCCTCGGTGGCGAACACGCCGGCGGCGGATATGCCGACCCAGATCCGGTCCGCATCCGCCGGGTCGAGCACCAGCGAGTGCAGGATCAGCCCGGCGCCGCCCGGATTCCATTCCGGCCGGCTCGGATGCTTCTGCAGGCCCTCGACATGGACCCAGCTTTCCCCGCCGTCGCGGCTGCGGAACAGCCCGGCCGGCTCGACGCCGGCATAGAGGCTGCCGTCGCGGCCGACGGCGAGGCTCCACACCGCCTTCACCGGCGCCTGCCCGGCCTCATAGGCGAGACCTTGGCTCGAATGGGTCCAGCTGCGGCCGAAATCGGTCGATTTCCACACCGCCGGGCCGAACCATTCATTGCCGCCGCCGGCATAGATCGTGCCGCTCGCCGGATCGGCGACGACGTGGTTGGTCGGCCAGGTCTCGCAGAACGGCCCGCGGACCTGCCATGAGCGGCGCGCGGCGTCGCTCTCGAGGATGAAGGCGCCCTTTCGGGTGCCGACGAGAATGAAGACCTGTTTCGCCATGATGTCCGCCCGTCACGTGGTCGAAACCAGGACCATCCAGGAAACGCCGAAGCGGTCGGTCAGTGTGCCGAAGCTCGGCGAGAAGAACGTCTTGGCGAGCGGCATGGTAACCGTGCCGCCCTCGGCGAGCGCGGCGAATTTCGCTTCCGCCTCCTCCGTCGAGGCGACGGAGAGCGCCAGCGAGATGCCCTGGAAGGTGCCGCCGCCGGACTGGCAGCCGTCCGAAGCCATCAATTCGACCTCGCCGACCCGGAAGCTCGCATGCATGATCTTGTCGTCCCACCCGTCCGGCGTCATGCCGGGCGGCGGCGGCTCCGGCGCTTCGCGGAAGCGCAGCAGCATCGTGACCTCGGCGCCCAGCACCTTGCCGTAGAAGGCGATCGCCTCCTCGGCGCGGCCGTTGAACATCAGATAAGCCTGTACATTCACCGTTTTGTCCTCCCTTTGCCGATCCCCATGCCCGGCATCGCGCCCATGCCGGGCGCCGCCGTCGACACGAGGACGAACGGGAACAGCCTAGCCCGACATCACGGCGGGATTTTTTTGCGGCCGCCTCACGCATCTCCCCGGCGCTTCGCTGCGGCGCTCCAGTTTAGGCAGCGACAGCGTACTGGGACCCGCCGCGCGGGACGACTTACCCACGGTAAGATTTTCTGGAACCGAATGCCGGGCGCCGCCGTTCTACCGGCGTCCTGAAAATCCGTTTGGGGGCTCTCATGGAAGACGCACAGATCGGCTGGATTGCCGCCATCATCATCGGCGGGCTGGCCGGATGGATCGCATCCGCAATCATGGATTCCGGCACCGGAATCCTGATGAACATCGTGCTCGGCATCATCGGCGCGGCCATCGCCAGCTTCATCTTCAGCTTCGTCGGCGTCGGCTTCGGCGGCTGGCTCGGCTATCTCATCGCCGGCATCATCGGCGCCTGTATCCTGATCTGGCTGGCACGCGCCATCCGCAGATGACGACGCCACAATGACCGGGCGATGGTGAAGCGGCAAAGGTGAAACGGCGCCGCAACCTGGTCACTCGCCGCACCGGCCGGTGCGGCGGATCGTGAACGGGTCCAATGGGTTCGGTCGCGCCCCGCGCGGCCGGACGGGGCGGATCATGTGCCCAAAATATCGCACTGCAAAATTTTCGTGCCGCGGGCGTGCGTTTGGGTTAACATCCGTTCATGGACGGAATCGAGGGTCGCGCACGCGCGATATGCGAGATCGGCCTGCGGGGCGGAGCCCTGATTAACGAGATCGATCTCCCCGCAGCGGTAGATCGCTACTGGCCGGTGTTCGCGGTCGAAATCGCCGCCGGCGTGATAAATCTCGATGCCCGCTGCTCGCTCGGCGACCTCGAAGCCGCGCTTGCCGCCTATGTCGCGTGGAAGGAGCGCCCGATGAGCGTTCCCCCGCTTCCCCCGGTCGATCCCCTCGCCCCCTCCCGTCGCCGGCCACGCCCGCGCGGCCGGATAGCTTGCGGCCCCACACTCAAGACTCCATAGTCGCGGTAACGGATTCGGCAGGTCGGGCGGGCTCGGGATTTCCTGCGCCCCGCGATCCGGCTGGCGACCCGGCCGAGCGTCGCCGCGATTTCCGCACGGCGTGAGGCCGGCCTCCCTCCACGACGTCTTCCCGGCCCCCGCACCATGCCGCGCAAGCCTTCCAACATTCTCTACGGCGCAGAGGACAAGGTCCCGCTCGGAACGCTGGTCAGCCTTGGCGTGCAGCACGCCTCGCTTGCCCTGCTGTTCGTGGTCTATCCGCTCGTCGCTGCCGCCGAGGCGGGGCTGTCCTTCGAGGCGACGCAGAGCCTCATCACCAGCTGCGTCATCTTCATGGGGATCGCCACCATACTGGAATGCTGGCCACGCTTCGGGTCCGGTGTCCTGCTGGTGCAGATCCCCAACACCTCACACCTGCCAATGGCGGTGCAGTCGCTCGCGGCCGGCGGGCCGGCGCTCTACGCCGCCATGAGCCTGGTCGCCGCCGTCTCCCAGCTCTCGCTGACCTTCTTCACCGGCGCGCTGCGCAAGCTGTTCCCGCCGGAGGTCTGCGGCGTCGCCGTCACCATGCTCGGCGTCGCGCTGGCCGAGCCCGCACTGAGGCGCATGTTCGGCCTCGCCCACCAGGCGAGCAGCGCCGGGATGGACCTGCGCTACCCGATGGTCAGCTTCGCCGCGCTGGTCGTCATCGTGGTGCTGGCCATCTTCTCGCGCGGCATGCTGCGCCTGTTCGCGGTCGCCATCGGCACCGGCGTGGGCTGGCTCCTCGCTCATTATGTCGGCCTCACCCACGGGCCGGCCGGCCGCGCCCTCGCCAACCTGCCGCTCATCGACCTGCCCGCCATCGCCTGGCCCGGCCTCGCCTTCTCCTGGGCCATGCTGCCGGCGGCGATCCTCACCGGCATCATCTCGGCGGTGGACATGATCAGCACCGTCGTCTCCATGCAGCGCATGGACGACGCCGACTGGCGCCGCGCCGACATGGGGCAGGCCGCGCGTGCCATCCGTCCCAACACGGTGAGCGACATGGGCGCGGCCCTCACCGGCGGCTTCGCCAGCGCCTCCTCGTCGGCCGCCATCGGCGTCGCCTTCGCCACCGGCGCCACGGCGTGGCGGGTGGGCGTGGCGTCGGGCATCATCATCCTGCTCGCCGCCTTCTCGCCGCGCCTCATCGGCGCGCTGTCGGTGATCCCGGACCCTGTGGTCGGCGCGATCCTGGTCTACAGCTCCGCCTTCCTCGTGGTCGCCGGCATGGAGCTTATCCTCTCCCGCCGGCTCAGCGACCGGCGGATCTTCACCGTCGGCCTCGCCATCATGGCGGGGCTCGCGGTCGCAATCCTGCCCGAGCTGGTGCAGGCGACGCCGAGCTGGGCGCACCCCATCCTCGGCTCGCCGCTCTCGGTCTCCACCGGCGTCGCCATCGGGCTGAACCTGTTCTTCCGCATCGGCATCCGGCAGGAGGCCTCGGTGCCGGTGACCGTGGACGACAACCCGTTCGAGGCCACCACCACCTTCCTCGAGTACCAGGGCGACATCTGGGGCGCGCGCCGCGACGTCATCGCCTCCGCCATCCCCGTCGTCGCCGAGGCGGCGGAGATGCTGCTCGACACCGGCGTCGCCGAGGACGGCCTCGTCATGCGCGCGCGCTTCGACGAGAACGACTTCGACGTCACGCTGCTCTATCGCGGCGCACCGATCGAGATCCCGACGCTGCGCCCCTCGCCCGAGGACCTGCTGGGCGACGCGGCTGCGGTGGCGCGCTTCGTCGGCTACATGCTCTCAAAGCGCGCCGACAAGCTGGTGCTCGGCAAGCTGGGCGAGCGGCAGGCGCTGACCCTGCGCTTCGAGCACTGACGATCGTTCCGCGCGGGCCGACTTCCTTTTCGTCGTCTTGCGCGCCCGACCCTTTGTGTTTAGTTCTGAGCGCGCTCATGCGACAGGAACGATGGCTAACCGCCCCTGCGGGACGGCACCTTCCTGTTGACGCATGACGGACTGACGAGAGCTGGAAAGCGCGATGCAGATCGACCGGCTGGTGGAAGGCAATACCGTCGTCACGGTGGTCAAGGGCCGCCTCGACAGCAGCTCCTCGCCGCGCCTCGACGAGATGCTCGCCGTGATCCCCGATGGCAGCACCGCGGTGCTGCTCGACTTCGAGGAGCTGACCTATATCAGTTCGGCGGGGCTGCGCGTGGTGCTGAAAGCGGCCAAGCTCGCCCGCTCTTCCAGCGTCGCGCTGGCGGTCTGCAGCCTCACGCCGCAGGTGCACGAGGTGTTCGAGGTCAGCGGCTTCTCGTCGCTGATCCCCATTCACCAAAGCCGCGAAACGGCACTTGCTTCCTTTACGTAGGGGTGTCTTTCTGAGGCGCTTCAGCCCTCGGACGGAAACATGACGCTCCGTGAGATGGATGTCCGCCTCCCCAACGACCTGTCGCAGATGCCGGCGCTCGTCGCCCGGCTCGACAGCTTCGCGGAAGCGGCCGATCTGTCGCCCAAGGCGACCCACCGGCTCCAGCTCGCGGTCGACGAGTTCGTCAACAACGCGGTCGATTACGGCTATCCCGACGGGCGCCCCGGCGAGATCGGCGTGCAGGTGCGCTGCGCCGACGATTCGGTCGAGCTCACGCTGAGCGACGACGGCGATCCGTTCGATCCCTTCACCGCGCCCTCGCCGGAAATCGACGGCACCCTCGACGAGCGGCACATCGGCGGGCTGGGCGTCCATCTGATCCGCACGCTCGCGCGCAGCTTCGCCTATCGCCGCGAGAACGGGCGCAACGTGGTCACCCTCTCCCTCGCCCGCGACGCGGCATAGCCGCCGGCTTCCCGCCCGTCACAGCCCCTCGGTCTGGGCGCGGTGCACCTGCGTGAAGCCGTTCACCAGCCGGCGCGACAGCCACACGATCCGCTCGAACAGCACCGTCATGCGGAACAGCCCGTCGAGCGCCTGCGGCGGGACGCCGGCCTGCGTCGACAGCCGGTGGCGCAGCTCGTCCATGAGCTGGTCGCGATGCCCGAGCAGGGTCAGCACCAGCTCGGGGTCCTCTGCGCCAAGACTGACGGCATGGTCCGCCACCGCCCCTAGCAGCGCGTGCAGAGCCTCGATCAGCCGCCCCGCGGCGGGAAGCTGGCGCGCCGGCGCCGAAGCCTCGACGAACTCGGCCAGCGCCTCGTGCAGCGCCGCGGCCGTCCCCGCCGCATCGTCGAGCAGCAGCGCGCGCGACACCCGCCGCGCCGAGAGCTCGCGGTCGAGCAGCGAAGCCAGATAGGACTTCACCAGGCCCGCCAGCCGCGTCCCGGCGACGCACAGCTGCGCCGGCGGCGGGGTCTCCTGCACCTTCTCGTCGCGCACGTGATCGAGCATCAGCGGCAGCCGGGCGGAAAGCCGTGCCAATTCGCGCGTGGCGAGGTCGAGCGCGGTGCCCGGGTCGGAGAGCGCCTCGCGCATGAGGAAGGCCGGCTCTCCCAGCGTCTCCGCCGGGCTCGACTTCATCCGCGCCAGCAGCCGGCGCGTGGGCATCTCGGCGAGATTGGTGATCAGCGCGCCTCCAGCCTGCGCGATCACGAACAGCACCGCGAGCTGCGCGGCCGCGTTCTCGCCCATCAGGCCGAACAGCCCGTCCATCTGCTGCGGCTCGGCGAGGCCGTAGAGGTAGAGCGCCAGCAGCAGCAGCGAGCCGCCGATCTTCTGCACCACCTGCAGCCCGAAGACGATGCGCCCCGCCCGGCTCTCGCCCGGGATCAGCAGCGCATGATTGAACGCCGACGCCGTGTTGGCGCCGATCATCAGCGGCAGCGCGGCGGCGAGGTCGAGCAGGTCGCTGCTCACCGCCGCGACCGCGATCGCCGCGGCGACCGAGGAGGACTGCGCCGCAAGCGCGAAGGCAGCGCCGATGCCGGCGAGCAGCAGCGGCGACTGCAGCGCCGCCGCCCACCAGGCGTCGTGCATCAGCTCCTCGCGCAGCGGGCCGACCGTCGCCGAGACCAGGTGCATGCCGAACAGCAGCAGCCCCGCTCCCAGCGCCGCGTCGAGCATCCGCCGCAGCCGGTCGCCCCGCGCCAGCTTGAAATAGCTGGCGAAGCCGACGAGGCCGATCACCAGCCCCGCCGCCACAGAGGTGTCGATGGCGACGATGATCGGCAGCAGCGCAGTGCCGACATTCGACCAGGTCGGCGCCAGCAGCGCCGCCCCCTCCCCCAACACGCCGCCCTTCACGAAGGAGACGATGATCCAGGAGACGGCGGTGGAGCTCTGCGTCACCAGCCCGGCGACGATACCGCTCAGCGCGCAGCTCGCGGGTCCGCGCAACGCGGCGGCGAAGGCGACCCGGGCGCGCCGCCCCACCAGCGGCACGAGGTTCGACGACAGCCCGCGCACGCCGAGAAAGAACAGGCCCAGCCCGCTCATGAGGGAGGCGATGGTGGCTATGGTACTCAAGGCAGGACGGTTCCCGGGACGGAGCCTTTCCCGTGGACGGCGGCACGCAGGTTTCCGCGTCGGATGAAAGACCGGGTCGGTTTGGTGCAGCGCAGCGTGACGCAGGTCGGCGGCCAGCACAAGCCGCCGGAGACCGCGGGGTGCCTCAACCCGGTGCGAGGAACGCGTTGATCTTGGACAGAAGGCGCGGCATTTCCACCGGCTTGGTGTCGAAATCGTCGCAGCCCGCCGCCATCGCCTCCTCGCGGTCCTGCGCCATGGCGTGGGCGGTCAGGGCGATGACGGGGATCGCCGCGGTCTCCGCGTTGCCCTTCACCTGCCGCGTCGCCTCCCAGCCGTCGAGGACCGGCAGGCTCATGTCCATGAGGATCAGGTCCGGCTTCTGCGCCACGGCGAGGTCCACTCCCTCCTGGCCGTTCACGGCGACGATCACCTCGAAGCCGTTGCGCGTCAGCCGCCGCGAGAGCATGTCGCGGTTCATCTCGTTGTCTTCCACGAGCAGGATCTTCGCCATCGCCTGAACGTCCCGTCTATTTCGCCGCCGGCCGGGCCGGCTTTTCCTGCCCGGCGATCGCCGCCAGCGCGGAGCCGAGCGTGCCGATGGGCTGGGCGCTCTTGCTCAGGATCAGCAGCGTGTTGCGCGCGAGGAAGCTGCGCTCGTCCTCGGTCAGCTCCTTGGCCGTGAGCACGACCACCGGCAGGTCCGCGAAGTCCGGCCGCTGGCGCACCTGCTCGAGGAAGGTGAAGCCGTCCATCTCCGGCATCATCAGGTCCAGCAGCACCAGCGAGGGGCGCGGATGGCGGTCGAGCCATTCCAGCGCCTCGCGCCCGTTGGCGGCCTCGATCGCGGTCAGCCCTACGCCCTCGATGGTCGTGCGCACCATGGCGCGCACATGCGGGTCGTCGTCGACCACCAGCACCGCGTGCTCGTCGCCCGGGGCGAATTTGTGGATCAGCGCGATCAGCCGCTGCCGGTCGATCGGCTTGGTCATGTATTCCGCTGCGCCGAGCGAATAGCCGAGATTCCGGTCGTCGACGATGGTGAGCATGATCACCGGAATATGCTCCAGCGCCGGCTCGGACTTCATGATGCCCAGCACCGACCAGCCGTCGACCTTCGGCATCATCACGTCGAGCGTCACGATGTCCGGCGGGTCGGTGCGCATGATGTTGAGCGCCTCGATGCCGTCGCGGGCATGGCGCAGCACATAGCCTTCCTTGCCCAGCGTCGCGGTCAGCACCTCGTGCACCGCCGGGTCGTCGTCGACCACCAGAACGGTGATCGCGCCCGGATCGGCAACCGCGCCGGTGTCGATCTCCGGCAGCTCGGCGGCGACCTCGGCCTCGCGCGCGACCGGCAGGTCGATGGTGAAGGTCGAGCCCTTGCCCGGCTCGCTGGTCACCGTGATGTTCCCGCCCAGCATCACCGCGAAATGCTTGGTGATGGTGAGGCCGAGCCCGGTGCCGCCGAAATTGCGCGTGGTGGAGGAATCCGCCTGCGTGAACGCCTGGAACAGCCGGCCGAGCTGCTCCTCGGTCATGCCGATGCCGCTGTCGGTCACTGCGAAGCGGATGAAGCCGCCATCCTCGCTCTCATGGCGCGACAGATGCAGCGCCACCTCGCCCTGCTTGGTGAACTTGGCGGCGTTGCTGAGCAGGTTGATGAGGCTCTGCTTGAGCTTGGTGACGTCGGTGCGCAGCGTGCCGATGTCCTTCGGACAGTCGATGACGAAGCGGTTCTCGTTCTTCGCCATCATCGGGCCGACGATGGTCTTCACCTCCTCGACCATGCGGGCGAGGAACACCTGCTCCAGATAGACGTCCATGCGCCCGGCCTCGATCTTCGACAGGTCGAGGATGTCGTTGATCAGCCCCAGCAGGTGCTTGCCGGCGCCCTGGATCTTGTCGAGGTCCGCGACCATGGCCGTGTTGCCCTCGTCGGCGGCATCCTCGGCGAGGATCTCGCTGTAGCCGATGATGGCGTTGAGCGGCGTGCGCAGCTCGTGGCTCATATTGGCGAGGAAGGCGGACTTGACCCGGCTGGCGGATTCGGCCGCCTCCTTGGCCTCGCGAAGCTGCTGCTCCATGCGCACGCGGTCAGAGATATCGACGAAGGTGGCGATCACCGCATGCGCGCCGCGGAACTCCAGCGGCTCGTGCGAGACCATGGTGCAGATCTCGGTGCCGTCGGCGCGCGGCAGGTAGAATTCGCGGCCCTCGGCGAGCGGGGTGAGCATCAGCTCGGCCATCTCCGCGCTCTTGGCCGGGTCGGCGAACAGCTCGGCCATCGGGTGGTCGATGAGGTCGCGCGTGTCGCGACCGACCAGCCGCCCGAAGCAGCCATTGGCGTGGCGCACGGCGCGCTTCTCGACATCCATAATCAGCAGGCCGACCGGCGCGGCGGCGTCGATGGCGCGAAGCTGCTCCTCGTCCTCGCGCAGCTTCATCTCGGCGAGCTTGCGCTCGGTGATGTCGGTGTAGATGGCGATGAAGCCGCCGCCCGGCACCGGGTCGCGGCGCACCTCGAGGATGGTGCCGTCAGGTCGCACCCGCTCGAAGGAATGGGAGTGGTCGAGCTGCGCCACCCGCTTGGCGAGCGCGGTCTCGATGTCGACGTCGCCGAACTCGCCGCGCGAGCCGAGATAGCGGATGTAGTCCTCGAACGTGTGCTCGGTGCCGAGGAATTCCGCCGGCATGTCGAGATACTCGCAGAACAGCGTGTTCCACGTCACCAGCCGGTGCTTGGCGTCGTACATGGCGACGCCCTGAGACATGTTCTCCAGCGTCGCGCGCAGCAGGGTCGCCTCGCGGCCCGCCTGCGATTCGTCCAGCGCGTTCTCCGGCATGGCGTCACTTCCCATCGATCTAGACTTCCCGTGCGCCGAAGGTGAGCAGAATGGCGGCCATGTCGTCAAAGGCGGGCAGCCCGGCCTCGAAGGCCCGGACCTGCGTGGCGAGCCGGGTAAGCACCTGCCCTCCCGCGCCGCCCACCTCCGCCCCGTCGGCAAAGAAGGCACCCACCCGGTCCTCGCCGAACAGTTCGCCGGCCGCGTTCTGCGCCTCGGTGAAGCCGTCCGTCACCACCAGCAGCCGGTCGCCCTCGTTCAGATCGACCTGCGCCGCCTGGTAGTCGAAGCCTTCCACCACGCCCAGCGGTGGGCCGCCCGGGCCGCCCAGCCGCTCCACGCCCCCGTCCGCGCCCTGCAGATAGGGCGGCACATGGCCCGCGCGCACATAGGCTAGCCGGCCGGCCGCGACGTCCACGCTCGCCAGCACGAAGGTGACGAACATGCACCCCGCATTGCCGCGCGCCAGCCCGTCATTGGCGATCGAGACCGCCCGCGCCGGGTCGGCAAACAGCTCGGGGGCGTCCGGCCGGCCGGAAAGCGCGCGGAACATGGAATGGGTGCGCGCCATCATCAGCGCCGCCGCCGCGCCCTTGTCGGAAACGTCGCCGATGGCGAGCACCATCAGCCCGTCGCCGACCGGGAAATAGTCGACCAGGTCGCCGCCGACCTCCTTGGCAGGCTCCAGCAGCGCGTCGACGTCGAGCCGGCGCCCGGCGACGGCGCCCGCAAAGGACGGCGGCACCAGCGAAAGCTGGAGCGTGCGCGCCTCGTTGAGCTCGACCTGCTTGCGCCGGAGTTCCTCGCGGGTCAGGTCGCGCAACGCCTTCTTCTCCAGCGTGGCGAGCACGCGGGCACGCAGCAGCGTCGGGTTGAAGGGCTTGAACAGGAAGTCGTCGGCGCCGAGCTCGATACAGCGCACGACGGGGTCGATCTCGTTGAGTGCCGAGATGACGATCACCGGAATGTCGTTGATCCGCCCGTCGCTGCGCAGCGCCTCAAGCACGCCGAAGCCGTCGAGCTCCGGCATCATGATGTCGAGCAGCACGAGGTCGAAGGCCGCCTGGCCGATAGCGGCCAGCGCCTCAACGCCGTCGGCGGCCTCCTCGATCCGCGAGAAGCCGAGCCGGCGCAGCCGCCGGATCAGCAGGTCGCGGTTCTCGGCGACATCGTCGACCACCAGAATCGCCGCGTTCTGGTCTGCCATAGGCCCGAATCCGTGATTTGCCGCGAGGAAGGCGAGCGAAAGCCGCGGGCGGGGAATATCCACGCAAAGCCCCGGCTACGCAACGGCGCCGGCGGCTTTTCCCTTTCCCGCATCCGACGATGGCAAAAGTGGGCGCGCGACCCCACATTCAGACGAGGAGAATCGGCACGATGAGACTGAAGGGGCTTGCCCTCACCCTCGCCATGCTCACGCCGCCCGCGCTGGCACAGGCCCAGACGCCGGGGCTGCGCGGCACGACGGCGGGCACGACGCTGAACCCGATCCTTTCCAATCCCGGAGCGGCCACGCCGCGGCCGTCGATACCGCAGGCCTCGGGTTCCGCCATACCCACGCGCCCCGACGCGGTGAAACCCAACAGCCAGAACCTCATGCAGGGCCCGTCCTACTGGACGCCGGGCCAGCGCCGGCTGAACGTGCCGAACGCCGACGCCAATCCCACGACGCGGCGCGAGACCCAGCCCTGGCCGCCGCCGCCCGCGATCCCGCGCGGGCCGAACAGGTAGCCTGAAAGCAGAAAGGGCCGGGGAGCTTCCTCCCCGGCCTTCGTGATTCTTGACGCCGTCGAACGTGCCTGCCGCGGCGGGCTCAGTCGCGCTCGCAATCCGGCGGGCACGCCTCTGCGACCAGCGCCTCCAGCGCCTCGTCGAGCGCCAGCGTGGTCTGGTTCGGCGAGCCCAGCCGGCGGATCGAGACGGTGCGCTCCGCCGCCTCCTTGCGGCCGACCACCAGCAGCGCCGGCACCTTGGCCAGCGAGTGCTCGCGGACCTTGTAGTTGATCTTCTCGTTGCGCAGGTCGGTCTCCACCCGCAGCCCCATCTTGGTGGCCGCGGCGGCGATCTCGCGCGCATAGTCGTCGCCATCGGAGGTGATGGTCGCCACCACCGCCTGCGTCGGCGCGAACCACAGCGGGAAGTGGCCGGCGAAATGCTCGATCAGGATGCCGGTGAAGCGCTCCATCGAGCCGCAGATGGCGCGGTGGATCATCACCGGCGTCTTCTTCTGCCCGTCGCCATCGACATAGAAGGCGCCGAAGCGCTCCGGCAGGTTGAAGTCGACCTGCGTGGTGCCGCATTGCCATTCGCGGCCGATCGCGTCGCGCAGCGTGTACTCGAACTTCGGCCCGTAGAACGCGCCCTCGCCGGGCAGGATACCGGTCTTGATCTTGCCGCCGGCCTGCTTCTCGATGGTCTCCAGCACGTCGCGCATCACCGCCTCGGCGTGGTCCCACACCGCGTCGGAGCCGACCCGCTTGTCCGGGCGGGTGGAGAGCTTCACCACGATCTCCTCGAAGCCGAAATCGGCGTAGGTGGAGAGGATCAGCTCGTTGATCTTCAGGCACTCGGCCGCCATCTGCTCCTCGGTGCAGAAGATGTGGGCGTCGTCCTGGGTGAAGCCGCGCACGCGCATCAGCCCGTGCAGCGCGCCGGAAGGCTCGTAGCGGTGCACCGCGCCGAATTCCGCAAGCCGCATGGGAAGATCGCGATAGGACTTCAGGCCGTGCTTGAAGATCTGCACGTGGCCCGGGCAGTTCATCGGCTTCAGCGCATAGACCCGGTCATTGTCCTCGGCGTCGCCCGCGGGCTGCACCTTGAACATGTTGTCCTTGTACCAGCCCCAATGGCCGGAGGTCTCCCACAGCGACTTGTCGAGCACCTGCGGGGCGTTGACCTCGGCATAGTCGGCCTTGATGCGCCGGCGCATGTAGGAGACGAGGTTCTGGAACATGTTCCAGCCCTTCGGGTGCCAGAATACGACGCCCGGGCCTTCCTCCTGGAAGTGGAACAGGTCCATCTCCCGGCCGAGCCGGCGGTGGTCGCGCTTCTCGGCTTCCTCGAGCTGGTGGATATAGGCGTCGAGCTCCTCGCGGCTGCGCCACGCGGTGCCGTAGATGCGGGTCAGCATCGGGTTCCTGGCGTCGCCGCGCCAATAGGCGCCGGCCACCTTCATCAGCTTGAAGGCGTCGCCCACCTTGCCCACGCTCGGCATGTGCGGGCCGCGGCACAGGTCGAACCACTCGCCCTGCCGGTAGATCTTGATCTGCTGGTCGGCGGGGATCGCGTCCACCAGCTCGACCTTGAACGCCTCGCCCTTCTCGGCGAAGACGCGCTTGGTCTCGTCGCGGTCCCACACCTCCTTGGAGAAGGGCGCATCGCGGGCGATGATCTCGCGCATCTTCTTCTCGATCGCCGGGAAATCGTCGAGCGAGAACGGCTCGTTGCGGAAGAAATCGTAATAGAAGCCGTTCTCGATCACCGGGCCGATGGTCACCTGCGTGCCCGGCCACAGCTCCTGCACCGCCTCGGCGAGCACATGCGCCGCGTCGTGCCGGATCAGCTCCAGCGCCTCCGGGCTCTCGCGGGTGACGAGCTCGAAACGGGCGTCGCGGGTTATGGGATCGGAAAGGTCGCTCAACACCCCGTCGAGCTTCATCGCCAGCGACTTCTTGGCGAGCGACTTGGCGATCGAGGCGGCGATCTCGGTGCCGGTGGTACCGGAGGCATAGGCTCGGACGGCACCATCGGGGAAAGTGAGATTGACATTTGCCGGCGCCGCGGCGCCCTCGACAAAATTGTTGCTCACGAGACTGTCGGACATGCGCTTTTCTCCTGCCCACTCCTGCGAACCACGCAGGTAGGCTTGTTTGTCAGGTGTCGCCCGCCTCCTTCATCGGAGTGCGCGCGTAACGCCACGGCATATACCACGCGGCTTTTGGCGGCAATTCGACGGGCACCGCCTCGTAGCCATGCCCGCCCCAGGGGTGGCAGCGGCACACCCGGCCGGCCGCCATCCAGCCGCCCGCCCAGGCGCCGTGCCGCTCGATCGCCTCCTCGGCGAATTCCGAGCAGGTCGGCAGGTAGCGGCACTGCCGGCCCATGAAGGCGGAGAAGGTGTAGCGGTAGACGAGGATCGGCACGCGCAGCGCCCGACGCGGCAGGCGCGCGGCGGCGTGGGCCAGCCAAGGCGGCGGGCGCAGGAAACGCGCGCTCATGGCCTTCTCCCCTTAACCCGGAACCACCGGGAGTCCGGAACGTTGCCTTTCGAACGATACACTGGCACCCGGCGGAGAACCGATCGATGAAAATGTCCCACCCGTCCGCCGCCTGCACCACCGTTCTCGGCGTGCTGGCGGGCCTTCTGCTGGCGATGGCCGCCATGGCCCAGGACGCGCCCCCCGCCCCCGCCGGGGCAGCACCCACGGTGCCGCCCAAAGCGGCTCCCGCGCCGGCCGCCAAGCCCCTCGAAAAGACCCCGCCCGAGAAGACCGCGCCTGCAGCGAACGCGCCCGCCGCAAAGCCGCCCGCCGCCAAACCTCCCGCCGCCACGCTTCCCGCGACCAAGCCGCCGGCGACGCCCGCTCCTCCGCCCGGCCCCACCGGCGGGACGCAGCCCGCGCCCTCGGCGGCGGATTCGCCCGAGGTCGACCCCGACATGCAGCGCATCGCCGCCTGCAAGGCCGAGGCGCTGAAGCGCCTGAAGCTGCGCTCCCCGGCGGTCGACGACATCTATCTCGACGTCGACGGCCTCACCGTGGCGCATGCCGACCTCAAGATCGGCGACACGCCGGTGAAGGGGGTCATCATGGGCGAGGCCTATATCCAGCGCGACCGCTCCGACACCGCCAACCGCTTCCTCTGCCTCACCGGCGACAAGGACCAGGTGATCTTCACCTTCTTCACGGAGCGATAGGACCATGCCACGGCCCAGGCGCCGCTTTCTATTCGGCAGCCTGGGCCGTGCCCTTGCGCGCCTCGATCTGGCCGAGCGCATCGACCACGGCGTCGAAGGTCAGCATGGTCGAGGCGTGGCGCGCCTTATAGTCACGCACCGGCTCCAGCACCGAAAGCTCGGCCCAGCGCCCGGTCGGCGGCGGGCCGTTCTCCTTCAGCATCTTGCGCATGGCCTCGCGCACCTCGCGCAGCTCGTCCGGCGTCGAGCCGACCACCAGCTCGCCCATGAGCGAGGACGAGGCCTGCCCGAGCGCGCAGGCGCGCACCTCGTGAGCGAAGTCGCTCACCCGGCCGTCCTTCAGCGCGAGATCGATGGTCACGGTGGAGCCGCAAAGTTTGGAGTGCGCCGTTGCCGTCGCATCGGGCGAGGCAAGCCGGCCCAGCCGTGGTATATCGGCAGCGAGCTCCAGTATGCGGCGATTGTAAACCTCGTTCAGCATGGCCCTTCCGTCCGTCAGCCCCGCTGCGCCATCATCGCATTGCAGCGTCCGGCGCGTTCCTTATATAGGAGCGGATATTGCGGGTGAAAGCAGCCGGCTTTTCGGCAACCTTCTCCGCATTCGTCGAGTACGATGCAAGGAACAAACAGCGTGCCGGCACGTATGTGGCGAGTTCAACCGGTGACACCCCGGCGCCCGGTCCCAGATGCGCCGTCGAACGGAGTTCGTCATGGATGCCGTGCTTAAATCCCTGATGGCCAGCGCGAAGAGCGAGGCGGAATCGGCCGTCCCGGTCAATCCGGCGCGTCCCTCGCGCGAGGAGGCCGAGGCCGCGGTGCGAACGCTGATCGCCTGGGCCGGGGACGATCCGGAGCGCGAGGGCCTGCTCGATACGCCCAAGCGCGTCGTGCGCGCCTATGAGGAGCTCTACAGCGGCTACCGCACCTCCGCCGACAAGATCCTCGACCGCACCTTCGGCGAGATCGGCAATTTCGACGACATGGTGCTGGTGCGCGACATCGAGTTCCACTCGCATTGCGAACACCACATGGTGCCGTTCATCGGCAAGGCGCATGTCGCCTATTTCCCGGTGGAGCGGGTGGTCGGCCTGTCGAAGATCGCGCGCATCGTCGACATCTTCGCCCGCCGCCTGCAGACGCAGGAGCACCTCACCTCGCAGATCGTGACCGCCATCGACGAGGCGCTGAAGCCGCGCGGCGTCGCGATCCTCGTCGAGGCCGAGCACATGTGCATGGCGATGCGCGGCGTGCGCAAGGCGGGCGCCTCGACCGTGACCACCCAGTTCACCGGCGTGTTCCGCGACGACCCGCAGGAGCAGGTTCGCTTCATGAGCCTGCTGCGCGGCATGCGTCCGTGAGCGCGCGGCGCTGATTCCATGCCCGATACCGTCCCGAGCTTCGCCCCGCGCGGCGACAAGGCCGCCATCGAGGAAGGCGATCGCCTCGCGCCGAAATTCGATGCCGACGGGCTGATCACCGCCGTCGCCGTCGACGCGCACGACGGTGCGGTGCTGATGCTCGCCCATATGGACGCGCAGGCGCTCGCCCTCACCATCGAGACCGGCTTCGCCCACTATTACAGCCGCTCGCGCCGCCGGCTGTGGAAGAAGGGCGAGGAAAGCGGCCACTTCCAGAAGGTGGTCGAGCTTTCCATCGACTGCGACCAGGACGCGGTGCTGATGCGGGTGGAGATGGCAGGCCCGGGCGCGGCCTGCCACACCGGGCACCGTTCCTGCTTCTTCCGCTCTGTGCCGCTGGGCGCTCCGCCCTCGCCCGAGCTGCAGCTCACGGTCAATGACGGCGGCAAGCTGTTCGACCCCTCGCAGGTCTACGGCGCGGCGAAGAAGACCGACACCCCGCGCTTCTGAGCGACGACAGGCGCATTGCGGCACGCGCCGGACGCGCGCGCGGCCCCGTCGTGCGCACACATCCTGCCCTCGCACGCCCCCTGCCGGCGGCGCCGGAACCCGGTTCGGCGCCCGCGCGGGTGTTCTCAGGTCGACATGATGTATTCGCGCATGGCGACGCTCTCGCGCTCCATCTCCGCCAGCCGGTGCTTCACCACGTCGCCGATGGAGATGATGCCGATGAGCTTGCCGCCCTGCACCACCGGCAGATGGCGGAAGCGTCCGCCCGTCATGTGCTCCATCACCTGATGCACGGTCTCGTTGCCGTCGGCGGTCACCACCTTGGTGGTCATCACCGCGCTGACGGGATCGCTCAGCCGGGCCGGGCCGTCGCGGCCGATGACGCGCACCGCGTCCCGCTCGGACAGGATGCCGACCACGCGGCGCTCGCCATCCGTCACCACGATGGCGCCGATGCGCTTCTCGGCCAGCACTTCCACCGCTTCGCGCAGCGAGGCGTTCGGGCTGATGGTCTGAACGTCGTAACCCTTCTCGTCGAGTATCGACCTCACGGTCATGGTCTATCTCCTTCCCGCCGGGACGCGCGCGGCCAGCCCGGTTCGGGGCATCGGCCGCGTCGCCCTCACCATCCGTCTCCTCCCGCGATCGGTGCGCGGGAATGCGGACATTTAGGGGATAATGATCGACCTTAACGCTACGGGAGGCAATAGGGTCCGCGTGGCGGCGCCGTCGGCCTCAGCCGCGCTGCCGGGCGTAGGGCCCCTGGCCGGGAAAGCGGCCGACGGGGTCGAACAGCGGGAACAGCAGCAGTCCGACGAGGAAGCCGCCAATATGCGCCTCCCAGGCAATGCTGCCGTCGACCAGCTGGCCGGGCGAAGCGAGGCCGACGCCCAGATTGATGAGGAACCAGACCGCGACGAAGGCGATCACCCGGCGGTCGCGCATCACCGCCATCAGCGGCTCGGCCGGGTAGTTGACCGACTGGCCGAACATTTCCGGCCCCCAGGCGACATAGCGCTCGGAGGCGAACATGAAGCGGATCGCCGCCGCCATGCAGCCCGACACCGAGGCCGAGGCGCCTATCATCGGCACCACTTCGCCCTCATGGGTCAGCAGATGCAGCCCCGCCCCCGCCGCCGCTGTCACGGCGAAGAACAAGAGAAAGCGCACCGGGCCGAAGCGCCGCGCCACCGGGCTGCCGAAGGCCAGCAGCCACAGCAGGTTGAGCCCGACATGGGTCCAGCCGCCATGCAGGAAGGCGTAGGTGACGAAGGTCCACACATCCGCGCCCCACCCGCCCGGCAGCACGCCCGCGGCCAGAACAGAAGGATCGAACCGGGCCGGGATGAAGGCGAACAGCGCCAATATGTCGACGCCGGTCTCCGGGTCGAGATGGTCGCGCACCAGCTGGATGGCGAGCATCGTCACGGCCAGGGCGGTTATGACCGCCGGCACGTTCAGAAGCGGCTGGCCTTTCTGGTGGGAAAGCTGGGTCGTATCGAGCACTCCGATCACATAGGCGCCGGCGCGCGGCGGGGCAAGTCGGCAGGGCGCGACGCGGGCAAAAGGCTGCGACCGGCAGACCTTGCGAGGGGCTTAAACGGCGTCGTGAACAAGTTGCCTATAGTTGTGGTTAATGCCAATAGAAAAGATATTAACAGGCTCTATCCGCTGTACTCGCGAATCTTCCGCATCGCTTAGATCAGAATAAAAATCTGTATGTCATGATGTCTTTCATAGACAGGAATGAGGTGCGCGATGAAAAAGAGGCTCGAACGGGCCCTTCTCGCGGCGGCGGTGGCGGTCGTGGCAGGTACGATGGCAGGCTCGGTGGCGGGGAGCATCCCCGCCGAGGCGAATGACCGGCTGGCGATGCACGCCAACCTATCCGCGAACATGATCGCGGGCGACAAGACCTCGACGCCGATCGGCTATGTCCAGTTCTGCACCGCCTTCCCCGGCGATTGCGGCGGCGGCAACCATCGCGGCGGCAAGATCGCGCTCAGCGAGGCCGACCTCGCCCAGCTCCGCGCGGTCAATGACGACATCAATGAGCGCATCAAGCCGATGACCGACATGGATCATTACGGCGAGGTCGAGCGCTGGACCTATCCCGAGGACGGCTATGGCGACTGCGAGGACTATGTGCTGCTCAAGCGCCGCACGCTGATCTCGCTCGGCTGGCCGCCGGAGACCCTGCTCATCACGGTGGTGCGCGACCATCAGGGCGAGGGACATTCGGTCCTCACCGTGGTCACCGACCATGGCGATCTGGTGCTCGACAATCAGGAATCGGCGATCATGCCGTGGCAGGAGACCGGCTACCGCTTCGTGAAGCGGCAGGCGCAGGGCAATCCAGACCAGTGGGTCTCGCTCGGCGACGTGCTGGCTCCGCTCACCGTGGGCCGCAACGGCACCCACTGATCAGCCAGCTTCCCGGCAGCCTTTTCGGCGGCCGGCGCCCGCGGGCCCTTCCGGCCGCGGGCGTCAGCGTGTTCAGTCGACCCGGCTCAACCCGGTCGAGAAGCGCCGCCAGTTGCGCACATAATGCGCGGCGGTGCCGTGGATACGCTCCGCCCAGCTCTCGTCCAGCGTGCGGATCGCCTTGGCAGGCGCCCCCACGATCAGCGAATTGTCGGGGAACTCCTTGCCCTCGGTCACCAGCGCGCCGGCGCCGACCAGGCAGTTGCGCCCGATCTTCGCCCCGTTCAGCACGGTGGCGCCCATGCCGACCAGGCTGTTCTCCCCGATCGTGCAGCCGTGCAGAATCGCCTTGTGGCCGATGGTGCAGTCGTCGCCGATCATCATCGGGAAGCCGGGATCGGTGTGCAGCACGCACAGTTCCTGGATGTTCACCCGGGCGCCGAGCGTGACCCGCTCATTGTCGCCCCGGATGACAGAACCGAACCAGACGCTCGCCTCGTCGCCGATCAGCACGTTGCCGATCACTTCGGCGGAGGGAGCGATCCAGCAGCGGCCGAGCGCCGGGAGGTCCGGCGCCACGCCGTCGAGCGCATAGATCGCCATGCCGCAGCCCCTTCCTCAGACCTCTTCGAGATCGGTATCGAGGATGGCCATCTGGAAGTTGTAGGAGAGGTCGCCGTCCTCCTTGTCCTCGAACAGGACGCCGATGAACTCGTCACCGAGATAGACCTCGGCCGAATCCTTCTTCTTCGGGCGACCGACGACGCGAAGCTGCGTGTTGCTGAACAGGCGGCGCATATAGGTCTGGATGCGCTCGCAATCCTTCTTCTCCAAGGCGGATGCTCCCGGAACTGGTTTCAGTGGGCCGCAGGCTTGCCACGCCCGGCGCGCAGGCGCAACCGGGGGCGGGCACCATCCTCAGGCCGTATCGCCCCGGGGCCGTTGCCCCGGACGGTTTCGACGGAGGCCGATCCCGTGCGGGCGCCGACCTCAAGCGAGCGGACTCAGCCCGGCTCGCCGGAGCCGCTCGGCTCGAAATTCTGGTTCATGCTGCGCGAGGGCTCGGCACAGCCCGCCTCCCCGACCACGCGCGCCGGCACGCCGGCCACGGTGGTGTTGTGCGGCACGGGCTTGAGCACCACCGAGCCGGCGGCAACGCGCGCGCAGTGGCCGACCTCGATATTGCCGAGCACCTCGGCCCCGGCGCCGATCAGCACGCCGCGGCGGATCTTCGGGTGACGGTCGCCATGCTCCTTGCCGGTGCCGCCCAGCGTGACGCCCTGCAGGATCGAGACGTTGTCCTCGATCACCGCCGTCTCGCCGACCACGATGCCGGTGGCGTGGTCGAAGAAGATGCCCCGCCCGAACGGCGCGGCCGGGTTGATGTCCACCTGGTGCACCACCGAGGAGCGGCTCTGCAGGTAGAGCGCGAAGTCCTTGCGCCCGTTCTTCCACAGCCAGTGCGCCAGCCGGTGGGTCTGGATGGCGTGGAAGCCCTTGTAATAGAGCAGCGGCTCGATCGCGCGCTGGGTCGCCGGGTCGCGGTCGCACACGGCGAGGATGTCGGCGCGGATGGCGACGCCGAGCTCGGGATCATCGGCCACCGCATCGTCGAACGCCTGCCGGATCAGCTCGCCCGGCACGTCGACATGGTCGAGCCGCTGGGAGATGCGGTGCGCCACCGCGCGCTCCAGCGTGTGGTGGTAGAGCACCGTGGAGAAGATGAAGCTCGCCAGCGCCGGCTCGCGCGCGGCGATGTCCTCCGCCTCGGCGCGGATGCGGGTCCATACCGGATCGACCTTGTCGAGCGCGCGCCCCTGCGCGTCGACGCGATGAAGTGAGTTCTGCGCCATGGACGTATGTCCCTCCGCGCCGGCCCGGCCTTGGCTGGCAGGTGGCCGGCGCCCTGTTACGAGTTGCTCCGGTTTTAGCACAGGCCGCACGATGAGCCTATGTCCGCCGCGCCCGCGCAGCGCCGGCTGAAGGGACCCTCGGAATCACTTTCTCAACACCGCCCGGCAACCGATTCCGTCCGCTCGCCTTTCGAGCGCCTCGGACGGAAGCCAGCCCGCTCAGGGCCGCGCGTTGAGAAAGGCCAGCGCGGCCTGCTTGAACACCTTGTCGCCCACCGCACGCATGTGGTCGCGGCCGGGAATGTCGACCACCTGCGCGCCGGGGATCAGCGCCCCGAGCGGGGCCGCCGCGCCCGCCACGTCGTCGGTCGTCCCCACCGCGATCAGCGTCGGCACGGCGATGCGCGCCACCTCCTCGCGGCTGAGCGTGCGGCGCGAGCCGACGATGCAGGCCGCCAGCGCCTCGCGGTCGGCCCTGGTCTGGTCGGCGAAGGCGCGGAAGGTGCGCCCCATCGGGTCGGTGACGTCCTCGAGGCTCGGCGCGCGCATCGCGTCGGCGATGGCCAGCGGCAGGCCCGCTCCTTCCACCAGATGGATGCCGATGCCGCCGAGGATGAGTGAGCGCACCCGCTCGGGCGCTTCCAGCGCCACACAGGCGCTGATCCGCCCGCCCATCGAATAGCCCATCAAGTCCGCGCGCGGCAGGCCGAGATGGTCCATCAGCGCCAGCACGTCGCGCGCCATGATCCACGGGTCGTAGGCCGCCGAGTCGTAGATCTTTCCCGAGGCACCATGGCCGCGATTATCGAGCGCGATCACCCGCCGCCCGGCGCCCGTCAGCGTGGTCACCCAGCCCGGGCCGACCCAGTTGATCTCCTTGGTCGAGCCGAAGCCGTGGACGAGGATCACCGGATCGCTCTGCCCCTCGTCGAGATAGGCGAAGTCGATACCGTCGTGCTGGAAGGTCGGCATGGTCTCTCTCTGGCGTCCTTGCGGGTGTCCGCGCGAATTCGCGGGAAGCTAGACAGCCAGCATGCCCCTGCCAAGCGCCGCCAGCGCATGGGTGGCTCCCGTCCGCCGCCGGCGCCAGAGCGGGCGCACCATCGCCACCACCAGCGCGTTAAACGAGCTGACCAGCCCGAACGCGTTCACCGCCAGCGCGATGATCCAGAACGCGAGCTTCCACATCGCCTCGGTGACGAACAGCGCCCCGCGCCCCAGCGTCTTCAGGATCGCCAGCGTCTTGCCGCCCTTCGCGCCGGAAAGCCGCGCCAGCCGCGCCGCGCCGGCGGCATCGTCGACATGGCGCAGCCCGGCGAGCGTGGCGCGCGTGCCCGCCTTGGCAGCGGTGCGCCCGACATCGGCGACGACCAGCGCCGCCTCGGCGCGCCGGCCGCCGCGCAGCGCCGTGACGAGGTTGCCCGCCAGCCGCGCGCTCAGCGCACCGGCCCGGCGCGCGCCCTTGAGCAGGCTCAGCCCGGCCCGCAGCGTCAGCGGCGCGCCGAACACCGCGTAGGTCGCCCCGGTCGCGACGATGCCGGCACCGGCGAGGCCCAGCATCACATCGTCCACCGGCTCGCCCCGCGCCCAATGCAGCGCCTCGCGCCCCGCATCGCGCAGGTCGCCCCAGACGGTAAGGTCGCCCGCCGCGGCACCGGCGAGCCCGGCCATGTCGTCGGCCGTGCCGGTGACGAAGCCTTCGCCGAAGGCGCCCGCGCGCCGCGCCGCGACCACCGCCGTGCTGTTCGCCGCCGCGACGCGCAGCCGGAGCGAGGTGTCGACCGCGATGCCGCGCGCATCCGCGAGCTCGACGAAGCTGGCCGCGAGTTCGCCATCGTCATTCGCCAGCGCGTCCTCGATCTCCTGCGCGACACGCGGGGCGGACAGCTCCCGGTCGAGCTGGAGATCGGCGATCCGCGCCGCATCGTCGCCCGCCGCCACCAGCTCATAGGCATAGCGCCCCGCCGGCACGACCCAATGGGCGGCACCTGCGAAGGCGAGCAGAAATCCGGCGGCGGCAAGAATGCGATACATGAACGGTTCCCGGGGAGCCCTCCATATGGGGAGCCATTGTGGCGACGCGATGGGGGGCGGAGCGCTCAGCCACCTACCCGTTCACGCAGAAACGCGTTGAGCTTCTGCCTGTCCTCGGCGCTGATGTGGGCCCCGCTCAGATGCAACACGCCCGTCGCCGGGCTTCCCCACAGCTCACCCGTCCGCGCGAGAACACGTCCTCTGTCCGAGACGAGCGCGTCGCGAACGGCAGCGGCTTCCGCCACGCCCACCGCGCGCTGGAACGTTCCGAGCCCGATCACGACGATGTGGCGGGGCGCAAGAGCTCGGACGATCCGGACGGCACGCGGCAGGCTGAATTCCTCGAGCTTTGCGCGGAGGGAGAGCGGAAGCTGCCGCCACTCACCTTGGCTTGCCGACCGGAAGAAGTTGAGGTTGAGCCCGGTACTTTCTCCCAGAGGCGGATCGTCCCACACGTTCCGGATTCGCTTCGCCAGTTTCCAGCAGGCGGTCGCGTAGTCGCTCGTCTCCGGCCAGATCTCGCGCTCGCCATCCGCCAGGCCCTTGCGATTGTCCTTCTCGCCGCCGCCGGGCTGGTCACCGAGAAACAGCAGCGGTGTCGCCACCCTGGGCGGCCCATAGAGAATGCGGAATCCGAAGTCAGCCTCGCCGAGTTCCATCGCAGTCCCGGCATGGAATGCGCGCGTTTCCTCATAGACCGACCGGCAGATCGCCACGGCGGATGTCGCCGCTCGCTCGTCCTCGCCTTCACCCCTTCCGCCCACGCTCCGCTATCCCTTTTCCCGCTGCCGCCATCTCTGTGACGGGACGGCATGATAGAGGGATCGCGGCTGCAATCGCCCTCTCGCCCCTTTGCCCCGGCGGTTTCAGCGGTTATGGTCCGCGCGGGTTTCAATTCGTGCGGACAGGCGAAAGATCATGGCGGGCCACGTCGTTCCCCATTTCCACAATTCGGCCGGCGTGCCGAGCATCGCCATCGGCGCGCGGAAGTTCATGTGCGTGGGCGCGCTGCCGCCCTACGACCATCCGCATGTCTTCCTCGACATGGGGTCGGACGACGAGATCATCTGCCCCTACTGCTCGACGCTCTACAAGTTCGACGCCAAGCTCCACGGCACCGATTCGACCCCGCCGGGCTGCCTCTACGAGACGCCCGTCGCGGCCTGACCGGGCAGCCGATCCATGCCCCGGGGCTCCATCGCCATTGCCGGTGCCGGCATTGGCGGCCTCACCGCGGCCATCGCGCTGGCGCGGGCCGGGTTCGAGGTCGCAGTGCTGGAGCGCGCCCATGCGCTGGAAGAGGCCGGGGCGGGCGTCCAACTCGCCGCCAATGCCACGCGCTGCCTGCAATCGCTCGGCCTCTATGAGCGCATCGCCGCTGACGCGGTGATTCCGGACGCCTTTGCGGTGATGGACGGGCGCCAGGGCACCGGCATCACGCAGGCCGCGATGGGCGCGGAGGCCGAGGCCCGCTTCGGCGGCCCCTTCATCGTCGTCCACCGCGCCGATTTGCAGGCCGCCCTGCTCGCGGCCGCGCGCGAGACGCCGGGTATCTCGATCCTCCTCGACTGCGCGGTGCACGGCTTCGAGCGGCAGGGCGATGCCCTCGCCATCCACGCCCATGGCGGGACCACGGCGCGCGCCGATGCGCTGATCGGCGCCGACGGGCTGCGCTCCTTCGTCCGCCTCCAGCTCTTTCCCGAGGCCAAACCGTCCTTCCGCCATCGCGCCGCCTGGCGTGCCACCGTGCCGACGAACGCCCTGCCCGCTGCCCTCGCCGACCCGGTGACGCGGCTCTGGCTCGGCCCGGGGGCCCATCTCGTCAGCTATCCGGTGAAGGCGGGCACGGCGGTCAACCTGGTCGCCGTCACGCCCGACGAGCGCGAGGACCATGGCTGGAGCCAGGAAGGCTCGCCCGACGAACTCATCGCCCATTATCGCGGCTGGAGCCGGCAGACCCTCGCCCTGCTCGGCGCGCCCGAGCGCTGGCTGCGCTGGGCGCTGTTCGACCTCGACCCGCTGCCCGGCTGGGGCGCGGCGACGGGGCCCGTCACCCTGCTCGGCGACGCCGCCCATGCAATGCCGCCCTTCCTCGCCCAGGGCGCGGCGCAGGCGATCGAGGATGCGGTCGTGCTCGCCCGCTGCCTTGCGGACGGCGGCGACATTCCCGCCGCCCTCGCCCGCTACGAGGCCGCGCGCCGGCCACGCACCGCCGCCGTGCAGCGCGCCGCCCGCTCCATGGACCGCATCTACCACCTCTCCGGCCCGGCGCGGATGGCACGCGACTTCGTCATGCGCGCCCGCTCGGGCAGCGCGGTGCTGGAGCGCTATGGCTGGATCTATGGCTGGACGCCATAAGGCGCCTACACCGCCGCCTTCAGCCCGGAAATGCCGATCACGATCATGGCGAGGCAGACGAGCTTGGAGACGCTCAGCGTCTCTCCCAGCATGAGCGTGCCGAACAGCACCGTGCCCAGTGTGCCGATCGCGGTCCACACCGGGTAGGCGACGCTCACCGGCAGGTCCTTCAGCGCGAGACCGAGGCAGATGAAGCCGGCGATGCCGGTGGCGCCGGTAATCAGGCTCGGCACCAGGCGAGTGAAGCCTTCCGCATTCTTCATGCTCATCGCGAACACGACTTCGAGCAGGCCGGCAATGCCGAGATAGACCCAGGCCACGATATTCGAACTCCAAGGACGACCCGACGCCGGACGATTCGACGGCGCCGCGAGAAATGACTCAGGCTTCGTTTAGTCGATGCCGCCGGCACTGGACAAACGCCGATTTCTCACCTCATGAATGAGTTTCATTCATCCGTAGGATTGCCCCATGCGCCGCCTTCCGCCGCTCGGCTCGCTGCGCGTCTTCGAGGCGGCGGCCAGGCTCCAGAGCTTCAAGCGCGCCGCCGCCGAGCTCGGCGTGACGCCGACCGCCGTCAGCCACCAGATCCGCCGGCTGGAGGCGGAGCTGGGCGTAGCGCTGTTCGTGCGCCAGACCCGCAAGGTGGCGCTCACCACGGAAGGGCGAGCGCTCCTGCCGCCGCTGCGCGGTGCGTTCGACGACATGGCCGAGGCGATCGACGCGCTGCGTCCGCGCACCGGCCGGCAGGTGGCGACGCTGTCCGCCACCACGGCGCTGAGTGCCCGGCTGCTGGTGCCGCGCATCGCCGGCTTCCGGGCCCGCCATCCGGGCTGGGACCTGCGGCTGCACGCTTCCGACGAACTGGTCGACCTTGCCGCCGGCGAGGCGGACGCCGCCATTCGCTACGGGCGCGGTCCCTATCCGGGCCTCACCGCCCTACCCCTGCTAACGGAAGGCTTCGCGCCGGTCTGCAGCGCCCATCTCACTGTCCGCCGGCCCGAGGACCTCGCGGGCGCGACGCTCATCCATCTGCGCGGCGTGCCGCCGGCGCTGGAGGCGATCCTGCCGAGCTGGGCCGCCTGGGCGCGCAAGGCCGGGCTGAAGACGCTCGACACCGATGCCGGCCTCTCCTTCAGCGACGAGACCAGCGCCATACAGGCGGTCATCGCCGGTCACGGCGTCGCGCTGCTGGGGCTTCCGCTCGTCGCCGCCGAGCTCGCCTCGGGTGCGCTGGTGCAGCCCTTCGGCCCGCGCATCGAGGGACTGGCCTATCATCTCGTCTACCCGGCCAACGCGGCGGAGCGGCCGGCGGTCGCGGTGCTGCGGAGCTGGGTGATGGACGAACTCTCCGCCATCCGCACGCCAAGCCCGCCGCCCATGCCCGGCAATGGCTGAAACATGCCGGACAATTGCGCTGGGTCACGCCCGCCCGGCGCGCGGAATGCTAGACGGTCCAGAGGCTTGGATTCAGACGACCGGCCTTGAATCGTCTTTGCTCATGGCGGCCATGAAAACATCTCGTTTTCCGATCGAAGGCGGCGACGTTAACATGCGTGCATCACGTCGGCACTCAACCTGCCCGCGCGCTCCCGGAGATTGACCCATGCCCGCCGCCGCACCCGCGCTTGCCGCGCCACGCAGCTTTTTGCCCTTGCCGCTGCTGATCGCGCTGTTCTGCGTGCTCTGGTCGGCAGCCTTCGCCGGGGCCAAGCTCGCGCTGGGTGACTGCCCGCCGCTGATCCTGCTGTCGGCCCGGCTGCTCGTGGCCGGCGTGATCATGATCGTGCTTGCCTGGTGGGTGGACGGGCGGCCGGCCATCGGGCGGCGCGACCTGCTCGCGCTCGTCTTCGTCGGGCTGCTCAACAATTCGCTCTATCTCGGCCTCAACTGGACGGCGCTTACCTTCACCTCCTCCGCCTATACGGCGGTGCTCACGAGCTGCCTGCCGCTGGTGGTGGCGCTGTTCGCCGGGCCGCTGCTGGGCGAGCGCATGACGCTGGTGAAATGGGCCGGCATCGGCCTCGGGCTGGTCGGCGTGGTGATCGTGCTGCGCTCGCGCCTTGCCGGCGCGCATGAGAGCCTGGCCGGCACTCTGCTCGTCGCCGGCGGGGTCTCGGCGCTCGCGGCCGGGACGCTGGCCTTCAAATATCTGCGGCCGCGCGGCGGGGTGTGGACCGGCAACGCCATACAGTGCCTCGCCGGAGGGCTGGCGCTGGTGCCGATCGCGCTGATGACGGAGAACATGGGCGATATCCGCCTCACCGCCAACCTGTTCGCCGGCTTCGCCTATCTCGTGATCGGCGTGTCGATCGGCGGCTACGGGCTGTGGTTCTACCTGCTCACCCGTTCGAGCGCGACGGCGGCCTCGAGCCTGCACTTCCTGATGCCGCCGCTCGGCCTGTTCTTCGGCTGGCTGCTGCTCGGCGAGGCGGTGCCCCCGCTCGACATTCTCGGCATCGTGCCGATCGCGCTCGGCATCTGGCTGGTCACCCGCCCGGCGCAGGCCTGAGGCGCGGCCCGGCGAGGGAGGCCACGCTCAGGCCGCCACGTGCGCGGCCTGCAGCGCCTTGACCAGCGTGTAGGAACGCTTCTTGGCGGCGAGGTCATGCACCGGGGTGGTGATCATGATCTCGTCGGCCAGCGTGGTGTCGAGGAAGTTCTCAAGCCCTTCCGCCACTTTCTGCGGGCCGCCGACCAGCACCTTTGAGCGGTTGCGGCGGATGAAGGAGCGGTCGGCCTCCGTATAGGGATAGGCGGCCGCCTCCTCCGGGCTCGGCACCGGCCCGTAATCGCCATGCATGCGCCGCAGATGCGAGAGATCGACGCTGCCGGCCAGCCACTCGGCCTCCTCGTCGGTCGGCGCGCACACCACCGACAGGGCGAGGAGCGCGTGCGGCTTGTCGAGCCGCTCGGAGGGCTGGAACGCCTCGCGATAGCCCAGCATGGCGTCGAGCACGTCGTGCTCGGCGAAATGATGCGCGAAGGCGAAGCCCACCCCGACCTGCGCCGCCAGCCGCGCGCTGTAGCCGGACGAGCCCAGCAGCCAGATCGGCGGCAGCTTCACGTCGACCGGCATCACCTTGATGTTGCGGAAGGGATGGTCGGCCGGCCAATTGCCGGTGTCCCAGGCCATCAGTTCGCGCAGGCGGTCGAGGAAATCGTCCGCCACTTCGACGTCGCGCCGCCGGCGCAGCGCCAGCGCCGTGAGTTGATCGGTGCCGGGCGCGCGCCCGAGGCCGAGATCGACCCGGCCGGGATAGAGCCCCTCCAGCACCTTGAAGCGCTCCGCCACCATCAGGGGGGCATGGTTGGGCAGCATCACCCCGCCCGACCCGACGCGGATCCGCTCGGTCGCGGCAAGGATCTGCCCGGACATCACGTCCGGCGCCCCCGAGGCGACCGATGGCAGGTTATGATGCTCGGCAACCCAGAACCGGGCGAAGCCGAGCTGATCGACATGGCGGGCAAGCTCGACCGTCCCGCGCAACGCCTGCGGCCCGGTGCCGCCGGAGATCACGAAGGAAAGGTCGAGCACGGAGAGCGGGACGGAGGAGAGACGGGTCATCGGCCTGAGATGGGCAGCCTACGCGCCTTTGCAAGCATGCGGGACGATGCGGACAGGACGATGAACCGATGACGGATGGTGACGTTGCGTCATTCTCGACCTTCGCCATTTGTGGCCCGCCGCGAGCCGGACGGCGCGGCGGAAGGCCGGACGGCATCCAAGGTGTAACCTCATACGAGATAAGGTTGTACCTTGCCGAAATGCGGTTTCACCGATAAGGAGAACCCGCCCTGAACGAGGCGCAACCAGGTACGGCGGAGCGGAGAGCGGGTCATGGCCAACACGACCATCGGCGTGAAGATCGACGAGGAGCTGCGCGACCGCCTGAAGGCCGCCGCCGAGCGCGAGGGCCGTTCCGCCCACGCCCTCGTCAAGCAGGCCCTCATCACCGCCATCGAGCGCGTGGAGCACGGTCTGCCGCCCGCCACCGGCACGGGCGAGGCCGAACCCGCGGCGCCGGATGGCGCGGATACGGCCGATGCCGCCGCCAGCCCCTTCCTGCCCTTCGCCCGCGGCGTGCACCCGCAGAGCGTCCTGCGCGCGCGCATCACCGGCGCCTACCGCATGCCGGAGACCGAATGCCTGCCGCTGCTCGTCGGCCCCGCCACCCTGCCGGGCCCGCGCGCAGAGGCCGCGAAGGAGCGCACCCGCGCGCTGGTGGAAGCGCTGCGGGCGAAGGGCCAGAAGGGCCCGGTGGAAGGGCTGATCCACGAATATTCGCTCTCCAGCCAGGAGGGCGTGGCGCTGATGTGCCTCGCCGAGGCGCTGCTGCGCATCCCGGATCGGGCGACACGCGACGCGCTGATCCGCGACAAGATCGGCCATGGCGACTGGCAGGCCCATCTCGGCCATAGCCCTTCGCTGTTCGTCAACGCCGCGACCTGGGGCCTCGTCCTCACCGGCAAGCTCACCACCACCTCGAGCGAGGCGGGCCTCTCCGGCGCGCTGACCAAGCTGATCGGGCGCGGCGGCGAGCCGCTGATCCGCAAGGGCGTCGACGTCGCCATGCGGATGATGGGCGAGCAGTTCGTCACCGGGCAGACCATTTCCGAGGCGCTCGCCAATTCGCGCCGCATGGAGGCTAAAGGCTTCCGCTACTCCTTCGACATGCTCGGCGAGGCCGCCGCCACCGAGGCCGACGCGCAGCGCTACCTCGCCGATTACGAGCAGGCGATCCACGCCATCGGCAAGGCCTCGGCCGGGCGCGGCATCTATGAGGGGCCGGGCATCTCGATCAAGCTCTCGGCCCTGCATCCGCGCTACTCGCGCGCCCAATATGACCGCGTTATCAACGAGTTGCTGCCGCGTATTGTCACGCTGGCCAAGCTCGCGCGGCATTACGACATCGGCATCAACATCGACGCCGAAGAAGCCGACCGGCTGGAGCTGTCGCTCGACCTTCTGGAATCACTTTGTTTCGAAGAGTCTCTAAGTGGCTGGAACGGCATCGGTTTCGTCATCCAGGCCTACCAGAAGCGCTGCCCCTATGTGATCGACTACCTCATCGACCTCGCCCGTCGCTCCGGTCACCGGCTGATGATCCGGCTGGTCAAGGGCGCCTATTGGGACAGCGAGATCAAGCGGGCGCAGCTCGACGGGCTGGAAGGCTTCCCGGTCTATACGCGCAAGGCGCACACCGACGTCGCCTATCTCGCCTGCGCCCGCAAGCTGCTCGCCGCGCCGGACGCCGTGTTCCCGCAATTCGCCACCCACAACGCGCAGACCCTCTCCACCGTCATGGAAATGGCGGGGCCCAACTACTATGCGGGGCAATATGAATTCCAGTGCCTGCACGGCATGGGCGAGCCGCTCTACGAGGAGGTGGTGGGCCGCGAGAAGCTGGGCCGGCCCTGCCGCATCTACGCGCCGGTGGGCACGCACGAGACGCTGCTCGCCTATCTGGTGCGCCGGCTTCTGGAGAACGGGGCCAACTCCTCCTTCGTCAACCGCATCGCCGACAAGGCTGTCCCGCTCGAGGAGCTGATCGAGAGCCCGGTCGAGGCCGCCGCGCGCGTCGAGCCGCTGGGCGCGCCGCACCCGCGCATCGCCGCCCCGGCGGAGATGTTCGGCGAGGTGCGGCGCAATTCCGCCGGCCTCGACCTCTCCAACGAGCAGCGCCTCGCCTCGCTCGCCGCCGCCCTGCTCGCCGGCAGCGCTGCGCCGCTGAAGGCCGTGCCGCTGCTCGGCGACGGGTCTGCCGCCGGCATCGCCCGCCCGGTGCTGAACCCGGCCGACCATCGCGACGAGGTCGGCACGGTCGAGGAAGCGACGCCGGAAATCGTCGCCCGCGCCATGGAGCTCGCCCATGCAAGCGCGCCGATCTGGCAGTCGACGCCGCCCCAGGAGCGCGCCGCCTGCCTGCTGCGCGCGGCCGAGATCATGGAAGCGCGCATGCCGGCGCTGATCGGCACCATCGTGCGCGAGGCCGGCAAGTCCTATCCCAACGCCATCGGCGAGGTCCGCGAGGCGGTGGATTTCCTGCGCTATTACGGCGCGCAGGTGCGCGACGGCTTCTCGCTCGACACCCACCGCCCGCTCGGCCCGGTGGTGTGCATCAGCCCGTGGAACTTCCCGCTCGCCATCTTCACCGGCCAGGTCGCGGCCGCGCTCGCCGCCGGCAATGCGGTGCTCGCCAAGCCGGCGGAGGAGACGCCGCTGATCGCCTGCGCCGCCGTCGAGATCCTGCGCGAGGCCGGCGTCCCGCCGGGCGCGGTCCAGCTCGTGCCAGGCGCGGGCGAGGCCGGCGCGGCGCTGGTCGGCGACGCGCGCACGCGCGGCGTCATGTTCACCGGCTCCACCGAGGTCGCCCGCCTCATCCAGCGCCAGCTCGCCGAGCGGCTGAACCCGGACGGCGGCGTCATCCCGCTCATCGCCGAGACGGGCGGGCAGAATGCGATGATCGTCGATTCCTCGGCGCTGGCGGAACAGGTGGTGGCGGACGTGCTGACCTCCGCCTTCGATTCCGCCGGCCAGCGCTGCTCGGCGCTGCGCATCCTGTGCCTTCAGGAGGACGTCGCCGACCGGATGCTGGAGATGCTGCGCGGCGCGCTCAAGGAGCTGTCGGTCGGCAATCCGGTGCACCTGTCGACCGATATCGGCCCCGTCATCACCGCCGAGGCCAAGGCCGGCATCGAGTCCCACATCGCCCGGATGCGGGAGGCCGGCCGGCGCGTCGAGCAGCTCGCCCTTGCCGAGGTTTGCCAGCAGGGCACCTTCGTGCCGCCGACCCTGATCGAGATCGACCATATCGGCGAGCTGACGCGCGAGGTGTTCGGCCCGGTGCTGCATGTCGTGCGCTACCGGCGCGAGGCGCTCGGCGAGCTGATCGAGGCGATCGACGCCACGGGCTACGGCCTCACCTTCGGGCTGCACACCCGCATCGACGAGACCATCGCCCAGGTCACCGCGCGCATCGAGGCCGGCAATATCTATGTGAACCGCAACGTCATCGGCGCGGTGGTCGGGGTCCAGCCCTTCGGCGGGCATGGCCTGTCGGGCACCGGGCCGAAGGCCGGCGGGCCGCTCTATCTGCTGCGCCTGCTGTCGCAGCGCCCGGCGGTCAGCCTCGCCGCCTCGAACGCCTCGAACGCCTCGGACGAGGCGCGGCTGTGGGTCGACTTCCAGTCCGATCCCCTCACCCGCGATCTCGCCGGCGCCGCGGTGGGCTGTGCGCCCTACGGCCATCAGGCCGAGCTTGCCGGGCCGGTGGGCGAGCGCAACCTCTACGCCCTCGGCCCGCGCGGCACGGTGCTGTGCCTCGCAGCCACCGAGCGCGGCCTCGCGGTGCAGATCGCCTGCGCGCTCGCCACGGGTAACCGTGTGCTGCTGGAAGGCTCGACCCTGCCGCCGCTGCCGGCCGGGCTGGAGGGCTGGATCTCGCTGGCCGAGGCTCCGGAGGGTGGCGACATCGAGGGCGCACGCTTCGACGCCGTGCTGTTCGAGGGCGACGGCGACGCGCTCCGGCGCCTCAACCAGGACATCGCCGCCCGGCAGGGCGCCATCGTCCTTGTGCACGGGCTCACGCCCGAGGCGCTGGAATCCGGCGCGCTCTACCCGCTCGACATGCTAATGCTGGAGCGCTCGATCAGCACCAACACGGCGGCGGCCGGCGGCAATGCCAGCCTGATGAGCATCGGCTAGCCAAAAAGCCGCCAAGCCACGAAAAAGGGACGGCAGTCGCCCGCCGTCCCTTCCTGCGTTTGTCGTGTCGCGCGATAGGCTTACGCGGCCTGAGCCAGCGGCTTGCCCTCGACGAAGGCGAGCAGGTCCGGGTTGAGCACGTCCGCATGCACGGTCAGCATGCCGTGCGGATAGCCGGGATAGGTCTTCAGCGTGCCGTTCTGCACCAGCTTGACCGAGAGCCGGCCGGCATCGTCGATCGGCACGACCTGGTCGTCCTCGCCGTGCAGCACCAGCGTCGGCACGCTGATCGCCTTCAGGTCCTCGGTCTGGTCGGTCTCGGAGAACGCCTTGATGCCCTCGTAATGGGCCTTGGCCGAGCCCATCATCCCCTGCCGCCACCAGTTGCGGATGACGCCATCGGAGATCGTCGCGCCCGGCCGGTTGAAGCCGTAGAACGGCCCTGTCGGAACGTCGAGGAAGAACTGGGCGCGGTTGGCGGCCAGCGCCGAACGGAAGCCGTCGAACACCTCGATCGGGGTGCCGCCGGGATTGGTCGCGGTCTTCACCATCAGCGGCGGAACGGCGCTCACCAGCACCGCCTTGGCGACCCGGCCCTGCGGCTCGCCGTGCCGGGCGACATAGCGCGCGACCTCGCCACCGCCGGTGGAATGGCCGACATGCACCGCGTTGCGCAGGTCCAGATGCTCCATCACCGCCGCGGCGTCGGCGGCGTAATGGTCCATGTCGTGGCCTTCGGAGACCTGCGCCGAGCGGCCATGGCCGCGCCGGTCGTGGGCGATCACGCGGTAGCCCTTGCCGAGGAAGAACAGCATCTGGGTGTCCCAATCGTCGGCCGAGAGCGGCCAGCCGTGGTGGAACACGATCGGCTGGGCGTCCTTCGGACCCCAGTCCTTGTAGAAGATCTCGACACCATCCTTGGTTGTAACGTAGCCCATGGTGAAATTCCCTGTGTTTGCGAGGCGTTCAGTCTGGACGGATGCCCCGATCGCCATACCGTGGACGGCGCGGTCGAGGGACGGGACGGGCGCTCACGGGCGCCCGTCGAACGTGGCCGGCTTCGTCGCGGAACCGGATGCGCCGCGGCTGCGCGGCGAAGCCCGCCCGGTCAGCCCCGCATGCGGTTGGCGCTGCGCCACTGATAGGGCGTCTCGCCGACGATCTTGCGGAACACGGTAGTGAAATGTGCCTGCGTCTGGAAGCCGACGCCGAGCGCGATCTGGATCAGCGAGTCGCCGCTCTCCAGCATCATCTGCTGGGCCGCCTCGATCCGCTGGCGCAGCAGGTAGTCGTGCGGGCGCATGCCGGTCGAGACCCGGAACTGGGCGGCGAAGTGCATCCGGCTCAGCCCGGCCGCGGTCGCCATGTCGGCCAGCGTGACGCTTTCGGCCAGGTTCTCGGCGACATAGGCGGCGACGCGCTTGAAGCGCCACTTCGGAAGGCCGGACTTGGGCCGGCGCGTTTCCTTCGGTTGCACCGGCGCGTCGGCCGGAGCCTCGAGATCCGCGGTGCGGGTTTCACCGCCGGGCAGACCGAGCAGCCGGGTGAGGATGGCGAGCCGCAGCGCGTCGGCATAGAGGCCGGAATATTCGCTGCCATTGCCCTGCGCGGCACCGAGCGCGAGGGTCAGCCGGTCGATCACCGGATCGCCGCGGCCGGAGAGGTCGCCGTCCCGGCCGGACAGCATGCCGACCACGCGCTCATATTCGCTGCGGGGCATGGCGAGGCGGACGACGTCCGCGTCCGGCCCTTCCGGCGTCCGCCCGTTCTGCGGCGAGACGGCGACCGACATGCCGACATGGTCGAGGCGGACGGAAAGACTTTCATTCGCGCCGTCCCATGCGCCCGCGGCGCTGCGGGGCGCCCGGCCATGGGCGGCGGCCGGCTGGATTTCGACGATACGGGGGGTGACGGCGAGGCCTTCGAAAGGCGGCGAGACATGGAGCGACATGGGCCTGATCCTCTGATCTTCGAAGCTGCAGAAGCCGCTGGATGCTGCCTTCAGGAGAGATCCGCAGATCGGGGGATGGTGCTTTGCCCTCCCCGCGACATCGGTTGGTTCTCTCGATCCGGCGATGCGTTCCGCTCGTTGCTGGCGATGTTCGAAGGATGATCGAGCCGCGTCCCGCCCTCCATTCTACGTGGGTTTGGCCGCTTATATGATGAGTTTGAACGACCGATACCTTGGTATGGTGCCGCCGGCACGGGACGAGGAGAACCGGGAGAGGACGGCCGTCGGGAAGCGCCGCCTCGCGCCCGGTGCGTGCGTTTCGGATAGACTGCCGCGCGCCGACGCGGCGTTGATGGGCCCGCATGGCATGCGGAGGATGGCGCGCGGCAAACAGGCGCCATCGGGGATCGGCAGGCTGGGACATGGACGATCGCGGTGATGCGACGGGGCACGAGGATACCGACATCGAACCGAGGAAGAACTGGCAGATGGCCGTGCTGGCCACCATCCTCGCCGCGGCGATCTTCGCGCTCGACACGTTCTCGCCGGTCGACATGGCGATCGCGGTTCTCTACGTCGTCGTCGTCCTGCTGGCGGCGAACTATGTGGAGCGGCGGGGCCTTCTGGCCATTTCCGGCCTGTGCGTCGGCCTGACGCTGGCCAGCTTCTTCATCATCCATGGCGACAGCTTCGATCTCGGTTCGGTCATGCGCTGCGCGGTCAGCATCGCGGCGATCACGGTCACCACGCTGCTGTCGCTGCGCAACCAGGACGCCACCGATTCCCTGAAGGAGCAGGCCGCCCTGCTCGACCTCACCCATGACGCGATCTTCGTGCGCGATACGGAAGACGTCATCCGCTACTGGAGCCAGGGCGCGCAGGAGCTCTATGGCTGGACGCGGGCCGAGGCGGTCGGCCGCAACGCCGCCGATCTGCTGAAGACCGCCTTCCCCCACGCGCTCGCCGCCATCCGCCGCGAGCTGCTCCAGACCGGCCGCTGGGAGGGCGAGCTGACCCATACCCGCAAGGACGGCAGCCGGGTGACGGTGATGAGCCGCTGGTCGCTGCAGCGCGACGAGCGCGGGCGCCCCGCCGCCACCATGGAGACCAACAGCGACCTCACAGAGCGGCGCCGGGCCGAGGACGCGCTGCACCAGACCCGCACCCAGCTCACCCACGTCACGCGCATCACCACGCTCGGCGAGCTGACCGCTTCCATCGCCCACGAGATCAACCAGCCGCTCGCCGCCGTTGTCACCAACGGCGCGGCGTGCCTGCGCTGGCTCGACCGGCCCGAGCCCGACATCGGCGAAGCCAAGGCCAGCGTCGAGCGCATGATCAGCAACGGCCGCCGGGCGAGCGACGTGGTAGCGCGGCTGCGCGCCCTCGCCCGCCGCAGCGAGCCCCAGCACACGCCGCTCGACGTCAACGAAGTGGTCGAGGAGATGCTGCAATTGCTGGAGCGCGAGCTGGCCCAGCACCGCATCGCGCTGGAGCTGGCGTTCGACCGCCACGTGCCGGCGGTGGCCGGCGACCGGGTGCAGCTCCAGCAGGTACTCATCAACCTCTCGCTCAACGCCATGCAGGCGATGGACGCGGTCCCGCCGCGGGGCCGGCGTCTCGGCATCGTCACCCGTGCGGAACAGGACGAGGACGGCCGCGCCGTCGTCATCGAAGTGCGCGACCGCGGGCCGGGAATCGCGCCGGAGAACCTGCCGAAGCTCTTCAACGCCTTCTACAGCACCAAGCAGGACGGCATGGGGATGGGCCTGTCCATCTCCCGTTCCATCATCGAAGCCCATGGCGGGCGCATCGCCGCCGCGCCGAACGAAACGGGCGGCATGACCTTCGCCGTCAGGCTGCCCGTGCCGGAGGATGAACCGACGTGATCGCCCCGCCCTCTCAGCCTACCTCCCCGACCGACGAGCCGCTGGTGATCGTGGTCGACGACGACGCCGAACTGCGCGAGGGCCTCTCGAGCCTGTTCCGCTCCATCGGGCTCCGGGTCGAACTGTTCGGCTCGGCCGGCGAGCTGCTGGCGGCCCGTCTGCCCGACGTGCCGCGCTGCCTCGTGCTCGACATCCGGCTGCCGAATGTGAGCGGCCTCGATTTCCAGAGCCAGCTCGCCCGCTCGGACGTCGAGATGCCGATCATCTTCATGACCGGCCACGGCGACATCCCGATGTCCGTGCGGGCGATGAAGGCGGGCGCGGTCGACTTCCTCACCAAGCCGTTCCGCGACCAGGACATGCTCGACGCGGTGTCGGCGGCGCTGCAGATGGACCGCGAGCGGCGCGCGGCCCAGAAGAGCGTTTCCGACGTGCGCGCGCTGTTCGACACGCTGACCGCGCGCGAGAAGGAAATCATGACGCTGGTGACCACCGGCCTCATGAACAAGCAGGTCGCCGCCGAAGTCGGCTTGAGCGAGATCACGGTCAAGATCCACCGCGGCCATGTAATGAAGAAAATGGGCGCGCGCTCGCTCGCCGATCTCGTGCGCATGGCCGAGACACTCGGCCTGCATGATGCCAAGAGATAGGCTGGCAAACCTGCGTATAATTCGAATTCGATGGGGACCGGCCTATATTCCGACCAGAAACGGCGCCCGGCGCCGCATTGGAATTCAACCCCGAGGTATAGTGAAGTGTCCCCTCTACCGATGATTTCGATCATCGACGATGACGAATCGGTTCGCGTCGCGACGGAAAGCCTGGTGCGCTCGCTGGGCCTCGCCGCCCGCACCTTCGCCTCCGCCGAGGATTTCCTGAAATCCTCGCTGGTCGAGGAGACGGCCTGCGTCATCACCGATGTGCAGATGCCCGGCATGAGCGGGGTCGAGCTGCAGAGCGTGCTGCGCGCCCGCGGCGCGGATACGCCGCTCATCTTCATCACCGCCTTCCCCGAGGAACGCGTCCGCCGGCAGGCGGATGCGGGTGGCGCCATCGGCTTCCTCGCCAAGCCCTTCGACGGCTCCGCCATGATCGAATGCATCGACCGCGCCCTGACCGCGCGCGGCGCAGCGCCCCGCCCCTGAGCGGGACGCAGAGCGCCGAAGCCTCCGACGACCGAAGACCGGACAGCGGAAGTCCGAGACAGTGGAAGTCCGGGACAGCGGCCGACAGATCGGCTCTAATGTCGACATGACCCGTTCTCCAGTCCCGCCGGCGCGCGCGAGGCGCTGGCCGCTACGCGCCGGACTGCTGTTCCTGCTCCGGCTCCTGCTCGCGATCATCATTCTCGCCGACGAGCTGTTCCGGCCGTTCTACCGTCCGCTGATCGACCGCCTCGCCGCGCTCAGGCTGATGCGGGCCTTCGAGCGCTGGGTCGGCGCGCGCTCGCCCTTCACCATCCTGGTCCTGCTCGCCATTCCCTACCTCACGGTCGAGCCGTTCAAGTTCATCGCGCTGATCTGGATCGCCGACGGCGCGGTGCGCACGGGGACGCTGGCGCTGGTGCTGGCCTATCTGATCAGCTTCGTCGTGGTCGAGCGCATCTTCACCGCCGGCCGGCCGAAGCTGATGACCATTGCGTGGATGGCCTGGCTGATCGAGACCGCGACCGCCGTGCAGCGCCAGCTCTTCGCCTGGCTGCGGATCGACCTCATCAAGCAGGAGACGCTGCGTCAGCTTCGCCGGCTGCGAGCCTCGCTCCGCTGAGCGGGCAAACGCAGGTATGAGCGATCTAGACGAGCGGTCAATTCTCAAGCGCGGGGCAGCGCCCTAGATCATTGTCGTGGGACGGGCCTCTCGCCTGTCTTCCTCTACGGGTGTACCGTCGCACCGGTCTCCCGGGTCAATCTCGATCGTCAGCCATGGAGCGCGACAATGGACTCAGCCTCGGCAAAGAGCCGCCAGAAGGCCCCTCTCTCCACCCCCACCGATCTCGGCTCGAACGCCACGCGTGACGTTGCCGCCGCGCTCACCGGCGTCCTCGCCGACATGTTCGCCCTGTACCTGAAGACGAAGAACTTCCACTGGCACATGTCCGGCCCGCATTTCCGCGACTATCACCTGCTGCTGGACGAGCATGGCGACCAGATCTTCGCCACCACGGACGACCTCGCCGAGCGCGCGCGCAAGGTCGGCGGCACGACGCTGCGCTCGATCGGCCATATCAGCCGGCTCCAGCGGCTCGAGGACAACGACGCCGAATATGTCACCCCCGAGGACATGCTGGCCGAGCTCGCCGAGGACAACCGCCGCATGGTCGGCTTCCTGCGCGAGGCCCACAATGTGTGCGACGAGTACGAGGACGTCGCCAGCGCCAGCCTGATCGAGAACTGGATCGACGAGGCCGAGCGCCGCGCGTGGTTCCTGTTCGAGATGACCCGCAAGCCCAAATAGGCAGCAAGGCGAGGCACGCCCGACTGCCTCGCGCCAGAACCCGAGACCGGCCGGCGCCACGCCGGCCGGAATGATTCCCGGCTATCCCGAGAAGCCGCCGGCGGCGAGGAAGGCCGCCTCTTCCGCCGTCGTCACGCGGCCCAGCACGGAATTGCGGTGCGGGAAGCGGCCGAAGCGGCGGATGATGTCCCGGTGCCCATCGGCGTGCCTGAGCACCTCCTCCCCGATCCCGGCGCAGATCGAGACCGAGATGTCCTGGTCCGCCATCTGCTCGGAGTGGCCGAAGGGAAGGCTGAAGAAGACGCGCAGCGCCGGCTCCACCTGCCCGTCGAGGCCCGCGAGCCGCGCATGGCGGGCATAGAAGCGCGCCAGCGGATCGGTCGCGTACATGTGGCCGGTGCCGCGAAAGGCGTTGCGCGGAAACTGGTCGGTGAGGATCAGCAGCGCCAGCGTGCCCTCGGCCGTCGCCATCCAGCCGTCGTGCCGGCGGGCGGCCACCTCCATGTGGAGATCGAGGAACAGGTCGCGGAACTGCCGGTCGAACGCGTCGTCCTTGGCGAACCAGCGCTCCTCGCCGGCCTCGCGCCAGAACGCGACCACGCCCGCGCCATCGCCATCGGCGCTCACGAGGAAGCCCCCGGCGGCGCGGTGCCGCCCGGCTTGTTGCCGTGAATGAAGTCGAGGCCGGCATAGATGCCGCCGGTGAGTTCCTCGGCGAACCGCGCCGCGTCGCGGCGCCTGACATCCTCCATCACCCGCGCGCACTCCTCCTCGTCCACGTCCATCAGCCGTAGCGCCTGCTCGCCGAGGGCGAGCGCCGATTCGAAGGTCTCGCGGATCTGCCAGTCCGCGCCGGCATGGACGAGCGCCACCGCGTGCTCGCGATTCATGGCGCGGGCGAGCACCGGCACCAGCGGGAACTCGGCCTTCACCAGTTCGACGATCCGCACGATCGACTCGGGATCGTTCGCCGCCACCACGATCAGCCGCGCCTCGGGCGCGCCGGCCGCGTGGAGGATGTCGAGCCGCGTGCCGTCGCCATAATAGACCTTGAAGCCGAAATCGCGCGCGTCGCGGATCATGTCGGGGTCGGATTCGATGATCGAGATCGAGCAGCTGCGCGCCAGCAGCGGCTGGCTGACGATCTGGCCGAAGCGGCCGAAGCCGATCAGCAGCACGCTGGCGGACAGGTTCTCGGCCGCATCGATGCCGTCCATCGAGGGCGCCACCTTCGGCATCAGCCGGTCATGCGCCATCATAAGCAGCGGCGTCAGCGCCATCGAGACGATGATGGTCGCGGTCAGGATCGCGTTGGCCTCGCCGTCGATGATGCCCACCGCCGATGCGGCGGCGTAGAGCACGAAGGCGAACTCGCCGCCCTGCGCCATCAGCACCGCCCGCTCCAGCGCCTCGCGGTTGCTCGCCCGGAACAGCCGCGCGACGGCGTAGATGCCGATCATCTTCAGCACCATGTAGGCGACGACGGATATGGCGATCAGCGCCCAGTTGGCGGCGATGACGTCGAGGTCCAGCGCCATGCCGACGCCGAGGAAGAACAGCCCCAGCAGCACGCCGCGGAACGGCTCGACATCGGCTTCGAGCTGGTGGCGGAAGGAGGATTCCGACAGCAGCACGCCCGCCAGGAAGGCGCCCATCGCCATCGACAGCCCGCCGAACTGCATCGCCAGCGCCGCGCCGAGCACGACGAACAGTGCGGCCGCCGTCATCACCTCGCGCGCCCGCGCCTTGCCGAGGATGCGGAACATGGGATCGAGCAGATAGCGCCCGGCAATCACCAGCGCGGCGATCGAGGCGAGCCCGATGCCGATGCTGGTGAGCCGGTCGGCCAGCGTCGCGTTTTCACCGCCCGGCGCGAGGAAGGCGACCAGCGCCAGCAGTGGCACGATGGCGAGGTCCTCCAGCAGCAGGATGGCGACGATGCGCCTTCCCTTGGGCAGGGCGAGCGAGCGCCGCTCCTCCAGCATCTGCATGACGATCGCCGTGGAGGTGAGCACGAAGCCGGTGCCGGCGACGAAGCTCTGCGCCACCGGATAGCCGAGCGCGAGGCCGACGCAGGTCAGCACGCCGATACACACCAGCACCTGCGCCAGCCCGAGCCCGAAGATCTCCCCGCGCATCGCCCACAGCCGCGAGGGCTGCATCTCCAGCCCGATGACGAACAGGAACATCACCACGCCGAGTTCGGCGACGTGCAGGATCGACTGCGGGTCGCTGAACAGGCCGAGGCCGAACGGCCCGATGACGAGGCCGGCGGCGAGATAGCCCAGCACCGAGCCGAGGCCGAGCTTCTTGAACAGCGGCACCGCGACCACCGCCGCGCCCAGCAGCACGACGACGGGAACGAGATTGAAGCCGCCATGCGCGGCGGCCTGGCTGGCGTGAACGGCTTCGGCAGCCTCGGCGACCATGCTTTGCTCCCTGGGGAATCACAGGAACCGCATCCGCGGCCTTACGCAACGCTACCTCAGAATGGCGGCCGCGTTTCACCCCGCCGCCGCGCAGGCCACCTTCCCGCCTTCCCATTTCGTCGTATAGCCGCCACCGACGAGGCGGGTCTGGCCCGTCATCCACCGGCCGTCAGAGGCCGGGAACCGGATATAGGGGACGATGTCTTCGATATCGGTCGGTCCGATCATGAAGAACACTGACGGCGCCGCCCGCTCGGTGAGCTGGTGCCGATCGACCCGGTGGGTCCCGCCGCCGTCTCGCCGCAGATCACGCCTCGCCCTCCAACGGCCGCGTCGAGCCTCGGATGGGTGGCCTCATGCGCACGCGGCAGAGCCCGGACCGGTCAGCTTCAACCGATCCCAGCCAACGACGTGGGCGGCCCATAGAAGCTAGCGAGCCGGTCGAGGTGACGTCCACCCATCGTGCGCCGCCGATGACGCCGCTCTGCCCGCACCGCCGGCATCCTCGCGCCAGCCTCAGCCGGTCAGGTTCTCGCCCCCGTTGAGGTGCATCACCGTGCCAGTCATGTAGGCGGCCGCGTCGGAGGCGAGGAAGGCGGCGATCTTCGCTACCTCGTCGGTGCGCCCGTGCCGGCGCAGCGGGATGCCCGCCAGCCGCTCCGGGCTGGTCTCCAGCAGCGCGGTCTCGATGCCGCCGGGCGCAATCGCGTTGACCGTGATGCCCCAGGGCGCGAATTCCAGTGCCCATGACTTGGTGAGGCCGAGAATGGCCGCCTTGGACGCCGCATAGATCGACGAATCCGCGTGGCCGAACACGCCCCAGTTCGACGAGGTGTTGACGATCCGCCCGGCGCGGCGCGCCTTCATGCCGGCGATCACGCCCCGCGTCGCCGCGATGGTGCCGCCGACATTCACCTTGAAGACGAGGTCGACGAAATCGGGCGTCACGACGTCCATCGGGCCGTCGCCGGCGATGCCGACATTGTTCACCAGCGCGTCGATCGCCCGCACCGAATCGAGCGCGCGCACGCCTTCCTCGAAGCGATCGGCCTCGCACACGTCGCAGGCGAAGGGCGCCGCCGCCGGCACCAGCGCAAGCGTGCCGGCGAGGGCCTCGTGCGAGATGTCGTGCGCGATCACGTGGCAGCCGAGCGCGGCGAAATGGACCGCATGCGCCTGGCCGATGCCCGACCCGGCGCCGGTGATCAGGACCGTCCGGCCGGCGAGGTCTGCGCTCATGGCCGCCCCGCGAGATAGTCGAAGGCGGTGAGCACATAGATCCGCCCGAGCGCCACCAGTTCGTCGATAGCGACGTGCTCGTCGGCCGCGCCCATGTTCACCGGCGTCAGCCCGCACACCACGGTCGGCACGCCCGCCGCCCGATAGTGGCGCGCGTCCGACGCGCCGACCCGCATGTTCAGCACCGGGTCGATGTCGAGCACCTTGCGCACGTTGCGCGCCAGAAGGCCGATGACCGGATGCTCCGGGTCGGTCCAGCTCGCCTCGTAGCGCCGCGTGATCTCGACGGCGACGCCGTGCTCGGCGGCGATGCGCAGGATCTCGGCCTCGATCGTGGCGACGCTGATGCCGACCGGGATCCGCACGTCCGCCGTCGCCTCGGCATGGTCGGCGACGAGGTTCGACAGCCGCCCCCCGCTCATGGTGCCGAAGGTCACCGTCACCTTGCCGAGAACCTCGCTCTCGCCGGCGCCGGAAAGTTCCTCGGAGACCGGGCCCGCCGCCGCGATCGCCTCGACCACCTTCTGCGGCGCCGCCACCGGCAGGTCGCGGATGGCGCGCAGTGCGGCGATGGCGTCGATCAGCTTCTCCAGCGCGCTCTCGCCCTTATGCACATGGGCGGCATGGGCGGAGCGGCCGCTGGCGGACAGCTTCATCCAGATCATACCCTTCTCGCCGAAGCGCAGCACCCGCGGCGAGCCGGCATCGGCGCTGATCATCACGTCGCCGCCGGCATGGGGCACCGTGTCGAGCAGCAGGCGCGAGCCGAGCACGCCCATGGTCTCCTCGTCGCCGGCGAAGGTGGCGACGAGCTCGCCCGCGAGCTGCTCGCGGATCGGCGCGAGGCGGCGCAGCGCGAACAGGATCGCCGCGATGCCCGCCTTCATGTCCGAGACGCCGAGGCCGTAGAGCTTGCCCTCACGCGCCTCCCCGGTCGGATCGGCGGTCCATTCGGCCGCGTTGCCGAGCGGGAACGTGTCCATATGGCCGTTGAAGACGAGACGCGGGCCGGGCTTGCCGCCCTTCAGCCGCAGCACGAGGTTCATCACGTGCTCGGCGCCGGGATGACGCTCGATCTCGATCCCCGGCAGGTCGGCGATCAGGGCGACGATTTCCTCGGTCATCGCCCGCGTGTCGCCCGGCGGCGTCCCGCTCGGGCAGGCGACGAGGCGCTTGGTGGCCTCGACCAGCCAGTCCGCATCCGCGCCGGCGGCCTCGTCCGGCAGATCTTTCGTCGTCGCGTCGCTCGTCATCGTATCGCCCATTCTCAGCCCGCCCTCAGCGCGGCGGTCGCCGCCTCGTCGACCGCGCCGCCCGGCGTCAGCGCCACCCGATAGACGTCGCGCGCCCGGGCGGGGCTGATCCAGCCCTCCTCGACGTCGCGCGCCACGCGATGGGGATCGCGCGTCAGCGCGTCGCCATAGCCGCCCCCGCCATTGGTCATCGAGACCACGCGCTGGTCGCGCCGCACATGGACATGCTCGGAGGTCGTCATCTCGGTGATCTCGCCGGCGTCGGATTCGAGATATTGCCGCGCCGGCCGGGCATCACCGCCGCCGCGCGTGCCGAGCGAAGGGTTCACCGTGCCGTCGGAGCAGAAGCCGAGCTCGAAATCGCAGTCGATCGGGCGGAATGCCGTCACGATGCCCGGCGCCCCGCGATGCGCTCCGGCGCCCTCGCTGTCGGTCAGGATCTTGCGGGTCTCGATCATCATCGGGTGCAGCATCTCGTCGATCTCGACGCTGTCGTAGAACGGCATGCCGGCATTGCCCATGCAGAACAGCGAGAGCCAGCCATCTTCCACCGGCGTGCCCGGCCCGCCGCCGGCGGCGAGGATCACCTCATTGACGAAGGCATGGCCGTTGCGCGGGTCGTGGCCCGAGATCACGCCCGCCGCGGGCGGCAGCGCCGCGCCGCCCTCCGCCATGCCGACCTTCGGGTCGATCGCGGCCATGGCGAGTTGCACCGCGTTGGAGACGCGGTCGCCCAGATTGGTGGTGGCGACCGAGGTGGAATGGGGATGGCGGGGAATGCCGACGCAGCAATTCTCGCGCAGCTTCACCTCGATCCGGCGCAGGCTCCCCGCATTGGGCGTCACCGGCTTGGGCAGGCTGTTCAGCACCCCGACCAGCGCCGCCGTGCGGGCGCAGGCATGGGAGAGGTTCACCCCCACCGGCAGGCAGTCGATATTGTCGGTGAGGTCGACCGTGATCATGCCGTTCGCCGCGTCCACCGTGACGTCGGCATTGGCGGGAATGCCGCCCGCCGGCGTGCCGGGCAGCGGGTCGTGCGTGCAGGTGCCGCGGGCCGAGCCAGAGGCGATGGTCGAGATGATCTCCACCATCTGGCGCTCGGTCATGTCGAACCACTGCCGGGCGTGCTCGGAGAGCGCCTCCCAGCCCAGCTCCGCGCCCATGCGCATGATCTCGCGCTCGCCGATCCGCGCCGCGCCCAGCATGGCGAGATAGTCGCCGCGCCACTGCTCGGGCACGCGGATGCGCATCATGCACATGTTGATGATGTCGCGATTGTCCGTGTAGTCCGACTGCACCTTCACCGCCGGGAAGATCAGCGCACCTTCCTCATACACGTCGCGGGCGTTGCCCATATAGGTCGTGGGCAGCGAGTTGCCGCAGTCCGCCTGGTGCGCCTTCGCCACCACGGTGAAGCGGTGCACGTCGTTATCGTCGAACACCGGCACCAGTATGGTGTGGTCGGCGGCGTGCGAATTGCCGTGATAGGGCGAGTTGTGCAGGAAGGCGTCGCCGCGCTTGAGGTTGGGATGGATGTCGAGCATCGCCCGCGCCATCAGGTCGGCGCCCCCGATCACGTGGATCGGGTAGCTGTCGGCGGCGGTCAGCAGCTCGCAATCGGCGGTCACCAGCGCGCAGGAGAAGTCGCGCGCGGTGTTGATGACGCCCGAGCGGGCGGTGCGCAGCAGCGTGTTGGCCATCTTGCGCGTCACGCCGTCGAAGCGCTTCTGCATGATGGCGAGCTTGACGCCGCTGGCGAGCGGGGCCGTCGGGGTCTGGGTCTGGACGTTCATCGGCCGGTCTCCTCAGGCTGCGCTGCGCACGACGAGGTGCCCGCCGGGCCGGCGCACGGCCCGCGCCCCCGGGTTCACGACGATGGTGGTGAAGTTGCTGTCGACGATGGCGGGACCTGTGATCTCCTCGCCCTCCGCCATGTGCTCGAGCCGGTAGGCCGGCGCCTCGGTGAGGCCGGTCTCGCGGAAATACATCGGGCGCCGGGTGGAATCGGCCACCGCCCCCTCCTGCGCCAGCCGGATCAAGGTCGGGTCCGACAGCCGGCAGCGGGCGAGCGCGCGCCAGCTCATGATCTCGATCGCGTCGCCATCGTCGCGGAACGAGAACAGCTCGGTGTGGCGGGCGTGGAAATCGGCGATCAGCGCCGCCACGTCCGCTTCGCTGGCGAAGCCGTCGCCGCGCAGCGGCACGTCGATCTCCCACACCTGGCTCGGATAGCGGCCCTCGATGGAGAAATCGATGCGCTTGTCGCGCGCATGCGGCCCGGCCTTGGCGAAGAAGCCCTGCGCCTGAGCCGCCAGCTCGGCGATGATGGCATTGGCCTTGTCGCGGTCGAAGGCGGTGGTTTTCATGAAGGCGGTGCGGGCGAATTCGGTGGTGAGCTCCGACATCATCGCCCCCGCCGCGCTCAGCGCCGCGCCGACATCGGGGAAGATCACCGTGTCGCAGCGCAGCCGCCGCGCGATCAGCACCGCGTTGATGCCCGCCGCGCCGCCGCCGCCGATCATCGCCGTCTCCTCCGGGTCGATGCCCTGCTTGACGGTGATGTCCTCGATTGCGTGCACCATGCTCTCGGTCGCGAGGTCGAGCACCGACAGCGCCGCCTCCTCCACGCCGATGCCGAGCGGCCCGGCGACCTCGCGCGCGATGGCCTCGCGCGCCGCCTCGCGCCCGAGGCTCATCTGCCCGCCGAGGAAGAAGGCCGGGTCGATATAGCCCAGCACCACGGCCGCGTCGGTGACGGTGGGCCTGGTGCCGCCGCGCCCGTAGCACACCGGCCCCGGCGTCGAGCCCGCGCTCTCCGGCCCGACATGCAGCAGCCCGGCCGCGTCGACGCGGGCAATGCTGCCACCGCCGGCACCGACGCTCTTCACGTCGACCGAGGGAAAGCCGGTGAGGTTGCCCTGATAGACCGGGCCGAGCCAGGTCTCGCGGGTCCAGGGCAAGGCACCCTCGCGCACCAGCGAGACGTCGTAGGTGGTGCCGCCGGCATCGGTGACGATGGCGGTGCGCGCGCCTTCCGCCTCGGCGAAGAACCGCCCGGCGACCGGCGCCATGGCCGGCCCGGAATTGAGCGCCAGGATCGGGCGCTCGGCGAGGTCGGCGACGTCGACCAGCCCGCCCTGCGAGGTCACCGCGAAGATCTGCCCCTTCAGCCCGCGCCCTTCCAGTCGCGCCTTCAGCGTGCGCAGATAGTCGCTCATGATCGGCTTCAGCGAGGCGTCGATGGCGCAGGACGAGGTGCGCCGATATTCGCGCACGGTCGGGTTCAACCGGTGCGAGAGCGTGTAGGGCACGCCCGGCAGGTGCTCCTCCAGCAGCTCGGCCACCCGCTCCTCATGCGCCGGATTGACGATCGACCAGATGAGCGCGACCGCCACCGCCTCCACCTTCTTCGCCTTCAGCTCGGCGATGATGGCGAGCACCGCCGCCTCGTCGAGCGGCTTGTGGACGCGCCCGTCGGCCCAGATGCGTCCGGGCACCTCGAAGGTCAGCGCGCGCGGGATATAGGGCGCGGGATAGGGAACGCGGTAGTTGAACGGGTCGGTGCGCCCGCCCTCGCGGATCAGCAAGATGTCCGGGTGGCCCTCGGTCGCCAGCAGCGCGGTGCGCGCGGCGTTGCCGGTGATCACCGCGTTGATGGCGCGGGTGGTCGAGTGGAACAGGATCTCGGTCTCGCCGAGAAGCGCCTCGACCCCGACGCCGCGGGCCTGCGCGGCGAGCTCGATCGCGCCGAGAATGCCGCCGATCGGATCGGGATAGGTGGTCGGCGACTTGAACATCGTCGCCGCCCTGCCGGGCTCGTCCACCATCAGATCGGTGAAGGTCCCGCCCACGTCGATCGACATTCGCATTTTGCCCAACTCCCATACGGTGATATTCATCTTATGCAAGAGAGTTGCATATAAGACAAGTTAATTTGCTTTAACGCCAGTGATCCGCCCTAACTTGCGTGGTGCACAAGCGAAAAGGGTTCTGCTAGACAGGCAAATAAGCCAGCCGGGAATCGGAAGCGGGCAGCATGCCGACGGCTGGCGGCAGAGGGAACGAACGCGCCCATGGCCAATTCGGATGGCGAGAAGCTCGACGAGGGACTGGCGGCGGTCGGGCCGCGCGTGCGCTATCTGCGCCGGCTGCACCGCCTGCGCCTCAAGGACCTCGCCGCGCTCGCCGGCTGCTCGGAAAGCCTGCTCTCGCGCATCGAGAACGCGCTGGTCGTTCCCTCGCTGAGCACGCTGCACCGGCTCTCCAAGGCCCTCAACGTCAATGTCGCGGCGCTGATCGACCCGAAGGAAGAGCAGATCTGCACCATCTACGGGCCCAACGACCGGCCGCGCTACACCCGCGCCGCCGAGGAAGGCGACGGCAGCACGGCGGAGATCCTCACCCCCTTCTCCGAGCATCGCCAGCTCGAGGGGCTGCTGCTGGAAATGCCGGCCCACGGGCCGATGTGCGGCCCGTTCCAGCACGCGGGCGAGGAGGTCGGCTATGTCCTCGCCGGCGAGCTCGAGCTCCATGTGGAAGGCGAGCAGTACCGCGTGCCGACCGGCTACAGCTTCTTCTACCAGTCGGACCGCATCCACAGCTACCGCGCCTCCGGCGACGAGAATTGCCGCGTCATCTGGATCAACACCCCGCCGACCTTCTGAAGGCCGGCGGCCGGCCGACCCTCCCCGTTAGGCAGGCACCGCTCAGGCCGGATTGACTGCCCGCAGGAAGCGCTGCGTGCGCTCCTGGCGCGGATTGTCGATCACCGTCTCGGGCGTGCCCTCCTCGACGACCACGCCGCCATCCATGAACACCACCCGGTCCGCCACCTCGCGGGCGAAGCGGATCTCGTGCGTGACGACGATCATGGTCATGCCGGCCTCGGCCAGCTTGCGCATGACGGTCAGCACCTCGCCGACCAGCTCCGGGTCGAGCGCGGAGGTGGGCTCGTCGAACAGCATCACCCGCGGCGAGGTCGCGAGCGCGCGGGCGATCGCCACGCGCTGCTGCTGGCCGCCCGAGAGCCGGTGCGGCAGGTGGTTCACGTGGTTCTGCAGCCCCACGGCCGCCAGCAGCCGCAGCGCGGTCTCGCGCGCCTGGGCATTGGGCACGCCGAACACGCGCACCGGCGCCTCCATCACGTTCTCCAGCGCCGTCAGGTGGTTGAACAGGTTGAAGTGCTGGAACACCATGGAGAGCCGCGCCCTGGCGCGGGCGCGCGCCAGCCGGCCGGTCGGGCGCGGCTGGCCGCCCGCCACCGGCTCGTAGCCGACGAACTCGCCCCCGACCGTGATCGTGCCCCAGTCGACCGGCTCCAGATGGTTGATGGTGCGCAGGAAGGTGCTCTTGCCCGAGCCGCTGGGGCCGAGCAGCACCACCACCTCGCCGCGATTGACCGTGAGGTCGACGCCGCGCAGCACCTTGTTGGACCCGTAGTCCTTCTGCACGTTGTGGCAGACGACCAGCGGCTCGCCACGCGGCACGGGATCGGCGTCGGCATTGACGATGGTACGGAACAGGTCGTCGGAATCGCGCGCCGCGACCGCCGCCGCCTCGGCCGGGGTGTCGAGCGACGAGCGGTCCTCGCCCGCCTCGACGCCGGCTGCGGCGATGGCGGCGGCATCGGGCACCGCCTCCTCGCGGCTCAGCCGGAAGCCGAGCATGCGGCTCATCGCGCCGCCGTCCGTGCGGGTGTCCTTCTCGAGGTCGAAGCGGCGCTCGGCCCAGGCCTGCGCCACCGAGATGATGCTGACCATGACGAGGTAGATCACCGAGGTCGCCGCGAAGACCGTGAAGAACTTGTTGTTCTGCCCGACGATCTGCTGCGAGCGGAAGGTGAGTTCGTTGACGAACACGATCGAGGCGATCGAGGTCAGCTTGAGCATGCTGATCGTGTCGTTGCCGATGCCCGGCAGGATGGCGCGCATCGCCTGCGGCAGGATGATCCGGCGCAGCGTCAGGAACGGCCCCATGCCGAGCGAGGTCGCGGCGATGGACTGGTTGCGGTTCACCGACAGGATGCCGCCGCGGATGGTCTCGGCGCTGAAGGCGGCCTGGTTCAGCGAGAAGCCGACCACCGCCGTTGTGAAGCTGTCGAAGCGCAGGCCGACATAGGGCAGCGCGTTGAAGATGAAGACGAGCTGCAGCAGCTGCGGCGTGCCGCGGGTGAAGAAGATGTAGAGCCAGGCCGAGGCGTTGAGCAGCTTCTGCGAGGAGAGCCGCATCAGCGCCAGCACCAGCCCGAGCAGCAGGCCCAGCGTCATCGAGATCGCGGTGATCTGCACCGCCACCCACGCGCCCTCCCACAGGAAGGTGGAACGGCAATAGTTCAGAAACTCCCAGAACCAGCCGAACGCCATGGCGGCGTAGGGGTCCTGCATGCTCAGGCCGCTCGCCTGGTCCTCGATCGACTGGCCCTGCGCCTGGGCGAAGGCCACGGCCGTGCCGACCATGAACAGCACCGCCACGCCCGCGAGCAGCTTGGCAGATCGTTTCATCGGGAAGTCTCCGTTTCAGGGGCCGACCGGGGGCGGCCCGAGACGAGATCATGCCGGAACGGGGGCCCGTCCCGGCATGCTCGAAGGGTCGTAGGGTCGGATTATGCCGCCCGTGTCGTCACTTGGTGCGGATTTCCGCCGGGATCATCAGCGCCGGGTCGGTGTTGTACTTGGCGAAGATCTTCTTCTGCGTGCCGTCCGCCTGGATCACGCGGATGCCGTCATAAATCGCCTTCACCAGGTCTTCCTTGCCCTTGCCGATGCCGACGCCGATCTGGAAGCCGGAGACGATGCTGAAGGCGCGGCTATACTTGGTGGAGTTGTTCTTGGCCATGAAGTCGATATAGCCGAGGTCCCACATCAGCGCGTCGGTGCGCCCGCTCTCCAGCAGGCGCAGGCCCGCGGCGAGATCCTGGAACGGCATGGTGTTGATGGCGGCCTTGCCCTCGCTCTTGCAGACCTCCTGCTGCTTCAGCGTGGCGGCCTCCTCGATCGAGCCGATGCCGTAGGCGACGGTCTTGCCGCAGAAATCGTCGAGCTTCTCGATCTTCTGCGGGTTGCCGGCGGGCACGAGCACGCCGGTGCCGGCGCCCATATACATCACGTAGTCGACGTTCTTGGCGCGGTCGGGCTTGTAGTAGAGATCGTCCCACATGGCGTCGATCTGGCCCGAGCTCACCGCCGGCAGGATGCCGGACCACGCGCCGAGCGTGAACTTGTACTTCACGCCGGCACAGTCCATCACGGCCTTGGCCATGTCGACGGCGATGCCGTTGAGCTTGTTCAGGTCGGCGCCGTCGCGCACCACGTAGGGAGGCGTCTGCGGATCGGCACCGAAGGTCACGGTCTTGCCGGCGAGGGAGGGATATTTGGTGGCGACCTTGTCCGGCTCGCAGGTCGGATCGGCGGCGAAGGCACTGCCGGCCACCAGCAGGCCGGCGGCCAGGGCCGCAGCAGCCGTGAGGGATAGGCGAACACTCATTTCCGTCTCCTGGAAGTGCGGCCACGGCCCGAACCGCCGGCCTGTTTTTGGCAATTGATTTCAGCGAGATGCAAGTTCACTTGCATACTACGCAACTAAAGCAATTCGCATGCCAATCCAGAAGCCCGCTTCGGCCGAGGGTTTCCCGATCAAGGCGGCGGCGACGTGCCCAACTCGCAGGCACTTCACCGCCCATTGCCCACAACGGCGCCAGCCGGCCTAGACCACGCCGAGCGTCGCCACCCGCTCCCCGCGCGAGACGGTGCCCAGCGTCGTCGCCCGCACGAACAGGCCGTCGACCGGCGCCACCACTTCCTCAACAACGTCGCCAAAGACGTCGAATATGCGGCACAGGCGCTCGCCCCTGCTCACCGCCTGGCCGAGCTCGACCTCGGTCACCAACACGCCGCCATGGGTGGCGCGGATGCCGACGAAGTCGCGCATGACATGGGTCACCTTCGGCTCGACCCGCGCACCGGGGATCATGCCGAGCCCCTTGAGCAGGTTCAGCACGCATTGCGCGCCGGTCTCGACGAAATCGAGGTCGAGCCGCCCACCCTCGCCGATCTCGAAGGTGAAGCACGGCACGCCCGCGCGGGTCGCCTCGACGCACAGGATGCCATCGCTGACATACATGCCGCGCTCGCCGCGCACGATCCAGCCGGTGCCGAGCTCATGGGCGAGTTGTTCGGCGCGCTTCGCATGCGTGCCCATGCCGTGATGCGGGAGGATCGCGATCGGCACGTACTTGCCGCCGCGCGTGGGGGTGTGGACGTCGAGCGCGACGTCGCACTGCGTGATCAGGCCGAACAGCCGTGCGGCCATCACCTGGGCGATGTTGCCGTTCGCGTCGCCCGGGAAGCAGGTCCAGGCGTCGGCCGGCACCTGGTCCAGCGGCGATTTGAGGTACTGCGCCAGCGGCAGGCGGTGGTCGGCCTGCAGCGCCAGCGGCTGCTGCACCGGCACGCAGACGATGCTGCCGGCGAGATCGCCCGGATCGACCGCCGCCAGCGCCTTGGTCACCAGCGCGACGCTGTTCACCTCGTCGCCATGAATGCCGGCGCCGATATAAATTCGCGGGCCCGGCCGCACGCCGTTGATCAGGATCAGCGGCAGGCTGATGAGCGTGCCGTCGGCGAGCTCCAGCGCGGGAATGCGTGTCTTCAGGCGCTGGCCGGGGCCGACGGTGAAGCCTTCGATGGTCAGATCTTCCATCACGTCGTCCATCTGATCGTCCATGGGGGTCCTCGAACTCAGCCGGCGCGCGCGGCGGAAGCGCACGGCTCCGCGCGGGCGATGTCCGGCGTGGGGTAGCTGGCGAGCATGGCGTCGACGGCGCCGGTGGCGCGGTCCCAGTCGAAGGTGCGGAACGCCATGCCGGTCGTCACCGGGCGCGGCCCGGAATAGAACATCTCGTACTGGGTGTGGCGCGAGGCGAACTCCGAGCCGACCGCGTCCCAGGCGAGCTTGAACAGCTTCACCCGCTCCTGCGAGCTCAGGCTCGGCGAGTACTGGGTGCGCCCGATCAGCGCAGCGATCTCCGGATTGGCGAAGTCCTCCACCGATGAGGGCAGCATCAGCACGCCTCCGCCCGACAATTCGCGCAGGAAGTGGATGATCTTCGGGTAGAGGAGCTGCGACTGGATCTGCGCGGCGTAGACGAGGCCGGCATCGGGCATGAAGTACGGCCCGCGTTGGCGCCCCTTGGCCTCCATGCCGTAGACGAAGGCCTCGATCATGCCGACATGGCCGGCGAGCTCGCCCAGCGTCTCGCGCACCTGCGGGAAATTGAAGGTGCCGATGGTCTCGGTGATCTTGCGCGCCAGCCCGACCAGGAAGCGCATCTTCACCAGCAGCCGGATCTCGGCCTGATAGTTCTGGTAGGCATGGGCCGGCGTGTCGTGCCACTGGGCGAGCTGGCAGGCCGGGTCGCGGTGCACGAAGACGCGGTCCCACGGGATCTTCACGTCGTCGAAGAACAGCAGCGCGTCGTTCTCGTCGAAGCGGCTCGACAGCGGGTAATCGAAGGTCGAGGGCGAGGCCCGCTCATAGGAGCGGCGCGAGAGCAGCGACATGCCGGCAAGGTTCAGCGGCACCGCGGCGGTGAAGGCGTAGCGCCCCTCGTCCGGCTTCAGCGGGCGCAGCGTGGTCACGAGGATCTCGTTGGAGAGCACCGCGCCGGTGCCCAGCATCTTCGAGCCGCGCACCGTTATGCCGCCGGCATCCTCGTCGACGATGGCGACCGCGAGGTCGGCATTGCCCTCCGCGCTCGTCGCCTTGGAGCGGTCGCCCTGCGGGTCGATGATGACGTAGGAGATGTAGAGGTCGTTGTCGCGGGCATGGGCGTAGTAGTCGCGCACCACGTCCGGCCGGCCGCCCTCATACGCCTCGTAGACGTCGAGGCCCATATACATGGCGGCGACGGTCGAGGCGACGTGGTCGGGCGAACGGCCCATGAAGCCGTGATGCAGCTCGGCCCAGGCCACCAGCGCCTCGCGCCGCGCCACCAGCTCCTCATAGGAGGTCGGGAGCTGCCAGGCACGGCTCACGCGCCGCCCGTTGCCGGGGTCGAAGGTCATCTTCTCCCGCTGCGCCGGCTCCGCCTGGAAGTCGTACAGGCCCGCCACCGACCGCGCCGCCTGGCGGAAGGCCGGGTGCTCCGTGACGCGCTCCACGCGCTCGCCGTCGATGAAGATACGCCGCCCGTCATCCAGGCTGCGCAGATGGCTCTCGGCTGTCTTATGCCCCATGAGGGATGCCTCCACTACATCCTTTGGATTAAGGATAAGTTACTTAGGTTTGTCAATTACCTATTATGGACACGAGGATTACGATTTCGTCGGGCTTTGCGAGTGACGCCGCATCGGATACTCAGGTTTGGGGCATTGCGGCTGACGTTAGGAAGGACACTGAATGGACGAGGTTGGGCGCCCGCGGCCATTGACGACATCCCGCTCCGCGCTGCTCAGCGAGGGCACCGACCAGGCCTTCCGCGAGATGATCGGCGAGCTCATCGCCTTCTCCGGCCGGCTTCAGGAGATCCGCGAGGCGATCGCCCGGGCCATGGGCGTGACGCCGCCGCAGTACAACATCGTGATGACGCTCTCGCAGCTCGGCGACGAGGTCACCGTCACCGACCTCGCCGAACGCCTGCGGGTCAGCGTGCCCTTCATCGTCACCGAGACGCGCCGGCTGGAAGAGCTCGGCCTGCTCGAGAAGCGGGGTGATCCGGTCGACCGGCGCAGGGTCAAGCTGGTGCTGACCGACGAGGCGGCGGCAGCCCTCGACGAGATCGCGCCGGTGCAGGTGCGGGTGAACGACGTCCTGTTCCAGACGCTCGGCCCGCGAGACCTGAAATCGCTCAGCCGCCTCACGCGCGGCCTGCTCGGCTCGTGCGACGCGGCGCTGGAGGAAGCCCGCGCGGCCGGACGGGCCGAGGTCTAGCCGGGTACCGCCGGCGGCGGCAGCACGCCGTCCACCAGTGCGCGCGCCGTCCCCCAGTCGAAGGTGCGCATCATATGGGCGTGGTTCACATAGGACGCGCCGCCATAGAACATCTCGTACTGGGTGTGGCGCGAGGCGTATTCCGAGCCGAGCGCGTCCCAGGCGAGCTTCATCGTGCGCACCCGTTCGTCGGCGTCGACGATTGAGGACACCTGCGTCGCCTCGACATAGTCGCGCGTGTGAGGGCTCGTCATGTCGGCGACCGAGGACGGCAGCATGATCACCCCGCCGCCGGCGAGATCGCGGATCGCCATCACGAATTGCGGGTAGAGCTCCTGCGTCAGGGTCTGCGCGGCGTAGAGCAGGTGCGCGCTCGGCACGTAGTGCTCGCCGACCATGCGCCCTTCCGCCTCCATGCCGGCGACCAGCCCCTCCACCATCGAGGCCTGCGCCGCCAGCCGGCCGAGCACGCCCTTGACCTGGGGGATGTCGATCGTGCCGTTGATCTCGGCGACACGCCGCGCCAGCCCGGTGAGGAAGCGCATCTTCACCATCAGCCGGATCTGCGCCTGGTAGTTCTGCATCACATGCGCCGGCGTGCCGTGCCACTGCGCCGCCGCAGCAGCCGGATCGCCGCACACGAACACGCGCTCCCACGGCACCCGCACCTCGTCGAAGAACACGACGGCGTCGTTCTCGTCGAACCGGCTGGAGAGCGGATAGTCATAGACCGAGCTCGCCGCCTGCTCGTAGGAGCGGCGCGAGAGAAGGCGCACGCCGGGATGGTTGACCGGCACGGCGAAGCTCAGTGCATAGCGCTCCTCACCCGGCCGCACCGGCTGGATCGTGCCGACGAGGATCTCGTCCGCCATCACCGAGGAGGTGCCGAGCATCTTGGCGCCGGAGACGACGATGCCCTGCGAATCCCGAGACACGATATGGGCCACCACGTCGCGCGCCTGCTCGGAGGCGGAGCACGCCTTGTTGGCCTGCGGGTTCTGGATCACGTAGGTCACGAACAGGTCGCGCGCGCGCACCTCCTCGAAATACGCCGCGAAGGCCTCCGCCCGTGCCGGATCGAAACCGCGCATCACCGGCAGGCCGATCATCATCCCGGTCAGCGTGGTCGCGAGATGGTCCGGCGAGCGCCCGAGGAAGCCGCAATGGGGCGCGGACGATTCGGCGATGGCGTGGCGCCGGTCCACCAGCTCGGCATGGTTGCGCGGCAGCGACCACGCCTTGTGGACCCGTGCCTCGCCGACCGCGAAGGTCAGCCGCTCCCGGTTGGCCGGGTCGGCCTGCTGGTCGTAGAACCGCGCGAAGGAGGCGACCGCGTTGCGGAAGGCCGGGTGGGTGGAGACGTCCGCGACCGGCTCGCCATCGATCAGGACCCTGCGGCCATCATTCAGCCCGGCACGATAGGCCGCTCCGTCGCGCACACGCATCTTGCGTTCTCCACTCCCGTAAACGCCTTGCAGCTAACACCGTCATTGCATAACATGCAAGTCACTTGCATAACTCGCTTGCCCACCTGTTGCCTCCCCTCCGAACCATGAGAGCCTCATGTCCGACCGCGATTTCGTTGGCTATGGCGCGCACCCGCCGAAGGCCAACTGGCCGAACGGCGCGCGTCTCGCGCTCAACATCAACCTCAATTTCGAGGGCGGCGGCGAGCGCTCGATCATGGAGGGCGACGGCTGCTCGGAAGGCATGCTCAACGACATCGGCCAGCCCGCCATTCCGGACCGGCGCAGCCCGCTGGTCGAGAGCGTGTTCGAATACGGTTCGCGGGTCGGCGGCTGGCGGCTGCTGAACCTGTTCCGCGAGCGCGGCATCAAGGTGTGCCTGCTCGCCGTCGCCAAGGCGGCCGAGGCCAATCCCGAGCTCACCCGTGCCTTCGTCACCGAGGGCCACGAGCTGGTCTCGCACGGCTATCGCTGGATCGACTACCAGGTGGTGCCCGAGGAGATCGAGCGCGAGCACATCCGCCTCGCCGTCGAGACGCTTGAGGCGATCACCGGCGTACGGCCCACCGGCTGGATGACCGGCCGGCCGGGGCAGAACACCCGGCGCCTGCTGGTCGAGCATGGCGGCTTCGCCTATGACCGCGACTCGCTCAATGACGAGTTGCCCTACTGGCTGAAGGTCGAGGGCCGATCACACCTCGTCGTGCCCTACTCGTTCGAGACCAACGACAACCGCTTCAACGAGAACAGCGGCTTCAGCACCGGCGACGACTTCGCCCGCTACATGTGCGACTGCTTCGACGTGCTCTATGCCGAGGGCGCACGCACCCCGAAGCTGATGTCGCTCGCCATCCATGACCGCCTGATCGGCCGGCCGGGGCGCATCACCGGGCTGATGCGCTTTCTCGATCATGTCGCCAACCATTCCGACGTGTGGATCGCCACCGGCGCCGAGATCGCCGCCCACTGGCGCGCGGAGCACCCCGCGCCATGATCGGCATGCTCGGCATCACCATGGGCGCGGCGCCTGCCGGCCCGCATATCCACGTCACCGGCGCCAACGGCTTCATCGGCCGCGCGGTCGCCGACCGGCTGCGCGCGGAAGGCTGCGAGGTCAGCGGCAGCGACCTGCGCGCGGGCAACGCCGAGGACGAGGACGTTGCCGCGCTCGACCTGCGCGAACGCGCGGCGGTCATCGAGCACATCGCCGCCCTAGCGCCCGACATCGTCGTCCATGCCGGCGCGATCTCGGGGGCGATGCTCGCCGCCGACGATCCCGCGCTGATGTTCGACGTGAACGTCACCGGCACGCTGAACCTCGCCGAGGCGATGCGCCTTGCCGGCGTGCCGCGGCTGGTCTTCCTCTCCTCCAATGCGGTGTACGCGCCCGCCCCCACGCGCGCCCCGGTGCCGGAAAGCGCGCCGGTCGGCCCGGCGGACGCCTATGGCGCCTCCAAGCTCGCCGCCGAGGCGGTGCTGCGCAGCTATGCCGAAAGCCAGGGCATCGCCACCATCGCGCTCAGGGTCTCCTCGGTGTTCGGGCCGGGCCGGGTGACGCCCTACCTCGTCTCGCAGACGCTGGAGGCGATCCGCGCCGGCGAGCCGCTGACCGTGACCGACGAGCGCTCCAACATGCGTCAGTTCGTCCATGTCGACGACGTGGTCGAGGCGGTCTGGCGCGCGGTAGAAGCCGACCTTCCCGGCTTCACCCCGATCAACATCACCGGCGGCACCTATCTTTCCGAGGAAGCGATCGTGCGCCTGCTCGCGGGCGAGCCGCCGCGCGTGCCGATCACCGTCATCGGCGAGCGCGGGCGCGAGGATGACGGGCATGTCGGCCCGCTGGACATCGCCCGCGCCCGCGAGCTCCTCGGCTACGAACCCGCGGTCGACATCGCCGCCGCGCTGGGCGAGATGGCGGGCCCGATCGTCGCCGGCTCCTCGCCGGCCTGATAGCTCGCCAGCAGCTCGTCGAGGGGGGCCAGCACGCCGTCCCAGTCGGTCTCGCGCCCGACATGCTCGCGCACCACGAAAGCCGGCCCCATGTAAAAGCGCTCATATTGCGCATGGCGGCCGGCGAAGTCGGTGCCGAGCAGGTCCCAGGCGAGCTTGAACAGCTTCATCCGCTCGCGCGCGCTCCAGCCATTGCCGGCCCAGTTGGCCTCGAACACGCGCGCCGTCTCCTCGGCGTCGAGCACGCCGATATCGGCCGGCATCTGCAGCACGCTGCCGCCCATCAGCTCACGCAGGCGGGAACAGATCTTGTCGTAGTTCTGCGTCGCCCAGTAGATCGAGGCGTACATGGCGCGGCGGTCGAAGCAGGTGAAGCCGCCCGGCAGCGTCTCGTAGCCCTGGATCTGGCCGTTGATCAGCGTCGCGATCAGCGCGTCCTGCGCCGAGAGGTGGTTCAGCGCGTCGCGCACCGCCGGCACCTTGTCGGTGCCCATGCATTCGGTGATGCGCCGCGCCAGCGCCAGCATCAGCCGCGTCTTGGCCCGGTAGCGCACGCTCGACTGGTGGTTGGAGAGCGTGTGGGCGGGGGTGTCGAAATAGATCGAACGCGACCACGCCACGTCGTCGAGGGTGAAGACCCGCTCCCACGGCACCTTCACGTTCTCGCACACCACCACGCAGTCGGATTCGTCGAAATGGGTGGTGAGCGGGTTCTCGAACGTCCCCTCCCCGTGCGCCGCATAGGGCTTGCGCGACCACAGGCTGAGTCCCGGCGCGTTGACCGGCAGCGCGCAGGTGATGGAGGCGGCCTTCTGCTCCGGCGCCAGCGGCAGGATGTTGCCGATCCACAGCTCGTGGGCGAAGGCGGCGCCTGTCGCCAGCATCTTCATGCCGTTGACGATGACGCCTCCCGCATAGCTCCCCGTCACCTGCAGCGTCGGCACGGCCTCGCTGTCGCGGCCGAACTTCGCCGGGTCGCGCGTGCCCTGCGGCGGGGCCACGGCATGGGCGAGATAGAGGTCGTTGCGGCGGCAATGCTCGTAATAGGCGGTGACGTTGGCGGAGAAGTCGTGCCCGTTGCGCGCGAAGCGGTCCGGCTGCATCGCCGCGCCGGTGATGTAGCCGCCGACGAAGTCGGGCGAGCGGCCGAGCAGGCCGCAGGAGAGCTCGGCGATGACCGCGCTGCACCGGCTGCGCTCCTCGAGGTCCTCGCGGCTGCGCGGCATCAGATAATAGCCGGCGAAGCTTTCTCCGCCCTCCTCGCTCACCAGATGTCCTCGGTAGCGCGGATCGCGGCGCGCGTCCCAGATGCGGGCGAAGGAGCGGGCGCTGGGCGCGAAGCCGGGATGGGTGGTGACGTCATCGACCCGCTGCGAGCCGACATGGATCACCCGCCCGTCGCGCAGGCTCTCGAGATATTGCGCCCCGGTCATCAGCATCGGCGGTCTCCTGAACGTCTCTCAAGGTGGCGCGCACGAAAGGTACATGTTCGCGAAAGAGACTTGCATAAAATGCAAACACGTTCACAGATGACCCGAGACGGGCGCCGATTGCAAATGCCAATTCGCGTCCAAATCCCTCGCGCAGCCTTCCCGCGCCTTCGCCAGGAGCCTTCCGCATGCCGCTCGTCGACGAGATCGCCGGTTTCCACCCCGAGATGACGGCATGGCGCCGCGAGTTGCACAGCCATCCCGAGACCGCCTTCGAGGAGAACTGGACCGCGGCCTTCATCGCGGACAAGCTCAGCGCCTTCGGCCTGCCCTTCGAGAGCGGCATCGCCCGCACCGGCATCGTCGCGACGCTGAAGGGCCGGCTTGGCGAGGGACCGGCGATCGGCCTGCGCGCGGACATGGACGCGCTCGACATCACCGAGATGACCAACCTGCCCTACCGCTCGACCATTTCCGGCAAGATGCACGCCTGCGGGCACGACGGGCACATGACCATGCTGCTCGGCGCGGCGCGCCACCTCGCCGCCAACCCCGACTTCGCCGGCACGGTGCATTTCATCTTCCAGCCGGCCGAGGAGATGAACGGCGGCGGCAAGGTGATGGTGGAGGAAGGCCTGTTCGAGCGCTTCCCGATGGAGCGCGTGTTCGGCCTGCACAACTGGCCGGGACAGGCCTTCGGCAGCTTCTCGGGCAAGCCGGGGCCGATGCTCGCCTCCTCCGATCTGTTCGAGATCACGGTGAAGGGCCGCGCCGCCCACGCCGCCATGCCCCATCTCGGCATCGACCCCGTCACCGTTGCCGGCGAGCTGATCGGCGCGCTGCAGACCATCGCCAGCCGCACCGTCGACCCGCTCGAGGCGGCGGTGGTCAGCATCACGCAGGTCCATGGCGGCGACGCGTGGAACATCATCCCGGACGAGGTGGTACTGCGCGGCACGGTCCGCACTTTCCAGCCCGCCGTGCGCGATGCCGTCGAGGCGCGCGTGAAGGCGATCGCCACCGGCGTCGCCGGGCTCCACGGCGCCACCGCCTCCGTCTGGTACGACCGGCGCTATCCGCCCACCGTGAACACCGCCGCCGAGGTCGCGCTCGCGCTGGACGCGGCCGGCGCGGCGGCGGACCAAGACCACGTCATCCCCGATCCCGCCTCCTCCATGGCCTCGGAGGACTTCGCCTACATGCTGGAGAAGACGCCCGGCGCCTATCTCTGGCTCGGCAGCGGGCCGGGCCCCGCTCTCCACAGCTCGGGCTACGATTTCAACGACGAGCTTCTTCCCCTCGGCGCCAGCTACTGGGTAAGGCTGGTGGAACGTCTCCTCGCGCCCACGGCGTGAGTCCCGATCAGGTGAGGCTACGCCGATGAGAGATTTCGAAACCCCCGGCCGCTCGCTGGTGATGGCGACCAACGGCATGGCCGCGACCTCGCACCCGCTGTCGAGCCTGGTGGCGCTCAACGTGCTCCAGTCCGGCGGCAACGCGATGGATGCGGCGATCGCCGCCTGCGCCGTGCAGGGCGTCGTCGAGCCGGGCTCGACCGGGCTCGGAGGCGACTGCTTCGTGCTCTACGCCCCCGGCGGCACCGATGACATCGTCGCCTATAACGGCTCGGGCCGGGCTCCCGCCGCCGCCAATGCCGACTATTACGCCGCCCACGGCATAACGGCGCTGGAGCGCCAGTCGCCGCATGCCGTCACCGTCCCTGGGGCGGTGGAAGCCTGGGCGCGGCTGTCGCAGGACCACGGCACGCGCCCGCTCGGCGATCTGCTTCAGCCCGCCATCGCGCTGGCGCGCGGGGGCTATGCCGTCGCGCCGCGAGTCGCTCTCGACTGGCGCGAGCAGGCCGGCCTGCTGGCCGGGGACACGAACACCGCGCGCGTGTTCCTGCCCGAGGGCCACAGCCCTCATGCGGGCACGCTGCACCATCAGCCCGAGCTCGCCGCCACGCTCGAGCGTATCGCCGCCGAGGGGCCGGACGGCTTCTATCGCGGCCCCGTCGCCGAGGACATCGTCGCCTATCTGCAGAGCCTCGGCGGCCTCCACACGCTGGAGGATTTCGCCACCGCCCGCGGCGCCTATGTGACGCCGATCTCCACCCGCTTCCGCGATTTGCGGGTGCATGAATGCCCGCCCAACGGGCAGGGCATCATCGCGCTGATGCTGCTCAACATCCTGTCGCACGGCTCGACCCGCCCCGACCCGCTCTCGGCCGAGCGGGTGCATTTCGAGATGGAGGCGGCACGCCTCGCCTATTCGGTGCGCGACGCCGTGCTGTGCGACCCCGACCATATCGAAGTGCCGATGCGCGAGCTGCTGTCGAGCTCGCTGGCGAGCCAGCTCGCCGGCATGATCCGGCCCGACGCCCGCCTCGCCGAGCTGCCCGCGATCGACCTGCCGAGCCACAACGACACGGTCTACATCGCGGTGGTCGACAAGGACCGCAACGTCGCGAGCTTCATCAACTCGATCTTCAATCCCTTCGGCAGCGGCCTCGTCGCCCCGCGCTCGGGCGTGCTGCTGAACAACCGGGCGCAGGGCTTCTCGCTGAAGCCCGGCCACCCCAACGCCATCGCCGGCGGCAAGCGGCCGCTGCACACCATCATTCCCGGCCTGACGACGCGCGACGGGCGCGTGGAGCACTGCTTCGGCGTGATGGGCGGGCAGTACCAGGCGCTCGGCCAGGCCTATTTCCTCGCCCGCGTGCTCGATTACGGGCTCGACATGCAGAGCGCGATCGACATGCCGCGCGCCTGCCCGCTGTTCGGCACCGACGCGCTGGAGGTCGAGGGCAGCATGCCGGACGCGGTGCGGCGCGACCTCGCCGCGCTCGGCCACCGCATCGTGCGCCCCTCGCGCCCCATCGGCGGGGCGCAGGCGATCCGCATCGACTGGGCCAACGGCGTGCTCACCGGCGCCTCCGATCCGCGCAAGGACGGCTGCGCGCTCGGCTACTGAAGCCCGGTGGCGGCGCCAGGCCGGCACGATACCCCGGCACGTTGCCCACGAATCGGGCGCCCGCGTGCCGGAGCGGGCGGGGAGGACGGGCGCGAGGACTGGTGCGCCCACGGCAGCCCGCGCTTGGCGGCACTCTTGCATGCTGCTGCGCCTCCCGTGCCCCCTGCGCAGCGCCCCTTGCGCACTGCCCCGCGCAGAGGGCCATACTGAGCGTCCCGTTGCCGGAGGTGACCGTCATGATCCGCCTGTTCAGCCGTCTCGCCACCCGTTTCAGATCGAGCCCCGCCCGCCAGCGCACCGGCGGCGCCGCGCATCTGGCGGGCGCGACCAGCCTCGCGGCCATGATCGCCCTCGCCGCGGTCACCGGAGCCCATGCCGACACGCCGGTGAAGTTCACCCTCGACTGGGTGTTCCAGGGTCCGACCTCGCCCTTCCTCGTGGCGCTGGAGAAGGGCTACTACAAGGATGAGGGGCTCGACGTGACGATGGACCCCGGCCAGGGCTCGGCCGGCGCGGTGCAGCGTGTGGCGTCCGGCGCCTACGACATCGGCTTCGCCGACGTGAACTCGCTCATCGAGTATAACGCCAAGAACCCGGGGAAAGAGATCCTGTGCGTGTTCATGGCCTATGACTTCCCGCCCTTCGGCGTCTACGCGCTGAAGAAGTCCGGCATCAAGACGCCCGCCGACCTCGCCGGCAAGAAGCTCGGCGCGCCGGTGTTCGACGCCTCGTTCCGCCTCTTCCCGGCCTTCGCCAAGAAGGTCGGCATCGACCCGAAGAGCGTCGAGAGCGTCAACCTCACGCCCCAGCTTCGCGAGCAGTCGCTGGTGCAGGGCACGGTCGACTTCATCTCCGGACACTACTTCTCCTCGGTCCTCGACCTTGAGGCGCGCGGCGTAAAGCTCGACGATCTCGTCGTCTTCACCTACAGCGACGCCGGCATGGACGTGTACGGCAACGGCATCATCGTCTCGCCGCAGATGGCCGAGAAGCCGGAAGTCGTGAAGGGCTTCCTGCGGGCCACGATCAAGGCGTGGAAGGAAGTCGCGGCCAATCCCGAGATCGGCGTCGCCGCCGCCAAGAACCGCGACCCGCTGATCGACGAGGCGCTGGAGCTGCGGCGGCTCAACATGTCGCTGCAGATGAACGTGCTGACGCCCTATGTGAAGGAGAACGGCATGGGCGACGTCGACCCGAAGCGCTTCGCCCGCTCGATCAAGGACGTCGCCGACGCCTTCGGCCTGCCCGACGCGCCCGCGCCGGAGAAGGTGTTCACCGACTACTATCTCCCGCCCAAGGCCGACCGGATGGTCGCCCCCTGACGGCCCGCCGTCCGGATGCCCCCTTCGCCTGACACCGAAGCCTGCATGCCCTCACCTCCCCTCGTCGAACTGAAGAATGTCAGGCTCGCCTATGGCGAGGGCAGCGAGCGCATGCTGGCGCTCGGCGACGCCACGATGAGCATCGCCGATGGCGAGTTCGTCGCCGTCGTCGGCCCCTCGGGCTGCGGCAAGTCCACGCTGATGAAGCTGGTCACCGGCCTCCTGCCGCCCACCGGCGGCGAGGTGAGCGTGCGCGGCCAGCCCGTCACCGGCCCGATCAAGGGCGTCGGCATGGCGTTCCAGAACGCCACCCTCATGCCCTGGCGCACCACCCGCGACAACATCATGCTGCCGCTCGAGGTGGTGGAGCCGCACAAGCGGCGCCTGCGCGCCAACCGCGCCGAATACATCGCCCGCGCCGAGGCCCTGCTCGCCTCGGTCGGGCTCGGCGGCTTCGGCGACAAGTTCCCCTGGCAGCTCTCCGGCGGCATGCAGCAGCGCTCCAATGTCTGCCGCGCGCTGATCCACGAGCCGCAGATCCTGATGCTCGACGAGCCCTTCGGCGCGCTCGACGCCTTCACCCGCGAGGAGCTGTGGGGGATCATGCAGGCGCTGTGGCTGGAGCGGCGCTTCACCGCCGTGCTGGTCACGCACGATCTACGCGAGGCGGTCTACCTCGCCGACACGGTCTACGTGATGAGCCGCCGGCCGGGCCGGATCGTGAAGGTCCGCAAGGTGGATCTGCCCCGCCCGCGCACGCTGGAGACCACCTTCGAGCCCGCCTTCGTCGATATCGTGCACGAGCTGCGCGAGCGCATCCAGCAGGAGCACGCCGAATGAGCGCCCTGCAGCGCCGCGCCATCCGCCTCGCCATGCCGTGGCTGACCCTCCTCGCCCTGCTGGTGCTGTGGGAGGTGGCCTGCATCGCGTTCCACATTCCCGAGATCGTGGCGCCGCGACCCACCCGCGTATTCGAGGTGGTCATCCAGCGCTGGGACCTGCTGCTGCGCTTCTGCCTCGAGACGCTGTGGACGACGCTGATCGGCTTCTTCCTCGCCATCGGCTTCGGCCTGCTGCTGGGCCTCGCCATCGGCGCCTCGCCCTTCATCTATTCCGGGCTCTACCCGCTGCTGATCGCCTTCAACGCCATCCCCAAGGTCGCCATCGTGCCGATCCTGATGATCTGGGTCGGCATTGGCGCGCTGCCGGCGATCATCACCGCCTTCGTCATCTCCTTCTTCCCGATCGTGGTGAACGTCGCCACCGGCCTCGCCACCATCGAGCCGGAGATGCGCGACCTGATGCGCTCGCTCGGCGCCAGCAACCGGGAGATCCTGGTCAAGGTCGGCATTCCGCGAGCGATGCCCTACCTGTTCGCCAGCCTCAAGGTGGCGGCGACGCTGGCTTTCGTCGGCTCGGTGCTGTCGGAGACGGTCGGCGGCAATCGCGGCATCGGCTTCCTCATGCTCTCGGCCAGCGCGCGCAACGATTCCGCGACCACCTTCGCCGGGCTGTTCGCCATCGCGGTGATGGGCGTGGGCGTCTACGCCGCCTGCGCGCTGATCGAGCGGCGCATGACCCGCTGGGCCTTCCGCGGCGAGCTGGTGCGGTAGATCGCGCCCGCATCGCTGCAGTGACGATTGCCGACGACCATCGATATTTTCATGAATTTGCCCACGAATACTTAATTCAACTAATTCCAATCGAACGTATTGGTCGAATTAGCGTTTCAAATCCGTTCGGCCAGCGGATATCTGCATAGGCGACTGCCGCGCCCCTGCGCGAGCCCCTTCGTCGCCAATGCGGAAGAACGTCCATGTCGAGATCCCGCCCCGGACCGCGCGCCGCCGCCGTGCTGCTGGCCGCCCTGCTCGCCTTCACCCTCGCCCCGGCCGCCCGCGCCGACGACGCTCCCACCCCCGCGCAGGCCCGCCACGTGGTCGCCATCGGCGGCGCGGTGACGGAAATCCTGTTCGCGCTCGGCCTCGGCGATCGGGTGATCGCGGTCGACACGTCGAGCACCTACCCGCCCGAGGCACTGGCGAGCCGCCCCAATGTCGGCTACATCCGCGCGCTTTCGCCGGAGGGCGTGCTCTCCGTCGGGCCCGATCTCATCATCGCCCAGGAAGATGCCGGCCCGCCCGACGCAGTCGCGGTGCTGAAGGGCGCCGCCATACCGTTCGAGACCATTCCGCTCGCCCGCGATCCGGCGGATGTGAGCGCCAACATCCGGGCCGTCGCCACGCTGATGGGCGTGCCCGCGCGCGGCGAGGAACTGGCCGGCGCCGTGGAACGCGACTTCGCCGCGCTCGCCGCCATGCGGGCGAAGATCACCTCGCCGCGCAGCGCGACCTTCGTCCTCTCCGCCTCCGGTGCTGCGCCGGTGGTGGGCGGCTCCGGCACCAGCGCGGACGCCATGTTCCATCTCGCCGGCGTCGAGAACGCGATGGCCGGCGTGCACGGCTACAAGCCCGCCGTCGACGAGGCGGTGCTGGGCGCCGACCCCTATCTCATCATCCTGATGAAGGACCGCGGCCACGGACTCACCGACGCGGCGGTCGCGCAGATGCCGGCCTTCGCCGGCACGCAGGCCATCGCCGCCGGGCGGCTCCACCGCATGGACGGCGGCTACCTGCTGAACTTCGGCCCGCGCACGCCCGAGGCCGCCCGCGACCTCGCAGCTCTCGTCTATCCCGAGCTCGACCTGCCGGCGATGCCGTCCCATCCCTGGACCCGGGGCTCCGACACGCCGTGAGCGAGACCGCCCTGCCTCTCGCGGCCGCCCGTGGCGCGCGAGCGTCCCGCGCCTGGCTCGGCATCGCCCTGTGCGGCGCGCTGCTCGTCCTCGCTTTCCTCGCCTCGCTGGCAATCGGCCCGGTGACCATCGCCCCGGGTCAGGTGGCGACGATCCTCATCGACGCGCTCGCCGGCAAGCGCGCGACCGGCGGCGCGGCGTTGCGCGAGGCGGTGATCGTGCTCGATATCCGCCTGCCGCGCACCCTGCTCGGCCTGCTGGTCGGCAGCGGCATCGCCACCGTCGGGGCCATGATGCAGGGCATCTTCCGCAACCCGCTCGCCGATCCGGCGCTGATCGGCGTCTCAAACGGCGCGGCACTGGCCGCCGTGACCTGGATCGTGCTCGGCACCCATATCGCCCTCCTGCTGCCGCCCGTGCTCGCCGATGCCGGGCTGCCACTGATGGCCTTCCTCGGCGCGCTGCTGGCGACGCTGACGCTCTATGCCATCTCCACCCATCAGGGCCGCACCTCGGTGCCGACCATGCTGTTCGCCGGCATCGCCATCGGCGCGCTGGCGGCGGCGGGCACGGGGGTGATGATCTTCATGGCCTCCGACCAGCAGCTTCGCGACTTCACCTTCTGGTCGTTCGGCAGCCTCGGCGGAGCGACCTGGCGCAAGGTGCTCGCCGCCCTGCCCTTCATGGCCGCGCTGGCGCTCGCCGCCGCGCGCCTTGGTCGCCCGCTCGACGCGCTGGCGCTGGGCGAGGCGGAAGCCTTTCATGTCGGCGTCGACGTGCAACGCACCAAGCGGCTCGCCGTCGCCGGCATCGCGGCCGGCACCGGTGCCGCCGTGGCCGTCGCGGGAGTGATCGGCTTCGTCGGGCTGGTGGTGCCGCACCTCATCCGGCTGGTGATGGGCCCCGGCCACCGCACGCTGCTGCCCGCCGCCGCCCTGCTCGGCGGCGCGCTGCTGCTCGGCGCCGACGTCATCGCCCGCACCGTCGCCAGCCCGGCCGAGCTCCCGCTCGGCGTCGTCACCGCCGCGCTCGGCGCGCCCTTCTTCATCGGGCTGCTGCTGAAGCGCCGCGCGGCCCTGTTCGGCTAGCGCCATGTACGCCGCCCTCGACATCGAGATGACTGCCTCGGGACGCGCGCTGCTCGCGGGCGCGAGCGCCGCGATCGCGCCGGGCCGCATCACCGTGCTGATCGGCCCCAACGGTGCGGGCAAGTCCACCCTTCTCAAGGTCATCGCCGGCGAGCTGCGCCCGCAGCGCGGCCATGTGCGGCTCGAAGGCTCCGACATCGCGACACTGCCGCCGGCCCGCCTCGCCCTGCGGCGCGCGGTCGTGCCCCAGCACGCGCAGGTCGCCTTTCCCTTCACCGTCGCCGAGGTGGTCGCCATCGGCACGCCGAGCGGGCGGTTCGACCCTGCGCCCGTCGCCCGCGCGCTGGCCGAGGTCGAACTCTCCGGCTTCGAGCATCGCGCCTATGAGAAGCTGTCGGGCGGGGAGCGCCAGCGCGTCCAGCTCGCGCGCGCCCTGGTGCAGCTCGACCCGGGCCGGCGCGAGGCGGGCCATGGGGACGGCTACCTGCTGCTCGACGAGCCCACGGCGAGCCTCGACCTGGCGCAGCAGATCCTCGTCGTTCGGCTGATGCGCAAGCTCGCCACGACGCGGGGAATCGGCATTCTCGCCGTGCTGCACGACCTCAACCTCGCCGCCATGGCGGCCGACCAGATCGTGGCGCTGAAGGAAGGGCGCGATGTCGCCAGCGGCACGCCGCGCGAGATCATCACCGACGATGCGCTGGCCGCGCTCTACGGCGTCGCGGCGCGGGTCGGCTGGGCGCCGGGCACGCCGTTCCTGCTGCCGCAGTCGCTCGACCGCTGACGAGAGACGGCGCGCCGGCGGTCAACGGCTGCCGGCGCCTTCCGGGCCCAGCTCGTCACCGATCAGGCCGAGCACATGGTCGAAGGCCGCGCAGGCGGCCCGCTCGGCCGCGCGCTCGCCGTCCTCGTCGAGTTCCACCGCGTCGAGCGCGGCGGTGAAGCGGCGCCAGTGCAGCCCCCGCCCTTCCGGGTGGCCGGCGAGATGGCGCGCCCCAAACGTGTCGGAAAAGCCGATCTTCGCCGCATCCTTGGCGAGGAAGGCCGCGCCCATGTTCGAGCCCTCGACCACATAGAGCCAGCCCAGCGCCTCGGCCTGCGGCAGGCACGGCCCGAAGGCGGCGTCCGGCGGCGCGAGACCGAGATCGGCGAGATCCTGCTCCAGCGCCGCGAGACGCGAGCGCATCAAGAGGTCCGGCAGCAGCGCGTGCATGGCCGGGTCGGCATAGAGCGGCTCGACATGCCGGTGCAGCCGGTACTGGAACCGCAGGAAGCGCGCATAGCTCTCCCGGTCGGCGAAGGGGTTCGCCGCCATCACCGCATGGTCCACCCGCTCATGGGCGGCGCTGGTCGCCGCCCGGAGCCGCTTCGCACGGGTCTCGGTTCCCGCATCCGTCGCGATCGTCATCATTCGTCCTGCTTCAGGAGTTCCGCCTCGGCGGTCGTCACTTGGTGATCAGCGCCGGCTCGGCCTGCGCGACCTCGCCACCACCGAAGCGGACCGTCAGCCCCGCCTTCACCGTCAACCCCGCGCTCGGCAGGAAGTTCTGATACTGGGTATATTGCTCGTCGAGAAGGTTCTCGACAGAGAACCGCACAAGCGTGTTCTCGTTGGGCTGGTAGCCCGCATAGAGGCTGACGAGGTTGAAGCTGTCGGTCGCGTCGTAGACCGAGTTGGTCGGCAGGTCGCTCGCGGTCACAGCCGCCACCGCCGTCCAGCGCGCCGCGACCGTGAGCTTGCCCTCCCAGAAGCGGAAGCCGAGCGTGGTGGTGATCTGGTCGGGCTGCACGGTGGAGAGCGGCTGGCCTTCGTCCGGCCCCGCCGTCACCTCGCCGGTCATCGTCTGGCCGGACAGGCCGAGGAACCACTTGCCGGCATCGTAGGTGCCCTCGAACTCGAAGCCGCGCAGCCGCGCCTCGTCGACATTCTGGTACTGGGCGAGCGAGTAGTCGTTATAGGCGACGCAGTATCCGCGCACCTGATAGATGCAGGCCGGGCTGCCATAGGTCACCAGCTCGATGTAGTTCTCGACATCGTTCTGGTAGTAGTTCGCCTTGATGCGGAGCCGGTCCCCGGTGACGAACAGGTTGTCCTGCTTGATGTTGACGCCGACTTCCTTGTTCTTCCCGATCTCGGCCTCGAGATTGGGGTTCGGCACGAAGCTGAACGGGGTCAGGCCGCCGGAGAAGACCGCCGGATGCGGGCCGGCCACCAGCGCCTCGGTCACGCTCGGCGCGCGGTAGCCTTCGGCATAGGTGCCGTAGACGGTCAGCCACGCCACAGGCGTGATGCCGAGGGTGAACTTCGGCGACAGCCGGTCGCCGCTGGTGCCGCCATCGGCCGAGCTGAGCGAATAGGCGTCGTAGCGCAGCGCCGCGATCGCCTCGAGCCAGGTCGAGTAGTTCGCCTTCCACTGCACGAAGGCGCCGCCCACGCCGCGCTCGCCCGAGGGGTTGTAGCCCTCGCCGAAGCCGTAGTCGTCCGTGTTGTCGACGTCGTCATGGAAGTAGTCGCCGCCATAGGTGATGGCGTTCTCGACCGCGCCCAGGGTGAAGCGGCTGGTGTTGTTGGCGTCGAAGCCCACCGTGTCGATGACGAAGCTGCGCGGATCGCCGACGTCGCCGGTGATCAGGCTAGAGCTGCCTACGACCTTCACCTGATCCTCGTCCACGCGGTTCCAGTAGACGGAGGAGCGCCAGTCGAACAGGTTGTCGTCGGGGTTCGAGTAGTTCCAGCTCGCCGCGGCGGTCGTGTTGGTCACGTCCGTCGCATATTGCGTGGCGGTCGAGGAGGCAGAGCTGCCGGTGGTGAACTGGCTCTCATAGTTCATCACCTCGAACTTCAGCTCATGGAAGTCCGCCGGCCGGATGGTGGCCTTGGCGATGCCGGTCCAGGTCTCGTAGCCGGTATAGGCCACCTCGTTCCCGTCGCCGTCCTTGTAGTCGTCCTGGTTGCGGTAGGTGCCGCCGACGAACAGGTCGACGTTCTGGCCCACCCGCGCCGCGCCGAGCAGCGAGCCGTAGCCCATCGGCCCGTTGCCGGCGAACTCGCCGTCCGCCTCGACGCCCCAGGTCTCGTTCGGCCGCATAATGTCGTTGGCGTCCTTGGTGCGCATCGTCACCACGCCGCCGATGGCGCCCGAGCCGTAGATGTTCGAGACCGGGCCGCGCACCACGTCGACGTCGGCGATCAGCCCCGGCTCGACGAAGAAGGTGCCCGCCCCGTCGCCATGGCCGAGCTGGGTGAAGTTCTGCCGCGCCCCGTCGACGAACACCGCCACGCGGCCGAAATCCTGCAGGCCGCGAATGTTGATCGCGGTCTGCGTCGAGTTGCCGTTCTGGATAGCGGTCACGCCCGGCATGCCCTGGAACAGGTCCTGCGTGCGCATGGGCATGAGCATCTCGATCTGCTCGGGCCGCACCACGCTCACGGCGGCGAGCGTATCGATCCAGCTCTGCTGCGTGCGCGTGGCGACGACGGTGATCGGATCGAGCTCGACCATCTGGTCGGTCAGCACCACCTCGGCGGAGGACGCCGGCGTCGCGGCCGGCTCCTGCGCCAATGCCGGCGCCGTTGCCGTTGCCGCGGCCAGGGCGAGCAGCGAAACGCCCCACCCGGCGCTACGGGCGGAGAGAACCGAAGAGAGCCCGGGCAAACGGCGGATCACGCGTGTCATCATCTTCCCCTGACAGAACGAAGCATCGGTCGCGGAACGTCACCGCTCCCCGCCGGAAATCGATCAGGACGAAGAATCCCCCAACGTCCTGTACAGGGATTTGAGTAGATTTGCTTAATATCCGAGTCAACGAGTATGTTTTTACAGTATAAAAGTTCAAATCTACGTTTATTTGAACGATTTTAAACCACGAACGACTCGCGATCCCGCATAAGGCTTCGGCCGCTTATGCAATTTATACGAATTAAAAGAAGCCCCCCTCGCCGTCTCCAGCGACATGCCGCAACTGACGCCGGCAACGCCCATTGCCGGAGGCGGCATGCCCACAAACGAAGGGCGCCGCCCGCGCGCTGGCGGACGGCGCCCCTTCAGCGATCGTCGCTCGGGTCAGTTGTGGTTGAAGCCCGCCGCCTCGTCCGGCGTCATGGGCAGCGTCACCGGATGCTGGGCGAAGAACTCCACCGAGCGACGGATGTCGTCGATCAGCAGGCAGGCGAGGTCGTAGCTGACGCCGTGCCGCACGAGGATGCGCTGGATCACCAGGTCCTGCCGGTCGGCCGGCATCGAATAGGCCGGCACCTGCCAGCCGCGCGAGCGCAGCCGGTCGGCGAGATCGTACAGCGTGTAGCCGCCGATCCCCTGCTCCTCTTTCAGCTTCCAGCACAGAGCCGGAATGCCGTCGCGGCTGTCGCCGTCGAACAGGATCTCGAACGGGCCGATCTTGCCGATCTCCTTGGCGAGGAACTGCGCCGTCTCGTAGCAGGCGGTGTGGATCTTGCGGTAGCCTTCGCGGCCGAGCCGCAGGAAGTTGTAGTACTGCGCGATCACCTGCCCGCCCGGGCGCGAGAAGTTGAGCGCGAAGGTCGGCATGTCGCCGCCGAGATAGTTTACGTCGAAGATCAGCTCCTTCGGCAGGTCGTCCGCCTCGCGCCACACCACCCAGCCCACACCGAGCGGGGCGAGGCCGAACTTGTGGCCGGAGGTGTTGATCGACTTCACCCGCGGCAGCCGGAAGTCCCATTCGAGGGTCGGGACGCAGAACGGGGCGAGGAAGGCCCCGCTCGCGCCGTCGACATGGATCGGGATGTCGAGCCCGGTCTCGCGCTGCAGCTCGTCCAGCGCGTCGCTCACCGCCTTCACCGGCTCATACTGGCAGGTGAACGTCACACCGAGCGTCGGCACCACGCCGATCGTGTTCTCGTCGACCCGCTTGAGCACCTCTTCCGAGTTCATGATCAGCCGGTCGCCCTCGAGCGGGATCTCGCGCAGCTCGACGTCGAAATAGCGGGCGAACTTGTGCCAGCAGATCTGCACCGGGCCACAGATCATGTTCGGCTTGTCGGCGGGCAGGCCGGCCGCCTTGCGCTTCGCGCGCCACTGCCATTTCAGCGCCAGCCCGCCCAGCATCGCCGCCTCCGACGAGCCGACCGTCGAGCAGCCGAGCGTGCCCTGCGGGTCGGGCGAATTCCACAGATCGGCCAGCATGTGGACGCAGCGCGCCTCGATCTCGGCGGTCTGGGGATATTCGTCCTTGTCGATCATGTTCTTGTCGATCGACAGCGACATCAGGTCCTGGATCTCGTCGTCGACCCAGGTCTGGCAGAAGGTGGCGAGGTTCTGGCGCGAATTGCCGTCCAGCATCAGCTCGTCGCGCACGGCGGCGAAGACGTGGCGCGGATCCCGCTCGGCCTTGGGAAAATGGACCTTGGGAAGCTGCTTCAGGAGGTCGCTCGACGAATAGACGTCGTCGAGGATCTCGTTGCGCAGCTCGCGGCCGGAATGATGCGACGTCAAGGCTAGCCTCCCTCACCAGAGTATGTCGGTTATCCCGCGGCGCGGAACGTCATCGGCGCGGCACGATGGATGACTGTTCTGGCGCGACCATCGCGCCATCCGCCGATTGCGGTCAATGTGAGCCGGATATTGAATCACTCATCTTCGGACCCGTGAGGATAGACATATCGCCCATTCGCCGATACCGCGAGCGGGTAACGGAGCGAGGCTCAACCTGAGCGCCTCTCGAGCGGATCTCGGACGATGACGGGCATGGAGAGGCTGCGGACCCCGGACGACGAGGATGGCCATGGCGGCCCATCGCCCGGCACGCCCATGGCGACGGCCGGGGCGTGGCCCTTCGTCACGCTGCGCCGCTACCACCTGCCGGGCCGGCGCGTGGTCTGGCGCGACCGCCAGCACCGCAAGGGGCTCGCGCGCGAGGCCCGCGCGCTGGAGGCCCTGCCGGTCGCGTTCTGGCAGACGCAGATCTACAATTTCTACGTCGGCCTCATCTTCGCCGTCGGGTCGTTCCTGTTCATGCTCGGCAGCGCGCTGTCGCTGATCCCCGGCAACGCGGGGGTCCCGCTCCACATCGTCAACGCCATCTTCTTTGCCGGCTCGGTCCCCTTCACCACCGCCGCCTACATGCAGCACCTGCAGGCGGCGAATGCGAGCGCGTTCGCGCCCGACCCGGCCGCGCACCTCCCGCGCGAGCGCCCTTCCCTGATCGGCTGGCATCCGCGCAGCCCGGGCTGGCTCAGCACCTTCACCCAGTTCATCGGCACGCTGGCGTTCAACGTGAACACCTATGACGGGCTTCACGCCCCCGCGCGCTGGTACATGCAGGACCTCGCGCTCTGGCTGCCGGACATGGTCGGCTCGGTGCTGTTCCTGGTCTCCGCCTATCTCGCCTTCATCGAGACCAGCCACGGCTACTGGAGCTGGAAGCCGCGCGAGCTCGCCTGGCAGATCGTGTTCGTCAATCTCGCCGGCTGCGTCGCCTTCATGGTGGCGGCCGTCTTCGCCTACGTCCCGCGCGGCGCGGAGCCGGCATGGATCGGCGCCGCCTCGAACGCGAACCTGTTCGCCGGCGCGCTGTGCTTCTTCATCGGCGCCGCGCTGTCGATGCGCGAGAGCCGCCTCGCCGCGCCGGCGTAAGGGGCGTCAGCCGGCCCGCGCCGCCCGCTCGAGGATGCGCACGAGCTGCGCCGCCGCTTCCTCGACCTGCGCCGTGCCCACGTCGAGATGGGTGACGACGCGCATGCGGGTCGGACTCTCCACGCCGAGCCGGATGCCCTGCTCGGCGAGCGCGGCGGCGATCCCACCGGCCTCGATCCCGCAGCCGGACAGGTCGAGGAACAGGATGTTGGTCGTCACTTCTGCCGGGAACACCTTCACCCCGCCCGCGCCGTCGACCTTGCGGGCGAACAGGCGTGCATTGGCGTGGTCCTCGGCGAGGCGCGCCAGATTGTGGTCGAGCGCATAGAGGCCGGCCGCGGCCAGATAGCCGGACTGGCGCATGGCGCCACCGAGCCGGTGCTTCCAGTACCAGGCTTCCTCGATGAATTCCTTCGTGCCCGCCAGCACCGCCCCGACCGGGCAGCCGAGCCCCTTGGAGAGGTCGATCCAGGCGCTGTCAAAGCCGCGGGTGTGCTCGGCCATCGGCGCGCCGGAGGCGATGGCGGCATTGGGGAGCCGGGCGCCGTCCATATGGGCGGCGAGGCCGCTCGCATGGGCAAGGCGCGCCATCTCCCCGAGCGTCGCCGTCGGCCACACGCTGCCGCCGCCGCGATTGGCAGTCTGCTCGACCGATATCACCCGGCTGCGCGGCGAGCGGTGGCGCGGCGCCCGGATCGCGGCGCGCGCCTCCTCGGCGCTGAAGATACCGTCCGGCGTCGCGACAGGGCGGAACTGCGCCCCCGCGAGCGCCGACGCCCCCGCCCCTTCCGAGCCGAACACATGCGCGTTCGCGGCGACGATGATCTCGTCGCCGGGCCGGCAATGCACGAGATAGGCGATCTGGTTGCACATGGTGCCCGAGGGCAGGAACAGGGCGTCGTCCATGCCCAGCATCTGCGCCACCCTTGCGCACAGGGCGAGCGTGGTCGGGTCCTCGCCGCGCTGCTCGTCGCCGACCTCGGCCGCGCCCATCGCCGCCAGCATGCCGGCCGAGGGGCGGGTCGAGGTGTCGGAGACGAGATCGATCGCCCAGCTCTTGGTCGCGGTACCCTGCATCACTTTCCGGCCTCCAGATGATGGGCGAGCCGCTCGAACAGGCGCGCCACGTCATCCTCGTTGTTGTAGAAATGCGCCGCCGCGCGCAGATGGCCGTCCTTGCTGGCGACCCGCACCCCGTCGGCCGCCAGCAGGGATTCCATCCGGTCCGCGTCCGCGCCGCCGAGATCGAAGCTGACGATGCCCGCCCGCTGGTTCCACGGGCGCGGCGTGCGCAGTCCGAGCCCGTGCCGGTCGGCCTCCTCGATCATCCGATCGGTCAGCGCGTGCACCCGCGCCTCGATGGCGCCGAGCCCGATCGCGCCGATGAAGCGGGCCGAGCGGCGCTGCACGGCGAGGCCGAGGAAGTTCGGATTGCCGTATTCGAACCGGTGCGCGTCCGGCGCCAGCTCCGGCTCGGGATCGGTACGGTCGAAGGTGGCGAAGGAGTATTTGGCGGCGAAGGGCGGGCGGAAGCGATCGAGCGCCTCGGGTGCCACATACATCAGCCCCGCGCCGGCGACGCTCATCTGCGCCTTGTGCCCGCCCGAGGCGACCACATGCGCGCCGAGATCGTCGAGCCGCCGGTTCAGCACGCCGATCGCCTGGATGCCGTCGACAAGGAACAGCGCGCCCTTCTCGCGGCAGAGCTGCGCCAGCGCGTCGACATCGGCGCGCTCGCCGAGCCCGTAGGCGACCCAGGCGATGGACAGGATGCGGGTGCGCGCATCCACCGCCGCGCACAACGCATCGGTGCTCACCTGCCCGTCCGGGCCGGCGGCGACGATGCGCAGCTCGACCCCGCGCCGGGTGAGCGGACGCCAGGGGAAGGTGTTGTTCTCGTGCTCGGAGACCGAGATCACGACATTGTCGCCCTCGCGCCAGTCGAAGCCCTGGGCGACGATGTTCACCGCCTCCGAGGTGTTCTTCACCAGCGCCAGCGTCTCCGGCGCCGCGCCGAAGGTCTCGCCGACCGCGCGGCGCGTCTCCTCGACCTTGTCCATCGAGAAGGACAGCTTGCCGGCCGCCGGACCCTCGATGTCGGCGAACCAGTCGGCGGCGGCCTGCGCCGCGCAGCGCGGCAGCAGCGCCTTGCGGGCGATGTCGAGATAGGCGGTGGACTGCGTCGCGCCGAACTCGCGGCGCAGCGCGGCCCAGTCCGGCGTGCCGTCGGCGAGGCGAGGAACGAGCGGGGTCTCGTCCTGCGGCGGATGCATGGTCTTGTTCATGACGTCCTACGTAATGGGGCCCTGATTGGCGTGGGAAATCTGTCCGATGAAGGTCCGGGCGCGTTCCGTCGCTGGAGCTTCGAAGAAGGTGGCCGGCGGCGCGGCCTCGACGATCTCGCCGCGATCCATGAACACGACGAGATCGGCGACGCGGCGCGCGAAGCCCATCTCATGGGTCACGACGATCATGGACTGGCCGGCCGCGGCCAGCTCCTCCATCACGTCGAGCACCTCGTGCACCATTTCCGGGTCGAGCGCCGAGGTCGGCTCGTCAAACAGCATCACCTCCGGCTCGAGCATCAGCGCGCGGGCGATCGCCACCCGCTGGCGCTGGCCGCCGGAAAGCTGGCCGGGAAACTTCAGCGTCTGGTCGCTCAGCCGCACGCGGGCGAGAAGGCCGTGGGCGCGCTCGGCCGCCCGCGCCTCCGGCTCGCCGCGCGCATAGACCGCGCCGAGCGTCAGGTTCTCCAGCACGGTGAGGTGCGGGAACAGGTTGAAGCTCTGGAACACCATGCCGGCGTGCCGGCGCACCTCGGCCAGCGCCTGCGCGCTGCCGTCGAGCCGGGTGCCGCACACGGTGAGGTCGCCCTCGTGGAACGGCTCCAGCCCGTTGATGCAGCGGATCAGCGTCGACTTGCCCGAGCCGGACGGCCCGCACAGCACGATCTTCTCGCCGCGCGCGAGGCCGAGCGCGACGTCGCGCAGCACATGGTGCTCGCCGTACCATTTGTTGAGGCCGGCCATCTCGACCACCAGCCCGCCGCGTTCGATCCCGCTCATCGCGCCGCCTTCCGCGCCCGACGCTGGTTGTCCCGCTCGATCGACGAGCCGTAGGCGGACATGGCCGAACAGATGAGGAAATAGAGCAGGAACACGAACAGGTAGCCCTCCGTGCCGTAGCGCACCCACTGCGGGTCCTGCAGCGCCGCCTTGGTGGCGCCGAGCACGTCGAACAGGCCGAGAATGCTGAAGAAGGTGGTGTTCTTGAAGGCGCGGATGATGTCGTTGAACAGCGCCGGCACCACGATGGCGAGCGCCTGCGGCAGGATGATCTTGCGCGTGCGCAGCCAGTAGCCGAGCCCGAGCGCCTTGGCCGCCTCGTCCTGGCCTTCCGGTATCGCCTGCAGCCCGCCGCGGATCACCTCCGCCGCATAGGCGGCGAAGAATATGATCATGCCGACCTCGGCGCGGATCAGCTTGTCGACCGTGAGCTGCGGCGGCAGGAACAGCGGCAGGATCAGCGCCGCGAAGAACAGCAGCGCCAGCAGCGGGATGCCGCGCACGCCCTCGATCGTCGCCACGCAAATGAACCGCACCACCGGAAGCTGCGAGCGCCGCCCCAGCGCCAGCAGCACCGCGAGCGGCAGCCCGCCGGCCACCGTGCCGCCGAAGATGATGAAGGTCAGCGGCAGGCCGCCCCACACATCGGTGCCCACCGCCTCGAGGCCGAGGAAGCCGCCGCCGAGCAGCAGGATCGAGGCGACGAACACCACCGCCCAGCCGGCGAGGCGCAGCGTCACCGACAGCAGCCGCGTCGCCGAGATCGCGCCCCAGCCGAGCCAGAGCGCGACGACGAGCGCGCCACGCCACTGCTGGTGATAGGGATAGGCGCCGAACAGGATGACGCGGTACTTCTCGGCGATCACCGCCCAGCAGGCGCCGGCCGCGTCGCGGCAGGCGCTGCCGTCGCCCGACGAATACCAGACGGCGTCGACCAGGCTCCACTGCAGCACCCGCCACAGCACGATGGCGATGACGGCACCCAGCACGAAGGTCGCGACGCCGCCCAGCGGCGAGTTGAACAGGTGCCGGTGCAGGAAGGCGCGGATGCCGCGCGGCACCTCGGGCGGGGTACGGGTCGCCGCCGTGCCGGAATAGGCGAAGGAGCGGGGAGCGGTCGTCATCTCAGCGCTCCGGGATCTGCACGAAGCGGTTGACGAGATTGGCGACCGCACCGATGGCGAGGCACATCAGCAGGTAGATCACCGCCATGATGCACAGCACCTCGATGGTGCGCCCGCTATAGGTCAGCGCCGTGTTCGAGACGCTGAACAGGTCCGGATAGCCGACCGCGACGCCGAGCGAGGAGTTCTTCAAGAGGCTCACATATTGCGCGGCGAGCGGAGGCACGATCACCCGCATCGCCTGCGGCACCATCACCTTGCGGTAGAGGTCGGCGCGGCGCAGCCCGATGGCGTTGGCGGCCTCGATCTGGCCGGCGTCGACGCTGATCAACCCGCCGCGGATGATCTCGGCGATGAAGGCGGCGATGTAGAAGGAAAGGCCGAAATAGATGGCGAGGAATTCCGGCGCCAGCGTCGCCCCGCCCGTATAGTTGAAGCCGCGCAGCACCGGCACCGACCATCCTGTCGGCGCGCCCATGGCGAGCCAGGCGGCGAGCGGCGGCAGCACCAGCGCGGCGATCTCGACGACGCCGACATATCGCCAGCGCCGGCCGGTGCGGCGACGGCGACGGTCGGCGAGACGGCCGATGGCGAATGCCGCGAGCGCGCCCACGACCAGCATGCCGGCCACCAGCAGCGCCACCCCGCCCTGCTCCGGCGCCGGCACGGTCAGGCCGCGATTGGAGGCATAGCCGAGCCCGAGCAGCGGCCAGGACTGCCGGGGCGGCGGCAGCAGGGTGAAGAAGCTGTACCAGAAGACGATCTGGACGAGCTGCGGCGTGTTGCGGAACGCCTCGACATAGGCCTTGGCGAGGCCAGAGACGAGCGCGTTGCCCGACAGCCGCGCGAAGCCCAGCGCCACGCCGAGAACGGTCGCGGTGACGATGCTCACCAGCGAGAGCAGCACCGTGTTGCCGACGCCGACCGCGAAGGCGTCGAGATAGGGCGAGCCGGGCGTGAAGGTGAAGAAGGCTTCGCCGAGCGCGAAGTTCGCCGGGTCGAGCAGGAAGCCGAAGCCCGAGGTCATGCCGCGCTCGTCGAGCGCGCGGCGGGCATTCATGGCCAGCCACAGCACCAGCGCCAGCAGCGCCAGCACCAGCAGCGCCTGCCAGACGAAGGCGCGCACGCGCGGGTTCCGCCACGGCGGGATACCCGGGGACGGCGCGCCGGAGGACGGCACGCGCGGCGCCGCCCCCTGCGATGTGGATGACAGGCTCATCGACGAGCGCTCGCCACCGTTGCCATGGTCACAGCGGCGGCGCGTAGATGAGGCCGCCGTCGGTGTACTGGGCGTTGATGCCGCGCTCCAGCTTCAACGGCGAATCCTTGCCGACATTGCGGTCGAACACCTCGCCGTAATTGCCCACCTGCTTGATGACGTTGTAGGCCCACGCCGGATCAAGACCGAGGCCCTTGCCGCCGGAATCGTCGACGCCGAGCAGGCGGCGCACGGTGGCATCCTTGGAGTCGGCCTTCATCTCGTCGACATTCTTGGAGGTGACGCCGCTCTCCTCGGCCTGGAACAGCGTGAACACGGTCCACTGCACGATGTCGCGCCACTGCGGGTCGTCCTGGCGCACCACCGGGCCCATCGGGTCCTTGCCGAAGATCTGCGGCAGGATCACGTAGTCGTCCGGGTTGGGCGCCACCGCCGCGCGGGTCGAGGACAGGCCGGAGGTCGACTGCACCGCCACGTCGCAGCGCCCGCCGAAGAAGGCGGTATTGATCTCCTTCTGGTCGTCGATCACGACGAGCTTCAGCTTGATGCCGAACTTCTTCTGGATGTCGGCCACCACGCGCTCGGAAGTCGAGCCGGGACGCACGCAGACGCTGGCGCCGTCGAGCTCCTGCGCGTTCTTCACGCCGAGCGCCTTGGGCACCATCAGGCCCTGGCCGTCATAGAAGGTGGGCGACACGAAATCGAGGCCGAGATCGGTGTCGCGGGCGCGGGTCCAGGTGGTGTTGGCCACCGTGACGTCGACCTCGCCGGTCTGCAGCGCGGTGAGGCGCGTCTGGTTGTTGGTCTTGAGGAACTTCACCTTGCTCGCATCGCCGAACACCGCCGCGGCGAGGGCCCGGCAGGTGTCGACGTCGATGCCGTGCCATTCGCCCTTGCTGTCGACCGCCGAGAAGCCCGGGCGGCTGCCGTTGACCGCGCAGGTCACGACCCCGTTCTTCTTCACCGTGTCGAGCGTGGACGCGCCGGCCGGGCCGCACACGGCGGCAAGCGCGCTCAAGGCCACGAGCCCCGTCGCCAGATAGTTCCTCATCTCACTGTCTCCGTGCCTCTGGTTATGACGCTTGTGCGTCGCTTTTCTGCTTGGAAGTTCGGGGCGCGCTGGTCGCACCGAGACGCAGCCGCATCTCGAGGCCGCGACGCAGATGCGCGCGCATCAGCTTCGCGGCGGCCCGCGGCTTGCGCGCGATGATGGCGTCGAGGATCTCGATGTGGTCGGTGAGCGTCGAATAGACGTTCTCGTGCGAGAAGTAGCGCGGCAGGTGGAAGGCGAGCCGGAAGCGCAGGCGCAGCAGGCGCACCGTCTCGACCAACGCGGCGTTGCCCGCCGCCTGCATCATCAGCTCGTGGAACTCGGTGCCGGCGTCGTCGATCTCCACCGCCGTGAAGGCGGAAGGGTCCTGCGCCATGGTCCGCATGCGCGTGCCGCAGGCGACGAAGGCCGGCGGCGCCTCGCTGCCCGCGGCGAGTTCGGCGGCGAGGCATTCGAGCGCCTCGCGCACGCGGTAGATCTCGGCGAGGTCCTCCGCCGCCACGCGCCGCACGAAGGTGCCGCGCGCCGGCTTCACCTCGACCACGCCCTCCTGCTCGAGCTGGTGCAGCGCCTCGCGCACCGGCATGCGGCCCATGCCGAGCTGCTCGGCGAGCTTGCGCTCGGAAAGGGGCGCGCCCTCCTCCAGCGTGCCGCTGAAGATCAGCGCCACGAGGCGGTTATAGGCGCGGTCGCGCTCGAATTCGAAGGTGCTCGTCATACCGGCATACTGGACGACCGGTATACCAGCTACAAGCCGAAAGATTGGACGGAAGCTGTCCGTTTCGTGGTCATCGAGGTGCTAATGGAGCGCCCCGGACGGCACGCCGGAACGGGACGCGGCCGCTCGGAGACGGCAACGGACCCTCGGTATTTCAGGGAAATCGCGGGATTGGCGTTCCGCCGCAGGGAAGACGGCGAGGCGGCCGCACTATGTGACAAAGTCGTGCCGACGGCGCCCCGTCGTCGGGACGGCGGCATGATCACTGGTGCGGGCGGCCGGACTCGAACCGGCACTCTCAGAGAGAAACGAATTTTAAGTTCGTTGCGTCTACCCGTTTCGCCACGCCCGCAGGTGCTGCCGTATCGGCCAGCTTAAAGGGATTCCCGACTTGGCGCGCCGGCACAACGAATATCCTTCAATATTCCAAATATCTCTGCGGGGCGCCGCCTGACGAGCGGCCGATCGGCCCCGCGAACAGCCGTTCGCGCCGCCCTCGACCGTCCACCTGCCCGCCACATACGGACGCCGGACGGGCGGGACGGGCTGAATCAGCTCAGCCCGCCGATGAAGCCCGATTCGTCGACGAAGATGTTCTCGGCCGCGGGGTGCGAAGGCAGCCCCGGCATGGTCATCACGTCGCCGCACAGCGCCACCACGAAGCCCGCGCCGGCGGAGAGCCGAACGTCCCGGATCGGCAGGATGAAGCCCTCCGGCGTGCCGCGCCAAGTCGGGTCGGCGGAGAAGCTGTACTGCGTCTTCGCCATGCAGACCGGCAGCTCGCCATAGCCCATCGCCTCGAAATCGGTCAGCTTCCTCAGCGCCGCCGGCTCGACCGAAACGCCCGCCGCGCGATAGATGCGCTGCGCGATCGCCTCGATCTTCTGCACCAGCGGCAGGCCGCTCTCATAGAGCAGGCGGAAGTCGGACGGCGCGTCGGCGAGCCGGATCACGTCCTCGGCGAGGTTCATCGCGCCGGCCGAGCCATCGGCCCAGTGCGAGCACGGATGCACCCGCGCGCCGACCGCCGCGCAGGCCGCCTCGATGGCCGCGATCTCGTCGGGCGTGTCGCTGGTGAAGCGGTTGATCGCCACCACCACCGGCACGCCGAACGCCGTCATGTTCTCGATATGCCGCACGAGGTTTCCCGCGCCGCGCTTCACGGCGGTGACGTTCTCCGGGCCGAGATCCTTCTGCGCCACGCCGCCATGCATCTTCAGCGCGCGCACGGTGGCCACGATCACCACCGCCGAGGGCGCGAGGCCCGCCTGCCGGCACTTGATGTCGAGGAACTTCTCGGCGCCCAGATCGGCACCGAAGCCGGCCTCCGTCACCACATAGTCGGCAAGGCCGAGCGCGGTGCGCGTCGCCATCACCGAGTTGCAGCCATGGGCGATGTTGGCGAACGGGCCGCCATGCACCAGCGCCGGCGTCCCCTCTAGTGTCTGCACCAGATTGGGCTGGAACGCGTCGCGCAGCAGTGCCGCCATGGAGCCGGTGATCTTGAGCTCGCCGGCCGTCACCGGCTGGCGAGCGCGGTTCTGCGCCACCACCATGCGCCCGAGCCGCTCCTCGAGATCCTCGAGCGAGCGGGCGAGGCAGAAGATCGCCATCACCTCGCTGGCGACGGTGATGTCGAAGCCGTCCTCGCGCGGGAAGCCGTTGGCCGGCCCGCCGAGGCCCACGATCACGTTGCGCAGGGCGCGGTCGTTGAGGTCGACCACCCGGCGCCAGCTTATGCGGCGGGTGTCGATGTCGAGCGCGTTGCCCCAGTAGACGTGGTTGTCGATCGCCGCCGCCAGCAGGTTGTGGGCGGCGCTGATGGCGTGGAAATCGCCGGTGAAATGCAGGTTGATGTCCTGCATCGGGATGATCTGCGAATGCCCGCCGCCGGTCGCCCCGCCCTTGGAGCCGAACACCGGGCCGAGGCTCGGCTCGCGCAGCGCGATGGCAACCTTCTTGCCCGCGCGCGCCAGCGCGTCGCCGAGGCCGATGGTGGTGGTGGTCTTGCCCTCGCCCGCGGGGGTCGGGTTGATGGCGGTGACGAGGATCAGCTTGCCGCCGGCCCTCGCCTCGGCGTGACGGGCAAAGCCGAGCGCGATCTTGGCCTTGTCATGGCCGTAGCGGAACAGCGCCTCGGCCGGCACGCCGAGCTTGGCGCCGATCTCCTCGATCGGACGCGGCTCGACCTTCGCCGCGATGGCCACGTCGCTGTTCGGATCGATCTCACGCACTGCCTTGTCCATCACGCTTGCCACCCTCTTCACGTCTCAGGCCGTGCGCGCACGCTCGGCCAGTATGGCCACCAGCAGCATGCCGCCGATGACCGACAGATGCTCAATGGCGAAAAAGAACTCGATCTGCGCCATGTCGCCTTCCATCGTCCAGAAATGATGGACGATCGGAATCGTCAGCAAGGTGAAGACCCCGAGCACGCCGGCGCCAAGCCACGTCGCCCGGTTGATGAGGATCAGCACGCCGCCCGTCAACTGGGTGACGATCGTGAGCACGGCGAAAAGCCAGGGCGGGTTGAGCCCGAAATGGGCCATCTCGGCCTGGGCGCCGGTGAAGTTCAATAGCTTGTCGATGCCGCTGCCGAGGAACATGAACACCAGCAGGAGGCGCGCCACGAAGGCGGTCACGGGGGACCGCAGGATGCCGGAGATCAGGGCGGGAGTCATGGGTGAGTTTTCCTAAGGAGAGCCGCACGTATTTGGATACTGCAACATCCGGTTGAAAGCGAGTGGCCATGCGGTCTCGCGCGGCCTTCCGCCCTCCCCGCTAGGCCGAACCCGGACCGTCCTTCTCCCCGGGCTTCTCCTTCCCTTCCTCCTCGCCCTCCTCGTCCTCCTCCTCGCGCGCGGCCTTGGCCTCGGCGATGAACTCGGCGGCGTGGCGCTTGGCCTCGCGCACGCTCTCGCCCAGTTCGCGCGCGTAGCGGTCGAGGTCGAGCCTCAGCCCGCCGATCGAGGGCTTCTCGGTCTCCGCCGCATAGGCGATCATGCGCAGCGACAGCGCGAGATCGGCGACGAGGTCGGCCATGAAGCCGTCGCTCAGATCGTGATCCTCGGCATAGGCCATGAGCTGGTCGTAGAGCCCCGCGCGGTGCTCCTCATAGGCCTGCTCGTAGCCGTCGTCCTCGTCCTCGGGTTGCCCGTCCCATTCCGCCATGATCGCCCCTCCGGCCTGATGAACGTCAGGCGACGCCGTCGCGGATCGGTGGCTGAAAGCTCAGCCCCATGTCCCACGGAAAATAGATCCAGGTGTCCTGGCTAACCTCGGTGATGAAGGTGTCGATCACCGGCCGTCCCAGCGGCTTGGCGTAGACGGTGGCGAAATGCGCCTCCGGCAGCATGTCGCGCACCACCCGGGCGGTCTTGCCGGTGTCCACCAGGTCGTCGATCACCAATATGCCCCGCCCGTTCGCGCCGGCGGCGCGGATCACCGCCTCGGAGATCGGCTTCAGCACCTCCGCCTCGCCCTGCGTCTGGTAGTCGTGATAGCTGGCGATGCAGACCGTCTCGATCATCCGCACCCCGAGCTCGCGTGCCACGATTGCCGCCGGCACCAGGCCGCCGCGGGTGATGCAGACGATGCCGAGGAACGGCCCGGCCCCGGCCAGCCGCCAGGCCAGCGCCCGCGCGTCGCGGTGGAACTGGTCCCAGGAGACCGGGAAGGCCTTTGTCTGGCGGTCGTCGGACATGGGTCTACCTTCGGATCGTCCGGTTGCAGCGCCCGAGATCATTAGCGGGAGCGCGGCGGCTACTCCAGTGGCGGCGCGGGCGCGCGCGCACGATATCCCCGCTCATGCGGCTCAGGAGGCGAGCCGCACCGCGACCTCCGCCACCATGCGCCGCACCTCGTCCATCGCCGCGGCGAGCTTTTCCGGGTCGCGCGAGCGCACCACCAGATTGGTGTTCGGCCGCCCGTCCTCGCCGATGAAGGGATAGGAGCCGATCGTGACCTCGGGATGGGCCTGCGCGATCGCCCGCAGCGGGCCGCCGACATCGCCCTCCTTGGCGTTGGCGGGGATGGTTTCGGAGAGCATGCGGATGCCGGTCTTCAGCTTCGGCGCCACCTCGTCCAGCATCGCCTGCATGATGGTCGGCACCCCCGCCATGACGATGACGTTGCCGATCCAGAAGCCCGGCGCCTTGGAGACCGGGTTCGCCACCAGCTCCGCGCCGGCGGGAATGCGCGCCATGCGCAGGCGCGCCTCGTTGAGCTCGGCTTCCGGAATGCGCTCCAGCAGCATGGCGCGGGCGCGCGGATCGACGTCGATCGTCACCCCGAAGGCGGCGGCGATGGAATCGGCGGTGATGTCGTCATGGGTCGGCCCAATGCCGCCGGTGGAGAACACATAGGTGTAGCGCGCGCGCAGCGCGTTCACCGCCGCGACGATCTCCGCCTCGATGTCCGGCACGACCCGAACCTCGCACACATCGATGCCGATCCCGGTGAGATATTCCGCGATGTAGCCGATGTTCCGGTCCTTGGTGCGCCCGGACAGGATCTCGTCGCCGACCACCATGATGGCCGCTGTGACGGGCTCGACCTTGTCGTTCATCCGATTCCACTCCCGATCCCGGCGCTCACGGGCCGTTTCGCCGCAAATGAACGCACCCTGCGCCCCAAGCAAGTGCATCAAGCCTGCCAATTGGGCAAATGCACGTCTTTCCCTCGAATATCGCCATTCGGATTCTTCCGCCTCTTCCGCTGGCACGGCGTTTGTAGCTAACTTGGCTGAGTTGGGGAGTAGATTTGCACCGATGAGCGTCGCTTTCGACGAGATGACCAACGCGGACGGCTCTGTCCGTTCCGCCTATTCCGCCCTGGCCCGCTGGCTCAGCGATGTTCCGCCTGACGTGCTCGACTATCGCCGCAAGGAGGCGGAATTCATATTCCGCCGCATCGGCATCACCTTCGCCGTCTATGGCGACAGTGACGCTCAGGAGCGGCTGATACCGTTCGACATCATCCCCCGCGTCCTGACCGGGACCGAATGGCGGCGCCTCTCGCGCGGGCTCGAGCAGCGCACCAAGGCGCTGAACCTCTACATCAAGGACGTCTACTCCAAGCGCGACATCCTGAAAGCGGGCGTCGTGCCGGAGGACCTCGTCTACCAGAACCCGGTGTTCCGGCCCGAGATGAACGGCCAGAAGGTCCCGCACGACCTCTACGTCCACATCGCCGGCATCGATGTGGTGCGGGTCGACGCCGACACCTTCTACGTGCTCGAGGACAATGCCCGCACGCCCTCCGGCGTCTCCTACATGCTGGAGAACCGCGAGATCATGATGCGGCTGTTCCCCGAGCTGTTCGCCGACAACCGCGTCGCCCCGGTCGAGAACTACACCGACGAATTGCTGGCGACGCTGAAATCGCTCGCCCCGAACACGGCGACCAGCGATCCCGTGGTGGTGGTGCTGACGCCGGGCATCTACAACTCGGCCTATTACGAGCACTCCTTCCTCGCCGACAAGCTGGGCGTCGAACTGGTGGAGGGGCGCGACCTGTTCGTGCGCAACGACATCGTCTACATGCGCACCACCGAGGGCCCGCGCCGGGTGGACGTGATCTACCGCCGCCTCGACGACGACTTCCTCGACCCCCTCGCCTTCCGCCCGGACAGCGCGCTCGGCGTGCCAGGGCTGATGAGCGCCTATAATGCCGGCAACGTCACGCTCACCAACGCGGTCGGCACCGGCGTCGCCGACGACAAGGCGGTCTACAGCTACATGCCGGAGATCATCCGCTTCTATCTCGGCGAGGAGCCGCTGCTGAAGAACGTGCCGACCTGGCGCTGCCGCGAGCCGGACCACCTCAAATACGTGCTCGACCATCTGGGCGAACTGGTGGTCAAGGAGGTGCACGGCTCAGGCGGCTACGGCATGCTGATCGGCCCGCGCGCCGACAAGGCGCAGATCGAGCTGTTCCGCGCCAAGCTAATGGACGACCCGACCAACTTCATCGCCCAGCCGACGCTGGCGCTCTCCACCTGCCCGACCTTCGTGGACGAGGGGATCGCGCCGCGCCATGTCGACCTGCGCCCCTTCGTGCTCACGGGCTCGGACCGGGTCCGCATCGTGCCCGGCGGGCTCACCCGCGTGGCGCTGCAGGCCGGCTCGCTGGTGGTGAATTCGAGCCAGGGCGGGGGCACGAAGGACACCTGGGTGCTGGAGGAGAGCTGAGCCGACGGACCTCGCGCCGTATTGGGCCCATCGGAGTTGAGGGAGCGCACCGATGTCGATCGAAACATGGCTGGCCTTCGTCGCCGCCTCGGCGGTCCTCCTGCTGATCCCGGGGCCGACGGTGCTGCTCGTCGTCTCCTACGCGCTCGGCCAGGGGCGGCGCGTGGCACTGCCGGTCGCCGCCGGCGTGACGCTGGGCGACTTCACCGCCATGACGCTGTCCATGCTCGGCCTCGGCGCGCTGCTGGCGACCTCGGCCGCGCTGTTCACGCTGCTCAAATGGATCGGCGCCGCCTATCTGATCTGGCTCGGCATCCGGCTGTGGCGCGCCGGCGGGCAGGCGCAGTTCGGCGCCGAGCGTTCGGAAGGCTCGCGGGCGCGGCTCGTCGCCCATGCCTGGCTCGTCACCGCGCTCAACCCGAAGAGCATCACCTTCTTCGTCGCCTTCCTGCCGCAGTTCCTCGATCCCGGCCGGGATTTCCTCACGCAGATGATCGTGATCGAGGCGACCTTCCTCGCGCTGGCCGCGGCCAACGCGTTCAGCTTCGCGCTGGTCGCCGGGCGCATGCGCGAGGCGATCGGCCGTCCTTCCATCGTCACCGCCATCAACCGGGTCGGCGGCTCGCTCCTCATCGGGGCGGGTGTCGCCACCCTCGCCTGGCGCAACGCCAAATAGACGCGGGTCCCATGCTTTCACGTACTGCAGACAACCTCTACTGGCTCGCCCGCTACATGGAGCGCGCGGACTGCCTCGCCCGCATCATCGACGTCACCCAGCGCCTGGCGCAGCTTCCCGCCTCCTATGGCGGCTCGACCAATGAATGGCGCTCGGCCCTGCTCACCGCCGGCTGCGCCGACCTGTTCAAGCAGTTCCACGGCGACGCCACCACCGAGCAGAACGTCATCGCCTTCCTCGCCTTCGCGCCGGAGAACCCCTCCTCCATCCGCAACTGCTTCGAGACCGCGCGTACCAACGCCCGCTCGGTGCGCACTGCGCTCACCATCGAGATGTGGGAGACCATCAATTCCGCCTGGCTGGAGCTGAAGCGCTATTCGACCAAGAACATGACGCGCGAGGAGCTCGCCCGCTTCCTCAGCTTCGTCAAGGAGACCTCGCTGCGCTTCGATGGCGCCGCCTACCGCACCATGCTGCGCAACGACGCCTTCTGGTTCTCGCGCGTGGGCATGTATGTCGAGCGCGCCGACAACACGGCCCGCATCCTCGACGTGAAGTACCACGTGCTGCTGCCCGATTCCGAGCATGTCGGCGGGCCGCTGGATTATTTCCAGTGGGCCTCGATCCTGCGCTCGGTCTCCGCGCTCACCTCGTTCCACTGGGTCTATCGCGAGAGCGTCAAGCCGTGGCTGGTGGCGGACCTGCTCATCCTCAACGGGCAGATGCCGCGCTCGCTCACGAGCTGCTACCAGAACATCACCCGCTATCTCGACGACATCGCCGCCTATTACGGCCGGCAGGGCCACGCCCAGCGCGTCGCGCGCTCCACCCTCACCCGCCTCGGCAACAGCCGCATGGACGACGTGTTCCAGACCGGCCTGCACGAGTACATCGACAATTTCGTCATCGAGAACAACCGGCTGGGCAGCAACATCACCGAACAGTACCTGCTCTGACCGGCCTACAGGTGCCTGCGTCATGCGTATCCAGATCAACCACGCGACCACCTACACCTATGATCCGCCGGCCAATGGCGCGATCCAGGTGCTGCGCCTCACGCCCGGCAATCACGACGGGCAGTATGTCGTGCGCTGGCGGATCGACGTGTCCGAGAACTGCCGCCTGCGTGCCCACCAGGACGCGTTCGGCAACATCACCCATTCCTTCGCCGTCGACGGCCCGCTGAGCACGCTCACCGTGCTGGTCGAGGGCGAGGTGGAGACGCAGGACACCTCCGGCGTGGTGCGCGGCGTGAAGGAGCGCTTTCCGCCCTCGCTGTTCCTGCGCGAGACCGATCTCACCGCCCCCGACGCGGAGCTGCGCGCCTTCGCCGACACGGCGACGGCGGCGGTCGAGGAGCCGGGCCGCCTGCCCCTGCTCCACGCGCTGATGGACGCGGTCGCGGACACCATGACCTACGACGCCGATCCCACCCATGCCTCGACCACGGCCGGCGAATCCTTCGCGCTGAAGCGCGGCGTGTGCCAGGACTTCGCGCATATCTTCATCGCCTGCTGCCGCCATCTCGGCGTGCCGGCACGCTATGTCAGCGGCTATCTGGTGGGCGACGGCGCGGCGCCCGGCAGCGGTGCCGGCCATCAGGCCGGCCATGCCTGGGCCGAGGCCTATGTCGAGGACCTCGGCTGGGTCGGCTTCGACTGCACCAACCGGCAATGCCCGACCGAAGCCTATGTGCGCCTCGCCATCGGGCTGGACTATCTCGGCGCGGCGCCGGTGCGCGGCAACCGCTATGGCGGCGGCGACGAGCAGCTCTCGGTCGCGCTGAAAGTCGACCAGTCGAGCCGGCAGATTCAGGGCTGACCTGTTGCCCGGCGGGAAAGCGCCCCGCTATAAGAGCGCGCGAACACTGCACGCCTTGACGCGGCGGATCAGGGGGAAGTGCCTTTCATGACCTATTGTTGCGGGATCCTGGTGCGTGACGGCCTGGTCATGATCGCCGACACGCGCACCAATGCCGGGCTCGACAACGTGTCGACCTTCCGCAAGCTCCACATCTTCGAGGAGCCGGGCCGGCACGTCATGGCGCTCGCCACCGCCGGCAATCTCTCGATCTCGCAGGCCGTCATCAGCACGCTGCAGGAAGGTCTCGACAATCCCGAGACCGGGGTCAGGGAGACGCTGGTCGGCTGCACCAGCATGTTCCGCGCGACCCAGCTCGTCGGGCGCGCCACCCGCCACGTCTACAGCCTCTATGGCGAGAGCCTGAAGGCCGCCGACGTGCGTTTCGACGTGTCGTTCCTGTTCGGGGGGCAAGTGAATGGCGGCCGGTTGCGGCTGTTCATGATCTACGCCGCCGGCAATTTCATCGAGTGCACCAACGACACACCGTTCCTGCAGATCGGCGAGCACAAATACGGCAAGCCGGTGCTGGACCGCTCCATAACCTACGACATGGACCTGTATGACGCGCTGAAATCGGGCCTGATCTCGATGGATTCGACCATGCGCTCGAATCTCGGCGTCGGCATGCCGATCGACATTCTGGCCGCGCGCCGCGACGCGGGCCAAGCGGAGCTGAACTACCGCATCGAGCCCGGCGAGCCCTATTTCCACGATCTGCGCGAGCGCTGGTCGGCGGCGCTCAGGGCCGCCCACACCTCGATCCCGCGCCCACCCTATGGCGACGGACGCTAGACCGGCGTCGAGACGGCGCCGTATACGGCCCGCCTCTCCGCTCGAAGAAAAGAAAAGCGCCTGAAGGACAGGCAGCTTCCTTCAGGCGCTTTTCGGTCCGCCCACCTGCGGTGTGGGGCGACAACATCCGATCATCAGGTAATCAGATAAAGAAGAATGATGATCGGAATCGGAATACCAATAAGCCACATCAGAATAGCAGGCATTGGAAAGCTCCTTCCTCGTCCGTCACTTGAGCGCTTTCGTAATGACTTGATTTACTCAACGCGCTGTCGAGGAAACAACGCGGAAGGCACCCGCCGGTTCCCACCCCTGCCTCATCGGCATCCCGGTGGGCAATCCGGCCGGTATCCCGAGGGGATTTCGGGCACAGGCGCGCCTTGCCCGCTGCGTGGGGCTCGTCCATCTTCCGCCGCTTGGGAGGAGAACCAATGAGTCTGAAGCGCATCGCCCTCGTCACCGGCGCCGGCACCGGCATCGGCAAGGCCGCCGCCCTCGCCCTGGCGCAGGACGGGTTCACCGTCGTCCTCACCGGCCGCCGCCGCGAGCCGCTCGAAGCCGTGTCCGACACGATCGGCCCGAACGCCGAGGTGATCCCCGCCGACGTCGCCAGCCCGGATTCCGTGGCGGCACTGTTCGGCGCGGTAGCGGAACGCCACGGCCGGCTCGACGTGCTGTTCAACAATGCCGGCGGCTGGTCGGCCGCCACCCCGATCGAGGACATCGCGCTGGAGGACTGGCAGCGCGTGGTGAACGTCAACCTCACCGGCGTGTTCCTGTGCATCCAGCACGCCATGCGGATCATGAAGGCGCAGGACCCGAAGGGCGGGCGCATCATCAACAACGGGTCGATCTCGGCCCACGCGCCGCGCCCGCTCACCGGCTCCTACACCGCCACCAAGCACGCGGTGACCGGCCTCACCAAGCAGGTCGCGCTGGAGGGCCGCGCCCACAACATCGCCTGCGGCCAGATCGACATCGGCAATGCCGACACCGACATGGCGGCGAAGATGAAGACCGGCATCCTGCAGCCCAACGGCCAGATCATGGTCGAGCCGACCTTCGACCCCGCCGATGCCGGCCGCGCCGTCGCCTATATGGCGAGCCTGCCGCTGGAGGCGAACGTGCTGACCATGACCATCATGGCGAGCGCCGCCCCCTTCGTCGGGCGCGGCTAGATCGGATCGCGAACGTCTCGGGGAGCGGAGGCGATGATCGCAAGCCCGTCCGGCGCACCGGCACCGGGCGGCCGCCTTCCGGGCGTCAGATGTAGGCCAGCGCGCCCTGGAACAGCATCCAGCTCAGCAGCCCCATCACCCCGAGGCTGATCAGGGTCGCGACGATGCCGGCGAAGATGAAGGCGCCGTCGCGCTCCACCAGGCCCAGCCCGAGAATGCACACCGCGATGCCCGGCGGCAGGTTGCCGAAGATCGGGATCGGCAGCAGCAGCAGGAGCCCCAGCACCAGCACCATGCCGCCGAGCACGAAGCGCGCCGAGGGGCTGGAGAAGTAGATCAGCCGCGGGCGGGAATAGCTCTCGAACCGGCGCACCCATTTCAGGGCGCCGCTGATGATCTTGTCGAGCAGGCGGCGGGAGATGGTCTTGTTGGCGAGCCAGCGCGGCAGCCACAGCTCGTCGCGGCCCACCATCATCTGCGCGCCAACGAAGCACAGCAGCACGCCGCAGATGACCGGAATGCCGGGCGGCATGGGCAGGCAGTTGGGCAGGCCGAGCAGCAGCAGCGAAAGGCCGAAGGCGCGGTTGCGCAGGGCGTGCACGACTTCGCCCACGCCGATGCGTTCCGCCGAATGGGCGGTGACGATGGCGGAGAGCAACTCCGACGTACGCGGCGATCGGTGATCCACTGGCCGACCTGATACCTCATGCCACGGCGGCCGTGCCGGCCCCCGTTTCGCCGCCCTCATAACACGGCGAACGCGGCAAAGAGAGGGCCTATCCGAGGAAAAGCCCGTTCGGCCGGCTGGCGGCCCGGCGTGTGACCCGCGGCGTCTACCCGCTCAGTTGAGCCGGAACATGCCGTCCACGCTGCGCAATTCGGCCGGCTGGATCAGCCGCGAATGCGTCACCGTGACCGAGTGCAGCGGGCCATCCAGCTCGCGCTTCCAGAACTCCAGGAAGCGGTTCAGCTCGGGGAAATGCGGGCACAGGTCGTAGTGCTGCCAGAGATAGGTCTGCAACAGTCCGGGATGGTCGGGCATGCGGTAAAAGATCTGTGCCGTCGTCAGCCCGTAGCCGGCCCATTGGCGGACGAAATCGGCCGAGGCGGAGCGCTGCGGCGAACCGGCCTCCTCGGCCGGCCCTTTCGACGCGTCGTGAAATGCCATGCGGAACCTCCTTTCGCGATGATTCTAAATTCTGCGGGCGTCGCGAAGGTCCGGCAAGGTTAAAGATTAAATTTCGCGTTCAATATCAATGCATTGGCAGCATATGCAAAAGAGTGCTGACAAAGGTTCGGGTCGCGACCCTGGCAGTCTCGAAATGAGAGTGCCAATTTTTTCGCCTCCGGCCCTTGCGTCGCTTTTTTCTGACTCCTAGATGTCCGCCCAGCGGCACGCCGGCGAGACCGGTGCCGTGCCGCAGACCTCGCGATCGACACGAATTCTGGAGAGAACCGATGAAGTTCCGTCCCCTGCATGACCGGGTCGTGGTCAAGCGCCTCGACGCGGAGCAGAAGTCCGCTGGCGGCATCATCATCCCCGACACCGCGAAGGAAAAGCCCTCCCAGGGCGAGGTGATCGCGGTCGGCCCCGGCGCGCGCGACGAGGCGGGCAAGCTGGTCCCGCTCGACGTCAAGGCCGGCGACAAGGTGCTGTTCGGCAAGTGGTCCGGCACCGAGGTCAAGATCGACGGCGTCGATTACCTCATCATGAAGGAAGCCGACATCCTCGGTGTCCTCGAAGGCACCGCCTCGGCCAAGAAGGCCGCGTGAGCCCCCTCTGAGCCTGCTGGCCGCAACGCTTCACCGGAGTTGAAAAGATATGTCTGCCAAGGAAGTAAAATTCTCGACGGATGCGCGCGACAAGATGCTGCGCGGCGTCGACATCCTCGCCAATGCGGTGAAGGTGACGCTTGGCCCGAAGGGCCGCAACGTCGTCATCGAGAAGAGCTTCGGCGCCCCGCGCATCACCAAGGACGGCGTCACCGTCGCCAAGGAGATCGAGCTCGAGGACAAGTTCGAGAACATGGGCGCGCAGATGGTGCGCGAAGTGGCCTCGAAGACCAACGACCTCGCCGGCGACGGCACCACCACCGCCACCGTGCTGGCCCAGGCCATCGTCAAGGAAGGCGCCAAGGCGGTTGCCGCCGGCATGAACCCGATGGACCTCAAGCGCGGCATCGACCTCGCGGTCGAGGCGATCGTCGCGGACATCAAGAAGAACGCCCGCAAGGTGACCTCCAACGGCGAGATCGCCCAGGTCGGCACCATCTCCGCCAATGGCGACGCCGATGTCGGCAAGTTCCTTGCCGAGGCCATGCAGAAGGTCGGCAACGAGGGTGTCATCACCGTCGAGGAAGCCAAGACCGCCGAGACCGAGCTCGACGTCGTCGAGGGCATGCAGTTCGACCGCGGCTACCTCTCGCCGTACTTCGTGACCAACGCCGAGAAGATGCGCGTCGAGTTCGAGGACCCCTACATCCTCATCCACGAGAAGAAGCTCTCCGGCCTGCAGGAGCTGCTCCCGGTCCTCGAGGCCGTCGTCCAGTCCGGCAAGCCGCTGCTGATCATCGCCGAGGACGTCGAGGGCGAGGCCCTGGCCACGCTCGTGGTGAACAAGCTGCGCGGCGGCCTGAAGGTCGCGGCCGTGAAGGCGCCGGGCTTCGGCGACCGCCGCAAGGCCATGCTGCAGGACATCGCGATCCTGACCGGCGGCGAGGCGATCTCGGAAGACCTCGGCATCAAGCTCGACTCGGTGACGCTCAACATGCTCGGCCGCGCCAAGAAGGTGGTGATCGAGAAGGAGAACACCACCATCGTCGACGGCGCCGGCAAGAAGAAGGACATCGAGGGCCGCGTCGGGCAGATCAAGGCGCAGATCGAGGAGACCACCTCGGACTACGACCGTGAGAAGCTGCAGGAGCGCCTCGCCAAGCTCGCGGGCGGCGTCGCGGTGATCCGCGTCGGCGGCGCGACCGAAGTCGAGGTCAAGGAGAAGAAGGACCGCGTGGACGACGCGCTGCACGCCACCCGCGCGGCGGTCGAGGAAGGCGTCCTTCCGGGCGGCGGCGTCGCGCTGCTGCGCGCCACCAAGGCGCTCGAGGGCATCAAGACCGCGAACTCCGACCAGAAGACCGGTGTCGACATCGTCCGTCGGGCGATCCAGGCCCCGGCGCGCCAGATCGCCAGCAATGCGGGCGAGGACGGCTCGGTGATCGTCGGCAAGATCCTCGAGAAGGACAGCTACGCCTACGGCTTCAACGCCCAGAGCGGCGAGTATGTCGACATGTTCAAGGCGGGCGTGATCGATCCGGCCAAGGTGCTGCGCTCCTCGATCCAGAACGCGGCCTCCGTGGCCTCGCTGCTGATCACCACCGAGGCGATGGTCGCCGAGCTGCCGAAGAAGGCGGCCCCGGCGGCGCCGGCCATGCCCGACATGGGCGGCATGGGCTTCTGATCGGTTCCCGATCGAAGCGTTCGCTTCAGAGATGCGGAAGGGCGCGGCGAAAGCCGCGCCCTTTTCGTTTGCGCGCCCCGAGAGATGGTTTCTTCCGGCGGCTATGCCGCCTCGCGCCCCACACCCGCCGCCGCGTCGAGCTCGGCATCGAGCTCGCGCTCATGCGCGCGGTCGAGGTTCACGCCCTTGGTCTCGATCCGGAACGTCCAGGTGACGAACGCGCCGATCACCGAGGTCGCGGCGAGGCCGTAGAGCAGGTGGGTCGTGCCGATATCCGCCAGCAGGATCGGGAACAGGAACGCCGTCGAGACGGCGCCGATCTTGCCGAACGCCGCCGCGAAGCCGGCGCCCTTTCCGCGCACCGCGGTGGGGAACACCTCGCCGGCGAGAAGGTAGGTCTGCGCGTTCGGACCGATATTGGTCATGAAGTTGAACAGCATGAACCCGGCGAAGATCAGCGCCGTCTGCATCGCGCCCGTGTAGTTCTGCGCGAGCGAGGCGATCAGCAGCCCCGCCGCGCAGCCGACGAAGCCGAGCGCCTGCAGGGGAATGCGCCCTACCCGGTCGGCCAGCAGCACCGCCCCGACGATGCCGACGATCAGCAGCACGTCGATCAGCGCCGCCCCTTCCGCGGCGAGGATCTGGTCGGCGATGATGTCGGTGATGTCGTGCGTGTGCACCGTCGCGTGGCCGAGCGCGGCGGCGAGGATGGTCGGCGTGAACAGCCCGATGCCGTAGGTGCCGAGGTCCTGCAGGAACCACGGCACCGAGGCGAGGATGGTGGCGCGCCGGTTGCGCGCGCCGAACAGCGCCGCCCAGCCGCTGCCGGCCGCATGGTGCCGTCCCTCGCCGCGATGGCGGGCGAGCCGAATCTCGGACGGATAGGCCGGCTCACGCCTGAGCAGCTTCGCCGCCTCGCGCTCGGCGTCGTCGAAGCGTCCATGGGCGAACAGCCAGGGCGCGCTCTCCGTCACGTAGAAGCGGCCCACCGTGACCAGCGCCGCCGGGATGATGGCGGTGGCGTACATCCAGCGCCAGGCGGAAATCTCCGGCAGGTTGGCGAGCACGACATAGCCGACCGCGCTGCCCACCAGCGCGCCCAGCGCCTGGAAGCCGAAGGCGCCCAGCACCAGCCGGCCGCGCGCGGCGCTGGGAATGCTCTCGGAGATGATGAGGTGGGCGGTCGGGTAGTCGCATCCCAGCGCCACGCCGACGCCGAACAGGAACACGACGAGCCACGGATAGCTCGGACTGAGCGCCAGCAGGACAAGGAAGACCATGAAGATGATCATCTCGACCACGAACATGAACTTGCGCCCGAACGTGTCCGACAGCCCCCCGAGGGCGAGCGCGCCGACCAGGATGCCCGCCAGCGAGGCGGCGCCGACGATGCCGTGCTGGGTCGCGCTCATGTCGAACTCGGTAGCGATCAACGGAATGGCGACGCCGGTCATGAACACGACCAGACCCTCGAAAAACTTGCCGAAGGCGGCCAGCCACCAGATGCGCCACTGCATCACCGTCATCGGCGCGCGCCCGACCGGCGTGCCGTCGGCCCAGAGCGGCGACTCGTCGATATAATCCTGCACCCGCTTGCCGGCGCCCGGCCCGATGGAAGGCTCACGCATCATCGCATCCCCTGATACCTGCGAACGCCACCAGTTACGGCGTGCGGCGTGAATGCGCTGTGACAGCCGCCCCGGAACCTGCCGGACCCGCGCGAGGAAGGGTCAGTCGAGCGTCTGGCGGAAGCGGCGCACCGCGATCACCATCGCCACGAGCATGATCGCCGACAAGGCAAGGATGTTGTTGAGCAGGTCGGAGACGTCCGCACCCTTCAGCAGGATGCCGCGGACCATCCGCAGATAATGCGTCAGCGGCAGCGTCTCGCCGATCCACTGCGCCCATTCCGGCATGCCGGCGAAGGGGAACATGAAGCCGGACAGCAGGATGTTCGGCAGGAAGTACATGAAGGTCATCTGCACCGCCTGGAGCTGGTTCTGCGCCAGCGTCGAGAAGGTGTAGCCGATCGACAGGTTGGCGACGATGAACAGCACGGTGAGCGCGGTGAGCAGCGATAGCGAGCCAATCATCGGCACGTCGAACAGGAACAGCCCGGCGAGCACGATCATCGACGCCTGCCCCGCGCCCACCAGCACATAGGGCGCGATCTTGCCGAGCATCACCTCGACCGGGCGGATCGGCATGGCGAGCAGCGTCTCCATGGTCCCGCGCTCGATCTCGCGCGTCACCGAGAGCGCGGTGAAGATCAGCATGGTCATGGTGAGGATGGTGCCGAGCAGGCCCGGCACGATGTTGAGCTGCGTCACCGCCGCCGGGTTGTAGCGCGCGTGGGTGATGATCTGGAACGCCGGTGGCGCGGTCTCGAAGCCCGAGCCCGACGGCCCTCCCTCCTCGGCGAAGCGCTCGCGCCGCACCGCGGTCTCGATCAGCCCGCGCAGCGCGGCGACGGCGCTGCCGGAGGCGACCGGATCGGTCGCATCCGCCGCCACCAGCATGGACGGGCTCTCCCCGCGCCGCACCGAGCGCCCGAAGCCGGCCGGAATCTCGACGATGAAGGACACGTCGCCCGCGCGCATCAGGTGGTCGGCCTCCGCCGCGCTCGTGGGATGGGCGACGACGGCGAAATACTTGGTGTTCTCGATCGCGGCGAGGATGGAGCGCGTGAGCGAGGTGTTCTCATAGGCCAGCACCGCGGTCGGCAGGTGCCGGGGCGTGGTGTTGATCGCGTAGCCGAACAGCACGAGTTGCAGCAGCGGGATCGAGATCATGGTGGCGAAGGAGATGCGGTCGCGCGCGAGCTGCAGGAACTCCTTGCGCATCATCGCGCCCACGCGCCGGAAGAAGCCGCCGACGGCGGACGCCCCGCTCATTGGAAATTGTCCCTGGAGCGGCTCATCAGGTCGATGAACACGTCTTCCAGCGTCGGCTCGTCACGCCGCCAGGTCAGGCCCTCGCGCTCGCGCAGCGGCGCGATCGCCGCTTCCAGCGCCTTCTCGTCATGGCCGCCGACATGCACCGAGTTGCCGAACGGCGCCACCATGTCGACGCCCGGCAGGTCGGCCAGCTCACGGGCCAGCGCGGCCGGGTCGGGGCTGGAGACGCTCCACGTCACCAGCCCGGCGGAGGCGACCACCTCGTCCACCGTGCCCTGCGCCAGCAGGTCGCCATAGGCGATGTATGCGATCTCGTGGCAGCGCTCGGCCTCGTCCATGTAGTGGGTCGAGACCAGCACGGTCAGCCCGTCGGCGGCGAGCTCGTGGATCTGCGCCCAGAACTCGCGCCGCGCCTTGGGATCGACGCCGGCGGTCGGCTCGTCGAGCAGCAGGAGCTGGGGCTGCGGCAGGATGCAGGCGCCGAGCGCGAGCCGCTGCTTCCACCCGCCCGAGAGCGAGCCGGCGAGCTGGCGCCCGCGCCCGTCGAGTCCCAGCCGCTTCACCGCCGCGCGCGCCGCACCCACAGGGTCCGGCACGCCGTAGACCCGGGCAACGAATTCGAGGTTCTCGCGCACCGACAGATCGGCATAGAGGCTAAAGCGCTGCGTCATGTAGCCGACATGGCGGCGTATGGCGCGCGACTGGGTGAGGATGTCCATGCCGAGGCAGGTGCCGCGCCCGGAATCGGGCGTCAGCAGGCCGCACAGCATGCGGATCGTGGTGGTCTTGCCCGAGCCGTTCGGCCCGAGGAAGCCGTAGATCTGCCCGCGCCGCACCCGCATGGTGAGGTCGCGCACCACCACCCGGTTGCCGAACGACTTGGACAGGCCCTCGACCTCGATCGCGTATTCGACCTTGGCGGCATCGGGGGCGCCGGGCGGGGCGGTATGGGGCGTGTCCTCCTTCACGGCGCGATCTCGACCGTGATCGGCTGGCCCGGGCGCAGCTTCAGCGGCTCGTCCGGCTTCGCCTCCAGCACGAAGACCAGCTTGGAGCGCTCATCGAGGCTGTAGATGACCGGCGGGGTGTATTCCGAATCCTGGGCGATGTAGCTCACCGTGGCGGCGACGCCCCCGCCGCAGCCGTCGCAGCTCACCTGCACCCGGGTGCCGAGCTTGAAGCGGTTGAGATCGGGCTCGGGCACGAAGAAGCGCATCTTGATGAGGTCCGGCGGCAGCAGCGCGAGCACCGGCCGGCCGACCGGCACCAGTTCACCGGGGCGGAAATAGACGGTCTCCACCGAGCCGTCGGCGGGGGCGGCGAGCTTGCGGCGCGCGAGCCGCGTCTTCGCCGCCTCGAGGCTCGCCTGCGCCGCGTCCACCGCCTTCTGCGCCGCGCCGATCTGCGCGTCGCGCGAGCCCATGCGCCCGACCTCGATCTGCTTGTTGATCTCGTCGAGCGCCGCCTTGTTCTGGTCGAAGGTTGCCTGCGCGGTGTCGAGCGCGGCCTTGGAGCCGACCTTCTTGTCGTAGAGGTCCTGCTGCCGGCCCAGCTCGATGCGCGAGAGCTCGAGTGCCGCCTCGGCCCGCCGCTTGCTCGCCTGCAGCACCTCGATCTCCTGTGGCCGCTGCGCGCTGGCCTGAAGATCGGCGAGTTGAGCCTTGGCCTGCTCCAGGCTCGCCGCGGCGGAATCGACATCGGCCTGCTGGAGGTCGGCATCGACCTCGAACAGCGGCTGGCCCTTCTTGACCCGGTCGCCCTCGTCGACGTCGAGCCGCGTCACGCGCCCGGCCTCGTCCGGGCCGACGAACACCAGATCGGCCTCGGCATAGCCCTGATAGCGCGGCGGCCCCTTATCGGCGCAGGCGGCGAGCGAGAGCGCGAGAAGCGCGGCACAGAGCGGCCCGCGCCACGCGAGGGAGCCTCGTGAGCGGATGCGCATCATGGCTCCTTCCATCCGAGGCCGCGCAGCGTGATTTCGGCATGCGCTTCCAGCATGCCCTGGACATCGAGCGCCTCGTGGCGCTGGAACAGCCCCTCCCACACCGTCGCGACGAGCAGCGGGGCGATGAGGAGCTGGGGGAAGCGCAGGCCGGCGTCGGAGGAAATCTCGCCGCGCTCCAGCGCCCGCGCATTGATCGCCCGCAACAGGCCGAGCCCGCGCGAGACCACTTCGCGATAATAGAAGCCGGCGATCTCCGGGAAGCGCTCGCCCTCGCCCAGCATCAGCCGCACGATGTGCCGGCGCGGGGAATGCACCGCCTCGTTGGCGAGATGGGCGAACAATACCGAGAGGAACGCGCGGGTGCTGCCGGGAAAGTCCGCGAACTCGCGCTCCAGCCGCCCCAGCACGGGGTCGATCGCCTGCCGCACCAGCCCTTCGAACAGGGCTTCCTTGTCCTTGAAGTAGAGGTAGAGCGTGCCCTTGGCGACGCCCGCGCGCGCCGCCACGTCCTGCATGCGCGCGCCGGCGAAGCCCGCCTCGGCGAACACCACCAGCGCCGCCTCCAGTATCTCGCGCCGCCGGTCGGCCGGCTCCTTGCTGGCGCGGCGGCGCGCCGGGGCAGTCGCCCGCGGCTTCGCGCCGCCGCCCTCCCCGCTTCCGTCTCCGCTCGCCATGGCACACCTCGAAAATGACTGACCGGTCAGTCATACCGCAGCGCGCGTCTTCTGGCGAGGTTCCGCAACGGGAAATTTCGGTGATGGCCGACGGGTGGCGGACCCCAGCCCGAAAACGAAACGGGCGCCCCGAAGGGCTCCCGCTCGCAGCGTCTGCAGAAGGTTCGCGATCAGTCCATCTTGCCGATGGCGATGAACTGCGTTTCGCCCGAGGAGCCGTCGACGCCGTCATTGTCGGTGACGATAAAGGCGTTGCCGTCCTTGTCGATGGCGAAGCTCTCGACCTTGTCGAGCACATAGCCGTTCGGCGCCTTGAGCAGCGGCATCAGGTCCTTGGCCTCGGTCTTGGTGAGGACCGGCGGCTTCGCCTCCGAGCCCAGCGCCACCGGCGTCACGCCGTTCAGCGAGACGAAGGAGAGCTTCTTCACCTTTGCCTCGGGGCCGATCAGGTTGTCACGCTCGATCACCACCAGGCCGTCCTTGTAGGCGGTGATTTCGGAAAGGCCGATCCAGCCCTTCTCCGGCGTGTCGAGCGGGTAGCGCACATAGCTCCAGCTCTTGTCGGCGGGCTTGTAGGCGATCAGCTTGACGAAGCCCTTCGGGTCGTCCTTCCACTCGCGCTGCACCGCCATCCACACGGTCTCGTCGGCGCCCGAGCCGGTCACCGTCACGCCCTCAAAGCCGTAGCGGATCGCCTGCGCGGCCACCGCCTCCGGCAGCGCGATCTCCTGCGCGATGGCGCCGTCCGCGCCCACCTGCAGCAGCAGGTTCTGGGTCGGGTCCTGCTTCTTCTCCGGGTTGCCCTCGGAGACCAGCCAGAAGCCGCCTTCAGGCCGCGCCGCGATGCCCTCGAGGTCGAGCCCCTTGGCCGGCTTGCCGTCGCGGGTGACGATCGTCGCCGCGGTGATCCTCGCCGGCATCGCCGAGGCGTCGACGGTGAGGATCCGGCCCTGCGCATAGGCGCTGTCGGTCACCGCGTAGAGCTTGCCGGGGGTCGAGGGGTCGGCCGCGAAGCCCGAGAGCGCCGACCACCAGATCGGCAGGCCATCCGGCCCGTTCGCGGATTCGATGGTCGGATAGGCGACCTTGGCGCCGGGCTGGCGCTCATAGATCGTCACCAGCGCGCCGATACCGCCCTCTTCGCGCAGGTCGGTCTCGCTCGCGGTCACGAACAGGTTGCGCGAGGGGATCGCCATCAGGCCTTCGGGGCCGACGCCGCCCGGCAGCACCTGCAGGAACTCCGGCACCTCGGCGCCGCCCTTGTCGCGGTAGACGAACACGATCGAGCCGCGCTCGGAGGCGACGAAGATCAGGCGATCGTCGCCGAAGGTCGCGACCTCCGCGCCCTCCATCTCGATGCCCTTCTTGTTGCGCTTGTCGGGATAGTGGCCGAGGCGCACCGCCATGTGCTCCGGCGCGGTGCCGGATTCGAACAGCAGCTTGCCGGTCTTGTCGAAGATCGAGAAGCCGCGCGTGCCGCCCTTCCAGTCGCCCTCATTGGCGATGACGAAGCGGTCGTCGTCGATCCACTGCACCGTGTCGGGCTCGCGCGGCACGTCCTTCATCGAGCCGGACAGGTCGATCACCTTGTCCTTCTTGGTGTCGATGTGGTCGAGGTCGACCGTGCCGGCGGAGAAGCTGTTCGTCACCTTGCCGGTGGGCAGGTCGACGATGACGATGTGGTTGTTCTCCTGCAGCGTGACGACGACCTCGTTGCGGGAATTGATGTCCACATATTCCGGCTCGGGATCTTCCGGCGCCACGGCGGCGAGGCCGGTCAGGTCGACCACCTTCTTGGAATCGTCGACCACGCGCCCGTCCTTGACCTCGAAATAGGTCAAATTGCCGGGCGGCATCTGCGGGATGGCGCCGTCATTGATCTCCTCGTCGCGCTCGTTCTCCATCGCGATGGCGAGGTAGCTGCCGTCCGGGCTCTTGGTCACCGCGTCGGGCTGGCCGCCGAGGTCGATCTTGTCCTCGACCTTGCGCGAGGCGATGTCGACCACCGCCAGATGGCCCGAGGGGTTCGACTTCGATTCAGAGGTGTTCACGCCGACATAGGCCTTGCCGCCGATCACCACCGTGGTGGTCGGCTCGCCCTCGAGCGCCACCACGCCCGCCGCCTTGGGCATGTTGGGGTCGGTGATGTCGACGAAGCCGATCCGGTGGCCGGGGCTGTCGCTGTAGATCAGCGTCTTGCCATCTTCCGTGAAGGTGATGATCTCCGCCGCCGTCGACTTCGCCGGATCCGCCCCCGCCGGCAGGTTGTCGATCACGTTGAAGGTCGCGATCCGGTTGAACGGAGCCGGCGACTGGGCCACGGCGCCGGCCGCCGTGAGGCCGAGCACGACCGCCGACACGCCTGCGAGAAGAATCGAGCGCATGATTGATGTCCCCTGATGATACGGGGCCGGGCCCCGTCGTCGCGGCACTTCAAAGGGCCGCGAATGACAGGCGGATGACAAATGGACGCGGAAACTGTGCGGAAACACGGAGACGTACGACTTTCGTACAATCGGAATAGGCGGAAAACGACGAAATAGTACTTGCACTTACCTCTTGGGCATCGTCTCCTTGCAGCAGCGGGACAAGGCGCGAAAAGCGCTGCCCGGCGCGATCATTTCTTGGTCGCGCGGTGTGGAAGACTCGGCCTGGCCGGGCACGCACATTGGGAGGATTTATGAGCCAGAAACGCCATGGCATCGCCACCGACACATGCCGAGCCGGCCGCGACCTGACGGGCGCCGACGGCCCCGCCGCGAGACCGCGGCAAGTCTAGGCGCGCCAAGGGCTCATGGCGTGAAGGCCCCGCCCCGGATCCGGTTCGGGGCCACCCATTTGCGAAGCGTTTTCCACGGGCAAGGATTCCTGCCGGCCTTCGGCCGAAGGCACGGAACGCCATAGGGATCCGACGTCCGACGCCATCGGGGAACGCGCGCCCGCATCCGCCGCAGCCCTTCCGCGTGCCAGGACCCGTATCGGAGCGATCTCCGGGGCGGGCCCATGTGTTGCAGACCGATCCGCCGTCCCCGGAAAGCATCTCCGGGGCGAATGCGGTGTCTTATGCTCGAACGCTCGATGTCTTACGACAATGTCATTTACGTAAGGCGCGCTTGTAACTTGCCGAACGTGGTTTCCTGATCAATAGTTTTTAATGCAAACCGGCCATGCAAAGCGCTGGAGGCACCTGGGCCGTGTCAGGAAACGTGGACCGTGTCCGGAAATACGAAAAAGGGAGGACGAAATGTCTGAATCAACCAAGGCGCTGTCGCGCCGCTCGTTCCTGAGTTCGGGTGCCCTGGCCGGCGGTGTCGCCGCCAGCGCCCTTGCCGCCCCGGCCGTGCTGGCCCAGGCGCCCGTCGTGGTGAAGATGCAGACCTCCTGGCCCGCGTCGGACATCTGGATGGAGTTCGCCCGCCAGTACGTGGTCGCGGTGGAAGAGATGTCGGGCGGCCGCCTGAAGATCGACCTGCTGCCCGCGGGCGCCGTGGTCGGCGCCTTCCAGGTGCTCGACGGCGTGAACGACGGCGTCATCGATGCCGCCCACAGCGTGTCGTCCTACTGGTACGGCAAGCACAAGGGCGCCTCCTTCTTCGGCACCGGCCCGGTGTTCGGCGGCTCGGCCACCACCATGCTCGGCTGGTACTATCAGGGCGGCGGCCAGGAGCTCTATCGCGAGCTCACCCAGGAGATCCTCGGGCTCAACGTGGTCGGCCTGTTCGGCTTCCCCATGCCGGCGCAGCCCTTCGGCTGGTTCAAGAAACCAATCAACGGCCTCGCCGACATCAAGGGCCTCAAATACCGCACGGTCGGCCTCGCCGCCGACCTGATGCAGCAGATGGGCATGAGCGTCGCCCAGCTTCCCGGCGGCGAGATCGTGCCGGCGATGGAGCGCGGCGTCATCGACGCCTTCGAGTTCAACAACCCCTCCTCCGACCTGCGCTTCGGCACGGCGGACGTCGCCACCAACTACTATCTCAGCTCCTACCACCAGGCGTCCGAGGCCTTCGAGTTCCTGTTCAACAAGGACTTCCTGGAAGACCTCGACCCCGACCTGCAGGCGATCCTGAAGCACGGCGTCAACGCGTCGGCCTCGGCGAACACCTACTTCGCGCTCGATAACTACTCCTCCGACCTGCAGAAGCTTCAGAACGACCTCGGCGTCACGGTCTACCGCACGCCGAAGGACATCCTGAACGCGCAGCTCGTGGCGTGGGACGTGCTGATCGAGACGCTCAGCCAGGACGACTACATGAAGCGGGTGATGGACAGCCAGCGCGCCTGGGTGGAACGCGTCACCTATTACGAGCTCATGAACCAGGCCGATCTCGGCCTCGCCTATGAGCACTACTTCCCGGGCAAACTCTCGATCTGACCTGTTCGGAAGCCTGAATCGGCCGGCGGCGCGCCCGACGCGCTGCCGGCATCCTGACCGGGGAGCTCCCATTGATCGGATACATACGCTTCGCCGACCGGCTGTCGGGCTGGTTCGGGAAGACCTTCGCCTGGCTGATCATCCTGATGACCTTCGGCACCAGCTACGAGGTCTTCGTGCGCTACGTGCTGAACGCGCCGACGCCGTGGGCGTTCGACATGTCGTTCATCATGTACGGCACGCTGTTCCTGATGGCGGGCGCCTACACCCTGTCGCAGGGCGGGCACGTGCGCGGCGACTTCGTCTACCGGCTGTGGAAGCCCCGCACCCAGGCGGCGGTCGATCTGGTGCTGTACCTGATCTTCTTCTACCCGGGCGTGATCGCGCTGATCGTCACCGGCTGGAAGTATTCGAGCCGCTCCTGGAGCTATGGCGAGGTCAGCATCAACAGCCCCGCCGGCGTGCCGATCTTCCAGTTCAAGTCGGCCATGGTGGCGGCCGGCATCCTGCTCGCGATCCAGGGCCTCGCCCAGATATTCCGCTGCATCCTGTGCCTGCGCACCGGCGAGTGGCTGCGGGCGGAGAAGGACGTCGAGGAGACCGAGGACGCCCTGATCCATCAGCACGAGTACGAACTCGAGCACCAGCCCCGTCCGTGATCGCCCACCTGTTCAGACAGACCGACGGAGCACGTCTGTGACCGACCCTCAAGTCGCCCTGCTGATGCTGGGGCTCTTCATCTTCGTGGTGTTCCTCGGCTTTCCCATCGCGTTCACGCTGATGGCGATGGGCATCGGCTTCGGCTACTACGCCTATTTCGACGGCGACCGCATGTGGCGCGCCTATCACCGGCTGTCCGAGACCGCCGGCGCGCTGGAACGATGGTCCGACTGGATAGCCGGCTTCTTCAACAACCGCATCTTCGACCTCTTCATCAACCAGACCTATTCGGTGATGTCGAACGAAGTGCTCACAGCCGTGCCGCTGTTCCTGTTCATGGGCTACATCGTCGAGCGCGCCAACATCGTCGACCGCCTGTTCTCGACCCTCAATGTCGCGTCCAAGAACATCCCCGGCTCGATGGGCGTCGCGGCGCTGATCACCTGCGCGCTGTTCGCCACCGCCACCGGCATCGTCGGCGCGGTGGTGACGCTGATGGGCCTGCTCGCCCTGCCGGCGATGCTGAAGGCGCGCTACGACAAGAGCTTCGCCACCGGCATCATCTGCGCCGGCGGCACGCTGGGCATCCTGATCCCGCCCTCGATCATGCTGATCGTCTACGCCGCCGCCTCGGGCGTCTCGATCGTGCGGCTCTATGCCGGCGCGCTGCTGCCGGGCTTCATCCTGGTCGGGCTCTACCTCGTCTATGTGATGGGCCGCTCGATCCTGCAGCCGCACGCGGCCCCGCGCCCCACCGCCGACGAGGTGCCGGACGTGCCGATCGGCCGGGTAGTGTGGATGCTCATCACCTCGTTCTTCCCGCTCGCGGTGCTGATCCTCGCCGTGCTCGGCTCGATCCTGTTCGGCCTCGCGACCCCGACCGAGGCGGCCTCGATCGGCGCGCTGGGCGGCATCGTGCTGGCGGCCGGCTACCGGGCGCTCACCTTCCAGCGGCTGCGTGAGTCGGTCTACCTGACCGCGCGCACCACGGCGATGGTGTGCTGGCTGTTCGTTGGCTCCTACACCTTCTCCTCGGTGTTCTCCTATCTCGGCGGCGAACAGATCATCGCCAACTTCGTGACCGGCCTCGACCTGTCGCCGCTCACCTTCCTGATCCTGGCGCAGATCATCATCTTCCTGCTCGGCTGGCCGCTGGAATGGTCGGAGATCATCATCATCTTCGTGCCGATCTTCCTGCCGCTGCTGCCGCATTTCGGCATCGACCCGCTGTTCTTCGGCATCCTGGTCGCGCTGAACCTGCAGACCAGCTTCCTCACGCCGCCCATGGCGATGTCCGCCTACTATCTGAAGGGGATATCGCCCCCCGAGGTGCAGCTCACGGACATCTTCCGCGGCGTGATGCCCTTCCTGTTCATGGTGTTCATCGCCATGGCGATTGTCTATGCGGCGCCGGACGCGATCTACTGGCTGCCCAACCTGGTGTATGGCCGATGACAGCGAAACCGACCTTCAGGGGAGCCGAGGCGATCGTCGGGCTCGGCGCCGTCGAACAGCGCAACCGCATCGCCTCGGGCGCGCTCAGGGCCGAGGAGCTGACCGAAGCCTGCATTGCCCGCATAAGCGCGACCGAGCCCGACCTGCACGCCTGGGCCTGGTTCGACCCCGAGCATGCGCGCGCCCAGGCGCGGGCGCTCGACGCCTATCGCGGCACCGGCCAGCCTATCGGGGCGCTGCACGGCGTGCCGGTCGGGCTGAAGGACATCATCGACACGGTCCGCATCCCGACCGCCAACGGCACGGCGCTCGACGAGGGCCGCACGCCCGAGCAGGACGCCTTCGTGACCGCCCAGCTCAAGGCGGCCGGCGCCGTCATCATGGGCAAGACGGTGACGACCGAGCTCGCCTATCTGCACCCCGGCCCCACCCGCAACCCGCACAATCCGGCCCACACGCCGGGCGGCTCCTCCTCGGGCTCCGCCGCTGCGGTCGCCTCCGGGCAGGTGCCGCTCGCGGTCGGCACCCAGACCGGCGGCTCGCTGATCCGCCCCGCCGCCTATTGCGGCGCGGTCGGCTTCAAGCCGAGCTTCGGGCGGATCCCGCGCACCGGCATCCTCGCCGAGAGCCCGAGCCTTGACACGGTCGGCGTCATCGCCCGCTCGGTGCCGGACGCCGCGCTCCTCGCCGAGGTGCTGTTCGGCCACGACCCGGCCGACCGGGCCACCTCCCCGGCCCCCGCCCCCCGGCTTCTGGAAAGCGCGCTCTCCACCGCGCCGCTGCCGCCGGTCTTCGCCTTCGTGCGGCCGCCGCACTGGGAGCTCGCCGCGCCCGAGACGCGCGACGCGCTGGCCGAGGTCGCGGGCCTGCTCGGCGAGCAGTGCTTTGCGGTCGAGCTTCCGCCCGCCTTCGACGAGGCACAGGCGGTGCACCGGCGCATCTATTCCGCCGAGATGGCCAAGTGCCTGCACACCTATGAGCGGCGTGGGCGCGACCGGCTCTCCGACGTGCTGCTCGGGGCGATCGACGCCGGCAAGGCGATCCCGGCCCGCGACTACATCGCCGCGCTGGACTGGCCGGACGTGCTCTATGCGGGCCTTGCCGAGATTTTCACCCGCTGCGACGTGATCCTGACCGCGGCCGCGCCGGGTCCCGCGCCGGCCGGGCTGGAGAACACCGGCGACGCCGTCTTCAACGCCCTCTGGACGATGCTCGGCGTGCCGGCCATCACCCTGCCGCTGCTGCAGGCGGACGGCCTGCCGATGGGCGTGCAGCTCATCGGCCGCCGCGGCGACGACGGACGGCTGCTGCGCACCGCCCGCTGGCTGACGGACCATCTCACGCGCATAGAAGGAGGCGCCTGATGACCGAACGGCTCATGGCCCTGCTCGCCTTCCTGGTGCTCGCCGGGTTCCTGTCGATCCTGGTGATCTGGGTCCCGCGCGTCGATCTCGGCGCCTGGGTGCTGCTGACCCTCGTCTGCGCCGGCTACGACATGATCGACAGCCATCGCGGCCAGGGAACCTCCTGAGCGCGGCAGGCCTGTCAGCGCCACGGCGATCACCATCGTCTTCGAAGCGATGACGCACTAAGCTCGCGCCCGTGCCAACATCGTGGCGCCGCCCTCCCCCCCGGCGGCGCCGCTCCACGACGGGACTGCGCGATGCCGCCGCTCTTCACCATCGGCTATGAACAGGTCTCCGCCCCCGCCGTGCTCGACACGCTGGCGCAGGCCGGGGTCGGGCTGCTGGTGCATGTGCGCGCGGTCGCCGCCTCCCGGCGCGCCGGCTTCTCCAAGAGCCTGCTCGCCGCCGGCGTCGCCAGCCGCGGCATCGACTATCTCCATTTGCGCGGCCTCGGTACGCCCGCCGAAGGCCGGCAGGCGGCCCGCACCGGGCGTTACGACGAGATGCGCCGCATCTTCGCCGAGCACCTCGCCACGCCGACCGCGCAGGAGCAGCTCGACGAGCTCGCCGGCCTCACCGCCGCCGGCCGCGCGGTCTGCCTGCTGTGCTACGAGCGCCACCCCGAGCACTGCCACCGCCAGATCATCGCCGACCTCATCTGCGAACGGGTCGGCGTGAAGGTGGAGCATCTGGCCGCCCCGCCGGTGTGATCGCGGCCACACTGCGGCAAAAGGCACGGCCCGGATGCCGATACCGTGGATATTTCAATTTTTGATTGATTGAGCACAACCGCCCAGAGGTGCTCGGATGGGTTGCGTGCCCTCGCGGCACCAGCTCCCCCACCGGATCGGGCAAGGTATGGGCGCTCCGTCGACGCTTGCAGCATCGTGCCTGGCCGTCCTCGCGACCCTCGTCGCGTCGATGGCCGCGGGCGCGGGCGGCGATGCCCTCGCCGGCGACGGGCCGGCCGGCGCCTTCACGAAGCGGTTGTATTTCTATTCGGGCGTCGATGTCGCCCGCGACAACGTCTACGGCTGGGCCGGCGCCGCCTGGTCGCCGCGCGGCCTGATGGACCAGGAGGGGCTGCGGGTGCGGCTCCAGGGCGGCGGCGGGCAGTACAAGTACCGCACCGACGCCGTGCCGGGCGGCTGGAACACGGTCAGCAAGACCGAGGGCGAACTGCTCCTCGGCTGGCAGTTCCTCAACGGCCGCCAGGCGCTGGCGATCTATGGCGGCGTCAACGTCACCGAGAACCTGCTGGACCAGCCCGACCCTTACAATCGCGACCAGGGCACGGCGGTCGGCGCCAAGGCGGTGGCCGAGTGGTATTACCGCTACGACGACGACTGGACCTTCACCGCCGCGCTGGGCGGTTCCACGGCCGACGAGACCGCCTTCCTGCGCGCCACCGCCGGGCGCCACGTCACGTCATGGTTCGATCTCGGCGCAGAGGCCGGCACCTCGACCGATTGGCTGTCGCAGGATGCGCGCGCCGGCCTGTTCATCGCCACCCCGCTGCCCGGCCGGCAATGGCGGGCCGCCGGCGGCTGGCGCTGGAGCAGCGACAGCGACGACGGCGCCTATGCGACGCTCTCGCTCTACGCGCCGTTCTAGGCCGGCTGGCGGCGCCGCACAGGCCTTCCGCTGGGTCGGGCGACCGGGAGCCCCTAAAGGGCCGCAGCGGACGGCACAGGCCGGCTCCAGCCTCAGGCGTCCTCCGCCTTCATCGCGTCAAGCGCGGGCCCTGCATCCACGCTCGCCGTCTCGGCCAGTTCGTGGATCTCCAGCGCCTCCAGCTCCTCGCGCGTGTCGATGTCGGCAAAGGCGGCGTCGCCCTCCACCGGCACCTCGGCCACCGCCTCGGCATGGGCGGCAATGAGGTGGCGCGCGCCGACATCCCCACTGAGCGCCGCCAGCTCGGGGAACAGGCGGGCCGACCAGGCCACCGGATTGCCCCGGCGCCCCTCGGCGACCGGCACCGCGACCAGCCTGCCGGCCTCATCGTCGAGCGCCTCGGCGAGCCGGTCGATCAGGCCGGCATCCACCTTCGGCATGTCGGCGAGCGTCACCACCGCGCCCGACGCCTTCGGCGGCAGCGCGGCGATGCCCGCCTTGAGCGAGGTCGAGAGCCCGTCGGCGAAATCGGGATTGTGCACGAACTTCACGTCGAGGCCGGCGAGCGCGCGCCGCACCTCCTCGGCCTCGTGGCCGGTGACGACCACCACCGGGCGCTGCTTCGAGGCGAGGGCCGCGCGCACGGCGCGGCGCACCAGCGGCTCGCCATTGACCGTCGCCGTCAGCTTGTAGGCGTGCGGCATGCGGGTGCCGCGTCCGGCGGCGAGCACCACCACGCCGATGCCCTCGCTGCCATCCGGCGCCTTCTCCCGCGGCTGCGGGCGTGAGGGGATTTCCATGAGCAGTCCTCCAACCCCCATGGACATGATGTCGTGCGAGGTGACGTCAAGGCCCGCCAGCAGGCGATGCAGCACCCAGTCGAAGCCGTTCTCCTTCGGGCTGCGCGCACAGCCCGGCGCGCCGAGCACCGGCATGTCGCCGATACGCCCGACCAGCAGGAGGTTGCCGGGGTCGACCGGCATGCCGAAATGGTCGATCCGCCCGCCCGCCGCCTCGATGCCGGCGGGGATGACGTCCAGCCGGTCGGCGATGGCCGAGGCGCCGAACACGATGGCGATCTCCGCCCCGCAGGCGAGCGCCCGCCGCAGCGCCGGCGCCAGCGCGCCCTCCTCGTGGCGCACCCGCTCCTCGCTGACGATGCGCGCGCCCGCGGCGGCGAGCCGGGCCGCCGTGGTCCTCAGCGTGCCGGCGACCACCTTCTCGGTCGAGCCCGGCAGCATGGTGCAGATGACGGCGGCGCGGGTGAGCCGGAACGGCGCCACCTGCACCATCGGGCCCGAGGCCAGCCGGATGCGTTCCATCACGCCGGCCGGCACGGCGAAGGGGATGATCTTCACCGTCGCCACCATGGCGCCGGCCTCGACCGGATGAAATTCCGGCAGCGTCGCCAGCGTCGCCGCCTCGTCGATCCGGTTGAGCGCGTCGACCGCCCGGCGGTCGATCCTCATCAGGCCTGCCGCGCCGGCGCGCAGATTGGCGCGTCCGGTGAAGGCCCGGTCCACCCGCACATGGTCGCCCGCGATGGCGGCCGCGATGCGGGCCGCCGCCTGGTCCTCGCCGACGTCGCCCGGTTCCAGCCGGGCCGCGACGATGCTCTCCACCCCGGCCGCGCGCAGCTTCTCGAGCGTCGGCCGGTCGATCGGCGCGCCCTTCTTCAGCTCGATGCCGGGCAGACGCAGCGCGTGGACGTTCACGGCGCCTTCCGCCTCGTCGACCGGAAAGCGCCCGAACCTCACGCCGCCTGCTCCCGTGCCGCCGGCCGGCGCCGCAGGACGCCGATCACCTCGGCGAGGATCGAGACCGCGATCTCGGCCGGGCTCACCGCGCCGATATCGAGCCCGATCGGCGCGTGGATGCGCGCCAGATCCTCGCGCGGAACGCCAAGCCCGGCGAGGCGCTCCACCCGCGTCGCATGGGTGCGGCGCGAACCGAGCGCGCCGACATAGAAGCAGCCGCGCGCCAGCGCCTCGACCAGCATGCCGTCGTCGATCTTCGGGTCATGGGTCAGCGCCGCCACGGCGGTGAAGGGGTCGAGCGCGAGTTCGGGCAGCACCACCTCCGGCCACTCGGCCCGCAGGTCGACGCCGGGGAAGCGCTCGGGCGTGGCGAAGGCGGTGCGCGGATCGACGATGGTGACGTCGAAGCCCGCGCCGGTCGCCATCGGCACCAGCGCCTGCGAGATGTGCACCGCGCCGGTGATCACCAGCCGCGGCAAAGGCACCTGCACGGTCAGGAACACCCGCTCATTGCCGAGGTCCACCAGCGCGCTGCGCCCGGTGCGGAAGCCCTCCGCCAGCCGCTCGGCGAGCGGATCGGACGGCGCCTCGGCGGGCGTCACCAGCCGCTGGCGGCCGCTCCCGATTTCGGTGACGAGGATCGTCGCGCGCCGCGCCGCGCGCTCGGCGTTCAGCCGCTCCAGCAAAGCGAGTTCCATCAGGCGACCTTCTCGACATAGACGCTGATGCGCCCGCCGCAGGAGAGACCGACCTCCCACGCCGTGGCGTCGGCAACGCCGAACTCCAGAATCCGCGCCTGCCCGTCCGCGATCACCTCGGCCGCCTCGGCCACCACCGCGCCTTCGACGCAGCCGCCCGAGACCGAGCCGAGGAAGTTGCCCTCCTCGTCCACCGCGAGGTGGCTGCCGACCGGGCGCGGCGCCGAGCCCCAGGTCTCCACCACCGTGGCAAGCGCCACGCCGCGGCCCTCGCGCCGCCAGCCGGCGGCGGCTTCAAGCACGTCTTCCTCGCGCGCGAACATCGCGGCCTCCACGTTCCGTCCGAAGGGTCATATTCAGATGTATATAGCGCACTGCAACATCAAGCGCCTTGCCCCTAAAGGCGGAAGATATCAAAACAGCGCGCATGAGCGCCCTCCGCCGTCCCTCCGCCACCCCAGTCGTCCCTCAGCACGCGCCCTCGCACGCGCCGCTGCCGCTTCCTGCACGCACCCTGCGCAGCGTCGGGGAGCTGGCCGAGGCCGGCCTGCTGCAGGACAGCGAGGGGCTCGAGGCCGTCGCGTCGCGCTACGCGACCGCCGTGACGCCGACGCTGGCCGGCCTGATCGACCCGCAGGACGCAGCGGACCCCATCGCCCGCCAGTTCCTGCCCGACCCGCGCGAGCTCGACACCCGGCCCGAGGAGCTCGCCGACCCGATCGGCGACGAGACGCACAGCCCGGTGCCGGGCATTGTCCACCGCTACCCGGACCGGGTGCTGCTGAAGCTGGTCGGCGTCTGCGCCGTCTATTGCCGCTTCTGCTTCCGGCGCGAGATGGTCGGGCCGGGGGCGGAGACGAGCCTTTCCGAGGCGGCGCTGGACGACGCTCTCGCCTATGTCGCCGCCCATCCCGAGGTGTGGGAAGTGGTGGTGACGGGCGGCGACCCGCTGGTCGTCGCGCCGCGCCGGCTCGCCCATCTCATGGCGCGCCTCGCCGCCATCGATCACGTGAAGATCGTGCGCTTCCACACCCGCGTGCCGGTCGCCGCGCCCGAGCGCGTCACGCCGGCTCTGGTGGAGGCGCTGCGCGCGCCGGACGTCACCGCCTATGTCGCGATCCACGCAAACCATGCGCGCGAACTCGGCCGCGAGGCCCGCGCGGCCATCGCCTGCCTCGCCGATGCCGGCCTTCCGCTGGTCGGCCAGAGCGTGCTGCTCGCGGGCGTCAACGACGATGCGGACACGCTCGCCGCCCTGTTCCGCGCGCTCGTGGAATGCCGGGTGAAGCCCTATTATCTGCACCATCCCGACCTCGCCCCCGGCACCGCACATTTCCGCCTGCCGATCGCGCGCGGGCAGGAACTGATGCGGGCGCTGCGCGGGCGCGTCTCCGGCCTCGCGCTGCCGACCTATGTGCTCGACATTCCGGGCGGCTACGGCAAGGTGCCGATCGGCCCCTCGCATCTCAAGCCCGCACCCGAGGGCTGGCGCGTGACCGACTATTGCGGCGGAGTACACCGCTACGGCGACCCGGCGTGAACGCTCCGCGCCAGGCCGACGTGGTGATCGTCGGCGCCGGTGCCGCTGGCATGATGTGCGCCATCGAGGCCGGCCGGCGCGGGCGCTCGGTGATCGTGCTCGACCATGCTCGCGCGCCAGGTGAGAAAATCCGCATATCCGGCGGCGGACGCTGCAATTTCACCAATCGTGACGCGGCGCCCCGCCACTATCTTTCGGCCAATCCGAGCTTCTGCATCTCGGCCTTGCGACGGTATTCCGCCCAGGATTTCATCCGCCTCGTCGAGGCCCGCGGCATCGCCTATCACGAGAAGACGCTGGGCCAGCTCTTCTGCGACAGCTCCTCGCGCCAGATCGTCGAACTGCTGACGGACGACGTCGCCGCGGCCGGCGCCGAGCTCAGCCTGTCGACCGGCGTGCGCGAAGTGGCGAAGACGCCCGACGGCTTCCGTCTCGAGACCGACCACGGCACGCTGGCCTGCCGCTCGCTGGTGATCGCCTCGGGCGGCCGCTCGATTCCGAAGATGGGCGCCACCGGCTTCGGCTATGACGTCGCCACGCGCTTCGGGCTTGGCGTCGTGCCGACCCGCCCCGGCCTCGTGCCGCTCACGCTCGACCCGCCGCCGCTGGAGCGGCTGGCCCCGCTCGCCGGCGTCGGCGTGGAGGCGCGCGTGCGCCACAGCCGCACCGCCTTCGAGGAGGGCCTCCTCTTCACCCATCGCGGCCTCAGCGGCCCCTCGATCCTGCAGATCTCGTCCTACTGGCGCGAGGGCGAGGAGATCGAGATCGCCCTCGCCCCGCATGTCGACGTCTTCGCCCATCTGCGCGAGGCACGCGGCCGCAACGGCAAGCAGTCGCCCGCCACCACCCTCGCCGCCCTGCTGCCCAAGCGCCTCGCGCAGGCGATCGGCGAGGCGGCGGAGCCGGCCGCCGCCCGCCTCGCCGACCTCTCCGACAAGGCGCTGCGCCGGCTCGAGCAGGCGGTGAATGGCTGGCGGCTCAAGCCCGCCGGCTCGGAAGGCTACCGCACCGCCGAGGTCACGCTGGGCGGTGTCGACACGGCCGACCTCGATTCGCGCACCATGCAGGCGCGCAACGTGCCCGGGCTCTATTTCATCGGCGAGGTGGTGGACGTCACAGGCTGGCTCGGCGGCTATAACTTCCAGTGGGCCTGGTCCTCCGGCTGGGTCGCCGGCCAGCATGCGTGAGCAGGCGCCCGCCCGTCAGACCACGAGGAAGTCGCGGCCGAGATAGGCGAGCTTCGGCCCGTCGGGGCCCAGCGTCACCGCCTCGACCCGCCCCACCAGCACGTCATGGGTGGCGATGGTGCGCGCTTCCACCAGCCGGCACTCGAAGCTCGCGACCGCACCGGCCAGCACCGGCACGCCGAGCCTTCCCTCGTGCCACTGCCCGACCGCGAATCGCGTCTCGCCGGTGACAGCGGTCCGCCCGCCGAAGGCCTGCGCCAGCGCCTGCTGCTCGCCCGCCAGCATGTTGACCGCGAACACGCCCGCGCGCCGGAACGCCGGGGCCGAATGGATGCGCCGGTTGAGGCAGACGAGGAGCGTCGGCGGCGTGTCGGAAACTGAGGCGACCGCCGTGGCGGTGAAGCCGGCGCGCCCTTCCTCGGTGCGGGTCGTCACCACATGGACCGCGGCGACGAGCCGGCTCATCGCCTCGCGGTAGAGCCCGGCCTCGACCGGACGTTCCGTGCCGTGATTGGCCCCCTGGCCGCTCGCCTCGTCCACAACCGCCTCCGATCGCCGTCAGTCACCGGATCGCGCGTAACTTACCGAGGGGAAAAGCGAAACGCTGTGTCCGGCGGACATCACAACCTTGTCGTCAACAGGCCGGGAAAGAAAGTCGCGACACGGCCGACGAACGCTACGTCCACAGGCAAGCAATTGAATTGTAATGGATTCGTTGCATTTCCATATCTGGATACCGTTGTATCACTTGTTTCGATCAATTGCATTTCGTCTTTCGATCGAATTGTATCAGGTCGCCGTGCACGCTAAGAGTCAGTCGGCGCACATGACACGGGCACGATCAGAATATGTGCAAGGCCCGGCGTGAGCGCTCACTCGATGCGGCTGAGGGGAGCCGAAAAGCACAATGGATATTTTTGTTCAGCAGCTCATCAACGGGCTGACGCTCGGCTCCATCTACGGGCTGATCGCGATCGGCTACACCATGGTCTTCGGCATCATCGGCATGGTGAACTTCGCCCATGGCGACGTGTTCATGGTGTCGACCTTCATCGCTCTGATCTGTTTCCTGCTGCTGACCACCGTGATCGGCATCACCTCGATCTTCCTCGCGCTGGCGATCGTGCTGGTGGTGGCGATGTTCTTCACCGCGCTCACCAACTGGGCGATCGAGCGGGTCGCCTACCGGCCGCTGCGCGGCTCGTTCCGCCTCGCGCCGATGATCTCGGCCATCGGCATGTCGATCTTCCTCGCCAATTTCGTGCAGGTCTCGCAGGGCCCGCGCAACAAGCCGATCCCGCCCATGGTCACGGACGTGATCGTGCTGATGGACAATAACGGCTACCAGGTCACGCTGGCCTGGAAGCAGATCATCATCATGGTCTCCACCGCGGTGCTGCTCGGCGCGTTCTGGTACCTCGTGCAGAAGACCTCGCTCGGCCGCGCCCAGCGCGCCTGCGAGCAGGACCGCAAGATGGCGGCGCTGCTCGGCATCAATGTCGACCAGACCATCTCGCTGACCTTCGTCATCGGCGCCGCCCTCGCCGCCGTCGCCGGCGTCATGTACCTGATGTATTATGGCGTGGCGCATTTCGCGGACGGCTTCGTTCCGGGCGTGAAGGCCTTCACCGCGGCGGTGCTCGGCGGCATCGGCTCGCTCCCCGGCGCGGTGCTGGGCGGGCTGCTGATCGGCCTGATCGAGGTGTTCTGGTCGGCCTATTTCTCAATCGAGTACAAGGACGTCGCCGCTTTCTCGATCCTCGCGATCACTCTCATCTTCATGCCCCAGGGCCTGCTCGGCCGCCCCGAAGTCGAGAAGGTCTGAGGTAGGTCGACATGGCGCAGATCGTCGATACCGCGCCCGCCTCAGCGCAGGCTTCCGAATCCATTCTGGCCCACGCGCTGAAGGACGCCTTCATCACCGGGCTCGTCGCCCTCGGGCTGCTCGGGCCGCTGATCGGCTTCGAGACCGTCATCATCGACGGCGCGCTGGGGCTGAACTACCGCCCGCTGGTGCTGGCGGTCATGGTCGGCATCATCTTCTTCGGTCGGCTGATCCTCAACCTGACGGTCTGGTCGCCCAACCGGCAGCCGAAGATCCGCACCGGCCCGACGGTGTTCGACCGCGCCGGCGCCATCATCGGGCCGGTGGTGAAGCCCGCCCTGCTCGCCTTCGCGATCTGCTTCCCGGCCATCGCCGTCTTCTGGAGCGGCGGGCTCAACCCGAGCCGCTACCTGGTCGACCTCGGCATCCTCATCCTCACCTACGTCATGCTGGGCTGGGGCCTCAACATCGTGGTCGGCCTCGCCGGGCTTCTCGACCTCGGCTACGTCGCCTTCTACGCGGTCGGCGCCTACACCTACGCGCTGCTGGCGACCTCGCAGCCGATCCACGACTTCTTCGCCGCGCTGGTCGGCGAGGATTTCTGGTCGAACTGGGCGTTCTGGTTCTGCCTGCCAATGGCCGGCCTGTTCTCCGGCCTGTGGGGCATGATCCTCGGCTTCCCGGTGCTGCGCCTGCGCGGTGACTATCTCGCCATCGTCACGCTGGCCTTCGGCGAGATCATCCGCCTGGTGCTGATCAACTGGGTGGACTTCACCGGCGGCGGCGCCGGCATCGCCTCGATCCCCCGCGTCACCTTCTTCGGCGTCCCGTTCGAGCGCGGCGAGGACGGCTTCGCGGCGCTGTTCGGGCTCTCCTACAGCCCGATGCACCGGCTGATCTTCCTTTACTTCGTCATCCTCGGCCTCGCCCTGCTGACCGCCTTCGCCACCGTGCGGCTGCGCCGGCTGCCGGTCGGCCGGGCCTGGGAAGCGCTGCGCGAGGACGAGATCGCCTGCCGCTCGCTCGGCATCAACACCACCAACACCAAGCTGTCCGCCTTCGCCACCGGCGCCATGTTCGGCGGCTTCGCCGGCTGCTTCTTCGCGGTGCGCGCCGGCTTCGTCAGCCCGGAAAGCTTCACCTTCGACATCTCGGCCATGATCCTCGCCATCGTCGTGCTGGGTGGCATGGGCTCGCAGATCGGCGTCGCGGTGGCGGCGGCGGTGATGATGGGCGGCATGGAGATGCTGCGCAATCTCGACTTCCTTAAGGAATTCTTCGGCGACGCGTTCGACCCGACCCTCTACCGCATGCTGATCTTCGGCTTCGCCATGGTCGCGATCATGGTCTGGAAGCCGCGGGGCCTCGTCTCCACCCGCGATCCGACCATCTTCCTCAAGGAGAAGAAGTCCGTCTCGGGTGACCTCGTGAAGGAGGGCCACGGCTGATGGCGACCGCTCCCCACACTCCCCTCCCGCGCTGGGAGGAGGACCCGATCCTCGCCGTCGAGCACCTGTTCATGCGCTTCGGCGGGCTGATCGCGGTCAACGACCTCAGCTTCAAGGTCGGACGCGGCGATATCACCGCGCTGATCGGGCCGAACGGCGCGGGCAAGACCACGGTCTTCAACTGCATCACCGGCTTTTACAAGCCGAGCGAGGGCCGCCTCGTGCTGGCCCATGGCCGCGCGCCGACCGATGGCGAGCTGGCCAGCGTCACCCTGATCGGCGAGCGCGCGCTGGTGGGCGCGAGCTCGGGCGTCTACCTGCTCGAGCGCATGCCCGACCACCGCGTCTCGGGCGAGGCCAAGGTCGCGCGCACCTTCCAGAACATCCGCCTGTTCACCGGCATGACCGTGCTGGAGAACCTGATGGTGGCGCAGCACAACGCGCTGATGGCCGCTTCCGGCTACTCGCTCAAGGGACTGTTCGGCCTGCCGAGCTGGAACACCGCGCAGTACGAGGCGACCGAGAACGCCAAGTACTGGCTCGACAAGGTCGGCCTCACCGACCGCGCCGACGACCCGGCCGGCGACCTGCCCTACGGCGCGCAGCGCCGGCTCGAGATCGCCCGCGCCATGTGCTCGGGGCCGATCCTGCTATGCCTCGACGAACCCGCCGCGGGCCTCAACCCGCGCGAGAGCCTCGAGCTCAACGAGCTGCTGCGCTCGATCCGTGCCGAGCACGGCACCTCGATCCTGCTGATCGAGCACGACATGAGCGTGGTGATGGAGATTTCCGACCACGTCATCGTGCTCGACTACGGCACCAAGATCTCCGACGGCACGCCCGACGCGGTGAAGAACGACCCGCGCGTCATCGCCGCCTATCTCGGCGTCGACGAGGACGCGGTCGAGGAGGTCGAGGCCGAGATCGAGGCGGAAGTGGCCGGCAGCACCACAGAGGCGACATCGTGAGCGCAAGCGATACACTGGCTCCCGCCCCCGCGGCAGCCTCCCAGCCCGCCGGCTCGGGGGCCGTGCCGATGCTCTCGGTGCGGGGCGTGAAGACCTTCTACGGGAACATCATGGCGCTGAAGGGCGTCGACGTGGACGTCTACCAGGGCGAGATCGTCACCCTGATCGGCTCCAACGGCGCCGGCAAGTCGACGCTGATGATGACCATCTTCGGCCAGCCGAGGGCGCGCGAGGGCGCGGTGATCTACGAGGGGCGCGACATCACCAAGGTGCCGACCCACGAGATCGCCCAGCTTCGGATCGCCCAGTCGCCCGAGGGCCGGCGCATCTTCCCGCGCATGACCGTGTTCGAGAACCTGCAGATGGGCGCGGCGGTTGACGGCTTCGCCCATTTCGACGACGACCTGCGCAAGGTGTTCGACCTGTTCCCCCGGCTCAAGGAGCGCATCAACCAGCGCGGCGGCACGCTGTCGGGCGGCGAGCAGCAGATGCTCGCCATCGGCCGCGCGCTGATGAGCCGTCCGCGCCTTCTGATGCTCGACGAGCCCTCGCTCGGCCTCGCCCCGCTGATCGTGAAGCTGATCTTCGACGCGATCCGCGAGCTCAACCGCTCCGAGGGGCTCACCGTGTTCCTCGTCGAGCAGAACGCGTTCCACGCGCTCAAGCTCGCCCATCGCGGCTACGTGCTGGTGAATGGCGCCGTCACGCTCTCGGGCAGCGGCCACGAATTGCTGGAGCGCCCGGAAGTCCGGGCGGCCTATCTGGAAGGCGGGAAGCACTGATGTCCGATCGCGCCGGCACCCTCATCTCCCAGGGCGCCCCGACCAGCCTCGCGGTCGTGGTGCCGATCGTCATCATCGTCGCGCTCGTGCTGGCCTGGGTCTTCGCGCCCACGCTGGTGGCCGGGGTCTCGCGCGGCGAGTTCGCGCTGGTCACCGCCTTCCTCGGCGGCGGCGCGGCCTGGCTGTCGGGACGCTCCATGGCCCACACCTGGCGCAGCTACCGGCAGGCGGTGCTCTACGCGCTGCTGCTGGCCTGCGTGGTGCGTTTCTTCCACTACGCGCTGTTCCAGGGCACGTTGCTGTCGCTCCACTATTTCATCGTCGACGCCGCCTTCGTCATCTCGGTCACCACGCTCGGTTTCCGCGCCGAGCGCGCGAACCAGATGGCCACGCGCTATGGTTGGATTTACCGTCGGTCAGGACCGTTCGGCTGGACCGAGGACGCCAGCCGCGCGAGCGCCGGGAACTCGGCGTGAACGACCTTCGCCATGTTTCGCTTCGTAATCGACACGGGCATGGAAAAGGGCATGATATCGGCTCGGGGGGAGAGCCACCGCGCCGTAGAGGCCGTGAAAACACCACCCTTGGATAACCAGGAGAGAAGTTCATGAAGAAGCTTCTGTTTGCCGGCATCGCGCTTGGCGCCATGGCGGCCTTGGCCGTACCGGCCTCGGCGCAGGTCAAGGTCGGCGTTGCCGGCCCCATCACGGGGGCGAACGCAACCTTTGGTGCGCAGCTCAAGAACGGCGCCGAGCAGTGGGCGGCGGACGTCAATGCCGGCGGCGGCCTGCTCGGCAAGAAGGTCGAGATCGTCATCGGCGACGACGCCTCCAAGCCCGAGCAGGGCATTTCGGTGGCCAACAAGTTCATTGCCGACGGCGTCAAGTTCGTGCTCGGCCACTTCAACTCGGGCGTGTCGATCCCGGCCTCCGAGCAGTATGACGAAGCCGGCGTGCTGATGATCTCCCCGGCCTCCACCAACCCGACCCTGACCGAGCGCGGCCTCGCCGAGGTGTTCCGCACCTGCGGTCGCGACGACCAGCAGGGCGCCATCGCGGCCGAGTACATCCTGAAGAACCTGAAGGACAAGAAGGTCGCGATCGTCCACGACAAGACCCCGTACGGCAAGGGCCTCGCCGACGAGACCAAGAAGGCGATGAACGCCGGCGGCGTCGAGGAAGTCGTCTATGAAGGCATCAACCCGGGCGAGAAGGACTATTCGGCCCTCGTCTCGAAGCTGAAGGCCGCGGGCGTCCAGGTCCTCTACTATGGCGGCCTGCACACGGAAGCCGGCCTGCTGGTGCGCCAGATGCGCGACCAGGGCATGGACACCGTGCTGTTCTCGGGTGACGGCATCACCGACAAGGAGTTCTGGACCATCGCCGGTCCGGGCGCCGCCGGCACGCTCATGACCTTCGGCTCGGATCCGCGCAAGATCCCCTCGGCCGCCAAGGTTGTGGACGAGTTCAAGAAGAACGGCATCGATCCGGAAGGTTACGTGCTCTACACCTACGCCGCCGGCCAGGTGCTGCAGCAGTCGGCCGACGCGACCAAGTCGCTCGATCCCGAAAAGATCGCCGAGTACATGCACTCGGGCAAGGAGTTCGACACCGTGCTGGGCAAGCTCTCCTTCGACAAGAAGGGTGACCGCACCAGCGGCGACTACGTCGTCTACGTCTGGAAGGACGGCGGCTACTCGGAGCTCTGAGCGCGCGCGCCGACCGGGCGCCAGCGTCTGAACGAGGAAACCCGCCGGAGCGATCCGGCGGGTTTTCTTATGGGTGACTTGTCGGGCGATTTGCGGAAACCTGCCGCGCCGTGCCGCAGGATTCCGAAATGCCGATGCCTCCCGATATCCGCCTCGCCACTGCCCGCCCCGACGATGCCGAGGCCATCCTGGCAGTGCACCGCGCCGCCATAAGGGGCACGGCGGCGGACTTCTATCCGCCCGAGATCATCGAGGCCTGGGCTCCGGTCCCGATCCGGCACGCGCATGTCGAGGCCCTTGCCCTGCGCATCGAGAACGGGATCGAGGAGGCGGTCGTGGCGCGGGCGCGCGGGGTGGGGATCGTCGGCTTCGGCTCGTTCGTCCCGGACCGGCGCGAATTGCGCGCGGTCTATGTGCACCCCGACTATGGCCGCAAGGGCATCGGCGCCGCCATGCTCGCGGCGCTGGAGCGCCGGGCCCGCAGATACGGCCTTCGCGAGCTGGTGATGGATGCGAGCCTCAATGCGGAGGCGTTCTACCGCAGCCACGGCTTCGTGGTCGAGCGAACCGGCGAACACGTGCTGGGCGGCGGGCTGCGGATGGCGTGCATCCGCATGCGCAAGCCGCTCGGCGGACACTGACGGCCGCGCCGGCGCGGGTCTCAGCCGAAATTGGCCAGCCCCGGAAAGGTCTCCAGCATCCAGTAGCTCAGCGTCGACATCCATCCCGACAGGAAGCCGATGCCCGTGAGCACCAGCAGCGCGCCCATCACCTTCTCGACCACCGGCAGGTAGCGGCGCGCATGGCCGAGCATGCCGAGCGCCGGCCGCGCCATCGCGGCGACGAGGATGAACGGCACGCCGAGCCCGGCCGAATAGATCGCCAGCAATCCGGCACCGTGGGTCAACGTCTGCTCGCTCGCGGCGACCGCGAGGATCGCGGCCAGCACCGGGCCGATGCAGGGGGTCCAGCCGAAGGCGAAGGCGAGGCCCATCACATAGGCGCCGGCGAGCGTGGTGGGCGCGTCGACATGCACCCGCTTGGTCTGCGTCAGCCAACCGAACCGCAGCACGCCGAGGAAGTGCAGCCCCATCGCCAGGATGGCGACGCCGGCCACGATCGCCAGCTCCTGCGAATAGAGCCGCAGATAGCCCCCGATCACCGAGGCGCCGGCGCCCAGCGCGACGAAGACGGTGGAGAAGCCGGCCACGAACAACAGCGCCGCGCCGAGCGTGCGCCGCGCGGCGGCATCGGTCGGGGCCTTGTGCGTGATCTGGTCGAGGCTGGTGCCGGCGAGATAGCACAGATAGGGCGGGACCAGCGGCAGGACGCAGGGAGAGGCGAAGCTGGCGATTCCGGCCACGAACGCGGCCGGGAGCGTGACGTCGGCCATGAAACTGGACAACCTTGCATCGTTCCGAGAGCTTCCCAATGCACGCCCGCCGGAGGTTATGCAATGCGGCGGGTTGGAGCACGGGCCGCGGGACTTGAACCCGGACCGCGCCCGGCACAAGCTGCAAGCCGTTGAATCGGCGCCCTTTCCGGGCGTCGGGGCCGGCGGGCCGGATCGCGGGGAAGCGCGCCTCTCGCCATGATGTGATGCCGGGATACGGAGATTTCCATGCGCAACCTGATCACCGACGTCGCCGGCCTGAAGGTGGGCAACGCCACCGACCTCGCCCTCGCCTCCGGCGTGACGGCGATCGTGTTCGACGAGCCGACCGTCGCCTCGGTGGATGTGCGCGGCGGCGGTCCCGGCACGCGCGAGACCGACCTGCTCGCGCCCGACGAGACGGTGGGCGCCATCCACGCGCTGTGCCTCTCGGGCGGCTCGGCCTTCGGGCTCGATTCCGCCGCCGGCGTGATGGCGGCGCTGGCCGAGCGCGGCATCGGTTTTCCGGTTGGCGATGCGCGCGTGCCGATCGTGCCCGGCGCGGTGCTGTTCGACCTGATCAATGGCGGCGACAAAGAGTGGGGGCGCTTCCCGCCCTATCGCGAGCTCGGCTACGCCGCCGCCAATGCGGCCGCCATCAACTTCGCGCTCGGCACGGTGGGCGCGGGCACCGGCGCGACGACGGCGACGCTCAAGGGCGGGCTCGGCTCGGCCTCCATGGTCGCGGCCTCCGGCCACGTGGTCGGCGCGCTGGTGGCGGTCAACGCCTGCGGCGCCACGAACGTCGGCGAGGGCCCGCATTTCTGGGCCGCGCCGTTCGAGCGGGAGGCCGAGTTCGGCGGCCTCGGCCTGCCGAGCCCCCTGCCCGACCTGCCCTCCCGCCCGGCACTGAAGGGCCTGCCCCCGGAGGTCGAGCCGGCCATCGCCAACACCACCATCGCGGTGGTAGCGACCGATGCCGTGCTGACCAAGGCGCAGTGCAAGCGCCTCGCGGTCATGGCCCATGACGGCTATGCCCGCGCCATCTGGCCGGTCCACACCCCGCTCGACGGCGACACCATCTTCGCGGCGGCGACCGGCAAGCGCGCGCTGGCCGATCCGGTGTTCGACCTCGCGCTGATCGGCTCGGCGGTGGTGGCGACGCTCGCCCGCGCCTGCGCTCGCGCCGTCTACGAGGCGACCGCCCTGCCCCAGCCCGGCACCCTGCCGACCTGGCGTGCGCGCTGGGACGGCTGAGCAGTCCGCTTATTGCGGGGAACGCAACAGAAGTGACCTTTCGTCATAGAAGTGTCGTTTCCGCAGCCCTGCTTGTCGCATCGGTCCAATCTGCATAGCAGCCATGCGCCCGACACTTCCCTCAATCAGAGGGGAGCGCATGAGCCAGAACCGGCCACGCATCAAGGTTCGCGGCCTGACCAAGATCTTCGGCGACGACGCCGGGGCCGCGCTGTCGCTGCTGCAGGCCGGGCGCGACCGCAACGAGGTGCTCAAGGCCACCGGCGCGGTGGTCGGGCTTCAGGACGTCTCCTTCGACATCGCCGAGGGCGAGATCCTCGTCGTCATGGGCCTCTCGGGCTCGGGCAAGTCGACCTGCCTTCGCTGCATCAACCGGCTGATCGAGCCGACCGCCGGCCAGGTGATGGTCGACGATGTCGACGTGACGGCGCTGGGCGAGCGGGAGCTGCTGGCGTTCCGGCGCACCCGCTTCGGCATGGTGTTCCAGCAATTCGCGCTGTTCCCCCACCGCACCATCCAGCGCAACGTCGAGTACGGGCTCGAAGTGCAGGGCGTGCCCGTCGCGCAGCGACGCGAGCGCGCCCTCACCGCCATCGAGACGGTCGGGCTAGCGGGCTGGGACCAGCACTATCCCGCCCAGCTTTCCGGCGGCATGCAGCAGCGCGCCGGTCTCGCCCGCGCCCTCGCCCTCGATCCCGACATCCTGCTGATGGACGAGGCGTTCAGCGCCCTCGACCCGCTGATCCGCCGCGACATGCAGCAGGAGCTGGTGGCGCTGCAGCGCCGGCTGAAGAAAACCATCGTCTTCGTCAGCCACGACCTCGACGAGGCGATCGCGCTGGGCGGGCGCATCGTGCTGATGAAGGACGGCCGCGTGGTCCAGGAAGGCACCGCCGCCGATTTCCTCGCCGCCCCGGCGGACGAGTATGTGCGCCGCTTCGTCGAGCATATCGACGTGCTCGGCGTGGTGACGGCGGGCGACGCGATGCGCGCCCCGGCGGCGGTGAAGCCCTGGTTCAGCACCGCCGCGGCGGCGCTCGCCAGCCTCACCCAGTCGGGCGAGCCGGTCGTCACCGTGGTCTGCCAGGAGGGCCGCTTCCAGGGCACGGTCGACGCCGAGACCCTGAAGGGCGCGGGCGAGACCGAGCTGCGCTTCCTGCTCAGCGACAAGGACGCCTGCGTGCCCGAGGGCGCGACGCTCAACGACGCGGTGTCCAAGCTCGCCTCCGGCCGCGGCGAGATCGCCGTGGTCGGCAGCGGCCGCGAGCTGAAGGGCGTCATCGCCAATGCCGACCTCGTCGCCGCGCTGGCGCGCCGGCGGCAGGAAGCCGGCCCGCACACGGCGCATTGAGGGGACCGGCCATGGCGTTCGAGATTCCGCAGATCCCCCTCGCCGAATGGTGCGACATCGCGCTCGACTGGGCGACCGACCATTTCTCCGGCGTCACCCGGGCGATGAGCGCGGTGGTCGGCACCGGCATCGAGGCGACCACCGATTTCCTGGTCGGCCTGCCGCCCTGGCTCGTGATCGCCGCCTTCGGGCTGATCGTGTGGCGGCTGACCACGGTGCGGATCGCGCTGTGGTCGGTGCTCGGCTTCCTGTTCCTGTGGAACGTGGAGCTGTGGCGCGCGACCCTGCAATCGCTGGTGCTGGTGCTGGTCTCGACCCTGTTCGCGCTGGCGATCGGCATCCCGATCGGCATCGGTGCCGCGCTCAGCAAGCGGTTCTGGCGCGTCGCCTCGCCGGCGCTCGACATGATGCAGACCATGCCGAGCTTCGTCTATTTGATCCCGGCGATCCCGTTCTTCGGCCTCGGCGCGGTGTCGGCGAGCTTCGCCACCATCGTCTTCGCCATGCCGCCGACGATCCGGCTCACCGCGCTCGGCATCCTGCAGACACCGCCCATGCTGGTGGAGGCGGCCGACGCGTTCGGCTCCACCAAATGGCAGAAGCTGTTCAAGATCCAGCTTCCGCTCGCCATCCCGACCATCATGGCCGGCATCAACCAGACCATCATGCTGGCGCTCTCCATGGTGGTGATCGCCGCCATGATCGGCGCCGGCGGGCTCGGCGGCGAGGTGTGGAAGGCGATCCAGCGGCTGGAGGCGGGCATGGGCTTCCAGGCCGGCATCGCCATCGTCGTGCTCGCCGTCATCCTCGACCGCATCACCCAGCACATCGCCCGGCGCCTGCGCACCGACACGGAGCACGGCTGACCGCGTGGCCTGAACGAACCGGCACAGAAAGGGCGTCAGCAGCCCTGCCCCGAACCTCTCAGAGTGGAGCAACCGACATGTCCATCCTAGGAAAACTCGCCCGCACAGCCGCCGCGGCGGCCACCGTCTTCGGCCTCGCCTCGGGCGCGGCCCATGCGGAGAAGAAGGATCTGACCATCGCCTATGTGGAGTGGTCGGATGCGGTGGTGGCGACAAACATCGTCAAGGCCGCGCTCGAGGACAAGGGCTATACGGTGAAGATCGTGCCGCTCTCGGGCGCCGCCATGTGGCAGGCCGTCGCCTCCGGCGAGGCGGACGGCATGGTCGCCGCCTGGCTGCCGGCGACCCACGCCGCCTACTACAAGAAGCTGAAGGACAAGGTGGTCAATCTCGGCCCGAACGTAACCGGCGCCAAGATCGGCTGGGCCGTGCCGACCTATGTCGACATCGACTCGATCGAGGACATCAAGGGCAAGGCCGACATGTTCGGCGGCAAGATCATCGGCATCGATCCCGGCGCCGGCCTGATGAAGGCCTCGGAAACGGCGATCAAGGACTACGACCTGCCGGTGACGCTGGTCGAGGGCTCGGACGCCACCATGGTCGCCGCCCTCAAGGACGCCTATTCCAAGAAGCAGCCCATCGTCGTGACGACCTGGACCCCGCACTGGATGTTCGCCACCTGGGACCTGAAGTACCTCAAGGACCCGAAGGGCGTGTTCGGCGGCGAGGAGACCGTCAACACCGTGGTCTCGACCGGCCTCAAGGACGAGGCACCGGAGGCCTACAAGATCCTCGACAATTTCAACCTGTCGCTCGCCGACGAGCAGGCGGTGATGGTGGAGAACAACAAGCCCGGCACCGATCCGGCGGCCACCGCCCGCGCCTGGGTCGACGCCAACAAGGACAAGGTCGACGCCTGGTCCAAGTGACCTTGGTCTGAACGAGGCCCGCTCGACCGGCCGCAAGGTCCGGCATGAAAAGAGAGCGGCGGCCGGGACGTCATCCCGGCCGCCGTTTCGTATCGCACGCTTCAGGCGCGAACGTCCCCGATCAGGGGCACGGCTCCCAGAAGCCGGTCGTGCGCTGGGGGTTTGTGTAGTACCAGCAATAGTTCGGCCGGGGCGGCGGGCCGGCGAGGCTCGCCGCGGCGACGCCGGTGAGGAAGCCGAGCGCGGCGCCCGCGGCCACCGCTCCACCCGGCGCCCAGTAGCGGCGCGGATTGACCACCACCACCCCGCCACCGCGCGGCACGGGGCCGTAATAGCGCCCGGCGCCGTAGTAATGGCCGGGATTGTAAAAGCCGGGCCCGCCTGCGCCGACGCAGCCGCGCGCCCCGCAGGCGCCGGCGCGCCAGGCATTCGCCTGCGGCATCGCCGCGAACAGGCTGACGGCAGCGACCATGGCGCCCGCCGCCAGATAACGTGCACTCTTCATACCGGGATCTCCCTCGTCGATCGTTTCGCTCGTGCCGCCGACCGCATCAGCGCGAATCGCAGCCTAGCCGCACATGGTTAACGGAGCATCCGGGTTCGCCGGGATCGGGGACAATATTGCGGGGGCCCTGCACGCATGCTACGGCCCGCCCAGCCGGAGGCCCGCCCCATGAACATCCGTCCGCTCATCATCGCCCCCTCCATCCTCGCCAGCGACTTCGCCCGCTTCGGCGAGGAAGTGCGCGCGGTCGACGCGGCCGGCGCCGACTGGATCCACATCGACATCATGGACGGGCATTTCGTGCCCAACATCTCGTTCGGCCCGGACGTGGTGAAGGCGATCCGCCCGCTCACCGCCAAGCCGTTCGACGTGCATCTCATGATCGAGCCGGCCGATCCCTATCTCGAAGCCTTCGCCAAGGCCGGCGCCGACCACATCAGCGTCCATGTCGAGGCGGGGCCGCACCTGCACCGCTCGCTGCAGGCGATCCGCGCGCTGGGCAAGAAGGCGGGCGTCGCCATCAACCCGGCGACCCCTCCCGAGACCATCGAATACGTGCTCGACATCATCGACGTGATCATCGTGATGACCGTCAATCCCGGCTTCGGCGGCCAGGCCTTCCTCACCCCGGTGATGGACAAGGTGCGGCGCCTCGCCGCGATGATCGGCGACCGGCCGATCGACATCGAGATCGACGGCGGCGTCGCCCCCGACACGGCGGGCCTGTGCATGGTCGCCGGCGCCAACGCGCTGGTCGCCGGCTCGGCGGTCTTCAAGGGCGGCCCCGGCGCCTATGCCGCCAATATCCGCGCCATCCGCGACGCCGCCGCGCGCGAGCGCGGAGAGCTTGTCTGAGCGGGCCGCACGGACCGGCGCCGACGGCGGGATTTGTCGTGTCCCCGCCTATCTGCTAATGCGCGCCATCCATTGCCCGACTGCCGAAAGAGCCGCCCGTGATCCCGCGCTATACACGTCCCGAGATGGCTTCCATCTGGGAGCCGCAGACCCGCTTCCGCATCTGGTTCGAGATCGAGGCCCACGCCACCGAAGCCCTCGCCGAGATCGGCGTCGTGCCGAAGGAGGCCGCGGCGAAGATCTGGGAGATGGGGAAGAACGCGACCTTCGACGTCGCCCGCATCGACGAGATCGAGGCGGTCACCAAGCACGACGTGATCGCCTTCCTCACCCATCTCGCCGAGATCGTCGGCCCGGAGGCGCGCTTCGTCCACCAGGGCATGACCTCCTCGGACGTGCTCGACACCTGCCTCAACGTGCAGCTGGTGCGCGCGGCGGACATCCTCATCAAGGATGTCGACCGCCTGCTCGCGGCGCTGGAGGCCCGCGCCTTCGAGCACAAGCTGACCCCGACGGTCGGCCGCTCGCACGGCATCCACGCCGAGCCGACCACCTTCGGGCTCAAGCTCGCCCAGGCCCATGCCGAGTTCCAGCGCAACCGCGCCCGCCTCGTCGCCGCCCGCCACGAGGTCGCGACCTGCGCCATTTCCGGCGCGGTGGGCACCTTCGCGCAGATCGACCCGCGGGTTGAGGAATATGTGGCGGAGAAGATGGGGCTCGCGGTAGAGCCGGTCTCGACCCAGGTCATCCCGCGCGACCGCCACGCCATGTTCTTCGCCACGCTCGGCGTCGTCGCCTCGTCCATGGAGCGCGTGGCGACCGAGATACGCCACCTGCAGCGCACCGAGGTTCTGGAGGTCGAGGAGTTCTTCTCCGCCGGCCAGAAGGGCTCCTCGGCCATGCCGCACAAGCGCAACCCGGTGCTCACCGAGAACATCACCGGCCTCGCCCGCCTCGTGCGCGGCATGGTGACGCCGGCGCTGGAGAACGTCGCCCTCTGGCACGAGCGCGACATCTCGCACTCCTCGGTGGAGCGCATGATCGGGCCGGACGGCACCGTCACGCTCGACTTCGCGCTGAACCGCCTCGCCGGCGTCATCGAGAAGCTCGTCGTCTACCCGGAGAACATGCAGAAGAACCTCGACCGGCTCGGCGGGCTGGTGCACTCGCAGCGCGTGCTGCTGGCGCTGACCCAGAAGGGCGCCTCGCGCGAGGACGCCTACCGCCTCGTGCAGCGCAACGCGATGCCGGTGTGGCGGGGCGAAGGCGAGTTCCAGACCCTTCTCACCAACGACCCCGAGGTCCGCCAGTATCTCTCGGCCGAGGAGATCGCCGAGAAGTTCGATCTCGGCTACCACCTCAAGCACGTCGACACGATCTTCAGGCGCGTCTTCGGACGCGCCTGAGAACGCTCAGCCGTTCAGCGGTGAAAGCCCGGTGGACGGACCATCGGGCGGCCGCCACCGCCCGGGCGGCCGTAACCCGGGCCGCCGCGTGGCACATAGCCCGGCCCCGGACGGTAGCCGGAAGGCCGTGGGCCGTAGCCCGGCCCCCGCCCCCAGCCGCGGGACGGACCCGGCCCCATGTGAGGCGGCCGGTTCCAGCCGCGGGACGGATACCCCCGGTAGCCGTAGCGCGGCCGGAAATTCGGCGGCGGCCGGTAGCCGGGCCTGCCATTGGGCCCCCAGTAATTGCGCCCATAATAGCGTGGCGGGCCCCAGTAATTGCCCCAGGGTCCACCCCCCCAATAGCCGCCGCCCCAGCCCCAGCCGAGCCCCACGGCGGGGCCGAAGCCGAAGCCCACATAGCCATCGTCGTAGCCGTCATAATAGTCCGGATTGACGATGACGCGCGTGCCGCCGCCCCCGAACGACAGGTAGCTCGAGCTCGCATAGCCGCCGCCGACGCGGCACCAGCCGCCGCTGCATGAGCCGGCATCCACCTGCTGGCCCGCCTGCAGCACCCCAACCACCCGGTAGCGGGTGCCGGGGCCGCTGCGCACGTTGAGATCGGCCGTGGCGACGGCGGGACGCGCCGCCGCGGCCGCGGTGCCGGCCAGCAGGAGGCCGAGCGCCAGAAGCATCGATCTTGGGGAAAGGAATCCGGGAAGCAACATGGCACTCTCCTCACCACGCCGGGGCTCGGCCCGGCCGGCTGCCCCAGAGGCAGCCATGGCGTTCATGTGAGATAGCAACATGCAAACCGGCAATCGGTTGCACCACCTATCCCTCCGGACGATCCGGTCACGTGATCGTCAATACCACCGCGAGGAGGCGCGCCAGACCACCGGGCGGCCGCGATAGCCCGGCCCCTCCTGGTAGGGCCCCTGCCAGTGCGGGCCGATGCCGTAATAATAGCTGGGCCGCTGCGGCAGGCGCCCGCCGCCGCGCCGCGACCAGTAGGTGTCGCCGTTGCGGTCTCCGAAGCGCGCGGTGTAGGCGGGATAGCCCGGATGCATGTTCCAGTAGGTCGGCCGCCCGCCCCAGTAGCTCGGCCGCGCGCCCCAATAGGTCGGGCGGTTGGCGCCGTAGAGGCCCGGGCCCCAGTAGCCCGGCCCCCAGCTCGCCCGCCAGCGGTAGTTGAAGCCGTAGCCATAGCCATAGGTCGGCGCGCCGCCGCCCCAGCCGTCGAAGCCGCTGGCCAGCGTATCGACGGCCGCCGCCACGCCCACCACCGGCGCCGCGAGCGCCGCGAGCACCGGCGAGCCGACATAGGTGGGATAGGTGCCGCCGGGATAATACCGTCCGGGATAGCTCTCCGGCGGATAGTCCTCGGCGGGATAGCCCTGCGCCACATAGGTCGGGGTCGTATCGGCATAGCCCGCGGTGGCGCCGTAGCTCGGCCCGGCATAGGCGGCGCTGGAATAGCTGCCCGAGCCGGCCTGCGCGGGCCGCACCGTCACGCGCGTCGGCGCCGCGCCGGAGGTCGAGAGATGCCGCGCGCTGACATAACCGTACTGGGTCGCGCACCAGCCGGTGCCGCAGGAGCGCACCTCCACCGGGCTGCCGGCCGGCAGGGTGGAGATGACGTCGTAGCTGGTGCCGGGGCCGGTGCGCACATTCACGCCGGCGAGCGTGGTGGCAGTGTAGCCGACCGGCGTCGCGGTCGTGCTGCCGCCCGCCATCTGCGAGGTCGAGGTGCCGGCGGGCGAGACGCCCGGCGCATAGGCCCGCCCGACGGGCACCGTGGCCGGCGCCGCAGCCGATGGCACTCCGGCCGGCGGCTGCAAGGCGCTTCCGGCGAGTGCCCCCGCGCCTACCTGCCCGAGATAGCGGGCGCTGACATAGCCGTACTGGGTGCGGCACCAGCTACCCGAGCAGCCGGCGACGTTCACCGGCGTCCCGGCCGGCAGCGTGCCGAGCACGTTGGTGCCGGTGCCCGGACCCGAGCGCACATTGACGGTGGCGGTCGTCGCCGCCGTCGCCATGGCCGACGTCCCGTAAGCCGGGTTCGCATAGGCCCGCCCGGTCTGCGGCGCCACGTTCGGCGTCAGTCCGTAGATCTGGGTGGTCTCCTGCCCGGAGCCGGGAAGACGGGGCTGCGCCTGCGCCGGCAGCACCTGCTGCACCGCTCCCCGCGAGAGCAGGTAGATGCTGACATAGCCGCCATCGACCTGGCACCACTCATTGTCGCAGCCCGACACCTCGACCGAGGTCGCGTCCGGCAGCGTCTTGACGATGTCGTACTGGGTGCCGGGGCCGCTGCGTACATTGGCGGTGCCGATGGTGGTCCGCGTGCCCTTCATGCTGGTGTCGGCGCCCGCATGCACCGCGCCGGGCGCGGTGGCGATCTGCGCCGCCATCGCCGCGGTCGAGCCGGCATCGGCCATGCCGGCCGGCGCATAGGCCGGCACCGTGCCCGGCGCCGCCATCCCCGGGGCGCCATAGGCCGGCGCGCCGGCATAGGTGGGCGCCGCGTAGCTCGCGGCGGGCGGCGCCATCATCGGCCGGGCCTGCGACAGGCCGGGGCCCACCCCGCGAGCGGCCTGGCCGAGATAGCGCGCGCTGACATAGCCGTACTGGGTGCGGCACCAGCTACCCGAGCAGCCGGCGACGTTCACCGGCGTCCCGGCCGGCAGGGTGCCGAGCACATTGGTGCCGGTGCCCGGACCCGAGCGCACATTGACGGTGGCGGTCGTCGCCGCCGTCGCCATGGCCGTCGTCCCGTAGGCCGGGTTCGCATAGCCAGCCGTCCCGTAGGCCCGCCCGGTCTGCGGCGCGACGTTCGGCGTCAGCCCGTAGATCTGGGTGGTCTCCTGCCCGGAGCCGGGAAGACGCGGCTGCGCCTGCGCCGGCAGCACCTGCTGCACCGCCCCGCGCGAGAGCAGGTAGATGCTGACATAGCCGCCGTCGACCTGGCACCACTCATTGTCGCAGCCCGACACCTCGACCGAGGTCGCGTCCGGGAGCGTCTTGACGATGTCGTACTGGGTGCCGGGGCCGCTGCGCACATTGGCGGTGCCGATGGTGATGCGCGTGCCCTTCATGCTGGTGTCGGCGCCCGCGTGCACCGCGCCGGGCGCGGTGGCGATCTGCGCCGCCATCGCCGCGGTCGAGCCGGCATCGGCCATACCGGCCTGCGCATAGGCCGGTACCGCGCCCGGTGCCGCCATTCCCGGAGCGCCATAGGCCGGCGCACCCGCATAGCCGGGCGCCGGCGCGCTCTGCTGCAGCAGCCCGGCGCTGATATAGCCGTACTGGGTACGGCACCAGTCATTGGCGCAGGAGACGACGTCCACCGGCGCGCCGGCCGGCAGGGTGCCGAGCATGCCATAGGCGGTGCCCGGCCCGCCCCTCACATTCGAGGTCGCGCGCGTGGTCGCCGGCCAGGCATCGGCCGACGGCATGCCCGCCACCAATGTGCCGGCTACCGCCAGGCCATACGCCATAGGCCCGGACGCAAGCGCGAAGGGTGTCGTGAACCGCATCGGTTCCTCCTGACGCCGCCGCCACCACGTCGCGGCAACGGCCCACCTTCACGCTTGCCCGGAATACCCTCTATTTGCAATTGAATGCCGAAAAGATGGTTGCCAACGTGCAACCTCTGTGCATGCCGCCCGAATCGGGCGACACCGCCCGGCGGCCTGCTCAGCCTTCGGTCTTGAGCGTCTGGATGGCTTCGGCGAGCAGCTCTTCCATGGTCCGGCGGATGCGATGCTCGGACACGTCGATGCCCTTGGCGTCGAAATCGGCCTTCACCTTGCGGAAGACATCCTCGTCGCCGGCCTCTTCCAGATCGGCCTCGATGAGCGTGCGCGCATAGGCCTCGGCCTCGGCGCCGGCCAGGCCGAGCTTCTCGGCCGCCCACATGCCGAGCGCCTTGTTGCGGCGCGCATGCGCCTTGAAACGCAGCGTCTCGTCGTGGGCGAACTTCGCCTCGAACGCATCTTCGCGCTTATCGAACGTGCTCATGCGGTCTCGCCCCTGTTCCGGAAATCGCGGGGTTGATTATCCCGAGCCCGCACCCAAATCAACGCCGTCGACGCGTCATGGCCGCCCCTACGTCAATGTGACGCTCACAGGCCCTCTCGGGCGCCGCAGAACCGAACATGCACAGGCCCTTTCCGCCGGCGCGTTTGTATCCGCTCCCCCGATCGGCTAGTGTCCGGGCGTGGGTGCCGGTGCCTATGCGACGCGAATCGTCACGCGAGGGGTCGCGCAAAAGTTCGGTACCCCCGCCGTGAAGCCGTACACATCGGAGCCTCGGCACACCAATGGACTTCCTCAACCGACGGTACCCCCCCATGAGCCGCCGCCGCCGCATTTATGAAGGTAAGGCGAAGGTCCTCTATGAAGGCCCTGAGCCCGGCACCCTGATTCAGCATTTCAAAGACGACGCCACTGCTTTCAACAACAAGAAGCATGACGTCATCGATGGCAAGGGCGTCCTCAACAACCGCATCTCGGAATACGTCTTCCAGAAGCTGAACGAGATCGGCGTCCCGACCCATTTCATCCGGCGGTTGAACATGCGCGAGCAGCTCATCCGCGAGGTCGAGATCATTCCGCTCGAAGTGGTCGTGCGCAACGTCGCCGCCGGGTCGCTCTCCTCGCGCCTGGGCATCGAGGAAGGCACGCAGCTCCCGCGCTCGATCATCGAGTTCTATTACAAGAACGACCAGCTCAACGACCCGATGGTGTCGGAAGAGCACATCACCGCCTTCGGCTGGGCCACCACCCAGGAGATCGACGACATCATCGCGCTCGCGATCCGCGTCAACGACTTCCTGTCGGGCCTGTTCCTCGGCGTCGGCATCCGTCTCGTCGACTTCAAGATGGAATGCGGCCGGCTGTGGGAAGGCGACATGATGCGCATCGTCGTCGCCGACGAGATCAGCCCGGATTCGTGCCGGCTGTGGGACATCAAGTCGAACGACAAGCTCGACAAGGATCGTTTCCGCCGCGACATGGGCGGCCTCGTCGAGGCCTATTCGGAAGTCGCGCGCCGTCTCGGCATCATGGCCGAGAACGAGCGGCTCCAGGGCAGCGGCCCGGTTCTGGTGAAATCCGAGCCGGAAGAGTGAGGGCCGGCGGCCGGAGCGATGCCCACATGGCTCGGCTGCCATCCGCATTCGCGCATTGAGCCGTTCGCGGCATGATGATAGGCGGGGGCGCAAAGGCCCCCGCTTCTTTATTCCCGAACCATTGTCGTCAAGAGTGGTCTGATGAAGGCACGCGTTCTCGTCACCCTGAAATCCGCGGTGCTCGATCCCCAGGGCAAGGCCATAGAGGGCGCCCTGCGCTCGCTCGGCGTGCCCGGCATCGCCAGTGTCCGCCAGGGCAAGGTGTTCGACGTCGAGCTCGACGGAACGGACAAGGACAAGGCCGAGGCGACCCTGAAGGACGCCTGCGAGAAGCTTCTCGCCAATACGGTGATCGAAACCTACCGCATCGAATTCGTCGGGTGAGGCCTCGCCGATGAAAGCCGCCGTCATCCTCTTCCCCGGCTCGAACCGCGAAGGCGACGTCGCCCACGCCATCCGGCAGATCACCGGCGTCGAGCCGGCCGTAGTCTGGCACGCCGACACCGAGCTTCCCGCCGGCACCGACCTCGTGGTGCTGCCGGGCGGCTTCTCCTATGGCGACTATCTGCGCTGCGGCGCCATCGCCGCCCGGGCCGCGATCATGGAGGCGGTGCGCGCCCATGCCGCGCGCGGCGGGCTGGTGCTGGGCGTGTGCAACGGCTTCCAGATCCTGTGCGAGAGCGGCCTGCTGCCGGGCGTGCTGGTGCGCAATGCGCGCCTGCGCTTCATCTGCCGCGAGGCGCTGCTGAAGGTCGAGCGCAACGACACCCCCTTCACCAGCCGCTACGCCCGGGGCGCTCTGGTGCGCTACCCGGTCGCCCATGGCGAGGGCAACTACGCCGCCGATGCCGATACGCTGAAGCGGCTGGAAGGCGAGGGCCGCGTGGTGTTCCGCTATGTGATGCCCGACGGCCGGCGCGACGACACGCAGGTGCTGAACGGCGCCGCCAACTCGATCGCCGGCATCGTTTCCGAAAAGCTCAACGTGCTCGGCCTGATGCCGCACCCGGAGAACCAGGTCGATCCGCTCCTCGGTTCCACCGACGGGCGCGCCCTGTTCGAGAGCATGGTGGATGCGCTGGAGCGGGTGTGAGACCGCGGCTTCCCGCCCTCACCTCGCGCAACCGGATGACCGAACCCGCATGATCAGCGAACCGAAGATCACTCCCGAGCTCATCGCCGAACACGGCCTGAAGCCCGACGAATACGAGCGCATCCTCACGCTCATCGGCCGCGAGCCGAGCTTCACCGAGCTCGGCATCTTCTCGGCGATGTGGAACGAGCACTGCTCCTACAAGTCCTCGCGCCTGCACCTGAAGGGCCTGCCAACCAAGGCGCCCTGGGTGATCCAGGGCCCGGGCGAGAATGCCGGCGTCATCGACATCGGCGACGGCGAGGCCGCCGTGTTCAAGATGGAGAGCCACAACCACCCCTCCTATATCGAGCCCTACCAGGGTGCGGGGACGGGCGTCGGCGGCATCCTGCGCGACGTGTTCACCATGGGCGCGCGGCCGATCGCGGCGCTGAACGCGCTGCGCTTCGGCGATCCCGCCCACCCGCGCACCCGCCATCTGGTGGCGGGCGTGGTGGCCGGCATCGGCGGCTACGGCAATTCCTTCGGCGTGCCGACGGTCGGCGGCCAGGTGGGCTTCCATACCCGCTACGACGGCAACTGCCTCGTCAATGCGATGGCGGTGGGCCTCGCCGACGCCGACAAGATCTTCTACGCGGCGGCGACCGGCGTGGGCCTGCCGGTGGTCTATCTCGGCTCCAAGACCGGCCGCGACGGCATCCACGGCGCCACCATGGCCTCCGCCGAGTTCGGCGAGGGCGCGGAGGAGAAGCGCCCGACCGTGCAGGTCGGCGACCCCTTCGCGGAAAAGCTGCTGCTGGAAGCCTGCCTCGAGATCATGGGCGCGGGCTGCGTGGTCGCGATCCAGGACATGGGCGCGGCCGGCCTCACCTGCTCGGCGGTCGAGATGGGCGCCAAGGGCGACCTCGGCATCGAGCTCGACCTCGACGCCGTGCCCTGCCGCGAGGAGGGCATGAGCGCCTATGAGATGATGCTCTCCGAGAGCCAGGAGCGCATGCTCATGGTCATCGCGCCGGGCAAGGAGGAGCAGGCCGAGGCGATCTTCAGGAAGTGGGGGCTCGACTTCGCCATCGTCGGCCACACCACCGACGACCTGCGCTTCGTGGTGAAGCACAAGGGCGAGGTGAAGGCCGACCTCCCGATCAAGGAGCTCGGCGACCAGGCCCCGCTCTATGACCGCCCCTGGGTGGAGACGCCCAAGCAGCAGCGCATCGAGCCGGCTTCGCTGGAGATCACTGGTACGCTGCCGGGCGCGCTGGAGCGGCTGATGGGCTCGCCCAACTTCGCCTCCAAGCGCTGGATCTGGGAGCAGTACGACCACCTCATCCTCAACAACACGGTGCAGCGCCCGGGCGGCGACGCTGCGGTCATCCGCGTCGCGGACGGCCCGAAGGCGCTCGCCCTGACCTGCGACGTCACCCCCCGCTATTGCGAGGCGGACCCGTTCGAGGGCGGCAAGCAGGCGGTGGCGGAAGCCTGGCGCAACATCACCGCCGTCGGCGGCAAGCCCTTGGCGCTGACCGACAATCTGAACTTCGGCAACCCCGAGAAGCCGGAGATCATGGGCCAGCTCGTATGCTGCCTGCGCGGCATCGGCGAGGCCGCCCTCAAGCTCGACTTCCCCGTCGTCTCGGGCAATGTCAGCCTCTACAACGAGACCCATGGGCGCGGCATCCTGCCGACCCCGACCATCGGCGGCGTCGGCGTGCTGCCGGACGTCGAGAAGATGGCCACGCTCGCCTTCAAGGCGAATGGCGAGACCATCCTCGCCGTCGGCGAGACCAGCGGATGGCTCGGCCAGTCCGCCTTCCTCGCCGAGGTGTTCGACCGCGAGGACGGCGCACCGCCGCCGGTCGACCTCGAGCTCGAGAAGCGCAATGGCGACTTCGTGCGCGCGCTGATCGAGGACGGGCTCGTCACCGCGGTCCATGACGTGTCCGACGGCGGCCTGCTGGTCGCGGTCGCGGAGATGGCGATGGCCGCGGGCATCGGCGCCACGCTGGTCTCCCCGCCCGCCGAGATGAGCCCCTTCGCCTACTGGTTCGGAGAGGACCAGGCCCGCTACGTGCTGACCGTGAATGGCGGCACCAAGGGCGCCGTCATCAAGCGCGCCGAGGCCGCCGGCATCGCGCTCTCCAAGCTCGGCACCACGGGCGGCGACAAGATCGCCCTGCCCGGCGAGCGGGCGATCGTGCTGGAGGCCCTGCGCGAGCGCAACGAAGCCTGGCTGCCCATCTATATGGGCGCGGGCATGATGTGAGGGAGCCCCGACCATGGCGATGGAAGCAGCCGAGATCGAACGTCTCATCCGCGATGGCCTGCCGGACGCGCAGGTGACGATGCGCGACCTGGCCGGCGACGGCAATCACTGGCACGCCACCGTGGTCAGCGAGAGCTTCCGCGGCAAGTCGCGCGTGCAGCAGCACCAGATGGTCTATGCCGCCATCGGCGAGCCCATGGGCGGCGTCCTGCACGCCCTCGCCCTGCAGACCGAAATACCCAAGGCCTGACGGTAGCGGGCGGCGAAAGCCGCTGCCGAAGGTTTGAGGCGGCGCGGCACGACAGCGCGGCGGGCGTGGTTTATATAGGGTCCAAGGGTTGAATGGCGCGCCGGCGCCATCACCTATTCCACAGGACCAGGAACACGCGGCCCGGCGGGCCGCCAACGGGTGAATGCCAGATGAGCATCCAGGATTTCATCGACAGCCAGGTGAAGAGCAACGACATCGTCGTCTTCATGAAGGGGACGCCCCAGTTCCCCATGTGCGGCTTCTCGGGCCAGGTGGCGCAGATCTTCACCCTGCTCGGCGCCGACTACAAGGGCATCAACGTCCTCGATTCCGACGAGATCCGGCAGGGCATCAAGCAGTACACCAACTGGCCGACCATCCCGCAGATCTTCGTCAAGGGCGAGTTCGTCGGCGGTTGCGACATCCTGCGCGAGATGTACCAGTCGGGCGAGTTGCAGACCCTGCTCGAGGAGAAGGGCATCCCGGTCATGGGCCGCGCGAGCGCCTGAGGCCTCGCGCGCGGGGTCGTCTCCCGGGTAGGTTTCGCGGCACCGATGGGGCCGGCGGCGATCGGCTGTTCTTGAACCCGGCGTCCAGGGCCGCAGCCGGCCCGGACCGACGTGACCGGAAGAGGCGTGTCGCCCGAGCGACTGCCGCTACGCGGCTATTTCGGCTTCATTGAGCCGGTCCAATTCCAGCTCAAAAAGACCGCAAATCCGGGATCGCCGTTATCTACGAACTGCCGATCGCCGCGCTTTGATTGAGCGATCCCGTTCGGCCGGCGGATTGTAGAGAGCTCGCAGCTCTTCGCCTTCAAGTCCACGCGTGCGAGCGCATCGCCGGGTCCGCGGCACGGCACGGCGAGCCTCATCGACCTCGATCGTTTCGGCGCCCTATATCCTCACCATCAAGAAGACGACCAGACGGGGCATCACCCGCGAACCGCGCGTGACGCGCGAGCAGGGCTATCGCTGCCGCCGGTTCTAGCGCTTCGCCCATGGCGCTGACCTCTACGAGATCGAGACCTCGAAGCTGTTCCGCACCGACGGGGCAGTAGTGAAATCGCGCGCGCGGCGGGTCGGCCTGCGCGACGACGGCATGAAGGACGGCGGCGCGAAGGAAAACCCCGGCACGGCTCGCCTTCCCCGACCTGCTGAACGTAGGGCTGAGGCGTGTTCCTGTCCGGCAAGGCGGGTTGCGGCCAGCGCTTCATCGGCCACATCATGCCGAGGCGCGCGGGCACTTGCGCGCATGGCCAGCATCACGGCACATGCCGACCACCTGCCGCACGCGGCGCTGAAGCGGCTGCTCGTCGAGGTCGTTGGCTGACTGCCGGCCCGCGACGAGAACCCTCCGAGCGGCCTGCGCAACGTCATGGCCCGGCGATGGAGCACGGCAGGCTCGGCCTGCCGGACCGGAATCAACCTCTCCAAATTCGCCCGCATCTCCTTGACCAACAACAAAAAAGCCGCCCGGATGGGCGGCTTTTCGTGTCTCGCGATCCGGAAGGATCAGCGCGAATAATACTCGACCACGAGGTTCGGCTCCATCACCACCGGATAGGGCACCTCGTTGAGCTCGGGCACGCGGGCATACTTCGCGGTCATCTTGGAGTGATCGACCTCGAGATAGTCCGGCACGTCGCGCTCGCCGGAGGCGACCGCCTCGACCACCAACGCGAGCTGCCTGGAAGCTTCCTTGACCTCGATCACATCGCCGATCTTCAGCTTGTAGCTCGGGATGTTGACGCGGCGGCCGTTCACCTTGACGTGGCCGTGGCTCACGAACTGGCGGGCGGCGAACACGGTCGGAACGAACTTGGCGCGATAGATCACCGCGTCGAGACGGCGCTCGAGCAGGCCGATCAGGTTGGCGCCGGTGTCGCCCTTGAGGCGCGAGGCCTCGACATAGACGGCGTAGAACTGCTTCTCGCCGATCGAGCCGTAATAGCCCTTGAGCTTCTGCTTGGCGCGCAGCTGCACGCCGAAGTCGGAGAGCTTGCCCTTGCGGCGCTGGCCATGCTGGCCGGGGCCGTATTCACGCTTGTTGACGGGGCTCTTGGCACGGCCCCAGATGTTTTCGCCCATACGGCGGTCAAGCTTGTGCTTGGCCGAAACGCGCTTGCTCATGCGCAGGTCCTCTTCGCATCATGTTGCGTTTGGATCGCGCCCCCTCCTCTGCCCCTCGGGATTCTTCCCTGAGGGCCGACAGGACCCCTCCGAACGCGCCGGAGGCATCCACGGGTGCGTGAAACACCACGCGGGGCCGTTGGACAGCCCCGCGAGTGGCGGGTGCATAGTGGGAAACGGACGAAAGGTCAAGGTGCGCGGCCCGGCCTGCCGCCCTCAGTGCGCCTTCCTCAGCGCCGCCAGCACGTCAAGCCCGGCATAGCCGTCCGGCTTCACGCCCATGCGGCGCTGGAAGGTGGCGACCGCGCCCATCGTCATGTTGCCGACGCGCCCGTCGACGCCGCCGGTGTCGAGCCCGATCCGGGTCAGGCGGCGCTGCACCTCCTGCACCTCGGCCAGCGTCAGCGCCCGCTCGCCGCCCGGGAACGGCGTGACGAAGTCGCCGCCGCCCAGCACCCGGTCGCCGAGATGGCAGACGGCGAGCGCGTAGTTCATCGACGGGTTGTAGCTGCGCACCGCGTAGAAGTTCTGCGTCAGCAGGAAGCACGGGCCGTCGGTGCCGACCGGCGCCCACAGGCGCGCCCGCGCCTTCGGATAGGCGAAGCGTCCCCCACCCGCCGGCCGCACGCCGAGCTTGGCCCAATCGGCAACCGTGCGCCAGCGCCGCGCATCGGCATATTTGTCGTCGACGCCCTGCATCGTCACCTCGAAGCCCCAAGGCAGGCCCCGCTGGTAGCTTCCGCGCTTGATGAGGTAGCGCGAGCTGCCCGCCAGCGCGTCGGCCACCGAATAGGGCGAGGGATAGCCGTTGCCGTCATAGTCGACGCCGAGATTGAGCCACACCTCCGGCATCCACTGGGTGTGGCCCATCGCGCCCGCCCAGGAGCCGAGCATGCCCTCCGGCTTGCCCCAGCCGCGCTGCACGATCGCCAGCGCGTTCAGGTACTCGGTCTCCCAGTAGCGCCGCCGGCGCCGTTCACCCCAGGCGAGCGCGGCGAGCGAGGGAAAGACCGGGTGCATGTGGTCGGGATCGGTGACGAGTTCGCCGAAGGCGCTCTCCATGCCCCACAGACCGAGCAGCACGTCCGGCTCGACGCCGTAATCGGCCTTCAGCCGCTTCAGCAGCGACGCGTTCTCCTTGGCCGCCGCCCGGCCGGTGATCAGCCGCCATTCGGAAATCCGCCGGTTCAGATATTGCCAGAGCTCCTCGCGGAATTCGGGCTGGGCGCGGTCCTTGGCATAGACCGAGAGGTCGGGCTGCAAGCCGCGCGTCACCCGGTCATAGACCGCGTCGGTGATGCCGCGCGCCCGCGCCTTGGCCCGGAACTCCGCCACCCATACCGAGAAAGGCTGCTTGGCCGATTGCGCGACCGCCGGCGAGGCGCCGCCGGCAAGCGCCAGCGCACCCGCCCCCATCAGCAGCCCGCGGCGGGACAGCGCCCCCCGCCGGGCCATGCCGAGGCCGCTCTCATGCTCGTCGCTCACGGGGCGAATCTCCTCCGGCCATTGCCGCCGCTGCGTCATGCTGGGGACGGATCGTGTCGTCGGCAAGGCGCCGGGCTACCGCGCCAAAGATTGCCGACGCCTCAGGCCGGCTCGGACACCGTCGGCACCAGCTCTCCCGCCCGCGCCGGGCGCCCGACGATACGCTCCACCAGCGCCGCGTCGAGGGGCGCGCCGGTGGAGAACAGGCGCAGCGGCGCCGGGCTCGCCGCGAAGGCGACCGGCCCGATGAGCGAGCTCAGCCGCCGGGCGATCGCCGCCGCCGGATCGATCCAGCGCACCGGCCACGGCGCCAGCCGCTCCAGCCGGTCGAGGATCAGCGGATAATGGGTGCAGGCCAGCACGATCGTGTCGGTGCGCGCACGGCCTTCGCGCAGGAAGGCCGGCGCGCTCTCGGCGGCGATATCATCGTCCGCTACCTGCTCGCCCCGCATCGCCGCCTCGGCGAGCGCCGCGAGCCGCGCGCTGCCGACCAGATTGACGGCACAGCCGCCGGCGAAGTCACGGATCAGCGCCTGCGTATAGTCGCGGTGCGCCGTGCCGGGGGTGGCCAGCACGCTCACCTGCCGCGACAGCGAGCCCTCGCAGGCCGGCTTGATGGCTGGCACGGTGCCGACGAAGGGAATGGGGTAGCGCGCGCGCAGGGCCGGCAGCACCAGCGTCGAGGCGGTGTTGCAGGCGATCACCACGGCGTCGGGCGCGATGCGCGCGATGAGCGCGTCCATCACCCCCAGGACGCGCGCGACGAGGGCCCCCTCCTCGCGCCCGCCATAGGGAAAGCCGGCATCGTCCGCTGCGTAGACGAAGCGCGCATCCGGCCGCGTGCGGGCCAGCTCGCGGAACACGGACAGCCCGCCGAGGCCGGAATCGAAAACCAGAATGGTCGGCGCACGCAGCGCGCTCGCGGGCGGGTGGGACGGCGCGGAAGACACGAGCGCGGAAACCTGGGACGACCCTGAGGAACGGAGCGAGGCGCCCCGCGCGGCGGGATCCAGACCGGAAACGGGTGAAGCCTCGATACGCATCTGATGTCCTCCATCCCGGCAGGATTGTGACGCATCCTGGTGAACGGAATCTTTCTTTCAGCGCTCCGTCCCGGCCTCTCCTTCCGCTTCGACATCGGGCGCCTCCGGATCGCTCCCGGAAGGCCCGCGCCGGCCGCCCAGACGGGCCGCGGTGCGCGCCGCGCGCGTCTCCCGCCCCTCCACCAGCGCGGCCACCATGCCGTGCAGGGTCGCGAGGTCCTGGCGGGTCAGCCCCAGCCGGTGGAAGATGTTGCGGATGTTGCGGGTGGTGACGGGCTGCTTCTCTTTGGAGCGGAAGAACATCGCCGCGTCGAGCTCGCGCTCGACATGGTCGAAGAAGGCGTAGAGGTCCCCCTTGTCCGCGAGCGGATAGCGGTCCGGCTGCTGGAACGGCAGCGTGCCCTCGGAGGCGAGCTTGAACCACTCATAGCTCACCACCGCGACCGCCATGCCGAGATTGAGCGAGGCGAAGGCGGGGTTGACCGGCAGGGTGAGGATGACGTCGGCGAGCGAGACCTCCTCGGTATAGAGGCCGGTGCGCTCGCGCCCGAACAGGATGCCCACCGTGTCGCCGGCGGCGATGCGCGAAGCGGTCTCGACCGCCATGGTGTCGGCGCCGATCACCGATTTCTGCATCCCCCGCTCGCGCGCCGTCGCGGCGGCGAGGAAGTTGAGGTCCGACACCGCCGAGCGCAGGTCGGGGAAGATCTCCGCCTCCTCGAGGATGCGGTCCGCGCCGGAGGCGAAGGTCACCGCCTTGGGGTTCGGCCAGCCCTCGCGCGGATTGACGATGCGCAGCCGCGACAGGCCGAAATTGCCCATCGCCCGCACGGCCGAGCCGATATTCTCGCCGAGCTGCGGCTCGACAAGAATGACCACCGGCCCACCCTCCGGCCACGCCCTCGTGCTGTCCGTCCCGGCGCCGGGCATCGCTTGTCTCCTCTCCGCACGGGCGCCGCTCCGTCCGGCGCCGAAAGCCCGCTGATATAGAGGTTGCGGGCGGCGATGCGAAGCGCCCGCCGCGCGCGGCACGCCGCGGCAATAAATCGTGCCGATCGCCCGATTGGTCGAAAATTGGCCCGCCGCATGCTTTCCCTCCGATCCGAGGCGCGCTATCACCCGCGCACCCGGCGTCTGCCGCGCGGACACGACGCCGACCCTCCGACAACGATTTCCGTGCGAGGTGGCTATTCATGGCGAAGATCAAGGTGGCGAATCCGGTCGTCGAACTCGACGGCGATGAGATGACCCGGATCATCTGGCAGTACATCAAGGACAAGCTGATCCATCCCTATCTCGACATCGATCTGGAATATTACGACCTCAGCGTCCAGAACCGGGACGCCACCGAGGACCAGGTCACCGTCGATGCCGCCGAGGCCATCAAGCGCGTGGGCGTCGGCGTGAAGTGCGCCACCATCACCCCGGACGCCGGCCGCGTCACCGAGTTCAGCCTCAAGAAGATGTGGCGCTCGCCGAACGGCACCATCCGCAACATCCTCGGCGGCGTGATCTTCCGCGAGCCGATCATCTGCAAGAACGTGCCGCGCCTCGTGCCCGGCTGGACCCAGCCGATCATCGTCGGCCGCCACGCCTTCGGCGACCAGTACCGCGCCACCGACTTCACCGTCCCGGGCCCGGGCACGCTCACCATCAAGTTCGTGGGCGAGAACGGCGAGACGATCGAGCACGAAGTGTACAAGTTCAAGGATTCGGGCGTCGCCATGTCGATGTACAACATCGACGAGTCGATCACCGAATTCGCCCGCGCCTCGCTGAACTACGGCCTGATGCGCAAGTACCCGGTGTACCTGTCGACCAAGGACACCATCCTGAAGCAGTATGACGGCCGCTTCCGCAAGATCTTCCAGGACGTCTACGAAACCGAGTTCAAGGCCGAGTTCGAGAAGAACAAGATCTGGTACGAGCACCGGCTGATCGACGACATGGTCGCCTCGGCGCTGAAGTGGTCCGGCGGCTATGTCTGGGCGTGCAAGAACTACGACGGCGACGTTCAGTCGGACATCGTCGCGCAGGGCTTCGGCTCGCTCGGCCTGATGACGTCGGTGCTGATGACGCCGGACGGCAAGGTGGTCGAGGCCGAGGCCGCGCACGGCACGGTGACCCGCCACTACCGCGAGCACCAGAAGGGCAAGGAGACCTCGACCAACTCCATCGCCTCGATCTTCGCCTGGACCCGCGGCCTCGCCCATCGCGCCAAGCTCGACAACAACACCGAGCTCGCCGCCTTCGCATCCACGCTGGAGAAGGTGTGCGTCGACACGGTCGAGAGCGGCGACATGACCAAGGACCTCGCCTTGCTGGTCGGCGCCGACCAGAAGTGGCTGTCCACCACCGGCTTCCTCGACAAGATCTCCGACAATTTGCGCAAGGCGCTCGCCTGACGCGCGAACCTGCGCGGCGGGCGCTCAGCCGTCCGCCGCGTCGCCCTTGCCGGGCAGCTCCGGCACCGCGATGTCGACCCGGTGCCGCACCGCTTTCAGCCCTTCGTCGTCATTGATCATCGCGCGGATGCGCTCGCCGATCTCCGGGTGGCGCGAGATGACGTCCGCCAGATCCCGCGCGTCGAGCATCAGCAGCATGGCGCGGGTGCGCGCCCGCGCCGTCGCCGCCCGCCGGGCATGCTGCATGAGCGCCATCTCGCCGAAGAACTGCCCGTCCGACAGCACGACCGTCTCGTCCGCGAACTCCAGCGCCACCTCGCCGGAGGCTATGAAATACATCGACGTGGCCTCGTCGCCGCGGCGCACGATGAGCTCGCCCGGCTGGGCGGTGTGCGCCGACAGCGCCTTGTGGATCTCGCCGATCGCCCGCGCGTCGAGGTCGGCGAAGAGCGGCACGCGAGCCACCATGCCCCAGGTGATGATGAAGTCGCGCCGCTTGATCACGTCGACGAAGGCGGTCGCGATGATGCCGACCGGCAGGGCGATCATGATGATGCCGGTGATCATGGTCAGCGCCGCGACGACGCGCCCGGCCAGCGTCACCGGATAGGTGTCGCCATAGCCGACCGTCGTCACCGTCGCCATAGCCCACCACATGGCCGCCGGGATCGAGCCGAACTGCTCGGGCTGCACGTTGCCCTCGACCACATACATGGCGGAGGCCGAGATCAGCACCGCAGCGGCAAGCAGCCAGAAGCAGGCGATCAGCGACTGGCGCTCGCTGTGCAGCACCTCGAGCAGCGACTGCATGCCCGGCGAGTAGCGCGCCAGCTTGACGAAGCGCAGCAGCCGCAGGATCGCCAGCGTGCGCAGGTCGATGCCGAAGAACATGGTGAGCACGAAGGGCAGCCAGGCGATCAGATCGATAATCGCCGCCGGCGTGCGGACATAGATCGCGCGCGCCCGCGCGTCGGACAGGCCGCGATAGCGTGGGTTCTCCGGCGCCACCCACACGCGCAGCAGATATTCGATGGCGAAGATGGTCAGCGAGAACAGCTCGAAGGCGCGGTAGAGCACGGCCTCGCGCAGCATCATGCTCGGCACCGTCTCCAGCACCGCGGTCAGCACATTGACCAGGATGAGGGCGATCAGGCCGTAGTTGACCTTCTCGGCCAGCTTGTCCTGGGGCGAGTCGCGCTCCAGCACCTCATAGGTGCGCCGGCGCCGGCCGCGTCTCCAAATGGCCGAGCGCCAGCCGGCCTGGCCCTTGCCGGCTCCCATGCCGGTCACTCCTCCCCACGGCCCGGCCCGCCCGGCCTCACCCCGCCAGCGCGCTCTCGATCGCCGCCAGGGCCTCGGCCGCGCGCGCGCCATCCGGCCCGCCCGCCTGGGCCATGTCCGCACGGCCGCCGCCGCCCTTGCCGCCCAGCGCCTCGGCGCCGCGACGCACCAGCGCGACCGCGTCATAGGTGCCGGTCAGGTCGGGGGTGACGCCGACGACGATGCCCGCGCGCCCTTCCTCGGTGACCCCGACGATCGCGACCACGCCGGAGCCGAGCCGCTTCTTGCCTTCGTCGACCAGGCTCTTCAGGTCCTTGAGGTCGATGCCGCTCACCTGCCGCGCCATCAGCTTGACCGAGCCGACCATGCGCGCTGCGTCGCCGTCGCCCTCGCCGCCGCCCATGGCGAGCTTGCGGCGCGCATCGCCCAGCTCCCGCTCGAGCTTGCGGCGCTCATCGACGAGCTGGGCGATGCGCACCTCGACCTCGCCGACCGGCGCCTTGAGCAGGCCCGCGGCGCCGCGCAGCGCACGGCTTTCGGCGTTGAGGTGGTGGCGCGCGGCATCGCCCGTCATCGCCTCGATGCGCCGCACGCCGGCGCCGACCGCGCTCTCGCCGACCACGCTGATGAGGCCGATATCGCCGGTGCGCGCCACATGGGTGCCGCCGCACAGCTCGACCGAATAGGGCGCGCCGTTGCCCGCGTCCGTGCCCATCGAGACCACCCGGACCTCGTCGCCGTATTTCTCGCCGAACAGTGCGCGGGCGCCGGAGGTGATGGCGTCGTCGACGCCCATCAGCCGCGTCACCACCGGCTCGTTGCGCAGCACGATGGCGTTCGCCACGTCCTCGACCTTGATGAGTTCGGCCTCGTCGACAGGCTTGGGATGGCTGAAGTCGAAGCGCAGCCGGTCGGGCGCGACCAGCGAGCCCTTCTGCGCGACATGGTCGCCGAGCACCCGGCGCAGCGCCTCGTGCAGCAGGTGCGTCGCCGAATGGTTGGCGCGGATCTCGCGGCGCCGCGCACCGTCCACCGTAAGCACGAGGCTGGCGCCGACGGCGAGAGTGCCCGATTCGACCTCCACCTCATGGGCAAAGACGTCGCCGAGCTTCTTCTGCGTGCCGAGCACGCGCAGCACGACATCGTCCTCGCCGACCATGCGGCCGGTATCGCCGACCTGGCCGCCCGATTCCCCGTAGAAGGGCGTCTGGTTCAGCACCACAAGCCCCTGCATGCCGGCGGAGAGTTCCTTCACCTGCCGCCCCTGCGCGACCAGCGCCGTCACCGCGCCCTCGGCGGCCTCGGTCTCGTAGCCGAGGAACTCGGTCGGGCCGACCTCCTCGCGCACGGCGAACCACACCGCATCGGTCGCCGCCTCGCCGGATCCCGACCAGGAGGCGCGCGCCTCGGCCTTCTGCCGCTCCATCGCCGCGTCGAAGGCGGAGGTGTCGACGCTCACGCCCCGGGCGCGCAGCGCGTCCTCGGTCAGGTCGAGCGGGAAGCCATAGGTGTCGTAGAGCTTGAACGCCGTCTCGCCGGAGAACTTGGCGCCCGCGCCCAGCCCCTCGCTCTCGGTCTCCAGGATCGACAGGCCGCGCTCCAGCGTCTTGCGGAAGCGCGTCTCCTCGAGCCGCAGCGTCTCCGTCACCAGCGCCTCCGCGCGTACGATCTCCGGATAGGCGCGGCCCATCTCGCGCACCAGCACCGGCACGAGGCGGTGCATCAGCGGGTCGCGCGCGCCGAGAAGCTGCGCGTGGCGCATGGCGCGGCGCATGATGCGGCGCAGCACGTAGCCGCGGCCCTCATTCGAGGGCAGCACCCCGTCCGCCACCAGGAAGGTCGAGGCGCGCAGGTGATCGGCGATCACCCGGTGGCTCGCCTTCTGCGGGCCGTCCGCGGGAACGTCGGTCATCTCCTCGACGGCGCCGGTCAGCGCGCGCATCAGGTCGATCTCGTAATTGTCGTGCGTGCCCTGCAGCACGGCCGAGATCCGCTCGAGCCCCATACCGGTGTCGATCGAGGGGCGCGGAAGGTTGACGCGCTCGCCGCCCGGAAGCTGCTCGAACTGCATGAAGACGAGATTCCAGATCTCGATGAAGCGGTCCCCGTCGGCGTCGGGCGAGCCGGGGGGGCCGCCGAAGATGTGCGGGCCGTGATCGTAGAAGATCTCCGAGCAGGGACCGCACGGCCCCGTGTCGCCCATCTGCCAGAAATTGTCCGAAGTCGGGATGCGGATGATCTTCGAATCCGGCAGCCCCGCGATCCGCTTCCACAGGCTGAACGCCTCGTCGTCCTCAGAATAGACGGTGACGAGCAGCTTCTCGACCGGGAGCTCGAACTCGCGCGTGATCAGGTTCCAGGCAAACTCGATCGCGTTCTCCTTGAAGTAGTCGCCGAAGGAGAAATTGCCGAGCATCTCGAAGAAGGTGTGGTGGCGCGCCGTGTAGCCCACATTGTCGAGATCGTTGTGCTTGCCGCCCGCGCGCACGCATTTCTGCGAGGTGGTCGCGCGCGAATAGGGCCGCTTCTCGATGCCGGTGAAGACGTTCTTGAACTGCACCATTCCGGCATTGGTGAACATCAATGTCGGATCGTTGCGCGGGACAAGCGGCGAGGACTCCACGACCTCATGGCCGTTCCTCGCGAAATAGTCGAGAAAGGTCGATCGTATCTCGTTAACGCCGCTCATTGAATCCGGTCCGCCGCAATCTAGACTGCCGGCGCCGCGAGACGTCCGGCCCGCGCCGCAGGCGCGAGTGCACGGTTCTAGCGATGCGCCAAGACCTTGTCCAGAAAGGCCGGCCGGCTCATTTCGAAGGTCCCCGGGAGACTTCCGGAAGGCTTCCGGAACCGCGCCGGACGAGCCCGCCGGCTTGAGGGAAAAGGCGCGGGAGCCGGGCCGCGGCGCGTCCCGGACCTCGCATGGCGCACGGCGTCAGGCCTCGGCCGCGCCGTCGTCCTCTTCCCCTGCGTCGCCGGCGAGAATCTGCTCGGCGATCAGGCCGGCATTCTGTCGGATGGTCGCCTCGATCCGCCCGGCGACCTCGGGATGCTGACGCAGGAAGTTCTTCGCATTCTCGCGCCCCTGCCCCAGCCGCTGGCTGTCATGGGAGAACCAGGCACCGGACTTCTCGACCACGCCGGCCTTGATGCCGAGGTCGATGAGCTCGCCCATCTTGGAGACGCCCTCGCCATACATGATGTCGAACTCGACCTGCTTGAAGGGCGGCGCCAGCTTGTTCTTCACGACCTTGACGCGGGTCTGGTTGCCGACGACCTCGTCGCGCTCCTTGATCGCACCGATGCGGCGGATGTCGAGACGCACGGAGGAATAGAACTTCAGCGCATTGCCGCCCGTCGTCGTCTCGGGGCTGCCGTACATCACGCCGATCTTCATGCGGATCTGGTTGATGAAGATCACCATGGTGTGGGAACGGTTGATCGAGGCGGTGAGCTTGCGCAGCGCCTGGCTCATCAGCCGCGCCTGCATGCCGGGCTGGTTGTCGCCCATCTCGCCGTCCAGCTCGGCACGCGGCGTCAGCGCCGCCACCGAATCCACCACCAGCACGTCCACCGCGCCGGAACGCACCAGCGTGTCGGCGATCTCCAGCGCCTGCTCGCCGGCGTCCGGCTGCGAGATCAGCAGGCCATCGAGGTCGACGCCAAGCTTGCGGGCGTAGATCGGGTCGAGCGCGTGCTCCGCGTCGATGAAGGCGCACACCCCGCCCTTCTTCTGCGATTCCGCGATGGTATGCAGCGCCAGCGTGGTCTTGCCCGACGATTCAGGGCCGAAGATCTCGACCACACGCCCGCGCGGCAGCCCGCCGATACCGAGCGCGATATCGAGCCCGAGCGAGCCGGTCGACACGGTCTCGATCTCCATTATGCGGTCGTTCTTGCCGAGCCGCATGATCGAGCCCTTGCCGAAATGCCGCTCGATCTGGGTGAGTGCGGCGTCGAGCGCCTTGGCCTTGTCCATGGAAGATCCTTCGACGAGTCGCAAAGTCGCTTGAGTCATTGCCGGGCTCCGGTTCGCACGCAAGGGGTAGGAGATGGGATCGGCGGGATTTCGGTGGATCGTACCCTTTTTGTTCGATGTTCGCAATATGTTCTGGCCATTTCGCGCCGAAATTCGGCTCCCTCGCGCGCCGGCCCCTCCTCTCTTTACGGCTTTGCCTCGCCGGCGCACGTGGTATGGGTGCGGCCGAGCCGGCACCGGCAATCACCTGCCTGAAGAAAGTCCCGACATGATCCTCGAAATCGCTCTCCTCGAAATCACCCCCGGCAAGGAAGCCGAGTTCGAACAGGCCTTCGTCAAGGCCGGCCCGCTGTTCCAGCGCGCCAAGGGCTGCCGCGGCATGGAGATCCAGCGCTCGATCGAGCACCCGAGCCGCTACCGCCTGTTCGTGAGCTGGGAGACGCTCGAGGATCACATGGTCGGCTTCCGCGAGTCGGAGGACTTCCAGGGGTGGCGCGCGCTCGTCAGCCCTTATTTCGTCAAGCCGCCCGAAGTGGAGCACACGCAGCTCGCGGTGAAGAACTTCTGAGGCGCAAGGCCGCGCGGCCGTCAGCGCGGCCAATGCCCGTCCCGCAACGCGGCGGGGCGGATGAGGCCGAAGGGAAGCTCGCAATCTTCCCAGAAGCCGTCCAGCGCGGCGGCGAGCGCACCGTCGGTCCATCCCCTCCCCGGCTCCCGTTCCGCGTGAAGCATGCGCACCTGCGGCAGAAGGGCGAGGCGCTCTCTCGCCCGCCGCTCGCGCGGCGTCGGCATCGAGCCGCCCTCCAGGAAGACGACGAGCAGCTCGCGCCCGGTCCAGAACGCCGCGTCGCAACGCACGAAGCCGTGCGGACCGCCCACCTCCTCGCGCCAGCCGACATGGGCGGCGGGAAGCGGCAGGAGGGCGCTGAACGCCCAGTCGCGATAGTGCGGCAGCGCGCCCCCGGGGTCGAACCCCGCCCGCGCGAGGCGCTCGCTCAGCACGGCGCGCGCATCCTCCACCCGCGCCGCGACGAAGCCGACATAGTCGTCGAGAAAGGCCCGCAGCGGCGCGGCGAAGAGCGGCGCGCGGCGCCGCAGCGCCACGCCGGCGAAGGCGAGCATGGCCCGGCTGTCGTCGAGCCCGGCGATGGCGGCGGCCGGCACGCGCAGCCAGCCGGCGCTGTTGAGGCGCAGCGCCGGCATGCCCGGCTGAACCAGGGCGAGCCTCGGGCTGAGGCACGCCCTGGCGGCCCGCATCGCGGCCTCCTCCTGGCGCACGGCCTCGCCGGCATCGGTGATCGGCCCGTAGGCGATGGCGAAGCCGTCGGCCGGCGGTAGGGCGGGCATGGTCGTCAGATGTCCGCCTCGAGGCAGTACAGCCCGCCCGACCAACGGTCGCCCGAATAGATGACGCCGCGCTCGTCGACATAGATGTCGTTCATCTGCGCCGTCGGCACGCGCGAATTCTCCGGCCCCGGCGGGATGAAATAGGCGATGGTCTCGGGGCGGTACGGGTCCCGGATATCGTAGATGCGGATCCCGGCATTGAAGAAGCAGCCGAAGATGATCTCCTCGCTGTAGAAGGAGGGACCCGGCCGGTTCTCATGGATGTTGTGCGAGCCGAAGCGGCCGCCCTTGTGGCCGAACTCCTCCACCGGCGGCAGCGGAAAGGTCGAGATCGGCACCAGATTGCTCTCCAGCCGGGCATCGACCATCCAGGTCAACTTCGGCCAGTCCCCGGCGTCGTCGAGCACGCACTCGTCGCTCACCACCAGCAGCTCGCGCTCGAACAGCGGCAGCACGGTGTGGGTGAAGCCGGGATAGGGCGGATGCGGATTCCAGGCGCCGACGACCTTCGGGTTGGCCTTGTCGGCGATGTCGAGGATGAAGGCGCCGCCGTCTATATAGCCGAGATAGGCGCGGTCCGGCCGCTGCGGGTAGACATTGGCGTTGTGGAGGCGCACCGCGTCCGGCCCGCGGATGATGTCGAGCGGCTGCGGGTTGAGGCGCTTGGGCGGCGAGGCCTCGTCGCCCATACGCGTGCCGGGATACCACCAGCGACCCGCCTCGCGCGGGCGGGCAGGATCGCGCACATCGATGATCTGGTAGAATTGGTCGTCGCGCGGATGGGTGGGCGTGAAATCGGCCGCGCCGCTGGCGCAATGCACGAATTCCCCGTCGACGAACCACAGGCAGTGCACGCCGCGCGAATGCGGCCCCGACGTATCGTAGAACGACACCGAGCGCGGCTGTTCGGGCACGGAGACGTCGAACAGCTCGAAGCCGGCCGGCTTACCGCCATATTCCGAGGTCTGGTAGGCCACGGCCATGAGGTCGCCGACCACCTCCAGCGAGTTCGAGCGCATGTTGCGGTTGGGCAGGTCGGTCTGGCAGACCACCGCCGGCTTGCGCGGGTCGCTGACGTCGACGCCGGTGAAGTTCTTCGGCGGCCCCTCATGGGCCAGCCACAGAATGCGCCGGCCGTCCCTGGCGATCTGCATGCTCATGCCTTCGCCCAGCGAACCGAAGCCGTTCAGCGTGTCCTGCGACAGCAGCTTCATGTTCTTCGATATGGCGCCCTGCATGACTTTCCTCCCCGTTCATTCTTGGTTTCGGCGGATCTGGCGGCCCGCTCGATTGGCACCAAGTATACAAATTCTTGCCACTCTGGTATGAAAATATAAATTTTGTCAGCCGGTGCCGCCGCGCTTCCGGCGGCGCAAGTTCGAGGAATGTGTGATGAGCCTTCCGGCACCGACCGGCCCCGCATGGCGCTGCCCGACCGGCTGGAGCCGGGGTGCCGCGTGATGGCCGTCCTGCCCTTCGAGGACCCGCCTGCCGCGCGACGGGGCGCGATCCCGGCCTATCTGGTCTCGGGCTTCCTCGGCAGCGGCAAGACGACCCTGATCCGCCACCTGCTGGAACAGCCGGGCATGGCCGACACGGCACTGGTCATCAACGAGTTCGGCGAGGTCGGCCTCGACCAGATGCTGGTCCAGAGCGCGGTCGAGAACGTGCTGCTGATGGAGAATGGCTGCGTGTGCTGCTCGATCCGCGGCGATCTCACCGACACGATCGGTGACCTGTTCGCCAAGGTCGCGACGGGGCGTATGCCCGCCTTCTCGCGCATCGTGATCGAGACCACCGGCCTCGCCGATCCCGCCCCGATCGTGCAGGAGCTGACGACGACGCGCGGGCTGGTCGAGCGGATCCGGCTGGAGAAGGTGATCGTCACCGTCGATGCGGTGCTCGGCGCCCGGCAGCTCGGCGACACGCCCGAGGTGGCGGCGCAGGTGGCGCAGGCGGATCTGCTGCTCGTCACCAAATGCGACCTCGTGGACGACAACGCCGTCGCGGCGCTGGTCGTGCAATTGCAGGCGCTCAACCCGGCGGCGGAGATCGTGCGCTCCTCCGGCGCCGGCTTCGACGTCGGTTACCTGCTCGCCCCCGCCGCCGCGCCGCTTGCGCGCCTCCCCGCGATGCGCTGCGAGGGCGGAGAGCTCTGCACCCACGCGCCCGGCGAGCCGTGCCCGGAGCATGGCCTTGCGACCTCCGCGCCGGCATCCGAGCGCCACCACGGCATCGAGAGCTGGTCGACCCGCCACGACGCGCCGCTGCGCTGGGAGGACGTGCGCGACTGGCTGGACCTGATCTATTCGCTGCGCCCGGCTCATCTCCTGCGCATGAAGGCGATCCTTCATCTCGCGGAGAGGCAGTCGCCCGTCGTCATTCACGGCGTCGGGCATCTCATCGACCCGCCGTCGACGCTCGACCGCTGGCCGCAGGGCCGCCCGCGCTCGGAGATCGTGGTCATCACCCGAGGGCTGGACCCGCGCCTCATCGGCCGGAGCTTCGAGGCGCTCGCCCTTCGCGGGACGCGCGCGCCGGCCCGGACCGCCTCCCCCTTCGCCGGCCGCGATCGCGCGGTGCCCGGCATTCCCCTCCCCAGTTGACGAGCGACGCCATGGCACGCCGGAAAGCACAGCAGGACGACAAGGAGCGGGAAAGCGACAAGCCGCCGTCGCTGGCGATGGCCGCCTACCGCCAGCTCTACCGCGACATCACCAACGGCACGCTGGCCCCGGGCCGCAAGCTGCCGGTCGGCGAGCTCCACGCCACCTACGGCATCGGCTTCAGCCCGATGCGCGACGCGCTGAACCGGCTCTGCGCCGAGGGGCTGGTCGAGAAGCGCGAGCAGCGCGGCTTCTTCGTCGCCGACCTCAACGAGGATGTCTTCCTTGAGATCACCAATGCGCGGCTGGTGCTGGAGGAGACCGCGCTGCGGCTCTCTATCGCCGCCGGGGACGTCACCTGGGGCGAGTCCGTGATCCTCGCCTTCTACCATCTCAGCCGCGCCGCGCGCGACGAGACCAGCTTCGTGCTGACCCCGGAATGGTCGGCCGCCCACCGCGAGTTCCATTTCGCGCTGCTCGCCGGCTGCGGCAATGAATGGCTGCTCGGCTTCTGCCGCAAGCTCTACGAACAGAGCGAGCGCTACCGCGCCCGCCGGCGCCTGCTCAGCACCGGCTTAGCGCCCGGCACGCGCAGCCACCTTCAGGTGCACGAGGCGATCATGAAGGCCGCGCTCGCGCATGACGCCGATACGGCCAGCGATCTGCTGGTCCGGCACTACAAGGAATCGTTCGAGATCGTGATGAACGCGGATTTCGAGCTGCTCGACAATCCGCGCCGCCTTGTGCCGCGGGCCGCGAGCGAGCCCGAAGGCCGGCGCGACGCGGTCTGACCCGCAAGGGATCGAAAGGGTGCGACGCCAAGTCCGCCCGCCTAGGGAGGAAACCATGGGAGACACCATCGTGAAGAGCGAAGGCGTGATATTGCGCCCCGACGAGATAAGGCCCGCCGACCGCGGCGGCGGGGCGAAGACCATCCCGCTCGTGACGCCCGGCATCGGCGCCGAGAGCCTCATCAACGGCATCACCATCTTCGCGCCCGGCGCCGCCGTGCCGTTCCACCTGCACAATTGCGAGGAGAGCGTGATGGTGCTGGCGGGCGACGCCCTCGTCATCATCGACGGCGTCGAGCACCGGCTGAAGCCGATGGACACGGCCTGGGTGCCGGCCAACCTGCCGCACCGCTTCATCAACGCCTCCTCCACCGAGGAGATGCGCATCTTCTGGACCTATGCCGACGCGCACGCGACCCGCACCATCGTCGAGACCGGCGAGACCCGCCCGATCGCCGCCGAGCACCTGAAGAGGATGTCGTGATGAGCGAGACCGCGCTGAAGACCCAGCCGGCCCGGCAGGCGTGGCCGGCGGCGATCCTCATCGACTTCATCGCCCGCGCGCTGGAGACGACCGGCATGCGGCCGGCCGACGCCGCCATCGTGGGCGAATTGATGATCGAGGCCGACCTCAACGGCGCCGACGCCCACGGCATCTTCCGCCTGCCCCAATATGTCCAGCTCATCAGGGACGGCGCCATCAACCCGACCGCCGAGATCAGCGTGAAGAAGACCGCCGCCGCCACCGCGCTGGTCGATGGCGGCAACGGCATGGGGCACCTGGTGGTGAAGCGCGTGGCCGATACCGCGATCGAGCTCGCCCGCGAAAGCGGCATCGGCTGGGTGGGCTGCCACCGCTCCAACCATGCCGGCTCGGGCTCGGTCTATGCGGCGATGCCGGTGCAGGCCGGCATGATCGGCATCTATGCGGCGGTCGCCAACGCCAACCACATGGCGGTCTGGGGCGGCATGGAGGCCGCGCTCGGCACCAACCCGCTCGCCATCGGCATGCCGATGGGCGAGGACCGCCAGCTCATGCTCGACATGGCGACCTCGATGGTCTCCTACGGCACCGTCAAGAAGCACGCCATGCAGGGCCAGCCGCTGCAGGAGGGCTGGATGGTCGATTTGCGCACGGGCGGTCCGCTGATCGACGCCGCGCAGTCCTCGCACGGCCTCCTGCTTCCGATCGGCGGCTACAAGGGCAGCGGCCTCGCGCTGATGCTCGGCTTCCTCGCCGGCACGCTGAACGGGGCCGCGATGGGGCTCGACATCGTCGACTTCAACGCCGTGACCGACACACCGACCGACACCGGCCAGTTCGTGATCGCGATCGACATCGAGCGCTTCGTGCCGCGCGCCCAGTTCGAGAGCGAGCTGCGGCGCCACAGCAAGGCGCTCAAGGGCACGGCCCGCATGCCCGGCGTCGACGAGATCCGCCTGCCGGGCGAGCAGCGCAACGAGCGGCGCGCCCGCCGCATGAAGGACGGCTTGCAGCTCGCCGCCCCGCTGGTGGCGAAGCTGAACGCGCTCGCCGACAAACTCGGCATCGCTCCGCTCTGACACCGCATCCGGTGGCTGCGCGCCCAAGCGCCGCCGCCGGATTGCCGGCTGGCTCCCGACGGGATTGGCGAGAGCATTTGTGCGCGCGGCGCAAATCGCTCAAGAAGGCGACTCGTCTCGCAGCCTCCCGGAGAATGGACGTCATGTCTGCCTATGCCTCGCTGTCCGGCCATTTCGACCGCATCGCCGCCATGTCGAACGCCATCGGCATCCTGCAATGGGACAGCGACGCGATGATGCCGACCGGCGCGGCCGGCGCCCGCGCCGAAAGCATGGCGCTGCTGCGCGTTCTCCAGCACGAGATGGCCGTCGATCCGCGACTGGGCGACTGGCTCGCCGAGGCCGAGGGCGACGCGGACCTCACCGACTGGGAGCGCGCCAATCTGCGCGAGATCCGGCGCGTATGGAGCGTGCAGACCGCGCTCCCCGCCAATCTGGTGGCGGCCTCGAGCAAGGCCGTCTCGGCCTGCGAGATGGCATGGCGGCAGGCCCGGGCCGACTCCGACTTCCCTTCCCTGCTGCCCTATCTCGCCGAGGTGCTGAAGCTCCAGCGCGAGGCCGGCGCGGCCAAGGGCGAGAGGCTCGGCCTCGGCGTCTACGATGCGCTGCTCAACGACTACGAACCGGGCGGCCGCGCGCAGAAGATCGACGCGCTGTTCGACGACCTCGCCGCCTTCCTGCCCGGCTTCACCGAGGAGGCCCTCGCCGCGCAGGCGCGCCGCCCTGCGCCCGAACCGCTCGAAGGGCCGTTCCCGGTCGAGGCGCAGCGCCGGCTCGGCACCAGGATCATGGCCGCGCTCGGCTACGACTTCTCGCGCGGGCGGCTCGACGTCTCCACCCACCCCTTCTGCGGCGGCGCCGACAACGACGTGCGCATCACCACCCGCTACGACGAGACCGATTTCAGCAAGGCGCTGATGGGCGTCATCCACGAGACCGGCCACGCGCTCTACGAGCAGGGCCGCCCCACCGCCTATATGGGCCAGCCGGTCGGGCAGGCGCGCGGCATGAGCGTGCACGAAAGCCAGTCGCTGCTCATGGAGATGCAGGCCTGCCGCAGCCCGCAATTCCTCGCCTATGCCGCCCCGGTCATGCGCGAGGCCTTCGGCGCCTCCGGCCCGGACTGGGAGGCGGAGGCGCTGTGGCGGCGCTACACCCGCATCGAGCGCGGCTTCATCCGCGTCGACGCGGACGAGGTGACCTATCCCGCCCACGTCATCCTGCGGTACCGACTGGAGAAGGCGCTGATCGCCGACGCCATGCCGCTCGCCGAGCTGCCGATGGCGTGGAACGCCGGCATGAAGGATCTGCTCGGCATCATCCCGCCCAACGACGCCCTCGGCTGCCTGCAGGACATCCACTGGCCGAGCGGGGGCTGGGGCTACTTCCCGACCTACACGCTCGGCGCGATGACCGCCGCCCAGCTCTTCGACGCCGCCTGCCGGGCGGAGCCGGACGCCCTGCCCGGCATCGCGCGCGGCGATTTCGCGCCGCTGGTCGGCTGGCTGCGCACCAACATCTACGAACAGGGCTCGCGCTACGAGACCGACGAGTTGCTGACCCGCGCCACCGGCCGCCCGCTCGACGCGAGCGTGTTCAAGGCCCATCTGGCCCGGCGCTACCTCCCCGCCGGCTGAGCGCGAACGCGCTTGGTTCGCGGGCCGCAGGCGCCGATAGTGGGCGCCCTCGCGGCCTCGGTCGCTGCCTCACACGAGGGTCCGTGCGAATGTCGCAGCCCGAAGCGGTGCCGACGGAGACCTCCGTACCGGCGATGCAGCAGGTCCTGCGGCGGCTGGACCTCACCTCGCTGCGCCTGTTCATCGCCATCGGCGAAGAAGGATCGCTGACCCGCGCCGCCGGGCGCGAGGGCATCGCTGCCTCCGCCGTCTCGAAGCGCCTCGCCGACCTCGAGGAGATTCTCGGCGTCGCGCTGTTCGAGCGGCTGGCGCGCGGCATGGCCCTCACCCCGGCCGGCGAGACGCTGCTGCACCACGCCCGCGTCACCATGCGCACCATCGAGAAGATGGGCATGGAGCTCGGCGAATATTCGCTCGGCGTGCGCGGGCATGTGCGCATGCTGGCCAACCTGTCGGCCATCGTGCAGTTCCTGCCCGAGGACCTGCCCTCCTTCCTCGAGAGGCACAGCCTGCTGCGCTTCGACCTGCAGGAATGCCCGAGCTCGGAGGTGGTGCGCGGCATCGAGGAAGGCGCGGCCGATATCGGCATCTGCGCCGGCGACATCGAGAGCCGGGCGCTCGAGACCTTCCGCTACCGGCGCGACCGGCTGGTGGTGGTGGTCCACCGCGACCACCCGCTGGCGGCGCGCGACGAGGTGCATTTCGAGGAAACGCTCGATCACGACTATATCGGCCTGCATGCCGCGAGCTCGATCTTCCTGCGCTCGCAATACGCCGCGAACCTTGCCGGCCGCAGCATCCGGCTGCGCGTCCACGTGCCCGGCTTCGACGCCGTCTGCCGCATGGTGCAGGCCAATATGGGCATCGGCCTCATCCCCGACCGCGCTTTCGAAATCCTCGGCAAGGGCATGGGATTGAAGGCGATTCCGCTGCGGGACCGCTGGGGCCAGCGCCAGCTCAAGCTGGTGGTGCGCGAGGTGCAGGCCCTGCCCCCGACCGCGCGGCTGATGCTGGAGCACCTGCGCGCCAAGGACCGCCCGGAGCGTCGCGGGCGCCGCACGGCGGGATGAAAGCGTTCGCGTTTGGCGAACGGTCTTTGTCTAAAGACTATTGGACCTGCGCCCCGTTTCGACCGATAGAGCGAAAAAAAGCATGTCGGTGAGGAGCGTCGCGTATGGAAGGATCGACATCGATCCCGCACGAGGAGCCGCGTGAGGCCGGGCAGCAGGGCCCGCTCGCAGGAATCCGCGTCATCGAACTCGGCAACCTGATCGCCGCGCCGTTTGCCGCGCGGCTGATGGCGGAGTTCGGCGCGGAGGTCATCAAGGTCGAGGCCCCCGGCGAAGGCGACCCCATTCGCAAATGGCGCAAGCTCCACAAGGGCACCTCCCTGTGGTGGTACCTGCAGTCGCGCAACAAGAAGTCGATCGCCATCAACCTGCGCGCGCCCGAGGGACAGGAGATCGTCCGCCGGCTGGTGCGCGACGCCGACGTGCTGATCGAGAACTTCCGCCCCGGCACGCTGGAGCGCTGGGGCCTCGGCTGGAATGCGCTGAAGCAGGTCAACCCCAACCTCGTCATGGTGCGTATCTCCGGCTTCGGCCAGGACGGGCCCTATCGCGAGCGCCCCGGCTTCGGCGCGGTGGGCGAGGCGATGGGCGGCATGCGCTTCACCACCGGCGACCCCGACCGGCCGCCGGCGCGCACCGGCATCTCCATCGGCGACTCGCTCGCCGCGCTCCACGCCGTGATGGGCGCGCTGATGGCGCTCCTGCACATCAAGTCCGGGCGCGGCACGGGCCAGGTGGTCGACGTCTCGCTGTTCGAGAGCGTCTTCAACATGATGGAGAGCCTCGTCCCCGAATACGACCTGCTCGGCTATGTGCGCGAGCGCTCCGGCGGCTCGCTGCCGGGCATCGCGCCGTCCAATTCCTACGCCACCGCCGAGGGCAGCTATGTCATCGTCGCCGGCAACGGGGACGCCATCTTCCGCCGGCTGATGGCCGCCATCGGCCGCGACGACCTCGCGAGCGACCCGCGCCTTGCCTCCAATGACGGGCGCGTGGCGCATGTCGAAGAGATCGACGGCGCCATCTCGGACTGGACGCGCCGCCACTCGATCGAGGAGGTCACCGCCGCCCTCGACCGCGCCGAGGTGCCCAACGGGCGCATCTATTCGGTCGCTGACATCGTGCGCGACGAGCAGTATCTCAGCCGCGACATGATCCTTCCCTCGCAGCTGCCGGACGGCACCGAGGTGAAGATGCCCGGCATCGTGCCCAAGCTCTCGCAGACCCCCGGCGGCGTGAGCTGGCCGGGACCGCGGCTCGGCGAGCACACCGCCGCGCTGATGGCCGGGCTCGGCTACGCGCCCGGGGAGATCGACGCGCTGGTGGCGAGCGGCGTCGTCGCCCGCGCACAGGAGCGCGCGGACAAGGCGGAGGACGTCGAATGAACTGGGAAGGCTTTCCCGAGCGCGTTCACATCCAGGAAGTGGTGACGCGCGACGGGCTGCAGATCGAGCCGCGCTTCCTGCCGACGCAGGAAAAGATCGCGCTGATCGATGCGCTCTCGCTGACCGGCGTGTCGAAGATCGAGGTCACCTCCTTCGTCTCGCCCAGGGCGGTGCCGAACCTTGCCGACGCGCGCGAGGTGGCCGGCGCGATCAAGCGTCGCCCCGGCGTCACCTATGTCGCGCTGGTGCCCAATCTGCGCGGCGCGCAGGAGGCGCTCGCCGCCAATATGGACGAGCTCAACCTCGTCATGTCGGTGAGCGAGACCCACAACCTCGCCAATATGCGCATGACGCCGGCCCAGTCGCTGGAAGCCTTCCGCACCATCATCGAGGCCGCGCGCGGCACGCCGGCGGCGCTGAACGGCTCCATCGCCACCGCCTTCGGCTGCCCCTTCGAGGGCGTCCAGCCCGAGGACAAGGTGCTGAAGCTCGCCGAGGCCTATCTCGCGCTCGGGCTCGATTCCGTCACGCTTGCCGACACCACCGGCATGGGCAATCCGCGCCAGGTGGAGAGCCTCGTCGGCGCCTTCCGCCGCCGGTTCGGCTCGGTGCCGCTGACGCTGCACTTCCACAACACCCGCGGCATGGGGCTGGCGAACGTGCTCGCCGCGCTCGACGCGGGCGCTGACCGCTTCGACGCCTCGCTGGGCGGCCTCGGCGGCTGCCCGTTCGCGCCGGGCGCGACCGGCAACATCTCGACCGAAGACCTCGTCCACATGCTCGACGAGATGGGCGTCGCCACCGGGGTCGACCTCGGGCGCCTGATCGAACTTGCGCGGGGCCTGCCGGCCCTTCTCGGCCACGATATCCCCGGACAGGTGGCCAAGGCGGGGCGGAGCGGCGATCTTCATCCCGCGCCGGCAGACATTCGCCTCGCCGCGAAATAAGAAGAACCGCCGAATGGGAGGACGTGACATGGATACCGCCACCGCGCGGAAGCCGGCCACCGAGCCGCCGCCGTCCGTCGCCGCCGCGCCCGTGGCGGTGGCGCTCGACGATGTGAGCATCAGCTTCGCGATGAAGGGGCAGCCGCTGTTCAAGGCGGTCGCACCGACCTCGCTCCACGTGCGCGAGGGCGAGTTCGTCGCCATCGTCGGGCCGACCGGCTGCGGAAAGTCGACCCTGCTCAACGCCACCGCCGGGCTGCTGCGGCCGGCCGGCGGCACGGTCGCCATCTTCGGCGAGCCGCTGAGCGGGCTGAACGAGAAGGCCGGCTACCTGTTCCAGCAGGACGCGCTGATGCCGTGGAAGACGGCCGTCGACAATGTGGCGATCGCGCTCGAGATTGGCGGCACGCGCCGCGCCGAGGCCCTCGCCCAGGCGCAGGACTGGCTGAAGAAGGTGGGCCTCGGCCGTTTCGGCGACCGCTACCCGCACCAGCTTTCTGGCGGCCAGCGCAAGCGCGTCGGCCTCGCCCAGGTGTTGGTGCGCCACCCCAAGATCCTGCTGATGGACGAACCCTTCGGCCCGCTCGACGCGCAGACGCGCCAGATCATGGGCACGCTGCTCCTTCGGCTGTGGGCGCAGGACCGCAAGGCGGTGATGTTCGTCACCCACGACCTCGAGGAGGCGATCGCGCTGTCCGACCGCGTGGTCATCATGTCGGCCGGGCCCGAGGCGCGCATCATCGGCGATTTCCCGATCGACCTCGAGCGTCCGCGCGACACCGCCGAGATCCGGCTCGACCCGCGCTTCCACACGTTGCACCGGCAGATCTGGGACCAGCTCAAGACCGAAGTCGCCAAGACCTACGGGGAGGACATGCCCTCATGAGGATACATCCCGCCAAGCTGTTCCTCCTGCAGATCCTGGTCGCGGTGGCCGTGCTCGCTTTCTGGCAGGTCGGGGCGACGGTGCCGATCGGCGGCGACTACCTGCTGCCGGAGTTCTTCTTCTCCAAGCCCTGGGACGTGATCGCCCGCGTCTACCAGCTGTTCGCGACCGGCACGATCTGGAAGCACCTCTACATCACGCTGACCGAGACCGTGCTGGCCTTCGTGATCGGCTCGGCGGGCGGCATCGTCATCGGCTTCTGGTTCGCCCGCAAGCCGACCGTGGCGGCGGTGTTCGACCCCTATGTGAAGATGGTCAACGCCCTGCCCCGCGTCGTTCTGGCGCCAATCTTCATGCTGTGGCTCGGCCTCGGCATCTGGTCGAAGGTGGCGCTGGGCGTGACGCTGGTGTTCTTCATCGTGTTCTTCAACGTCTATCAGGGCGTGAAGGAGGTGAGCCCCGTCGTGCTCGCCAATGCGCGCATGATGGGCATGAGCGAGCGCCAGCTCTTCCGCAACGTGTACTGGCCCTCGGCGCTGTCCTGGATGTTCTCCTCGCTGCACACCTCGGTCGGCTTCGCGCTGGTGGGCGCGGTGGTGGGCGAATATCTCGGCTCGTCCGCCGGGCTCGGCTATCTCATCCATCAGGCCGAGGGCGTGTTCGACGTGACCGGCGTGTTCGCCGGCATGTTCATCCTCGCGGCCTTCGTGCTCGTCATCGACTTCGGCGTCACCCGGGTCGAGCGGCGCCTCCTCGTCTGGCGGCCCCAGCCGGCCGGCGAGCAGAACTGACAACGGATCCGACAATAAAGGGAGGAAAGACAATGAAGATGCGTGCATTGCTGCTCGCCGCGAGCCTGCTGATCCCCGCCTTCGGCGCGGCGCAGGCCGGCGAGATCGAGAAGCCGAACGTCACCCTCGGCGTCGGCGGCAAGCCCCTGCTCTATTATCTCCCGCTGACGCTGGCGGAGCGGCTCGGCTACTTCAAGGATGCGGGCCTGAACGTCGAGATCAACGATTTCGGCGGCGGCTCCAAGTCGCTTCAGGCGCTCATCGGCGGCTCGGTGGACGGCGTCACCGGCGCCTATGAGCACACCATCCGCATGCAGCAGAAGAAGCAGGACATCCGCGCCGTCATCGACCTCGGCCGCTATCCCGGCATCGTCGTCGGCGTGCGCAAGGCCGAGGCGGACAAGATCAAGTCGGTCGCCGACCTCAAGGGCGCCAAGATCGGCGTCACCGCGCCCGGTTCCTCGACCTACATCCTGGTGCAGTACCTGATGCGCAAGGCAGGCATGAACCCGGACGACGCCTCCTTCATCGGTGTCGGCGGCGGCGCCTCGGCGGTCGCGGCGATGCAGAACGGCGAGATCGACGCCATCTCGCATCTCGACCCGGTGATCTCCAAGCTGCAGGACATGGGCGAGATCAACATCCTGGTCGACACCCGCACCACCGAGGGCACCGAGCAGGTGTTCGGCGGCATGAACCCGGCCGCCGTGCTCTACTTCAAGGAGAGCTTCATCAAGGACAACCCGAACACCGTGCAGGCGCTCACCAACGCCTTCTACCGGACGCTGAAGTGGCTGGAGAAGGCGACGCCGGAAGAGGTGGCCGCGACGGTGCCGGAGGAGTACTGGCTCGGCGACAAGTCGCTCTACATCAAGGCGTTCAACGCCTCGCGCCAGTCCTACTCGACCGATGGCAACATCGACGAGGCGAGCATGAAGAGCGCGCTGAACCTCATCACCACCACCGATCCGAGCGTCGACCCGAAGAGCATCGACCTGTCGAAGACCTTCGACGGCTCGTTCCTGGCCAAGGCCAAAGGCCAGTGACGACGGGCCAGTGATCGCGGGCGAGTGATCTCGCGAGAGCATTGAAACGCCGCGACCGCCGCTAGCCGGTCGCGGCCCATCCGAACGACCCGTGGCCGGCGCCACGCGGGCGGCCCGACAGGTTCCGACGCACGCAATCAGGCCGGGTCCG
>NZ_JANTHY010000008.1:0-101716 GCF_024752335.1 Ancylobacter mangrovi | reverse complement strand
CGGTCCCCCCCCCCCCCCCGCCCCCCCCCCCCCCCCCCCCCCCCCCCCCCCCCCCCCCCCCCCCCCCCCCCCCCCCCCCCCCCCCCCCCCCCCCCACGACTGTTTCCGACGCACGAATTCAGGCCGTTTCCTCGGTCTCGTCCTGCAAGGCGGCGAGCAGCGACATGAAGCGCTCGCCCTGCACCAGCACATGGGCGCGGATGCGCTCGGCGGCGGTGGCGCCGTCCCCCTTCAGCAGGGCGTCGAGAATGGCCTCGTGCTCGGCGAGCGAGGCCTCGATCCGCCGCGGCACCTTGAGCTGCAGGCGGCGATAGGGCTGCAGGGCGAGCTGCAGCCGCAGCGCCTCGGCGCGCAGCACGCGGTTGTTGGTGGCGGCGTAGATCGCCGCATGGAAATCGGCATTGGCCGGATAATAGGCCGCGTCGTCCCCCGCCGAGACGGCGGCGCAGCACGCGTCATGGGCGCGCGAGATCGCCACCCGATCGGTCGGCCCGAGCCGCTGGGCGGCGAGGCGCGCGCAGGAAGCTTCCACCTCCGCCATCAGCTCGAAGGATTCCACCAGCTCGCGCGGCCCCAGCAGCGTGACGAAGGCGCCGCGCCGCGGGCGCATCTCCACGAGGCCGGAGGCGGCGAGCTGGATCAGCGCCTCGCGGATCGGCGTGCGCGACACGCCGAAACGCTCGGCGAGGCCCACCTCGTCGAGCCGCTGGCCCGGCCGCAAGCGGCCGACAACGATGTCGTCCTCCAGCGCTTCGCGAAGCCTGGGTGTCTGCTCACCACGCACGGGCTACCTCCATTGGGAAGAAGGACGCGATTCAAATCAAAGATGCAAGACCCAACTTCATGTATACATGATTGTTGACATTGAATGCCGATTGATCTTGATTTGATACAGCCGTCGACGGCACGACGCCGGGCGGCCGAGCGGGGCACGCGTCCCCGCGGGTTGGCAGGCACCTCGTGCCGGGAAGCTGCAATGGGTTCGAACGCATCGTTCGTCACAGGCCTTCTCACCTCCATCGCGGAGCGTGGCCGCACGCTGCTCGACCGCTCGAGCCGCACCAGCGCGGCGCCCAAGGTCGAGACGCTGATCGACCGCTGCGACACCCTGCTGTCGGGCCAGGGCGAAGCCTCCGGCGTGGCGCTGGCGGCCGACATCCTCGACCGCTACGCCCGCATGAAGCCCGAGGAATGCACCGCCTTCTTCGAGGCGCTGGCACTGGCCTTCGGCCCCGATCCCGCGCGCCTCGACGCCGCCATCCGCACCTATGAGCGCACCGGCTCGCCGGCGGACGCGGCCAACATCCACGTCGCCAGCGAACCCCGCCGCCAGGAGCTGTTCCGCCGCTTCAACCTCGCCCCCGGTGCGACGCTGGCGCTGGTGCGCATGCGCGAGCAGCTCATGGACGTGCTGAGGCAACGGCCGGAGCTCGCCGTCGTCGACCGCGACTTCGCGCACCTGTTCTCGTCCTGGTTCAACCGGGGGTTCCTCGTGCTGCGCAGGATCGACTGGTCGACGCCTGCCAACGTGCTCGAGAAGATCATCCGCTACGAGGCGGTCCACGCGATCCGCGACTGGGACGACCTGCGCGCCCGCGTCGACAGCCCGGACCGGCGCTGCTACGCCTTCTTCCATCCGGCGCTGGTCGACGAGCCGCTGATCTTCGTGGAAGTCGCGCTGACCAAGGAGACGCCGGGCGCCATCGCCCCCGTGCTCGACCAGTCGCGCCGGCACCTGACACCGCAGGAGGCGAACACCGCCGTCTTCTATTCCATCTCCAACTGCCAGCGCGGCCTGGGCGGGGTCAGCTTCGGCAATTTCCTGATCAAGCAGGTGGTGGAGGAAATCTCCCGCGAGCTGCCCTCGCTCACCACCTTCGTCACCCTCTCCCCCGTGCCCGGCTTCCGCAAATGGCTGGAGGGCGAGCGCAAGGCCGAGCACAGCACCGTGCTGACGAGTGCCGACCGCAAGGCACTGGAGCCGCTCGACACGCCGGACTGGCCCGAACATGCCGAGCGCCGCGCCGAGCTCGGCGCCGTTCTGGGTCCGCTCGCCGCCTATTATTTCCTCGCCGCGCGCACCCCGAACGGCAAGCCGGTCGACCCGGTGGCCCGTTTCCATCTCGGCAACGGCGCTCGGCTCGAGCGCATCAACCCGATGGGCGATCTCTCGCCCAAGGGCGTCGCCCAGGCGGCGGGACTGATGGTCAATTACCGCTATATCCTGTCCGACATCGAACGGAACCACGAAGCCTTTGCCGGCAAGGGCGAGGTCGTGGCGAGTCCGGCCGTGCGAAAGCTGGTCAAGGCCGATACGAGCTCGCGCGCCCTGGTGCCGGTCTCCTGAGAACGAGCATGAACGACACCGTGTCCGAAAACCACCTCTTCGCCGCCATCCGCGCCGCCGCCCCCGCGCCCGACAAGCCGCTCGCCCGGCTCGCCGACGGCAGCGTGGTGAGCTATGGCGACGCCTTCGCGCTCTCCGCCCGCCTCGCCGGCCTTCTGGTCGCGCGCGGCGTGAAGCCGGGCGACCGGATCGCGGTGCAGGTCGACAAGTCCTGGCCGGCCTTCGCGCTCTACCTCGCCGCCGTGCGGGCGGGCGCCGTCTATCTGCCGCTCAACACCGCCTACACGCTGAACGAGGTGCGCTACTTCCTCTCCGACGCGGAGCCGACCATGTTCGTCTGCCGGCCGGAAATCGAGGCCGAGGCGCGGGCGCTGGCGGGCGAGCTCGGCGTGCCCTGCGTCGAGACCATCGGCGCCGATGGCGGCGGCTCGCTGATGGAGGCGGCGGCGGGCTTCCCGGACGCGTTCGACGACGTACCGCGCGGACCGGACGATCTCGGCGCCATCCTCTACACCTCCGGCACCACGGGCCGTGCCAAGGGCGCCATGCTCACGCACAGCAACCTGCTGTCCAACGCCCTGACGCTGAGGGACTATTGGCGCTTCACCGCGGACGACGTGCTGATCCACGCGCTGCCGCTGTTCCACACCCACGGCCTGTTCGTCGGTGCCAATGTCGTGCTGCTCGCCGGCGCGTCGATGTTCTTCCGCTCGAAGTTCGACGCGCGCGAGGTCATCGACCTGATGCCCGAGGCGACCTGCCTCATGGGCGTGCCGACCTTCTACACCCGCCTGCTCGACCAGCCCGGCCTGACCCCCGAGGCGGCCGGCCATATGCGCCTGTTCATCTCCGGCTCGGCGCCGCTGCTGGCCGAGACCCACCGCGCCTTCCGCGAGCGCACCGGCAAGGCCATTCTCGAGCGCTACGGCATGACCGAGACCGGCATGAACACCTCGAACCCCTATGAGGGCGAGCGCATCGCCGGCACGGTCGGCTTCCCGCTGCCCGGCATCAGCCTGCGGGTGGTCGACCCCGAGACCGGCCGGGAGCTGCCCGCCGGCGAGATCGGGATGATCGAGGTGAAGGGCGCCAACGTCACCAAGGGCTACTGGCGCATGCCGGAGAAGACGGCGAGCGAGTTCCACGACGGCTTCTTCATCACCGGCGACCTCGGCAAGATCGACGAGCAGGGCTACGTCCACATCGTCGGGCGCGGCAAAGATCTCGTCATCACCGGCGGCTTCAACGTCTACCCGAAGGAAGTGGAAGGCGAGATCGACGCCCTTCCCGGCGTGCTGGAAAGCGCCGTGATCGGCGTCCCGCACCCCGATTTCGGCGAGGGCGTCACGGCTGTCGTGGTGCCGGCCGGCAATGCCGACCTGTCCGAGCAGGCGATCCAGAAGGCGCTGGAGAGCCGCCTCGCCCGCTTCAAGCAACCCAAGAGGGTGTTCTTCGTTTCCGAGCTGCCGCGCAACACGATGGGCAAGGTGCAGAAGAACATACTCAGGGACACCTATCGCGATATCTATCGACACAGTGCCTGAAATACTGCCGCCCCCGGGCGGGAGAAAACGTCGACGGCGGACCAACCGCCGCGACACGACAACGAAGCAGGAAACGCCATCCGTCCGCCGACCGGCGGGCCGACAAGGAGGAAAATCATGACCGGAACGCGTTCCGTTACGCGCGCCCTCGCGCTCAGCTGCGCCCTCGCCTTCGCCTCGTCCGCCTTCGCGCAGGACATCACGCTCCGCGCCTCGCACCAGTTTCCGGGCGGCAAGGGCGATCCGCGCGACGAAATGGTGCAGATGATCGCCCGCGACGTCGACGCGGCGAATGTCGGCCTCAAGATCCAGGTCTTCCCCGGCTCCTCGCTCTTCAAGCCGACCGAGCAGTGGGGCGCCCTGACCAAGGGCCAGCTAGACATCACGAGCTTCCCGCTCGACTACGCGTCCGGCCGCGTGCCCCAGTTCTCCGCCACGCTGATGCCGGGGCTGGTGCGCAATTTCGACCGCGCCGAGCGGCTCAACGACTCCCCCTTCATGCAGGAGATCAAGAAGATCATCGAGGACAACGGCGCCATCGTCATCTCCGACGCCTGGCTGTCGGGCGCCTTCGCCTCGAAGAAGGCCTGCATCACCAACCCGGACAGCATCAAGGGCCAGGTGACGCGCGCCGCCGGCCCGGCCTTCGAGCAGATGCTGGCCGCCGCCGGCGCCTCCATCTCCTCCATGCCCTCCTCCGAGATCTATTCGGGCATGCAGACCGGCGTGCTCGACGCGACCAACACCTCTTCTGCGAGCTTCGTCTCCTACCGGCTATTCGAGCAGGTCAAATGCCTCACCGCGCCGGGCGAGAACGCGCTGTGGTTCATGTATGAGCCGGTGCTGATGTCGAAGCGCGTCTTCGACCGGCTGAACCCCGACCAGCAGAAGGCGATCCTCGCCGCCGGCAAGAAGGCGCAGGACTGGTTCGCCAAGGAAGTGCGGAACGCCGACAAGAAGCTGGTCGACACCTTCAAGGGTGCCGGCGTCGAGGTGGTCGAGATGTCCTCCGACGACTACGACGCCTGGCTGAAGGTCGCGCAGGAAAGCGCCTACAAGAACTTCTCCGAGAAGGTGAAGGGTGGCGACGAGTTGATCAAGAAGGCGCTCGCCGTCCAGTGACCGAGCCGGGTCCCGCGCGCCCGGCGCGTGCGGGACCGCCCGCTGGCGCCTGTTCCGGCGGGCCGGCCTGCCCTGAGCGGCAGCCGGCCCGCGCCGCCGCCCGCAGCGAACGAGCCCACCTCCCCGCATGAAAGCGCCCCGATGCTAAGCCTGTTCCTGCGAACGGTCGATTTCATCTCCAAGGCCGCCGCCATTCTCGCCGGCCTGATGCTGGTCGCCGCCATGCTGGTGATCTGCGAGATGATCTTCCTGCGCTACGTGTTTCGCGCCCCGACCATCTGGCAGACCGACTTCGTGGTCTTCACCGCGACCGCCGCCGTCTTCCTCGGCTCGCCCTATGTGCTGCACACGCGCGGCCATGTGGGCGTCGACGTGATCGAGCTGATGTTCGCCCCGCCCGTGCAGCGCCTGCTCGGCATCACCGGGGCGCTGCTGGGGCTCCTCTTCGCCCTGTCGATGACGGTCGCCAGCGCCATGTTCTTCCACGAGGCCTATGTGAACGACTGGCACACCTCGTCGGTCGCGGCGATCACGCTGTGGATCCCGCTGCTCCCGCTTCCGGTCAGCTTCGCCCTGCTGTCGCTGCAATATGTGGCGGAGATCATCCGCCGCGTCTGCGCGCCGCTCGAGGCGGGAGAACGGGCATGATGAACCTCTCCCCCACCTCCTCGGGCATGCTCGTCATCGGCCTGCTGCTGGCGCTGCTGGCGACCGGCATGCCGATCGCCTTCGCCCTCGGCCTCACCGCCATCGGCGGGCTCGTGATGGCGAACGGCATCGGCGTGTTCGACGTGCTGGCCGAGACCATGTTCTCGGGCATCGCCAACCTCGCCTATGTGTCGATCCCGATGTTCGTGCTGATGGGCGCGGCCGTCGCCGCGACCCCGGCCGGACGCGACCTCTACGAGGCGCTCGACCGCTGGCTGAGCCGGGTGCCGGGCGGGCTGGTGCTCTCCAACATCGGCGCCTGCGCCATCTTCGCCGGCATGACCGGCTCGAGCCCGGCCACCTGCGCCGCCATCGGCAAGATGGGCGTGCCGGAGATGCTCAAGCGCGGCTATCCGGCCACGGTGGCGACCGGCTCGATCTGCGCCGGCGGCACGCTCGGCATCCTCATCCCGCCCTCGGTGACGATGATCGTCTACGGCATCGCCACCGAGACCTCGATCGGCCGGCTGTTCCTGGCCGGCGTCATGCCGGGCCTCATGCTCACCGCCATGTTCATGGGCTGGGCGCTCTTCGACTGCCGGCGCAAGGGCTTCCGCTTCGACCAGCAGGCAACCCGCTTCACCTTCTCGCAGAAGCTCGTCGCGCTTCCGAAGGTCGCCCCGTTCCTGATCATCATCCTCGGCACGCTCTACGTGCTCTATGGCGGCGTGGCGACGCCGTCCGAGGCCGCGGGCGCGGGCGCCTTCCTCACCCTGTGCGTCGTCATCATCATGTACCGGCTGTGCCGGCCGAAGCCGATCATCGACATCTTCTCGACCACGCTGCGCGAGAGCGTGATGATCATGATGATCATGGCGTCGGCCGAGCTGTTCGCTTTCGCGCTGTCCTCACTCTTCATCACCCAGACCGTCGCCTCCTCGATCGCCGCGCTGGAGGTGAACCGCTGGGTGCTGATGGGCGTGGTCAACCTGTTCCTGCTGCTGGCCGGCATGTTCCTGCCGCCGGTGGCGATCATCGTGATGTCGGCGCCCCTGCTCTACCCGATCATCGTCTCCTCGGGCTTCGACCCCTACTGGTTCGCGGTGGTGCTGACGATCAACATGGAGATCGGCCTCATCACCCCGCCGGTGGGGCTCAACCTGTTCGTGGTGAAGGCGATCGCGCCGCAGGTGCCGGCCGGCCAGGTACTGAGCGGCGCCCTGCCCTATGTGCTGCTGATGATGCTGGGGATCCTGATCCTGAGCATCTTCCCCGGCATCGCCACCTGGCTGCCGGACTTCATCATGGGACCGATCAACTGAGGCGGCGGCGTTCGCGTCGCAGCCTGCCGCATTTATGTCTATACATATTGGGAGGCTGCGTTAAACTCCCCTACCCTTATCGGGCGAGAGGGAGCGACGCGCCGTGACAGTCCAGACCGAGCCTGCCAAGGCGGCTGCGCCCGCTACGACGCTCCACCAGCGCATCCGAGCGGACCTCGAGACGCGCATCCTCTCCGGCGAATGGCCGCCCGGGCATCGAATCCCGTTCGAGCACGAGCTGATGGCGCAGTATGGCTGCGCCCGCATGACCGTCAACAAGGTCATCGCCGGACTGGTCGCCGCGGGGCTGATCGAGCGGCGGCGCCGGGCCGGCTCCTTCGTCGCGCAGCCGCGCATCCATTCGGCGGTGCTGCGCATCCCGGACATCCCGGTCGAGATCGCCGCGCGCGGCGAAATCTATGATTACGAGCTGATTTCCAGCCGGCGCCGCCGCGCCTCCGCCGACGACCGGCTGGAGACGGCGCTCGCCGCCGGCGCCGAGGTGCTGGACCTCTCCTGCCGCCATCTCGCCAATGGGCGCCCCTTCGCGCTGGAGGAGCGGCTGATCGGCCTCGACACCGTGCCGGAGGCGGCGAAGGTCGATTTCAGCGCCGAGCCGCCCGGCTCCTGGCTGCTGCGCCACGTGCCGTGGACCGAGGCCGAGCACCGCATCAGCGCGGTCAACGCCCCCGCCCGCGTGGCGCATTCGCTCGCCGTTCCCAAGGGCACGGCCTGCCTGACGCTGGAGCGCCGCACCTGGCGCGCCAACGCCACGGTCACTTTCGTGCGGCAGATCTTTCGCGGCGACCTCTACGATCTCGTCGCCCGCTTCTCGCCCCAGGGCTGAGCCATCTGCACGCGCCCGAAACACGAAGGGCCGCGGCACCCTCGCGCCGCGGCCCCGTCGATCGATGCGGAAGGCGCGTGCCTCAGAAGCTCGCCTCGGTCACGTAGTCGGGCGTCGACATGGCGGTGCCGAACCACTTCTTCTGCAGCGCGGCGAGCCGGCCGTCATGCTTCATGGCGATGATGACCTTGTCCACCGCGTCCATCAACGACTTGGCGTCCTCCGCCTTGGTGCCGATGAAGCCGAAATAGACCGGCTTGCCGAAGGGCGGCTCGACCACCTCGAACACGTCGGGCTTCTGCTTGGCGAGGAAGGCGATGTTCGGCAGCGAGTTCGCCACCGCCACGATGCGGCCGGCGCCGAGGTCCGCATAGGACTGGCTGAAGTCGATATATTCCTGGATGGTGGGCTCCGGCGACAGCGTCTTGGCGAATTCCTGGAGCTGGGCGAGCTGGGCGGTCGCCTTGCCCGAGCCGACCTTCTTGCCGGCGATGTCCTGCGGCTTGGTGATCGAGCCGTCGCCCTTCTTCTTCAGGATCGCCACCGTCGCGTCGGCGATCGGGGAGGTGAAGCGGTAGCGCTCCATGCGCGCCTTGGTGATGGTCGCCGGGCCTGCCACCATGTCGAACTTGCCGGCCTCGAGGCCCGGCAGCACGCTCGGCCACGGCAGGTCGAGGAAGGTGACCTTGACGCCGAGATCCTTGCCGATCTCCGCGAAGATCTCCTTGTTCATGCCCGCCTGCTTGCCGTCCTCGATGAAGTCGAACGGCGCGAACTGCAGTTCGGTGCCGACCGTCAGCTCGCCCTTGGCCTTCACCTTGGCGAGCAGATCCTCGGCATGGCCGAGCCCCGCGAACGCCATGGAGGCGACCAGGGAGGTGGCGACGCCGAGGGCGGCGAGCCGGACGGCGCGTATCACGGCGTACCGCCGAGCGGGATGCTGCATAGGTCTCTCCTGTTCCCTAACTGTTCTCATCGGATGACGCAGATGTCTTCCGAAACTACTTGAATATGCAAGTGTATCCACAAGCCCCGCAGCACCGCAACAAGTCGAAAGACGGGGGCGCCCTCCGCCTTCAGGACGCCGCCCCTTCCTCCGACTGCCAGAAGACGTTGCGGTCGAAATAGTTCTGCAGGAACTGGCGCAGACGGGGGTTCGGGTCGCGGCGGAAGACCTCTTCCGGCGAGCCGCTCGCGGCGATCCGGCCGTGGTCGAGGAACACCACCGTGTCCGCCACCTGCGCCGCGAAGCCCATCTCGTGCGTCACCACGGCCATGGTCATGCCCTCGCCGGCGAGGTCGCGCATCACCTGCAGCACCTCGCCCACCAGCTCCGGGTCGAGCGCCGAGGTCGGCTCGTCGAACAGCATGATATGCGGCTCCATGGCGAGCGCGCGGGCGATGCCGACGCGCTGCTGCTGGCCGCCGGAGAGCTGGCTGGGATAGGCGCCCGCACGCGCCGACAGGCCGACCTTCTCCAGCATCGCCCCGGCCCGCCGCGCCGCCTCGTCGCCCGCGATCCCGCGCGCGAGGCGCAGCGGCGCCGCCACGTTCTCCAGCGCCGTCATGTGCGGCCACAAATTGAACTGCTGGAACACGAAGCCGACGTTGCGCCGCACCCGCGCCACCTCGGCCTCGGAGACGCGCCGGCGCTTGCCGCCCTCCTGCGCGAAGCCGAGCAGCTCGCCCTCGATGTAGATCTCGCCCTCGCTGTATTCCTCGAGGAAGGCGATGCAGCGCAGCAGGGTCGATTTGCCCGAGCCGGACGGCCCGATGATGCAGGTGACGTCCGACTTGTTGATCGACAGGTCGATGCCCTTCAGCACCTCGGTCGCGCCGAAGCGCTTCCACACGCCGCGCACGTCGATGATCGGCCCTTCGCTCATATCCGCCCTTTCCGGTCAGCCCTGCGCGCGCAGCATGAAACGGCCGACCCGCTTCTCCAGCCGGCGCGCGGCGGCGGTGACGATTTCAAGCAGCGCCCAGTAGACGAGCGCCAGGAACAGCAGCGTCTCGGCAAAGGCGAAGGTGGTGGAGCCGATCGACTGCACCACCGAGGTCAGCTCGTTCACGGTGATGACCGAGAGCACCGCCGTCTCCTTCGACAGCAGCACCGTCATGTTGGCAAGCGCCGGCAGGATGATGACCAGCATCTGGGGAAGCTGGACGTGGCGCACGATGTCGAGCCGGCCGATCCCCATCATCCGCGCCGCCTCGATCTGGCCCGGCGGCACGGAGAGGAAGCCGGCGCGGAAGATCTCGGCGAAATAGGCCCCGCCATAGAGCGCCAGCCCGCAGATGCCGGCGGTGAGTGGCGACAGGTCGAGCCCGAAGGAAGGCCCGCCATAATAGATCACGAAGAGCTGGATCAGGAACGGCGTGCCCCTCATCAGCGCGACGTAGAAGGTCAGCGGCGCCGCCACCCAGCGATTGGTGAAAAGCTGTAGCGTGGCGACGACGAGGCCGATGGCGAGGCCGAGCACCGTGCCCACCACCCAGATCAGGAGCGTCAGCACCAGCCCGTCGAGCAGGTCGCGCCAGTTGTCGAGGAGGATAGCCGGATTGAAGGTCATCGCGCCGCCTCCAGCTGGAAGCGGCTCTCAAGCAATACGCCGAGCAGGGTGATGACGCCGTTGATGACGAAATAGATCGCCCCGGCGGTGAGATAGATCTCCAGCGGCTGGAAGGTGGAGGTGGCGATGTTCTGAGCGAGCCGTGTCAGCTCCAGCACGCCCACCACCGAGATCAGCGAGGAGGCCTTCACCATCATCGTCGTCTCGTTGACGAGCGAGGGCAGCGTGAAGCGCACCGCCAGCGGCACCTCGATGCGGGTGAGGATCTGCGTCCGCGACAGGCCGACCATCCGCGCCGCCTCGATCAGCCCCGCCGGAATGCCGAGAAAGCCGCCGCGCAGGATCTCGGTCATGTAGGCGCCGGTGCACAGGGCGAGCGTGCCCACCGCCGCCACCGAGGACGGCACGTTGATGCCGATCAGCGGCAGGCAGTAATAGGAAATCAGAAGCTGCACCAGCAGCGGCACGCCGCGGAAGAAGCTGACATAGAATGCCGAGACCCGGCGCGCGGCGGGTGACGTGGAAAGCCGCGCCGCGCACATCAGCGTGCCAATGCAGAAGCCGATCGCCACCGAGGTCAGCGAGTAGACCACGGTCCACACCGAGGCCTCCAGCAGCAGCGGCAGCGACTTGATGATGATCGTCGTGTTGAACATCAACGCTCCAGTTGGCCCGCCCCGCCCGGCGCCCCTCGCCCGACCGGGGCGAGGTTACGGACCGCCACTCCCGGCCGGCACGGGAATGCCGGGCGGGATGACGAAGAGTGAGGCTGGAAGCAGGATGGCGGCCAAATGCCGAACGGCCAAGCGCCTTTCGGCGAATGCTAGGCGGCGCCCACAGCTTCGCCCTTCTGCCGGCGGGCGCGGGCATAGCGGTTCTCGGGCGTGGGCAGGCCGAGATTGGCGCGCAGCGTGGTGCCTTCATAGTCGTCGCGGAACAGCCCGCGCCGGCGCAGCTCCGGCACCACCAGCTCGGTGAAGTCCTTGAGCGCCGAAGGAAGGGCCGGGCACATGACGATGAAGCCGTCGGCCGCTCGTCCCTCGAACCACTCCTCCATGAAGTCGGCGACAACCGCCGGCGTGCCGGTGATGCCGTTGCCGGTGTGCTTCTCGCTGTAGAGGCGGATCAGCTCGCCGACCGTGTGGCCCTTCATTACGAAGCTGGTCAGTTCGTCGAACAGCGCCTTGGAGCCCTTGGGCGTCGCCGGCAGACGGTCCTTGGGGAACGGCTCGTCGAGCGGCACGCCCGAGAGGTCAGCCTCCAGGAACTCGGCCAGCATCTGCCGCCCGGCGTCGGGATGCAGCTTGTCGGCGAGGTAGCGCACCTTCTCGCGCGCCTCGCTCTCCGTGCGCCCGACATTGATGACCGCGCCGGGCATCACCTTCAGCTCGTCCGGGCCGCGGCCGTACTTCGCCATGCGGTCCTTGAGGGTCGCGTAGAAAGCCTGGCTGCGCTCGAGATTGGAGGCGAGCGAGAACACCACCTCCGCCGTCTCCGCCGCGAGCTCGATGCCCGCTTCCGAGCCGCCCGCCTGCGCGATCACCGGCCGGCCCTGCGGCGAGGCGGCGATGTTGAGCGGGCCGCGCACCTGGAAGTGCTTGCCCTTGTGGTCCAGCGCGTGGAGCTTCTCCTTGTCGTAATAGATGCCGCTCTCGCGATCGAGCTTCAGCGCGTCGGGCTCGTAGCTGTCCCACAGCCCGAACATGACGTCGACGAACTCCTTGCCGCGCTCGTAGCGCAGCGCGTGCGGGTCGAGCCCTTCGCGGTTGAAGTTGTAGCCGGTCTCGTCATGGTCCGAGGTGACGACGTTCCAGCACGCCCGCCCGCCGCTGAGATGGTCGATCGAGGCGAAGATGCGGGCGAGGTTGAAGGGCTCGTAATAGGAAGTCGAGGCGGTCGCCACGAGGCCGAGATGGGAGGTCGAGACCGCCAGCGCCGAGAGCAGCGTCATCGGCTCGAAGCGGTTCATCTTGGTCGGCATGCGGCACAGGGCTTCGGGGTCGCCCACGGCGGCGGCGGGCGAATCCGCCATGAACATGAAGTCGAACTTCGCCGCCTCGGAGATCTGCGCCACTTTAAGAAGATGGCGGAAATCATTGGCACCGTTCACATCGCATCCCGGGTGAAGCCAGCCGGCGGGATTGTAGCCGAAGGTATAGACGAAGGTCCCGAGCTTCAGCTTATCCGAACGACGCATCCTGGCGGCCTCCTCTCGACCAAAAGCAGCGCTGTTATTGTATAGACTTAATTTCCGTGCCCGTCGGCGACTTCCCACAACTCGATGACGTAGCAGATGGTCGCATGGTCGGCCTCGACGTGGGTCGGCGCGTCGAGCATCGCGGCGTCGAGCCGCTCCAGCCGCTCGCCGCCGACGCGCAGCCCCGGCGAGAGCGCCAGCACCAGCATGATGCCGCTGCTGGGCGCCAGAGTCACCGGCGCGTCGACTATGCGCCGGGCGAGCCGGTGGGCGTAGCGGCTGCGCCGGCTCATCACGTTGAGGTCGGTGATCGGTCCGCCGATCAGGGCCGCCCGCGTCGGCACGTCGCCGGGAAAGACCGCCGGCTCGCCCTCGCCCGTCAGGCGGCGCGGCGGAGCGCCTTCCACCTCCAGCACGATCCCCTCGCCCTCCAGCACCGCCAGCGTGCGGTCGATGCCGGGGAAGGTCGAGAACGGCCCGTCCTCGACCACACCGGCCATGCTCACCCGCCAGTCGAAACCGTCGAGCGAGGCGCCAGGCGGGGCGATCGCGATCTGCGTGGTCGCGCCGGCGCCGTTCTTCCACGGCATGACGATGTGGTCGCCGGCGCGCAGCAGACGCATCAGCCGAGGATCCCCGGCAGGTTGAGCTGGTGCTCCTTCGCGCATTCGATGGCGATCTCGTAGCCCGCATCGGCGTGGCGCATCACGCCGGTCGCCGGGTCGTTCCACAGCACCCGGGCGAGACGCGCATCGGCGTCCTCGGTGCCGTCGCAGCAGATCACCATGCCGGCATGCTGGGAGAAGCCCATGCCGACGCCGCCACCATGGTGCAGCGACACCCAGGTCGCGCCGGAGGCGGTGTTGAGCAGGGCGTTGAGCAGCGGCCAGTCGGACACGGCGTCGGAGCCGTCGCGCATCGACTCCGTCTCGCGGTTGGGCGAGGCGACCGAGCCGGAATCGAGGTGGTCGCGGCCGATCACGACCGGCGCCTTCAGCTCGCCCTTGCGCACCATCTCGTTGAAGGCGAGGCCGAGCCTATGCCGGTCGCCCAGCCCCACCCAGCAGATGCGCGCCGGCAGGCCCTGGAAGTGGATGCGCTCGCGCGCCATGTCGAGCCAGTTGTGCAGATGCGCGTTGTCGGGGATCAGCTCCTTCACCTTGGCGTCGGTCTTGTAGATATCCTCCGGGTCGCCCGAGAGCGCCGCCCAGCGGAACGGGCCGACGCCGCGGCAGAACAGCGGGCGGATATAGGCCGGCACGAAGCCGGGGAAGTCGAAGGCGTTGGTCACGCCCTCCTCCAGCGCCATCTGGCGGATGTTGTTGCCGTAGTCGACGGTCGGGATGCCGGCGTGGAAGAAGTCCAGCATCGCCTTCACATGCACCGCCATCGAGGCCTTGGCGGCCTTGGCGACGCCGGCCGGGTCGGACTGCTTGCGGTCCTCCCAGTCGGAGAGCGTCCAGCCGATCGGCAGATAGCCGTTCACCGGATCATGGGCGGAGGTCTGGTCGGTCACCATGTCCGGCTTCACGCCGCGCTTCACCAGCTCCGGCAGGATCTCGGCGGTGTTGCCGAGCAGGCCGACGGAGAGCGGCTTGCCCTCGGCGCAGGACTTCTCGATCATCGCCAGCGCCTCGTCGACGCTGGTGGTGTGGGTGTCGAGATAGCCGGTGCGCAGGCGGAATTCGATCGAGGAGGGCCGGCACTCGATGGCGAGGCAGCTCGCCCCGGCCATGGTGGCGGCGAGCGGCTGCGCCCCGCCCATGCCGCCGAGGCCGCCGGTGAGGATCCACTTGCCCTTGAGGCTGCCGCCGAAATGCTGGCGGCCCATCTCGACGAAGGTCTCGTAGGTGCCCTGCACGATGCCCTGGGCGCCGATATAGATCCAGGAGCCGGCCGTCATCTGGCCGTACATCATGAGCCCCTTCTTATCGAGCTCGTTGAAGTGCTCCCAGGTCGCCCAGCGCGGCACCAGGTTGGAGTTGGCGATCAGCACGCGCGGCGCGTCCTTGTGGGTGCGGAACACGCCCACCGGCTTGCCGGACTGCACCAGCAGCGTCTGGTCCGCCTCCAGCGTCTTCAGCGTGGCGACGATCTTGTCGAAGCACTCCCAGTCGCGCGCCGCCCGCCCGATGCCGCCATAGACCACCAGCTCGCCGGGCTTCTCGGCGACGTCGGGATCGAGATTGTTCATCAGCATGCGCATCGGCGCCTCGGTCAGCCAGCTCTTGGCGGCGAGCTCGGTGCCGTGCGGGGCGTGGATGACGCGCGAATTGTCGAGACGGGACATGAAGGCTCTCCTCAGGCGTGCGAGCGTGCGAAGGCAAGGCACGCTTTGAGAATGTCGGTGACGGCCGCCCGGCACGGGGCGGCATAGGCGGGATCATAGTCGCTCGGCCAGTCCTGCGGCCCGACGGGGCCGAGGGTCTCGGGCATGTAGGTGCGGCAGGCGAGCTCCATCTGCACGGCATGGACGCCGCGCTCCGGCGCGCCGTAGTGGCGGGTGATGTAGCCGCCCTTGAAGCGGCCATTGCTCACCCGGCTGAACGAGGTCGCGTCGCAGATGCGCTCGACCTCGGCCTGCAGCTCCGGCGCGCAGCTCGCCCCGGAATTGGTGCCGATGTTGAAGTTCGGCAGCGTGCCCTCGAACAGGCGCGGAATGACCGACCGGATCGAATGGCAGTCATAGAGCGAAACGGTGCCGTGGACGCTGCGCGCGTGCTCGATCTCCGCCTTGAGCGCGGCGTGGTAGGGATCGAACCAGCGCGCCCGGCGCATCGCCACGTCCGGCGCCCTGCCCTCCTTGTAGAGCGGCTCGCCGTCGAAGGTGGTGGTCGGGCACAGCTCGGTCGTCGCCTGCCCGGGATAGAGCGAGACGCCCGAGGGGTCGCGGTTCACGTCGATCGCCGTGCGCGAGACCGAGGTGCGCACCACGCTCGCCCCGAGATCGGCGGCGAAGTCGTAGAGCTTCTCGATCCACCAGTCCGCATCCTTGCGCGCCCTCCAGGGCGAGACGAGATCGCCGGCGATCTCCTCGGGAATGTCGGTGCCGGTGTGGGGCAGCGAGACGACGAGCGGCGCGGTGCCGCGATGGACGGTGATGAAGTCGGGATGGCTCATGTCACTCCCCGCTGATGGCCGGCAGCATGTCCGCGGCGAGCGCGGCGACGGCGCCGGAGCGCACGAGCGCGTTCGCCGCCTCCATGTCCGGCGCGAAATGGCGGTCGTCGTCGAGATGGGGCACCTGCGCCCGCACCGCGGCGCGCACCTTCTCCAGCACCGGGCTGGAGGCGAGCGGTTGGTGGAAGTCGCAGCCCTGCGCGGCGGCCAGCAGTTCGATCCCGATCACGCAGACCGCGTTCTCCACCATGCCGGCGAGGCGCCGGGCACCGTGAGCCGCCATGGAGACGTGGTCCTCCTGGTTGGCGGAGGTCGGGATGGAATCGACGCTGGCCGGATAGGCGCGCTGCTTGTTTTCGGAAACGAGCGCGGCGGCGGTGACCTGCGGGATCATGAAGCCGGAGTTGAGGCCGGGCTTCGGGGTGAGGAAGGCCGGCATGGTCGAGAGCGCGGGGTCGACCAGCATGGCGACGCGCCGCTCGCTGAGCGAACCGATCTCGCACACCGCGAGCGCGATCATGTCGGCGGCGAAGGCGACCGGCTCAGCGTGGAAATTGCCGCCCGAGAGCGCCACGCCGTCCTCGGCGAAGATCAGCGGATTGTCCGAGACGCCGTTCGCCTCGGTCCCCAGCGTGGCGGCGGCCTGGCGCAGCACGTCGAGCGCGGCGCCCATCACCTGCGGCTGGCAGCGCAGGCAATAGGGATCCTGCACCCGCTCGTCGCCCACCAGATGCGAGGCGCGGATGGCCGATCCCTCCATCAGGCGGCGCAGCGCCTCCGCCGTCTCGATCTGGCCGCGATGCTTGCGAAGGTGGTGGATGCGCGGGTCGAACGGCGCGTCCGAGCCGCGCGCGGCGTCGGTCGAGAGCGCGCCCGTCACCAGCGCGGAGCGGAACAGGTTCTCGGCCTCGAACAAGCCGGCCAGCGCGTTGGCGGTGGAGAACTGCGTGCCGTTGAGCAGCGCGAGGCCCTCCTTCGGGCCGAGCTCGACTGGGGCCAGCCCCGCATCGGCAAGCGCAACATCGGCCGGCAGCCGGACGCCGCCGACGAAGATCTCGCCGACCCCGATCATGGTCGCCGTCATGTGCGAGAGCGGGGCGAGATCGCCCGAGGCGCCGACCGAGCCCTGGCAGGGCACCACCGGGGTCAGCCCCCTGGCCAGCATCGCTTCCAGCAGCTTCAGCGTGCCCGGCTGGATGCCGGATGCGCCCTGGGCGAGGCTGGCGAGCTTCAGCGCCATCATCAGCCGCGCGATCGGCACCGGCATCGGCTCGCCGACGCCGGCGGCGTGGGAGAGCACGATGTTGCGCTGGAGTTTCGCCAGATCCGCATCGCCGATCTTCACCGTGGCGAGCTTCCCGAAGCCGGTATTGATGCCATAGACCGGCTCGCCCCGGGCGAGGATGTCCGCAACCGCCTTGGCCGAGCGCTCGACCGCCGGCAGGCAGGCGGGGTCGAGCCGGACGCCTGCGCCGCGATAGACCGCCCGCCACTCGGCGAGGCTCACGTCGCCCGGCTTGAGAACAATATCGCTCATTGACCCCTCCACACCCGCATGTGCAGCGGGTTGAAACCCATGCGGTAGACAAGCTCGGCCGGCCGCTCGATGTCCCATATCGCGAGGTCGCAGCTCTTGCCGGCCTCCAGCGTTCCGATCTCGTCGAGCCGCCCCAGCGCCCGCGCCGCCTCGCGCGTCACCCCGGCGACGCACTCGTCCACAGTCATGCGGAACAGGGTCGCGCCCATGTTCATGGTCAGCAGCAGCGAGGTCAGCGGCGAGGTGCCGGGATTGCAGTCGGTGGCGAGCGCCATATGTGTGCCGTGCTGCCGGAACAGGTCGACCGGCGGCATCCTGGTCTCGCGGATGAAGTAGCATGCGCCCGGGAGCAGCACCGCGACCGTGCCGGCCTTCGCCATGGCGGCGGCGCCGTCCGCGTCCGTATGTTCGAGATGGTCGGCCGAGAGCGCGCCGAAACTGGCGGCGAGCCGGGCACCATGGAGATTGGAGAGCTGGTCCGCATGCAGCTTCACCGGCAGCCCCAGAGCGCGCGCCGCCTCGAACACGCGGGCGACCTCGTCGGGCTGGAAGGCGATGCCCTCGCAGAAGGCGTCGACCGCGTCCGCCAGCCTCTCCTGCGCGATCCCGGGCAGCATGGCGATGACGGCGTCGACATAGCCGTCGCGGTCTTCCTTGAACTCGGGCGGCAAGGCGTGGGCGCCCAGGAAGGTGGTCGTCACCGAGACCGGACGTTCGCCGCCGAGCGCCCGGGCGGCCCTCAGGCTCTTCAGCTCCGCGTCCTGCGACAGCCCGTAGCCCGACTTGACCTCGACCGTGGTGACGCCTTCGGCCAGCAGCGCGTCGAGCCGGCGCAGCGCGGAGGCGACGAGCTCGCCCTCGCTCGCCTCGCGGGTCGCCTTCATGGTGGAGACGATGCCCCCGCCCGCGCGGGCGATCTCCTCATAGGAGGCGCCGGCGAGCCGCAGCTCGAACTCGTGCGCGCGGTTGCCGCCGAACACCAGATGGGTATGGCAGTCGATCAGCCCCGGCGTGATCCAGCGGCCCTCGCAGTCGACGCTCTCGGCCGCGTCGAAGGCCGGTGCGTCGGAGGCGGGGCCGGCATAGGCGATTCGCCCGTCCAGGGCGGCGACCAGCCCGTCCTCCACGACACCGAGGCCGGGACGCGCCGGATCGAGCGTCGCCAGCCTCGCCCCACGCCATATCCGGTCGCAGCGCATCGGTTCCCCTTCTCGATTACGGCGATTGCGTTTGGCAGTCGCGCGGATAATGTCTATACATAATCGCATCCAATTTGGCTTGTCCATAGCGTCGAGGGAGAGATGCCGCGATGACCCGCCTCTGGTTCGAGACCGCCCTCCTTCCCACCGGCTGGGCGTCGGACGTCGCGATCGACATGGTGAGGGGACAGATAGCGGCCGTCACCCCCGGCACCGCGCCTTCGGCGGGTGACGAGCGCCATGCCCTCGCCCTGCCCGGCCTGCCCAATCTCCACAGCCATGCCTTCCAGCGCGCCTTCGCCGGCGGCACCGAGGTGCGCGGCCCCACCGGCGACAGCTTCTGGACCTGGCGCGAAGCCATGTATCGCGCGGTCGACCGCATGGACCCGGAGGATGTCGAGGCCATCGCCGCGCAGGTCTATGTGGAGATGCTGGAGGCCGGCTACACCCGCGTCGGCGAATTCCATTATCTCCACCACGACCGCGACGGCTCGGCCTATGCCGATATCGGCGAGCTCGCCCAGCGCATCGCGGCGGCGGCGCAGCAGACCGGCATCGCCCTCACCCTGCTGCCGGTGTTCTACGCCCATGGCGGCTTCGGTGCTCAGGCGCCCAATTACGGCCAGCGCCGCTTCATAAACGATGTCAACAGCTTCGGGCGACTTATTGAATCGGCCCGGAAGGCGGCGGCGGCCCTGCCGGACGCCGTCGTCGGCATCGCGCCACACAGCCTGCGCGCCGCGACCGCCGAGGAGATCGCCGCGATCCTGCCGCTGGCCGAAGGCGGTCCGGTCCACATCCACGTCGCCGAGCAGACCAAGGAGGTGGAGGACTGCATCGCCTGGTCCGGCCGCCGGCCGGTCGAGCACCTGCTCGACAATGCCCCGGTCGACGGGCGCTGGTGCCTGATCCACGCCACCCACATGACCGGCGAGGAAACCCGTCGCATGGCGGCGAGCGGCGCGGTGGCGGGGCTGTGCCCGATCACCGAGGCCAATCTCGGCGACGGCATCTTCCCGGCGCCGGACTTCGTGGCCGCCGGCGGGCGCTACGGCGTCGGCTCCGATTCCAACGTGCTGATCGACGTCGCCGGCGAGCTGCGCCTGCTGGAATATTCCCAGCGCCTCGCCCATCGCGTCCGCAACGTCCTCGCCATCAGCGAGGGCAAGTCGACCGGCGGCGCGCTGTTCGCGGCGGCGCTGGAGGGCGGCGCGCAGGCGCTCGGGGCGCCGACCCCGGAAGCTCAGGCGCTCGGCACCCGCGCCGGGCTGGCCATTGGCGCGCCGGCGGACATCGTCACCCTCGACATCAACCACCCCGCCCTCGCCGGCCGCAAGGGCGCGGCGGCGCTCGACGCCTGGATCTTCGCAGCGGCGCGTCCGGCCGTTGACTGCGTCTGGCGGCGCGGCGACAAGCTGGTGGTGGGCGGCCGCCACCGCGCCCGCCTGCCGGTCGAGGCGCGCTTCCGCGCCGCGCTGGGCCGAATCGCGTCCTGATGGAGAGATCGATGGCGCCGCAGTTCTTCATGGTCCCCGGCGCCCCGACGCCGGTCGCCCCGTTCAGCCACGCCGTCGAGGCCGATGGCTGGGTCTTCGTCACCGGCCAGATGCCGACCTGGCCGGACGACGATTCCCGCCCCCTGCCCGAGGGCGTCGAGGCGCAGACCCGGCGGGTGATGGACAATCTGGTGCTGGTGCTCGCCGGCATCGGCCTCGACCTCAGCCATGTCGTTCAGGCGCGCATCTACCTCACCGAGTTCAAGCGCGACTACCCGGCGATGAACGCGGCCTATGCGTCCTATTTCCCGGCCGACCGGCGCCCGGCGCGCACCTGCATCGGCGTCACCGGCCTCGCGCGCGACGCGCTGGTCGAGATCGACTTCGTCGCCCGCCGGCCCTGAGGCTTACCGCCGCGCCAGCGCGAGGAGACCGTCCAGAGTCGCGGCATCGCCGAGCGCGGCGACCTTCTCGCGCGGGGCGAGGAGGCCGAGCGCCGTCTCCAGATCGCGCGCATCCTCCACCTTCGCCCGCGCCACCAGCCGCTCGGGCGCATAGTCGCCCGCCTGGCGCTCGCCGCCATCGGCGAGCATCGCGCGGTGGGCGGCGAGCAGCTCGGGGTCCTGCACCAGCCGCTCCACCGCTTCGCCGCTCTCCTGCTGGCTGTCGATCTCCTGCGCGAACTGCCAGGCGCGCGTGAGCACCTCGGGCGGGTGCGCCTCCTCCGGTATGGTCATGAGCCCGGCGAAGAGCCGGCGCACGCCGCCGGTCCACACCACCAGCGGCACGGCCAGCACCAGCCCGAGCACCACCGGCGTCATCCACAGGAACAGCGGCAGCGAGATCGCCAGCGCCGCCCCGCCCAGCAGCACGCCGAACAGCGTGTGCGGCGTGAAATGCTTCAGCGTCTCGGGCACGCTCACGCTGCCATCGTCACGGCGCTGCGGCTGCCAGCCGCCGTCCTGCCCGGCGAGGATGCCCATCACCGCCGCCGACTGCGCCAGCATCATCACCGGCGCAGCGAGGCCGGCGATCAGCGTCTCGCTCAGCAGCCCCGCCAGCGCCCGCAGGCCGCCGCCGAAGCCGCGCCGCACCTCGCCATGGCGCAGCATCAGCAGGTAGCCGATGAGCTTGGGCGCCAGCAGCACCGCCATGGTGCCGATGAACACCCAGGCGGCGCGGATCGGGTCCTGCGCCGGCCAGCTCGGGAACAGCGAGAATTCGGACGGGAAATAGTCCGGCGGCACGAAGCGCGCCTGCAGGGCGGTGAGCAGGCCGGCGAGCAGCATGGCGAGCCATAGCGGCGCCGTCACATAAGAGCCGATGCCGACCAGCATGTGCATCCGGCTGACCAGGTGCAGCCCCCGCGCCGGCAGCACCGCCGCGTGCTGGAGGTTTCCCTGGCACCAGCGCCGGTCGCGCACGGCGAGGTCGGTGAGCGAGGGCGGGCCCTCCTCGTAGGAGCCCTCCAGCCACGGCACCATGTGCACGGCCCAGCCGCCGCGCCGGATCAGCGCCGCCTCGACGAAGTCGTGGCTGAGGATGTGCCCGCCGAACGGCTTGCGCCCGGTGAGGTGCGGCAGCCCGGCGCATCCGGCGAAGGCGCGGGTGCGGATGATGGCGTTGTGGCCCCAGTAATTGCTCTCCGGCCCGTGCCACCAGGCGAGGCCGCGCGCGATCAGCGGCCCGTAGAGCCGGCCGGCGAACTGCTGCATGCGGGCGAACAGCGTGCGCCCGCCCACGATCACCGGCAGGGTCTGGATCAGCCCGACCTTGGGGTTGCTCTCCATGGCGGCGGCGATGCGCACCACGCAGTCGCCGCTCATCACGCTGTCGGCGTCGAGCACCAGCATGCACTCATAGGCGCCGCCGAAACGGGTCACCCATTCGGCGATATTGCCGGCCTTGCGGTCGATGTTGCGGGCGCGGCGGCGGTAGAACAGGCGCTCGCCGCCGCCGGTGCGCTCGCGCAGCGCGAGGAACGCGGCCTCCTCCTCGACCCACACATCGGCATCGGTGGTGTCGCTGAGGATGAAGAAGTCGAATGCCTCGATCGCACCGGTCGCCGCGATCGATTCATAGGTCGCCTGCAGCCCGCCGAACACCCGCGCCGGCGCCTCGTTATAGGTCGGCATCAGGATCGCGGTCCGCTGCGTCAGCGCGGGCAGCGGCGCGGACGGGTCGATGCCGAGTTCACCCGGGCGATGGCTCAGCATGGCGATCGCCCCGCCGAGCGCATTGGTGAAGGAAAAGCCGATCCAGGCGAACAGCACCACGAACAGGCCGAGCACCGCCATTTCCAGCAGCGTCAGCCCGCCGACCTCCAGCACCTCGTACATCTCATAGGCCGCGAAGCCCGTCATCAGCGCGGCCCCACCGATGACGAAGAGCCGCCGGACGATCAGAGAACCGCGCAGCGCCGGCGGATGAAGCGCCTCCACCCGCTCGGCGAGCGACTGCTCGGGCATATCGATCGGCGCCGGCGGGGGAAGCGCGGGCGCGATGGAGGGCGGCAGGGCCGCGATCCCGCCGCTGGGTTCGGCGCGCATGGTCGCTACGCCGTCCATCGATAGACCCAGGTCTCGGCCAGCTTCTCCTCGCCGCGCAGGAACTCGGCGCGCATCTCGGAAAGGTCGGCGCCCTGCGGCTCGAAGTTGAACGAGATCCGCCATCCCTGAATGTCGGGATTGGGCCGGAGCACGATGTCCGACACCTTGCCCTTGCTGGCCGTCACCGCGGCGGAGAGGCCATCGGGTGAGAGGCCCTTCACCTTGTCGCCGACCACGTCGAGCACGAACAGCCGGCGCTCGTCCGTGCCGCCCACGCGCGTGGCGCCGAAGCGGCCGATATCCGCCTTGTCGGGCCCGTCCCAGCCCCAGTGCAGGCGGTAGGTGCTGTAATACTCGCGGCCCTTGCGCAGCGGTTCCTTCGGACGCCAGAAGGCGACGATGTTGTCGTGCACCTCCTCGGGCGTGGGGATCTCGACCAGGATCACCGCGCCGTCCCCCCAATCGCCGATTGGTTCGACCCAGACGCTGGGGCGCTTCTCGTAGCGTGCCTCGAGGTCCTGATAGTCGAAGAAGGAGCGCTGGCGCTGCATCAGCCCGAAGCCACGCATATTGGTGCTGGCGAAGGAGGAAATCTGCAGCCGCGAGGGGTTCGACAGCGGCCGCCACAGCCGCTCCCCGGTGCCGGTGAGGATGGAGAGCCCGTTGGCGTCGCACACCATGGGGCGGAAATCGTCGACGCCCTCGCGGTCGTTCGGGCCGAACATGAACATGCTGGTCAGCGAGCCGATCCCGACCTGGTCGACATCGACCCGCGGGTAGAGCGTCATCTCCACCGTGATCAGCGTCGAGTCGCCGGGGCGGATGGTGAAGCGGTGCGCCGCCGCCGCGCTCGGGCTGTCGAGCAGCGCGTGCACGACCACCGAATCGACGCCCGGCTGCGGCTTCTCGATCCAGAACGCCTTGAAGATCGGGAACTCCTCGCCGCCGGAGTCGCCGGTCTTGATGGAGAGGCCGCGCGCTGAGGTGCCGTAGCCCTGCCCCTTGCCGATGGCGCGGAAATAGCTCGCGCCCTGGAACACCGCGACCTCGTCGAAATAGTCCGGCCGGTTGATCGGGCTGTGCAGCCGGAAGCCCGAAAAGCCGAGGTCGAGCTTCGGGTCGGGCGCCTTCAGCCCGTGCTCGAAGCGGAACATGTTGGGGTTGTAGGGGAGCAGCTGCGCCTTGCCGCCGTCGACGAGATGGATGTCGACCTTGTCGCGGAACAGGAAGCCGCGATGCAGGAGCTGCACCTGGAACTTCGAATCGTCGCCCCGCCACAGCGCCTGGTCGGCGTTGAAGCGGATGTTGCGGTAGTCGTCATAGCTGAGCTTGTCGAGCTCGGACGGCAGGCTGCGGTCGCTCGCGGCGTAGGGCTGGGTGGCGAGCTCGCGGGCAAGCTGGCGCACGGTCTGGGCGTCGAACGGGCTTTCCTTGCCGGTCTTGCCGGCCTCCGCCTCGGCGGGCGCGATTCCCCCGGACATCAGCATGCCCGGCAACGCCGCCAACGCCGGCACCAGCGCGGCCCCGATCAACACCTCCCGACGACGCATGCCCGACCTCGCTTTCCCCATCGTGCCGCGGATGCTGCGTCGCGGCACCGGAACAAGCGCTGAACGGGAATTCGGTTCCCGCGCGGTGGTATCGCGCGAGGGCGTGCGTAGAGGGGCCCGCGCCGGAACAAAAAAACCCGCCGGCCACGAGGGCCGACGGGTGGGCAGGCGGGAATCGGTCGGCTCAGACGACCTTGACGGTGAGCGTGGCGACGCCGTCTACGCCGCCTTCCATCACGTCGCCGCGCTGGATCGCGCCGACGCCGGCAGGCGTGCCGGACATGATGACGTCGCCGGGCTGCAGCTCGAACAGGCCGGAAAGGTAGGAGATCATCTCCGGCACCTTCCAGATCATCTGGTTGAGGTCGCCGATCTGGCGCTGCGTGCCATTGACGTTCAGCCACAGCTTGCCCTGGTCGGGGTGGCCGATCTTCGAGGCCGGGATCAGCGCCGAGCACGGGGCGGATGCCTCGAACGACTTGCCGACTTCCCACGGGCGGCCAAGCTTCTTGGCCTCGCCCTGCAGGTCGCGGCGGGTCATGTCGAGACCGACACCGTAGCCCCACACATGCTCCATGGCCTTTTCGACCGGGATGTTGACGCCGCCCTTACCGAGCGCGACCAGCATCTCCATCTCGAAATGCACGTCGCTGGACTTGTCCGGATAGGGGAAGGTGCCGTTGGTGATGACGTTGTCCGGGTTCTTCTGGAAGAAGAAGGGCGGCTCCTTGTTGGGATCGTGGCCCATCTCGATCGCATGCTCGGCATAGTTGCGACCGACGCAGTAGATGCGGTGGATCGGGAACAGCTTGTCCGAATCCGCGACAGGCAGCGTCGGAATGCCGGGCGGCGTGATCACATAGGCGGAAGTGTCGATAGGCGCGTTCATCAGCGTGCTCCAGCGTAATAGTCGACGCGTTTTTCAATGGATTCGATAAGGGCGGACAACGCCATGGCGACGATGAACAGGATGATCGTCAGCGCCCAGAAGTTGTCCATGTCGAAGTTGCGGGAATACATCTCGAACAGCGCGCCGTAGCCGATGATCGAGACCAGCAACTGGCCGATCACCACGCCCTTGACGCCGCGGACGACGCCCAGCCGGATGCCGGCCAGGATCTCCGGCAGCGCCGCGAGCAGGATGATCTTGGTGTAGAGCTCGAAGGGCGAGGCCCCGTAGCTCTTCCCCATCTCGACGAGCGAGGGGGGCACGCTCTGAATGCCGGCGCGCGTGTCCAGCACGATGATCCACACGGCGAACAGGAACACGGTGACCACCACCGTGGTGTCGCCCATGCCGAACAGGATCATCAGCACCGGCACCAGCGCCGAGAGCGGCGCCGAGACGAAGATGTTGACCCAGATGCCGAACAGTTCGTCCGCCGCCTTGAACCGGCCCATCAGCACGCCGAGCACGACGCCGGCGATGATGGCGAAGAACATGCCGATCAGGAAGCTGTTCAGCGTCGTCACCGCCGCCGACTGCCAGCTCCCGGTCTGCACCAGGTGGAACGCCGCCACCAGCACCTCGGACAGCGGCGGGATGAGGAACATCACCCCGGAGCGTCCCACCACTTCCCAGATCACGCACCAGAAGATGAGCGAGGCCATCATCGGCACGCGGTAGCCAAAGAGTGTCATGGCTCCCTCCTCAGTCGACGTAGCGCTTGAGGCCCTGCCAGATCTCCTCGACCGTATCGAGATAGCCCTGGTCACGGCGGATGGCATCGGGACTTTCGTTGTGGTCGATGTCCGGCTCGATCACCTGCGCGATGCGCCCCGGCCGGCGGGACAGGATGACGATGCGGTCCGAGCAGTAGACCGCCTCCTCGATCGAGTGGGTGACGAAGATGAAGGTCTTCTTCTCCAGCTCGACGAGGCGCAGCAGGTCTTCCTGGAACTTGCGGCGGTTCTGCTCGTCCACGGCCGAGAACGGCTCGTCGAGCAGCAGCACGTCCGCGTTCACCGCGAAGGCGCGGGCGAGGCCGACGCGCTGGCGCATGCCGCCGGAGAGCTCGTGCGGATACTTGTTCTCGAAGCCGGTCAGGCCGACCTCGGCGATGTACTTGCGGGCGATCGACTGGCGCTCGTCCTTGCCCATGCCCTTCAGCTCGAGGCCGAAGGCGACGTTGCGCATCACCGTCGCCCACGGCATCAGCGCGAAGTCCTGGAACACGAAGGCGCGCTCCGGGCCCGGGCCGGTGACGACCTTGCCGTTGACCCGGATCTCGCCGGAGGTGGCGGGGATCAGGCCGGCGATGATCTTGAGCAGCGTGGTCTTGCCGCAGCCGGAGGGGCCCAGCAGCGTCGTCAGCTTGCCGACCGGGAAGTCGAGGTCGATCGAGCGCAGCGCCTCGACGTCGTTATACATCTTGCAGACGCCGCGCACCTCGACGGCGACGTCGGCGCCGGAAGGCTGGGAGGCGGCCGCGGTGGCCTGGGCCGTGATATTCCGCATGGTCAGGACCTTCTCTTCTCGGGGCGCAGCACGCGAAGCTCGAAAGCCTCAAGCGCGGCCAGCGTCAGGGTCGACACCAGGATGATGGAGACGACGGCGGCGTACATCTCGGGATAGTCCGCCACCGAGCGGTGATAGGTGATGAGGTCGCCGATGCCGGTCGGGGTGATCAGCAGCTCGGCGAGGATCACGCCGATGAAGCCGGCGGCGAGGCCGAGGCGCAGGCCGGCGAAGATGACCGGGCTGGCATCGGGGATGATGATCTTGGTGATGCGCTGCCACCAGGTGCCCTGGAACGAGTAGCACATGGCCACCAGCGAGGGATTGGCGTTGCGCACCGCCTTGTAGCCGTTGAGCGCGATCACCGGCAGGGCGAGCATGATCACCGCCAGCGTCTTCGACAGCAGGCCGATGCCGTACACGAAGGTGATGAGCGGGATCAGCGCCGCCATCGGCGCCGCCTGCAGCACCACGAATACCGGGGCGATCAGCCACTCGGAGAAGCGCGACAGCCCCATGACGATGCCGAGCGTCACGCCAAGGATGGCGGAGATGGCCACGCCGATGACGAGCGGCTGCAGCGTCTGCCCGTAGGCGGCGATGAGCGAGCCGTCGAGCAGCATCTCGATGAAGGCGCGCAGCGTCTCGAGGAAGGTCGGGAAGGCGAAGCTGATAGGGATGCGGCCGGCGATCTCCCAGGCCAGGCAGAAAATACCGATCGACACGATGCGGAAGATCGATGCGCGATGCCGTGCCAGCCTCTGCCGCAGCGGCGAGGCCTCGGGCGGGTGGACGGCTCGCGAGGAGCCGTCCAGATGTGCGGGAGCCACCATCCGCTCCGCCTCAGTTCGTGCCGACCTTGGCGAGGGCACGGTTCAGCGGACCGAGGTCCCAGAAGTCCTCGACCTTCAGCTCCGAGGGGTTGCCCTGGATCTGGCCGGCGATGGTGTAGAAGTCGAAGTCGTCCTTCGCCGCCGCCTCGCCGCCGCCGTTCGCGGGGAAGGCGCCGTTCTTCGCCAGCTCGGTGAAGAAGGGCGTGATCTCGGCGACCTGGTCGGCCGGCAGATCGGGGACGAGATTGTACTTCTTGCGCCACTCGGCGACGACCGCCGGGTTCTTGTTCACCTCACGCCAGGTGGTGAGGATCGACTCGACGATGACGTCGACTTCCTTCTGGTGGCTCTTGAGGAAGTCCTCGCGAGCGAACAGCACCTCGTCGGAGGCGTGCACGCCTTCCATCGGCAGCACGATGAACTTGCCCGGCGCCTTCTCCTGCAGGAGGTTGCGGCCGTTGGAGTCGACGATGCTGGCCTTGACGTTGCCCTGGAGCAGCGCGCCGGTGCGCACCTCGGAACCCGGGATGTAGCTGATCTTCGAATATTCGATGTCGTTGCGCTTGGCCATCAGCTTCATGATGGCCTCGGTGCCCGAGCCGCGCGAATGCACCGCGACTTCCTGCCCGTCGAGATCCTTCCAGGTCTTGTAGAACTCGGAATTGACGATCGGGTAGAACTGCAGCGTCGAGAGCTGCAGGAACATGCGCACCGGCACCTTCACCTTCTGGATGAGGGCGTAGGGGCCGCCGACGCCGATATCCGCCTGCCCGCTGACCACGGCCTGGGCCGCGATGTCCTCGGACTTGAGATAGGTCATCTGGATGTCGACGCCCTTCTCCTTGGCGAGCTCGAAGGCGGCGAGCAGGTGGAGGTTCTCGACACTCGCGATGTCGCCATAGGCGACCCGCACGGTGGCCTGCGCCGGCGCGGCGAAGGCGAGCATGGCGCCGCATGCGAGTGCAGCGGCTGATCCTGTAAGGCGTGAGATTTTCATGGGGACCTTCCTGAACATTCCGTTCTCCCGTTATTTTCCGCGGTTGATCCACGGTCGCCCCTAACCCCGCGAGGTTAGAAACCAATTTCTTTTTGGTTTATATTGGCCGCAGCGGCAGGTCAAGACGGATCGCTTGACCTTGCCCGGATTGCGTTCCATAGAGTGGACCAATACTGAGTTTGGTCAAACCGATTCAACCGATGCTGACGCCGAACGACGCACACCCCGAAAAGACCATTGTGACCCAATTGCGCGCCTATCTGGCCCAGACCGACCTCCCCGAGGATGGCCGGCTGCCGCCCGAGCGCGAGCTTTCGGCGGCGCTCGGCGTGTCGCGCACGGAGCTGCGCAAGGCGCTGGACGTGCTGGAGTCGGAAGGTCAGCTCTGGCGCCATGTCGGCAAGGGAACCTTCGTCGGAAGCCGTCCGCTCGACACCTTCGCCGACATCGCCGCGCTCGCGCGCCGCTCCAATCCGGCCGAGGTCATGCGCGCCCGCCTCGTCATCGAGCCGGAGATCGCCCGCGCCGCCGCCTTCACCGCCACGCCCGCGGCCATTTCCGAGATGCGGCTGTGCCTCGCCCGCTCGCGCCAGGCCGACACCTGGCGGCAATATGAGGGCTGGGACACGCGCCTGCACCGCACCATCGCCGAGGCGACGCAGAACAGCCTGCTGGTCGGCCTGTTCGACACGCTGAACGCGGTGCGCCGCGCCGTCACCTGGGGCCGGCTGCGGACCGCCCCGTTGCGCCCGCTGCCGAGCCATCACAGCTTCACCGAGCATGAGATGATCGTCGACGCCATCGAGCACCGCGACATGGCCGGCGCGGCGACCGCCATGCGCACCCATCTCCAGACGGTGGAGCGCAAGCTGCTCGAAAAGCAGATGCGCGCGGCCAACGAGGGCTGATCCCCCTCCCCGACCTGCTGCCTCCTCGCCCGGTTTTCGCGTCCTTCGGGGCTGCCCGGCCGGCCGGAATCGTCCATGATTGCGGCAGGTCAAGGAGCCGGCGTGCCGGAGCGGGTCTGTGTCATCGCAACGACGATGCGGCCGGCCTAGGCTGCGTGCGAGACGGAGACCAGCCGCATGGACAGCACCACCGGGCACGTGACGCACCGCCACGGCCACTACAAGGAGCTCATCGCCCGCGCCGCGCAGGTCGGGCCGATGACCACGGCGGTCGCCCACCCTTGCGATGAATCCTCGCTTCTCGGCGCCGTCGACGCCGCCAAGGCCGGGCTGATCGTCCCGGTATTGGTCGGCCCCTCGGCCCGCATCGCCGCGGCGGCGAAGACCGCCGGGGTGGACCTCGCCGGCATCGAGATCGTGGACACGCCGCACAGCGTCGCCTCCGCCGCAAAGGCGGTCGAGCTGGTTCGGCAGGGCCATACCGTCCTGATGATGAAGGGCAGCCTCCACAGCGACGAACTGCTGGAGGCCATCACCGCCCACGACACGGGGCTGCGCACCGGCCGGCGCATCAGCCACGTCTTCATCATGGACGTGCCGTCCTATTCCGAGCCGCTCTTCGTCACCGACGCGGCGGTGAACATCTTTCCCGACCTCGACGACAAGCACGACATCGTCCAGAACGCGGTCGACCTGCATGTCGGCCTGGGACTCGGCCGGCCGCGCGTCGCCGTGCTCTCGGCGGTGGAGACGGTCACCACGCGCATCCCCTCCACCATAGAGGCGGCGGCGCTGTGCAAGATGGCCGAGCGCGGCCAGATCACCGGCTGCGACATCGACGGCCCGCTCGCGCTCGACAACGCCATCAGCCCCGAGGCCGCCCGCATCAAGGGCATCGTCTCGCCCGTGGCCGGGCGGGCGCAGATACTGGTGGTGCCGGACCTCGAGGCCGGCAACATGCTGGCCAAGAATCTCAGCTTCATGGCCGGCGCGGACGCGGCCGGCATCGTGCTCGGTGCGCGGGTGCCGGTGATCCTCACCAGCCGCGCCGACACGCTCAAGACCCGCCTCGCCTCCTGCGCGGTCGCGGTGCTCTACGCGCAGGCCCGGCTGCGCGAACCCAAGCTTGGAGGTTAGCGGTGACCGATACGCTTTTCGTCGTCAATGCGGGCTCGTCGAGCATCAAGTTCAAGCTCTTCGGCGTCGCGGGCGACGATCTCACGCTCATGATCGGCGGCGCGCTCGACGGCATCGGCACGCGCCCGCGCCTCAAGGCCACGGGCGGGGATGGCGGGGTATTGGTCGAGCGCAGCTTCGAGCCGGGCGAGATCGCCCACGCCTCCGACGCGCAGCACGCCATCGCCGACTGGCTCGCCCCGCTGCTCGCGGAGCACCGGCTGATCGGCGTCGGCCATCGGGTGGTGCATGGCGGGCCGCACTACAACCATCCCGTCCTGGTCGACGACGACGTCATCCGCACGCTGGAGAGCTTCATCCCGCTGGCCCCGCTCCACCAGCTCACCAATCTCGACCCGATCCGCGTGATCCGCCAGCGCCGGCCGGACCTGCCGCAGGTCGCCTGCTTCGACACTGCCTTCCACCGCGACCACCCCGAGATCGCCGACCACTTCGCCCTGCCCCGCGCGCTCTATGAGGACGGCGTGCGGCGCTACGGCTTTCACGGGCTTTCCTACGAATATGTCTCCTCGCGGCTGGAGGAGCTGGCGCCGGACATCGCGAAGGGCCGCGTGGTCATCGGCCACCTCGGCTCGGGTGCCTCCGCCTGCGCGTTGCTCGAGGGGCGCAGCATGGACTGCACCATGAGCTTCACCGCGCTCGACGGCCTGCCCATGGGCACGCGCTGCGGTGCGCTCGACGCCGGCGTCGTGCTCCACCTCATCGAGCAGAAGGGCATGAGCTCGGCCGAGGTCGGCCATATGCTCTATCACGACAGCGGCCTGAAGGGCCTGTCCGGCATCAGCGGCGACATGCGCGAGCTGCTGGCGAGCCCGAAGCCCGAAGCGGCGCTCGCGGTCGACTATTTCGCGCTGCACGTCGCCCAGGCCGTCGCCCGGCACGCGGTCACCCTCGGCGGCATCGACGCGCTGGTGTTCACCGCCGGCATCGGCGAGCACGCGCCGGAGATTCGCGCCCGGATCTGTGCCCGCCTCGCCTTCCTCGGCATCGCGCTCGACGAGGCGCGCAATGCCGCGAACGAGGTCCGGCTCGATAGTGGCGGCGCGGTGCAGGTGCTGGCGGTGCCGACCGATGAAGAGCTGATGATCGCCCGCCACACGCTGCACCTGCTCGGCGCGCCGCACTGACGGCCCCGGCGGGCGGGTCCCGCGGGCGCGGCGGATTTCGTCAGAAGGTCTCGGGCTCGTAGGTCGAATCGAACGCGCCATAGGCGCGCTGGATCGCCTCCCGGCGCGCCACCGGCTGGCGCCGCAGCGCATGGCGCCACCACAGCGGGTAGCGGTCATTCGCCTCGTACATCTCGAACAGCAGCGAGACCTCGGAGAAGAAGCGCCGTTTCTGCTCCTCGGTCGCGACGTCCCACATGTCCATGTCGAGGTTGACGCGCCCGACGAGCGGCACGAACTCGCGCGGCGCGGCGATGGACGACATGTCGAGCGCCCCGACGGTGACCTCGGCCGGCGCACCCGCCAGATAGGACTGGCGGGCGAGGTCGAGCCACGCCCAGCCGTTCACCGGGTCGATCCGCAACCTGTCCGCCACGTCCAGCAGCAGCGTGGCGGCGGGCGCACCGAGAAGCTGGCTGGCGACCTGATAGTCCTTGCGCGCCACCTCGCGCACGCCCGGGGTTTCGCGCCAGGGTGCGATCCGGTCGCGCAGCGAGGTTACCGGAGTGACGTAGTCGCGCTTCCAGTAGGCGCCGGAGGTCTCGCGGTCGAGTGCTCGGTCGAGCCGGTCGAAGCGCAGGAACTGGACCGCGTGAAAGATCGTGAAGCCGGCGACGGCGATGAGCAGCACCGACCACGCGGTGCTCGCGAGCCGCGGGGCCGCCCACGGCGCCGGCGCGCTCATCCGACGTAGTACTTCTTGTAGTAGGCGGAGGAATAGTAGGAATAGCGCCCGTAACGCGGGGTGCGGCGCAGGTCCACCATGTTGAGCGCGATGCCGCAGACCTTGCGGTCACCCGGCAGGCGCTCGATCGCGTGGCGCACGAACTCGCGCGCCGTCGCGTTCCAGCGCACCACGAACAGCACCTTGTCGACCAGCGGCGCCAGCACCGAGGCGTCGATCACCGGGCCGATCGGCGGCACGTCGAGCACCACGAAGTCGAAGGTCTCGCGAAGCTGCTCGATGAGGTGCTGCATGCGTGCCGAGCCGAGAAGGTCCGGCGGGTTCTGAGTCTTGGCGCCCGAGCCGAGCACATACACGCCCGACGCCTTGTCGCGATACAGAATGCCGTCGGTCGACGCGCTCTGCGCCAGCAGCTCGACCAGCCCCGGCCGGTCGGTCAGGCCGAACTGCTGCGTCACCGAGGGGCGGCGCAGGTCGCAGTCGATCAGCAGCACGCGCTTGCCCGAGGTCGCGGCCGAGACGGCGAGCGAGATGGCGAGCATGGACTTGCCCTCACCCGGCGCCGCCGAAGTGACCTCGACGATGCGCGGCGGCTCGTCGACATTGGACATCTGGATGCCCGCGCGCAGGCTCCGTATCGACTCGCTGAACCGCGACAGCGGTTTGTTGACGAGGTAGTTGACCGCCGGCACGCCTTCGGTGTTGCCCTCGCTCGTGTCTACCCATTCGATGGTCGAGAGCACCGCCAGCCCGGTCTGCTCCTCGACCTGGCGCGGGCTGTTGAAGCCGGCATTGAGCATGTCCAGCAGGGCGGCGACGCCGACCCCGAAGACGAGACCCAGCGCCGCGCCCATAGCGAGGAAGATCGAGGTCCGCGGGAAGGACGGCGTGCCGCTCGGCAGCGCCGGGGTGATGATGCGCGCGTCCTGGATATTCACCTGCGACTGCTCGGAGGTGAGCTTGGCCTGGTTCAGGAACGTCTCGTAGAGCGTGCGGTTGGCCGCCGCGTCGCGCTCGAGCTCGCGCAGGTGCACGGTGAGGGTCGATTCCTGGCCGGACTGGCCCGACGCCGCGGCGACGTTCGCCTTCATCGCGTCGGCGCGGCTCTGCGCCACCTCATAGTCGTTCTTGAGGTTGGCAACGATACGCTGCACCTCGGCATCGATCTGACGCTCGATCTCGCGGCGCTCGGCGCGCACGTTCACCACCAGCGGGTGGCGGGCGCCATAGCGCGTCACCAGGTCGGCCTCGCGCGACGAGACTTCGGCGAGCCGGCTTCGCAGATCGCCGATCACCGCCGAATGGATCACGTCGGGCAGCGCCTCGACATTGCCGCCCGACTTGATGATCTGCTCCGCCTGCTCGTATTTCGCGCGCTTGGCGGCGGCCTCGGTCTGGATCTTCACCAGCTCGGCGTTCACCTCGGAGAGCTGCTGCTGATTCAGCGTCGTCTCGCCGCCGACATCGAACAGCTTGTTGTCGTTACGGAACTGGGTGACGGCCTCTTCGGATTTCCGCAGCGAGTCGCGCAGCGACTGCAGGCGGTCCGTCAGCCAGGTCGAGGCACGGCGGGCGGCGTCGTACCGGTTCTCGAGCTGGTCGACGATGAACGCGTCGGCCACGGCATTGGCGAGCCGCGCGGCGCGGTTCGGATCGACCGAGGTGACCGACACCTGCAGGATCGCGGTCCGCGTGATCCGCGACACGGAAAGAGCGGCGCCGAGCTTGCGGATGCTGGCCCGCACGTCGGGCGGGATGTTCACGCCGTCGGCGTTCTGCGTCTGGTCGGACGCGCCGTCACGGCTGGAGAAGATCGACTTGATGGAGGCGAACACCGCCCCGATGAAGGAGGGTGACTGCGCGGAGTCGCCGAATTCGGGATCGTGGACCAGATCCTCCTTCTCGACCACGCGGCGCAGAAAGTTGACCGAGCTGATGATCGAGGTCTGGTTGTCGAAACCGGTCGGGTCCAGCACGCCGTCGAGGCCCGAGAGCTCGCCGCCCAGGTTCTGGCGCGAATTGGGATCGAGCAGGATCTGCGCCGTGCTGGTGTAGCGCGGCGTCAGCGTCATCATGATCACGATCGTCAGCGCCACGATCGACAGCGCGACCGCGAGGATCAGCCGCCAGCGGCGCGCCAGGAAATCGACGACAACATGAAGATCTACCTGGCCTTCTTCCTCGGCCTTCTGTCCGGTCGCAATCTGCCCGTGCATCTCAAACTCGTTTCAAGAACCTACCCCGAGCCGGCACGTGAAAGCGGCGGGGCCGCCGTCACTTGCGGAATTGCCAGCCGACTCGAGCGACGGCACGGATAGAACACATTATAGCTAGTCGCCCCCGGATTCATAGAGACGAACAGCGCCGGCAATGCTATGAAAAATGGCATGCTGAAGATTAGTTCGAACCCTCCTCCTGTTGCCTCTCAAGCAGATTTTGATGAAGCATAAGTTAGGTCGGGCTGCAGGAGCGTCATTCTGCAGGTGTCGTGGTAGAAAGATGCGTATCGGGAACATTGTCGTGCAACTGAATTTTCGCGAACTCCGTTCAATCCTCCGGCAGATCACGCTGCTGCTCCCCGCTCTTGTCTTTCTGTCAGCTTGTTCCGCCGTGCCGAGCGCGCCGCCGCCGGCCGCGAATGCCGCCAACCCCGTGGCTGAATACACCCTCGGCACGGGCGACCAGATTCGACTGACCGTCTTCAACGAACCGACACTTTCCGGCGAGTTCGAAATCGATGCCTCCGGTACGATCTCGATCCCGCTGATCGGCAATGTGCAGGCTTCCGGCAAGACGCCGCGCGAGCTCGAGCAGGCGATCACCACCAAGCTCGCCTCCGGCTACATGCGCGACCCGCGGGTCAATGTCGAAGTGCTGAAGTATCGCCCCTTCTACATCATCGGCGAGGTCGGCAAGCCGGGCGAGTACCCCTATCGCAACGGCATGAACCTGATGAGCGCGGTCGCCGTGGCCGGCGGCTTCACCTACCGTGCCAACGACCAGACCGTGTTCATCCGCCGCGCCGGCCAGAGCCAGGAATATTCCTATCCGGCGACCACGACCACGATGGTCTATCCCGGCGACATCGTGCGCGTGGGCGAGCGGCTGTTCTGAGGATAGCGGCGGCCAGCGGGTCATGAGGCGCGCTGCCGCCGGCCGCTCCGACGGGGCTTTCCCCGCCTAACCCTTGCCGGGCGGCGTTCCTTGCCGGTCTAAGCCGACGTATCGATCTGCCGGCTCCAGCTCTGCGCGAGCCCGGCCCCCACCAGGGTCCAGAAGGTGATCGTCACCGCCTGGATCTGAATGCTGAAGTCGACGATCGCGTGCAGGAACACCTGCGTGGCAATCGCGAGCGTCACGAGGCAGATGATTGGCCGGCTTTCGCGCCGCATGAGGCCGACCGCGACCATGCCGACCAGCCCCCCGGCCAGTGCGAAGAAGAGGATCGCTCCGGGGAAGCCCAGGTCGAACAGCAGCTCGACATAGGTGTCGTGGGCCTTGTCCCAATGCGCCTCCAGCGCAAGGTCGGCGCGGTAGACGGCGAACATGCGGTCGAAGCTGCCATAGCCGAAGCCGGTCCAGGGCACGTCCAGCGCCGCCTCGAAGGTCCGGCGGGTGACGTTGAGGCGCATCTCGCCACCGCCGGCATCCGCCAGCCTCTCGGCGAGCGCGCCGCCATAGACGAACATCAGCAGCGCGCCGCCGGCGACGATGGCGCCGATCAGGCCCAGCATGATCGCCTTGCGCCGCGCCAGCAGCCCGATCATCAGCAGCAGCATGACCGCGCCGATCAGCGTCGTCGTCACCCCGGCCCGCGAGGTGGTCCACAGCAGGGCGATGCCGATCACCACCAGCGCGACCATGAGCGGCAGGCCCACGCGCGGCGTCATCTCGATCAGCGCCGCGATGCGCTGGGCCCAGGGCGCCCCGCGCCCCGAGCCCGCGCGGCGGTAGCTCTCGAACAGCACGCCGAGCGTGGCTATCACGCCCATCCCGGCATAGGTCGCGTAGTTGTTGCGGTTGACGAAGAACGAGGTGAGGCTGTCCACATAGGCGACCTTCGGCTCCCACAGCAGGCTGTCGGGGAACAGCAGAAGCAGGACGATGCCGAAGAGCGCGTAGGCGACGGAAATGACGATGAAGCTCATCATCAGCAGGTCGGCGCGCAGCCGGTCGCGGCAGAGCTGGAGCGCGAGATAGAAGGCGGACGCGCAGGTCGCGAGCCGCATCAGCCCGATCATGCCGGCATCCGGCGCCACCGAAATGCGCCCCTCGACCACGCCGATGCCGGCTATCTGATCCAGATGGCTGCGCGCCAGCGCCCAGAAATCGTTCTGCCAGCTCGCCGGCGCGTAGGGCGTGAGCTGGAACACGATCCAGCCGATCAGCACCGCCAGCAGCACCGCGGCCCAGCCGATGCGCCGGATCGCCACTGGCCGGCGCCCGCCGGTGACGAGCTTGCCTATCTCGAACGCCGCGAGCAGCGCACTCAGCAGGACGGCGTTGAGGCTCCAGCTTATCAGGTGGTTGGAGCCGAGCGGCAGCGGCAGCCAGGCGAGGACCAGCACGAGACCGGCAAACACGAAATCGTCGACGCTTGCCGCCGGGTCGGATCGCCGGAACAGGCGCGGCCCGCGCTCCGCGGCGCGCATCCTGGCACGTCCGGAGCTGTCGCGCGTGGACCGCACGGGGCTCATGTGTGAATCACCTGCACCTGATCGGCTTCAAGTATCACACATGACAGGCGGTTGGTCAGATAGGCGCCGGTATCGACATTGATGCGATTGGGCAGGATTTCCGGTTCCATCTGCGGCGTGTGGCCGTGGACGATGCGCTTGCCGTGGTCGGAGCGCGAATCGAGGAACACGTCGCGGATCCACATCAGGTCCTCGGGCGATTGCTGCTCGAGTGCCACGCCGGGGCGTACCCCCGCATGGCAGAAGAAATAGTCACCGACCTCCACATGAGTGGGAAGGCCGCGCAGGAAGGCGAGATGCGAGGCCGGCATCGCCTCGGTGATCGCCGGGCCGAGTTCGTCCAGCCGCCCGCTCGCCGTGAAGTCGCGCGCGCTCAGACCGTAGGAAAACAGCGTCTCCACCCCGCCATTGGCGAGCCAGACCTCCCAGTCGAGCTGGCCGTCCAGCGCCGCGAGGAGCATGGCTTCGTGGTTGCCGGTCAGGCAGGTCCAGCCCTGCTCTTCCTGCCCGGCGCGCACGGCCTCGATCACCTCGCGGCTCTCCGTGCCGCGATCGATATAGTCGCCGAGGAAGACGAGCCGGCTCTGAGTGCGCTGAGGGTCCGTGGCGGAACGGTGCTGCTCGATCCGCTCCAGCAGCAGCCGAAGGAGATCGAACCGGCCATGGACATCGCCGATGGCGTAGACGCGCTGGCCCTCGGGGATGCGGAACGCTGTGCTCCGCGCCGCCGATTTGCGAGAGCGGGAAAAGAACATGCCTAACCTGGCCACTACCGGCTCGCGAGGCTTCCCGTATCGGAAGCATATGCATCAAGCATGGGGCAACACGGCTTAAAATAGAACTCCCCGCCGCAGCGGGGAGTTCACATCTCGGTAAAAATCGACGACGGCGGATCGTCAGTAAGTCAGCGTGATGCCGGCCGTCACGACGCTGCGGTTGTAGTCCTCAGCACCGTTGATGTTGTCGAAGTTCGTATCGAAGTCCGTGTAGCTGTAGTTCAGCGTCGCCGTGGCGTAACGGTTGATCAGATAACGAAGCTCGGCACCCATGAAGTAGGTATCGTCGTTACGAGGATACTCTTCATAGTCCTGGTTCTGGTAGTTGAACCAGCCGGACAGCACGATGTTGCGGCGGAGCTCGTAGTCGAGGCGCACGCCGACTTCGTTGCTGGTGACGGCCGAACCCATGATCCCGTCATAGATGTAGTTCGAGGTCAGGACCTCCTGCAGCGCGGTGAAGGTCACCGTCGCCAGCGGCGAGACGAACCAGTTGAGGTCCGCGCCGTAGGTCACGCCCGAGGCGCCGTTCAGGTAGCCGTTGTCCGTCGACCAGTCGCGATAGCCGACATAGGCTTCGCCGCGCAGCAGGCGGGAGGGCTCGAACTTCAGGCCGGTCACGACGTCGTATTCCTCGGCGTCGTAGTTCACGTCCTGCATGTCGTACCAGTAGTAGCTGCCGCCGACGAACCAGCTCGTGAGCGGGCTGATGTCGTAGCCGACACGCCCGGACACCTGGTAGGTCTGACCGTCGCGGTAGCTCTGGTCGGTGGGTGCGCCGTCCAGGAAATTGTCGTAGTCGCGATCCCGGAAGTCGAACGTACCCGTGGTCCAGAGCCGGTTGAACTCCTTGCGGAAGCCGACGCCGGCGGTCGTGCGGTCATAGGGCAGCGGCGAGGTGAGGCCCGTATTGGTCTCGTCGTCGCCGGGCAGCTCGTTCAGATGCGCGTAACGGGCATAGCCCATCAGCTCGAAGTCCTGCGTGACGTCGAGACGCCCGCGCGAGCCCAGCGACCAGTTCTGATAGTCGGCATCGCTATAGCTGGCGTAGCTTCCGCTCTGGAAGTAGCCGTCGAACGACAGGAAATGGCGCAGCCAGTCCGACTTCAGTTCGAAGGCCGGCCGCACGGTGAGCACAGCGTCATCCTTCACGTTCGTGCCCGACGCGGTGATGTTGCTGTCGTAGCCGCCCGCCAGATACAGCGACGGCAGGAAGATGAAGGAACCGACGGGAACCCCCACCGGGTCGTACCCTTCGGGCTTACGGTCGGCCACCGGCGCCATGGACGGATCGACCTCGACCGCCGCACGTGAAGACGCGGGATAATCCGCTGCCAACGCCACGCTGGCGAAGGGTGCAATTACTAGACTCGACACGGCTCCGAGAGCCGCAAGGCGCCCCTTTTTCATGCCCCCCAACCTCACGTATTCGGACTGATATTGCCGGTCTCATCCTTCTGGATGAAGGTGGTTACCACCTCGACCACGGCATCTTCCGACGTCAGAACCGTCGGCGCCAAGGCGCCGCCCTCATTGCTGAGCGCCGAATTGAAATTCGTCGCGAAGTCCGACCCGCGCGACACGTCGGCCGAGGCGAACGCCTGGTTGACCGACTCCAGCGCCGCCTGCGAGACGGGAGACGTCCCCGACGTCTGCTGCCATACCGCAACCTGGATCGCGACGCCGGTGGCCAGCGACGCCGTAAGGCTCGAATTCGCGGCCACGCCAGGCACCCCGCCCTTGCTGGCGTCGATGATCGCCCCGGTGATTTCCTGGGCAAGAGAAGGATTGTTAGCCAGCAGGCTGGCGATCGCATCGGCGAGCTGCGCGCCGGTGGCGCCCGAGCTCACGGCCGCCTGAACCAGGGCCGCAACCTGGCTCTGCGCCCAGTCCGCGCCCGCACCGGCCGGCGCCGTCGTGTTCGCGATCGACTGCATGGTCGCCGGCTGCGCTTTGACCGGCGTGACGATCGAAACGCTCGTCATCGCCACCAAAGCGCCGACACCGGCCGCCAAGGCAGCCCTACGCAGAGCCTTGCTTCTCATGATCGCCCCACCTGCCACATATTATCTGCAAGAGAACGATACCACAGCCACCCTCTGATACTAGTGCAAGAATGTCACACGACGGGCGACCCATACGTAAATGTCAGGTACATCTTACCTCCCGGACTCGCTTTGGCGGCCCGTGAAGGTCGGCAGAAATGAAAATCTACTTCGAAATCCAAGATAATCCGGCTCGGACCCCGTGCATTTGATCCGGATCATACATGACTGTCGCTGACTGTCCGCAAATGTTTCTCGATTAACACTTCGTTAAACGCACACGCGGGCGAGCGAGACGTAGATTAGATTAAATTCCGCCACAGTGAAATACTAGAAGACTATCAGTTGGCAAGCAGCCGAAGGTAGAATGATGCGGAGGCGAAATCCTGATAGCGCATTTCGCGACGCAACATTGCTTCCCTGTCGGTACCCCATGCCTCCTCCTGAGTCAGCTCATCTATATGCGCAGCCTGCCACGCCGCTTCGGGACTTAGGTAGCCGCGCCAGACGGCAAGCGCGATCAGGGCCGATCCACTCAATGTTGTCATGAGGTTAAGCGCAGCGAGTCGCAGGGAATCGGTCGGCAGCGCGCGCGCAATCGCTTCGATCGACGATTCGGGCTGGTCGACGAAACGGATGCCCTCGCTCAGCACGAACACCGCGGCAAACTCATCGCGTGCCCAGGCTAGCAAAGGGTCCCAGTGCTCCGCCTGCCGCGCCACCAGCCGCGCCGGCCCCTCGGCGCGGTAGCAGATGAGATCACTCCCCGCATACCGCACGATCTCGGCGGCCACCGCCTCGCGCGCGGCCTCCACACCGTCCAGCGCGGAATTGGTTAGCCGCGTCAGCGGCATGCTCAGCGGGTTGATGAGTTCCCCCTGCGCCGCCCATTCGCCGGCAAGCGCCTCCGCGAGCGGCCGGCTCGGCACGGCGAGGAGATTGCGACCGGGCGTGCGCACCGGCCGGCCGTCCAGTTCCACCCGATACATGCCCTCCCCCGCATCCGCGACACCGGCCTCCTTGTAGAAGCGCTTCGGCAGCGGCCGCTCGCCCGGCGGCGGAGCGCCGCGCGGCGTTTCACCGCTCATCGGCCGTCTCCGCGCGCTCGGTCCGATCCTCAGCGGAAGCCGGCAACGGCGACACGAGGCGCAGGCTGTCGGCCCACAGCTCGTCCATCGCCGCGAGCAGGGTTTCGGAATCGGACACCAGCCGCTCGGCGCCGGAGGAGCGCAGCATCTCCGGGGCGTGATAGCCCCAGGTCACGCCGACGGCGCGGGCGCCGGCCGCGCGGGCCATCACCATGTCGAAGCTGGTATCGCCGATCAGCACCGTGTCCAGCGGCGCCGCGCCGACCGCCGCCATCGCCTGCTGCACCATGGCCGGGTGCGGCTTCGAGGGCGCGTCGTCCGCGGTCTGTATGGTCACGAAGCGGCCCTGAAGCCCGTGATGGCTCAGCACCGCCGCGACGCCTCGCTGCGACTTCCCCGTGGCGATGCCCAGCACCACGTCGTCGCGCGCGGCAAGATGGTCCAGAACGCGGCGCACGCCGGGGAACAGCGGCTCGGCGAAGTCCGGCTCGGCGCGCAATTCATGGAAGGCCTCGCGATAGAGCTGGGCCAGCCGCTCGGCGGGAAATTGCGGATCCTCTCCGCCCAGCCGGCGCATGGCCTCCAGCAGCGACAGGCCGACGATGCCGAGCAGCGCCTCGCGCGGCGGCAGCGTCAGGTCCGCACGCGCGAAGGCGCGGGTCATAGCGGCGACGATCACATTCTGGCTGTCGACCAGCGTTCCGTCGCAATCGAACAAGGCGAGTTTCACGATCTACCCATCCGGCCCGGCGGCGCGAGGCCGCCTGCAACAAGGACAATGCCGGTGGTGGGCGGTGACGGGCTCGAACCGCCGACCCTCTCGGTGTAAACGAGATGCTCTACCAACTGAGCTAACCGCCCGAAGCACACCGCCCGCGCCACATGCCGCGGGCTCCGGCGAGACGTCGCGCCCGCCCCCTATCGTCGGGAGCGACGCGTCCGCCATAAAGCATCAGTGTGAGGAGGCTTCAAGACCCGAGGCGCCAATGCGGCCCCGGCCTGCCTGCCGGTGCCGGCTCGCCCGGCATCCGGTCCTCGTCCCCTTCCCGCCTTGTCCCGGTCCTGCGAAGCGGACGGGGCGGCGGGCTTCGGGACGGTCCGGACGGCCGTGCCGTCCGGAGAACGTACCGCCGTCGCGGGGGCGAGAGGGTCTGTGCGACCTGCTCTCACCTGCGGCACACCGGGCACCGGCCCCGAAGGCGCCCGTCTCGCTGAGACGGCGCCCCGGCCCGTGCTGCGTGCCGGCCCGCGACTGGAAATCGCGTCAGCCGTTCACGACTTCCTTGAGGCCCTTGCCGGGCGTGAACTTCGGGGCCTTCGAAGCCTCGATCTTGACCGGCTTGCCGGTGCGCGGGTTGCGACCCTCGCGCGCGGCGCGCGTCACGACCGAGAAGCTGCCGAAACCGATGAGCTTCACTTCCTCGCCCGCCTTCAGAGACGCGGCAATGGCGTCGAAGGTGGCGTCGACCGCAGCCGCGGCGGCAGCCTTGGTCAGCTTGGCCTGCTCGGCCACGGCGGCGACGAGTTCATTCTTCGTGGTCATCTGACCGGTCCTTCCCTTGATTGCACAAGAATCGTCGGTTGCATGCATCGACGACGGGCGCGACCCTTTCTCCAAATTGCGGCGAATGCAAGCGCCATAGGCCAGAAACCCGCACGAATACACGATTTTCAGGCTGTTTCCGGTATCAAGGGGCCGTCGCGGGCTGGCATGCCAGCGCCCGGATTTTAGGCGTCCGCGACTTTCCGTTGCAGGATTGTCATGGCCCGGGTGCAAAATGGAAGCGGCGGCGCCCTTCCGGACGCCGCCGCTCGCCATTCTCATCGTGCCCGGAAGAGGCTCAGTGAGCGGCCACGCCGCTCCCCTCGTCCCGCCCGATCACCGTGTCCGGCGCCGAGATCGCCTTCTCCTCCCACACGATGGGCTCGGGCTGGCGCGTCAGCGCGTGGTGCAGCACCTCGTCCATGCGGGAGACCGGTACGATCTCCAGGGCGTTCTTCACGTTGTCCGGGATTTCCGCCAGGTCCTTGGCGTTCTCCTCGGGGATCAGCACCTGCTTGATGCCCGCGCGCAGCGCCGCGAGCAGCTTCTCCTTCAGCCCGCCGATCGGCAGCACCCGGCCCCGCAGCGTGACCTCGCCGGTCATGGCGACGTCGCGCCGGATCGGGATGCCGGTCAGCACCGAGGTCAGCACGGTCGCCATCGCGACGCCGGCGGACGGGCCGTCCTTCGGGGTCGCGCCCTCGGGCACGTGGACATGGATGTCCCGACGGTCAAAGAGCGGCGGCTCGATGCCGAAATCGAGCGCGCGCGAGCGGACATAGGACGCCGCCGCCGAGATCGATTCCTTCATCACGTCGCGCAGATTGCCGGTGACGGTCATCTTGCCCTTGCCGGGCATCATGACGCCTTCGATGGTCAGGATCTCGCCGCCGACTTCCGTCCAGGCAAGACCGGTGACCACGCCGACCTGGTCCTCCGCCTCGGCTTCGCCGTAGCGGAATCTCGGGGCGCCGAGATAGTCCTCGAGCTGCTTGACCGTCACCTTCACCGACTTGCGCTTGGTGAGGATGAGGTCCTTCACCGCCTTGCGCGCAAGGTTGGAGATCTCGCGCTCGAGATTGCGCACGCCCGCTTCCCGCGTGTAGCGGCGGATCAGGGTGAGCAGCGCCTCGTCGTCGATCGACCACTCCTTGACCTGCAGCCCGTGCTTGGTGAGCGCGGACGGGATCAGGTGGCGGCGGGCGATCTCGACCTTCTCGTCCTCCGTGTAGCCGGCGATGCGGATCACTTCCATGCGGTCCAGAAGGGCCGGCGGAATGTTCAGCGTATTCGCCGTGGTCACGAACATCACGTTCGAGAGGTCGTAGTCGACCTCCAGATAGTGGTCCGCAAAGGTCGAGTTCTGCTCGGGGTCAAGCACCTCCAGCAGGGCCGAGGACGGGTCGCCGCGGAAGTCCATGCCCATCTTGTCGATCTCGTCGAGCAGGAACAGCGGGTTGGACTTCTTGGCCTTGCGCATCGACTGGATGACCTTGCCGGGCATCGAGCCGATATAGGTGCGCCGGTGGCCGCGGATCTCCGCCTCGTCGCGCACGCCGCCGAGCGAGACGCGCACGAACTCGCGCCCGGTCGCCTTGGCGATGGACTTGGCGAGCGAGGTCTTGCCCACGCCCGGAGGGCCGACGAGGCACAGGATCGGGCCCGTCAGCTTGTTCTGCCGGCTCTGCACCGCGAGATACTCGACGATGCGGTCCTTCACCTTGTCGAGGCCGAAATGCTCGGAATCGAGGATACCCTGAGCATAGGGAAGATCCTTCTTCACCTTGCTCTTGTTGCTCCACGGGATTGAGAGCAGCCAGTCGAGATAGTTGCGAACCACCGTCGCCTCGGCCGACATGGGCGACATCTGCCGGAGCTTCTTGAGCTCGTGCGTCGCCTTCTCGCGCGCCTCCTTGGAGAGCTTGACGGTCTTGATGCGCTCCTCCAGCTCGGCGAGCTCGTCGCGGCCGTCCTCGCCGTCGCCCAGCTCCTTCTGGATCGCCTTCATCTGCTCGTTGAGGTAGTACTCGCGCTGCGTCTTCTCCATCTGCCGCTTGACGCGGGTACGGATGCGCTTCTCCACCTGGAGCACCGAGATCTCGGACTCCATCAGCGAGAGCACCTTCTCGAGGCGCGCGGTGACCTTCAGGATCTCCAGCACCGCCTGCTTCTCGGGGATCTTCACCGCGAGATGCGAGGCGACGGTGTCGGCCAGCTTCGAGTGGTCCTCGATCTGGGTGACGACGCCGACCACCTCGGGCGACACCTTCTTGTTCAGCTTCACATAGGAATCGAACTCGGCGAGCACCGAGCGGCCCAGCGCCTCGGCCTCGACCTTGGAGCCGATATCCTCCTCGAGCGCCACCGCCTCGGCCTCATAGAGGTCGGTGCGGTCGGTGTAGTGGTCGACCTTGGCGCGCGAGATGCCCTCGACCAGCACCTTCACGGTGCCGTCGGGCAGCTTGAGCAGCTGGAGGACCGAGGCGAGCGTGCCGATCTTGTAGATCGAGTCGGTCGCCGGATCGTCGTCGGAGGCGTTCTCCTGCGTCGCCAGCAGGATGAAGGTGTCGTTGCGCATCACCTCTTCGAGGGCGCGGATCGACTTCTCCCGGCCAACGAACAGCGGGACGATCATGTGCGGGAAGACCACGATGTCGCGCAGCGGAAGGACGGGAAAGGTCTGCGCGACGCCGGGCGCAAGCGCGGTGCGAGGCTTGGAGCTCGTCATGGCTCTTTCCTTTCTATGGGCGGGCGGCCGTTCCCGCCGTCCCGAAGGGCGCGCAGGGGTACGGACCGTGCCGCAAAGCGGCCGGAACGCGAACGAAGATCGCTGTGCAGGAGCGGTGCGAACCGGGTTGGGCTCGTCTTGGCGGAGCACGTCGATGCGGTCGTGGACCGGAGGTCTCGGCTCAGATGGCGACGGCACCCGGCCCCGTCAAGGGAGCCGGTCGAGGCCCCGGCCGGATGTCCGGCCGGGTTATGCTGTAGCGCGCCCTCAGGCACTCGCGCCCGCATCGCCGGTAGCCGCGCGGTCCGCATAGATATAGAGCGGACGCGCGTTCTGCTCGACGACCTCCTTGGAGATGACCACCTCCTCGACCCCTTCCAGGCCCGGCAGGTCGTACATCGTGTCGAGCAGGATACCCTCCATGATCGAGCGCAGGCCGCGCGCGCCGGTCTTGCGCTCGATGGCCTTGCGGGCGATGGCGCCGAGCGCCTCCTCATGGATGGTCAGCTCGACGTTCTCCATCTCGAACAGGCGCTGGTACTGCTTGACCAGCGCGTTCTTGGGCTCGGCGAGAATCTTCTTAAGCGCCGCCTCGTCGAGGTCCTCGAGCGTGGCGATCACCGGCAGGCGGCCGATGAATTCGGGGATCAGCCCGTACTTCAGCAGGTCCTCGGGCTCCACCTCGCGGAACACCTCGCCGGGACGGCGGTCCTCCGGGGCGTGGACGACCGCGCCGAAGCCGATCGAGGTGCCCTTGCCGCGCGAGGAGATGATCTTGTCGAGCCCGGCGAAGGCGCCGCCGCAGATGAACAGGATGTTGGTCGTGTCCACCTGCAGGAACTCCTGCTGGGGATGCTTGCGCCCGCCCTGCGGCGGCACGGAGGCGACGGTGCCTTCCATGATCTTCAGCAGCGCCTGCTGCACGCCCTCGCCCGACACGTCCCGCGTGATGGACGGGTTGTCGGACTTGCGGCTGATCTTGTCGATCTCGTCGATATAGACGATGCCGCGCTGGGCGCGCTCGACATTGTAGTCCGCCGACTGCAGCAGCTTGAGGATGATGTTCTCGACATCCTCGCCGACATAGCCCGCCTCGGTCAGCGTCGTCGCGTCCGCCATGGTGAAGGGCACGTCGAGGATGCGGGCGAGAGTCTGCGCGAGCAGCGTCTTGCCTGAACCGGTCGGCCCGATCAGCAGGATGTTCGACTTCGCCAGCTCGACGTCGCCGGCATGCTTGGTCGCGTGGTTGAGCCTCTTGTAGTGGTTGTGCACCGCCACCGAGAGCACACGCTTGGCATGGAACTGGCCGATCACGTAATCGTCCAGCACCTTGCAGATTTCCTTGGGGGTGGGTATCCCGTCACGCGACTTCACCAGCGAGGACTTGTTCTCCTCGCGAATGATGTCCATGCACAGCTCGACGCATTCATCGCAGATGAACACGGTAGGTCCCGCGATAAGTTTGCGGACCTCGTGCTGGCTCTTGCCGCAGAACGAGCAATACAGAGTATTCTTGCTGTCGCCGCCGCCAACCTTGCTCATGCGTCTCTCCGTCCGCTCAGCGGGCCGGGCACTGCCCGTACCGCCCCAGTCTCGAAGGCCGCCGCGGGCCTCCGAAGGGGGAGAAACGCGACGGCGCCTTGGCCGTCAAAAGGAAGCGACTTAAGGCTTCGACCGTTCAGCGCTAGCCAAGCACGCTAGAAGCAGCCCGATCAAGACGGCATTCACGCCATCCCCGACTTCGGCGGTCCTTACCGCCCCGGCCGGCACCTCGTCACACCTCCCGGCGACACTTCATCCGTTCGTCATGCAAGCGCGATACCGCGATGCATGCAAGTCCGCCACGCATCCGATGGCGGGTCCCGCCGTGATATAGGAAGCCGACGTGGCTTCCGAAACACTAAGCCTAATCCCCATCAGGGCTTCGCAGGGGCCTCGTCGGGACGCTTGTCGATCACATTGTCGATAAGTCCGAAGGACTTGGCAGCCTCGGACGTCATGAAGTTATCGCGCTCGAGCGCATCTTCCACCGCCTGCAGCGACTGGCCGGTGTGCTTCACGTAAATCTCATTGAGCCGCTTCTTGAGGCTCAGGATCTCCTGCGCGTGCAGCATGATGTCCGTCACCTGGCCCTGGAAGCCGCCCGAGGGCTGGTGCACCATGATTCGCGCGTTCGGCAGCGCGAAGCGCATGTCCTTTTCGCCGGCGGTCAGCAGCAGCGAGCCCATCGAGGCCGCCTGGCCGATGCACAGCGTCGACACGGCCGGCTTGATGAACTGCATGGTGTCGTAGATCGCCAGGCCCGACGTCACCACCCCGCCCGGCGAGTTGATGTACATCGAGATCTCCTTCTTGGGGTTCTCGGCCTCGAGGAACAGAAGCTGTGCGACCATCAGCGTCGCCATGCCGTCCTCGACCGCCCCGGTCAGGAAGATGATGCGCTCCTTCAGGAGGCGCGAATAAATGTCGTAGGAGCGCTCGCCGCGGTTGGTCTGCTCGACCACCATCGGGACGAGATAGTTCATGTAGGTATCGATAGGGTCACGCATATTCCGCTCCTGAGCGGGCCGGCGAGAGGCGCCGTCCGCGAATCCATCTCTTCCAACATAAGCGGAAAGTCCGTTCCCGCTAGAGTTCGCCTGCCATCCAGCGATCTGGATAGCCCAATCATGGCCGGCGTGCGACCGGGCGGGTCGCCGCGCCCCGCGCAAATCGCGCCCGCACGTAACGCAAAAGGGGCCAGCGCGCGCCGACCCCTCCCGCTTTCGATGTGCCGGCCCGCCTCGCGTGCGGGCCTCGAGCAGAGCGCGCCGAACAGGTCGCGCCCGCTCAGGCCTTGTCGGCCTCGTCCTTGCCAGCTTCGGCCTTGTCGGCCTCGTCCTCGGCGTAGAGCTCCTCGCGGGTCACGGGAACTTCCTTCACCTTGGCGAGCTCGAGCAGGAAGTCGACGACCTTCTCCTCGAAGATCGGCGCACGCAGGCTGGCGAGCGCCTGGGCGTTCTTGCGGTAGAACTCCCACACCTGCTGCTCCTGGCCGGGGAACTGGCGGGCGCGCTCGACGACGGCGCGGGTCACCTCGTCGTCGCTGACCTGGATGTCGTTCTTCTCGCCGATCTCCGCCAGCACGAGGCCGAGCCGCACGCGGCGCTTGGCGATGTTCTCGTAGTCGGCGCGGGCGGCCTCCTGGGTCGTGCCCTCGTCCTCGAAGGTGCGCTTCTGCTGCTCCATCTCGGAGGTCACGGAGCCCCAGATGCCCTCGAATTCCTGCTCGGCGAGGGTCGGGGGCACGTCGAACTGGTGCATCGTGTCCAGCACGTCGAGCAGCTTGCGCTTCACCTTGGCGCGGCTCTGCGCGTTGTGCTCCTGGGCGATGCGGCTCTTCACCTGCTCCTTGAGCGCGTCGAGGCTGTCCATGCCGAGCGTCTTGGCGAACTCGTCGTCGAGTTTCACCTCGCCCGGGGCCTCGACGGTCTTGGCGGTCACCTCGAACGAGGCCGCCTTGCCGGCGAGATTGGCCGCCTGGTAGTTCTCGGGGAAGGTCACGTTGACGGTGCGGGTCTCGTCGGCCTTGATCCCGACGAGCTGCTCCTCGAAGCCCGGAATGAAGGTGTTCGAGCCGATCACGACCGGGATGTCCTCGCCCGAGCCGCCCTCGAACTTCTCGCCGTCGATGGTGCCGACGAAGGCGACGGTGACGCGGTCGCCGTTCTCGGCCGCGCCTTCCTTCGCCGAATAGGGACGGTTGCCCTCGGCGATGCGGTTGACCATCTCGTCGACCTCGGCGTCGGTGACGGCGAGCACCGGCTTGTCGAGCTCGATCGACTTGAAGTCGCCCAGTTCGATGCTCGGCAGCACCTCGAGGCCGACCGTGTAGGACAGGTCCGCCTTGCCCTCGAGCACCTCGTTCACCGCGCCCTCATCCTGCGGCAGCTCGATCTTGGGCTGGAGCGCCAGCTTGAAGCCGTGCTCCTCGACGATCTGGCCGTTGGCCTCGTTCACGGCCTGGTCGATCACCTCGGCCAGCACCGACTTGCCGTACATGCGCTTGAGATGGGCGACCGGCACCTTGCCGGGCCGGAACCCGTTGAGGCGGACCTTGTCCTTCATCTCGTTCAGGCGCTCGTTCGCCTTGGCGTCGAGTTCGGCGGCCGGCAGCACCACGCGGTATTCGCGCTTCAGACCTTCGGCGAGGAGTTCGGTGACCTGCATGTTCTATCGGCCTTCGTCTTGGTCCCCGGAGTCGGGGGTCTCGAAATGGGTGTGCGAGGCACGTGGCTGCTGCGCCGCGAACCCTCGTCGGTGCGAATTCGGTCGGGAGGCTGCGGACGCTCGGAAGCCTGGTGCGGGCGGAGGGTTTCGAACCCCCACGACTTTCGTCACGGGAACCTAAATCCCGCGCGTCTACCAGTTCCGCCACGCCCGCGGACGTGCCTTCGTCTCCGCCACCGCCCGGAAGCACCGCCGGAAGGATCGCAAAGACGCACGGACACGCGCACCTGCGAGGGTGCCGCCTGCCGGGTGCGGGCTTATAGCACGGCGATGCCGCAGCGCCAGCCCTAAAAGCGGCCGATCCGGCCGCGAGCCGGCGCCCGCTCGCGCAGCTTTGAGCGAAGCCTTACAGGCGCTGGAAAAGCCGGCGGTAGACCAGTCTCAGCGCGTCGATCAGATCGTCGGCGACGAGGCCCGGCCCGGCCTCCTGCGCCGCCTCGCCATGCACCCACACGCCCGCGCACGCGGCCTCGAAGGCGGGCATGCCCTGTGAGAGCAGGCCGCCGACGATTCCCGACAGCACGTCCCCCGCCCCCGCGGTCGCCAGCCAGGGCGGCGCGTTGGCCGCGACCGCCGCCCGCCCGTCCGGCGCCGCCACCACCGTATCCGGCCCCTTCAGCACCACGACGATGCCGAGCCGGCGCGCCGCCGCGCGCACGCGCTCGATCTTCGAGGGCGGCGAGAGCACCTCGTCATGCCCGGCGAACAGCTTGGCGAACTCCCCGTCATGGGGCGTGGCGACCGCCGCCGGCGAGCGGCTCATGGCGCGTGCCAGCTCGTCCGGCGCGCCGGCGAAGCTGCTGATGAGATCGGCATCGATGACGAGGCGCCGGTCGGCGCAGGCCCGCAGCCTGTCGCGCGCGCCCTGCCCCACCCCGACGCCCGGCCCGATGACGACCGTCGCGAGCCGCCGGTCGGCGAGCAGATGCGCCAGCCCGTCCGCATCCTCGACCGGCCGCACCATGATCGCCGAGAGATTGGCCGCATGGATCGCCAGCGCCGCCGCCGGGCAGGCGACGGTGACCAGCCCCGCCCCCGCCCGCAGCGCAGCCCGGGCGGCAAGCCGCGTCGCGCCCGTGGCCTGCGCCGGCCCGGAGACGGCGACCAGATGGCCGCGTGAATATTTGTGCCCCTCGGCCCGCGGCACCGGGAAGCCGGCGCCCCACAGCTCCGGCACGTTCTCGAACGCCTGCGGGCGGATGACATCGAGCGTCGCCGGCCCGATGCCGATATCGGCGACGGTCAGCTCGCCGCAGTGCAGCCGCCCGGGCATCAGCAGGTGCCCCGGCTTGGCGCGGAAGAAGGTGACGCTCCAGTGCGCCCGCACCGCCGCGCCGCGCACCGCGCCGCTCGCGCCGTCGATGCCGGAGGGAAGGTCCACCGCGACGACCGGCAGCGACGCGGCGTTCAGCCTTTCGACCAGCTCGCGCGCCGCGCCGTCGAGGTCACGGGCGAGGCCCGCCCCGAACAGCGCGTCGATGACGAGGTCCACCGGCTCCAGCGAGGCCTCGGCCGCCGCCTCCACCGGCCCACTCCAGCGCCCCGCCATCAGCGCGGCGTCGCCCTTCAGCGCCCCGCGCGCGCCGAGCAGCGCCACCCGCACGCGGTATCCCATCCCCGCCATGAGACGCGCCGCGACGAAGCCGTCGCCGCCATTGTTGCCCGGCCCGCACAGCACCAGCACCCGGCTGCCGACGGCCGCATGGCGGCCCGCCACCCGCGCCACGGCGGCGCCAGCACGCTCCATCAGCCGCTCGCCCGGCACCCCGCCCGCGATCGTCAGCGCATCGGCACGCCCCATCTCGTCGGGGGTGAGAAGTTCCATGGCGCGATCCCTTCGGAGAGCAGCTGGCGGCGGTGTCACGTTAGGCGAAAGCCCAGCCTCGGGCGAGCTTGCGCCGCCCTGTGCGCGGCATTTGGCAACCTTTGCCTAATATGCGCGCTGCTCCGGCCGCCGGCGCGCATCATTTTCTGCATATAAATTATGCATTTCGCCTATATATTAATCAAACGATGAAATTATCCGGTGGGCTCCCCGGGACTGTTACTCGCAACGGCCGGATATGCCGCTATTTTCCCGTCTACCCGACGTTTGGCATGGGTTCTGCTTGCTGGCGGTCCGGCTCGACCGGGTGTCGCGGAACGTCGGGCCAGGGAGACGAGATGACATGAAGAAGATTGAGGCCATCATCAAACCCTTCAAGCTGGACGAGGTGAAGGAGGCGCTGCAGGAAGTTGGCCTGCAGGGGATCACGGTCACCGAGGCCAAGGGTTTTGGCCGTCAGAAGGGTCACACCGAGCTGTACCGCGGCGCGGAGTACGTGGTCGATTTTCTGCCCAAGGTGAAGATCGAGGTCGTGGTCGGCGACGATATGGTGGAGACCGCCATCGACGCCATCCGCCGTGCCGCCCAGACCGGCCGGATCGGCGACGGCAAGATTTTTGTCTCGAACATCGAAGAAGCCATTCGCATTCGTACCGGCGAGTCGGGCGTCGACGCCATCTGACGGCACGCGTAATATGATTGGGCCGACAGGACGCGCCGCATCGCGAACGATGCGGCGCGCATCGTTGTTCGACCATCGCACGCGCCTCGCTGTCCGCAGCGCGTTACGGTATTCAAAAGAGGTACGGATATAATGACGACGGCCAAGGATGTAATGAAGCTTATTAAGGACAACGACGTGAAATACGTCGACCTGCGCTTCACCGATCCGCGCGGCAAGTGGCAGCATGTGACCTTCGACATTACGATGGTCGATGACGACTTCTTTGCCGAAGGTCAGGCGTTCGACGGCTCGTCCATCGCCGGCTGGAAGGCGATCAACGAGTCCGACATGCACCTCCAGCCGGATCTCGAGTCCGCCTGCATCGATCCTTTCTTCTCCGAGACCACGCTCGTCGTCGTCTGCGACGTGCTCGAGCCGACCACCGGCGAGCCCTATGGGCGCGACCCGCGCGGCATCGCAAAGAAGGCCGAGGCCTACCTCAAGTCCACCGGCATCGGCGACACCGTCTATTTCGGGCCCGAGGCCGAGTTCTTCATCTTCGATGACGTCCGCTTCAAGACCGACCCGTACAACACCGGCTTCAAGCTGGATTCGGTCGAGCTGCCGAGCAACACCGACACCGACTATGAGGGCGGCAATCTCGGCCACCACGTGAAGACCAAGGGCGGCTACTTCCCCGTCCCGCCGGTCGACAGCGGCCAGGACATGCGCGGCGAGATGCTGGCGGCCATGGCCCGCATGGGCGCCAAGGTCGAGAAGCACCACCACGAGGTGGCCTCCGCCCAGCACGAGCTCGGCCTCAAGTTCACCACCCTGGTGACGATGGCCGACCACCTGCAGATCTACAAGTACTGCATCCACCAGGTGGCGAACGTCTACGGCAAGACCGCGACCTTCATGCCCAAGCCCGTCTTCGGCGACAACGGCTCGGGCATGCACGTCCACCAGTCGATCTGGAAGGGCGGCAAGCCGACCTTCGCCGGCAACAAATATGCCGACCTCAGCCAGGAATGCCTGTGGTACATCGGCGGCATCATCAAGCACGCCAAGTCGCTCAACGCCTTCACCAACCCGCTCACCAACTCCTACAAGCGTCTGGTGCCGGGCTATGAGGCGCCGGTGCTGCTGGCCTATTCCTCGCGCAACCGTTCGGCCTCGTGCCGCATCCCCTACACCACCTCGCCCAAGGCGAAGCGCGTCGAGACCCGCTTCCCGGACCCCGGCGCGAACCCCTATCTCGCCTTCTCGGCGCTGCTGATGGCCGGCCTCGACGGCATCACCAACAAGATCGATCCCGGCCCGGCCATGGACAAGGACCTGTACGATCTGCCGCCGCGCGAGCTGAAGAAGATCCCGACCGTGTGCGCCTCGCTGCGCGAGGCCCTCGCCTCGCTCGACAAGGACCGCGAGTACCTGAAGAAGGGCGGCGTCTTCGACGACGACTTCATCAACTCCTATATCGAGCTGAAGATGACCGAAGTGGCGCGCTTCGAAATGACGCCGCACCCGGTCGAGTTCGAGATGTACTACTCGGTCTGATCGTCCGCGATCGCCGTGACCATCGGAAGGGGCGCCTCAGGGCGCCCCTTTTCGTTTCACGCCGCCCCTGCCGCCGTGCCGGGCGAGGAGCGGAACGCCTCGCCGGTCTCGATCCGGTTCCGCCCGGCCGCCTTGGCGCCGTAGAGCGCGCGGTCGGCCTGCGCGATCAGGTCCTGAAGTCCGGTCTCGATCTGGTCGGCACTGGCATCGGCAGGCAGCACGGCGACGGCGAGGCCGATGCTGACCGTGCCGACCAGCAGGCCCGCCCCGTCGGTCAGCCCCAGCTTCGAGCTCGCCTCGGCGAAGGCGCCCTGCACCCGGGCGGCAACCTCGCGCGCCCGCACGAGATCCGCGCCCGGCAGCACCGCGGCGAACTCCTCGCCGCCGATCCGTGCCACCACGTCGCTCTGGCGCAGACGCTCGTGCAGCACATCGGCGAACAGCGCCAGCAGCCGGTCGCCCGCGGCATGGCCGAAGCGGTCATTGACCTGCTTGAAGCGGTCGAGGTCGCACACCATCGCCGCGCACGGCCCGCCCGCCATCGCCGCCGAGAGCGAGCGCTCGAGAAAGCCGCGCCGGTTGAGCGCGCCGGTGAGCGGGTCGAGCAGCGCCGCGCTCTTGTAGATGAGCTCGGAACGCTCGCGCACCATCAGCACCAGGATGAAGCAGATGAACATCGCCATCGCCACGCCCACCATGCCGAGCCACGCCATGGAGGGGTCGGTGAACAGCAGCACCTGCCCGCCCGAGACCTGGCTCGGGGCGAAGATGATGCGCCCGAGATTGACCAGCAGCGCCACCGAGAGCAGCCCGACCAGCGTCTGCCGCGGCTTCGAGGCGAGCGCACGCCGGCGCGCGAGCTGCACGATGCTGAGGACCAGCAGCACGCTTATCATGGTCGAGATCACGATGACGCGGTCGACCATGGAGTCGCTGAGCGGCGGGAACTGGACCAGCACCACCCAGGCGAGCGGCGCGATCAGCGCATAGACCGTGCGGGGCGCCCTTCGGTCGAAACTGCGCGTGCCGGTCCACAGCAGGCCGTAGGCGCCCAGCAGCGCCGCATTGGCGAGCTCGACCGACATGAAGGCCGGGATCTGCCCGCGCATCGCTCCGCCGAACAGCCCGTAGGCCACCAGCACGAACGCCACCGCCCACTGCGCCAGCGCCGGCTCGCCCGGCGTCAGCCAGCGCACATAGAGCATGGCGCTGGCGAGCAGGAGGGAGATCGCCATCAGGACCGCCCAGAGCGTCCATGGATCGAGCATGTTGGGGCTACACGTCCATATTCCAGCGTCGGCACTCTAGCCGGTTCTTCATGGGCCGGAAACCGAGCGGATTCAACCGGAAGCATACATATCCGCGCGCGGCCGAAGGTCCCGCCCGACGCGGCCGGGGATCGCCGGCACATGCAAAAAGGGCAGGCCGCGAGGCCTGCCCTTTCGATAATCTCGGCAACCGGATGAACCGATCAGCGCTTCGAGAACTGGAAGCTGCGGCGGGCCTTCGCCTTGCCGTACTTCTTGCGCTCGACCACGCGCGAGTCGCGGGTCAGGAAGCCGCCCTTCTTCAGCGGGCCGCGCAGCTCGGGCTCGTAATAGGTGAGCGCGCGCGAGATGCCGTGGCGCAGCGCGCCGGCCTGGCCGGAGAGGCCGCCGCCGGAGACGGTGGCCACCACGTCGTACTGGCCGGTGCGGGCCGCGGTGGTGAAGGGCTGCTGGATGATCAGGCGCAGCACGGGGCGAGCGAAATAGGTCTCGATCTCGCGCTCGTTCACCACGATCTTGCCGGTGCCGGGGCGGACCCACACGCGGGCGACGGCGTTCTTGCGCTTGCCGGTGGCATAGGCGCGGCCGTACTTGTCGAGCTTCTGGACGTGCTTGGGAGCCTCGTCGGCCTGCGACGACTTCAGGGCCTCGAGCCCGTCGAGCGACTGGATGAGCTCAGCCATGATCAGATCCCCACATTCTTGCGATTGAGCGCGGCGACATCGAGCGCCTCCGGCTTCTGGGCCTCGTGCGGGTGGCTGGCGCCCTTGTAGACGCGCAGATTGCCCATCAGCTTGCGGCCGAGCGGGCCGCGCGCCAGCATGCGCTCGACCGCCTTCTCGACCACGCGCTCCGGGAAGCGGCCGTCGAGCAGGAACTTCGCAGTCCGCTCCTTGATGCCGCCCGGGAAGCCTGTGTGGTGGTAGTAGACCTTGTCGTTGCGCTTGTTGCCGGTCAGCGCCACCTTCTCGGCGTTGATCACGACGACATTGTCGCCGCAGTCGACGTGGGGGGTGTAGGTCGGCTTGTGCTTACCCTTGAGGCGGGTCGCGATGATGGTCGCGAGACGGCCGACCACGAGGTCGGTGGCGTCGATCACGATCCACTTCTTTTCTACGTCGGCCGGTTTCGCCGAATAGGTCTTCATGGGAATGTCCGTGTGCAAGGCATGCGGACCTTCGCGGCCGCACTTCTCTCGTGGCCGGGCTTCTAGCCGAGAGCGCGCGCAACGTCAATGTAACGCAGACGCGAATATCCCTTACATAACAATGGCTTAAAAAATAGGTATTTTTATACCTCGCGCTAAACCCTTGAAATCGTCACGCCGGGATCGAATAGGTCGTCACCGCGTGGGCGCACAGCTCCTCACCGCCCGTCACCTCGAACGGCGCGTCACCCTCATGCGGGGCGCGCAGGCCCACCTCGCAGACCGCGAGCCGCCTGCCGAGCTTCATCAGCCGCGCATCGGCGACCAGCAGGCCCGGCTGCGGCTTGCGCAGGAAGTTGATGGAGAAATTCGTCGTCACCGCCAGCGGCACCGGGCCGATCGCGGCGAGGATCACCGCATAGGCGGCAATGTCGGCGAGCCCCATCATCGAAGGCCCGGAAACCGTGTCGCCCGGGCGCAGATGCTCCTCGCTGGCGGCCAGCGTGACGCCAACGCCCGCGGCGTCGACCCGCACCACGCGATGGGGTCGCCCTGCCCCGAAGGCCTGCGGAAACTCGGCGACGAGATAGTCCTGCAATTCCTCGGCGTTCATTCCCATTCCCGTCCTCCCGCGTCACCGGCGACCATTAGGGCGGGTGCCGGCGACGTGCGCACGCCAATAGTTTTGATAGCCGCCATCACCATATGGAGGCCACTCCTGCCGGCGCCGCCGAGCCGGCAAACGTGAAAGGGAAGCGCGGACATGACCCACGACCACTATGACGACGCCTATATCGCCGACTGGCTCGGAAAGGTGCACACCATCGCCGTCGTCGGCGCCAGCCCGAACCCGGCGCGGCCCAGCCACGGCGTCGCCCGCTTCCTCGCCATGCACGGCTACAAGGTGTTCGCCATCAATCCCGGCCAGGCCGGCCGCGACATTGCCGGCCTGCCGACCTATGCCCGCCTCGCCGACGTGCCGGAGGCGATCGACATGGTCGACGTGTTCCGCGCGCCGCAATACCTGCCCGGGGTGGTCGACGAGGCGCTCGCCCTCTCTCCCCGTCCGAAGCTGATCTGGGGCCAGCTCGGCGTGCGCGACGACGAGGCCGCGGCGACAGCGGAGGCGGCGGGCGTGGCGGTGATCATGAATCGCTGCCCGGCGATCGAGATTCCCCGGCTCGGCCTCAAGGGCCCGCGCTGAGGGCCGGCGCCGGATCAAACTACCGGTAACGGTATCCGGCACCGTGCTTGAAGTGGCTGTGCACTCACAAAGGTGTGACCCAAGGGCTTCATAAGAGAATCCTCTTTGCTGCACAGCAACCTTCCTCTCCCTATCGCCTTATTCCGCGATAGGGAGATGGATAGTGGACACGAGGAGTGCTTACCCTCAGCTCTGGTTTTATTCGCGTATGAATTCGCTACGTTTTCCTCGGGAATTCGTGAGCAAGATTCTTTCAATATGTTTTGTTAGCACCCATATACCACTTCTCGCCTTCGTCGGCTTTACGCTTTCCGAATCGCGCTGGGCCGACCACAACACCCAGATCGCCATCGTTGTGCTGCTCATCGCCACGCTGTGCGGCACCGGGTTGGCGCTGTTCGCCCTGCACGCAATGCTGTCGCCCTTGGACATCTCCCGCGTGGCGCTGGCGAACTACCGCAATCACGGCCAGCTCCCGCACCTGCCGCTCCACTATCAGGACGCCGCCGGGCAGCTCATGCGGGAGGTGGACATCACCGTCTCCCGGCTCGACAACGCCCTCGCCGAGCTGGCGCGCGAGGCGCGGATCGACCCGCTCACCGGCATCGGCAACCGGCGCTTCCTGATGGAGCAGGCGCAGCGCATGAGCTACGCCGCCCGGCACGGCGGCCGCTCGTTCGCCGTCGCCATCATCGACGTGGACAAGTTCAAGGGCATCAACGACCGCTTCGGCCACACCGCCGGCGACAACGTGCTAAACGGCGTCGCCGCGATCATGCAGCGCGTCGTCGGCAAGGAGGGGATCGTCGGCCGGCTGGGCGGCGACGAGTTCTGCATCCTGCTGCCGGACCGGCCCCTGTCGGCGGCGGCGGCACAGCTCGAAGCCGTCCGCGTCGCGGTAGAGGCGGCCGATTTCGAGGGTGTCTCCGCCCGCGCGGTGAGCCTCAGCATCGGCCTTGCCGAGGCCGAGCGGGACCGGCCGGAGACGGTGACGCAGCTTCTCAAACGCGCCGACACGCAGGTCTACCTGTCGAAGGAATCCGGCCGCAACCGCACCAGCGTCGACGGCACCACCTAGCGACGCCCGGTCTCGCGGCATCCGGTGGCGGCGGCGGGCGGTCCCCGCTTGCCTTCCCGATTGCGCTTCTGACAGATGTCGCGACACTGCCGGTGCATCAATGCCGGCAGGACAGGAGGAATTCGCCATGACCGACGCCACAACACCCGGATTCGCCACCCTCGCCGTCCATGCCGGCGCCCAGCCGGACCCGGCGACCAAGGCGCGCGCGACGCCGATCTACCAGACGACTTCCTTCGTCTTCGACGACGCCGACCATGCCGCCGCGCTGTTCGGGCTCCAGGCCTTCGGCAACATCTATACGCGCATCACCAACCCGACGACCGCCGTGCTCGAAGAGCGCGTGGCCGCGCTCGAAGGCGGCACCGCCGGGCTCGCCGCCGCCTCCGGCCACGCCGCGCAGCTCCTGATCTTCCAGACCCTGCTGGCGCCGGGCGACGAGTTCATCGCCGCCAACAAGCTCTATGGCGGCTCGATCAACCAGTTCAACCACGCCTTCAAGAGCTTCGGCTGGAACGTCGTCTGGGCCAATGCCGACGACCCGGAATCGTTCGAGAAGGCGGTCTCGCCGCGCACCAAGGCGATCTTCATCGAGTCGATCGCCAATCCGGGCGGCGTGGTGGTCGACATCGCCGCCATCTCCAAGGTCGCCAAGCGCGCGGGCGTGCCGCTGATCGTCGACAACACGCTGGCGACGCCCTACCTCGTCAAGCCGATCGAGCACGGCGCCGACATCGTGGTGCATTCGGCGACCAAGTTCCTCGGCGGCCATGGCAACTCGATCGGCGGCGTCATCGTCGATGCCGGCAGCTTCAACTGGCTGCGCGACGACCGCTTTCCCATGCTCTCCCAGCCGCGGCCGGAGTATCAGGGCATGGTCATCGGCGAGACCTTCGGCAATTTCGCCTTCGCCATTGCCGCCCGCGTGCTCGGCCTGCGCGATCTCGGGCCCGCGCTCTCGCCCTTCAACGCGTTCCTCCTGCTGACCGGCATCGAGACCCTGCCGCTGCGCATGCAGCGCCATTGCGACAACGCGCTGGCGGTGGCGAAATTCCTCGCCGAGCACCCCAAGGTGGAATGGGTCAGCTATCCCGGCCTGCCGGGCGACCGCTACCACAACCTCGCCTCGCGCTACCTGCCGAAGGGCGCCGGCGCGGTCTTCACTTTCGGGCTGAAGGGCGGCTATGACGCCGGCACGGCGCTGGTGTCGAACGTCAAGCTGTTCTCGCACCTCGCCAATGTCGGCGATACGCGCTCGCTGATCATCCACCCCGCCTCCACCACCCATCGCCAGCTTTCCGACGCCCAGAAGACGGCGGCGGGCGCGGGGCCGGACGTGGTGCGGCTGTCGGTCGGCATCGAGGACGCGGCCGACATCATCGCCGATCTCGACCAGGCGCTAGCCGCGAGCTGAACGGAATCCGCGCCTGCGTGGCTCCTGACGGTACGTCGTGCAGATTGTGAACGAACTGTGAGCGTGTCATGCACGCCTCGCAGGGCTGGAATGCGGTATATTTCCTACCAATTAGGCATTCTGTCGAATATCTAGGCAACGGAATGATTAACGGACACGCAGCTGCCGGAAGCGACCGGTGGCTGTGCTCCGTGTCCGAACCTGATGGAGACTGAAATGCTGCTCTGGGGCTTCTTTGCCAAGCAGATCCGCCGTTGGCACGCTTACCGCCGCACCCTCGCCGAGCTCTCGCAGCTCGACGACCGTACCCTCGCCGACATCAACGTCTCGCGTGGCGAGATCGTCAGCGTGGCGCGTCGGGCGGCGGCCGTCGCCTGATCCTGGCGATCACCGAACGACCGAACTGACGAACCGGCCTCGGATATCCTCCGGGGCCGTTTCTTTTTTGCCTGCGTTCCGTGCTAAGGGGCCGCTCGGCTGAGGCAGACGAATCCGCCGAGTGGGAATGAGCAGCATCGACAAACGCCCCGTCCACGTCATCGGCGGAGGTCTCGCCGGCTCCGAGGCCGCGTGGCAGCTCGCGCGGCGCGGCGTGCCCGTCACCCTGCACGAGATGCGCCCCACGCGCGGCACCGAGGCCCATCAGGGCGAAGGGTTGGCCGAACTCGTCTGCTCCAATTCCTTCCGCTCGGACGATTCCACCTCCAACGCGGTCGGCGTACTGCATGCCGAGATGCGCCGGCTCGGCTCGCTCATCATGGCCTGCGCGGACCGCTGCCAGATCCCGGCCGGCGGCGCATTGGCCGTGGACCGCGAGGGCTTCTCCGCCGCCGTCACCGCCGCCATCGCCCAGAGCCCGCAGATCACCGTCGAGCGCGGTGAGGTCGCCGGCCTGCCGCCGCAGGACTGGGAGCGGGTGATCATCGCCACCGGGCCGCTCACTTCCCCGCCCCTCGCCGAGGCCATCCGCACTCTCACGGACGAGAGCGCGCTCGCCTTCTTCGACGCCATCGCGCCGATCGTCCATTTCGATTCCATCGACATGGAGGTGTGCTGGTTCCAGTCGCGCTACGACAAGGCGGGGCCCGGCGGCACCGGGGCGGACTACATCAACTGCCCGATGGACAAGGAGCAGTACGAGGCCTTCGTCGCCGCGCTCGCCGCCAGCAACACCGTGCCGTTCCGCGAATTCGAGGCGAACACGCCCTATTTCGACGGCTGCCTGCCGGTCGAGATCATGGCTGCTCGCGGGCCGGAGACGCTGCGCCACGGGCCGATGAAGCCGATGGGCCTCACCAACCCGCGCAATCCGACGGTGAAGCCCTACGCCGTCGTCCAGCTCCGCCAGGACAACGCGCTGGGCACGCTCTACAACATGGTCGGTTTCCAGACCAAGACCCGCTATGCCGACCAGGTGAAGCTGTTCCGCATGATCCCGGGGCTGGAGAACGCCGAGTTCGCGCGCCTCGGCGGCCTGCACCGCAACACCTATCTCAACTCGCCGCGCCTGCTCGATCCCACGCTGCGCCTCAACGCCCAGCCGCGCCTGCGCTTCGCCGGGCAGATCACCGGCTGCGAGGGCTATGTCGAGAGCGCCGCCGTGGGTCTCGCCGCCGGCCTGTTCGCCACTGCCGAATGGCACGGGGGCGCCCCCGCCGTGCCCCCGCCGACGACCGCGCATGGCGCGCTGCTCAACCACATCACCGGCGGCCATATCGAGACGCTGGACGCGGGTCCCCGTTCCTTCCAGCCGATGAACGTGAATTTCGGCCTGTTCCCGCCGCTCGCCAGCGCCCCCACCCGCGATGCCGAGGGCAACCGCCTGCGCGGCTCGGCCAAGACGGTGGCCAAGAAGCAGATGATGGCCGCCCGCGCGCTCGGCGACATGGACGCGTGGGCGAAGGCCCATGCGGACGCCATAGGCGAGGCTGCGGAGTGAGCGAGGTGGCTTCCGCGAGCGGGCGGTTCGAACTGGAAAGCGTGCTGAAGCGGGACGTGTTCAGCACCATCGAGCGCGGCATCTGGCATGATGCCGAGGGCGCGACGCACCCGGCCGTGCGCCGCAACTATGCCGGCGTCGCCTGGTGGGTGAAGCCGCTCGCCCGCCATTTCGCCCGCCGCGAGGCCCGCGCGCTGCGCCGGGCCGAGGGCAGCGGCCACACCGTCCCGGTCTATGCGCTGGAAGAAGGCCATCTGGTCCGCGGCTTCGTCGACGGCGTGCCGCTCCAGATCGCCCGTCCCTATGGCGACGTCGCCTTCTTCGCCTCCGCCCGGCAGGGCCTGCGCGAGGTTCACCGCCGTCACATCGCCCATAACGACCTCGCCAAGCCGCAGAACTGGCTCTACGCCGCCGACGGGCGCGCGGTGCTGATGGATTTCCAGCTCGCCATGTGCTTCCGAAAGCGCAGCAAGCTGTTCCGCATCGCCGCCTATGAGGACATCCGCCACCTCCTCAAGCAGAAGCGCAGCTACTGCCCCTATGCGCTGACCGCGAGCGAGCGCCGGATCCTCGCCCGCAAGAGCCTGCTCAACCGCATCTGGATGAGCACCGGCAAGCGCGCCTACAACTTCGTCACCCGGCGGCTGCTGAACTATCACGACACCGAGGGACGCGGCCCCCGCGCCATGGAGCAGGGCCCGCGCATCGCGCTGGCGCTGGCCGAGGCGCCGGGCGTCAAGGCGGTCCACATCGCCGATTTCCCCACCGCCGGGCACAGCTTCGGCCTCTACGCCTTCGTCGAGGCCGGCGGCGCGGTGGACGAGCCGGCGCTGCGCGCCCATCTGGCGACAGCGCTGCCCGACATCCTGCCGCCCGAGCACATCCAGGTCGTGGACGCCATGCCCCGCGACGAGGTCGGCGAGGTGCGCGACGACCTGCTGCGCCTCGTGGCGCTCAACCAGATCGACCAGCTCTCTCTGCTGCCGCGCACGCCCGAGCAGCAGGAGCGGCTCGACGCCATCATTCGCGACCGGCGAAATCTCAGCGACCGGGTGCGACGCGGCATCTAGCTCACCGACAAGACGTCCGGCATGTATGCGGATGGAACCTGACGAACCGGAGCACGAAGCGAGCGCCATGCGATATTTCATCACCGGCACCGCCGGCTTCATCGGCTACCATCTGGCCCGCCGGCTTCTGGAAGGCGGGCACCATGTGGTCGGCTTCGACGGCATGACGCCCTACTACAACATCCGCCTCAAGGAAGCCCGCCACGCCGCCCTCGCCCGGTTCCCGGGCTTCGAGGCCCATATCGGGCGGCTTGAGGACGGCGAGATGGTGGCGCGCGTCGCCGGCGCCGCCCGGCCGGACGTGATGTTCCACCTCGCCGCGCAGGCGGGGGTGCGCTACAGCCTCGAAAACCCCAAGGCCTATCTCGACTCCAACCTCGTCGGCTCCTGGAACGTGCTGGAGGCGGCGCGGCAGATCGGGGTCGGGCACCTGATGCTTGCCTCCACCTCCTCGATCTACGGCGCCAGCCCCACCGTGCCCTTCCATGAGAGCGACCGCGCCGACGAGCCGCTCACCTTCTATGCCGCCAGCAAGAAGGGCATGGAGGCGATGGGCCATTCCTACGCCCACCTGCACAAGATCCCGACCACCGCCTTCCGCTTCTTCACGGTCTACGGGCCCTGGGGCCGGCCGGACATGGCGCTGTTCAAGTTCGTCGAGGCGATGCTGGACGACCGCGAGATCGAGATCTACGGCGAAGGCAAGATGAGCCGCGACTTCACCTATATCGACGACCTGATCGACGCCGTCGTCGCCCTCGCCGCCGTCCCGCCGGACGAGGCGAACCGCGTCGACCCGTCCAGGGCCGAGGACACGCTGTCCCATCAGGGGCCGTTCCGCGTCGTCAATATCGGCGGCGGCAACCCGGTCGGGCTGCTCGACTTCGTGGAGACGATCGAGCAGATCCTCGGCCATCCCGCGCGCCGCCGGATGCTGCCGATGCAGAAGGGTGACGTGCCGCGCACCTATGCGAGCCCGGCGCTTCTGGAGGCGCTCACCGGCTCCAAGCCGGCGACGCCGCTGATCGACGGGGTGCGGGCCTTCGTCGAATGGTACCGCGACGCGCGCAGCTATCTCTAGAAGCGGAGGCATCGATTAGCCGGCGATCCGATGTTGTCGCGAACAATAGACCGATTGGTAATGATTGGCTGCTAGTCAGTCGAAGCTGTCCCGACCCCGCGTTATTCTTCCGGCATCGTTCTCCCGTCATGAATTGCATCCGTTTCCCATTGCGCGATTGTGAACCGGCAGAACATGCGGGAAGCCTGCCTTTGGCTTCTCTGCCGGAACGGACCCGATGACACGCTGGACCCACGGGCTGATCAATCGGCTCGTCATCCTTTGCGACGTCGTCATGATCGCCGTCGCGGCGGTCGTGTTCTACCTCCTGTGCCCGCGCTTCAGCTGGAGCCAGATCCTCGTCTTGGCCGTCCTCGGCGGGGCGAGCTTCGTGGGCACGCTGAGCCTTGGCCATGCCTACCGGGTCGAGCACTATGTGCGCTGGACCCGCGCCGTCCGCCATCTGGTCATCGGCGGCGTACCCGCCGTGCTGGCGGTGACGATCGTGTGCTACGCCCTCGTGCCGACGCGCGAGGACGACATCAGCCTCCTCGCCTCCTGGGCCGGCTTCACGCTGGTCGCGCTGATGTTCGGCCGCTTCGTGCTGGTGCGGGTGGGCATGGCGTGGGTCATGCACCGCAACCTGCTGCGGCGCGACGCCGTGGTCATCGGCGACCTCGACCGGGCCTATGAGCTGGTGCGCCGCTATTCGCTCGCGCAGGAGGACGGCAACCTGCTCGACTTCGTCGCCGTGTTCGAGGACGAGCAAGGCGAACCGCACGAGCGGACCGTGCCATCCCTTCCCCCCATGCTGGGCGGGCTGCGCGAACTGCTGGAATACGCCAAGCGCTCTCCCGTCGACGTCGTCGTCATCACCAAGCCGTGGACCGACCCGGCCGCGATCGAAAGGCTGGCGACCGAGCTGCGCCGCGTCGCCACCGACGTCGTGGTCGAGCTCGAACCCGGCATCTTCGGCCCGTCCTACGCCCGCCTGACCAACATCGCCGATCGCGGCGCGCTCCAGATCCAGCAGCGCCCGCTCAAGGGATCGCTCGGCATATTGAAGGCGATCGAGGACTATGTGGTGGCGACCGCCGGCCTCGTCCTCCTGTCGCCGGTGCTGATCCTCTCGGCGCTGGCGGTGAAGCTCGACTCGCCCGGTCCGGTACTGTTCCGGCAGGCACGCGTCGGCCTGAACAACCGCCCCTTCATGGTCTACAAGCTGCGCACCATGCGCTACGACCCGGGCGACGACGGCTCGGTCGGCGCCGTGAAGCAGGACCCGCGCATCACCCGCGTCGGCGCCGTGCTGCGCAGCCTCTCCATCGACGAGATCCCGCAGCTTCTCAACGTGCTGAAGGGCGACATGTCGGTAGTCGGCCCGCGCCCTCACGTGCCGAACATGCGCATCACCGAGGATTTGCGCTATGAAGCGGTGAGCGACTACGTCGCCCGCTACCGCATGAAGCCCGGCGTCACCGGATGGGCCCAGATCAACGGCATGCGCGGGGGCATCTACACGGTGGAGAAGGCCGAGCGCGGCGTCGAGCTCGACCTGTTTTATATCGAGCACTGGTCGATATGGTTCGACATCCGCATCCTGCTGCTGACCGTCACCCGGGGCCTCTCCGACAACTCGGCCTTCTGACGCTGGCGCTGCTCTGCGCCCTCCCGGCCCTCGCGTCGTCCGCCGGGGCCGAGCCGCGACGCCCGTTCCTCGCCTATCAGGCGAGCTGGGAGGCGCCGCCCGCCTCCTCCGGCGCGCAGACCAGCCTCGCCGGCCTGCCGGCCTACATCACCCATGCCGCGCTCGCCTTCGTGAAGCCGGACCTCGTCTATCCGGGCGGGCTCGACCTGTCGGCGACCGGGCTGCAATACTCCTATTCGGGCGCCGTGCTGCGTGACGCCATCGCGGCGCTGAAGCGGCGCAATCCCGGAACGAAGGTGTTGCTCGCGGTCGGCGGCGCCACCTATGGCGGGTGGGACCGGCTCGACACCGACGCGCTCGCACGGCTGGTGGCCGATCTCGGCGCCGACGGCGTCGACATCGACTACGAGCCGAAGCAGCCGTCCTGCGTCGCCCTCTCGGGACGCGTCCACTGCGCCGACGACCTCTTCTCGATCCGCCTTGTCGAGCAGCTCCGCGCCGCCCTGCCGCGTCCCCTCGTCATCAGCATCGCCGGCTGGAGCGTCGGCGCCTACGGCGAGGGCGCGTTCGCCGATGCCCCGCCGCGCAGCCAATGGCGCGGCTCCATGCTGGCGCTGCTGCGTTCGCCCGCCGCCGGCACGCTCGATCTTGTCTCGATCATGAGCTACGACGCCGGCCCGAGCTACCGGCCGGAGGATGCCTTCCGCGCCTATCGCGCGCTGTGGAAGGGCCCGCTCGCGCTGGGCGTCCAGGTCGAGCCGGGCACCAATGGCGGGCCGCGCTTCACGCTGGCCTATACCTGGAGCATTCTCGCCGCGGTCGCCGACGATCCGCTGGCGGGCGCCATGCTCTATGCGCTCGAACTCGAACCGCCCGGCCCCGACAATCCCGATTACCGTTCGCTGGCGGCGGCCATCTGCGTCACGCTCGACCTCGCCGACTGCTCCGCCCCGGTCCCCTAGGGAAGGAATGGCCGGCGTCACATCGCCATAATGAAGGCGGACGACAATAAAATTCAAAAATACAGTGATTTTTCAACAATCCCGCGTAGTTTCCCACCTGCCTGCCCACCACAGAGTTTGCCGCCCGCATGACGATCCTTGGCGTTTCCGACTCCCACAACGCTGCCGCCGCCCTGCTGCTGCCGGACGGTTCGCTTTCCGCCCTGCAGGAGGAACGGCCGCGCCGGGTGAAGAACTTCCATGGCGTTCCGACCGAGGCGATCGGCTGGCTGCTCGACAGTCGCGGCCTGAAGCCGGCGGATATCGAGGTGGTCGCCTTCGCCGGCCTGCCCTCCATCCCGCTCGACCGCATGGGCTGGCTCGACTTCTTCCGCCGGAGCGGCACCCTGCCGGCGCGCCTGCGCACCCTCGCCGGGGAGACCCCGCTGCGGCAATGGGTCGAGCGCGAGCGCCAGCAGCGCCGGCGCGACGAGTATGTGAAGCTCGGCTTCCGTCCCGAGGCCATCCGGCGCTTCGACCATCATAGCTGCCACGCCGCCACCGCCTATTACGGCCAGCCCGAGCGCGAGCAGCCGGTGCTGGTGATCACCGTCGACGGCGGCGGCGACGGGCTCTGCTCGACGGTCAGCGTCGGGCGCGACAACCGCCTCGAGCGCCTGCATTCCGTCGACTGGAGCCATTCCTTCGGCACGCTCTACGCGGTCGTGACCTACATGCAGGGGATGGTGCCGCTTGAGCACGAATACAAGCTCATGGGCATGGCGCCCTATGCCTCCGCCAGCGCCTCGCGCAAGCTCGCGGACCAACTTCACGGCCTGTTCCGCTGGGCGGAGGACGGCACGCCGGTCTGGCGCCGCGCGCCGGGCCTGCCGCACACGCTGCATATCCGCCCGACGCTGGAGAAGATGTTCTACGAGCAGCGCTTCGACGCCATCATGGGCGGCGTCCAGCTCTTCACCGAAGAGATGCTGTGCGAGCTGCTGAGCCGCGCGATCCGCTCCACCGGCATCCGCCGCGTCGCGCTCTCCGGCGGCGTGTTCATGAACGTGAAGGCGAACAAGCGGATCATGGAGCTCGACGAGGTCGAGCAGCTCTTCGTCTTCCCCTCCTGCGGCGACGAGACCAACGCCATCGGTGCCGCCTTCCTCGCCCGGGCGGAACGCTCCGGCGGCGCGGCGGTCCCGCCTATCGACGCCTTCTATCTCGGCCCGGAGTGGAGCGAGGATGAGATCGCAAAGGACCTCGCCCCGCTGCGCGACAGCGGCGCCATCGTCGTCTCCCGCCCCGACTCGATCAACGAGGCGGTGGCCGAGCTGCTGGCGAAGGGCGAGGTGGTCGGCCGGTTCGCCGGCCGCGAGGAGTTCGGCGCCCGTTCGCTCGGCAACCGGGCCATCCTCGCGGACCCGCGCGACAGCGAGGTCATCCGCATCATCAACGAGATGGTGAAGAGCCGCGATTTCTGGATGCCCTTCGCCTCCTCCATCGCCGCCGAGCACGCCGACACCTACCTGGTCAATCCCAAGCAGGTCGCCGCGCCCTACATGATCCTGTCGTTCGACACGACGGAGGCGGGGTCAAAGACCCTGCGCGCAGGCATCCACCCCTATGACCGCAGTTGCCGGCCGCAGATCGTGACCGCGGCCGCCAACCCGAACTACTGGGACCTGATCAACCGCTTCCACGCACGCACCGGCGTCGGCGGGCTGCTCAACACCTCGCTCAACCTGCATGGCCTGCCGCTGGTGCACCGGCCGGCCGACGCGCTGCACGTGCTGATGAATTCCGGCCTCGACTGGCTGGCGATCGGCCCGCTGCTGGTCACGAAGCGGGTCGACCGGGCTCAGCAGGAACATCCGGACCGGGCACCGGAGGCGCTCGCCACGGCACCGTGAAGCGGATGCGGTGGGCGGCCACCTGCCCGGGCGGCGGGCGGAGCCGCTCCCGCGCGAGATAGAGCGCGAGCGCCATCGTCACGGCGAGTTCGCCCGGCGTGAAGACGAGCGAATAGACGGTCGATGTCAGCAGCATGAAGACGATGTAGTCGGCGAGCGCGAGGACGATGGGGTCCTCGACGCCGCGCGTCGCCTTCAGGATCAGGTAGAGCCCCCAGCCATAGAGGCCGGCGATCAGCGCTGCGCCGACAAGGCCATATTCGAAGATCTCGCCGAACCAGCCGATATCGGCCACGTAGAACTGGCTGTTGCCGAAGATGTCGGCCAGCGTGACGCTGCCGAAGCGCGTCGTCGCCCCGACGCCGAACAGCCAGCGCCAGGGATCGTCGCCGAGGAAATTCGCCGCCAGCGCCAGCGAGGTCTGGCGCACGGTCAGCGAGCCGCCGAGCGACTGCTGGAAGTTCTGCGCGTTCTCGACCGCGAAATAGGCGATGGCCAGCGGCACGATGGCGAGCAGCGCCCCGACCGCCATTAGCCGCCGCCGCGGCGCCAGCGAGACGATCACCCCATAGGCGCAGACGAGGAACATGGCGCCGATGGCGGTGCGCTGCTTGAAGATGGTCAGCAGCAGCACGAAGCCGATCGCCACGCCCACCGCCGGCAGCCAGTGCGGACGGCGCATGAAGCTGCGGGTCAGGAAGAACAGCAGCAGCGCACCGAAGAACATCGGCATGTAGATCCGGTAGCCGCGCTCCTCCTCCACCATGAACAGCTTCCCGAGCTCGGGATTGTCCACATAGGAGCTGCTGGGCACGACCAGCCACAGGAACAGCATGATCACGAAGGTCGCGACGCCGAGGCCGATCAGTACCGCGCGCGTACGCCGGTAGGTCGGGGCCATCCAGGCAAGCATCCCGGAGAGCCCGAAATAATAGGTCAGCGGCCAGATCTTCACGGTGGTGAACACGCCGTCGAAGAAGCCGTTGCCGAGATGGATCATCGACACGAAGGGCGTCACGCCGAGCGTATAGGCGAAGAAGACGAGATAGGCCGTCTTGCCAGGCAGGCGCAGATAGACCAGCGCGTAGACGCTGAACGGCAGGACGAGGATCGGCCACGCCTTCGACAGCAGGTAGGGGACCGGCAGCTCGTTGAGATAATAGAAGGTCTGCGCGAACAGCGGCAGCGTGACGACGAGGATCAGGCCCGTCAGCCGGCCCGGGAACCGCTCGTTCGACAGTTCGACCGGGGTCGGGGTGAAGCCCCGCGGGAGCGTGACGACGGCCCGGCGCGCCTGCCCGCGGACCATGCTCACGAGCCCGCCTTTCCCCGCTCCGGCAGCCCGTCGTCCGCCATGCCGAAGGCGGCGGGATCGAGCCGCGCCTGCAGCGCGATGGCGAGGATCGGCAGCGAATCGACGAACACCCTGCGGGCGTGGCCGAGCGGATTGCGCATCAGCCGGTACGCCCATTCGAGCCCGGCGCGGCGCAGGAAGCGCGGCGCGCGCGGCACCCGCCCGGTGGCGAAGTTGAGCGCGCTGCCCACGCACAGCCCGCACCCCACCGCCCCGCCGCGCTCTGCGATCCGCAGCGCGAGATATTCCGACTGCGGCGCGCCAGTGACGAGGAAGACGTAGCGGGCGGGATGCTCCAGCACGAAGTCCACGCACGCCTCGACCGCCGCCGGCTGGTCGATGAAGCCCATGGGCGGCTCGTGCTGGGCGACGTCAATGAGGCCGAAACGCTCGATCATCGCCTCGCGCAGCCCCGGCCCGCCGCCGATGACGGTGACCGAATCGTCCCGGCGCAGATGGCGCTGCAGCAGCAGCGCGGTGACGTCGCTACCCGGCGCGAGCGGCAGGTTGAGGCCGAACAGGCGCTTGGCCAGCACATGCGGCGCGTGGCCGTCGAGCAGCCGCAGCCAGGCATGGGAAACCGCCTCGCGAAAGCGCGTGTCGCGAAGGCGGATCAGCCGCGTGAAATGCGCGGCGTTAGGCGTGACCACATAGGCGAAGGGGAGCCCCGGCGCGCGCGCGGCGATGCGCGCCGCCGCCCCGGCGGTGTCGAGCCGGGCGATCGGCACGCCGAGATAGACCGCCTCGTCGACCGCGTCCGCCGGCCGGCCGGCGGCACCATCGGCTGGGTCGGCGAGCAGGTTCGTCACCGGCGCTTCCTTCAGACTTCCCGCTCAGGGGACCACGGTACTCTGGCTGCCGAGCGTATAGTTGAAGCTGCGCTGGAACGGCACAACTTTGTTGATGAACTGGTCGATCCAGACGTTCAGCTCGGCGATGGAACTGCGCGGCACATAGACGATGTCGCCTGCGACGAGCTGAACGTCGTCCAGCGTGAAGCCGGTCTGGATGATGTCCTTCACGTTGACCAGCCGCAGCATCGGCATGTTGTCGGGACCGCGGCGGATGATGGCCACCTGCCCGGTGCGCGCCTCGTCGGTGAAGCCGCCCGCGGTCAGGATGCCCTGCAGCGTGCCCGCCCGCATCTCGGAGAGCTTGTAGGGGCCGGGGCTCTTCACCATGCCGCCGATATAGACCTTGGCGGAGACGGCATCCTCCAGCGAGATCACCACCTTCTGGTCGGCGAGTTCGACGCGGGAGGCGCGGCGCACCGCCTGCTGGGCGCCGGCGAGGGTCATCCCCTCGACCTTGAGCTGGCCGATGGCACGCGGGGCGATGGTGCCGTCCGGCGCGACGATGAGCTCCTCGTCCATGTCGCGAGTGAGGAAATACTTGACCTTCAGCTTGTCGCCCGTGCCGATCCGGTAAGGCGGAAGCTGGCTGCTCCACGGGCGGAAGCCCTGCGGATTGACCTCGGTGAAGCGCAGCTCCTGCCCGGTGGTGAAGGTGTCGCCCGGGCCCTGCGGCTGGCTGATCGAGCCGGTCGTCTCCGCGCCCGCGGTTCCCGATCCGGTGGTCTGGCAGCCGCCCAGCGCCAGCGCACACAGCGCGACGCCCGCCATTGCCGGCCATCGGACGGCGGCGCGGCGCTGCGCTTCCCGACCAAGCACCGGCATGGACCCGTCAGCGGCGAAAATCGCGCCGCGTGGGCGAAAAGGCATCATGTCGACTCCCGATCGGCCGCCCCCAGCCACCCGGAACGCAACGCCTCCCCTCGCCGCCGGGACTGCCGGCGGAATCGCGAATGGGAGACATGGCTGGACGGCTCATCGCTGCGAGCCAAAACCTAAACAAACGCAGTTAATGAAGGTTTAATAGTTAAATTATTGAACTTACTTGTAATTTACGGGCGCTTCCGCGCCCCTCTCAGCGCTGGCAGCTCGCCGTCGCGCGCCGGGCGTCGCGGTAGAATGGAACCAGGTCGATTCGCCCCACATGCCGCCAGATCGCGTTCTCGTAGGGCGGGCACAGATTCATCAGCGCCGAGGTCGGATTGCCCTTCCAGCCATCCGGCACATGGACCAGCGCGGTCAGCACGCCGAGCGAGGTCTGCGGCTCGTTCGCCCACCAGCGGCTCGGCAGCACGGCCTTGAGATAGTCGCGCAGGGATCGGTGCGCGTCATAGGGAAAGGGATCGATGCGCGGATCGATGTCCACCGCGCCCGGCAGGTCGGTGATTCCCTCCTGCGCATGCGCCGGGAACGCGCCGGCGAGCAATGCTGGCACCGCCCCGCCCGCCAGCAGCGCGACCAGCAGCGGCAAGGTCTTCGCAAGCGCCAAGAACGGCCTTGCGACACGGCTTCTGCCATGGTTCATGCCGCGCGGGCCCCGTGGAGTGCGCGCGTCGCCGCCGCCTGCGCCTTCACGCAGCCTCCCGTCGAACCGTCGATCCCGAGCATGAAGCTTCCGCACCCTTCCGAACTGCGCCGCCACGTCGCGACCTATGGCGCATATGCGGGCGCCCTGATGGTGCGCGGGACCGAGCTGATCGGCAAGCTCTGCCTCTACATGCTCGCCGCGCGCCTGCTCGGTGCCCATGAGGCGGGCCTGTTCTTCCTGTGCCTCACATGGGTCGGCCTCGCCGCGACGGCGGGCCGCGCCGGCTTCGAAAAGGCGGCGGTGCGGCATATAGCCGGCGAACTCGCCTTCGGCCATGCGCGAGCGGCGCGGGCGGCCATGCTGACCGGCGGCGTCTTCGTCGTCGCCGGCGGCCTCGCCGCGACGCTCGTCACGCTCGCCGTGGCCGGCCCCGCCTCGACGATGATCTTCGGCGAGCCCGGCCTCTACCACCCGCTGCTCATCGCCGCGGCCGCGATCCTGCCGCAGGCGCTGTGCTTCTTCGCCGCCCATGTCCTGTTCGGCCTCGACCGGGGCGTGGCGGGCCAGTTCGTGCAGAACGCCTCCTGGCCGGTCTTCATCCTGCTGGCCATGCTGGTGGGCGTGCATTCGCTGGCCGGCATCCTCTGCGCACTGGCGCTGGCCAATCTCGCCTCGGCGCTGATCGGCCTCGCGCTCATCCTGCGCACGCCCCTCGCCGCCTCTCCCACCGTGCCGCAGGCCCAGGCCGAGAACCTGCCCGGCCTGTGGCGCACGGCGCTGCCGCTCGGCATGGTGGAGATCGTGCAGGTGTCGATCACCGCCATCCCCGTCCTGCTGCTCGCCGCCTGCGCCAGCCCCACCGAGGTCGGCGCCTTCAGCGTGGCGAACCGGCTGTCGCAGCTCATCTGGGTGGTGATCATCGCCATCGGTTCCATCGCCGCCCCGCGCTTCGCCGCCCTGCATCGCCGGCAGGACTGGCCGGCACTGCGCGCGCAGAACCGCCGCGCGCGGCTGCTTGTGGCGTTGACCGGCCTGCCGCCGATCGCGCTGATGATGCTGTTCGCCGGCACAATCCTCCACCTCGTCGGCCCGGGCTACGAGATCGCGGCGGCCGCGCTGGTGGTCATGTGCGCCGGCCAGCTCGTGAACTGCCTCCTGCCCTGCCAGGACGTCATGCTGGCGATGACCGGCCATGGCGGCGTGCTGCGCTGGCTCAATCTCGGCCAGCTCGCCACCTGCGCGGTGGCCGGCGTGCTTCTGGTGCCCGCCTTCGGCATGATGGGCGCCGCCGTGCTCAGCGCGCTGGTGATCGCGCAGGGCGCGCTCGGCACCACGCTGATGGTGGCGCGGCGCATGCCGCAGGTAATCTAGAAATATTGCCGTTTTGGACGGCATGTTTACGTCCCGTTAGCTACGCCTCTTCAGATTTGTGCCACGTACTCTCGCTAGTGAGGAACGTACTGCCAACGCTGTATCGAGGCACCGGGAACCGAATATGTCGATGACGTCCACCCTTGCCGGCCAGACGGAAGAGTTCCGCTCCCGTCCCGGGGCCGAAGGACGCCATTCGACGTTCACCCTGCGCGATTTCCTCATCGCCGCCTTCTTCCATGTCCGCATCGTCCTGCTGGCCGCGCTGGTGCCGATCGGCCTCGGCGTCGCCGCCGCGACGCTGTCGAAGACCGAGTACACCGCCTCCAGCCTGGTGATGGTGATCGTCAGCCGCGAGGTCTCCAACGACCAGAACGTCACCGGCAACGGCCCCTCGGTGCTGTCGATCGAGGGCCTGAAGCAGGTCGAGTCCGAGGTCCAGATCATCGAGAGCGCTGACGTGATCCGCTCGGTGATCGAGGGCATCGGGCCGGACAGGCTGTTCAAGCCGGGCCTGTTCTCCGGGCTGCGCGACATGCTGTCGAGCAATGGCAGCGTGATGGACCGCTCGATCGAGCGCTTCCGCCGCAACCTGCGGGTCGAGGTGCTCGACGATTCCAACGTGGTGCAGGTCTCCTACACCAGCCCGGACCGCGATCTCGCCATCGAGGCGGCGAACAAGCTGGTCGAGGTCTACATGGCGCGCCGGCGCGCCATCATGCAGAACCCCACCGCGCGGATCCTGATGAACGAGGTGGACCGCTTCAAGCGCCAGCTCGCCGACACCGACAAGTCGATCGAGGCCCTGAAGGCGCGGGTCGGCATCATCGATTTCGACCAGGACGCCGTGCTCGCCGCCAACCAGGTCGACGCCGTGGTGCAGCGGCGCCGTCAGGTGGCCGAGCGCAAGGTGGCGGTGGCCGGCCAGATCGCCGAGGCCGAGCGCCAGCTCAAGGCCCTGCCCTCCACCGTGCTCGACTTCAACCAGAAGAGCGACGCACTGGGCAATGACGACGACAACAACGCCCTCTCCCGCCTGCTGATCGAGCGCGACAAGCTCGCCACGCAATACGCGCCGAACGGCTCGATGATGCGCGAGATCAACCGCCAGATCGACACCATCCGCGAGCAGATCGCCACCCGCAAGGACCGCAGCTACGAGACCAGCCGCGACGTCCGCAACCCCGCGATCGGCTATGTGAACAACATGGTCCTGTCGCTCCGCATCGAGCAGGACGCGCTGACCCAGCAGGAAAAGGAGCTGGCGCAGCAGCAGGCGGACGCGGAAAAGCGCCTCGCGACGCTGCGCACGGCGGAGACCGACCTCGTCGAGCTCAACCGCCGCCGCGACACGCTCAACGACGGCTATCGCGAATATCTGCGCCGCGCCACGGCCGCCCAGATCGAGGAAGCGGCGGCCGCCGAGCGCGAGTCGAATGTCCGGCTGATCCAGGACGCCGGCGCCGCCGTCACCAATCGCAGCATGCGCCTGCCCTTCCTTGCCGCCGGCCTGCTCGGCGGCCTGCTGTTCGGCGCGGCCGCCGGCGCCGTCGCCTCGGCGCTGCGCTCTTCCTTCATCATGCCGGCCGAGGCCGAACGTGCCCTGGCGCTGCCCCTGCTGGGTGAGGTGGGAAACCAGTCGCGCGCCGACGATCCCGAGGCGACCCAGCGCGACATCGCGGTGCTGGCCAGCCTGCTGCTCGACACCCAGGTCGACGAGCACGCGGTCCGCGCAATCCAGTTCGTGGCGCCCGGGCCGGACGAGGCGCTCTCCCCGCTTGCCGCCGGCATCGCCACCGAGATCACCGTCCAGCGCGGGCTGCGCACCCTGCTCGTCGATCTCAGCGCCGAGGAGGCGCCCGTCGCCGATCCCGCCGCGCGCGAGAAGGGCGGCCTGATGGTGATGCCCACGCCCACGCCGCTGCTGTGGTCGTTGGCCGGCCGCGAGGGCAGCGCGCTGCTCGACGTGCGCCTGCCGGCGAACGAGGCCCGCCGGCTGATGGACGAACTCGGCCGCGAGTTCGAGGCGATGGTGTTCTGCTCCACGGCGCAGGACCCGGCCGGGCTCGGCTCGCGCATCGCCGCTCTGGTCGACGGCAACGTCGTCGTGCTGCGGGCCGAGAAAACCCGCAAGGCGCAGGCCGTCGCGCTCGGCTCCGCCATCATGGAGAATGGCGGCGTGCCGCTGGGCTTCGTCTTCCTCGGCCGGCGCTACCTGCTGCCGGACTGGATCTACCGGCTCACCTGAACGCTGCCCGGCCCCGGGGGCTGCGCCTGCGCCCTCAATTCGCGCATGAAGGCGTCGACCAGCGGCTGCTCGCCCTTCAGCCGCCGGGTCGCGGCAAAATGGGCGGATTCGAAACCGTAGCTCTCCGGCCCCAGCACCCGCATCTGCCCGCGCTGCGCCCAGTCGTCGCCGATATGGCGCGGCAGGTAGCCGATGAAGTGACCCGACAGGATCATCATCACCTGCGCCTCCATCTGCACGATGGCGGCGCTCGCGCGCGGGTGGTTCACCCGGTAGAGGTCGTCGAGATGGCGATAGCCGCGCACCGAAAACAGCGCCTGCTCGATCTTCTCATGGGTAATCTCGCGCTCGGCCAGCTCGAACAGGGCGTGCCCGCGCCCGCAATAGAGCGCCTGCGCCTCGCGATGCAGCGGCACATAGGTGATGCCGGGCAGCTTCTGCGACAGCGGGCCGATGACGACGTCGCGTGCCCCGTCCATCAGCGCCCGCTCGAGCGCCAGCGGCGTGCCGAGCTCGAGGTCGACGAACACCTCCGAGGCATAGGCCATGTAGCGCGACAGCGCGGTCTGCAGCCCGAGCCGGGGATTGGTGACCACCCCGTCGACGATGCCCACGCGGAGCCGGCCGACGAGGGGGCCGTGGTCGCGCCCGATCCGCCCCTGGAATGCGTCGACGTCGTCGAACAGCTGGCGCGCCGCGGCGAGCACCGACTGGCCATAGGGCGTCAGTCGGAAGCCCGAGCGACCGCGCTCGCACAACTGCCCGCCCAGCCGGCGCTCCAGCGCCGCGAGGTGGGTCGACAGGGTCGACTGCGAGAGGTTGAGGGCGATCTGCGCGTCGCGGAAGCTGCCCTCCTCGGCGAGCACGAGGAAGACGCGCAACAGGCGCAGGTCGATATTGTCGAGACGGCGCATACCCGCTTTCCCGGTTCGCATCGATGTTCGTCGATATGAGTTTTCACGAATTCCTATTTTTTCGGAAGTGAAACTGCGACACCATGGGCGTGCTTTCGACCAAGGGAACCGTCTTGGATTCGCGCCCGATCATGCCCGCGCCCGCCTCGTGTCGCCCCGCGCCGTGTCGCCCTGCCCCGGCGGGGCGCGTCTCGTGATGCTCGACGGCCTTTGCGGGCGGACCGTGCTCGTCACCGGCTCCAGCCGCGGCATCGGCTTCGGCATCGCCCGCGCCTTCGCCGCCGCCGGGGTCGATCTGCACATGCTGGCCGATGACGACGGGATCTTCGAAGCGGCCGAGCGTCTCGGCGCCCGCGCCCACCGCGCCGACATCACCAGCGCCGAAGCCGTCGCCACGGTGGCCGATGCCCTGCCCCATCTCGACGTGCTGGTGAACAATGCCGGGCTCGAGCTCGTCACCCCGCTCGACGACGCGAGCGCCGACAACGAGGCCACCTTCCGCCGGGTGGTCGAGATCAATGTCGTCGGCACCTTCCTCGTCACCCGCGCGCTGCTGCCGCGGCTCGGCCATGGCGGGCGGATCGTCAACACCGCCTCGGTCTGGTCGCGCGGCGCCGAGGCGCTTTTCGGCGCCTATGTCGCCTCCAAGCACGCGGTGATCGGCCTCACCAAGAGCTGGGCCAAGGAGCTCGGCCCGCGCGGCATCACCGTGAACGCGGTCTGCCCGGGCTGGGTGCGCACCGAGGCGTCGCTGCGCTCGCTCCACGCCATGGCGGACCGGATGAAGGTGGCGCCGGACGCGCTGCTTGACGAAATCGTGGCCGCACAGATCCTTCCCGGCTTCATGGATCCGGACGATGTTGCCGGGACCTATCTTTTCCTGGCCTCCGACCTCGCCGCGAACATCACCGGCCAGAGCCTCGGGGTCGATCGCGGAGAATTCCCATGGTAGCGGCTTACGAGGGTTTGCGGGTCATCGTCACCGGCGGGGCGAGCGGCATCGGCCTCGCCAGCGCGGACGCCCTTGCGGCCGCGGGCGCGCAGGTGATCGGATTCGACCTGCATCCGCCCGAGCAGGCCACCACCTGGCCCACCATCATCACCAACGTCGCGGACGAGGCGTCCGTCGCGGGCAGCATGGAGGTCGCGGTCGACCAGCTCGGCGGGCTCGACATCGTCATCAACTGCGCCGGCATCTGCGTGGACACGCCGCTGGCCAACTTCGACATCGCCACCTACGACCGCATGGCGGCGGTCAACATCCGCGGCCCGATCCTGATGGCGCGCGAGGCACTGCGCCATTTCGGCGAGAGCGGGCGCATCATCAACATCGCCTCCGAGCTCGCCTATCTCGGGCGCGCCGGCTTTTCCGGCTATGCCGGCACCAAGGGCGCGATCCTCAGCCTCACCCGCTCCTGGGCGCGCGAACTCGCCCCGCGCATCCAGGTGAACGCCATCGCCCCCGGCCCGATCGACACCCCGCTGCTCGACTTCCCCAATATGGGCGAGGAGCTGAAGCGGCTGGAGACCGGCAACCCCTACGGGCGCATCGGCCGCCCGCCCGAGGTCGCCCAGGCGGTGCTGTTCCTCGCCAGCCGCCACACGACATTCATCACCGGCCAGTGCATCAGCGTCGACGGCGGCGCCGCCATGCACTGAGCGCAAAATCCGGGGGAAGGCCCATGGTCGACAGCGTCCGTCTCGACGAACTCAACTGGCTGGAATTCAAATCGAAGGTCGCCGCTGGCGCCCCGGTGTTCCTGCCCCTCGGCTCCACCGAGCAGCACGGCCCGCACCTGCCGCTGTGCGTGGACGTCACCCTGCCCACGGGCGTATGCGAGCGCGTGGCGGGCGCGGTCGGCGGCCTCGTCGCGCCGACCATTCCCTATGGCTGCAAGTCGATGCCCCGCTCGGGCGGCGGCGAGCACTTCCCCGGCACGCTGAGCCTCGACGCCCACACCTTCTCGCTGGTGGTGCGCGACGTCATCCGCAATCTCGGCCGCCAGGGCGTGCGCCGGATCGTGGTGGTCAACGGCCATTACGAGAATTGCTGGCCCTCGGTCGAAGGGCTCGACCTCGCCCTGCGCGAGCTGTGGCGCGACGGCATTCACGACATGCAGGCGATGCGGCTCGAATATTGGGACTTCGCCCAGCGCCCGACCCTCGACAAGCTGTTCCCGGACGGCTTTCCCGGCATCGACCTCGAGCACGCCAGCCTGCTCGAGACCTCACTCATGCTGCTGCTGCGCCCGGAGCTGGTGGAGATGGACAAGGTGCCGGATGATGGCCCGGCGACCTTCCCGCCCTACGACAAGTTCCCGCTGCCGGAGGATTTCGGGCTGCCGCATTCGGGCGTGCTCGCGGTCGCGACCGGCTCGACCGCCGAGAAGGGCCAGCTCCTGATGGACGACTACGTGCCCCTCATCGCCGAGGCGATCCGCAAGGAATTCCGGCTGGACCAGTAGCCCACCCCGGCCCCGCCTACGTTCCGAGGCGCCCGTCCGCACGGGCGCCTCGACGGCGCCCCTCCTTGCCGGCCCTCTTTCTTCCCAGCCTTTCGAGGTTTCCATGACAGGCCCGTTCGAGCCGCTCGATTCCGGCACCATCCCGCGCTTTGCCGGGCTGCCCACCTTCATGCGCCTGCCGGTCGCCGAGCCGGCCGAGGTCGACATCGCCATCATCGGCGTGCCGTTCGACATGGGCACCACCAACCGCGCCGGCACGCGCCACGGCCCGCGCGAGTTGCGCAACCAGTCAAGCCTGATGCGCCGCGTCCACCACGTCACCGGCCTCTCGCCCTATGACCGCGCCCGGGTGGCCGATTGCGGCGACGTCATCACCGACCCGTTCGACCTGATGCGCTCGCTGGACCTGATCTCGGCGCACTATGCCGGCGTGCGCGCGGCCGGCGCCCTGCCGCTGACCGCCGGCGGCGACCATCTCATCAGCCTGCCGATCCTGCGCGGGCTGGCGGCGGACGGCCCCGTGGGCCTGATCCAGTTCGACGCCCACTCCGACACCTACGACACCTTCTTCAACGGCAGCCGCTACACGCACGGAACCCCGTTCCGCCGTGCCATCGAGGAGGGGCTGGTCGATCCGAAGCGCTTCGTGCAGGTGGGCCTGCGCGGGGCGATCTCGGACGCCGGCAATTACGACTATGCCCGCGAGATGGGCGTGCGCATCATCTTCATCGAGGAGTTCGCCGAACGCGGCGTCGCCGACGTGATGGCCGAAATCCGCGACATCGTCGGCGCGGAGCGGACCTATGTCACCTTCGACATCGACGGCATCGATCCCTCGCAGGCGCCCGGCACCGGCACGCCGGAGATCGGCGGCTTCTCCACCCGCGAGGCGCAGGCGATGGTGCGCCTGCTCGACGGGCTCGACATCATCGGCGCCGACCTCGTCGAGGTCGCCCCGCCCTTCGACCCTGCGGGGCTCACCGCGCTGACCGGCGCCACCATCATGTTCGAGCTGCTGTGCGTCCTCGCCGGCGTCGTGGAAGCGAAAGGAAAGCGCTGATGGCCCACGGTTACGAGAGCGGCCGGCTCGACCTGCCCTTCGTCGGCATCTGCACCTTCGGCAAGTACCCGCTGCAGCTCGACTGGGACGCGATCGACGCCGACGTCGCCATTCTCGGCGCGCCTTTCGACCTCGGCACGCAGTGGCGCTCGGGCGCGCGCTCGGGCCCGCGCGCCATCCGCGAGGCCTCGACCCTGTTCTCCTTCGGCCATTCCGGCGCCTATGACCACGAGGACGACGTCACCTATCTCGCGGCGGGCGCGACGCGCATCGTCGACATCGGCGATGCCGACATGGTGCACACCGACACTGAGACGAGCCACGCCAACATCGAGCATGGCGTGCGCAAGATCCTCAAGGCCGGCGCGATCCCGGTCGTGCTGGGCGGCGACCACTCGATCAACATCCCCTGCATCGAGGCGTTCTCGGACGAGGAGCCGTTCCACCTCGTCCAGTTCGACGCCCATCTCGACTTCGTCGACGAGCGCCACGGCGTGCGGCGCGGCCACGGCAATCCGCTGCGCCGCGCGGCCGAGAAGCCCTATGTGACCGGCCTCACCCAGCTCGGCATCCGCAACGTCTCCTCCACCGCCCGCGAGGGCTACGAGGCGGCGCGCGCCATGGGCAGCGACATCCTGAGCGTGCGCCAGATCCGCAGGCTCGGCACCGAGGCGGTGCTGGCGCGCATCCCGGAGGGCCGGCGCTACTACGTCACCATCGACATAGACGGCTTCGACCCCTCCATCGCGCCGGGCACCGGCACGCCGAGCCATGGCGGCTTCGCCTATTACGAGGTGCTGGAGCTGCTCGACGGGCTGACGAAGCGTGGCACCGTGATCGGGGTCGATCTGGTCGAGGTGGCCCGCGAATACGATCCGGGCGGTGTGACCTCGATTCTCGCCGCGCAGGTATTGCTGAACTTCATCGGCCGCATCCTGCACAACAGGCGCGGGTGATGCATTCGCGCCTCGGTCCGCGCGGAAACGCCTTGGGCCCTTAGCGAAATTTTAGGGTAAATAAGTACCGAGAAAAGCGCTGACGCGCGATACGAAGCGTCACCTTTCAGCAAGCCAATCCATTTTTCTTTGAGCGGCTGAGGGTTACCGCTTTGCGAGACGAGGGCGTTTCGGCATTGTTTGTGTCATATTGTGCCGACGTCGGGCCGCCGCGATTCCTTCGTAGGCGGGCACTTGCGTAGGCGGAAGCCTGAGTAGCTGTGGTCGGGAGTGGGCGCATGGCCGGAAAGCCAGCCAATGAACGTAGCAATTCTGTCGGTGCGCCCGACGCGGAACGCGTTTTGTTCACCAATCAGGGGGCGCTACCCAGCGATGGAACAGTGGAGGCGATGGCGATCACGCATCTCGAGATCGCCCGCCTGATCGAACGTTCGCATCGCCGTTTCCTCGACCTTCTCCGGGTGGAACTGACGCGGCTGGGCGTGGACGACATCAGCCCCGCGCAAGTCATGCTGCTGTTCACCATCGGCAATGACGAGCTCTCGGTGCGCGACCTGCTGGAGCGCGGGCACTATCTCGGCTCCAATGCCTCCTACAATCTCAAGCAGCTTGTCGACGCCGGCTACGTCCACCGCGCCGCCTCGCAGCGAGATCGGCGCTCCGCGCGCCTGAAGCTGACGAGCAAGGCGATGGAGCTGTGCGATTCCATTCGCACCATGCACGAGAACAGCCATCGCCAGAGCACCGACGAGGCCGAGGCGCGCGAACTCAACATCGCGTTCAACGTGCTGCGGCGGCTGGAAATGCTCTGGACCAGCGCGCTGCGCTACGGGGAGACCGGCTGAGGCCGGCCTCCTTTCCTCCATCCCTGTCAGGTGATGACGCTCGGCTCCTTGCGGCCGATGCGCCCTTCGATGTCCGGCAGCACCCGCGCGACTGAGATCAGATCGGCCAGTGCCGACTGCGTCTCGAGGTCGTGCCGCGCCGGATCGGGCTCGAAGCGCTCGATATAGACGCGCAGCGTCGCACCCGCGGTCCCCGTGCCCGACAGGCGATAGACGATCCGCGACTGGTCGGTGAAGAACACCCGCACGCCCTGGCGGGTCGTGACCGAGCCGTCGACCGGGTCGTGATAGGCGAAATCGTCCGCGCGCTCGACCGTCAGCCCCTGGATCACGGTTCCCGGCAGCGTGTCGAGCCGGTTGCGCAGCTCCGCCATCAGCCCGTCGGCGGCGGCGGAATCCACCTCCTCATAGTCGTGGCGCGTGTAGTAGTTGCGCCCATACGCCGCCCAGTGCTCGCCCACGATCTCGTCGACGCCCTGCCGGCGGATGGCGAGGATGTTGAGCCACATCAGCACCGCCCACAGGCCGTCCTTTTCGCGCACGTGGTTGGAGCCGGTGCCGAAGCTCTCCTCCCCGCACACCGTGGCGAGGCCGGCATCGAGCAGATTGCCGAAGAACTTCCAGCCGGTCGGGGTCTCGTAGCAGGTCACGCCGAGCTTTTCCGCCACCCGGTCGGCCGAGCCGCTGGTCGGCATGGAGCGGGCGATGCCGGCGATGCCCGCCTTGTAGCCCGGCGTCAGATGCGCGTTGGCGGCGATGATGGCGAGCGAATCCGAGGGCGTGACGAAGCGTCCGCGGCCGATGATCATGTTGCGGTCGCCGTCGCCGTCCGAGGCCGCGCCGAGATCGGGCGCATGGTCCGACATCAGCAGGTCATAGAGGCTCTTGGCGTGGACGAGGTTCGGGTCGGGATGATGCCCGCCGAAATCGGGCAGCGGCACGCCGTGCACCACCGTTCCGGCCTCGGCGCCCAGCGTCTCCTCGAGGATCGCCGTCGCATAGGGCCCGGTGACCGCGCTCATCGCGTCGAACCGCATGGCGAAGCCGGAGGCGAACAGGTCGCGGATCGCGTCGAAGTCGAACAGCGTCCCCATCAGCTCGGCATAGTCCTCCACGGGGTCGACGATGTCGACCACCATGTCGCCGACGCGGGTGATGCCGAGCGTGTCGAGGTCGACGTCCGGCGCGTCGAAGATGCGGTACTCGCGGATCGCCTTGCTGCGCTCGAAAATCGCGTCGGTGACGTGCTCGGGCGCCGGGCCGCCATTGCCGACATTGTACTTGATGCCGAAATCGCCGTGCTCGCCGCCGGGATTGTGGCTCGCCGAGAGGATAATGCCGCCGAACGCCTCATGCTTGCGGATGACGCAGGACGCGGCGGGGGTGGAGAGGATGCCGCCCTGCCCCACCATCACCCGGCCGAAGCCGGCAGCCGCCGCCATCCTGACGACGATCTGGATCGCCTCGCGATTGTAGAAGCGCCCGTCGCCGCCGATCACCAGCGTCTCGCCCTCGAAGCCCTCAAGGCTATCGAAGATCGACTGCACGAAGTTCTCGACATAGTGCGGCTGCTGGAAGACGGAGACCTTCTTGCGCAGCCCCGACGTGCCGGGCTTCTGGCCGTCAAAGGGCGTGGTGGCGACGACGCGGATCATGGCTCTCCCCGGATTTCATTCGGTCTGGCCCCGCCCGGCCGGCGCCGTTCGGGACGTGATTGTCGCGGCGCGCACGCGGCGCGCCCTTGTCCGGCCCACCGCCTGCCCGCCCGCGCGGGCGCCGGCTAGCCGGCCGTCAGGTGCTGAAGAAGGCCGGCGGACGAGGCCGACAGGCCGTCGGAGGGCTTCCCGCTTTCCACCGCCGGCAGCAGCGTGTTGGCGAGTTCCTTGCCGAGCTCGACGCCCCACTGGTCGAAGCTGTTGATGCCCCAGATGGTTCCCTCGACGAACACGCGGTGCTCGTAAAGCGCGATGATGCGCCCGAGCGCATAGGGGTCCAGCTTGTCATAGGCGATCGTCACCGACGGGCGGCTGCCGGGAAACACGCGGTGCGGGGCGATGCGGTCCGCCGCCTCCTCGTCGCGGCCGGCGGCGAGAAGCTGCGCCTTCGCCTCCTCCTCGGTGCGCCCGCGCATCAGCGCCTCGGACTGGGCGAGGCAGTTGGCGATCAGCATGGCGTGCTGGCGCTTCAGCAGCGGGTCCTTCTCCTCCGCATGGCCGTGGGCGGCGATGAGGAACTCCACCGGGATCGGGCTGGTACCCTGGTGGATGAGCTGGAAGAAGGCGTGCTGGCCGTTGGTGCCCGGCTCGCCCCACATCACCGGCCCGGTGTCGTAGGCGACCGGCTTGCCCTCCAGCGTCACCCGCTTGCCGTTGCTCTCCATGTCGAGCTGCTGGAAATAGGCCGGCAGGCGCGAGAGATGCTGGTCGTAGGGGATGACCGCGCGGGTGGCGTAGCCGCACACGTCGCGGTGCCAGATGCCGACCAGGCCGAGCAGCACCGGCAGGTTCTGCTCCAGCGGCGCATGGCGGAAATGCACGTCCACCGCGTGGCCGCCATCGAGGAAGCGGCGGAAATTGGCCGGCCCGACCGCCAGCATCACCGGCAGGCCGATCGCCGACCACACCGAATAGCGCCCGCCGACCCAGTCCCAGAAGCCGAACACCCGGTCCGGCGCGATGCCGAACGCCGCCACCTTGTCGAGCGCGGTCGACACCGCGGCGAAGTGGTTGCCCACCGCCTGCTCGCCCAGCGCCTCGACCAGCCAAGCCCGCGCCGAGGCGGCGTTGGACATGGTCTCCTGCGTGGTGAAGGTCTTGGAGGCGACGATGAACAGTGTCGAGGCGGGGTCGAGATCCCGGATTGTGTCGTAGAGATGGGCGCCGTCGACATTGGAGACGTAATGCGCGCGCGGGCCGTCGTGATAGGGCGCCAGCGCCAGCGTCGCCATGGCCGGGCCGAGGTCCGAGCCGCCGATGCCGATATTCACCACGTCGGCGATCGGCTTGCCGGTCCAGCCCTTGAGTGTGCCCGAGCGGATGCCCTCGGCAAAGCGCGCCATCTCGGCCAGCACCTGGGCGACGTCGGCGCGCACGTCCTGCCCGTCGACATTCAGCGGCGAGGTGCCGGGATCGCGCAGCGCCGTGTGCAGCACCGCGCGGTCCTCGGTGACGTTGATGTGGACGCCCGCGAACATGGCCTCGCGCCGCTCTTCCACCCCGGCGGCACGCGCCAGGTCGAGCAGCAGCGCCAGCGTGTCGGAGGTCAGCGAGCATTTGGAGAAGTCGAGCAGCAGATCGTCGAGCCGGGCCGAGAACGCGGTGAAGCGGTCCGGGTCCTTCGCGAACAGGTCGGCGACGCGCTGGTCCTTGCGCGCCGCATGGTCCGCCGCGAGGGCCATGAAAACGTCGTCGATCTTCGCACTCATGCGTTCCTCCAGACCCGTTGGTCGGGACGGCGCGTCAGTCGCTCCGCCCCATGCTTTTCTTCACCGCCTCGATGAGCTGCTTGAGCGTGAACGGCTTCGGCAGGAAGCCGAAATCTGCGCCCTCCGGCAGGTTCTTGGCGAAGGCTTCCTCGGCATAGCCCGACATGAATATCACCTTTATGTCGGGATTGGCCGCGCGCAACTCCTTCAAGAGCGAGGGCCCGTCCATTTCCGGCATCACCACGTCGGACAGGACGAGGTCCACCTCGCCGCCGTGATCCTCCATCACCTCCAGCGCCTCGAGGCCGGAGCCGGCCTCCAGCACCTGGTAGCCGCGCGAGACCAGCGCCCGGGCGGCGAAGGCGCGCACCGCCTCCTCGTCCTCCACCAGCAGAACGGTCCCGCGGCCGGTGAGGTCCGCCGCCTTGGTCGCGGGCTCGGCCTCCACCGCCTTGGGGGCGATCTCCACCACGTCGGGCACGTGGCGCGGCAGGAACACGCGGAAGGTGGTGCCGTGGCCGAGCTCGCTTTCCACCTGCAGCGTGCCGCCGGTCTGCTTGACGATGCCGTAGACGGTGGAAAGCCCGAGGCCCGTCCCCTTGCCCACCTCCTTGGTGGAGAAGAACGGCTCGAAGATCTTGTCCAGAATGGCCGGCGGAATGCCGGTGCCGGTGTCGACCACCTCGACCAGCACATGGTCCGCGCGCGGCACGCCGGCCTCCCCCGCCTCGCCATACTGCTCCACCTCGTCGGCGCTGACGTTGCGGGTGCGGATGGTCAGCGAGCCGCCGTCCGGCATGGCGTCGCGCGCATTGACCGCGAGGTTCACCACCACCTGCTCGAACTGGTTCAGGTCCGCCTTCACCGGCCAGAGGTCGCGCCCCTCCTTCACCTCCAGCTTGATGGTCTCGCCCAGCAGCCGGCGCAGCAGCATGGACAAATCGCTCATCACGTCGCCGAGGTTCAGCACCTGCGGGCGCAGAGTCTGGCGGCGGGAGAAGGCGAGGAGCTGGCGCACCAGCCCGGCGGCGCGGTTGGCGTTCTGCTTGATCTGCATCACGTCCTGGAAGGACGGGTCGGTCGGCCGGCTGTTGGCGAGCAACAGGTCCGAATAGCCGATGATGGCGGTCAGCACGTTGTTGAAGTCGTGGGCGACGCCGCCCGCGAGCTGGCCGACCGCCTGCATCTTCTGCGACTGGGCGAACTGCGCCTCCAGCGCGCGCTGCTCGGTGGTCTCCACCACATAGAGGATCGCCGCCTCGCTCGCCTCGCCGTCCTTCACCGGCGCGAGATAGAAGCGGGCCGAGCGCCCGCCCTCGCGGTCGAGCACGAGGTCGATCGGGCTCGGCGGCGCCTGCCCCTGCACCGCCTCGGCCACCGCCGCCTCCAGCGGGGTGCGGACGGTCTCCCCCACCAGATTGGCCACGCGCCGCCCCTCGGCTGCGTCGGCGCCGCCGAACAGGCGCGCGAACATGGCGTTGGCGCGGGCGATGCGGCCCTCGCCGTCCACGGTGGCGATGGCGACCGGCGAATTGTGGAAGAAGCGCGCGAAGCGCACCTCCGCCGCGCGGGCCGGATCTCCCGCCGCATCCTCGCGCGAGCGGTTGACCACCAGCGTGCGCGAGGCACCCGGTGTGCCGTCCGAGGAGAAGGCGACGCGGTGCCAGATCCGCACCGGCAGCGCCCGCCCATCCTTGCGCCGCAGGTCGAGGTCGAGCACCTCGGTACGCACCCCGCCCGGCACCCGCGCCATGCCGGTGAGCAGCGCCGCCGCCGGCCCGGGCACGATGTCGGCGACCGAGAGCCCGCCGGGCCCGAACTCGGCGAGGTCGTAGCCGAGCCAGTCGACCAGCGTGGCGTTGATGTAGTGGATGGCGCCGCCCGCCGCCGCCGAGAAGAAGCCGGCCGGCGCATGGTCGAGATAGTCGATGGCGTGCTGAAGCTCGAGGAAGGCGTTCTCCTGGCGCTCGCGCTCGCGCGTGAGGTCGCTCACCGTCCACACCACCGCCTGCCCGCCCCGCGGGACGGAGCCGCCCGGGCGCGCGCCGAGCCGGAGCCAGCGCACCGGCAGGCCGGGCACGGCGACGCGGACCTCCTCCGTCAGCGCCTTGCCCTCGCGCACGCCCTGGGCGAGGCGGTAGACCGCCTCCGAGGCGTCGGGGTCGCTGGTGAAGAGCCGCTCGATCGGACGCAGCTCCTCCGGGCGCGTGGCGCCGGTGATCTCGCCATAGCGCGGATTGGCGTAGAGTACGCGCCCGAGCGGGTCGACGATGCTCATCCCCTCGGCCGCGCTGTCGACGATGCGCCGGGCGAGCTCGTCGCGCGGGTCGGGCACGCCGAAGCGCAGCAGGCCGGCGGCATAGGCGAACAGCGCGAACACGCCGACCACCGCGAGCACGGTGAGCAGCCCGATGATCCAGGGGTCGGCCTTGTCGCGGCCCAGCAGCAGCAGCGAGGCCACAGCACCGACGAGCGCAAGCGCCACCACCAGCACGAGCCGGATGCTGCCGCCGATTTCCGGTCGATCGTTGGTGGGATCGTCGGGTGCGCTGTCCGCCATGTCGCTGCTTAGGGCCCCCCTCGCCGCCAGGCTCGAAGCGGGCGATTCAACCTTTCGTCCTTGGTGCCCGACCCTGCCGCGTCGGGCAAGGGCCGATTCGGCCGGATACCCGCTTATCCGGACCCCTCTTTTTCCCGCCCGAGGCACGGGATGACCCGTCGCGGCCCGCGTTTTCAGGCTTCCGGAGCGGCGGCGGGAGCCGGCCCCATGGGCCGCGACTGCCGCCTCCGTGTGCCGTCCGCCGGCCCGATTACCGGCCTAAGCCCGCTCTACCACTTGCCGCCCCGCCCCTTCCGCGACACAAAGTGCGGCGAAGGAGCCTTGGGCCGCGCGAAAACGCGGCGCGAGGTTCGGCTGAGGAGAGGCACCCCCATGACGGAAATGCTGTCCGCCCTGACCGGCGCAGGCAATGCCGGCCTGCTGCTGGCGCTTGCCGGCGCGGTCGTGCTCGCTCTCATCGTCATCCTGTTCGGCCGCCGGGCCCGCCGCCGCAACCGGCACGCCATGGTGGGCGGCCATCGGCTGGCGGTGGTCGACCAGTTGCAGATCGACGAGACGCGGCGGCTGGTGCTGATCCAGCGCGACGACGTCCAGCACCTCGTGGTGCTAGGCGGGGGAAGCGACTTCCTGGTGGAGAGCGGCATCGGCGCGACGCCGGTCGTGACGCAGGCGGAACCGCATCCCCCCGCGCGCGAGCCGGCGACGCCGCCCTCGGTCCCGCCGGCCGCCCGGCCCCCGGCCCCGCCGCCGGAGCGCCCGCTCGCCTCGACACGCCCGGCCGCATCGCCGGCCTTTCCCCAGACCCGGCCCACCGAGCGCGCGGAGAGCGGCCCGCGCGTCACGGTGAAGGTCGACCCGGCCTTCGCCGGCATGGTGGAGCAGCTCGAGGAGACGCTGCGCCGTCCCGCCGTGAGCGCCGAACCGGTCGCCCCGCGCGCCGAAGCTGCCCCGCGTGCCGAAGCTGCGCAGCGCGTGCCGCGGCCTGCGCCGGCGCCGCAGCGCATCCCCGCCGAGCATCGCACCGAACCGGTCATTTCGCCGATTCCCGCCGATATCGGCCGGGAGCCGAGCCGGCCGGCCGCCAGGGCTCCGGAGATCCTTTCTCCGTTGACGTCGACCGGCAGCACCGCGGCGAGCGATGCCCCACCGTCGAGCTCGGTGCCCGTGACACCCGCGCCGGTGAACCCGGCGCCCGCGAGGCCGGCCCCGCTCGGGCCCTCCTCCGCGGGGCATGGATCGACGGGCCCCGCGCCGACAAGCGAGGCATCCGCACCGGAGGTCATCTCGCCCGAGCCGGCCTCGCCTGGTTCCGGCCGGTCGCCGGAGGTGATCCCCCCTTCCGCCTCGGAGCGCGTGCCGGATCGCGAGTCCGGCGAAGCCTTCGACATCGAGATGGCGAATCTGCTCGGCCGCACCCGCCGCCCGTGAGTGCGGCCGCAGTCCCCGCAAATGCAAACGGCGGCCCGCGCACCGGGCCGCCGTTTCACATTTCAATCTCGGCCGCAGGTTTCTCCCCGCAGGTCGCCCGCCCGCCGGGAACCGGGCCCCGCAGGGCCGGTCCGGTGTCAGTCGTCGCGATAGACCCGCTCGCGCCGCTCGTGGCGCTCCTGCGCCTCGATCGACAGCGTGGCGATCGGCCGGGCTTCGAGACGCTTGAGGGAGATCGGCTCGCCCGTTTCCTCGCAATAGCCGTAGCTGCCGTCGTCGATCCGCTCGAGCGCCGCGTCGATCTTGGCGATCAGCTTGCGCTGCCGGTCGCGGGCTCGAAGCTCGATGGCGCGGTCGGTCTCCGACGATGCGCGATCGGCGATATCCGGGTGGTTCTGATTTTCGTCCTGAAGATGCTGCAACGTCTCGCGCGCTTCCCGCAGGATGTCATCCTTCCACTGCAACAGCTTGTGGCGAAAATATTCGCGCTGCCGCTCGTTCATGAAAGGCTCGTCCTCGCGGGGGCGATATTCCTGGTCGATCTCAACCGACATCGGCCTTCGTCCTCGTTTTCGGGGGCCACCCCTCTTGGGCGGTGCTTATAGCCTCCCGAACCGGCCCGTACAACATTTCTCGTCGTCATCACAACGACATGAAATGCTGGATTTTTCAGCAGCTTGCGCGCCAAAAGCGGGCAAAGGCGTAAGCCGGCCGGAACACTACGTGAGAACCGGCAGCCGAATCGCGCGCGGCGCCCGCTCCTCGCCGGGCGGTACCGGAGCGACCACGCGCCAAGGTGACGTAGCGGCCGCAGGCTCTACACGTGCAGGTAGCGCGCGCGAATACCTGCACCGGCCGCGCACGCGCTCGTCGCGGGCGTCCCCGTCCGGCCGTCGGGCCGGAGCGGGATGCCGTCATTCGAAGCCGAGGAAGAAGGTGTAGGAGAGCGAGACGCCCGCCTGGAACTGATTGCGGTCGCCGTTCTGCACAACCAGCGGGCTGTCGGCGGCGTCGTCCATCAGATATTTGTACTCGGCGAACACCGAGCCGAGGATGTTCGGCGTGAAGCGCTTCAGGATCTGGCCACCGAAGCCGACCGAATAGATGCCGCCGCCGGCCTCATAAGGGGTCAGGTTGTTGCCCTGCGCCATCGCCGCCGCGGACTCCTCGGGGGTGATGCCGAAATAGGCATCGGTGTAGCCCGAGCTCGCCAGCGTCATGCGAGGACCGGCCGAAAGCGCCATGCCGCCCCAGAACTCGGTGAAGTGGATGGCGTCGACCGCGAGGTCGGCCACCACGCCGTCGAAGCCGCCGAATCCGTAGCGAAGCTCGCCGCGCAGGCGCAGCCAGTCGGCCGGGTACCACTGCGCGTAGCCGCCGACCTGGTAGGCGTAGTCGACGTCGTTCAGCCCGCGCAGATCGTCGGAATCGCTCGAATCGCGCTTCCAGTTGATCTGGCCGACCACACCGGCCTCGAAAAACCCCGTATCCCACAGCGCGATGCTGGCGCTGTCGTTGAAGCTGCGCCAGCGGCTCAGCTTGTCGGCGCGGCTGATGTAGATGATCGGCTTGAAGCCGAACTCGTAGTCGTCCGAGCCGGCATATTCGGGCTGCACCATGGCGTAGCCGCCGAGCGTCAGCGTCCATTCGCGGTCGACGTAGCCGGGAGCCTTCTCCACCGCCATCGGCGGCGTCTCGATACCGAGATCGGCGGCATTCGCCGGCAGGGCCTGACCCATCACGCCCGCGACCACACAAAAACCTGCAACGCCGATCGCCCGCATCACTCGCTTCCCATTGCCTGTGTCAGCTCTATTACAGCACGATGGCGCGGCAGTGGTTGCCGAAAAGTCACGTTAACCTATTGTCTTCGCAAGGAAGCCGCCCGCAGGGCTAGCTCGGCGGCGAAGCGCCCGACCAGTCCGCCCGCGCCGACGATACCGAACGGGGCGAACTGCTTCCAGCGCTCGTCCCCCTCGACGATGCCCGAGGCCACCAGCTCGCCCGCCATCGCCGTGGTGTTGAGCCCGTGCCCGCCGAAGCAGGAGGCGATCCACACGCCCGGCTCCAGCCGGCCGATCAGCGGCATGGCGTGGACCGCATAGGCCATCGTCCCCGCCCAGGCGTGCTCGATCCTCACCCCCTTCAGCGCCGGGAAGGTGCGCCCGATCTCGCGGGCGAGCCTGTCCGCCAGCCCGCGCGGCGTGCCGGTGCGCGTCGTGGCGTCGGTGCCCCACAGCAGCCGGTCGCCGACGCGGCGGAAATAATTGCCGGTGCGGCGCATGTCGGACACGCCGCCGGCGAACTGCACCGCCGCGCCGAGCCGGTCGCCGAGGTCCTCGCTCACGCCGACATAGGTCGAGACCGGCATCGCCGCCCGCGCGACCTCGGGCCATACCCGCCCGCTCGGCACGCCCGCGCAGAGCACGACGTGATGCGCGCGCACCCGCCCGCCGGCGGTCGCCACATGCTTGCGCACCCCGGCGAGATCGGCGGTGCGCGCCTCGCTCGCCTCGAAGATGCGCACGCCCTCCTCCTCCAGCGCCGCTGCGAGATGGCGCGCGAGGACGAGCGGATCGAGCTGGAAGGATTCGGGGAAGTGCAGCGCCTGACAGTAGAGCTCGGTGCGCAGCACGTCGCGCAGCTCGCGCGTCGACCAGGCCTCGCACGGCACATGGAGGCAGCGCGCCAGCCAGTCCGCGCGCCTCCTTGTGGCCGCCTCGTCATCGGCGAGGCTGACCTCGAGCCGGCCGGCCACCGGGGCGAGCCCGGCGGCGTGGGCGACGGCGCGCACGATCTCGACGCCCTCGCGCGAAAGATCCCACAGCTCCCGGGTCGCCTGCGGCCCGACGCGGCGCGCCAGCTTCTCCGGCGCCAGCGCGTAGCCGGGGCCGACGAAGCCGGCATTGCGTCCCGAGGCGCCGGCGCCGACCCGCTCGCGCTCGATCACCACCACCTCGTGCCCGCGCGCGGCCAGCGCCCGCGCGGTCCACAGCCCGGCGAGCCCGCCGCCGATCACGCACACGTCGCAATCGACGTCCTGGGTGAGCTGGCGGCGCGGCGGCGGCGGCTCGCTGCCGAAGGCCAGCGCGCCGTAAAAGGTATCGAAGTGCGCTTCCTGCGCCGTTGCCTGCTGCATCGCGCTCCGCTTCGCGCAAACATTGCGACGCTCACTATATGTTGGCGGCACACCGGCCGTCGATTCAGTGCGAGTTCGAGTCATCCATGCTGCGTCTCTTCCTGCTCCGCCACGCCAAATCCGCCTGGCCCGACAACGTGCCCGACCGAGACCGCCCGCTCGGCCCGCGCGGGCTGCGCGCCGCGCCCGCCATGGGTGCCTATATGGAGAAGGAAAAGCTGGTGCCGACCCGCGTGCTGGTGTCGCCGGCGCGGCGCACGATTGAGACCTGGGAGCAGGTCTCGGCCGGCTGGGCAGGGGCGCCGCCCGCGATCTACGAGGAGGCGATCTATGAGAGTTCGGCCGATGCGCTGCTCGCCCTGGTCCAAGCGCAGGGCACGGTGTCGCCGCTGATGCTGGTGGGCCACAATCCGGGCATGGAGGAGTTCGCCGCCCGCCTGCTGTCGCGCGAGCAGCGCGCCCGCGCGCTGACCAAGTTCCCCACCGGGGCGCTCGCCGTCATCGACCTGCCGGTCGACGACTGGTCGCAGGCGCGCACCGGCAGCGGCATGCTGGAGCGCTTCGTCACCCCGCGGGCGATCGGCGTGGTGAAGGACGGGAAGGACTGAACGTGCCGAGCTGGTATGAAGAGCTGATCGACGAGGCGCGGCTCACCGCGCTGACCCTGCTCGACCGGGCGGAGGACCTGACCAGCCCGACGCTGCGGCTCGGCATCACCGGCCTGTCGCGCTCGGGCAAGACCGTCTTCACCACCGCGCTGATCCATGCGCTGACGCGCGGCGGGCGGCTGCCGGTGTTCCGGGCCATGCATGAAGGGCGCATCGCCAGCGCCACGCTTGAGCCGCAGCCCGACGACAACGTGCCCCGCTTCGACTATGAGGGCCATCTCTCGGCCCTCGTCGACGAGCGGCGCTGGCCGGAATCCACCCGCCGCATCAGCGAGCTGCGCCTCGCCATAGATTACGCGCCCGCGCGCGGGGGGCGCCGCGCCCTCACCCTCGACATCGTCGACTATCCCGGTGAGTGGCTGCTCGACCTGCCGCTGCTCGACCGTTCCTATGCCGACTTCGCCGCCGACAGCCTGCGTCTCGCCCGAGATCCGGCGCGGCGCGACCTCGCCGCCCCGTTCCTCGCCGCGCTCGCCGACACCGACCCAGAGGCGCCGGCGGACGAGGCGCTGGCGCGCAGGCTGGCCGAGCTCTTCACCGACTATCTCGCCGCCTGCCGCGCCGAGGCGGTGGCGATGAGCCTGCTGCCGCCCGGCCGCTTCCTGATGCCGGGCGACCTCGAAGGCTCGCCGGCTCTCACCTTCGCGCCGATCGACCTGTCGGGCGACGCAGAGCCGCCGGCCGGCTCGCTCGCGGCGATGATGCAGCGGCGCTACGAGTCCTATAAGGACCGCATCGTGCGCCCGTTCTTCCGCGATCACTTCGCCCGGCTCGACCGGCAGATCGTGCTGATCGACGTGCTCGCGGCGCTGAATGCCGGCCCGGCCGCGCTCTCCGACCTCGAAGCCGCGCTCGACGGCATCCTCGCCGCCTTCCGGGTGGGGCGGAATTCCTGGCTCGGCGCGCTGTTCCGCCACCGCATCGGCCGGGTGCTGTTCGCCGCCACCAAGGCCGACCATCTCCACCACACCAGCCATGACCCGCTGGAGGCGATCCTGCGCCGGCTGGTCGAGCGCGCGCTGTCGCGGGCGGAGGGCGCGGGCGCGCAGATCGACGTGGTGGCGCTCGCCGCCGTGCGCGCCACCCGCGAGGCGCAGGTCAGGCGCGGGCGGGTGCACCTGCCCGCCATCGTCGGCGTGCCCGAGGCGGGACAGTACGGGGCGGACGAGTTCGACGGCCTCGCCGAGGCGGCCGTGTTTCCGGGCGACCTGCCGGAGAACCCGTCGGCGCTGTTCGACCCCTCGCTCGGCTTCAAGGGACTGTCGGACGCGCAGGGCGGCGATTTCCGCTTCCTGCGCTTCCGCCCGCCGGTGGTCGAGCGCAATGGCGAGGGGCAGGCTCTGCCGCTGCCCCATATCCGGCTCGACCGCGCGCTCGAATTCCTCATCGGCGACCGGCTGAGGTGACGACATGACCGACCGACACAATCGCCGCCCGCAGGCGTTCCGGCTCGACGACCCGGGCGTGGTGTTCGCCGACGAGGGCCAGCCCGCGCCGCGCGGGGCGGTGGTCGTCACCCCGACGCCGCCGATCCCGGACATGGCGGAGGAGATCGCGCTGCCCCCGCCGCCGCCGCGCAGCTCGCGCTGGGGCGTATTGTTCTGGACCGGCCTCGGCGGCCTCGTCAGCCTCGGGCTCGGCCTCGCCGTGTCGAAGCTGGTCGAGGACCTGTTCGCCCGTGCCGATTGGCTCGGCTATGTCGGGGCCGGCTTCGCGGCCGCCTTCGTGGTGGCCTGCCTCGGCCTGCTGGCGCGCGAGACCTTCGGGCTGATGCGGCTGAAGACGCTCAACAAGCTGCGCGAGCGCGCGGCGCTGGCGCTGGAGAAGGACGACCGGCGCGTCGCCGAGGGCGTCACCAAGGAGTTGATCACGCTCTCGCGCGGCTCGCCGGGCCTGCTGCGGGCGCGCACCGAACTCGCGAGCCATCTCGACGCCATCATCGACGGCGCCGACCTCATCCGCCTGACCGAGCGCCATTTGATGGCCCCGCTCGACGCAGAGGCGACCCGGCTGGTCTCCAATGCCGCCAAGCGGGTCTCGGTGGTGACGGCGGTCTCGCCGCGCGCGGCGGTGGACCTCGTCTTTGTGGCGCTGACCGCGGTCGGCCTGATCCGCCGGCTGGCGCTGCTCTATGGCGGGCGTCCGGGCGCGCTCGGCATGGTGCGGCTGTTCCGGCAGGTCGTCTCCCATCTCGCCGTCACCGGCGGCATGGCAGCGGGGGATTCACTGATCCAGCAGGTGGTCGGCCACGGCATCGCGGCCAAGCTGTCCGCGCGGCTCGGCGAGGGCGTGGTCAACGGGCTGCTGACCGCCCGCCTCGGCCTCGCCGCGATCGAGGTCACGCGGCCGCTGCCCTTCGCGGCCCTCCCCGCCCCGGCGCTGTCCGACGTCGCCTCGGGGCTGATCACCCGCGAGACGGCGACCGGCGAAATGATCGTCCGGGAGGCGCCCGGCGAGGACGCCGCGGGCAAGGCGCGGCCGGGCAAAAGGCCGTCCGCCGGTTAACCATGACGGGGAAAATCAGCCCTGGTGCTCGGGCGTGCGCACGACGAGCCCGTCGAGCGCGTCGGTCACCTTGATCTGGCAGGAGAGGCGCGAGGTCGGCTTCACGTCGGAGGCGAAGTCGAGCATGTCCTCTTCCATCGGGCCGGGCTCGCCGACCTTCTCCGCCCATGCCTCGTCGACATAGACGTGGCAGGTCGCGCAGGCGCAGGCCCCGCCGCATTCCGCATCAATGCCCGGAACGCCGTTGCGGATCGCCGTTTCCATGACGGTAGAGCCGTTCTGGGCCTCCACCGTCCGCTCGGTCCCGGCGGCGTCGATATAGGTGATCTTGGGCATGGGCAGCTTTGACGATCTTGAAGGACTACAAGGTAGGGTGCCCTAGATAACCCCCGATGCGGGCGAATGCCAGCGCGCGCAAGCAAAGTTCCGCACTCCCCTCCGATGGCCACGGAAGGAACAGAATCAACGGTTAGCGAACGTGGTGAACAGGCCGTTAACGATAACCTCAATCGGCCTGTTAACCCCAGTTCCATTTTTACTCGCCAAGAGCGTAGGATAAAGGTGCGGTGAACTGACGTTTCCTCGCTCTTGCCGGTACTTGTCGGGAAGAGAGGATTTTTCGGATCACCGCGAAACCCCGGGCCGACGGCGCAAGCCGGTCGGAGTAGCGTACGGACCGGAGGCAGGCGCCTATGTCGACGAGCACTAAGAAGGTTCAGCAGGATCCGGCCGAGGCCGCGCTATCCGCGATCGAGGAAGCCCTTAACCTCGACCTGGACACCGGAGACGAGTCCTCACCGCCGCCCTCTTCGGACGACGAACACGACCTGCCGCCCGCGCGCGAGCCCGGCGGGCCGCGCATCGAGGCCCGGACCAGCTCGCCCTTCGAGGACGACGAGGAACCTTCCTTCCTCTCGGCCAGCGACCTCGACGCCGACTTCGCCAACGCCACCCCGGAGTTCGGCTCCGAGGAGTCCGACCCGGCGCTCGACGAACCCTCCTCGGGGAACGAGGAACCGCATTTCGACTTCGGCCCGGAGCACAGCTTCGACGCGCCGGAAATCACCGCCGAGGACCGCGAGGCGCACGACGCCGGCCCCGATCTCGGCCTCGCCGCCGGGCTTGGTGCGGGCGCTGCCGCCGGGCTGGGCGCCGGCGTTGGCGTTGGCGCGGGTTCTGGCGCGAACACCGGTGCCGACACCCTGGCCGAGCGTGCCGCCGCGGCCCGTCCCGCCTCGCTGCCGGGGCGCCGCGCCGCCAATGACGACCGCCAGACCATCGGCCAGCTTCTCGCCGCGCTCCAGCGCCGGCCGACCGCGACACCCTATTACATAGCGACCATCGCCTCGCTGGCGTGGCTTGCGGGCGGGGGCTTCCTCGCCGTCTCGCATTTCCAGGCGGGAGCGGACGGCTCCGTGCTGTCCTCGCCCACGCTTCTCGCCACCGCCGCTGGCCTGCTCGTGCCGCCGGTGTTCTTCTTCGTGCTCGCGGCCATGGTCAGCCGCATGCAGGAGATGCGCATCGTCGCCCATTCCATGGCGCAGGTGGCGATCCGCCTCGCCGAGCCGGACCCGGTCTCCACCGACGCCGTGGTGAATGTCGGCCAGACCGTGCGCCGCGAGGTCGCCGCGATCGGCGACGGCGTCGAGCGCACGCTCGCCCGCGCCGGCGAGCTCGAGGCGCTGGTGCGCACCGAGATTTCCTCGCTCGAGCACGCCTTCGAGGAGAACGAGGCGCGCATGCACAACCTCATCGAGCGGCTGCAGGCCGAGCGTGAGGTCATTCTCACCCATTCCGAGCACATCCGCGAAGCCATCGCGAGCGCGCACTTCTCCTTCACCCACGAGGTCGACGGCGTCAGCGAGCGCATCAGCATGAGCGTGATGGAGGCCGCGGACCGCGTGACCGGCACGCTCTCCGAGAAGGGCGAGCACATCACCCTCGCGCTCGGCCGCGTCGGCGACACCATCATCGACGCGCTGACCGACAAGGGCGGCGACCTGATCGACCGCCTGCAGTCGACCGGCTCGGACGTCAACACCAACCTGTCCGACGCCAGCGAGCACCTGATCTCGACCCTGACCGGCCAGACCGAGGAAATCTCGCAGCGCCTGTCCGGCGTCACCTCCAACCTCACCGAGCAGCTCGCCGCGCGCACCGACGAGATCGGCGCGCAACTCCTGCGCACCGCCACCGAGCTGTCCACCGTGGTGACGACGCGCACCGACGAGATGGGCGAGAGGCTGACCACCACCACCCACGACCTGACCGAGACCTTCTCCGCGCGCTCCAACGAGATCACCGACGCTCTGGTCGCGACCGGCACCCGCCTCGCCGACGAGATCGCGGTCCGCGCCAACGAGGTCAACCAGACGCTGAAGACCAGCGGCGACGCGCTGGTGCTCGACCTGTCGCAGCGTGGCGGCGAGGTCGTGCGCAAGCTCGAGGAGACCGGCAACCGGGTCGCCGACACCATCACCGTGCGCGGCGACGACCTCGCCGACCGCATCGCCGACACCGGCAACCGCATCTACGACACCATCGCCGTGCGTGGCGGCGAGCTCGAGCGCCTGCTCGGCGAGACCGGCCAGCGCGTGGTGCACCAGATCTCCGAGGCCGGCGCCGGCGTGCACGATTCGCTCGCCGAATCCGCCGACCTGTTCGCCCAGGAGGTCACCCACCGCAGCCGCGAGCTGAACGAGCAGCTCGCCCAGACCGGCGCCGAGATGGTGCAGTCCATCTCCGCGCGCGGCGGCCGGGTCACCGACCAGTTCCGCGACACCGCCGAGGAGCTCACCGTCTCGATCAGCAACAAGGGCGACGCGGTGCGCGAGATGCTCGACGCGCGCCTCAAGACGCTCGAGCAGACGATCTCGGTGCGCGGCAACGAGCTGGCCGACCGCATCGCCAGCGACGCCACCCTGCTCGGCCGCCAGATCACCGACGGCCTGCACGACTTTGACACCGTCATGCAGACCCGCGGCTCCGAGATGGTCCGCCTCGTCACCGAGCGCGTCGAGGCCGTCACCCGGGCCATGGACGAGAACCTCACCGGCTTCGACGACCAGGTGACCGCCAAGACCGAGCAGATCGCCTCCTCGCTGGACCTGCGCATCGCCAATATCGAGGGTGTGCTCGACCGCGGCGTCGAGGGCGTCAACGAGACGCTGGCCGGCCGGACCCAGGAGTTCGCCCAGACCATGACGGAGGGCGCGCGCCTCGCCACCGAGGCGATGGACAAGTCCCTCAACATGCTGGACGGCTTCTTCACCCAGCACGCGCAGGACGTCACCGCCAATATCAGCGACCGCATCGACCAGGCCGCGCGCACCCTCACCGACGGCGCGCACCGGGCCAACGACGCGATGAACCGCTCGCTGGACGTGCTCAGCAACTTCTTCGACGACCGCGCCGCCTCCATCTCCGATCAGCTCACCGATCGCATCGAGCAGGCCGACCGCACCCTGTCGGCGCGCGCGCTGGAAATCGCCGACACGCTCGATTCCCGTGTCGGCCGCTTCGAGGAGACCGTCTTCGGCCGCATGGACAATGTCGCGACCTCGGTCGAGGTGCGCGGCGCGGCCATGGCCGACCTGCTCGGCCAGCGCATCGGCGCCGTCGCCGGCCAGCTGCGCAGCGAGGCCTCGGAGGTCGAGGCCAGCCTCAACTCTCTGGTCGACAATGTCAGCCGCACCATGGTGGAGCGCGCCGGCGAGGTCACCGAGATGTTCGACAGCCGCACCGAGGCGATCGCCCGCATGGTCGACGAGCGCGGCAACGGCCTGCTCTCGGCGCTCGAGGACCGCAGCCTCGGCATCACCAGCGAGATCGCCCGCGCCAGCGGCGACCTGCTGGCGGCGATCGACGACCATCGCGACGGCCTTGTGCGGGCCCTCGAGAGCACCCGCGCTGGTGCCGTCGACGACATCGCCCGCGCGAGCGAGGACCTGCTGAACACGCTGGAGACGCGCTCCGACGCCATCGTCTCCGCCTTCGAGCAGGCCACCTCCGGCCGCAGCGACCAGATCGTGCGGATGAGCGAGGACCTGCTCAACACGATGGACACCCGCGCGGGTGCCATCGCCGCCGCCTTCGAGCAGGCGACCTCGGGCCGCACCGAGCAGATCATGCGCGCCGGCGAGGACCTGCTCGGCACGCTGGACGCGCGTGCCGGCGTCATCGCCGAAGCCTTCGAGCAGGCCACTTCCGGGCGCACCGAGCAGATCATGCGCGCCAGCGAAGACCTGCTCAACGCGCTCGACACCCGCGCCGGGGCCATCGCCGAAGCCTTCGAGCAAGCAACCTCCGGCCGTACCGAACAGATCATGCGCGCCAGCGACGAACTGCTCAGCACGCTCGACAACCGCGCCGGCGCCATCGCCGACGCGTTCGAGCAGGCGACCTCCGGGCGCACCGAGCAGCTCGTGCAGGCGAGCGAGGAGATCCTCAACACGATGGACACCCGCGCCGGGGCCATCGCCACCGCCTTCGAGCAGGCGACCTCCGGCCGCGCCGACCAGATCATCCAGATGAGCGAGGAGATCCTCGGCACGCTGGAAACGCGGGCCGGTGCCATCACCTCGGCCTTCGAGCAGGCGACGGACGGGCGCACCGACCAGATCGTGCGCGCCAGCGAGGAGCTGCTGAGCACGCTGGAAAACCGCGCCGAGGCGATCGTCACCGCCTTCGAGCAGGCGACCGGTGGGCGCGCCGACCAGTTCGCGCAGATGAGCGAGCACATGATCGGCACGGTCGAGAGCCGCACCGCCGGCCTTCTCGACGCGTTCCACCGCTCGGGCAGCACCGCGGCGACCGAGCTCGCCCGGGTCGGCGACGACCTTCTCACCACCCTGAACAGCCAGGGCGGCGACGTGGTCAGCGGCCTCCAGCAGCTCTCCTCGCAGGTCACGGGCGAAATCTCCCGCGCCAGCAGCGAGATGCTGACCGAGTTCGACAGCCGCGGCGCCCAGCTCGTCGACCACGCGCGCCGCTCCGGCGACGTCACCTCGGCCGAGTTCACCCGGCTCACCGAGCAGTTCGTGCGCTCGCTGGACGAGCGCGGCAGCGCCATGCTCGACGCTGCCACCCAGACCACGGAATACGCCACCCACGAGCTGGGGCGGCTGGCCGAGGAACTGGTCAACGCGCTGGAAGGCCGCGGCACCGGGCTGGTGCAGGCGATCAGCGAGAGTGGCCGCAACGCGGTGGAGGAGATCGCCAGCACCAACCAGGCACTGCAGGGCGACGTCACCGCGCTGCTGGACCGGCTCGGCTCGGTCAACGTCCAGCTTCAGGACGTGCTCGCGAGCTCGGTCACCAATCTCGCGGCGATCGAGAGCGCCATCACCGAGCGCCTCAACACCTTCCACAGCACCGTCAGCAATGTCGACGAGGCGAGCCGCCTCGCCTCGACCCGCATGGACGAGCAGATCCGCGACCTGCGGGCGGTCTCCACCGACGTGCTGCAGGACGTCGCCTCGCTCAGCCGGAACTTCACCGAGCAGGCCGGCATCATCACCAGCGTCGCCAACGCGCTGGGCTCGGCGCACGAGAACCTCGACGAGACGCTCGGCACCCGCCACGAGGCGCTGCTCTCGCTCGCCGAGCAGGTCGGCAACCGCACCTCGGAGCTCGACGAGCGCCTGTCGAGCTACACCCAGACGATGGAGGAGACCTTCTCCCGCGCGGCGGAGATCTCCAAGTCGATCCTCGACAAGGCCGGCGTCTCCAGCGAGGCGGTCATCAGCGAGCACGAGAAGATCCGCAGCCTCGCTGAATCCGAGCAGGAGCGCACCCTGGCCGCGCTGCGCGCGACCTACGAGCAGGCGGTCGGCGAGGTCAACACGCTGCTCTCCCGCGCCAATGAGGGCTTCACCTCGGCGGCCGGCGAGCTGCGCAATTCGGCGAGCGAGGTGCAGCGTGCGCTGGAGACCACCCGCGAGGAGCTCAAGCGCAACATCCTCGAACTGCCGGAGGAGACCGAGGCCAGCGCCGCCGCGATGCGCCGCACGGTCGCCGAGCAGATCAAGGCCCTGGCCGAGCTCAACGAGATCGTGGCGCGCCACGGCCGTACGCTCGACGCCGACACCGGCTCGCAAAGCCGGCCGGCCGCCCAGCCGGTTCCGGTAGCGGCGGCTGCCGCCCCGGTGGCCGCCCCGGCCCGTCCGGCGCGCGCCGAGCCGGCGCCGCCGCCGGCCCCGCCGCGCTACGAGCCGCAGCGTCCCGCCG
>NZ_JANTHY010000007.1:0-324808 GCF_024752335.1 Ancylobacter mangrovi | reverse complement strand
TGCTGTTCATCAAGCGCGGCATGGCGGCCGGCTATGCCGGCGTCGAGAACGAGCTGTTCTTCCGCGACAACACCATGATGCTCTTCGCCGACGCAAAGAAAATGGTCGAGGATATCGTCAAGAACCTCTGACGGGCGGACGACATCCTTCCCCTCGACGCGAAAGGCCGGGCGAAAGCCCGGCCTTTTCGTTGTCTGCCTCTGCGTCAGCCATGCTGCGGCGCGGCGACTCTTTTCGTTGACGTCAGGTGTATTGCATACCAGACTTAGACAAAAGAAGAAGATGAAGTGACGGTCACGGCTCCAAGATCAGAGGGAAACGCCATGCTTGTCGCCGATCTCATGAAGCTGAAAAACGCTCGCGTGCCCACGATCCGCATGTCGGAAACCGTTGAAATGGCAGCGACCTTGCTCAACCGCGAACGTATCGGCGCCGTCGTCGTCAAGGACGCGTGCGGTTCCGAGGGCGACACGGTGGTGGGCATCTTCTCCGAGCGCGACGTGGTGCGCGCCATCGCCGAGCGCGGTGGCGCCGCGCTCAAGACCAGCGTGGCCGACCTGATGTCGCGCAACATGATCTCGTGCCAGATGGACGACAGCGTCGACCAGGTGCGCGCGCTGATGGACGAGCATCACGTGCGCCATCTGCCGGTGCTGGAGGAGCACCAGCTGGTCGGCGTGCTCAGCATCCGCGACGTGTTGGCCCATGATGTGCGCCTCGCCGCCAGCCGCGCCGGCGCCGCGATGCGCCCGACCACCGAAGGCTCGGCGCTGTCGGCCTGACGGCCCGCAAACCGATCCTCCGTCCCGCGGCCGGTGCGAACGGCTGGACGGGCCCACCGGAGATGTGCGCCGACTCCCCGATCTTATGTGCGCTTTACGGAAAACGCCCTCGCGATTCCGGACCGCTCGGACGAGGGCCGGCTCGCTCGTCAGAGCGGTCGACCCCTACCGTTCCGGCCGAACGTCCCGGCGGGCGGGATGCTGGCGCACCCCGCGCGCCGGAACGCCGCGTCGTGGTTTACGGATGTCGCTCAGTTCGCCGATTCCAGGCTGGGCGAGGCCGACTCCATCTGATGCACGCGGTCGATCACTGCCTTCTGCACCTTCTCGAACGCCCGCACCTCGATCTGGCGCACGCGCTCGCGCGAGACGCCGAACTCGGAGGCGAGGTCCTCCAGCGTCATCGGGTCGTCGGAGAGGCGGCGCGCCTCGAAGATGCGCCGCTCGCGGTCGTTGAGCACGGAGAGCGCGCCGGACAGCGCGCTGCGGCGATTGTCCATCTCCTCGCTTTCGGCGAGGATCTGCTCCTGGCTGTCGTGATCGTCGGCGAGCCAGTCCTGCCACTCGCCGCCGCCTTCCACGTCACCGCGCAGCGGCGAGTTGAGCGAGGCGTCGCCGGACAGGCGCCGGTTCATGTCGATCACGTCCTGCTCGGTGACGCCGAGCTTGGTGGCGATCTGCTGGACCTGGTCGGGACGCAGGTCGCCTTCCTCCAGCGCGGAGATCTGGCTCTTGGCCTTGCGCAGGTTGAAGAACAGCTTCTTCTGCGCCGCCGTGGTGCCCATCTTGACGAGACTCCACGAGCGCAGGATGTACTCCTGGATCGACGCCTTGATCCACCACATCGCATAGGTGGCGAGGCGGAACCCCTTGTCCGGCTCGAAGCGCTTCACCGCCTGCATCAGGCCGACATTGCCCTCCGAGATCACCTCGGAAATCGGCAGGCCGTAGCCGCGATAGCCCATGGCGATCTTGGCGACGAGACGGAGATGGCTGGTGACCAGACGGTGCGCGGCCTCGGAATCCTCGTGCTCGCGCCAGCGCTTGGCGAGCATATATTCTTCCTGCGGTTCCAGCATCGGGAACCGGCGGATCTCGTTCAGATACCGGCTCAGGCCGCCCTCTGCGGACGGCAAGGTCATGGCGGAACGGGCCATATCAGCACCCTCCTTATTCGCGGTCCCCATTATTGGGCGACCGGTCTGCGGCCGCACGGAGCCAACCGCTACGCTATATTAGCAGCAACGGCGCTTTTTTGCGAAACCGCAAGGCGACGTGGTGTCACGAAGCCTTGAGCGGGCGTCGCTGCGCCATCTAGCCCGCCTCTTCCAGCGCGCGGTGCAGCCGGGCGAGCTCCGCGGGAAGAGGGCTCTCGAACAGCAGGAAGTCGCCGCTTGCCGGGTGTTCGAAGCCGAGCCGGGCGGCATGCAGCGCCTGCCGGCCAAGCGCGTCGAGCGCGCCGCGCGCCTTCTCGCCGAGCCGGTTGGCCTTGGTGCGCTGGCCGACCCCATAAACCGTGTCGCCGAGTAAAGGATGGCCGATATGGGCCATGTGGACGCGAATCTGGTGGGTGCGCCCGGTCTCGAGCTGGCACTCCATGAGGCTGGCGACCGGGCGACCGGCGGCGTCGGCGAAGGTCTCGAGCCGCTGCCAATGGGTGATCGCGGCCCGCCCGTCGCTGCGCACCGTCATGCGCTCGCGCGACACCGGGTGGCGGCCGAGCGGCGCGTCGACCGTGCCGCTCGGCAGGTCGGGCACGCCCCAGACAAAGGCAAGATAGGCGCGCTCCAGCGGCCCGCTGCGCCCGTGATCGGCGAACTGGGCGGCTAGGGCGCGGTGAGCCCGGTCGTTCTTGGCGACCACGAGCAGGCCGGACGTCTCCTTGTCGAGCCGGTGCACGACGCCCGGCCGGCGCACGCCGCCGACGCCCGAGAGGCTGGCGCCGCAATGGAACAGCAGCGCGTTGACCAGCGTGCCGTCCGGATTGCCCGGCGCGGGATGGACGACAAGGCCGGCCGGCTTGTCGATGACGATCAGGTCGTCATCCTCATGGACGATGTCGAGCGGGATGTCCTGGGCGACCGGCGCCGCCGGCTCGGGGGGCGGCACGCGCAGGACGAATCGATCGCCAGGCGCGACCTTGACCGACCCGCTGGAGACGAGGCGGCCCTCGCGGGTGAGGTTTCCGCTGCCGATCAGCGCCTGGAGGCGCGTGCGGCTGAGCTCGGGCAGGTGGCGGGCGAGCACGCGGTCCAGCCGAAGGCCTTCATCCTCGCGTGCGGCGATGATATCGACGCTGGTCGCCTCGTCCTCGGGCGCGGCCTCGTCCAGATCATCCAAGGGTTCCTGCGGTGCCGGCATGACATCTCCCGATTCCGAAGACCAACTCGATCCGGCCGCCGAGCGCGTGCTGCGCAAGATGCGCGGCTTCGCGGCCTTCTCCGGCCTGTTGATGGGCTTCGGCTTTCTCGCCGTGTTCGGTGCCATCGGATACAGGGTTGTTGTCGGCTGGAAAAGCAAGCCCGCCGAGATCACCGGCACGATCCGGCTGCCCGAGGGGGCGCAGGTGCGCTCCGCCATGGTCTCCGGCGACCTGATCGCGGTGACGGTGGAGCGTGCGGGCGTGGTCGAGACCCATTTCTTCGACGTCGCGACCCGCGCGCCGCGCGGCGTGCTGACCTTCGCCAGCGAGCATTGAGCGGCCCGCGAAAAATAGGCTCGGGAAAGCGGCCCTGGCGCCTTGATCCCGGTGCCGAATGGCTCTAAGAGAGCCGCCTCTGCCGCGCAGCTCCCATCGTCTAGCGGTCTAGGACGTCGCCCTCTCACGGCGAAAACACCGGTTCGAGTCCGGTTGGGAGCGCCACTCCGGCCGCAGCCTTCTCCATCAGTACCGATCAGGTTTGCCCGGGCGTGATGGCTGCCCCGCCATTTCCCCACCTGCGTCTCCATTCCCGCTTGCGGCTTATGTCGCGTGAGACGATCGTCTATCTTGCCGAAAACGGCTCGGACGGCGATTGCAGCGCCTTCAAGAGCCACAACGACAAAAGTCGGCGTCAAGAGGGGAACGTGCGATGGATGGGCTGCTCGCGCTCAGCCGCGGCATCGATTGGCTGAATGAGAAGTTCGGCCGCCTCGCCGCGTATTTCGTGCTTTTCGCGGTGCTCATCAGCGCCGGCAACGCGACCGTGCGCTACCTGCTGAGCTTCAGCACCAACGGCCTGCTGGAAATCCAGTGGTACCTGTTCGGCGCCGTGGTGCTGCTCGGCGCGCCCTATACGCTGAAGCTGAACGGGCATGTGCGGGTCGACCTGCTCTACATGATGCTGTCGCCGCGCGGGCGGCTCTGGCTCGACACCGGCGGCTTCATCCTGGTGCTGATCCCGGCGGGCATCTACCTCACCTCGCTCTGCTTTCCCTTCTTCTGGCAGTCCTTCCTCTCCGACGAGGTGTCGCAGAACGCCGGCGGGCTTATCCTGTGGCCGGCGAAGATGCTGCTGCCGCTGGGCTTCTCGCTGCTGACGCTGCAGGGCCTTTCGGAGCTGATCAAGCGCGTGGCGGCGCTGCGCGGGCTCATCACGGTCGAGACCGAGTACGAAAAGCCGATGCAGTGAGGCTCGGCGCGACCCCACCCCTTTCCCGATCCCGATAGCAGAGAGTTCGGCATGTTCTCCCACGGCGTAATGCCTCCGCTGATGTTTGGCGGCATGATCTGCTTCATGCTGGCCGGCTTCCCGGTCGCCTTCTCGCTGGTCGCGGTCGGCCTGTTCTTCGGGACGATCGGCATCCTGACCGATCATTTCCATCCGAGCTTCCTGCAGGCGCTGCCGCTGCGCTTCTACGGCATCATCTCGAACGATCTGCTGCTCGCCATCCCCTTCTTCACCTTCATGGGTGCGGTGCTGGAGCGCTGCGGCCTCGCCGAGGACCTGCTCGAGGGCACCGGCAAGCTGTTCGGCAAGCTGCCGGGCGGGCTCGCCTATGCCGTCATCCTGGTCGGCGCGGTGCTGGGCGCCATCACCGGCACGGTGGCGGCCTCGGTCATCGCCATGGGCGTGATCTCGCTGCCGGTGATGATGCGCTATGGCTACGACCAGCGCCTCGCCACCGGCGTGATCGCCGCCTCGGGCACGATCGCCCAGCTCATCCCGCCTTCGCTGGTGCTGATCGTGCTGGCCGAGCAGCTCGGCCGCTCGGTCGGCGACATGTATCTGGGCGCCATCGGCCCCTCGATCCTGCAGGTCACGCTGTTCCTGACCTACATACTGGTGCTGTCCTTCATCCGGCCGAAGATGATGCCGCCGCTCCCGCAGGAGGCGATCGGCGACAGCGGCTGGCAGGTCGTGAAGCAGGTGCTGCGTGGCATGATCCCCTCGATCGTGCTGATCGGCCTCGTGCTCGGCACGCTGGCGCTGGGCCTCGCGACGCCGACCGAGGCCGGCGCCATGGGTGCGGTGGGCGCCATCGTGCTCGCCGCCGCGCATCGCCGCCTGACCTGGGACCTGCTGCGCCAGGCGATGAACTCGACCATGCGGCTCACCGCCATGGTGGTGTTCATCCTCATCGGCGCGACCTGCTTCAGCCTGGTGTTCCAGGGCATGGACGGCGCGCTGTGGATCGAGCACCTGCTCTCTCAGCTTCCCGGCGGGCGGCTCGGCTTCCTGATCTTCGTCAACATCTTCGTCTTCTTCATCGCCTTCTTCCTCGACTTCTTCGAGATCGCCTTCATCATTGTGCCGCTGCTGGTGCCGGTGGCGCAGAAGCTCGACATCAACCTGATCTGGTTCGGCGTGCTGCTGTGCGCGAACATGCAGACCTCGTTCATGCACCCGCCCTTCGGCTTCGCGCTGTTCTACTTGCGCGGCATCGCGCCGCCCTCGATCCGCACCTCGCAGATCTATCGCGGCGCGATCCCGTGGCTGTTCATCCAGCTCATCGTGGTCGCGGTGGTGACGCTATGGCCGGAGATCGTGACCTACTGGCTCGACAGCGGGCCGAAGGTCGATCCCTCGACCATCGAGCTCAACATTCCCCAGTTCGAGCCGCCGGCGATGGATATGGGCCCGCCGCAGTTCTGAGGCGGGCCGCTTTCCAGCCCCGCGTCAGGCCGCGGCGCGCGTGAGGCCGCGCGAGCCGCGCACGGCGACGAAGCCGGCGACGGCGAACAGGACCAGCACCACGAGCTCGGCGATGGCGAAGGGCGGCTCCGACTGGGTCGGGGCCAGCGCCTGCAAGGCCGGGACCTTGGCGAAGGCCTGCGCCACGCCGACGAAGACCAGCAGGTAGAGGCTGACGACGACGCCGACCGCGTAGACCGCGTTCCAGAACCCCGCGCGGTGGAAATGGTAGCGGGCGGGCAGGGTCACGGCGAGCACCAGCAGCGCCACGATGCCGACGATGTGGGACGGCAGCACGCCGGTGAAGGGGAAGCCGAAGCCGGTCGCGCTGGTGCCGACGGCGGTGGCGAGGAAGACGGCCGTCCAGCCCGGGCGATCCCGGCCGCCGATCAGGTCGCTCAGAAGTACGAAGCCGGTGACGATGGCGATAAGGCTCAGCCAGGTGTGGAACCCGGTCCAGGTCGTCGGATCGAACATGGTGGCAGCTCCCCTCCGCGCTCCGTTCCCTGCGGAGCGGCACCGACTCGCTGCCGGACCATCCGACGTTTCGAGCGGTGGCGTTTTGAGGATAGCCGTCATCGAATCGGCCGACTAGCGTCTACGAAGGTAGCAGAGTCCCGTCCGCTCCCGCGCTTGTGAGCCCGGGCAGGCCGCGCGGCGGCGCGGCTTCGTCTTCCGTCGAGTTGGGGGCGCGGCACTTTTGGGGCATAAGTCTCGGTGCGGCGCGTTCGCGCCGTGCTCAAGCATCGGACATCACATGACCACCGTAGCTCCCACGCCGGAGAGCCCTCATCCCGGCATGGGTTTTCGCCAGTTCGTTATCTTCGTCGCGATGATGATGGCCACCAACGCCCTCGCCATCGACTCGATGCTGCCGGCCCTGCCGTCGATCGGCGTGGACCTCGGCATCGACACCGCCAACCACATCCAGCTCGTGATCACGGCCTATCTGCTCGGCTTCGGCGCCGCGCAGATCATCTACGGAACGCTCGCCGACCGCTACGGCCGGCGGCCGGTGCTGCTGTTCGGGCTGTCGCTCTATACCGTCGCCTCGCTCGGTGCCGTGTTCGCGGGCACGTTCGAGGCCATGCTGACCGTGCGCATCCTGCAGGGCGTCGGCGCGGCGGCGATCCGCATCCTCGCCATCACCATCGTGCGCGACTGCTATGCCGGGCGGCAGATGGCGCGAGTGATGTCGCTGGTGTTCATCGTGTTCCTCGCCGTACCCATCGTGGCGCCGTCGGTGGGCCAACTCATCGTGCTGTTCGCGCCCTGGCGCGGTATCTTCCTGGTGCTGTGCCTCATGGGCGCCGTGCTCATCACCTGGACCCTGCTGCGCCTGCCGGAGACGCTGCATCCGGAGGACCGCAGCCCGCTGTCGATAGCGAGCATCCGCCACGCCTTCGGGGTCGTGTTCAGCAACCGGGTGACGGTCGGCTACATGCTGGCCATGACCATGGCGATGGGCTGCCTGTTCGGCTTCGTCAGCTCGGCCGAGCAGATCTTCACCGACACGTTCCAACTCGGGCCGACCTTCACCCTGATCTTCGCGGGCATCGCCTGCAGCATGGGGCTCTCCTCGCTGGTCAATGCGCGGATCGTCGAGCGGCTCGGCATGCGGCGTGTGTCGCATGCCGCCCTCATCGGCTTCCTGCTGACGGCGCTGCTCCATGCCTGGATCGTGCTGGCGGGCGGCGAGAACCTCGTCACCTTCTCGCTGATCCAGGCGGGGATGATGTTCTTCTTCGGGCTGATGGTCTCCAACTTCAACGCCATGGCGATGGAGCCGGTGGGCCATGTGGCGGGCACCGCCTCGTCCTCGCTCGGCTTCGTCAGCACGGTCGGCGGGGCGCTGCTCAGCTTCCTGGTCGGCCAGAGCTTCGACGGTACTACGCTGCCGCTGACGGTCGGTTTCGCGCTGCTGTCGTTCTTCGCGCTGTGCTTCGTGCTTATCGCCGAGCGCGGACGGTTGTTCCATGCCCATGGTGCGGCGGGGCTCGGTCATCCGCATCACGCTGAAGAGATGATGGAAGAATAGAGTCCAGTAGTTTTAATATACCGTCGGCGTTTTCGTACCGCATGGAACTCATCGCGCGGTCGCACGTTGCTCAGCACACTGGATGGGCAAGGGACGACAGGAGATTACCATGATACGTCACGCCGTTATTGTTTCTGCTCTGCTTCTTTCCGTTCCGGTCGCCGCGAGCGCCCAGCAGTCCGGCGTCGGCGCCGCAGCCGGTGCCACCACCGGCGCCGTGGGCGGCGCGATCGTCGGCGGTCCGGTAGGGGCCGTTGTCGGCGGCGTTGCCGGCGCGGTGGTCGGCGGCATCGCCGAGGACAACCAGACCCGTTTCCATCACTACGTGGTGGAGGAGCAGACCCCGTCCTACGCCTATGACGGCCAGGTGGCGGTCGGCACCGCGCTGCCCGCCGAGGTCCACTATTACGAGGTGCCCTCGCGCTTCGGCTCGACCAAGTACCGCTATACGGTGGTGAACCAGCGCACCGTGTTGGTCGACCCGCGCACCCATGAGGTGGTTCAGGTCATCAACTGACCCGCGGGAGCGTCGAGCGCGAGCCGCGCGGCCCCGCGCTCACGCCCCTGCCGGAGAGAGCTGCTCGCCTTCGCGCCTCACCGGGCGTGACGGCAGCAGCTTTCGCCATGTTTGGGACTGCGCAAACTCGGTGATCAGCGCGCCGAGATCGGTCTCGTCCACCAGCAGCGCCGCATCCTCGGGCGTCATCCAGCGCCGCTCGCGCTCATGCCGCTCGGGCCAGTCGCCGAGTTGGCGGCGCACCGCGAGCGGGAATACCGAGACCTTCACCAGCGCGAAATGCGTGTCCAGCCGCTTCCAGTAGAGATACTGGCCGATCCGCTTGCGGCTGATGTCGCCGACGATGCCCGCTTCCTGCCGGGCTTCGATCTGCGCGGATTTCCAGTCCTTGCGGTTCCGCATCGGCCAGCCCTTCGGAATCACCGCGCGATGGGTCTCCCGCGAGCTGACGAGAAGGATCTGCAACCTTCCCTGATCGTCGACACGAAAAGGGAGGGCACCGACCTGCTGCAGAGGTCGGCCGTCGCTGGCGCGCCGATTTTTCTGTTTTACCTTCGCCATGCTGCTAATTTAGGTCGAACGGCGATCAGATGCGACCGGTCGCGCGACAAATCAACTGCCGCGGTACGTCATGACCACAGAGCTGACGCTGCTAGCCTGGACGCTCGTTCTCGCCCTCGTGCAGATCCTGCTTCCGGCGGCGATCAGCACGCGCAGGGTCGGGCTCACCTACAAGGTCGGGCCGCGCGACGTGCCCGAGCCCGACAGCGGCGCGGTGACGGCGCGGCTGCGGCGGGCGCAGGCCAATCTTTTCGAGACGCTGCCGCTCTTCGCCGCCGGAATCCTCATCGCCCATATCGCCGACCGCAACGGGGTGCTCACCGAGGCGGGGGCGTATCTGTATTTCCTCGGGCGCCTCGCCTATCTGCCGCTCTATGCGGCGGGCGTGCCCTATCTGCGCACGGCGGTGTGGACGGTCGCGATCCTCGGGCTCGTCCTGGTGCTGCTCGCCCTGCTCATGCCGGCCTGATCCTCTCGCGGACCTCTCCCATGCCGATCGATTTCAGCTCCTTCGATTTCCTCGTCGTTCCCGGGCGCGAGAATGCGCCGGCGGACCATTGGCAGTCGCATTGGCTCGGTGCCTTTGCCAATTCGACCCGCCTGCTGCAGGAGGACTGGAGCCGCCCGCAGCTCGGCCCCTGGACCGGCCGCCTCGGCGCGGCGGTGGAGGCGGCACCGCGGCGCGTGGTGCTGGTCGCCCATTCGGTCGGCGTCGCTACCGTCATTCGCTGGGCAGCCGCGGCGCCCGAGCTCGCCGCGTCGAAGGTGGCGGCCGCTTTCCTCGCGGCGCCGACCAATGTCGACGACCCGCACCCGTCTTTCGACGTGGTGCGCAATTTCGGGCCGATGCCGCTCGGCCCGCTCCCGTTCCCGGCGCTGGTGGCGGCGAGCCAGGACGACCCGCGCGTCGCGTTTCCCCAGGCGAAGGCGTTCGCCGAGGCCTGGGGCGCGGATTTCGCCGATGTCGGCGCGCTGGGGCATATCGGCAGCGCCGCCCGGCTCGGCATCTGGCCGAGCGGCCTGCTTCATCTCGGCGGGCTTCTGGCGCGTATCTGAGTGACGCCGGAACGGCCCCTCGAGGCGCTTCAGTGCTGGGCGAGCATCTGGGCGATGGCCTGCGCGACCGGCCTGGTCACGCGGCGCCGGTACCGGCGGTGGACGAGCTGGCCGTTGTGGTAGACGTCCTGCTCGACGTAGAGGTCGGCGCCGTCCCAGCGCAGGATATTGTCGGATTCGACGGTCTCGATGACACCGATTCCCGGGAGCAGCTGACCTTCCGGCACCGTGGCTGACATGCCTTCCTCCTTGTACCAACACGCGGGCGAGGCTCTTGGGGCCTCTAGCGCCGGAGGATAGCGCCTTGTCACCGTCCCGTCATGGCCGGCGTGCGTCTACGCGCGCGTCCGGCGGCGCGTCGCCCGGTTCGATCCGACCCTCGCGCTGGAGCACCAGCGCGATCAGCCAGCACAGCAGCGCCCAGGCGCCGCCGGCGCACCAGCCGGCCGCCACGTCGGTCGGCCAGTGCACGCCGAGATACAGGCGGCTGATGCCGATCAGCAGAGTCAGCCCGACCGCCACCCCCAGCACATAGGCCTTGATGCGCCGCTCCTGTTCGCTGCGCACGATCAGCACGCCGAGCGTCAGGTAGGTCACCGCCGAGCCCATGGCGTGGCCGCTGGGAAAGCTCAGCGTATGCACGTCGACGAGATGGGCGACGAGGTCCGGGCGCGGGCGGTCGAAGCCGATCTTGAGCAGGTAGTTCATCAGCGCGCCGCCCACCACCGCCAGCAGGACGAAGGCGGCGGTGGCGCGCTTGCGGTCGACGATGAAGAAACCGACTGTGATGAGCGTCACCAGCGTCAGCACCGTCGTGCTGCCGAGCGCGGTGAGGTCGCGCACCGCGATCTCGAGCCAGGCCGGGCCGAGCGGATCGGCCGGATCGCCGGGGGAGCGGAAGGCGAGCAGGATTGCCTCGTCGAGGGCGTGGGTCTCGCCCTCGACCACCTCGTCGGCAATGTAGGCGAAGACGAGGAGGCCGGTCGCCACACCGACCAAAGCGATGAGCACGCTGATCTCGGCCGCGGCCCATTTCGGCAGCAGCCCGCGTGCGCGCTTGCGTAGTCCCGCCAGCCTGTCCCGCATGCCTTGCTCCCTTTCGTATCGTTCCGGCGCTACCCGCTGGAACTAAACGGACCAGCTTCGTGTTGCTCTACCCGAAGTTCGCGCTGATGGGGATGTGATCGAGCGCGACGGGCATCATGAGTCGGATTGGCGTTTCCATTCGGCCCCTTCGGGCTTATGGGCACCGCGGGCGGCAAAGATGCGGGGATCGGGAGTCTCGGACAGGTGACGATGGATGTGGTCGGCTCACATGATCCAGTGCTCGTGGCACTGTCGATCCTGATTGCCATCGCCGCCTCCTACACAGCACTGGATCTCGCGGGGCGCATTCCGGGCGCGGCCGGGGCCGCAAAGGCCGGCTGGCTCATCATCGCCGCGATCGTGCTGGGGGGCGGCATCTGGTCCATGCATTTCGTAGCCATGCTGGCGCTCTATCCGGGCTTGCCGGTCTCCTACGACATCGGCCTCACGGCGCTGTCGCTGGTCATCGCCATCGTGGTGACGGGGCTGGCCTTCCTCTGCACCAGCCATCCGCATGTGACCCGGCGGCGCGTTATGGCGGCCGGCATCTTCATGGGGCTCGGCATCGTCGCGATGCACTATGCGGGCATGGCCGCGATGCGGGCGCAGGCCGAGACGGTCAATGACTGGCGCTACGCGCTGGCCGCGACGGCGGTGGCGATCGTGGCCTCGACCGCCGCGATCTGGCTGGCGCTGCGCCATCATTCGCTGGGCGAACGCATCGTCGGTTCGGTGGCGCTGGGATGCGGCATCTCCTGCATGCACTACATCGCCATGTTCGGCGTCAGTTTCGTCGTCAACGAGAATCGGCTCTCGCCGGATGTGGCCCCCGGCATCGGCAATGTCGACATCGTCATCGCGGTCAGCGCCGCCACCTTCGTGATCCTCGCCGCCGCGCTGATGGCGGCGATGTACGACCGCCGCTCCAGCCTGCTGGCCGAGCGCGAGGCGCAGATGTGGCGCGAGGGCGAGGAGCGCTACCGGCTGCTCTATCGCCGCACCCCGCTGCCGCTGCACTCGCTCAACGATGAGGGGCGGATCGAGCAGGTCAGCGACACCTGGCTGGAGCTGCTGGGCTATCGCCGCGACGACGTGATCGGCCGGCGGCTGACCGACTTCATGACTGCTGAGTCGGCACGCCAGCGGAACGAGGAGCACTGGCCCCGCCTGCTCGACGTCGGCGAGCTGCGCGAGGCCGAGTACAAGCTCGTCGCCCGCGACGGGCGGATACTCGACTGCATTCTCTCGGCCGTGGCCGAGAAGGACGAGCAGGGCCATCTGGTCAAGACGCTGTGCGGGCTGATCGACGTCACCGACCGCCGTCAGGCAGAGGAAGCGCTGCGCCAGGCGCAGAAGCTCGAAGCCGTCGGCCAGCTCACGGGCGGCATCGCCCACGATTTCAACAATCTGCTGGCGGTGATCCTCGGTAATCTGGAACTCGCCCGCAAGCGCGCGCCCACCGACCCGCGCCTCGTCACGCTGATCGACAACACCATGCAGGCGGCCCAGCGCGGCGCCGCCCTGACGCAGCGCATGCTCGCCTTCGCGCGCCGGCAGGACCTCAATCCCGAGCCGGTCGACGTGCCGGAGCTGGTGCTCGGCATGGCCGACCTTCTGCAGCGCTCCATCGGGCCGGGCGTGCGGATCGAGACCCGCTTCCCGCTCGGCCTGCCGAAGGCGAGGGTGGACGCCAACCAGCTCGAGCTGGCGCTGCTCAATCTCGTGGTCAATGCGCGCGACGCCATGCCGGACGGCGGCGCTGTGACCATCGCCGCCCGGGAGAACACGATCGCGGCTACCGAGAGCGAGGAGGAGGGCGGCGAGCTGCGGCCCGGGCGCTATTTCTGCCTCAGCATCACCGATACCGGCACCGGCATGGACACCGAGACGCTGGTGCATGCGGCCGAGCCCTTCTTCACCACCAAGGGGGTCGGCAAGGGCACCGGCCTCGGCCTCGCCATGGTGCACGGCCTCGCGGCGCAGTCGGGCGGGCGGCTCAAGCTGACCAGCCAGCCGGGCAAGGGCACCTGCGCCACCATCTACCTGCCCGTCGCCGATTGCATCGCCGGGGCCTCGCCCGAGGTGGGCGCGGAATCCGGGACGGAGACCGGATCGGAAGGCGGGGGCGCCCGCATCCTTGTGGTCGACGACGACCCGCTGGTGCTGTCGGCGACCGCGGCGATGCTGGAGGATCTCGGCTACGGCGTCTGCGAGGCGTCGTCCGGCCCGGAAGCGCTGGTGATCCTCGACCGGGAAGGCCCGTTCGACGCGGTGCTCACCGACCAGGCGATGCCGGGCATGACCGGGGTCCAACTCGCCGCCGCGATACGCGAGCGCCAGCCGGAGCTGCCGATCGTTCTCGGCACCGGCTATGCCGAGCTGCCCGCCGACGCCGGCACGGGGATGCTCAGGCTCGGAAAGCCGTTCGGCCGCGAGGCGCTGCACCGGGCGATCAGCACCGCCATGCGGCGCACGCCCGCCAATGTCGTCAACCTGTCGTCCCGGCTGCGATGACACCGGAATAATGTCGACGGCACGGTGACATTTGCCGGTTGCGCGACTATATCAACAAGCGTCCAGGGGAGCCTCGTCAGGAGGCTGAGAGGCCATCGGCGCGTCGGTGACGCGGCATGGCGACCCTTTGAACCTGATCCAGTTGAGACTGGCGGAGGGAGGCGTGCATGACATCCCCGAATGGAGCGCATGACGGAGCGGTGACAGGCCGTGCCGCCAATGCGATGCGTGTCACCGTGGTCGGTGCCGGCGTGGCCGGGCTGACCTGCGCCCATGCGTTCGCCCAGCGCGGCGCGCAGGTGACCGTGATCGAACGCAGATCGGGCTCCGGGCAGGGCTGCTCCTGGTATGCGGGCGGCATGCTGGCGCCGTGGTGCGAGCGCGAGAGCGCCGAGCCGCTGATCGCCGAGCTCGGCCTCGAGTCGCTCGCCTATTGGCGGCGCGAGGTGCCGGACGTGCCGAACGAGGGCAGCCTGGTGCTCGCCCAGTCGCGCGACCTGCCCGACCTGAGGCGCTTCTCGCGCCGCACGGAAGGCTATGAGTGGGTCGACGGCGCGCGCATCGCGGCGCTGGAGCCGGACCTCGAGGGGCGTTTCGACCAGGGACTGTTCTTCCCGACCGAGGCGCATCTGGAGCCGCGCAAGGCGCTCGCCGCGCTGACCCGCCGGCTGACCGACGAGTTCGGCATCGACGTGCGCTTCGAGGCCGACGGGCCGGACGGGGCGGGCGACGAGGCCGATCTGGTGGTCGATTGTCGCGGCCTCGCGGCGCGCGACCAACTCGCGGATCTGCGCGGCGTGAAGGGCGAGATGCTGGTGCTCTATTCCACCGAGATCGCGCTGAAGCGCCCGGTGCGGATGCTGCACCCGCGCATCCCGGTCTATATCGTGCCGCGCGGCGACGGGCATTTCATGATCGGCGCCACCTCGATCGAGAACGACGAGCGCGGGCGCGTCACCGGGCGCTCCATGCTGGAGCTGCTGGGGTCGGTCTATGCGCTGCACCCCGCGTTCGGAGAGGCCGAGATCGTTGAGATCGGTGCGGATGTGCGCCCGGCCTTCCCGGACAACCTTCCGCGCCTTCGCCGGCGCGGCAAGACCATCTATGTGAACGGGCTGTATCGCCACGGCTTCCTGGCTGCGCCGGCGCTGGCGCGCCGGGCGGCGGAACTGGCGTTCGACGGGACCCGTTTCCCGGAGGTTATGGATGAAGATCCTCGTGAATGGTGAATCGGCCGACACCCGGGCCGGCACGCTCGCCGAGCTTCTCGGCGAGCTGGGCCTCGGCGAGGCCATCGTCGCGACGGCGCTGAACGGCGCCGTGGTGCGCGCGGTCAAGCGCGCGGCAACGCCGATCGCTTCCGGCGATCGCGTGGAAATCCTCGCTCCGATGCAGGGAGGCTGAGATGGACGCTCTGACACCCAATGCGGCCGGCCTTGCCGACGCCGTGGAATTCTATGGCACGCGCGTGGCCTCGCGGCTGCTGCTGGGCACCGCGCAATATCCCTCGCCCGCCATCCTCTCCGAGGCGATCCGCGCCAGCGGAGCCGAGATCGTCACAGTCTCGCTGCGGCGCGAATCCGGGGCCGCCAAGGCGGGGCAGAGCTTCTGGCAGATCATCCGCGACCTCGGCGTGAAGGTGCTGCCCAACACTGCCGGCTGCAAGACGGTGAAGGAAGCCGTCACGACGGCCGAGATGGCGCGCGACCTGTTCGACACGCCCTGGGTCAAGCTGGAGGTGATCGGCGAGGACGACACGCTCCAGCCCGACGTGTTCGGCCTCGTCGAGGCCGCGCGCATCCTCTCGCGCGACGGCTTCCAGGTGTTCCCGTACACGACCGACGACCTCGTCGTCGCCGAGAAGCTGATCGCGGCCGGCTGCGAGGTGTTGATGCCTTGGGGCGCGCCGATCGGCTCCGGCCGGGGGCTCAACAATCCCTATGGCCTGCGCTCGCTGCGCGCCCATTTCCCGCGCGTGCCGCTGGTGGTCGATGCGGGCATCGGTCTGCCCTCGCACGCCACGGCGGCGATGGAGATGGGCTATGACGCGGTGTTGCTGAACACGGCGGTCGCCAAGGCGGGCGATCCGGTGCGCATGGCGCGCGCCTTCGCCCGGGCCATCGAGGCCGGGCGCGAGGCGGTGATCGCCGACCCGATGGAGGTGCGCGACATGGCCGCGCCGTCCACCCCGGTGATGGGCCGCGGCGTTTTCGGCGAGTGAGTTGTCCGGCAGGCAGGTTATGAAGCTCGATCCCTTCTATCTCATCGTCGACCGGGCCTCCTGGCTGCCGCGACTTCTGCCGCAGGGCGTGAAGCTGGTGCAGCTTCGCGCCAAGGACATGGAGCAGGCCCAGCTTCGCAGCGAGATCGCCGAGGCGCGCGACATCTGCCTGCGCTACGGCGCCCAGCTCGTCGTCAACGACTACTGGCGGCTCGCCATCGAGGAAGGGTGCGATTTCGTCCATCTCGGTCAGGAAGACCTCGCCGAGGCCGACGTGGCGGCGATCCGGCGCGCCGGGCTCAAGCTCGGCATCAGCACCCATGACGAGGATGAGCTGGAGACCGCGCTGAAGGCGGAGCCCGACTATGTCGCGCTCGGCCCGGTCTACCCGACCATCCTGAAGAAGATGCGCTGGGACCCGCAGGGGCTGGAGCGCGTCACCCAGTGGAAGCGCCGCATCGGCGACATACCGCTGGTGGGTATCGGCGGGCTGACCATCGCCCGCGCCGATGGCGTGTTGCGGGCCGGCGCCGACAGCGTCGCCGTCGTCACCGACGTGCTGCTGAACGAAAATCCCGAAGTGCGCGCACGCGAATGGGTGGTCGCCACCCGCGAGGCGCCCATCTAGCACCCAGCCCGGCGAAACGGGCTTTCCTGGCGTGTGGACCGGTTGGCGTTCGTGGTAATTTTTTCCGGTGCGGGAGATACCGAGTGCGGCCCGCACCGTGGCCGATCCGTTTTGCGTTCCTGAGTGGCATGAGCGAAACGCGCGTGCCGCGTCCCGACGGGCTCCAGCGCGGGTGAAGTGCATTGCGTCGGACGGTCTTCGCTGGCGGCGTTACGCGCCGCTTGCAGGTTGTGTCTCGGCCCCCTAAAGGTATCGGGATCATGTGCGCTCTGGAGTGGACTCCGCATTGATGATCGAGCTCTTTCTGCATATCGGCATGGGAAAGACGGGAACCACGTCGATTCAATATGCCCTGGGCTCAAATCAGGACTGCCTGAGCCGACAGCACACGCAATATCTGGGGTTGTGGTTCGACCTGATCGATCCGCGCTTCTTCGGGGCCATGGGACATGAGGTCTTCGGCGCGCTCTCCGAGGCCGAGATGCGACGGGCCGCCGGAACCTTCGTCAAGCGGCTCGAGCAGTTGCGGGCGGAATCGGGGATCACGCGCTTCATCATTTCCAGCGAGGCGATCTATGGCCTCACCGAGGAGAACTCCATCCGACTGGCCGATCACTTCGCGCCCTTCATCGCGACGCTCAGAAGGCATCTGAAGGTCCGGATCATCGTCTATGTGCGCGATCCGTATGACTGGCTTCCCTCGGCCTATACGCAGTGGGGAATCCACCACAAGACCATGCAAGGACCCGTGCGGCCCTATGGCGAGATGGCCCGCGCGCTGGTCGGCAGCTATGCGGGGCTGCCGCGGTGGAAGCACCATCATCCCGACTTGCTGGAGGTGCGCCGCTTCGACAAGTCGATCGATGTGGTCGACGATTTCTGTTCGACCGTGGGCATAGAGCTCGAGAACGCGCAGGACCGCGTGCTTGAACGCACCTCCGTTGCGGAATCGGTGTTCAGGTTGGTCTTCAATAATCGCTTCGAGGAAGATGTGATGCCGGACCGGTTCGACATCGCCATGGGCGGGCTGAGCCTTTCCGACGCGCCAACCCTGCACCAGATCATCCGCGACGGCTTCTGCTATCGCGAGACGGCCGACATCGTCGAGGAGAACCGTGAGATGTTCTCCTCGATCCGCGACAGCATCGGGATCGACTTCCTTTCCGGGCCGCTGAACGCCGAGCTGCCAAAGGAGGGGCCGGTGCGGGAGCGCCTGCTCGAACAGCTCGTCTATGTCGTCGCGGCCCAGTCGGACCGGATCGCCTCGCTGGAGGCGGCGGTCGCGAAGCTCAAGGGGCGGCGGATGCGCCGGCTGCTCGGGCGCCTCGGAGCCTCGTTTCCCGACATGATGCGCACGAAGACCATGCGCTAGCCGCCCGGGAGGCCGCGCGGCTACGCGCTCGCCCGGTGCCGGTGATGGGGAAGGCCCGGTCGGGCCTATTCCGCGGCGAGCGACGTGCCGGCGAAAGCGCGCTCCATCTCGCGGCGCAGGCGGATGATGGCGCTGTCGCCCGCATCCACGTCCGCCCAGCCGACGACCTCGCCGGCGAGAATGTCGCGCTTCAGCGTCATGTGATGGGCAAGCCCGATCGGCAGCGCGCCGCGCGCGAGCGAGGTGGCGGCCGGCAGCAGCTTGCCCCACACGGTGAAGCCGCCTTCGCCGTCCAGCACCTCGCCGGCCTTCAGCGCCCGCTTGGCGACGGCGACGACGTCGCCATTGAACGCGTCGGTGGTGCCGGTCGGCTCGCCGCGCAGCGCCGCCGAGGCGACGCTGACGCCGAGCTCCAGCCCGATCAGGTGATTGGGGCGGTAGAGTGCGGTGTAGCGGCCGGTGGAATCGGTCACGACGCCATATTCCTTGAAGCAGCGCCGGGCATAGTCGCCGCTCGGGCCAGGATCGGCCTCGAACACGACATAGACGCCCCAGCGCAGGTCCCGGTAGACCGGGCGCCCGTCGCGCTCCAGGCTGGAGATCGTCTCGACGATGCCCGCCTGCTCCATCAGCCCGCCCGCCGCGCGAGGGCGCAGGATGGTGGCGAGGTCGTCGACGCCGCAGGGCGGGAAGACGAGCCCGTCGGACGGCGCCCGCAGCCCGGCGGCATTGGCGATGGCGGCCATCTCGATCGCCGACTTGGTGCCGTCGAGGAAGGAATTGAACATCTGCGGGTTCATGCCGCCCTCGGCCGCCTGCTCGGGGGTGAGGCCGTAATGGTCCCACACCGTGTCGGGCGTCGAGGCGTGGTAGGCGGGCAGGTACTTCGTGCCCTTGCCGGCAGCCACCACCGAGAAGCCGCAGCAGCGCGCCCAGTCGACCATCTCGCACACCAGCGCCGGCTGGTCGCCATAGGCCATGGAATAGACGATGCCCGCCTGCCGGGCGCGGGCGGCGAGCAGCGGGCCGACCAGCGCGTCGGCCTCCACCGTCACCATCACGATGTGCCGGCCGTGCTCGATCGCCTTGAGCGCATGTGCGGCGCCGGCGGCCGGGCTGCCGGTCGCCTCGATCACCACGTCGAGCCCGTCGGCCGTGATCAGCGCCTCGGCATCCTCGGTCAGCATGGTGCGGCCAGTGCGGCGCGCCTCGTCGAAGGAGGCGGCGATGGCAGCGTCCGCGTCCCAGCCGGTCCGCTCAAGCGCCGCGCGGGCGCGGGGCGCTGACAGGTCGGCGATGCCGAGCAGGTGCAGGCCGGGCGTGGTGCGCACCTGCGACAGGAACATGGAGCCGAACTTGCCGGCGCCGATCAGGCCGACGCGGACCGGGCGGCCGGCATCAGCGCGCTCTTTGAGCAGGCGGGCGAGATTCATGGGACGCGTTTCCTCCTGGCGAAGCGCCCTTCGGCGCCTTTGTCACGGGGCGCCCGTTGATGGACGCTCCACTTGCGGGACCTTCCGGCGCGTCCCGTCGGTCGGTGGCTGGGCGCGGGTCTGGCGCCCCGCGCGGCCGTTCCTAGCCGGCGACGGCCCGGTTCTGGGCCGGGCGCTCGGCGGGAGCCGTGCTGGCGTTGGAAGCCCCGTTCGCGGCTCCATTGTTGGCGGTCGGCGCCTTGGCGGAATCGGCCGCCTTGCCGGCATCGCCTGCCTTGGCGGCCTTTTCCTGCAGCGCGCGGATGCGGTCGGCGAGCGGGAGCGGGTTGTTCTTCTTGCGCTTGCCCGCCGGCGCGGCCGCCAGCAGGGCGTCGATCGGCGAGCCGGGGCCTTCCAGCGCTGCGGTCAGGGCGGCTACCTCGGCGGCGATGTCGCTGATGCGCTCGCGGAGCTGCGCGCCGTCGTCGACGTCCTCCGGCACGCCGGCGGCGGTCGGGATCAGCGCGTCGAGGCGCTTCTGCAACTCGGCGCGGTCCTCGCGCGCCTTCGCCAGCGCGCCTTCCAGCATCGCCTTCTCGGCGCGCACCATCTCGGCGGCGTCGTTCGCCTGGCGGGCGGCGGCCTCGGCGCTCGCCTGCGCGGCGCGGGCCGAGCCGGTGACCTCCCGGGCGTCGGTCTCGGCGGCGTCGCGCCGGGCTTCGGCGCTGCGGGTGCGCTGCTCAAGGGAGTCCGCGCGCAGGCTTAGCGCGGCGACCTCGGCCCGCAGCGCGGCGGCTTCGGCGCTGACGGTGCCGAGCTCGTTCTCGGTCTCGGCGAGGCGGGTCTTGAGGTCGCGATTGCTCGTCACCTCGACCGACAGGCTCTCGGAGGTGGCGCGCAGCGTGGTGCGCTCGGTCTCGAGATGGGCGTTGGTCGCGGCCAGCAGCCGCTCGAGCTCGGCGACGCGGCCGTGAAGCGTGCCGCGCTCGGTGGTCAGCGCGACATGCTCGATCTTGAGCTCGTTCTCGCGCGAGGTGGTCTCGTCGAGATCCTGGCGGGCGGTGGCGAGCTCGGCGAGCGTGGCGGCAAGCCGGGCGCGCGTCTCCTCCAGCTCGCGCTCGCGCAGGGCAAGGCTCTCGCTGGTCTCGACGTCCTTCCGGGTGAGGCTATCGTGGCGGGACTGAAGATCCTGGAGCCCGGCCAGCGCCTCGTCGAGGCTGGCCTTGCGCGCGCGCAGCTCCTCATCCCGGCGGGTGACGTCGGCGAACAGCTCGGCGGCGCGGGCCTGATGGCGGTCGACCTCCAGCTCGAGCCGGCGGGTCTCGACGGCGAACTCTGCGCGCTGCTCGTCCTTGTCGGCCTGGATCTCGGCCAGCGTGACGGGAATGGCGTTCTCGACGCGGCGGCGGGTGAGCCGGACCGCGCGGCGCCAGACCGCCGGCAATACCAGCAGCGCCAGCAGCGTCGCGGTCAGGAAGCCTATCGCGGCATACATGATCGGCTCGATCATGTGCGGTCTCACCTCGTGCGTGGCGTGTCGGGCGTGTCGATCGGCACAGCCTAGCGGCCAACGGTTACAAACACCAAAACGGCCGGGGTCACCCCGGCCGCTATCCTGCAACGCCCCGTTAACTCAGAACGGATTCCAGGTCGCGGTGGGCGTGAACTTGAGGTAGCCGATATTGGCGCCCAGGCGTACACCGACGCCGGAGCGGATCGGTACCACCACGATATTGTCCGAGGCGAGGGCCGTCATGCCGAATCCGGCGACGAAATAGGCCGAGCCCGAAATGCCGCCGAAGCGGCGGAAGATGTCGTTTATCGAGTTCAGATTGTAGACTAGGATCATGGTCCGCGCGCCGTCGCCGCCGAAGTCCCAGCCGAGCGAGGGTCCCTGCCAGAACACCTTCATGTCGCCGGCATTGCGGGTGTAGAGCGTGCCCTCGCCGTAGCGCAGGCCGCCGACGAAGGCGCCGGAGCCTTCCTGGCCGAGGATGTAGCCGTTTGGCTGGCCCCACTGGTTGACGGCCTTCTCGATCGACAGGGCGAGGCCGCGCGAGACCTCGCCGAAGAAGCCGTGGCCCTGCTGGAGCAGTTCGTCGCTGGAATAGGTGCTCTGGGCCGGCGCGGCGGCGGGCTGCTGGTACTGGCCCTGGGGGTACTGTCCCTGCGCGTACTGGCCCTTGCCGGCCGGGGCCTGGGCATAGGGACCCTGGCTGTACGGGCCCTGATTGTACTGTCCCTGGTTGTACTGGCCTTGGGGATACTGGCTCTGTCGGGGCTGGCTCTGGGCGTAGGGGTCTTGCGCATATTGGGCCTGCGCGGGCGCTGCGGCGATGGGTATGGCGGCGAGCGAGGCGAGGCAGGCAAGAAGGGCGCGCAAGGTCGGCATTGGCGGTCTCGCGTTCTGATCTGAAGACGTGTGCAACGGCCGTGAGGGCCGCCGGCCCGGGTATCATTAGCATGGAGTAAGACCTTAGGAAGGCGTCAGGGACCCCCTCGCGCCCGGTTGCGCGCGGGTGTGATCCACAAGCCTCGCCCCGGACGTCGCCGCGACCTCACGTAACGTCCCGATGCGTTCTGCCGCCTCGCGGCGCCCGCCGGTGCCGGCGCACCGGGCGAGTGGACAGGGTATGGGATGCGGCTCGGCGCGAGGTTGGCGGGAGCAGGCGCGCGGTGTATCCAGCGATGAAACCGCGCCGCGCCACAGCCGGTGATTCGTCCAGATCCGACAGACAGAGGGACGCGATGACGACCGCCATCGACCTCGACAAGCTCGACCTTGCCGCCCTTTTGTGCTCGCGCGTGTGCCACGACGTGATCAGCCCGGTGGGCGCGATCGTGAACGGGCTGGAGGTGCTCGAGGACGAGGACGACCCGAGCATGAAGGCGTTCGCGCTCGACCTCATCGCCAAGAGCGCCAAGCAGGCCTCCGCCCGGCTCCAGTTCGCGCGGCTCGCCTTTGGCGCCGCCGGCTCGGCGGGTGCGCAGATCGACACCGGCGACGCGGAGAACGTCGCCCGCGGCTTCATTCAGGACGACCGCACCAGTCTCGAATGGACCGTGCCGCGCGCGCTGCTGCCGAAGAACAAGGTCAAGCTGCTGCTAAACCTGCTTCTGGTCGCTGTCTCCACCATTCCGCGCGGCGGGCGCATCGCGCTGAGCGCGACCGGGGAGGGCGAGGCGGGCGGCTTCCAGCTTCGCAGCGAAGGCAGCCACGCGCGCATTCCCCCGCATCTGGCGGACCTGCTGGCCGGCAACGCGCCCGATGGCGGCATGGTCGACGCGCACGCCATCCAGCCGCATTATACCGGCCTGCTGGCGCGGGCGACGGGCTTCGCCATCCGGCTCTCGCACGAGGGCGATGCCGTGGCGATCACGGTCGAGACGGCCTGAGCCCGATTCACCCAGCGGCATCTTTCAGAAGACATTAACGCGATCCGGGGAAAACTCTGGCTGCGCGCCCTGCGTGGGGCGCGTGAGTTGAGTTTACCCGTGGTTGCCCATGTTGATGCCCGACGCCGATCGCTTCCTGTCCGCCACTGCCCGCCCGGTGCGTGTTCCACCGGCGCCGGAGCGTGCGCAGGTGCTCGTCTTCTCGCTGCACGGCATGCAGTTCGCGCCGCCGGCGAGCCGCGCCATCAACGTGATGCCGCTCTCCGGGGAGCGCTGGGACCGCATGGCCCGCATGGCGCAGGCGGGAACGCTCGGCACCAGCGGGCTGCCGCTGGTGCGCCTTTCCGACCGGCTCGGCCGCGCGGAAGCGATCGCGCCGGGCGAGGGCGCGCTGGTTCTCTTCGGCACCGAAGGCCGGGTGCGCGCGACGTTGCTGCTCGACGCCATGCCGCAGCGCGTGACGGCCGAGGTGGCGACGCTGCCGGCCGACTGGCGCGACCGCTTCGCGCCCTGCGAGGATATGATCGCCGGCATCGCCCGGCTGGCCGATGGCAGCCAGGCGGCACTGCTCGACATGCCGATGGGCATCGCCGCGGCGCGCCCGCGGGTGAGCGTGCCCTGCGCGCGAGACACGGCCCATCTTCTGGTGCGCGCCGGAAGGCGCGAGCTCGAGGCGGTGCGCGTGGCCGCGCTGCGCGGAATGAACCCGATCGACGGGCGCAGCGGGCGCATGCTGCTGCTGCTCGGCGGGGAGGGCGAGGCGGTGGCGGTCGACGAAGTGGTCGGGCTGGCGCCGGCCGGGCGCATCGAGCGGCTCGGCGGCGAACGCTTCCTGGTGACGGGCGAGACCCGCTATCGCCTGCTCGAGCCGGGCGAGACCGTGCCGAGCACGACCGGGGCGGCGCGCGTGCTGCTGACCGCGCCGCAGGGGCCCGGGCGGGCGCTCATGTGCGACATCGTCCGCTCCATGGGGCACGACGTGTCGTTGGCCGACGACCCGCGCGCGGCGCGGCTGGTGGGCGATCGCTTTGACGTGGTGCTGGTCGACCTCGACGCCTATGAGCTGGCCGGCCGGATGGACGGGGGCCGTGCCCGGCGCATCGGCTTCACGGCCGCGGGACACCCCCCGGTGCCGGACGGCTTCGACGCCGTGGTGCCGGCCGGCGACGGCGTGGCGCTGGTCGCGGCGCTGCTGGCCCGGCGCGCCCGCGCCGCCTGATCGCGTTCCATCGTTCACGGTCGCGGCATCCGGCAACGCCCGTGCTTTCCGGCGGCTGCGGCGGTGATATCCTCGCGCCAGTGATCCTCGGAGCGAGCCCTTTCCCGCATGAACATCGTCCGGCTCTGGTTGCGGCTTTCGCGGCTGGTCGTCGCCCTGCTGGCGCTGGGAGCGATGCTCGCCGCCCATGACGCGGGCGCTCCTCTCGCGGCCACGCACGACCATGCCGGCATGACCGGAGCGGCCCCGCCGGCCGGCCCAGGGCGCGCCATGCTCTTCCTGCATCTGTGCTGCGCGCTCGGCCAGCTCGCCATGGCGCCGTCGGACGGGGCGGGCCTTGCCCGTCCCGAGGCGCGCCCGCTCGCCTTCGACGCGGCCGCGTCCCGCCTGCCCGCCGGCTGGACGCTCGCCATCCCGGAGCCTCCGCCCCGTTCCGTCTGACCGCATGCCCAAGCGCCGGGCGTCCATGCGGGCGCCCGATCACACGGAACAGACGGAGATTCCAATGAGAACCCTGATCACGGCGGCGCTCGGCGCCGCAGCCATCCTCGCGCTTCCCACGCTAGCGGCTGCCCAGAGCAGCCCGATGCCGATGGACCCCGGCACGATGAAGCACGGCACGATGGAGCCTGGCACCATGGGGCACGACATGTCGATGCCGGGAAGCGCGGCGAGCGGCTCGACCCGCGCCTTCGAGGAGGCCAATGAGCGCATGCATCACGACATGGGGATCGAATATTCCGGCAATGCGGATGTCGATTTCGTGCGCGGCATGATCCCCCATCACATGGGGGCGGTCGAGATGGCGCGGGTCGAATTGCAGTTCGGCAAGGATCCCGAGCTGCGCAAGCTGGCCGAGGACATCATCGCGGCGCAGGAGAAGGAGATCGCCTTCATGAAGGGCTGGCTGGCCGGCAACGCCAAATAGCCGCGCCTTTCCACGGTGCCGGGCCGGCGATGCCGCGCCCGGTGCTTCGCCCGAGGGCGCCAAAAACGAAAACCCCGCCGTGAGGCGGGGTTTTTTGCGATCGGGCAGGGGAGGCCGGTTCAGGCCGGGATGCGCTGGGGCTCCTCGCCCATGTCGCGCAGCACGTAGCCGCGGCCCCATACGGTCTCGATGAAATTGTGGCCCTGCGAGGCGTTGGCGAGCTTCTTGCGCAGCTTGCAGATGAAGACGTCGATGATCTTCAGCTCGGGCTCGTCCATGCCGCCATAGAGATGGTTGAGGAACATCTCCTTGGTGAGCGTGGTGCCCTTGCGCAGGGAAAGCAGCTCCAGCATCTGGTACTCCTTGCCGGTGAGGTGCACGCGGTTGCCCGCGACCTCGACCGTCTTGGTGTCCAGGTTGACCACCAGGTCGCCGGTGATGATGACCGACTGGGCGTGGCCCTTGGAGCGGCGCACGATGGCGTGGATGCGGGCCACCAGCTCGTCCTTGTGGAACGGCTTGGTGAGATAATCGTCGGCACCGAAGCCGAGGCCCTTCACCTTGTCCTCGATGCCGGCGAGGCCGGAGAGGATGAGGATGGGCGTCTTCACCTTGGCGACGCGCAGGCCCTTCAGCACGTCATAGCCCGACATGTCGGGAAGGTTCAGATCCAGCAGGATGATGTCGTAATCGTAGAGCTTGCCGAGATCGACACCCTCTTCCCCGAGATCCGTCGTGTAGACGTTGAAGCTCTCGGACTTGAGCATCAGCTCGATGCTCTGCGCGGTCGCGCGGTCGTCCTCGATGAGCAAGACGCGCATGCCAATCCCCTTCCCTCGCCATGGCCCCGGGGGTTTTCAGCGCTCAATCGGACAACTCCCGTACCGAGCGTGACCCCACCCCGCGCCCGGCTCAGCACACCGATTCGTTCTTCCGTGCGATATGGGTAACAAAATCTGATTCCCAAGCACAAGCGGGAACTCGAATTTTCTTCGAGTCTTCCCGCAAGAGGCTGGCAGCGAACCAGAAAATTTGAACTCAGTCGCTAAAGTCGAACGTTAAGATGCACCCATAAGTGAGTCAGCCGACTCTGCTTTTGGCATTGATCGGCAGTCCACACCGGACGATGACGCGATCATTAATGAGGCCGGTAAACAAATCGTTTCCATCGCCTTGAAGAGTCGTGGATTCCCGTGCCGCGGTACCTTTAAGGCGCAACGAGTAAGGAAGCGGCAACATCTGTTGGCGATCATGAGGCTGCCGCCGCGTAAGGGCGGACCGAACCGGATGCGTGCCCGCCAGCCGAGAGAGCCCGGCGTGCATACGGCCCGAGCAGGAGTAAAGCCGGCCATGAAGTCGCTCGATACAATCGTCCGCCTCAAGCGGTTCCAGATGGAAGAGAAGCGTCGCCATCTGGTGCAGATCCAGACCATGATCGCGGATTTCGACCGCATGGCGCGCGATCTGGAGCGCGAGATCGAGGCCGAGGAGCAGCGCTCCGGCATCGTCGACACCCAGCATTTCGCCTATTCGACCTATGCCCGCGCCGCCGCCAACCGGCGCGACAATCTACGCCGCTCGGCCGACGAGCTGAAAGGCCAGCTCGACGAGGCGCAGGTCGCGCTCGACGCCGCCCGCGAGGAACTGGAGAAGGTTGAGGCGCTGAGCGAGCGCGAGCGCGCCGACACGCCGGTCGAGATCGCCCCGCGCAATGCCGGCGGGCGCGCCCGCGCCGTCCTCGGCGCCTGAGGCGCCGTCCTTTCAGTCGATCAGAGGGGCATGGGGCGCGGCATCGGCCGCCAGAAGCCCCGACAGGCGCGGATCGCGCGCCACCTCGATGGCCCGCGCATAGGGCACGAAGCCGGCCCGCCGGTAGAACTCCACGGCGCCCTGCATGTCGAGCGTGCAGGTGTGGACATGTACCCGGCGTGGATCAGCCGCCCAGGCCAGCGCCAGCGCGCGGTTCATCATGAAGCTTCCCGCGCCGCTACCCACCATCTCCGGCACTACGCCGAAAAAGGCCAGCTCCACCTCGCCCGGCCGGCGGAAGTCGAGCTCCAGCAGGCCGACCTCCACGCCCGCACGCTTCAGCACGTAGACGCCCACCATAGGGTCGGCGAGCAGCGCGCCGAGCGCCGCCTCGTCCATCTCCAGCCGCGAGAACCACAGCCAGCGCTCGCCCACGCGGCGGAACAGCGCACGGTACCAGCGCGGATCGGGCGAGGGGACCTTCTCCAGCACCAGGCTGTGGCCGGGCTTCTCGGGCAGCGGCGGCGACGGTGCTTTCATTTCCATGAAGGTCACGACCGCCGCGATGCTGCCCGCCGGCAGGGGCGTATAGCCGTTGAGCTCGAGCGTCGGGGCGGCCTTGGCCGGGTGGTCGGAGGTCGTCATTCGGGTGCCCTGATGAACCGCTTGCGCTATATCATGAGCGTGCGCGGCGGGCTTCACAGGCCGGTAATTTCCGATATTATGCGGATAATTATATTCAATACATAGAATGAGAGTGAATTAATGACGGTGGCGGTCACCATCGAAGAGGTCGGCAAGTCGTTCGGCAGCGGCACGCCCGCGCTCGCCGGCATCTCGCTCGACGTGGCGCCGGGCGAGCTGGTGGCGCTGCTCGGTCCGTCCGGGTCGGGCAAGACCACGCTGCTGCGCATCGTCGCCGGGCTGGAGCAGCCGAGCACCGGGCGGGTGCTGTTCAATGGCGAGGACGCGCTGTCGGTGCCGGTGCGCCGGCGCGGCATCGGCTTCGTGTTCCAGAACTACGCGCTGTTCCGGCACATGACGGTGGCCGAGAACGTCGCCTTCGGCCTGCGCTCGCGCCCGCGCGCCCAGCGCCCGCCCGAGGCCGAGATCAAGGGTCGGGTGGCGGACCTGCTCGCGCTGGTGCAGCTCGAAGCCTTCGGCGGCCGGTTCCCGGCCCAGCTTTCCGGCGGCCAGCGCCAGCGCGTGGCGCTCGCCCGCGCGCTCGCCATCGAGCCGCGGGTGCTGCTGCTCGACGAGCCGTTCGGCGCGCTCGACGCACTGGTGCGCAAGGAACTGCGCCGCTGGCTGCGCGAGCTGCACGACCGCACCGGCCACACCACGCTGTTCGTCACCCATGACCAGGAGGAGGCGCTGGAACTCGCCGACCGCGTGGTCGTGATGGGCCGCGGCCGGATCGAGCAGGTCGGCACGCCCGACGACGTCTATGACCGCCCGGCCACTGCCGCGGTGTTCGGCTTCATGGGCGAATCGAGCCGTATCGAGGTCGATGTGCGCGAGGGCGTCGCGGTCGCCGGCTCCACGGCCATCGCCGCCGCGACCCAGCCGGTGCCGGACGGGCCGGGCCTGCTCTATGTGCGCCCGCACGACATCTCGCTCGGCCTGCCGGGCACGCCCGGGCTGAGGGGCGAGGTGCGGGCCTTCCGCCGCCACGGCGCGATCCGCCGGGTCGAGGTGGAGGTGGGCAACGCGCTGTTCGAGGCCGACATCGCCCCGACCGTGCGGGTGCCGATCGGCGAGAAGGTGGCGGTGCGGCTGGACCGGGCGCGGCTGTTCGCGTCCGGCGGGCCGGGCGTGGACTGCCGCCCGCCGCCGCCCCAGCAGCCGGGCGATTACGCGATCTGAGAACGCATCAGACGGCGTCCCCGTGCGGGCGCCATCCCGCGGGCGCCGTCCGGTCAGCGCGGCGTGAGGAGGTAGGCCGCCTCGCGAGCGGGATGGCCGCCCTTCAGCCCGCCCTTCATCTCGTGCATCTCGGCGCAGGCGACGTGGTAGGCGGCGCCGTAGTGGCGGCGCACCTCGTGCTCGGTCACCGAGAAGGGCGGGCCGATCGCCAGCGAGGGGTCGTATTCGAAGGTGATGAGAAGCTGCGGCGCGTGGCGGGTCACGGCCGCGAGATGGGCGGCGTAGCGCCCGCGCATCGGCTCGGGCAGGGCGACGAGGGCGGCGCGGTCATAGACGCCGGCGACCTCGCCCAGCGTCTCGCGGTCGAGATCGAGGAAATCGCCGACGAAGACGGTGAGCCGGCCCGCCTCGAAGCGCTCCAGCGGCCCCTGGTCTGTCACTTCGGGGTCGAGGCCGAGCTCGGCGAAGAGCTGCTCCACCGCCAGCCGGCTCAGCTCGGCGCCGACCACGGCGTAGCCCTGTCCCAGCAGCCAGTGAACGTCGCGGCTCTTGCCGCATAGGGGCACGAAGACGCGGGCACCGGGAGCGAGGCCGAGCGCGGAAAAGTGCCGCAGCAGCAGCGCGTTGGTCTCGCCCTGGTGGAAGCCGATCTCGTCGCTCCGCCACTTCCGATGCCAGAATTCCTCGTCCATCGCAGCGACCTCCGGAGTGTGCGCGGGCGGCGCGCCCGCGGATCCGCATCCATAGGCCGGCCTCCGGCGCCGTTCAATCGGCCGGACGTCGCGGCGTCAGGGTCCAGTGCGGCGGATGAAGGCGCCGAAGGCGCGCGGGCCGTCGGCGACCGGGATGTCGGCGAGGAGCTTCAGCGTCTTCGCATCGATCACGCCGAGCGTGTTGGTCTCCCAGTTGGCGACATAGACCAGCGTCCCGTCGCGGCTCGCCTCGATGCCTTCGGGATAGTCGCCGACCGGGATGGCGGCGAGCTTCTCGAAGCTCGTCACGTCGAACACGGTGACGGTCGAGGCGTACTGGTCGGTGCTGAAAGCGCGACCCTGCGCCAGTGCCACCACATAGGGGTGATCGCCCACCGGCACGGTGGCGACGACCTTGCGCGCGGGAATGTCGATCACGCTGACGTCGTTCGAGACCACGTTGGCGGTGTAGGCGCGCTTTCCGGCCGCGTCGATGGTGACACCGAAGGGCCGTGTGCCGACGGCGACGGTGGCGACTCGCTTGAGGCTCGCCGTGTCGATGAGGCTCACCTGGTTGGAATCGCGGTCGGCGGAGAGCAGCAGCCGGCCGTCCGGCGTCACGGCGAGGCCGGAGGGGGAGTCGCCCACCTTCACCTCGCCGGTGATCGCTCCGCTCGCCGCGTCGACCGCGACGATGCGGTGCTGGTACCAGTCGGCGACATAGACCGGGCTGCCGGAAGGATGTACCGCGACGCCGAGAGGCCCGCCGCCGACATCGACGCGATGCAGCACCTTGCGGGCGGCCGCGTCGATGATGGTCAATGCCTTGCCGTCCGGCGAGGTGACGAAGGCGCGGGCGCCGTCGGGGGAGACGGCGATGCCGGCCGGCTTGCCGGGAATCGGCAGCGTCGCCACCACCTTGCGGGTGGGCAGGTCGACGATGGAGAGCATCTCCGCCGGCTGCGAGGTGACGAACGCCTCGTCCGCCCGCGCGCCGGGCGCCATCAGCGCGGCGCCGAGGAGGGCGGCCGGCAGAAGCGCGCGGAGCCGGCGGGCGGCGGGGCGCGGGAGATGGGCTGCGAGGTGTTGCGGCATGGAGCTTTTCCTGCCTTCCGGGCGCTCATCGCGGCGAGAGGGCGAAGGCTTGCCGTGGCTCGGCGGCGAGGTGGTGCCGGCATCCGCGGCGAGCGCCCGCGCGGGGCAGATGGCGGGCGGAGGGTCAGGCGCCGGGCACCCCAAGGGGTGCGCAATAGGCGCGCCGGAGGGGCCGGAAGGGCGCGCCGCGGGGACGCGCCCGAAGCGGCGGCTCAGCTTCCGCCTTCGACCTTCTTCTTCAGCCCGGCGAGGCCGGCCTTGTAGACGGCGGTGACCGCCTTGATCGCCGCCTCGTCGTTCAGCTCCGGCGGGGGATCGTTGTTCGGGTAGCCGCGGTAGAAGGCGCCCTTCCATTCGACCTCGGACTTCTTGCCGTCGTCGAGCGGGGTCACGGTGAGCCAGGACGAGTAGTTGGTGACCGGGAGCACCTTCACGTCGACCTGCTCGATCCGGTACATCAGCATCATCTTCTCGGGCTCGTACTTGGCGATCACCTCGTCGATGGTGCCGCCCCCCTGAAGAACGAGGCGCCGCTTGGCGCCGACCACGTTGCCGCCCGTGCCCTCGGTCTTCTCGACCGGCGGCAGCCAGCTCATGTCGTGGAACTCGCCGATCACCGCCCAGACCTTGGCCGGAGGCGCGTCGATCTCGATCGTCTCGGTGATCTTCTGGCGGGTCGGCCCGTGCGCGTGCGCGGAGTGCGGCGCGGCCGTGAAGGCGAGGGCGGCCGCCGCGAGCGCGGCGGTAAGCAGCTTGAGTTTCATCGTTTCCATCCCGGAGTGGTCTCGGCCGGGCGTTGGGCGCCCGTTATCCGCAGTCTAGGGAGAGAAACCGGCTTCGTGAACTCTTCTTACGGCTAAAATCGTCGCAGGATATTCTTAGAAGTTCTTAAGAAAATTCTTTGAGAATCCTAAGAAAGGCGGCGCCGAATGCCTCCAGCTTGGCGGCGCCCACGCCGCGTATGCCGCCGAGCTCGGAGCGCGTGCGCGGATGGCCGACGGCCATGTCCTCCAGCGTGCGGTCGGCGAAGATCACATAGGCCGGCACGCCGCGCTCGGCGGCGAGCTCGCGGCGCAGCGCCTTCAGCTTGCCGAGCAGGGCGGCCTCGGCCGGCGGCAGCTCCACCGCGTCCTCGCGCCGCGCATGGCGGTCGCGCTTGTGGCGGGTCGGTGCGCGCAGGGTGAAGGCGCGGGTGCCGGCGAGGATCGAGCTGCCGGCCTCGGTGAGCTCGAGCGCGCCGAAGCGCTGCGGATCGGCATGCAGCGCATTGGTGGCGACGAGCTGGCGCAGCAGCGCCCGCCATTCGCTCGCCGGCTTGTCGGCGCCGGCGCCGAACTCGGCGAGCCGGTCATGGCCGCGCCCGCACACCTGGTCGCTGCGCTGGCCGGTGACGAGGCTCGCTATGTAGGCGGCACCGTAGCGCTCGCCGCTGGCGCGCACCAGCCGCAGCACGAGCTGGGCCGAGCGGCTGGCGTCCACCACCTTGGGCGGATCGCGGCACACGTCGCAGGCCCCGCAGGCCTTGGCCCGCTCGCCGAAATAGCCGAGCAGCACCGCGCGCCGGCAGGTGACGGCCTCGCAGAAGCCGACCATGGCGTCGAGCCGGCGGGCCTCCACCATCTTGCGCTCGGGCGAGGAATCCTCCTCGTCGAGGAAGCGCCGGCGGGTGGCGATGTCGCCGGCCGAATAGAGCAGCAGCGCCTCGGACGGCGCGCCGTCGCGGCCGGCGCGGCCGATCTCCTGGTAATAGGCTTCCAGCGTGCCCGGCGCGTCGGCATGCAGCACATAGCGCACGTCCGACTTGTCGATGCCCATGCCGAAGGCGACGGTGGCGACCATGACGACGCCGTCCTCGGCGAGGAACACCTCCTGGTTGGCGGCGCGCGCCTCCGGGCTCATGCCGGCATGGTAGGGCAGGGCGCGGATGCCGAGGCCGGAGAGCCGCGACGCGGTCTCCTCCACCTTCTTGCGCGAGATGCGGTAGATGATGCCGGAGACGTTCGGGCGCGCCTTCACGAAGCTCTCGATCTGCCGCACCGGGTCCTTCTTGTCCTCGACGCCGATGAAGATGTTCGGCCGGTCGAAGCCGGAGACGAACACCCGCGCCTGCCCGCCGAACAGGCGCTCCACGATGTCGTCGCGGGTGGCGCGGTCGGCGGTGGCGGTGAGCGCCACCAGCGCGATGTCGGGGAAGATCTCGCGCAGGCGGCCGAGGCCGAGATATTCGTTGCGGAAGGAATGGCCCCATTGCGAGATGCAGTGCGCCTCGTCCACCGCGATCAGGCCGAGCGGCAGGCGGGAGATGGCCGAGAGCATGCGCTCGGTCATCAGCCGCTCGGGTGCGAGGTAGAGCAGGCTGACCTCGCCCGCCGCCACCCGGCGCCAGATCGCGACATTGTCCTCGCGCGACTTGCCGGAATGGATCGCCTCGGCGGCGACGCCCTGCAGCTTCAGCGCGTTCACCTGGTCGTCCATCAGCGCGATGAGCGGGGAGATGACGAGCGAGAGCCCGCCATGCACCAGCGCGGGAAGCTGGTAGCACAGCGACTTGCCGGCGCCGGTCGGCATCACCGCCAGCGTCGGCACGCCGGCGAGCACCGAATCGACCACGTCCTGCTGGCCCGGCCGGAACCGGTCGAAGCCGAACACCTCGGCGAGGCGGCTGCGCTTCAGCGCCTCGATCTCGGGCGGCAGCACGGCGGCGGTGGGCGAAACCATGTTCATCAGGCGGACGTCGTGCTCCGGCTCGTGTCGCGGCCCTTGCCCTCGCGCGGCGGCGCGGAAATGGTGTCGGACGCCGTTCCAACGGATTCGGCGCGCCCGATCCTTCCGACAGAATCACCCGCGATGGCCCTCGACCTTACTCTCGGTTTAACCCTGCTGGCGCTGCTGTGCGAGGCCGCCTTCGGCTATCCGCGCTTTCTGTTCGATCGCATCGGCCATCCGGTGATGTGGATCGGCTGGCTTATCCACCTGCTCGACACCCATCTCAACAGCGAGGCCGACGCGCCGATGGAGCGCCGGCTCGACGGCGTGGCGACGCTCGCCGTGGTGCTGGCGGTGTGCATCGGCGCGGGCGTGGCGCTGCAGGCGCTCGCCCTCGCGCTGCCGGCCGGCTTCGTCATCGCCGCGCTGGCGGGCTCGACCCTGCTCGCCCAGCGCAGCCTTTACGAGCACGTGGCGCGGGTGGCGGACGGGCTGGAGCACGGCCTTGCCGAGGGGCGGGCGGCGGTGGCGCACATCGTCGGGCGCGATCCCGAGGCGCTGGACGAGGCGGGGGTGGCGCGGGCGGCGATCGAGAGCCTGGCGGAGAACTTCTCCGACGGCATCGTCGCGCCGGCGCTGTGGATGGCGGTGGGCGGCATCGCCGGCGCGGTCGCCTACAAGGGCGTGAACACGGCCGACAGCATGATCGGCCACCGCACCCGCCGCTATGCCGAGTTCGGCTGGGCCTCGGCCCGGTTCGACGACCTGCTCAACCTCCCAGCGGCGCGGCTCGCCGGGGTGCTGGTCGGGATCGGGGCGGTGTTCGTGCCGGGCGCCTCGCCGCTGCGGGCATGGCGGGCGATGTGGCGCGATGCCGGCGAGCACCGCTCGCCCAATGCCGGCTGGCCGGAGGCGGCCTTCGCCGGCGCGCTGGGGCTCGCTCTCGCCGGGCCGCGCCAGTATGGCGGGCAGATGAGCGACGACGGCATCATGGGCGCGGGCGGCCGGCGCGATTGCACCGCGCAGGACATACGCCGGGCGCTCAGGCTCTATCGCGCGGCGGATGTGGCGACGATCGCGCTGGCGGCGATCGGCTGGCTGGCGGCGGTGCTGGCGATGTGAGGCCTCAGCCGCGCGCCAGCTCCAGCAGCCGGTCGAGATCGACATGGGCGGCGAGGTGGGCGGCGAGGGCGTCGAGCGTCTCCTCCACGCCGTCCTCGTAGCGAAGTCCGCTCGGGGCGGCGCCGAGACGCGCGAGCCAGGCGGTGCGCTGGGCATCGCCGGCGAACAGGCCGTGCGCATAGGTGCCCATGACGCGCCCGTCGGCCGAGACCGCGCCTTCCGGGCCTTCGCCGTCGATCAGCGCGAAGGGGCGCGCGCGGCCGGCGCCCTCGGTCACGCCCATATGCATCTCGTAGCCGCTGAAGGCCACGCCCTCCGCTGTGCCGGTGACGGCGACGAGGCGCTTCTCGCCCGAGAGCACGGTGTCGACCTCGATCAGGCCGAGGCCGGGGACCGTGCCGGGCGGGCCCTCGATGCCGTCCGGGTCGGACAAGGTGCGCCCGAGCATCTGGTAGCCGCCGCACAGGCCGAGCACCCGCCCGCCGCGCCGCACATGGGCGGCGATGTCGATGTCCCAGCCATTGGCGCGCAGCGCGGTGAGGTCCGGGATGGTCGATTTCGAGCCGGGCAGGATGACGAGGTCGGCATCGCCCGGCAGCGCCTCGCCCGGGCGCACGCGCACCACCTCGACCCCGGGCTCGGCGTCGAGCGGGTCGATGTCGTCGAAATTGGCGATGCGCGGCAGCAGCGGCACCGCTATGCGCAGTTTCGCTCCCGGCTTGGCGGGCGGCGCGGCGTCGAGGGCCAGCGCGTCCTCGGCCGGCAGGCGGCGGGCCTCGGGAAAGAAGGGGACGAGGCCGAGTGCCGCCCAGCCGGTGCGGGTGGCGATCTCTTCCATGCCGCGCGCGAACAGCGCCGGGTCGCCACGGAAGCGGTTGACGAGGAAGCCGCGGATCATCGCCGCGTCCTCCTCCGCCAGCACCGCCCGCGTGCCGACGAGGCTGGCGATGACGCCGCCGCGATCAATATCGCCGATCAGCACGACGGGCACGTTGGCGGCACGGGCGAAGCCCATATTGGCGATGTCGTTGGCGCGCAGATTGATCTCGGAGGCCGAGCCCGCGCCCTCCACCAGCACGAGGTCGGCCTCGGCGGCGAGGCGCTCGTAACTCTCCATCACGGCGGCGAGGAGAGAGGGCTTGAGGCGCTGGTAATCGGCCGCCTTCGCATTGCCGCGGGCGCGGCCCTGCACCACGACCTGCGCGCCGATGTCGCTCTGCGGCTTCAGCAGCACCGGATTCATGTGGACGGAGGGGGCGATCCGCGCGGCACGGGCCTGCAGCGCCTGAGCGCGGCCGATCTCGCCGCCGTCGGCAGTGACGGCGGCGTTGTTCGACATGTTCTGCGGCTTGAAGGGGCGGACCTTGAGCCCGCGATTGGAAAAGGCGCGGGCTAGGCCGGCAACGATCAGCGACTTGCCGACATCCGAGCCGGTACCCTGGAACATGAGGGCGCGTGCCCTCATGGCACGCCCGCGCCGCGCGGGCCGGTCAGGCCCGGCGCGATTCCAGATAGTCCACGCGGCGCTCGAGATTGGCCTCGCGCACCATGCCCGGGATCAGGAACAGGTCGACGAGCTGGCCTATGCCCAGCAGGCCGACGGTCAGCAGCCACAGCGCGCCGGTCCAGTAGCGGCCGGCATAGAAGCGGTGGATGCCGCACACACCGATCAGGCCGAAGAACCAGAACAGATAGGCGATGGGGGTGGAGCGCATCGGCGCGGAACTCCCTGAAGCCGCGCCGCGACAGCCGGCGCCTTTCCTCACATAAGGATGCCTCAGCGGAATTTCGAGGTCGCGCGGCGCGGAAGGCCATCAGAATTCGATGCCCTTCTGCGCCTTCACCCCGGCCTTGAAGTGATGCTTGACCAGCGTCATCTCGGTGACGAGGTCGGCCGCCTCGATCAGCGCCGGCTTCGCGTTGCGGCCGGTGACGACGACGTGCAGCCCCTCACGGCGGGCTTCGAGCGTCGCGATCACCTCGTCGAGGGGGAGGTAGTCGTAGCGCAGCGCGATGTTGAGTTCGTCGAGGATGAGGAGGCCGATGCTCTCGTCGGCCATCAACTCGCACGCCTTCTCCCACGCGCGGCGGGCGGCGGCGGTGTCGCGGGCGAGGTCCTGCGTTTCCCAGGTGAAGCCCTCGCCCATGGTGTGCCATTCAACACGCGCGCCGAAGGCCGCGAGCGCGTCGCGCTCGGCCGAGTGCCAGGCGCCCTTGATGAACTGGACGACGCCGACCCGCGTGCCCGCCTGTCCCTCCGGCTGGCCCAGCGTGCGCAGGGCGAGGCCGAAGGCGGCGGTCGACTTGCCCTTGCCGGCGCCGGTGTGGACGATCAGCAGGCCCTTTTCCTGCGTCTTCGAGGCGACCTCGGCGTCCTGCACCGCCTTGCGCTTTTCCATCTTCGCGCGGTGGCGGGCGGCCTCTTCGGCGGGGATGTCGCTCATCCTTTGACCCTCATGGGAAGCCCGGCGACCATGAAGATCACCCGGTCGGCCTTCTCGGCAACCATCTGGTTGAGCCGGCCCTGCGCGTCGCGGAAGCGCCGGGCGAGCGCGTTGTCCGGCACGATGCCGAGCCCGACCTCGTTGGAGACCACGACCAGCGGCGCCTCGCACGCGCCGAGCGCGGCGGCGAGCGCGGCGCTCTCGGCCGCGACGTCGGCCCCGGCCAGCATGCGGTTGGTGAGCCAGAGCGTCAGGCAGTCGACCAGCGCCGGGCGATCCGCCGACAGGCCGGCAAGGGCGGCGGCGAGGTTGTGCGGCGCGTCGAGCGTGTGCCAGTCCGCCGGGCGGCGGGAGCGGTGGAGCGCGATGCGCTCCGCCATCTCCGCGTCATGGGCCTCGGCGGTGGCGATGTAGGTCCAGGGCGGGGCGAGGCGCTCGACCAGTTCCTCGGCGTGCCGGCTCTTGCCCGAGCGGGCGCCGCCGAGGACGAAGGTGAGGCTCACGCCGGCCGGGCCGCGAGCGGCGCGGAGGCCTGCGCGGCGAAGCGCGGGCGCAGATAGCCGCAGAGCCCGCCGAGCAGCGCCCAGAACACGAAGCTCGCGACCGTGCTCGCCACCACGAAGCTGTGGTGCAGCGCTTCGGGGATCGGCGTCTCGTAGCTCGGCGGCTGCGGCGCGCCGATGGCGTGTGGCACCACGATCACCGCCACGCCGAGGGCGGCGAGCAGCGGCGAGCGGCCGAACACCAGCAGGCCGAGCCCGGTCGCGGTGGCGGCGGCGGTGCCGATCCACCAGAGCTGGCGCGCCATGAGGTCGGCGGCCGGCATGGCGGGAAGCTCCGGCGGAAGGCCGATTTCGGGGGCGATGGTGAACACCGCGAAGCCGGCGAAGCCCCACAATATCCCCTGCCGCCAGTCCTTCAACCCGCCGGCGAGCTCGCTCGCCGCCAGCAGCAGCAGCGCGAAGCCGAAGCCGGTGAGCGCCATGAACACGAAGGTGAGGCCGTTGCGCTCGAAGCCGTTGGCCGGCTCCCAGCCCTCGTCGTCGTGCACGTGCGCGGCGACCGCGGTGGTGGCGGCTGTTTCCCCGGCGCCGGCCTCGTGCGCGGTGGCGGCATCGTGGGAGTGGGCGGCCGGCACGGCGTCGCCGGCTTCCTCGTATACCTCGGCCTTGAGGATGAGGGGCGCGGTGCCGACCATATGGATGCCGGCAACCACTACTCCAGTACCTATGCCGGCGAGAGCGGCAGTGAACAGCAAAGTCCTGAACAGCGACATGTCGAACGCTTCCTCAGTGGCAGGGGAAGGCGTTGGCGTGGCGCACGTCGTGCGAGGCGTTGTGGACGGCGCTGATATGGGAGAAGCCCACGCCGCCGATCACGAACACGCCGAGCAGCGCGACGAAGGTGAGCTGGACGGCGCGCGAGGCGGTCGATTCGTGGGAGGCAGCCGCGACGGGGCTGTGGGAGGTCTTCATGCCAGTCTCCTTTGGCCCTCCACCCGAGGGCCGGTTCGGGTTCTGTCGCCGGCCGGTCTCCTGGCTCGCGGGTCTTGGCCCTTTCCTCCGCCTTCCCGGGACGAATCCCAGTGACTTGCGCCAATGGCCAGTGGAGGGGGCTCACCGCTTACAGTTGCGGGGGCAGCCGCGGAATCGGCGGAAGGCTTTCGCTCTCCACCCCACCGCGTTCCCGTCTTGCGTCCCGTGTCACCACGGGAACCGACGACAGGGCAACTATAGGCGTCAGCGTCGCGACTGCAATCGCCATGTGCGGCATTCGGCGCCGCCGCGGCATCTTGCGGCACCGTGGTAGGGTCTCTCATGGCTTCGCTGCGGCGCGCTGCCAGCATGGCCGCGCGCGGGGAGGAGAGCGCATGGCCGGGTGGTCCGCATGGTCGGGACGAGGCGCTCCGGCGCGCCTGCCGATGCTCGTCGCCATCCTCGCCGTGGTCCTTTCCATCGCCATGTCCGGGGCGCCCGCGCGCTCGGCGCCGCTGCCCTGCGGGGCGCCGCCGGCCGCCGGCGAGGGCTGGGAGGTCGCCGCCCCGGCCTCGGTCGGGCTCGATCCCGCCCTTCTGTGCACGATCGGCGCGCGGCTGGAGAACCCGGACCGGCCGAACGTGCATGCGCTGCTGGTGATCCGCCATGGCAGGCTGGTCTACGAGGCCTACGCCTCCGGGCGCGACGAGCGGTGGGGCGAGGACATCGGCCTCGTCGACCACGATGCCGGGCGCCTGCACGATCTGCGTTCGGTGACCAAGAGCGTGGTGTCGCTTCTTTTCGGCATCGCGCGCGACCGCGGAATGCTCGGCAGGCTCGACGCGCCGATCCTCGATTTCTTCCCCGCCGAGACCGGAAACGCCGCGCCGGAGGTCCGTGCCGTCACGCTGCGCGACCTGCTGACCATGACGCCGGGCTTCACCTGGAACGAAGGCGGGCCGTGGTGGAGCCCGGCCAATGACGAGCGGCTGATGTACGAGGCCGCCGACCCCTATGCCTATGTGCTGTCGCGGCCGATGAGCGCACGGCCCGGCACGCGCTGGGAATATAGCGGCGGCGCCACGACGCTGCTCGGCGGCGCTCTGGAGCGGGCGAGCGGCGAAAGGCTGGAGGGCTTCGCGCGCGAAGCGCTGTTCGAGCCGCTGGGCATCGACATGTTCGAATGGGTGGCGATGAGCAATGGCGATGCCGCCGCCGCCAGCGGGCTGAGGCTCACTGCGCGCGACATGGCCAAGATCGGGCAGCTCGTGCTCGACGGCGGCGTCTGGAAGGGGCGGCGCGTCGTCTCCCAGGACTGGATCACCGAATCGACCGCGCCGCGCTTCGAGGGCTGGCGGCCGATGCGCTACGGCTACCAGTGGTGGATCGGCGCCTCGCCGCATGCGGGCGGGGAGGTGAGCTGGATTGCCGCGATCGGTCTTGGCGGCCAGCGCATCTTCATCGTCCCCGCGCTCGACCTCGTGGTGGTCAGCACCGCCGGGCTCTACCGGGACCCGGATCAGGGCGCGTTCTCGCGCGCGGTGCTCGAGAAGGTCGTGCTGCCGGCCGTCCGCGAGGGCGGGGAGCGGCCGTCCGCCCCGCGTTGACATTCGCCGCGCGGGCTCCTTAAGTGAAGGCGACCGACGGTTTCCTCCCCCCGGGGAGGGACGAAGAGGGAATGCGGTGCGGGACGCCAACCGGAAACGGCGCGTCCCAATTCCGCGGCTGCCCCCGCAACTGTGAGCGGCGAGCCCGTGCCGGATGCCACTGGGATGTTCCCGGGAAGGCGGCGACGAGGCGGCGACCCGCGAGCCAGGAGACCTGCCATCGGTTCGGTCGTGATCGCCGGCGGGGTGCCCGGCGTTCAGGCAGAGCCGACGGGCACCCATTCCCGGCGGCTTCGCGCGGAAATCTCCGCGGCCGGCGCATCCCGTGACCCGACCGGCCCGCTGGAGACGCCGCATGAGCCAGACCGACCCGACCAACCTTTCGCGGGTGCCGTGCACCATCGTCACCGGCTTCCTCGGCTCGGGGAAGACCACGCTGATCCGGCATATCCTTGAAAACGTGCGCGGAAAGCGGCTCGCCGTGATCGTCAACGAATTCGGCGACGTCGGCATAGACGGCGAGATCCTGAAGGGCTGCGGCATCGAGACCTGCCCGGAGGAGAACGTGGTCGAGCTCGCCAATGGCTGCATCTGCTGCACCGTGGCGGATGACTTCGTGCCCGCGCTCGACGCCATTCTCGCCCGCAGCCCGAAGGTCGACCACATCCTGATCGAGACCTCCGGCCTCGCCCTGCCCAAGCCGCTGGTGCAGGCCTTCCACTGGCCTGCGATCCGGAGCCGGGTGACGGTGGACGGCGTGGTCGCGGTGGTGGACGGCGACGCGCTCGCCTCCGGCCGGGTGGCGCACGACCACGACGCGCTCGCCGAGCAGCGCGCCGGCGACGTCCAGCTCGACCATGACGACCCGATCGAGGAGGTGTTCGACGACCAGATCGCCTGCGCCGACCTCGTCATCATGACCAAGGCCGACCTCGTCGACGCCGAGGGCCAGGTCCGGGCGCGGGCCGCGCTCGACGCCGAGCTGCCGAAGGGCGTCAGCGTGGTGAGCGTGGCGCAGGGGCGGATCGACCCGGCGGTGCTGATGGGCCTTGGCGTGGGCACCGAGGACGACATCGAGAACCGGCGCACCCATCACGACGACGAGGCCGAGCACGACCATGACGACTTCGACAGCTTCGTCGTCGAGGTGCCCGAGATCGAAGATCCGGCGGCCTTCGCTGCGCGGGTGGCGCGGGCGGCGGAAGAGGCGGACGTGCTGCGGGTGAAGGGCTTCCTGCCCGTCGCCGGCAAGCCGATGCGGCTGCTGGTGCAGGCGGTCGGCCCGCGCGTCAGCCACCAGTTCGACCGTCCCTGGGGCGCGGGCCCGCGCACCGGGCGGCTGGTCGCGATCGGGCTGAAGGGCCTCGACCGGGCGAAGGTGGAGGCGATCCTTTCCGGCGCCGGCGCCCGCAGCGGCGTCTCGGTTCCGGCCTGACGCGACGCCCGAACGACGCGCCGGGCCGGGAGCCGAGCGATGCACATCCTCACCACCACCTCGACCAGCCTCGACGATCTTGTCGAGCCGGTCGACCTCGGCCAGACGCCGGGGGAGGTGGTGGTGCTGTCCTTCACCGACAGCGATCTCGGCGCGCTGGCGCGGGCGCAGGAGGCTGCTCTTGCGGCGGGCGATCGCCTGCCCAGCCTGCGGCTCGCCAGCCTGCGCGACCTGCGCCATCCGATGTCAGTCGATCTGTGGATCGACAAGGTGGCCGTGCATGCGCGCGTGATCGTGGTCCGCCTGCTGGGCGGGCTCGACTGGTGGCGCTACGGGGTGGAGCGGCTGGCGAGCGAGGCGCGCACGCGCGGCATCGCGCTCGCCGTGCTGCCGGGCGAGGACCGCGACGATCCGCGCCTCGCCGGGGCCTCGACCCTGCCAGCCGAGGATCTCGCCGCGCTGCTTTCCTATTTCCGTGCCGGCGGGCCGGATAATATGCGCGCCCTGCTGCGCCGGCTCGGCCGGCATGCCGGGGATGATCCCGCAGGGCACGATATGCCCCCCGTGCCGGTGCCGATGGCCGGCACGTATGAATGGGGCGGGGAGGCCGGGCAGGGGCCGGCCGTTCCCGTGATCTTCTACCGCTCCATGTGGCTCGCCGGCGATACCGTGCCGGTCGACGCGCTTTGCGCCGCGCTCGCCGCGCGCAGGCTGGCACCGAAGCCGCTCTTCGTCGCCAGCCTGCGCGAGCCGGCCTCGGCGGCCTTTCTGGCGTCGGCGCTGGCGGGGATGGAGCCCGCCGTCATCGTGACGCTCACCGCCTTCGCCGCCGCCGATCCTGGGGAGACGAGCGTGCTCGACGCGCCGGGCGTGCCGGTGCTGCAGGCGGTGGTCGCGACCACGCGGCGCGAGGCGTGGGCGGAGGGCGCGCGCGGGCTCACCGCCTCCGACCTCGCCATGCATGTCGTGCTGCCGGAGATCGACGGCCGGGTGCTGGCCGGGGCGCTTTCCTTCAAGGCGTCGGAAGAGGCCGGTGCCGTGCCGGGCTTCACCGCGCTGGCGAACCGGGCCGAGCCGGATCGCGTCGGGCAGGTGGCGGCGCGGGTGGCGGCGCTGGTGCGGTTGCAGGGGCTGGCGCCCGCGGCGCGGCGGGTGGCGGCGCTGATGCCGGACTATGCCGGCGTGCCGGGCCGGACCGGCTGGGCGGTCGGGCTCGACGTGCCTGCGAGCATCCTCGCGCTGCTGGAGGACTGCCGCGCGGCCGGCTACGCGGTCGAGGACCCGACGCCGGACGAGCGCGCGCTACTGGAATTGCTGAACAGGGGCGAAGCCTCCCTGTCGCTCGCCGAGTATCGCCGGCTGACGGCCGCGCTCCCGGCCGAGGCGATGGCCGCCATCGAGGCCGCCTGGCGCGCCCCGGAGGATGATCCGGGGCTGGTCGACGGCGCCTTCCGCTTCCGCGCCCGCGCCTTCGGCAACCTCATCGTCGCCATCGCGCCCGACCGCGGCTCGCAAGAGGAGCGGCGCGCGCAGTATCACGACCCGGCGCTGCCGCCGCGCCACGCGCTGCTCGCCTTCGGGCTGTGGCTGCAGCGCGAGGCGGACGCGCTGGTGCATATGGGCGCGCACGGCACGCTGGAATGGCTGCCGGGCAAGCATGTCGCGCTCACCGCCGGCTGCTTCCCCGAGCTGGTGCTGGGCGCGCTGCCGGTGGTCTACCCCTTCATCGTTTCCAATCCCGGCGAGGCGGCGCAGGCCAAGCGGCGCATCGCCGCGCTCACGCTCGGCCATCTGCCGCCGCCGACGCTGGAAGCGGGGCTGGCGGGCGAGGCGCGCGAGCTGGAGCGGCTGGTCGATGAATATGCCGAGGCCGACGGGCTCGACCCGCGCCGGCGCCAGCGGCTTGCGCGGCTGATCGTCGAGGAGGCCGGCCGCACCGGCTTCGCCCGCGATGCCGGGCTGACGACGGAGTTGGCGCCGGACGAGGCGCTGAAGCAGATCGATGCGTTCCTGTGCGATATCAAGGAGATGCGGCTCAAGGACGGGTTCCACGTCTATGGCCGGGGAGCGTGCGGGGAGGCCGAGCGCGCGGGGCTGATGGCGGCGCTCGACGGGCGGCGGGTCGCGGCCGGGCCGGCCGGCGCGCCGGGGCGCGGGCGCACCGACGTGATGCCGACCGGGCGCAACCTCTACGCCACCGACCCGCGCGCCCTGCCCACGCCCACCGCGATGGATCTCGGCACGCTCGCCGCCGAGGAGGTGCTGCGCGCCTATGCGCAGGCCCATGGCGACTGGCCGCGCGCGCTGGTGCTGGACCTGTGGGGCAGCGCGAGCCTGCGCACCGGGGGCGAGGAGATCGCGCAGGGGCTGGCGCTGATCGGCGCGCGCCCGACATGGGACCCGGCGACCGGGCGCGTGACCGGCATCGAGGTGCTGCCGACGGCTGTGCTGGGGCGCCCACGGGTCGACGTGACGTTCCGCATTTCCGGCCTGTTCCGCGACCTGTTCCCGGCGCAGATCGCGCTGCTCGACGCCGCGCTGCAGGCGGTGGCGCGGCGCGAGGAGACGGGCGACGAGAATCCGCTGAAGGCGGCTATCAAGGCGGCGGCGAGAAGCGGCGACGACGCGGCGGCGGTGCGCATCTTCGGCACCGCGCCGGGTGCCTATGGCGCCGGCCTCGCCCGCGGCGAGGTCGACCGGGCGGCGCTCGGCGAGACCTATCTCGCCAGCGCCTCGCATGCCTATGGCGGGGCGGAGGGTACGGCGCGGCTCGCCGGCGACGCCTTCGAGGCGCGGGTGGCGGAGGCGGACCTGCTCGTGCACGGCGCCGACGATCCCGGCCGCGACCTGCTCGAGGGCGATGCCGACCTCGCCTTCATCGGCGGCTTCGCGGCGGCGGCGGAAAGGCTCGGCCGCCTGCCCGACCTCGTGGTGCTCGACACCGCCGATCCCGCGCGGCCGAAGGCGCGCCCGCTCGCCGAGGCCATCGCGCGGATCGTGCGCGGACGGGCGAGCCCGCGCTACATCGACGGGCTGCTGCGCCACGGCCCGCGCGGGGCGTCGGAGATCGCCGAGACGGTCGACCGGCTGGTCGGCTTCGCCGAGGCGACGCGGGCAGTGCCGGGCCATCTGATCGACCTTCTGCACGAGGCCTATGTGGTCGACGAGCGGGTGCGCGGCTTCCTGATCGAGGCCTCGCCCGAGGCGGCACGCTTTGTCGCCGGGCGCTTCGACCGGGCACGGGAAAAGGGCCTCTGGCATCCGCGCCGCAACGATGTCGGCGCCGGCCTCGCCGCCCTCGTCGGGGAGGCGGCCGAATGAGCGTAGCGCCCGCCAGAGCGATGGAAATGAGCGCCGAGACGACGGCGATGCGGCGCGGCGCCTGCCCGAGCCTGCCCGAGCCGATGCCGACCGGCGACGGCTTGCTGGCGCGGCTGCAGCCGGCCGTGCCGCTGACGTCGGACCAGCTCGCCGGGCTGGCGCGGCTGGCGCGCGAATGCGGCAACGGAATCGTCGAGGTGACCGCGCGCGGCAAGCTGCAACTGCGCGGGCTGACGGCCGAAAGCGCGGCGCGCCTGCCGGCCGGGGTCGATGCGCTCGGCATCGTGCCGGTCGGCGGCTTTCCGGTGGAGACCGGCGCGCTGGCCGGGCTCGACCCGGCCGAAGCGTTCGATCCGCGCCCGCTCGCGCAGGCGATTTCTGAAGGCGCAGCCAGGCTGGTGCCGCGCCTCGCGCCCAAGGTTTCGGTGGTGGTCGATGGCGGCGGGACGCTCCATCCCGGCGCGCTGAAGGCCGACATCGCGCTCACCGCCGGCGGCAGCGGCCGCGTCCTCGTCCGTCTCGCCGGCCTCACTGCCGGCGAGGTGGCGCTGGAGCGGGCGGCGGAGGTGACGGTCGGTCTTCTCGCGCGGCTCGCCGGGCACGGCGCGACCGCACGGATGGACCGGATGGTGCGGCAGGAGGGCATGGCGTGCCTGCGCGCGGAATTCGGCCTCGACGCCGTGCCGGAGCCGCACCGCGCGCCGGCCGAGCCGGTCGGGCTGCACGCGCTCAACGACGGGAGCTTCGCGTGCGGGATCGCGCCGCCCTTCGGGCAGGCGACGGCCGGGGCGCTGGAGCGGCTCGCTGACGCCGTGCGCAAGGCGGGCGCGCGCCATGTCGAGCCGGCGGCCGGACGGGCACTGCTCGCCGTCGGGCTGGCGCGCGCGGCGGCGGAGCTTCTGGCGCGCGAAGCCGCGGCGCTTGGCTTCATCGTCGATCCCTCCGATCCTTTGCGCCGGGTCGCGGCCTGTCCCGGTGCGCCGGCCTGCGCCTCCGCCCGCATCGAGACGCGCGCGCTCGCCACCGCGCTCGCGCCGCTGCTCGCGGCCGGCGGCATGGGCGGCGGAGTGGGCGGCGAACTGCATGTCTCGGGCTGCGCCAAGGGCTGCGCGCATCCCGCCCCGGCAGCACTCACCATCGTGGGGCTGGACGCGGGGGCCGGGATCGTGGTCGAAGGCACGCCGCGCGAGGCTCCTGCGCGGATCGTGCCGGTCGCCCGGCTCGGCGCGGAGCTGCGCGAGCTGCTGGCGCGGGACGTCATGGAAGATGAATTCTTGAAGAAGGACCCGGCCTGAGTGTCGAACCCGTTCGATTATGTGCGCGACGGCAATGCGATCTACGAGCGCTCCTTCGCCATCATCCGGGAGGAGGCCGATCTCGGCCGCTTCTCGCCCGAGGAGGCCGACGTCGCGGTGCGGATGATCCATGCCTGCGGGCTGGTGGAAGCCGCCTTCGCCATCGATTTCGCGCCCGGTCTGGTCCGGGCCGGCCGCGCCGCGCTTGAGGCCGGCGCGCCGATCCTGTGCGATGCCGAAATGGTGGCGCACGGCGTCACCCGGGCGCGGCTGCCGGCGGGCAACGAAGTGGTGTGCACGCTGCGCGACCCCGCCGTGCCGGAGCTGGCTTCGAGGCTCGGCACCACCCGCTCGGCCGCGGCGATGGAGCTGTGGCGCGAGAGGATGGAGGGGGCGGTGGTCGCCATCGGCAATGCGCCGACCGCGCTCTACCGGCTGCTGGAGATGCTGGACGCGGGCGCGCCGAAGCCGGCGGCGATCCTCGGCATCCCCGTAGGCTTCGTCGGCGCGGCCGAATCCAAGGACGCGCTGGCGGCGGCCGACCATGGCGTGCCGTGGCTGGTGGTGCGCGGGCGGCTCGGCGGCAGCGCCATGACGGCGGCGGCCGTGAACGCGCTGGCGAGGCCGGGCATATGAGCACGCAGGGAGCAGGACGGCTGATCGGGGTCGGCGTCGGGCCGGGCGACCCGGAACTGATGACGCTGAAGGCGGCGCGCGCGCTCGGCGAGGCGCAGGTGATCGCCTATTTCGCCAAGCGGGGCCGGGCGAGCCATTCGCGGGCCATCGCCTGCGCGCATTTCCGCGAGGGGGCGATCGAACTGCCGCTCGACTACCCGGTGACGACCGAGTCGCCGAAGGACGAGGCGCCTTATCGCGAGGCGATCGCTGCCTTCTACGAGGAGGCCGCGCGCACGGTGGCGGGCCATCTCGACGCCGGGCGCACGGTGGCGGTGCTCTCCGAGGGCGACCCGATGTTCTACGGCTCCTACATGCACCTGCATGTGCGGCTCGCCGGGCGCTACCCGACCGAGATCGTCGCCGGAGTCACCGGCATGTCCGGCTGCTGGTCGCAGCTCGGCGCGCCGATTGCGCAGGGCGACGACGTGCTCAGCGTGCTGCCGGGCACGCTCTCCGAGGCCGAGCTGGCGCGCCGGCTCGGCGAGGCGGACGCGGCGGTGATCATGAAGGTCGGGCGCAACCTGCCGAAGATCCGCCGCGCGCTGGCGGCCTCCGGCCGGCTCGGGCGGGCGGTCTATGTCGAGCGCGGCACCATGAATGGCGGGCACTGCGTCCCGCTCGCCGCGCGGGACGAGAGCCCGGCGCCCTATTTCGCCATCGTGCTGGTACCCGGCTGGGAGGCGCGCGGATGAGCGGCAAGCTCTACGTGGTCGGCCTCGGGCCGGGCGAGGCGCGCTTCCTGACGCCGGAGGCGGGCGCGGCGCTGGAGGCGGCCGAGGCGCTCTACGGCTACGTGCCTTATCTCGCCCGCGTGCCCGAGCGCGCCGGCCAGCAGCGCTTCGCCTCCGACAATCGCGAGGAGCTGGCGCGCGCGGGGGCGGCGCTCGCCCATGCCGCGGGCGGGGCGCGGGTGGCGATGGTCTCGGGCGGCGATCCCGGCGTGTTCGCCATGGCGGCGGCGGTGATCGAGGCGATCGAGGCAGGGCCGGCGGAATGGCGTGCGCTCGAGGTCGAGATCGTGCCCGGCATCACCGCCATGCTGGCGGTGGCGGCGCGGACCGGCGCGCCGCTCGGCCACGATTTCTGCGCCATCTCGCTGTCGGACAACCTCAAGCCGTTCGAAGTGGTGGAAAGGCGCCTGCGGCTCGCCGCGCAGGCGGGGTTCGCGATGGCGTTCTACAACCCGGTTTCGAAGGCGCGGCCGTGGCAGCTCGATCGGGCGTTCGAGGTGCTGCGCGAGGAACTGCCCGGCGGCGTGCCGGTGATCTTCGGGCGTGCGGTGGGGCGTGCCGACGAGCGCCTGCGGGTGCTGGCGCTGACCCATGCGCGCGGCCACATGGCCGACATGGCGACCTGCATCATCGTCGGCTCGGTCGAGACGCGCCTCGTGGAGCGGCCGGGCCTGCCCTCGCTGGTCTACACGCCGCGTTCGGCGGGGCCGCGATGAGGCCGGCGCGCGCGGCTTGTGCCGCGTCAGTCGGGCGCGGAGCGGGGAAATCGCTCCGCCAGCCAGTCCAGCACGGCATCGATGGTCGCCACCGTCTCGACCTGCGGGCGCGACGGGCGCGCGACCATCACCACCTCGACGCGGAGCGCGCGGGCGGCGGCGATCTTGCCATAGGTGGCCGCGCCGCCGCTGTTCTTGGACAGCAGCGCGTCGATGTGATGGGCGGCGAACAGGGCGCGCTCGTCCTCCAGCGCGAACGGGCCGCGCGCCTCGATATAGACCACGCGGGGCAGGGCGAGCGGCGGGTCGACGGGGTCGATGCTGCGCACCAGATAATGGTGCTGCGGCGCGGCTTCGAGCGCGCGCACCTCGTTGCGGCCGAGCGTGACGAGCACGTTGCGCGGTGCCGTGCCGAGGGCGGCGACGGCGCCCGGAATGTCGGGGGCGTCGGTCCAGATGTCGCCCGGCTGCCGCTCCCAGGGCGGGCGCAGCAAAGCGAGCATCGGCACGCCGGCGATCCCCGCGGCCTTGACCGCGTTGCGCGATATGGCGGCGGCGAAGGGATGGGTGGCGTCGACCACGACGTCGATGCGCTCGGCCGCGAGATGGGCGGCGAGCCCTTCCACCCCGCCGAAGCCGCCGGAGCGGACCGGCGCGGCGAGGGCGAGCGGGTTGCGCGTGCGCCCGGCAAGGGACACGCTGATCTCGAATCCTCCGGCTCCCGCCGCCTCCAGCGCGGCGAGGCGGGCGGCGAGCTCGCGCGCCTCGCTCGTGCCGCCGAGAATCAGAAGGCGCGGCGGGCGCATGTCCCGTCCGTGGGAAGATGAGGTCATGACGAGTTTCCTGACCGACGCCGACGCCGGTAGCAACGCAGAAGTCTTCGCGCCCGGGGCGCGAGGCGACGATGCGCAGGAGCGGGGCTGGTTGTCCATCGTCGGCATCGGCGAGGACGGCCTTGCCGGCCTGTCGCCGGCCGCGCGGGCGGCCATCGAGCGGGCCGAGATCGTGTTCGGCGGCGCGCGCCACCTCGCGCTTGCGGGTGCGGCGCTGACGGGGCGCGCGCAGGCCTGGCCGAGCCCGTTCGAGCACGGCGTCGAGATGGTGCTGGCGGCGCGCGGGCGCCGGGTCTGCGTGCTCGCCTCGGGCGACCCGTTCCTCTACGGGGTCGGCGCGGTGCTGGCGCGCCACGTGCCCGCCGACGAGATGCGGGCCATTCCGGCGCCGTCCTCCTTCAGCCTCGCGGCGGCACGGCTCGGCTGGCCGCTGCCGGACACCGCCTGCCTGACCGTGCATGGGCGCGCGCTCGATCTCATTCGCGCGCATCTGCATCCCGGGCGTCGGCTGCTGGCACTGACCTCGGACGGCGAGGGACCTCAGACCCTCGCGCGGCTCATGAGCAAACTCGGCTTCGGGCAATCGCGGATCCATGTGCTGGAGGCGCTGGGTGGCCCGCGCGAGCGGGTGCGCACGGCGCTGGCGGCGACGTTCGACCTCGACGGGATTGACACGCTCAACCTCGTCGGCATCGAGGTGGTGGCCGGGGAGGGCGCGCGCATCATCGCCCTGACGCCCGGCCTGCCGGACGAGTTCTACGAGCATGACGGCCAGCTCACCAAGCGCGAGATCCGCGCGATGACGCTCGGCGCGCTGGCGCCGCGCCGGGGCGAGACGCTGTGGGACATCGGCGCGGGGGCGGGTTCGATCGGCATCGAATGGATGCTGGCCGATCCGTCGCTGAAGGCGATCGCGATCGAGGAAGTGCCCGCGCGCGCGGTGCGGGCCCGGCGCAACGCTTCGGCCATGGGCGTGCCCGGGCTCAAGGTGATCGAGGGCCGGGCGCCGCAGGCGCTTGGCGGACTCGCCCCGCCGGACGCGATCTTCATCGGCGGCGGTGCGGGCGATGCGGGGGTCGTCGAGGCCGCTCTGGCGGCGCTGAAGCCCGGCGGGCGGCTGGTGGTCAATGCGGTGACGCTGGAGACCGAGGCGCGGCTGATCGCGTTGCATGCCGTGTGGGGCGGGGAGCTGGTGCGGCTCTCCATCGCCCGCGCCGCGCCGGTGGGCGGGCTGACCGGGTGGCGCCCGGCGATGCCGGTGACGCAGTGGAGTTGGACCCGGCCGGCCGGCGAGGCGGCGCGCGGAGAGGCGCGATGATCGTCGCCGGGGTCGGCAGCCGGCGCGGTGTGAGCGCGGAGGAGGTCTGCGCCGCCGTGCGCGGGGCGATGGAGCGCCACGAGGTGAAGCTGTGCGACATCTCGCTGATGGCGACGCCCGCGGTGAAGGGCGGCGAGGCCGGCATCATCAAGGCCGCGCTCGACCTCGGCCTGCTGCTGGTGATGGTGCCGCAGGCGCAGCTCGAGGCGGCGGGCAAGCGGGTCATGACCCATTCCGAGCGGGTGGTGGCGCTGATGGGCGTGCCCTCGGTGGCGGAGGCCTCGGCGCTGGCGGTGGCGGGACGGCGCTCCAGCCTGGTCGGTCCGCGCTTCGTGCTGGGGCCTGTGACCTGCGCGCTGGCGCGGGAGGCGGAGAAAGGGACGGGAACGCCGTGACAGTGCATTTCATCGGCGCCGGTCCGGGCGCGGCGGACCTGATGACGCTGCGCGGGCGCGACCTCGTCGCGCGCTGTCCGGTGTGCCTCTATGCCGGCTCCATCGTGCCGCCCGAGGTGCTCGGCTGGTGCCCGCCGGGGGCGCGGATCGTCGACACCGCCCCGATGTCGCTCGACGAGATCGAGGCCGAATATGTGGCGGCGCAGGCGGCCGGGCAGGACGTGGCGCGGCTGCATTCGGGCGACCTGTCGATCTATTCGGCGGTGGCCGAGCAGATCCGGCGGCTGGAGCGGCACGGCATCGCCTATACGCTGACCCCCGGCGTGCCCGCCTTCGCGGCGGCGAGCGCGGTGCTGGGGCGCGAGCTCACCGTGCCGGGGCTGGCGCAGAGCCTCGTCATCACCCGCGTCTCCGGCCGCGCCTCCGCCATGCCGGAGCGCGAGACGCTGGCCGCCTTCGGGGCGACCGGGGCGAGCCTCGCCGTGCATCTCGCCATCCACGCGCTCAACCGGGTGGTCGGGGAGCTGGCGCCGCACTACGGCGCCGACTGCCCGGTGGCGGTGGTGGTGGAGGCGACGCGCCCGAGCGAGCGGGTAATCCGTGGCACGCTCGGCGACATCGCCGCCAAGGTCGCGGCCGAGCCGGTGGAGCGCACGGCGCTGATCATGGTCGGGCGGGCGCTGGCGGCGGAGGAATTCCGCGAGAGCGCGCTCTACGACGCGGCGTATCAGCGCCGCTTCCGGGGGCGGGGATGAACGCCCGCCGCACGATTCTTCCTCCCGCCCCGGTGCTTCCGGGGAGGAGTGGGCGCCCGACGCCGGGGCGTACCCTTTCATGAGTGCGCGCGGGTTCATCATCGGTGCGCCGCGCTCGGGCTCGGGCAAGACCACGGTGACCCTCGGCACGGTGTCGGCGCTGGTGCGGCGCGGGATGCGGGTGCGGGCGGTGAAGTCCGGCCCCGACTATATCGACCCCGCCTTCCACGCCGCCGCCACCGGGGCGCCGGGGCTCAACCTCGACAGCTTCGCCATGCCGCCGGCGCTGATCGACGCGCTGGCGGGGGAGGCCGCGCGCGAGGCCGAGCTGGTCGTGATCGAGGCTTCGATGGGGCTGTTCGACGGCGTGATGGGTACGCCCGGGCGCACCGGTGCGGCGGCGGACCTCGCCGCCCGGCTCGGCCTTCCGGTGGTGCTGGTGGTCGACGTCTCCGGCCAGTCGCAATCGGCCGCCGCCGTGGTACGGGGCTTCGCCACCTACGACCCGCAGGTGCGCGTCGCCGGGGTCATCCTCAACAAGGTGGCGAGCGAGCGTCACCGGCTGCAGGCGAGCGAGGCGATCGCGGCGCTCGGCATCCCGGTGCTGGGCGCTTTGCCGCGTGAAGGGGCGCTGAGCCTGCCCGAGCGCCATCTCGGCCTCGTGCAGGCGGGCGAGCATCCCGCGCTCGATGCGCATTTCGCCGCGCTGGCGGAGCGGGCCGAGGCGCATATCGACCTCGACGCGCTGGTGGCACTGGCGCAGCCGGTGCCGCTGCCCCCGGCGGCGGTGGTGCCGCTCGATCCGCCCGGCCAGCGGATCGCGCTGGCGCGGGACGTGGCGTTCTCCTTCGCGTATGAACATCTGGTCGCCGGCTGGCGGCGGGCGGGGGCGGAAATCGTGCCGTTCTCGCCGCTTGCCGACGAGGCGCCGGACGAGGCCTGCGACGCGCTGTGGCTGCCCGGCGGCTATCCCGAGCTCCATGCCGGCCGGCTCGGCGCGGCGCGGCGGTTCCGCGACGGGGTGCGGCTTTTCGCGCGCACGCGCCCGGTTCATGGCGAGTGCGGCGGGTTCATGGTGCTCGGGGAATCGCTCGAGGACGCGGACGGCGCGACGCACGAGATGCTGGGCCTGCTCGGCCACGCCACCAGCTTCGCGCGGCGCAAGCTCAATCTCGGCTACCGGCGGGTGGAGACGCTGGCGGCCTCGCCGATCGGCCCGGCGGGGGCGCGTCTGCGCGGCCACGAATTCCATTATGCGGTCGTCACACGAAGCGGCGACGATGCGCCGCTGGTCGCGCTGGCGGACGGACAGGGTAAGGAAATGGGCACGGCGGGAAGCCGCCGGGGAACCGTTTCAGGGACCTTCTTCCACGTGATCGCCCGGGAATGATCCGGTCCTCCGGGCCGGGCGCGTGCCGAACTGGAGTGAGCGATGAACATGCTGCGCCGCCTCGTCGTCCTGCTGGCCGGGCTCATGGGAGCCGCCGGGGTCGCCGCCGCCGCGGCCGGGGCGCACATGAACCCCGATCCCAACCTGACCACCGCCGCCTATTTCCTGATGCTCGGGGCGGCCGGGGCGCTCGGTGCGGCGGCGTTCGCCGGCACGCACGGGCCGGGATGGTCGTTTGCCGATATCGGCGGCATCGTGATCGCGCTCGGGGCCGGCCTGTTCGGCAGCACGCTGGGGCTGCGCGCGCTCTGGGAGATCGTTCTTTTTCCTATGTCCGCCCCGATCGGGGGTACTATGCTGATCGCGGGATGGCTCGTGGTGGCACTGGCGGCGTTCGAACGGGGAACCCGCGCCGGCTAGTTGGCCAAAAGGTTGCATGAAATGCGAGGAGGCCTCCTGCCGCCGGTCCGTCCGGCAGCGGGAAGCCGCAAGGGAGCACAAGCTGCACATGTCAGTCGAGGTCGAGGAAAAGATGCTGGACAAGCCGGAGACTGCCCCGCCGATGGCGAGCGCGGGCGATGACGTCGCGAAGTTCCGTGCTGCGGTCATTTCCAAGCTGACCTACGCGGTGGGCAAGAATCCCGCAGCGGCGAGCGACCGCGACTGGTTCCTCGCCACCGCCTTCGCCACCCGCGACCGCATCGTCGACCGCTGGATCACCTCCACCCGCCAGACCTATTCGGAAGGGCGCAAGCGGGTCTACTACCTCTCGCTGGAGTTCCTGATCGGGCGGCTGCTGTTCGACGCGCTGACCAATATCGAGATGCTGGAGACCGCGCGCTCGGCGCTGGGCGACCTCGGCGTCGACATCGACCGGCTGCGCCAGGTGGAGCCGGACGCGGCGCTGGGCAATGGCGGCCTCGGGCGCCTCGCCGCCTGCTTCATGGACAGCATGGCGACGCTCTCCATTGCCGCCTATGGCTACGGCATCCGCTACGAGAACGGCCTGTTCCGGCAGATGATCAAGAATGGCTGGCAGCAGGAATATCCCGAGGACTGGCTGTCCTTCGGCAATCCGTGGGAGTTCGAGCGCCCCGAGGTGTTCTACGACGTCGGCTTCGGCGGCTCGGTGGAGACGGTGGCGGTCGGCGGCGACCGCAAGAAGCAGATCTGGCATCCCGGCGAGACGGTCGAGGCGGTCGCCTACGACACGCCGATCGTCGGCTGGCGCGGCAACCATGTGAACACGCTGCGCCTGTGGTCGGCCCGCGCCGCCGACCCGATCCGCCTCGACGCCTTCAACCAGGGCGACCATGTCGGCGCGCTGGTGAACCAGGTGAAGGCGGAGTCGATCTCCAAGGTGCTCTATCCCTCCGACGCCACGCCGGCGGGTCAGGAACTGCGCCTGCGGCAGGAATATTTCTTCACCGCCGCCTCGCTGCGCGACCTGACGCGCCGCCACGTCGACAGCTTCGGCGACGTGCGCTCGCTGCCCGACAAGGTGTCGATCCAGCTCAACGACACCCATCCCGCCATCGCCGTCGCCGAGCTGATGCGGGTGCTGGTCGACGAGCACGACATCGGCTGGGACGAGGCGTTCGACATCACCACGCGGACCATCTCCTACACCAACCACACGCTGCTGCCGGAGGCGCTGGAGACCTGGCCGGTGCCGCTGATGGAGCGGCTGCTGCCGCGCCACATGCAGATCATCTACCTGCTCAACGCCAAGCATCTGGAGAAGGTGCGCGCGCAGTTCCCCGGTGACGACGCGCTGCTGTCCTCGGTCTCGCTGATCCAGGAGGATCACGGCCGGCGGGTGCGCATGGGCAACCTCGCCTTCCTCGGCTCGCACTCGATCAACGGCGTCGCGGCGCTGCACAGCGAGCTTATGAAGACTACCGTGTTCAAGGACTTCTACCGCCTGTTCCCGGAGCGGATGAACAACAAGACCAACGGCATCACCTTCCGCCGCTGGCTCTACCAGACCAATCCGGGCCTGACGAACCTGCTGGTCGACGTGTGCGGGCCCGGGGTGCTGGACGACGCCTCGCAGCTCAAGAAGCTGGAGGCACTCGCCGCCGACAGCTCGCTGCACGAGCGGCTGATGGCGGTGCGCCGGCAGAACAAGGTGGCGCTGGCGCGGCTGATCCGCGACCGGCTGGACATCAAGGTCAATCCGGGCGCGCTGTTCGACGTGCAGATCAAGCGCATCCACGAATACAAGCGACAGCTCCTGAACGTGCTGGAGACCATCGCGCTCTATGACGCGATGCGCGCCAACCCGGCCAAGAACTGGGCGCCGCGGGTGAAGATCTTCTCCGGCAAGGCGGCGGCGAGCTATCACATGGCCAAGCTGATCATCAAGCTGGCCAATGACGTCGCCAGGGTGGTGAACGACGACCCGACCGTGCGCGACCTGCTGAAGGTGGTGTTCCTGCCGAACTACAACGTCTCGCTCGCCGAGACGATCATCCCGGCGGCGGACCTGTCCGAGCAGATCTCCACCGCCGGCATGGAAGCCTCCGGCACCGGCAACATGAAGATGGCGCTCAACGGCGCGCTGACCGTCGGCACGCTCGACGGCGCGAATGTCGAGATCAAGGAGCATGTCGGCGACGACAACATCTTCATCTTCGGCCTGACCGCCGAGCAGGTCGAGGCGCGCCGCGCCAACGGCATCGACGAGTACGGCGCGATCCAGGCCTCCGAGCATCTGGGCGAGGTGCTGGACGCGGTCGGCTCGGGCGTGTTCTCGCCGGACGAGCCGGACCGCTACAAGGCGCTGGTCGACGCGCTGCGCCACCACGATTACTTCCTGGTGACGCCGGACTTCGACTCCTACTGGAACACCCAGCGCGACATCGACGCCGCCTGGCACGACAAGGCGCGCTGGTGGACCTCCAGCGCCATCAACACCGCGAATATGGGCTGGTTCTCCTCGGACCGGACCATCTCCGAATATGCGCGCGACATCTGGCACGTGCCGGTGCGCACGGTGCGCTGAGGCGCGCGCGACCTCATGCGGCGGACCCTCGGCGCACGGCCGGGCCCGCCGCCCCGCAACAAGCGGGCCGGCCCCCTGCGACAAGGATGAGTGATCGCGTCTGGTGGACTTTGTCTCGACGGTAAAGGAACCTTCATCTCGATCGGGTCTTGATGGTCTGAAGCCGAGTCGGGAGAGGTTGACGGATATGGTGGCGTGGCAGGCGCCGGACCGTGAGGTCGAGGCACTCGTGGGTGGCCGCCACGCCGACCCGTTCGCCCTTCTCGGACCTCATGAGACAAAATCGGGACTGGTGATCCGGGCCTTCGTGCCGGACGCCGCGACGCTGCAGGCGGTCGAGGCGGACGGCAAGGTCGTCGCGGAACTCACCTGCCGCCATCCCGCCGGCTTCTTCGAGGGGCTGGTGAAGGGCCGCCCGGCCTGGGCGCGCTACCGGCTGCGGGCGCGCAACGACGGCGGCACGTGGGAGCTCGACGACCCCTATTCCTTCGGCCCGGCGCTCGGCCCGCTCGACGACCATCTGCTGGTCGAGGGCACGCACCGCCAGCTCTACGAGCGGCTCGGCGCGCATATCTGCAAGCATGAGGACGTCGAGGGCACGCGCTTCGCGGTGTGGGCGCCGAACGCTGCCCGCGTCTCGGTGGTGGGCGACTTCAACCGCTGGGACGGGCGCACCCACCAGATGCGCAAGCGCGTCGACAGCGGGCTGTGGGAGATCTTCGCCCCGGGCGTCGGCGAGGGCACGATCTACAAATACGAGATCATCTCCGGCGACGGTCGGCTCTTGCCGCTGAAGGCGGACCCGTTCGGCTTCAAGGGCGAGCTGCGCCCCGCCACCGGCTCGGTGGTGGCGCGGGTCGACAATTTCGAATGGCACGACGAGGCCCATATCGCCGCCCGCGCGCAGGGCGCGGCGCGCGAGAAGCCGATGGCGATCTACGAGGTCCATCTCGGCTCGTGGCGGCGCGGGGAGGGCAATCGCTGGCTCACCTATGACGAGCTCGCCGACGACCTCGTGGGCTATGCCGCCTGGATGGGCTTCACCCATATCGAGCTTCTGCCGGTCTCCGAGCACCCGCTCGACGCCTCCTGGGGCTACCAGCCGATCGGCCTGTTCGCGCCCACCAGCCGCTTCGGCGACCCGGCCGGCTTCGCGCGCTTCGTCGACAAGGCGCATCAGGCGGGGCTGTCGGTGATCCTCGACTGGGTGCCGGCGCATTTCCCGACCGACATCCACGGCCTCGCCCATTTCGACGGCACCCCGCTCTACGAGCATGCCGACCCGCGGCGCGGCTTCCACCCGGACTGGAACACGGCGATCTACGATTTCGGCCGGCGCGAAGTCGCCAACATGCTGATCGCCAACGCGCTGTACTGGCTCGACCGGTTCCATGTCGACGGGCTGCGCGTCGATGCGGTGGCCTCGATGCTCTACCTCAACTATTCGCGCCGCGAGGGCGAATGGTCGCCGAACCCGGACGGTTCCAACGACAACAAGGACGCGGTCGGCTTTCTCCAGCGTGCGAACGAGACCATCTATGCCGAGCATCCCGGTACGGTGATCGTGGCCGAGGAATCCACCTCATGGGCCGGCGTGTCGGCGCCGGTCTATGCCGGCGGGCTCGGCTTCGGCTTCAAGTGGAACATGGGCTGGATGCACGACACGCTCGACTACATGAAGCTCGACCCGGTGTACCGGACCTGGCACCACGACAAGCTGACCTTCGGGCTGGTCTACGCCTTCTCGGAGAACTTCGTGCTGCCGCTGTCCCATGACGAGGTGGTGCACGGCAAGGGCACGGTGCTGACCCGCATGCCCGGCGACGACTGGCAGCGCTTCGCCACGGTGCGCGCCTATTACGCGCTGATGTGGGCCTATCCGGGCAAGAAGCTGCTGTTCATGGGCCAGGAATTCGCCCAGCGCGACGAATGGAGCGAGGAGCGCTCGCTCGACTGGCACCTGCTCGGCATGGGCCCGCACCATCAGGGCGTGCAGAAGCTGGTGCGCGAGCTGAACCTCGTCTACCGCGCCGAGATCGCGCTGCACGCCCATGACTGTGCGCCCGAGGGCTTCCGCTGGATCGTGGTGGACGACGCGGAGCAATCGGTGTTCGCCTGGGCGCGCTTCGGGCGCGAGGGCGACCCGCCGGTGGTGATGGTGGCGAACTTCACGCCGGTGCCGCGCCCGTTCTACCGTATCGGCCTGCCGCGGGCGGGCTTCTGGCGCGAGATCCTGAACACCGACGCGGGCGACTATGGTGGCTCGGGCGTCGGCAATCTCGGCGGCGTCGTCGCCGTCGAGCAGGGCGCCCACGGCATGCCCGCGAGCGCCGAGATCGTGCTTCCGCCGCTGGCGACGCTCTATTTCAGGTGGGAGCCGCCTGCGGCCCCCGCCCAGGCGGCCAACATTCCGAAGAGCAAAGGGGAGTAGACGCTACATGGCACCACGGTTGTCCCACAACGCTCCTCTCGCCCGCACGGCCATGGCCTACGTGCTCGCCGGAGGACGAGGCAGCCGCCTGATGGAACTGACGGACCGGCGCGCCAAGCCGGCGGTCTATTTTGGCGGCAAGTCGCGCATCATCGATTTCACGCTGTCGAATGCGCTCAATTCGGGCATTCGCCGCATCGGCGTCGCCACCCAGTACCAGGCGCACAGCCTGATCCGGCACATGCAGCGTGGCTGGAACTTCTTCCGCCACGAGCGCAACGAGAGCTTCGACGTGCTGCCGGCGAGCCAGCGCGTCTCCGAGAGCATGTGGTATCTGGGGACGGCGGACGCCGTGTTCCAGAACCTCGACATCATCGAGGCCTACGGCACCCAGCACATCATCATCCTGGCCGGCGACCACGTCTACAAGCAGGACTACGAGTTCATGCTGCAGCAGCATGTCGACCAGGGGGCCGACGTGACGGTGGGCTGCCTCGAGGTGCCGCTCGACGAGGCGACCGCGTTCGGCGTGATGCATGTCGACGAGAACGACAACATCCTCTCCTTCCTGGAGAAGCCGAAGCAGCCGCCCTCCATGCCGGGCCGGCCGGACAAGGCACTGGCCTCGATGGGCATCTACGTGTTCGAGACCGCATTCCTGATCGAGCAGCTGCGCCGCGACGCGGCCGACCCGCACTCGACCCATGATTTCGGCAAGGACATCATCCCCTACATCGTCAAGCACGGCAAAGCCTGCGCGCACCACTTCTCGCGCTCCTGCGTGCGCTCGGACATGGAGACCGCGCCCTACTGGCGCGACGTCGGCACGGTCGACGCCTATTGGGAGGCCAATATCGACCTCACCGGCGTGGTGCCGGAGCTGGATCTCTACGACCGCGACTGGCCGATCTGGACCTATGCCGAGATCACGCCGCCGGCCAAGTTCGTGCATGACGACGAGGGCCGGCGCGGGCAGGCGATCTCCTCGCTGGTGTCGGGCGGGTGCATCATCTCCGGCTCGTCGCTGCGCCGCGCGCTGCTGTTCACCGGCGTGCGGGTGAACTCCTACGGCTCGATCGAGAACGGGGTGATCCTGCCCTATGTCGAGGTCGGCCGCTCGGCCCGGCTGAAGAACGTGGTGATCGATTCCCATGTGCGCATTCCCGAGGGCCTCGTCGTCGGCGAGGACCCGGAACTGGACGCCAAGCGCTTCCGGCGCACCGACAAGGGGATCTGCCTGATCACCCAGTCCATGATCGACCGGCTGGAGCTCTAGCCGGCCGGACGGGGCGACGCCCGGGTGCTATGGTAGCGGGGTTGGGGATACGGGGACGGCTGCGTGTCTGAGTTCAAGGTTCTTTCGGTCGTCTCCGAGGTCTATCCGCTGGTGAAGACGGGCGGGCTGGCCGATGTCGCCGGCGCGCTGCCGGCGGCGCTGGCGCGCCACGGCGTGGAGATGCACACGCTCATCCCCGGCTATCCCGCCGTGCTCGGCGCGATGGTCGAGGCGGAGCCAGTCTATCACTTCGACCATCTGTTCGGCGGCCCGGCGCGGCTGCTGGCGGCGAAGGCGGCCGGGCTCGACCTGTTCGTCATCGACGCGCCGCACCTGTTCGACCGCACGGGCGGCCCCTATGTCGACCAGACCGGCGCCGACTGGGGCGACAATGCCGAGCGCTTCGCCGCGCTCAGCGCGGTCGCCTCGGGCATCGGGCGCGGGCTGGTGCCCGGCTTCGTGCCGCAGGTGGTGCACGCCCATGACTGGCAGGCGGGGCTCGCGCCGGCCTATCTGCACTATTCCGGCGGGTGGCGGCCCGGGACGGTGATGACGATCCACAACATGGCGTTCCAGGGCAAGTTCCCCGGCGGGATCGCCGCCCATCTCGGCTTCCCGCCCGAGGCGTTCTCGATCCACGGCATCGAGTATTACGGCACGGTGGGCTATCTGAAGGCGGGGCTGAAGCTCGCCGACCGCATCACCACCGTCTCGCCCAGCTATGCCGGCGAGATCCTGCTGCCGGAAGGCGGTATGGGGCTGGAAGGGCTGCTGAACGACCGTGCCGACGTGCTCTCCGGCATCCTCAACGGGCTCGACACCGAGGCCTGGGACCCGACCGCCGACGAGCACCTGCCGGCGCGCTTCGATGCCCGGCGGCTGAAGGCGCGGGCGGCCAACAAGGCGGAACTGCAGCGCCGGCTCGGGCTCGACGAGGACCCGGGCGCGCTGCTGTTCGGCGTGGTGAGCCGGCTGTCCTGGCAGAAGGGGCTCGACCTGCTGGCCGAGAATATCGGCACGCTGCTCGACATGGGCGCCCAGCTCGCGCTGCTGGGCTCGGGCGATGCCGAGCTGTCGGGCCGCTTCTCCGGCGCCTCGGAGGCTCATGCCGGGCGGATCGCCGCCTGGTTCGGCTATGACGAGGGGATGGCGCATCTGGTGCAGGCGGGCTCGGACGCGCTGATCGTGCCCTCGCGCTTCGAGCCCTGCGGGCTGACACAGCTCGCGGCGCTGCGCTACGGCGCGCTGCCGGTGGTGGCGCGTGTCGGCGGGCTCGCCGACACGGTGATCGACGCCAACGAGATGGCGTGCTCGATCGGCGTGGGGACGGGCGTTCAGTTCTCTCCCGTCACCGGGCCGGCGCTGAGGCAGGCGCTGCGCCGCACCCACGCGCTGTGGGGCAACCCGGCGCTGTGGGCGAAGCTGCAGCGCAACGCGATGGCGACCGACGTCTCGTGGGAGCGGGCGGCGGTGGAATATGACCGGCTCTACCGCACCCTCGCGGCGGAGCGCGGGGCTTGAGCGAGCACCGGCTCGAGCCCGGCTCGCCCGAGCCGCTGGGCGTCACGGCCGATGCGCGCGGCGTCAATGTCGCGGTGTTCTCGGCCCATGCCGAGCGGATCGAGTTCTGCCTGTTCGACGCGAAGGGCGAGCGTGAGGTCGCTCGCCTCGCGCTGTCCGCGCGCACCGGGGACGTGTTCCACGGCCATATCGGCGGCGTGCCGCCCGGCGCGCGCTACGGCCTGCGCGCCGCAGGCCCATGGGCGCCGCAGGAGGGCCACCGCTTCAACCCCTACAAGCTGCTGGTCGACCCCTATGCGAGCCGGCTCGACCGTCCGTTCGTGCTGGCGCCAGCACTGTTCGACACCCGCGCCCACGGCGCGCCGCGCGACGAGGTCGACAGCGCGGGGCTGGTGCCGAAGGCGATCGTCGCCCACCCGACCGCCGAGCCGCCCTCCCGCGCCGGCTCGTTCCCCTGGGACGACGAGGTGTTCTACGAGCTGCACGTGCGCGGCTTCACCAGGCAGCACCCGGCGATCCCGCTCGAGATGCGCGGCACCTTCGCCGCGCTCGCCCAGCCGCCGGCGCTGGAGCATCTGGTCAAGCTTGGCGTGACCACGGTCGAGCTGATGCCTTCCATGGCGTGGATCGACGAGCGCCACCTGCCGCCGCTCGGCCTGACCAATTACTGGGGCTACAACCCGGTGGTGTTCGGCGCGCCGGACCCGCGCCTCGCGCCGGGCGGCTTCACCGAGGTGCGCCGCGCCATCGAGGCGCTGCACGAGGCGGGCATAAGGGTGGTGCTGGACGTGGTGCTGAACCACACCGGCGAGAGCGACGTGTTCGGCCCCACCATCAGCCTGCGCGGGCTCGACAACGCGACCTATTACCGCCACGCCCGCGAGGATGCGGGGCGGCTGATCAACGACGCCGGCACGGGCAACACGCTGGCGCTGGAGCGCATGCCGGTGCTGCGGCTCGGCATGGACATGCTGCGGCGCTGGGCCGGGGCGGGGCTCGACGGCTTCCGCTTCGACCTCGCGGCGACGCTGGGGCGCCGGGCGGACGGGTTCGACCCCGAGGCGCCGTTCTTCGCCGCCCTCCAGCAGGACCCGCAACTGCGCGAGCTGGCGCTGATCGCCGAGCCCTGGGATATCGGGCCGGGGGGCTATCAGGTCGGGCAGTTCCCCGCCAACTGGGCGGAATGGAACGACAAGTTCCGCGACGCGGCGCGGCGCTTCTGGCGCGGCGACGGCGGGGCCGTGGGCGAGCTCGCCACCCGGCTCGCCGGCTCGGCCGACGTGTTCGCGGCGCGGCACCGGACGCTCTCGCGCGCGGTCAACTTCGTCACCGCCCATGACGGCTTCACCCTGGCCGATCTGGTCTCGTTCGAGCACAAGCACAACGAGGCGAACGGCGAGGGCAACCGCGACGGCACCGACGACAACCACAGCTGGAACCACGGCGTCGAGGGCTGGACAGACGATGCCGGGGTGACGGCGGCGCGCCATGGCGACATGCGGGCGCTGCTGGCGACGCTGATCACCGCGCGGGGCACGCCGATGCTGACCATGGGCGACGAATGCGCCCGCTCGCAGGCCGGCAACAACAACGCCTATGCGCAGGACAACGAGCTGACCTGGCTCGACTGGTCCAAGGTGGACGAGGAGCTTGCCGCCTTCACCGCGCGCCTGATCGCGCTGCGGCGGGCGCACCCCGCGCTGCGCGGCGAGGCGCCGCTCACCGGGCGGCCGGTGGATGCGAGCGGGATCGCCGATGTCGAGTGGCGAGCGCCCGAGGGCGGGCCGGTGCCGTGGGAGGATGGCGGCAACCGGACGCTTGTGGCGGTGTTCTACGTGCCCGCTTCCGGCGACGCGCCGGCGGACCGGGTGGCGGTGGCGCTCAACGCATCCGGCGAGGCGCGCGAGCTCACCCTGCCGGCGCCCCGCGAGGGACTGGGCTGGCACATCGCCGCCGACACGGCCCGTCCGGCGGGCGCGGGGACGGGCGATCCGCTGGCGCCGCGCTCGGTGCAGGTGCTGGTCGAGCAATCGGTGCCCGGTACGCCGGGACGCGGATCGGACCCCGCGCTGCTGGAGAAACTCTCCTCGGCCGCCGGCATCGCCCCGGAATGGTGGGACGTGAACGGCACGCGCCACGGCGTCAGCGACGACACCAAGCGCTCCCTGCTCGCCGCGCTGCGCCTGCCCGCGCAGGGGGCGGGCGAGGTGCGCGACAGCCTCGCCAAGCTTTCCGACCAGCATTTCGCCCATGGCGTTCCCTTCGCCCGGGTGCTGCGGGTGGGCGAGCCGCGCACGCTGCGGCTCGGCGGGGTAGCGGCGAGCGCGCCGCGCCGGCTCGACCTCGGCCTCAAGCTCGAGGACGGCAGCGAGATGGAGCTCGCCATCCGCCCCGACGAGGGCGAGCGGCGCACGCTGGAGCGGCCGGACGGGCGGCTGGCGCAGGTGAACACGGTGACGCTGCCCGAGCTGCCGGTAGGCCGGCACACGCTGACGCTGGGCGGCGAGACCTGCCTCCTCACCGTGGCGCCGCGCGCCTGCTACCTGCCGCCGGCGCTGGAGCAGGGCGGGCGGCGCTTCGGCGTCGCCGCGCATCTCTACACGCTGCGGCGCGAGACAGGCGACCAGGGCATCGGCGACTTCACCGCGCTGGCTGACCTCGGCGCGCGGGTGGCGCAGGCGGGCGGGGCGGTGCTCGGCCTCAACCCGCTGCACGCGCTGTTCCTCGCCGACCGCGAGCGGGCGAGCCCCTATTCGCCGTCCGACCGGCGCTTCCTCGACCCGATCTATATCGACGTTGCCGCGCTGGGCGGCGATGCGGCGCCGTTCGCGCCGCTGGCGGCGCTGGGCTCGGTCGACTATGCGCGCGTCTGGGCGGGCAAGGAGGCGGCGCTGCGCGCGGCCTTCGCCGGCTTCGAGGCGGCGCCCGATCCCGATTTCGACCGCTTCGTCGCCGAGGGCGGGACGACGCTGAGGCGCTTCGCGACCTTCGAGGTGATCTCGGGGATGCATCCGGGCACCAACTGGCGCGACTGGCCGGACGGGCTCGCCGCCTCCGCCGATCCGGCGGTGGAGGCCTTCGCCTGGGCCAATGAGCGCGAGGTACGCTTCGTGCTGTGGCTCCAATGGGTCGCCGACCGCCAGTTCGCCGCCGCCGCCGCGAAGGCGCGCGAGGCGGGGCTGGAGCTCGGCTTCTACCGGGACCTTGCCGTCGGCACGGCGATGGACGGGGCGGAGGCGTGGTCGGAGGCCGGCATGCTGATGCAGGGCGTGACCATCGGCGCGCCGCCCGACCCGCTGGGGCCGGAGGGGCAGAACTGGAACCTGCCGCCCTTCGACCCGCTGGCGCTGCAGCGCGACGGCTATCGCAGCTTCGCGCGGCTGGTGGAGACGAACATGCGCCATGCCGGGGCGCTCCGTATCGACCATGTGATGGGCCTGCGCCGCCTGTTCCTGATGCCGCGCGGCGAGGGGGCGGCGGAGGGGGCCTATGTCGCCATGCCGTTCGAGGACATGGCGGGGCAGGTGGCGCTGGAGAGCGAGCGGGCGAAGTGCCTCGTGGTCGGCGAGGACCTCGGCACCGTGCCGGCGGGCATGCGCGAGCAGCTCGGCGGGGAGCGCATGCTTTCCTACCGGGTGCTGTGGTTCGAGCGGCGCGACGGTACCTTCGCGCCGCCGGAGGACTACCCGCAGGCGGCGGCGGCCTGCGTCTCCACCCACGACCTGCCGACGCTGGCGGGCTGGTGGGTCGGCGCAGACATAGACGAGCGCCATTCGCTGGGGCTGGAGACCGATGCCACGCGCGTGGCCGCGCTCGCCGAGCGGGCGGCGGAGAAGGCGCGGCTCGGCGCGGCGCTGCTGCAGGAGGGGCTGATCACGGCGGTGCCGGCGCCGGACGCGGCGCTCGACGACGGCTTCGTGGCGGCGGTGCACGCTTTCATCGCCCGCACCGGCTCGATGCTCGCCCTGGCTCAGCTCGACGATCTCGCCGGCGAACTGGCCGCGGTCAACCTGCCCGGCACCGACCGGGAGCGGCCGAACTGGCGCCGTCGCATGGCGCAGACCGCGGGGGCGATCTTCGAGGGCGCCCGCGCGCGCGGCACGCTCGACGCGATGGCGCATGAGCGCGGCCCGGGCGAGGGCTAGGCGCGCTCCGGCAGGATCGCGCCGCGCTCGCCCTGCCTTCGCGGCGCAGCAAGACGTGGATTATCCACCGCTTTTTCCTACCGCACTGCGCATGGTTATTTTTTCGTTGTCGAGGCGCGCAAGCTCGACCAAAGTCTGCTAATCGCGAACCAGTGTCGCGTTGCGCCGAGCCGCGCCAAGCGGCCGGTCCAGCCGCCGTCGAGCGGAGAGGGAGGGGAACGACATGCCGTATGGCGAATTCGACATCGTCACGCTTTCGCCTTCCACCGTGCGCGTGATGCACAAAGTGGCGCACCACATCTACGAATTCTCCGTGGTGGATGACGGCAATGGCGGACGCACGGTCAGCCATGGTCCCTCCATCGTGTTCGGCAAGGACGGCGAGGCGTTTCCCGCATGGGAGCTCGTGCCCGAGGCCGAGCGTGTCGCCGTCGAGGCGGCAAGCTATCCGGGTGTGATCGGCTGATCCTCACCCGGATGCCTTTCTGACGACATTCCATCTTTCGGGGTAGGGCGCGCCCGCGCCGCCCCATGGACGCTCGGGGCAGGTCGCCCGCGTGCAGCGAACGGTGCGCGCCTGTGCGGTCGCCGAAGACGCGCGAAAATCGTTGCTTCATGAAATCCGAGGCGGTGCGGGGGTGCCCGGCGGCTGGCATTCCGCGTTTAATCATGTATATGGACGGATATATATATACCGCTGGATATATGATCAGGGGAGCCCAGCCATGCCGTCCCGCCGTTCCTTCCTTCGCGCCGCCGCGACCCTCGCGCTCGCTTCCGCCCTGCTGGCGCCGCTCGCCCTGCGCGAGGCGCGGGCCGACGAGACGCCCATCGTCTTCGCCGCCTCGAGCCTGACCAACGCGTTCCAGGACATCGGCAAGGCCTATACGGCGAAGACCGGCAAGAAGGTGACCTTCTCCTTCGCCGGCTCGTCGGCGCTGGCCAAGCAGCTCCAGTCCGGCGCGCCGGCCTCGATCTTCGCCTCGGCCGACACCAAGTGGATGGACTTCACCGAGGAGAAGGGCCTGACGCTGAAGGACACCCGCGTCACCCCGATCGGCAACAGCCTGGTGCTGATCATGCCGGCGGGCACGGCCAAGCCCGTGACGCTCGACAAGTCGTTCGACTGGAAAGCCTTCCTCGGCGCAGACGGCAAGCTCGTCACTGGCCTCACCGACAGCGTGCCGGTCGGCATCTACGCCAAGACCGCGCTGACCAGCCTCGGCCAGTGGGACACGGTAAAGTCGCACGTCGTCGGCGCCGAAAATGTGCGCGCCGCGCTGGCGCTGGTGGAGCGCGGCGAGGCGACGGCGGGCGTGGTCTACTCGACCGACGCGGCCATCACCAAGGACGTGAAGGTGGTCGGCACCTTCCCCGCGGATTCGCACCCGGCGATCGAATATCCGTTCGAGATCGTGAAGGGGCAGGACACGCCGGCGGCCAAGGGGTTCTTCGATTTCCTCGTTTCGCCGGAAGCGAAGGAGATCTATGCCAAATACGGCTTCGTGGTGAAATAATCCGCCCCGGTCGTGCCGACGCGATCCCGGCGCCCCGCGCGGCGGGCCGGGATCGCGCGGCCATTTCCCGGCACCGTGCCGGAGCCGGCCGCCTGTCGGCCGGCATGACGCGTTTGAGGTCCGGATGCTCACACCCGAGGAATGGGTCGCGGTCTATCTCAGCCTGAAGGTCGCCTTCTGGGCGACCTTCTGGAGCCTGCCCTTCGCGGTGCTCGCCGCCTGGCTGCTGGCACGCAGCACCTTCCCGGGCAAGGGGCTGTTCGACGGCGTGGTCTACCTGCCGCTGGTGCTGCCCAAGGTCGTGGTCGGCTACATCCTGCTGCTGACGCTCGGCGCGCGCGGCTCGATCGGCCAGTATCTCGACGCCTGGTTCGGCATCAAGCTCATCTTCACCACCGCCGGCGCGACGGTGGCGGCGGCGGTGATCAGCTTCCCGCTCTCGGTCAACGCGATCCGGCTGGCGCTGGAGGCGGTGGACCGGGGGCTGGAGACCGCCGCGCGCACGCTCGGCGCCTCGCGGCTCGACGTGTTCTTCTCCATCACCCTGCCGCTGATGCTGCCGGGCATCCTCTCCGGCGCGCTGCTGTCGCTGGCGGCGTCGCTGGGCGAGTTCGGCGCCACCATCACCTTCGTGTCGAATATCGAGGGGCGCACCCGCACCATCCCGCTCGCCATCTACAGCGCGACCCAGCTTCCCGACGGCGACTCCATGGCGATCCGCCTCACCGTGGTGTCGGTCGTGCTTGCGCTCGGCTCGCTGCTGCTCGCCAGCCTGGTCGACCGGCGGATCCGCGTGATGATCGGACGGGCATGATCGAGATCGATATCCGCATCGACCGCCCCGGCGGCTTCTCGCTGGAGGCCGGCTTCGCGGCGCCGACCTCGGGCGTGACGGCGCTGTTCGGCCGCTCGGGCGCCGGCAAGACCACCATCATCCAGGCGGTGGCCGGCGTGGTGCGGCCCGATAGCGGGCGTATCGCTATCGACGGCGAGCCGTTCTTCGACAGCGCGCGCGGGATCGACGTGCCGATCGAGGCGCGCCGCGCGGGTTACGTGTTCCAGGATGCGCGGCTGTTCCCGCATATGAGCGTCGAGCGCAACCTGCGCTATGGCGAGCGGCGCAGCCGGACGAAGGAGCGCCCGATCCGCTTCGAGGCGGTGGTGGAACTGCTCGGCATCGGCCACCTGCTGGCGCGCCGGCCGCACACGCTCTCGGGCGGGGAGCGCCAGCGCGTCGCCATCGGCCGGGCGCTGCTGGCGCAGCCGCGCCTGCTGCTGATGGACGAGCCGCTGGCCGCGCTCGACGCGGCGCGCAAGGCGGAGATCCTGCCCTATCTCGAACGCCTGCGCGACGAGATGCGGCTGCCGATCCTCTATGTCAGCCATGCCATCGACGAGGTGCTACGCCTCGCCGACATGGTGGTAGCGCTGCGCGAGGGGCGGCTGGTCGCCGCCGGGCCGGTGGGCGAGGTAATGTCGGCGCCGGAAATCCTGCCGGTGGTCGGGCGCTTCGATCTCGGCACGCTGATCGCCTGCACGGTGAGTCGGCACGACGAGCGCTACGGCCTGTCCGACCTCGCCTTCTTCGGCGGTTCGCTGCGTGTGCCGCGGGTGGAGATGCCGGTCGGCGCCCCGGTGCGCGCGAGGGTGCGCGCGCGCGACGTCGCGATCGCGCTGGCCAGGCCCGAGGAGGTCTCGGTCTCCAACCTGCTGCCGGCAACGGTGGAGGAGGTCCGGCTGCTCGACGGGCCCTATGCCGACGTGGTGCTGAAGGTCGGGGAGGGTCACCTCGCCGCGATGGTGACGCGCGAGAGCGCGGAGCGGCTCGCCCTGCGCCCCGGCCTTGCGGTCTGGGCGATGATCAAGACCGTGGCGGTGGACAGCCGCACCACCGATTTCGAGGCGCGCGAGTAGCGCCTGCGCCTCGGTCCCGCCTCCGTCCGAAAGACGTCAGTGGCAGTGGCTGGTGCCGGCCTGCCGGTCCATGTGGCAGCACTGGCCGGGCGGCGAATTCTTGCGGCAGCCGCCGCCATGCGCCTCGGCCGCCGGCGCGAAGCCGACCATGGCAAGTGTAGTGAGCATGGCGAGCCCGGCGAGCGTCGCGGCGGTCGTACGGAAGAGCATGGCGTTTCCCCCCATCCATGTCTGGCGCGGCCGGATGCGGCCGCGCTTTCGACATATGACGGAAAGGAAGGCGTATGGCTACCTTTGGTTGTATCGCGCCCGCCGGACCGGGCGGCCGGGCCGCCCGGTCCGGGGCGCTCAGGGCTTCTTGCTGACGGGGCCGTCGGCCGGGCGGGGCTGGGCCATCTCGCGCGAGGCGTCCTCGGTGACGATGATGTCGCCCTTGCGCACCGTCGTGTCCTGCTGCGCGCCGAGCGCCTGCGCCCAGCTCTCGCCCGCCGGGCGGCAGGAGCAGGTGGGCACGAACTGCTTCTTGTAGAGCAGCGCGTTGGGCAGCGACATGTAGGGCTGGCCGTTGGTGGCGACCGCCTGCTCGATGTCCTCGCCCGGATTGCGATAGGCGAACAGCCGGGCCTCGGTGCCGGGGCACTGGCGCTGGCAGGCCTGCTCGTCCGAATAGAAGCGCGCCGGGGTGGCGGCATAGGAGAGCGGGAAGAAGAAGCCGTCGCAGGTGCGCACGCAGACGGTGCGGTAGGTCGAGACCTTGGGCATTTCGAGCGGCTGGACGTCGAGCGGCTCGGATTCCTCGCGCGGGACGCCGAACAGCGTCTCGAAGAAGTTGCGCGGCGCACGTCGCGGCGCCCCGTTCGCGCCGCCTACCGAGCCCTGGCCGAGCGCCGCCTGGTACTGCGCGCCGCAATTGTTCTGGGCGAGGGCGTAGATGAGCTGCCGGCGCTGGTCGTCATTGCCCGAGCGCTGGTTGCGCGCCTGCATCATGGTGCGGTCGAGCGCCGAGCGGGCGTCGGTGAGCTGACGGTTCAGGCCCTGGCACTGCGGGGGAAGCTGCGGCTGGAAGATGAGGAAACCGCGCTTGTCGCAGCCCATCTGCCGAACCTGCGCGGACAGGTTGGCGACCTGCTGCTGCTGCTGGGCGATGGCCTGGGAAAGGTCGCGCTGCCCGCCGCCGCCACGGTCGAGCGCGGCGAGCTGGCCTTCGAGCCGGATGCAGGCCGACCGGTCGCCACCCGCCTGCGCGTTGGACGGCATGTCCTGCGCCCGGGCGGCGACACTCAGCATCGCGAGGGAGGCAAGGAGGGCGAGCGGGCGGAAGGCGTGAAGGCGCAAGAGCATCATCAACCGAGCTTCATCATTCGGGCGTGCCGGCCGCGGGCCGGTCTCGTTCGCCCTGTGTGCCGGAATCGGGCGTCGGGGGCAATGAGCACGCCGAGGGTGTCGAAAGTTTGAAGGCTGGCCGGTCGCGGCCGGCCCCGCTTTGCGCCGGGCGGCGGGCATGCCCATATGCGGGCGGACCCGAACGGAGCCCACCTCATGACACCCCTACGTCCGACGACCCCACCCACCGCCTCGCGGGGACCGGCCCGCCTTCTCGCCGCTCTCGCGCTCGTCATCGCGACCGGCCTCGCCGGCCTGCTGCCGGCGGCGGCGCAGGAGCCGGACCTGATCTTCAAGAAGTCGACGGTGTGGAAGTTTCTCACCCCCGACGACAAGCTCGCCACCTATGGCATCGACGACCCGGTGGTGGAGGGCGTCGCCTGCCACTACACCATCCCCGAGCGCGGCGGGGTGAAGGGCATGCTGGGCGTGGCGGAGGAGGTGTCGGACATCTCGATCGCCTGCCGGCAGATCGGGCCGATCTCGTTCAAGGGCAAGTTCGAGCAGGGCGACGTGGTCTACCGCGAGAGCCGCTCGCTGATCTTCAAGAAGATGCAGATCGTGCGCGGCTGCGACACCAAGCGTAACGTGCTGGTCTATCTCGTCTATTCCGACAAGCTCATCGACGGCAGCCCGAAGAACTCGACCTCGACCGTGCCGATCATGCCATGGGGCGCGACCAACGAGGCGCCGCGCTGCGCGGATTTCGTGAAGTGAGGGCCGGGCGGGACGGGAAGGGCGCCCGGCGCCTTTCCCTGCCTATTGGCTGCAGGTGATGGTCACCGTCTCGGCGCAGGTGCCGCCGAGGCAGGCCGGGACCGGGGCGGCCGCGGCGTCGGTGGCGGCCGGCTTGCCGGCGACCAGCTTCACCAGGCTTGCGGCCTTGCCGTAGCTGGCGGCGCGCTGGAAGTCGTGGACCCGGCACCAGGCGTCGGCGACCGCCTGGCCGCAGGCATCGCCGGCGGAGAGACAGGTGTCGATGCCGTAGCCATCCGAGCTGTCGACGACGAACATCTTGGTGATCGGCCCCTGGGCGAGCGCCAGCGACGGCGCGCAGGCGAGGGCAGCGGCGAACAGGGCGAAGCGCAGGCTCGAGGCAGAACGCATGGGATTTCGTCGGTTGGGGTTACGGAGCGGCTGACGACAACGTGAATGTGGCGAAAAGGTTTGAAGCGAGGCTTAACGTTTTTTCCGCACCCGGGGCGTTCGCGAGCAGCGGCGCGCTGATAGCGCCACCGCCGGGCTTGCGTCAACTGCCACGCATGTGATGGGAACAGGGATAGTCTGTGGCGAATGGCAGCGCTTTCGCGAAAGCAGGAAGCGCGTACCGGGCCTTTTCAGCCCGCACGCTTGACGCGGCCGGCCAAACCGGGGACAGACGCGGCGCCGCCCGTGCCGGGCAGCACAATTTCGAAGGCGAATATCGATGTCGGACGCACAGGCGGGGCTTCCCGAGCTGAAACTCTACAACACGCTGACCCGCGCCAAGGAGAGCTTCGCGCCGCTCGATCCGGCGCTGGTGCGGATGTATGTGTGCGGCCCGACGGTCTATGACTACGCGCATATCGGCAATGCGCGGCCGGTGATCGTGTTCGACCTGCTGTACCGGGTGCTGCGCCATCTCTACGGCGCCGACCACGTGAAGTATGTGCGCAACATCACCGACGTGGACGACAAGATCAACGCGCGCGCGGCGGGCGAATATCCCGGGCTCGACCTCAACGAGGCGATCGCCAAGGTGACCTTCGCCACCGAGGCGCAGTTCCACGACGACCTCGAGGCGCTGGGCGTGATGCATCCCGACGTGGAGCCGCGCGCGACCGAGCACATCGCCGAGATGCGGACGCTGATCGAGAGGCTGGTCGCCTCCGGCCACGCCTATGTGGCGGAGAACCACGTGCTGTTCTCCGTGCCCTCGATGCCGGACTATGGCGAGCTCTCGCACCGCCCGCTCGACGAGATGCTGGCGGGCGCGCGTGTCGACGTCGCCCCCTACAAGCGCGACGCGATGGACTTCGTGCTGTGGAAGCCCTCGCGGCCCGGCGAGCCGGGCTGGCCCTCGCCGGCGGGCATCGACGTGAACGGGCGCCCGGGCTGGCACATCGAGTGCTCGGCCATGTCGTGGCGCCATCTCGGCGAGACCTTCGACATCCACGGAGGGGGCATCGACCTCGTCTTCCCGCACCACGAGAACGAGGTCGCGCAGTCGCGCTGCGCCTTCCATACCGGCATCATGGCCAAGGTCTGGATGCACAACGGCTTCCTGCAGGTGGAAGGCGAGAAGATGTCGAAGTCGCTCGGCAATTTCGTCACCATTCGCGACCTGCTGGCGGACTGGCCGGGCGACGTGCTGCGCCTCAACATGCTGAAGACCCATTACCGCCAGCCGATCGACTGGACGCTGAAGGGCCTTGAAGAGAGCGCGAAGACACTGGAGCAGTGGTTCGACGCCGCCGCGCCCGACGCCTATCCGCGCCCGGCGCCGGCGGTGCTGGAGGCGCTCGCCGACGACCTCAACACGCCGAAGGCGATCGCCGAGATGCACGCGCTGAAGGACCATGCCGGCAAGAAGGCGCTGGGCGGCACGCTCGCCTTCCTCGGCTTCAGCGAGGCGCCGCTCAGGAACTGGGCGGCCGGGCGCGCGCCCACGCTCGACATCGCGCCCGAGGAGGTGGAGGCCCGCATCGCCGAGCGCATCGAGGCGCGGCGCAACCGCGACTTCGCCACCTCCGACCGCATCCGCGACGAGCTGCTCGCGCTCGGCGTGGCGCTGAAGGACAACAAGGACGGCACCACGAGCTGGGAGCCGCGGCGGTGAGCCCGGCGCCCGCCGCCGCGCTGCGCCCGGCGCTGCCGGCCGACGTGCCGATGCTGTCCGAGATCGCCCGCGAGGCGATCCTCGGGCTGACCGGCGAGGACTATGACGAGGACCAGCAGGAAGCCTGGGCGGAAGCCGCCGGCGACGAGGCGGCGCTGGCCCGGCGCCTCGCCGACCATCTGACGCTGGTGGCGACGCGCGAGGGCGAGCCGGTCGGCTTCATCGCGCTCGCCGACAACCGGCTGATCGACATGCTCTTCGTGCATCCGGAAGCTGCCGGGCAGGGCGTCGGCGCGCTGCTCTACGACGCGGTGGAGAAGCTGGCGGGCGCGCGCGGGGCGAAGGTGCTCGCGGTCGATGCGAGCGATACCGCGCTCGGCTTCTTCCAGAAGCGCGGCTTCGTGCCCAAGAGCCGCAACACGGTGCCGCGCGGCGGCGTCTGGCTCGGCAATACGACGATGGAAAAGACCCTCGGCGAGCCGCCGACCACGCACTGAGCGGGCCGGTTCTTCTCACATCCGGTCGAGCACGCTTTCCTCGGCCTCGCCGTGCAGCGCCCCCTCGGCGACGGTCGCAACTGCGGACTGGAGCTGGGGCAGGACTGCGCTCACCTCGTTGGCGACCAGCAGCCGCACCGGGCGCGCGCCGTTGATGAAGCCGGTCGTCTGCATGTGATCGATGAGGGTCAGCAGCGGCTTCCAGAAGCCGGCGATGTTGAGCACCATCACAGGCTTGCGGTGCCGGTTGAGCTGCACCCAGGTCATCTGCTCGACCAGCTCCTCCAGCGTGCCGATGCCGCCGGGCAGGGCGATGAAGGCGTCCGCCCGCTCGAACATCAGCCGCTTGCGCTCGTGCATGTCCTTGGTGACGACCAGCTCATGGGCGTGCTCGAAGGCCTGCTCCTTCCCGATCAGGAAATCGGGGATGATGCCGGTGACCATGCCGCCGGCCTCGGCGCAGGCCCGCGCCGTGGCGCCCATCAGGCCGACACCGCCGCCGCCATAGATCAGGCGGATGCCCTCGCGCGCCAGCTGGTGGCCGAGCGCGATGGCGCTGTCGATGTAGATGGAATCGTCCCCGGGGGCGGCTCCGCAATAAACGCATACGCTTCTGATTTTCGACATGGCTCACATGGTGCATGGCGAGAGGGACGCGGGCAAGCGCCTCGATCATCCATCGCATCCGCCGCGGCCGCGCGCAAACGACGCTGCCGCGGCGACGGCGAGGCAACGGCCCGCCGGGCAGGAAGGTTCCGGCGGCCGGGTTGCCCTCCCGGGGGTTGCCCTTCCGGAATCCTTCCCGGACTTGCCTTCATCGTCAATCGACGATAAACGATTGCCATGATCGATCCCGTGGCCGACGATCTCCTCGCCCTGCGCCTGCGCGCGCTCGCCCACCCGGCGCGGCTCGCCATCGTGCGCGCACTGGCGCGTGCCGAGCGCTGCCAGTGCGGCGACATCGTGCGCGGCCTGCCGCTCGCCCAGTCCACCGTCTCGCAGCATCTCAAGGTGCTGAAGGAGGCGGGCCTCATCACCGGCACCATCGAGGGGCCGCGCTCCTGCTACTGCCTCGACCGCGCGGCCTTCGCGGCGCTGGCCGGCGAATTCACCACGCTGATGGAACTGCTGTCCGGCGCGGCGGGGGAAGGGCGCAGCCCAGCCCTGCAGGCGCCGGCCTTGGCGCCGGCGTCCGCGGCCCCCATCTGCACGTCAACGAACGAATCCGGGCCGGTCTCGGCCTGACCGAAGCAGAATTGGAAGTGCTGAATGTCCGCACCTGATGGCGGAACCGCCGTTTCGCGTCCCTCCAAAGCCTCCGAGATCAATCCGCGCGGCAGCCTTCTGGTCGCGCTGAAGGGGCTGTGGCCCTATCTGTGGCCGGCCGACCGGGCGGATCTGCGCGCGCGCGTCGCCTGGGGCCTGCTGCTGCTGGTGCTCGCCAAGATCGCCACCATGGCGACGCCGTTCTTCTTCAAATGGGCGACCGACGCGGTGGCCGACAGCGAAGGCGCGCGCATCAGCACCGATGCCATCGCCTGGCTGATCGCGGCCCCGCTGATGCTGACCCTCGCCTACGGCTTCGCCCGCGTCGTCATGGCCGGGCTGACGCAGCTTCGCGACGGGCTGTTCGCGCGGGTCGCGGTGCACGCGGTGCGGCGCCTCGCGCTCGAGACCTTCCAGCACATGCACGCGCTGTCGCTGCGCTTCCACCTCGAGCGCAAGACCGGCGGGCTGACGCGGGTGCTGGAGCGCTCGCGCGAGGGCATCGAGACCATCGTGCGCATGCTGGTGCTGCACCTCGCGCCGACCATCCTCGAATTCGCGATGGTGATCGGCGTGCTGCTGTGGCAGTTCGACTGGCGCTACGCGCTGGCGGCGGTGGCGATGATCGTCGGCTACACGCTCTTCACCTTCATCATGACCGAGTACCGTATGGGCATCCGGGCGGCGATGAACGAGAGCGACACCGACGCAAACGCCAAGGCGGTCGACAGCCTGCTCAACTACGAGACGGTAAAGTATTTCGGCGCCGAGAAATGGGAGGCCGAGCGCTATGACCGCTCCATGGCCCGCTACGAGCGCGCCACCGTCCACACCCACACCTCGCTCGCCTGGCTGAACGCCGGGCAGGCGGCGATCTTCACGCTCGGCCTGACGGCGGTGATGGCGCTGTGCGTGTTCGACATCCGCGCCGGGCGGCAGTCGGTCGGCTCCTTCGTCATGGTCAACGCCATGATGATCCAGCTCTACCAGCCGCTGAACTTCCTCGGCATGATCTATCGCGAGATCAAGCAGTCGCTGATCGACATCGAAGCAATGTTCGCCATCCTCGCCCGCCCGCCCGAGATCAAGGACACGGCGCAGGCGCGCGTGCTGGAGCTGAAGGGCGGGGACGTGCGCTTCGAGGACGTGCGCTTCTCCTACGACCCCGACCGCGAGATCCTCAAGGGCGTGTCGTTCGAGGTGCCGGCCGGGCGCACGGTGGCGATCGTTGGCCCCTCGGGGGCGGGCAAGTCGACCATCTCGCGCCTGCTGTTCCGCTTCTACGAGGTCAATGAAGGCCGCATCCTGATCGACGGGCAGGACGTGCGCGAGGTGACGCAGGAATCGCTGCGCCACGCCATCGGCATGGTCCCGCAGGACACGGTGCTGTTCAACGACACGCTGGCCTACAACATCCGCTACGGGCGCACCGATGCGAGCGACGAGGACGTCGCGCGCGCGGCCGAGCTGGCGCAGATCGACGGCTTCGTGCGCCGCACGCCCAAGGGCTACGCGACCGAGGTCGGCGAACGCGGGTTGAAGCTCTCCGGCGGCGAGAAGCAGCGCGTCGCCATCGCCCGCACCATCCTCAAGAACCCGCCGATCCTGATCCTCGACGAGGCGACCTCGGCGCTCGACAGCCACACCGAGCGCGAGATCCAGGACGCGCTGGAGCGGGTCTCGCGCGGGCGCACCACGCTCGTCATCGCGCACCGGCTCTCGACCGTGGTCGGCGCCGACGAGATCATCGTGCTGGAGCACGGGCGCATCGCCGAGCGCGGCACCCATGCCGAGCTGATGCTGCGCCGCGGGCTCTACCATTCGATGTGGGAACGCCAGCGCGAGGCCGAGCGCGCCCGCGAGACGCTGAAGGAAGCCGAGGACGAGGAAGAGGTCGGCGCCGTTACCAGCGACGCGGCGGCCTGAGCGCCGGGCGAAACGGAGCCGCACCATGGCTGAGCGGGCGGCAAGGAAGGTCGGCATCGCCTGCCAGGGCGGGGGAAGCCACGCCGCCTTCACCGCCGGCGTGCTGCGGCGCCTGATGCAGAAGGACCTCATTGAGCGCTACGAGCTCGCCGGCATCAGCGGCACCTCGGGCGGGGCGATCTGCGCCGCGCTCGCCTGGACCGGCCTGAAGCAGGGCGGCCCGCAGGAGGCGCGCGAGCGGCTCTACCGCTTCTGGGACCACGCCAAGGCCGACACCCCGCTCGACGCCTGGCAGAACTACTGGGGGCAGGCCATCGCCAGCCTGCCGTGGCGGCTCGACGTCAGCCCCTACCGGGTCGAGAGCGGCGCGGACCGGGTGCTCGGCAGCTGGCTCAGGGAGTTCCTGAAGCTCGAGGAACTGACCAAAGAGGGGCGCGCGGGCCCGCCATACCTGTTCATCGGCGCCACCGACGTGCTGAAGGGCGACCGCTGCATCTTCAGCGGCACCGACCTCGACTATCCCGAACTGCTGGGCTCGGCGGCGCTGCCCTTCCTCTACCGGGCAGTGCACACGCGCGGGCATGTGCTGTGGGACGGGCTGTTCAGCGTCAACCCGCCGATCCGCGACCTGCTCGACCTCGATCTCGACGAATTGTGGGTGATCCAGATCAGCCCGCTCGCGGTGGCGCAGGAGCCGAAGACCTTCGAGGCGATCCGCGACCGGCGCGACCAGCTCGCCGGCAACATCTCGCTGGCGCAGGAACTGCACTTCGTCGATAAGATCAACGAGATCGTGGCGCTCAACGGCGAGCTGAAGCGGCGCCGGCGGCGCGGCGAGCCGCAGCACTACTACCGCCCGGTGACGATCCGCCTGCTGGACGGCGGCCTCGACGAGGCGAAGTACGGCTACGGCTCCACGCTCGACCGCAGCCCGGAACTGATCGACGAACTGATCCGGCGCGGCGAGGCGATGGCCTCGCGCTTCTTCGACGAGGAGACGCTGTGGCCGCGCCGGGGCGCGCTCGAAGGGCGCACCATGTCGGTGGCGCCGCGGCGGCGCGCGCGGCGCAAGCCGGCCCCGGAGCCCGACGGCGGCATTTGACGGCGCGCGCGCGCGGCCCTACCTGTGCCCGGGTGCTCACCCGCGGGAAACCGTTCTTCATGTCCGTCATCGATTCCATCCGCAGCGGCCTGGTGCCGATCCACCGTGAAGGCTACCCCTTCATCCTGATCGGCGCGGCGGTGTCTGCGGTGCTGCTCTGGCTGCTGCCGCCGCTCGGCTGGATCTGCGTGCTGATCACCGCGTGGATCTGCTACTTCTTCCGCGACCCCGAACGCGTGACGCCGATCCGCGAGGGGCTGGTGGTCTCGCCGGCCGATGGACGGGTGTGCCTCGTGGGGCCGGCTCTGCCGCCGCCGGAGCTGGGCCTGGGCGAACTGCCGCTGCCGCGCGTGTGCATCTTCATGAACGTGTTCGACGTGCACGTGAACCGCGCGCCGCTGGCGGGCCGGATCCTGCGCATCGCCTATCGACCCGGCAAGTTCCTCTCCGCCGACCTCGACAAGGCGAGCGAGGACAATGAGCGCTCCGGCATGGTGCTCGACACCGCGATCGGCGAGATCGGCGTGGTGCAGATCGCCGGGCTGGTGGCGCGGCGCATCGTCAGCTTCGTGCGCGAGGGCGACAGCCTCACGCCCGGCCAGCGCTTCGGCCTGATCCGGTTCGGCTCGCGGGTCGACGTCTACCTGCCGCCGGGCACGCACCCCGTGGTCGCGGAGGGCCAGAGGGCGATCGCCGGCGAGACCGTGCTCGCCGATCTCGCCGCCACCGTGCCGGCGCCGTCGTTCCGCGTGGACTGAACCCAGCGAGGTCTGCCATGTCCGACTTCTTCCCGCCCTTCGAGCCCGACGACACCTCCGAACCGGACGGCCCCGAGCCGGAGCGCCGCCGCCGGCGCTTCCAGGCGGTGCCGGTGCGGCTGCTGGTGCCGAACGTCGTCACCCTGCTGGCGCTGTGCGCGGGCCTGACCGGCATCCGCATGGCGGTGGAGGGACGGATGGAGGTGGCGCTCGGCGCCATCGTCATCGCCGCCGTGCTGGACGGCATGGACGGGCGGCTGGCGCGCATGCTTCAGGGCACCTCGCGCTTTGGCGCCGAACTCGACAGCCTGTCGGACTTCGTGTGCTTCGGCGTGGCGCCGGCGCTGGTGATCTATATGTGGGGGCTGGAATCGCTGGGCTCGATCGGCTGGATCGCCGCGCTCTCCTTCGCCATCTGCGCGGCGCTGCGTCTCGCCCGCTTCAACGTGATGCTGGACGACCCGAACCGGCCGCCCTTCGCCTCCGAGTTCTTCACCGGGGTGCCGGCGCCGCTGGGCGCGCTCGTCATGCTGCTGCCGGTCTATCTGGAGCTGATCGGCCTGCCGCGGCTCGAGGCCTTGCCGGCGATCGCGGCGGTGTTCTGCCTCGCCATTGCGCTGCTCATGGTCTCCAAGGTGCCGGCCTATTCGGGCAAGAAGCTCGGCGCGCGCATCCCCCGCGACAAGGTGATGCCGCTGTTCGTGTGCGTGGTGCTGTTCGTGGCGGTGCTGGTGACCTGGCCGTGGGCGGTGCTGTCGGTGCTGTGCGTCGGCTATCTGGCAGCGCTGCCCTTCTCGGCCATGCGCTACGCCAAGCTCATGCGCGACTACGAGGCACGGCAGGGCGCGAAGGCCGCCGCCAAGGCGCGCATGGTCGAGCCGGGCATCGACGGCGCCGCGCCGGACCACGACCGGCCGAGCCACCTCAACTGAGGGGCGTGATGTCAGACCGGCGCGGCGAGGGCCGGCGGCACGGGGATGTCGTTCGGGGGAGCTATTCGGCGCGGCGGTCGGCGAGGGCGGCGACGCGCATCGCCAGCGGGGCACCGGGGAAGATCTGCCGCAGCAGCCGCAGCGCCTCGGCGTCCGAACCGGGATTGGCGATGTCGAGCTGCTGGCGCATGAGCTGGGCCACCGTCGCCGTATCGGCCGAGCGGCGCGGAAAAGCGCGCGGAAGCTCGTCGTACACGGTCGTGGACGACGACGGCTCCTGAACTACACGTGCAGCCTGCAGCATCACAATCCCCTCCGATCGCAAGAGCGAATCAATCAGCTTTCCTCATGCTCAACATGGGCCAGCCGGACCTCGAACGCACGAACTATTTTCCAGTTCCCGACTTTGTGAGGTCGCGCCACACAAAGTGCTCGCAACTAGTCCGCGAAACAATGGGCAGGATTGCGTATTTTCCCGCGTCCGATGTTTCGAATATGACAATAAATTACTGGATCGCCCGCCGGCGAAGTGCGGCGCGCAGGGCCGGAGACTTTCGAGCCGGCAAAGTCTAGCGCCGCTCCATGACGGATTCATCACCCGCGCCATAATAAATGACTGGACTTATCCAGTCATTCCGGCGTGGAGGTCTTGGGGTAGGGGTGCGGCCTGCGTCCTTGGACAGGTCTCGCCGCGTCCTGTCGGAGATGAGGCGGGCGTCTCAGGAGCGGGTCAGCGTGACCTTGGCGCCGTCGCCGGTGGCAACGCCGTCATACTCGCCGTCGCCGGCCGGCTTCAGCCGCGCCGTGACCTTGCCGAGATGGTTCTGCAGCACGATCTCGCTGCCCCAGACGTCCCAGCCCTTGGTCATGAAGATGTCGTTCGGGCAGCCCACATCCGCATTGGCGGCGAAGCCGTTCATGCCGCGGTCGGTGGACAGCGTGATCTTGCACGTCTTCTGGCCGTCGTCCCAGCCATAGTTCCAGGCGCCGGCGAGCTGCGTGCGCGCGGCGCCCGGCTCGGCATAGGCGACGCCGCCCGGGGCGGTCGGCGCGGGCGGGGCCAGCGCGACCGGGGTCTCCGGCGTCGTCTTGGGCGTCACCGCGGCGCTCGCGGTGGCGGCGCTGGCGCCGGTGGCGGTGTTGGCGCCGGCGACGTCGCTCGGCGCGGGGACCGGGGCGCTCACGATCGAGCCGGAGGGTGCGGGCGTGATCTGGCTGATCTCTGCCGGGGCGGGGGCCGTCGATGTGCCGAAACCGTCGAGTTCCGTGCTGCAGCCGCCGAGCAGGAGGGCGATGGCGGCGGTTCCCGCAAGGGCATAGACGTTCATCGACCTGTTACTCCCGCGACCGGCTGGCGCCGGCCCTTCGTGTCCACCCCGTCACGCCGTTCGGGTACGGCGCGACACGTTCCCTGTTTCCCCAAGGATCGTGGCACCAGCATGACCCTGAGGCGGCGGGAGCCTGTCCCCCGCTTTTCCATGTCCGTTGGTCAATGAAAGGTTAACAGACGCAGCCATCCGATCCTACCACCGTCACGATGGACGCCGCCCGCCCGCCGCGCTATGTGGCGGCGCAGCACGAGCGCGGCGCGCGGCGTCGCCGAGCCTTCAAGGAGCCGTCATGTACCAGATGCTGGATCCCGCCACCCTGACCGTCCTCGTCACCGGAGCGACCGCCGGCATCGGCGCCGCGACGGCGCGCCGCTTCGCCCTTGCCGGCGCGCGGGTGATCGGCACCGGGCGGCGGGCGGATCGGCTGATCGCGCTGCGCGACGAGCTGGGGCCGAACTTCCACCCGCTCGAGGTCGACGTGCGCGACAACGCGGCGCTGACCGCCGCGCTCGAGGGGCTGCCGGAAGCGTTCGCGAAGATAAACGTGGTGTTCGCCAATGCCGGGCTGGCGCTCGGCCTGGAGCCGGCCCACAAGGCCAGCCTCAAGGACTGGGAGGACATGGTCGACACCAACATCAAGGGCCTGCTCTACACCGTGCGGGCGACGCTGCCGGGCATGGTCGAGCGCGGCGAAGGGCATGTGGTGTTCACCGGCTCGGTGGCGGGCGACTATCCCTATCTCGGCGGCAACGCCTATGGCGGGACCAAGGCGTTCGTGAAGCAGTTCGCGCTGAACCTCGTCGCCGACCTCTCCGGCGCCGGGGTGCGCGTCACCAATATCGAGCCGGGCATGGTCGAGACCGAGTTCTCGCTGGTGCGCTTCCACGGCGACGAGGCGCGCTCCAGCGACGTCTATGCCGGGCTCCAGCCGCTGAGCGGCGAGGACATCGCCGAGCAGGTGTTCTTCTGCTGCACGCTGCCGCGGCACGTCGCGATCGACCGGCTGCAGGTGATGCCCACCAGCCAGAGCTTCGCCGGCATGAAAGTCGCCCGCTAGGACGACCGCAGCAGGGCGGCGCCGGCGAGCGCCGCGCCCGCCACCACCGCCCAGGCCGGCGCGCGCCACAGGGCGAGCGCCAGATAGGCGAGCAGCGCCAGCGCGAAGGCGCGGGCCGAGGTGAGGCTCGACGTCACCACCGGGTCCCAGAAGGCGGCGCCGAGCAGGCCGACCACGGCCGCGTTGATGCCGGCCATGGCCTGGCGGATGCGCGGCTGGCCGGCGAGGCGGCTCCAGAACGGCAGGGCGGCATAGACCAGCAGCGCCGAGGGCAGGAAGATCGCCGCCAGTCCGATCGCGGCGCCGGCGACGCCGTTGGGCGGGCCGGGCATCATCGCCCCGACATAGGCGGCGAAGCTGAACAGCGGGCCGGGCACCGCCTGCACTGCGCCATAGCCGGCGAGGAACGCCTCGCGGGTCAGTCCGCCGGGATGGACGAGCGCGGATTCGATCAGCGGCAGCACCACATGGCCGCCGCCGAACACCAGCGCGCCGGCACGGTAGAGCGTGTCGAACAGGGCGAGGCCGGCGCCCGCCCCCGCGCGCGCCGCGAGCGGCAGAAGCACCAGCAGCAGCACGAACAGGGCGAAGGCCGCCAGCGCCGGGACGGGGGCGGGCAGGCGCCCGGGCGGCAGGCCCGCCACCTGACCGGGCGTGTCGCCGGAGGGTTTCAACCAGAGGAGCCCGAGCAGCCCGCCGGCGAGGATGACGCCGATCTGGCCGGCCGCGCCCGGCACCAGCGCCGCACCGGCGGCGGCCAGCAAAGCGAGGGTGCGGCGCTCGCGGTCGGGGCAGAGGTTGCGCGCCATGCCGAGGACGGCGTCGGCGACGATCGCGACGGCGGCGAGCTTCAACCCCGCCAGCCATCCCGCCGTGCCGTGCCCGGCCGCGTCCGCGCCGGCGACGCCATAGGCGAAGGCGATCATCACCAGCGCCGAAGGAAGTGTGAAGCCGAGCCATGCCGCCGCCATGCCGAGCGGGCCCGCACGCATCAGCCCGATCGCCATGCCGACCTGGCTGGAGGCCGGGCCGGGCAGGAACTGGCAGAGCGCGACGAGGCCGGCATAGGCTTCCTCGGCCAGCCAGCCGCGCCGGCGCACCAGCTCCTCGCGGAAATAGCCCAGATGCGCCACCGGCCCGCCGAAGGAGGTGAGCCCGAGCTTGAGGAAGACGGCGAACACCTCGCCCGCGCTGCCGGCGCGCACGGGGAAGGCGGTGGTTCCGGGGCGCGTCTCGCTCATGATGCCCCAGCGTTAGCGCGGCACGGGCGGGGATGCATGTGAATTGTCGATGACGGCCGGCGCAAGCCGATGGATCGCGGGCGGCGCGCTACGCCGCGGCGACGGCGGTCGGCATGGCGAGGCCGGCGCGCAGCGTCTCGGCAAGGCGGCGGGCGGCGGGGGAGGCGGCGGGGGCAAGCACCAGCCCGATCTCCATGTCCGGCAGCGCCGGCAGGCCGTCGGCCGGGCCGAGCCGGCGCCATTCCGGCGGCGCGGCGCATTCGGGCAGGGCGGTCACGCACAGCCCGGTCTCGACCGCCGCATAGATGCCGCCCTGCGAGGAGGAAGTGCAGGCGACGCGCCAGCTCTTTCCCGCCTTGTCGAGCGCGGCGGCGATGTGCGGGCGGGCGCGGCAGCCGGTGGGGAACAGGGCGAGGGGCAGCGGGTCGTTGCGCTCGGGCCGGTGGCCGCGCGCGGCCAGCCAGTGCAGCTTCTCGCGCTTCAGCAATTCGCCGGTGGGGCGGGCGAGGTCGCGGGTGAAGAGCGCGACGTCGAGCTGCCCGCGCTCGACTTCCGGTTCGAGGTTCTTGGAGAGGTCGCAGCGGATCGAGATTTCGACCCGCGGATAGGCAGCCGCGAAGCGGGCGATGGTCGGCGTGAAATAGGCGTCGACATAGTCGTCCGGCATGCCGAGCCGGACGCTGCCCTCGGGCGTGCCGCCCTTGAGGTCGGCCAGCGCCTCGCTCTCGAAGGCGAGCAGGCGGCGCGCATGGGCGACCAGCCGCTCGCCGGTCTCGGTCAGCGAAATACCACGCCGCGAACGCTCCAGAAGCCGCACGCCGAGATTGTCCTCGAGCTGGGCGATGCGTGCGGAAACCGCCGACTGGGTGCGGCCCACGCGCTCGGCCGCGGCGGTGAAGCCGCCGCTGTCGACGATGGCGATGAGCATGCCGAGCGATTCGGTGTCGAGATGGCGCATGGTATGGGTCCGGGAGGAGCGAGGTCCTGCAGGCTCGGCGCACCTATATCACTTTTGTCGATACAACCACAAAATAAATTCGCTTTGCCGATTGTCGACGCGGAGCTAACGGTACGACACCTGCCGCCGCCGAAGCAACGCCGCCGGAGCCATCCGTCACCGGCGCCCCTTCCGCGCGCGGCCGATCTCATTCGACCTGTCGAGTCCGGCAATGCCTCCGCCTCCCGCTTCCGCCGCGCTAGCCCCGGCCTTCATTCCCGCTTCCGCCGCGCCCTCCCTGGCGCGCAGCGAGGAGGCGCTGCTCGGCCAGCAGCGGCGCGAGGCGTTCCTCGCCGTGATCGCGGCGGCGATCTGCATCGGCTTCTCGGCCATCTTCGTGCGCCTGTCCGATGTCGGGCCGGCGGCAATCGGCTTCTGGCGGCTGTTCTTCGCGCTCGGCCCGATGGCGGTCTGGGCGCTGGCGGAGCGGCGCCATGCGAGCCGGCAGCGCGCGCCTGCGCGGAGCCTGCCCGCCCGGCTGACGGTGCGCCAGATGGTGCTCGTCGCCGGCGCCGGCGCGTTCTTCGCCGCCGACCTGATCTTCTTCCACATCGCCATGCGCCATACCTCGACGGCGAACGCGCTGCTGCTCGGCAACCTCGCGGTGGTGTTCGTGTTCGTCTTCGGCTGGCTGTGGCTCGGCGAGCGGCCGACGCGCGGGCTGGTGATGGCGATCGTGTTGGCGCTGCCGGGCGCGGCGCTGATCGTGGGCGCCAGCGCGGGCAGCCACGGAACGGTGTCCGGCGGCGGGATCCCCGGGGTCAGCGTGTTCGGCGACAGCCTCGCGCTCAGCGCGGCGACCTGCTACGCCGCCTATATGCTGACGTTGCGCGCGCTGAGGCGCGGCGGCGAAGGGCGCGCCCCGGCGCTCGGCGGGGGCACCGTCGCCCTGCTGTCGAGCGCGGTGGGCGCGGTGGTGTGCCTCACCTTCGCGCTGGCGGCGGGGGAGGTCATCATTCCGCAGAGCTTCAAGGGCCTGATGGCGCTGGTGGGGCTCGGCCTGATCGCTCATGCGGCGGGGCAGGGGCTTGCGACCTTCGCCCTCGGCCGGCTGCCGGCGGGGGTGATCTCGGTCGGGCTGCTGCTGCAGATCGTGGTGGGCACGTCGCTCGCGGCGGTACTGTTCGGGGAAATCCCGTCCATCGGCGTGGTCGCCGGCGGCTCGCTGGTGGTCGCGGGTGTCATCGCCGTGCGTCCCGCGCGCCGGCCGCGCCGGCCGTGAAACGCGCCGCCAAGCTCCCCATCTAGTTCCCCAACAAACTCCCGCTTGCGGTCGGCGCCGGTCGGCGCTACGTCCGCGGCGGGTGCTGATGGAGACGGACGATGCAGAACAATCCGTTCGGTGGTGTGATCGAGAATCTGTCGGTCGACGAGGTCAAGGCGGGCATGGACGCCGGAACGATGCTGCTCGTGGATGTGCGCGAGCCGAACGAGATCGAATCCGAGAGCATTCCCGGCGCGGTCAATGTACCGCTTTCGACCTTCGACGTTGCCGCGCTGCCGGATGCCGGCGACAAGATGCTCGTCTTCTCGTGCCGGTCCGGCCAGCGCTCGCAGAAGGCCGCCGCCGCGGCCCAGGCCGCCGGGGTGGACCTCCACCGCCACATGGCCGGCGGCATACTGGCGTGGAAGGAAGCCGGCTTCGAGACCGAGAGGGGCTGAGGGGAGTGTTCGGCAAGCTCTCATCCGTCCTCAGACTGACGGCCCGAAGCCTCGCCAAAGCCTCGCCTCACCCGCCGCCAACGGTGCGCCTGCCGCACTACCCGCCGGGCACCCCGACGCTGGTGCTCCATATCGGTGCGCCCAAATGCGGCAGCTCGGCCATCCAGGCCTATCTCGGCGCCAATGCCGCGGCGCTCGCCCCTTACGGCTTCCTCGTGCCGGACTGCGAGTTTGGCGTCGGCGGCCAGACAGGCGGCTACCAGATCTGGTACCTCGAGCAGGTCGCGAGCCTCGACGACCCGACGGCGGCGCTGACGGAGCGGCTGACCGCTCTCGCCCGGCACATGCGGGAGAACGGATTCCACACCGCGCTGGCCAGCGCCGAGAACATCTCGGGGCGGATCGAGCTGATCGAGCCCTTCGTGACGGCGGCCACGGCCGCGGGGCTGGACCTGCGGGTGGTGCTCTACATCCGCCGGCAGGATTCCTACATCATCTCCGCCTACCAGCAATGGGGGGCGAAGAATTTCGCCTCGGTGAAGGAATACGCGCTCGGCGGGGGCGCGCCCGCGCCGTGGAGCTGGATCGCCGACCCGTGGGCCCTGGCGGTCGGCCGCGAGCGCTTCAGGCTGCGGCTGTTCCAGCGCGGCGCGCTCCATGGCGGCGACATCGTGCAGGATTACGTGCAGGAGCTGGGCCTGCCGACCGAGGGTATGGCGGACATCGAACGCGTCAACCGCAGCTATGACGAATATCTGGTGGAGCTCGGCGCGGAGGTGCGCGACGTGTTCGAGGGGCCGCACGACAACGGGTTCTTCGAGACGATGGAGCGGCTGCTGGGAGAGAACGCCTACAAGAAGGGCTCCAGCTCGCATCTCCTGACCTACGGCCAGCGCCGGCTCTGCATGCGCTACTACCGCTCCGACAACCGCAAGCTGCGTAAGGCCTATCTGCCGGACTGGCCGCGGGCCGAGCTGTTCGATCCGCCGCGCCGCGACGAGGTCATCGAGCTGTCGCAGATCGACCGACTGAAGAAACGCGAGGCGGTGCTCACCCGCTCGGTCTATGCGCTGACCCAGCGCGTCATCGCGCTGGAGGCGGCGCTGCAGTCGGCCGCGGCCGCGGTGCCGGCGGCTGCAGAGGAAAACGTGCCGGCGCCGGAAGCCTGCAAGGTCGCCGACGAAGCGGGCGGCTGAGGCGTCCCGCCGGCCGGGTCGAAATTGCCCGGGGGCGCCGCCACCCCCGCCCTGTCAGTCGACGAGCCGGCGGATTACGTCGCCGGTGGCTGCGATGAGGTTATCGACCTGCGCCTGCGTGGTCGCGGGCGAGGCCAGCATCATGTCGTGGAAGGGCGAGATCAGCACCCCGCGCACCAGCAGGGCGAGGTGGATTGCGGCCTCCAGTGCGGCGAAATGGGCGCCATGCGCCTCTCCGCCATTGATGAGCGGGGCGGGCGCGCGCACCACCTCCACCCGGGCGCCGCAGCGCACGACGTGCCAGGGCAGGTGCGCCTGCGCGATGGCGGCGGCGAGGCCCGCCTCCAGCCGGGTCGCGAGCGCGTCCATGTGGACGTAGGCCTCGTCGGTGGCGACGTGCTCCAGCGTCGCGCGCAGCGCCGCGAGCTGCAGCGGGCTGCCCGACAGCGTGGTGCCCATGCCCGAATGGCCGGACGGCGCGCCGGCGCGGGCCGATTCGAGCCGCCCCGCCAGCTCCGCGCTCATGCCCCAGACCGCGGCCGGAATGCCGCCGGCGATCGCCTTGCCGGCGACGAACAGGTCCGGCGCGAGGGCGTGCGCCGCGGTATAGCCGCCGGGCCCGGTGGACAGGGTGTGGGTCTCATCGATCAGCAGCAGGGTGCCGTGGCGGCGGGTGATCTCGCGCAGCCCCTCGTGGAAGCCGGGCTGGGGCAGCACCATGGCGCAGTTGGTCATCACCGGCTCGGTGATGACGCAGGCGACCGTGTTGTCCGCGAGCGCCGTCTCCAGCGCGTCGAGGTCGTTGAACGGCACCACCCGCGCCAGCAGGGTGAGGTCGCGCGGCTCGCCGAGCAGGCCGGGCCGGTTGGTGACGCGTCCATTGGCGCTTATGCCCACGAAGGTCTCGTCCACCGCGCCGTGATAGGCGCCGTCGAAAACCAGGATGCGCGGGCGACCGGTCACCGCGCGCGCCACCCGCAGGGCGAAGCGGTTGGCGTCGCTGGCGGTGGTGGCGACCTGCCAGGAGGGCAGGCCGAAGCGGGCGCTGAGCAGCTCGCCGACCGCCGCCGCGTCCGGGCTCGGCAGCATGGTGGCGAGCCCGCGCCGCGCCTGCCGGCTCACCGCCTCGGCGACCGGTGGTGGGCCGTGGCCGAACAGAGCGGCGGTGTCGCCGAGGCAGAAATCGTCATAGCCGTGGCCGTCGACGTCGGTGAGGCGGGCGCCGGTCGCCTCCGCCACCACCAGCGGCACCGGGGTCGACCAGTCGACCATCCAGTGCATCGGCACGCCCTGGAACAGGTGCGCCGCGGCGCCGGCGGCCGCCCGCGTCTTCGGTCGGGTGCCGAGATAGAGCGCCTCCGCCTCCGAGCGCAGCGCGGCGACGCGCGCCGGGGAGACGCCCGATCGTTCGGCCAGGGAGGTTACGACGTCCATCTCACCGCCATCCGCGATTATGCGCCGGGCCTCGCCATCTAAGCACGTTTCGCCGGGTGGGGGCAGGAGAAGGGAGCAGGAGCGGGGAGCGGCGGCGGGATCAGACCCGGCATGGCCGGGCCTCGCGGCCCGGCCGGCTCAGGCGACCCAGCCGCGGCGCTTCAGCTCGGCATGGGTCTGGTCGAGCGTGCGGCGGGCGCGGGCGATCAGCTCGTCGCACTCGCCATGCGAGATGACGAGCGGCGGGGCGATGATCAGCCGGTCGCGCACGGCGCGCATGACGAGGTTGTTGGCGAAGGAGAAGTCGCGGGCGAGGGTGCCGACCTTGCCGACATCGGGGAAGCTGGTGCGCCCGACCTTATCGGGGGTGAGCTCGAGCGCCCCGACGAGGCCGACCATCGGCGCCTCGCCGACCAGCGGGTGCTCGGCGAGCGCGCTCCAGCGGGCCTTGAGATAGGGGCCGACATCCTCGGCCACGCGCTCCACCAGCTTCTCGCGCTGCATGATGGCGAGGTTGGCGAGCGCCGCCGCGCAGGCCGCCGGATGGCCGGAATAGGTGTAGCCGTGGTTGAAGTCGCCCCCCTCCATCAGCACCTCGGCGACCCTGTCGGCCACCATCACCCCGCCGAGCGGCATGTAGCCCGAGGTGATGCCCTTGGCCATGACGAGGATGTCGGGGTGGGTGTGGTAGGTCTCGCAGCCGAACCACTGGCCGGTGCGGCCGAAGCCGCAGATGACCTCGTCCGAGACGAACAGGATGTCGCGCTCGCGGCAGATGCGGGCGATCTCCGGCCAGTAGGTGATGGGCGGGATGATGACCCCGCCCGCGCCCTGGATCGGCTCGGCGATGAAGGCGGCGATGCGGTCCTCGCCCATGGCGTCGATGACGCTCTCCAACGCCCGCGCGGTGCGGATGCCGAACTCCTCCATCGTCTCGCCCTGGCGCGCCTCGCCCCACCAGTAGGGCTGGGCGATGTGGACGATGTCGGGGATCGGCAGGCCGCCCTGCTCGTGCATCGGCGCCATGCCGCCGAGGCTCGCCGCACCGACGGTCGAGCCGTGATAGGCGTTGCGCCGGGAGATGATGACCTTCTTTTGCGGCTTGTCGCGGATGTCGAAATAGCGCCGGACGAGGCGGATCACCGTGTCGTTGGATTCCGAGCCGGAGCCGGTGAAAAACACCCGGTTGAACTGCGGCGGGGTCAGCTCGGCGAGCTTGGCCGAGAGCTCGATCGCCGGCTGGTGGGTGGTCTTGAAGAAGGTGTTATAGTAAGGCAGCTCGCGCATCTGGGCGGCGACCGCGTCGACGATCTCCTCGCGCCCGTAGCCGACATTGACGCACCAAAGGCCCGACATGCCGTCGAGGATGCGGTTGCCCTCCGAATCCGTGAGCCACACGCCGTCCGCGCGGGTGATGATGCGCGAGCCTTCCGCGTTCAGCGCCTTCATGTCGCTGAAGGGGTGGAGATGGTGCGCGGCGTCGAGCGCGCGCAGTTCGGCGGTGGACTTGGGCTGCGGCATGGTGGACCCGTTGGCGTGTCGTCCCGGCGGTATCGGCGTCGCCCGGCACAGGGAAAGTGGCCCGCACAATGTGATCACATTTTTCGTGCGTCAAGCCGGTCGGCATGCCACAAGGGAGGTCACGGCAGCGACGGCTTGACCGCCGGCCCGTCGCCATGACCAAATCGACGGACGGACATCGACCAGGTGGATCATGCCAATGCCTGACGTCGCGGCGGCTGCCGCGACCGCTGAAAGCCGGAGCGAGCCTTCACCCGCGCTATCCGGCACCGCTTCGGCGGCGGCTCTCGCGGGCGACGAATTCGCGGCCCATGTCGCCGCGCACGGCGTGCCCGACATCGTCGAGGTGCTGCTGCCCGACACCCACGGCGTGCTGCGCGGCAAATGGATACCCGGCGCGGCGGGCGGCAAGATCTGGAGCGACGGCGTCGCGATCCCGCTGTCCATCTTCGGGCTCGACGTGTGGGGCCGCGAGGTCGAGGAGACCGGCATCCATATCGAGACCGGCGACCGCGACGGCATCTGCCGGCCGGTTCCCGGCACGCTGAAGCCGGTGCCGTGGGCGCCGCGCCCCTCGGCGCAGGTCATGCTCACCATGTACGAGCCGGACGAGCGCGGCGGCGAGCTGCCCTGGGAGCTCGATCCGCGCCACAAGCTCGCCCGCCAGGTCGAGCGGCTGGCCGCGCGCGGGTTGCACCCCTGCGTCGCCTTCGAGCTCGAATTCTACCTGATGAAGCCGGCCCCGGGCCCGGGCGGGCTGCCCGAGCCGGTGTTTCCCGCCTCGCCGCACGGCCCGGCGCGGCAGAACATGTATTCGATGTCGGACCTCGATGCCTATGCCGGGCTGCTGCACGCGGTCCGCCAGGCGGCGGCGGTGCAGGGCCTGCCGGCCGACACGGTGATCTCCGAGGCGGCGCCCGGCCAGTACGAGGTGAACCTCTATCACCGCACCGACGCGATGGCGGCGGCGGACGATGCCATCCTGCTGCGGCGGCTGATCGACGGGGTGGCGCGCCAGCACGGGCTGCGCGCCAGCTTCATGGCCAAGCCGTTCCTGGAATTCGCCGGTTCGGGCATGCATGTGCATGTGAGCCTCGCCGACACGGCCGGCGGCAACGCCTTCGGCGCCGGCGAGGAGGGCGAGGCGCTGCTGCGCCACGCGGCGGCGGGGCTGCTCGCCACCATGGCGCCGACCGCCGTGCTCTACGTGCCGAGCTATAACGGCTTCCGCCGGCTGGTGCCCGGCAGCTATGCGCCGACCGGCATCTCCTGGGGCTACGACAACCGCTCGGTGGCGGTGCGCGTGCCCAACGGGCCGGCCAAGGCGCGCCGGCTGGAGCACCGCATCGCCGGCGCCGACGCCCATCCCCACCTCGTGCTGGCGGCGATCCTCGCCGGCATGCTGGAGGGGATCGAGAACGCGATGGAACCGCCCGCGCCGCTCAGCGGCAACGCCTACGAGGCCGAAGCCCCGCTTCTGACCTACGACATGGGCGAGGCGGTGCACGACTTCGCCGCATCGGACTTCGTGGCCCGCGCCTTCGGAGCGGAATACCAGCGGGTCTATGCGGTGATGAAGGAGGCGGAGCGTGCGGCGTTCGAGCGTCGCATCAGTACGCTGGAGTACGAGACTTATTTGTGAGCGCGACCAAGACTTGGGCACAACGTCTTGAGCGCGTCGCGGCGACGCACTAGCCTGAGTACTCGGCCACTTCTACCCAATGCCCGATAGGCACTCACTCGATCTTCCAAGGAGAACAGGATGTCCCGCCTCCTCGCGACAATCGCGGCCGGATTTCTGGCGGCGCTGGCGGTTACGCCGGCTTCCGCGCAGGAAAAGGTCGTGAACGTCTATAACTGGTCCGACTATATCGACGAGTCGGTACTGGAGGAGTTCACGAAGGAAACCGGCATCAAGGTCCGCTACGACGTCTTCGATTCCAACGAGGTGCTGGAGACCAAGCTTCTCGGCGGCAAGACCGGCTATGACGTGGTTGTGCCCACCGGCTCCTTCCTGCAGCGCCAGATCCAGGCCGGCGTGTTCATGAAGCTGGACAAGGAGAAGCTGCCGAACATCCAGTACCAGTGGCCGATGATCTCCGATCGTCTCGCCGTCTACGATCCCGGCAACGAATATGCCGTGAACTACATGTGGGGCACGACCGGCATCGGCATCAATGTCGACAAGGTCAAGGAGCGCCTCGGCGCCGACACGCCGCTGAACTCCTGGGACCTGATCTTCAAGCCGGAGCTGCTTGGCAAGCTGGCCGATTGCGGCGTCTACATGCTGGACGGGCCGGAGGAGATCATCCCGACCGCGCTGCGCTATCTGGGCAAGGACCCGAACTCCAAGGACCCCAAGGACATCGAGGCCGCCGGCAAGCTGCTGGCGCCGATCCGCAAATACATCAAGAAGTTCGATTCGTCAGGTTACATCAACGCGCTGGCGGGCGGTGACATCTGCATCGCCACCGGCTGGTCGGGCGACGTGTTCCAGGCCAAGGCGCGCGCCGAGGAAGCCGCCGAGAAGACCGGCAAGGAGCCGATCCGGATCGATTACATCATCCCGAAGGAAGGGGCGCTGATGTGGTTCGACAACTTCGCGATCCCGAAGGATGCCCCGCATCCGGACGAGGCGCTGGCCTTCATCAACTTCATGATGAAGCCGGAGATCGCGGCGAAGAACTCGAACTACATCGCCTATGCCAGCGGCAGCCTCGGGGCGCAGAAGTTCATCGACAAGGAAGTGCTCGACAATCCCGCGATCTACCCGGACAAGGAGACGCAGGAGAAGCTCTTCACCGTCACCACCTATCCGCAGAAGGTCCAGCGCGTGGTCACCCGCACCTGGACCAACTTCAAGCGCGGCAAGTGAGCCATAGGTGAACGGCGCCTAATCGCCCCGGCGGCCTGTGTGCCGCCGGGAGCGCGACCAGCAAGGCCGGACCCCGCGTCCGGCCTTTTTCATATGGCGACGGGCGCGAAAGGAGGCCGGCCATGTTCTCGCACGTCCATGTCGGCGTGAGTGACCTCGAGCGCGCGCGCGCCTTCTACCGGCCGCTGATGGAGGCGCTCGGCCTCGTCCTCAAATTCGACGACCGCGAGCGCGGCTGGGCCGGCTGGAAGCGGCCGGAGGCGGACCGGCCGCTGTTCGTCGTCGGGCGCCCGCTTGAGGGCGCGCACGACCCCGGCAACGGGCAGATGGTGGCGTTCGAGCTAAAGAGCCGGGCCGAGGTCGACCGCTGGCACGCGCTGGCGCTGGAGCTCGGCGGGCTCTGCGAGGGCGCGCCGGGCCTGCGCCCGCACTACCACCCCGACTATTACGGCGCCTATCTGCGCGACCCCGACGGCAACAAGCTGTGCGTGTGCTGCCACGCGCCCGAGGGAGGGGATCAGTCCCGCCAGCGCTTGTAGAACCAGGTCCACTGCTCGGGATTCTCGCGCACCCAGCCCTCGACCACCGAGGTGATCATCTGCATCGAGCCGTCGACGTCGATCTTGCCGTCGGCGTCGCGCGGCAGGTTCAGCGGCGGGGTGCACTGGATGCGGAAGCGCCCCTTGGCCAGGCGGATCACGCGCACGCCGTGCACCGGGCATTCATAGAGCCGGGCGAGGCGGGCGATGGTCGGGTTGGACGAGCAGGGGCGGCCGAAGAACTCCACCTGCGGCCCGCCGCGTCGCGCCTGGTCGACCAGAATGCCCAGATGCTTGCCCTGGTCGAGCACGGCGGCGAGCTCGAACACCGCCACATGCGAGGCGGCGACGAGGTTGCCCATCACCCGCGAGCGGGCCTCGAAAAGCAGGTCGGCGAAGAAGGAGTTGTCCGGCGCGCGGAACAGCACCGCGCTGTCGAGCCCCTGGGCGGCGGCGGCGATGGCCGGCAGTTCCCAATTGGCGAGGTGGGCGGTGAAGACCAGCGCCGGCTTGCCGTCCGTGCGCATGGCGACGAAGTTCGACACGCCGGTGGTCTCGATCCGGCTCTTGGCCGGCTCCCACATATTGTACTGCCAGATGCGGTCGAGATGGACGAACTCGCCTGCCATGCGGCCGAGATTGTCCCACATGCCGCGCGCGATCGCCTTCCGCTCGGCCTCGCTCTTCTCGGGGAAGGCGAGGGCGAGGTTCCTCAGCGCGATGCGCTGGATCGAGGTGAAGGGGCCGATGCGGCGGGCCCAGAAGCCGCCGACCCAGGAGGCGAAGCGGGGGCTCTGCAGCCGCATCAGCCGCATGAGCGCCCACACCGAGGCCGAGAGCGCGCCGTCGCGCACCCGCGTCGTCCAGGGCAGGCTGATGCGGTCGTTGCTAGCCATCAGGCTTTATCAGAAGCGGATGACGACCTTGCCGAACACGCGCCGCGTCTCCAGCCGCTCCAGCCCCTTGCCGAAATCCTCGAGCGCGAATTCCGAATCGATGACCGGCATCACGCCGCGCGCCATGCGCTTCAACCCGTCCGCGATCGCGCGCATCGGCGCGCCGAACGAGCCGATGATGCGGTACTGGCGCTGGAAGAGCTGCATCAGGTTCATGTTCACCGAGACGCCCGAGGTCGAGCCGCAGGTGACGAGCCGCCCGCCGGGGCGCATGGAGAGCAGCGAGCCGTTCCAGGTCTCGACGCCGACATGCTCGAACACGACGTCGACGCCCTTCTTCTTGGTGATCTTGCGGACCTCGTGCTCGAAGCGCTCGGTCTTGTAGTTGATGACGTGGTCGGCGCCGAGCGCCAGCGCCTTGGCGCATTTCTCGTCGTCGCCGGCAGTGGTGATGACGGTGCAGCCGATCTCCTTCGCCATGCGGATCGCCGCCGTACCGATGCCGGAGCCGGCCGCATGCACCAGCACGGTCTCGCCGGGCTCGAGCTGGGCATTGTCGAACAGCATGTGCTCGACGGTGGAGAAGGTGACGGGCGCGCAGGCGGCGTCGACCCAGGAGATGCCGTCCGGGATCTCGATGCACAGCCGCTCGGAGATGTTGAGCTGGTCGCGGGCGAAGCCGTCGACGTGGAAGCCCATCACGCCGGCGACGTTCTCGCACAGATTGTCGCGGCCCTGCTTGCACATGCGGCACTGGCCGCAGGTCAGCGCGCCATACATGGCGACGCGCGAGCCGGGCCTGAAGCGGGTCACGCCCTCGCCGGTGGCGATGACCTCGCCGACCGCCTCGGCGCCGACCACGAGCGGCATCTTGCGCTTGGCGAAGGCCATGCCGCGCCAGCCCCACACGTCGATGTGGTTGAGCGCGAGCGCCTTGATCGAGACCTGCACCTCGCCCGGTGCCGGCGCTTCCGGCGCGGGAAGGTCGGCAAGGATCAGTTCGCGGTCCGAGACCAGTTGCAGCGCGCGCATGACAAACTCCGATGAACGCGGGCGGCGCCGCCGGCCTCGCTCCCGAAACGGTCGGGCGAAGCGGGCAGGCGATGCCGCTCGCGGAAAGATGTGGGTGGATATCGAAATCGGCGCGCAAAGGCTAGTGCGGCGGCACGCCCGTCACCGGCCCGAATGTCGCGCATGCGATAAGAGCGTTGGCCGCATGGCCCGCGTGAGGCGCATCCGGTGGGAGGGCAGCGCCCCGCGTGCCGGAAGACGGCGCGCGGGGAGGTGGCGCCGATCGCTCAGGCCGGCTCGCCGGTGAGCACCAGGGCGACGTTCTGCCCGCCGAAGCCGAAGGAGTTCGACATGACGCGCTTCACCTGCGCGTCGCGTGCCACGTTGGGCACCACGTCGAGCGGGATCGCCGGGTCCGGGACCTCGTAGTTGATGGTCGGCGGGATGCGCGCGTTCTGGATCGTCAGCAGCGAGAACACCGCCTCGATCGCGCCGGCGGCGGTCAGGGTGTGGCCGATCATCGACTTGTTGGAGGAGAGCGGGATGTCGGGCAGCCGCTCGCCGAACACCGCGCTCATGCCGGTGAACTCCATGCGGTCGTTCTCGGGCGTCGAGGTGCCGTGGGCGTTGATGTAGTCGATGTCGTCCGGGCCCACGCCGGCATCGGCGAGGGCGGAGCGCATGCAGCCGATCACCGGCTTGGCGTCCGGCGAGGAGCGGGTGCGGTGGAAGCTGTCGGCCATCTCGCCGCAGCCCTCCAGCACGCCGAGGATCTTCGCCCCGCGCGCCATGGCGTGCTCGAGGCTCTCCAGCACCAGCGCGCCGGCGCCCTCGGCGATGATGAAGCCGTCGCGGTTCTTGGAGAACGGGCGCGAGGCGGCCTCGGGCCGCTCATTGTTGGTCGAGAGGGCGGAGAGCAGCGAGAAGCGGATCAGCGCCTCGGCCGTCACCGAGCCGTCGGTGGCGATGGAGAGCGCCGCGTCGCAGTCGCCGCGCCGGATCGCCTCGACGCCGAGCTGGATCGAGGTGTTGCCCGAGGCGCAGGCGGTCGAGAGCGAGATCGGCTGGCCGCGCGTGCCGAAGCGGTCGGCGAGGTGGTCGGCGATCGAGCCGTAGAGGAAGCGCTCGTGCCAGGCGTCGTGGCCGTGGGTCTCGGCGGCGCGCAGCAGGTCGTCATAGGTGATCGGGCCGTTGGCGACCGATTCCTGGGCGAGGATGCGGCGCTGCGGCCATTCCAGCTCGATCGGCGGCACGGCGCAGAACAGTGGGCCGGGGAAATCGCCCTTCGAGCCGATGCCGGACTGGGCGACGGCTTCCTCGGCCGACAGGGCGGCGAGCTCCTCCGACAGGTCCGGCGCAGTGCGCCCGCTGTCGGGCAGGAAGTCGACCGTGCCGGCGATGGTGGTGCGCATCGCGTCGATCGGGAAGCGGGTGATGCGGTGGATGCCCGACTGGCCGGAGGTCAGCTTGGCCCAGTTGTCTTCTTTGCCCTGGCCGAGCGAGGTCACCATGCCCATGCCGGTGACGACAACGATCGGCCGTCCGGCCTTGTCGGTATAGGAAGCCATGATCTGCTCCTGGGAAGCGATGTGCTCCCGCATATGGGGTCAGTCGGCGCGCTCCACCAGCGCGACACCTTCCCCACGCCAATGCCCCACCGCGGTTACGATGGCACGCGACAGCGGGCCGTCGAAAGGCTTTTCCATCGGCTCGCCGGCGAGGGGGGCGAAAAGCCGCCCTTCGGAGACCGACAGCGCGGCCAGCGCCAGCGCCACCGGCATCTGCGCCTCCAGCCCATGGCCAACGCGGTCGGTGACGGAGCGCACCGGCAGGCCGGACTTCTCCAGCACCGCGACCTCGGCCCGGGTCGGGTCCGGCGCGCCGCTGGCGGCGGAAAGGATGGCGGTCTGCGCGTCCTCGCCGGTGTCGCCCGCCGCTCGCGCGGCGTCGACCAGCGTGCCCAGCACTTTCTCGACCGCACCGGGCTCGCCGCGCTTCGCCCGGTCCGACCAGACGCCGGAGAGCTTGACGATCGGCCTGGCGCCGCGGGCGGCGGCGTGCTCGGGCGATTCCAGCACCAGGAAGGCGCCAGCGGAGCCGGTCGGCACGCCCTTCGGCTCGGCCAGCACCGGCGCCCAGGGCGCGTGCATGGCGAGGCGCTTCAGCGCGTAGAGCAGCAGCATGTCGCGCCGCTCGGCATTGTAGGCGCCGCCCACCAGCGCGATCTCGCTGGTGCCCGCGGCGATGCGCGAGAAGCCGATGCGCACCGCGTCGGTGCCCGAGCTTTCCTCGCCCATGAAGGTGCGCGAGGAGCCGGTGACGCCATGGACGATCGAGATGTTGCCGGCGAGCAGATTGGAGAGCTGCGCGAGGAACAGCGTCGGGCGCAGGTTGGACTGGAGCTGTTCGTTGAGGAACACGTCCGGTGCCGCCTGGTTCTCGATCTCGGTGAGGATGGCGCCGTCGACCGCCTGGTCGCGCTCGCCGCCGCCCGCCGCGACCACCATGTCGGTGGCGCCGAGGATCTCCTTGTTGCCCTTGAGGCCGGCCGAATCCAGCGCCAGCCCGGCCGCATAGGTGCCGATGCGCTGCCACGGCTCCATCTGCCGCTGGTCGCCCTTCTTGGGGATCTGCTGGTCGAAGTTCACGCTCGCCAGCGGATGCACCACGTAGGGCGCGAAGCGGGTCTCGTCGATGACGGGACGGGAGCCGTCGTTCAGCGCCGACCAATGGGCTTCCAGGCCTTCACCGAGCGACGAGACGAGCCCGATGCCGGTGATCCACACCTCGCGGCGGTCAGACATTCGTGAGATTTCCTGCACTTGCCGGGGCCGCGGAGCCGACATCGGCCGGCGCGCCCATGGGCATGCCGATACGCTCGGCGGTTTGCAGCAGATAGCCGCGCAGCTCCGGCGCCGGGAACGGCATGGTCTTCAGCGTCACTTCCGCGTTGCAGACCAGCTTGCCCTCGATCTGCCCGGCGGCCTTGAGCCGGGCGAAGCCGGAGCCGTCATGGACCATCTCGGCATGGACCTCGATGGTCTGGCCGGGCGTGACGAAGGTGCGCAGCTTGCCCTTGTCGACCGAGGCGAGGAACGCCATGCGGTCGTAATTGTGCAGGCGCAGAAGAAGCATGCCGCAGGTCTGCGCCATGATCTCGAACAGCAGCACGCCGGGCAGCAGGGGATGGCCGGGGAAATGCCCCTCGAAGATCGGACTTTGATCCGGCACGATGTTGGCCGTTTTCAGCGTGCGTGCCTCGAGATCGAGTGCCAGCACCTTGTCGACCATCTGGAAATATTCGAGCCGCATGAGCCGTCCTGCTTAACCCTCGCTCCGCCTGCCGGTCAGGCGGTCTTGGCGGCAATCAGCTCGTCGATGCGCGCGCAAAGATTCTTGAGCACGAAGTACTGCTCGGTCGTCGCCTTGCCCTCGTTGACTTCCTGCGTCCAGCTCTCCAGCGGGAGCTTGATGCCGAACGCCTTGTCGATCGCGAACGCGATGTCCAGGAAGTCGAGGCTGTCGATGCCGAGATCGTCGATGGCATGGCTTTCCGGCGTGATGTTCTCGCGCGGGATGTCGCACGTCTCGGCGATGATGTTGGCAACGGTCTCGAACGTGGTCGACATGGAATGCCTCTGGTCTCGGCGGCCGCGTCCGGCCCACGGTGGATAAGGAGCGCACGCCAGCCGCTGCCGCGGCGGCGGGCCTCCTGATGGATGACGGCCCGTATAGCGAAGCGCGAACGCCTATTCAATGGCGCGCGCACGGCAATCCTCGGCTGTGTGACATCCGCGCAAAGAAGGCTGCGCCGCCAACATGGCCGGAACGTGGATGGCCGCGCGGGCCAAACCGTCCTATCGTTAGGGTACCGTCCGGCTGGAAACGGGGTAGTGCCATGTTCGCGTTGTCGTCGGCTCGGGGATGGATCGGGCGCGGCATCGCCGTGCCGGCCGTGCTCGGGGCTCTCCTGATCTCCTCGGCTTTCGCCCAGACACCGCCCAAGCCGCCCGTGCGGCCGGCGCCCGCCGCCCAGAGCGGGGGAGCGGCCGGAGGGGCGGCCGCGTCCGAGGCGGCGCTGCCCGCCACCTATTCGCGCCCCGACCTCGTGGAATCCGCGCGCCGGCTGGAGGCGCTGCTCTCGCGCGACCGCGCGCCGCTCGCCAAGCCGGCGGCGCAGCTTCGCCGGGACGGCGATGCCGCGCTCGCGTCCGGCGACGCGCGCCGGGCGGCGGAGATCTATGGCCGGCTCGCCCAGCGCGCGCGCACCGATTCCGGCCTGTGGATGCAGCTCGCCCGCGCGCTGATGCGCATCAAGCCCGACGACAATGAGGGCTCGGACACCTTCCTCGACCGCGCGCAGGCGGCCGCCTTCCTCGCCTATCGCAACGCGTCCACGCGCGACCAGCAGGCGACGGCGCTCTACGCCATCGCCCATCTCTACGACACGCGCTCGCTGTGGCGGGCCTCGCTCGACACCTTCACCCAGGCCTTCACCTATGTGGACGTGCCGAGCCAGCGCGCCTTCTACGACAAGCTGAGGACCGAGCGCGGCTTCCGCATCCTGGACTACAGCGTCGATTCGGACGCCGCCAATCCGCGCATCTGCGTGCAGTTCTCCGAGCCGCTGGCGGCGGGCGGGATCGACTTCTCCTCCTTCGTGGGCCTCACCGGGCCGGACGGGCCGGTGGAGAAGCCGGCGGTCACGGCGCAGGACCAGCAGCTCTGCGTCGAGGGGCTGAAGCACGGCGAGAGCTACGAGCTGCGCCTGCGCGCGGGGCTTCCCTCCTCGATCGCCGCCGAGCCGCTGCAGAACGGCACCGAGCTCACCGTCTATGTGCGCGACCGCAAGCCGGGCGTGCGCTTCACCGGGCGCAACTACGTGCTGCCGCGCACCGGTCCGCGCGGCATTCCGCTGGTGAGCGTGAACACCTCGCTGGTCGGGGTCGAGCTCTACCGCATCGGCGACCGCAGCCTGATCCCGACCGCGCTCGACGGCGACTTCCGCCGCGACCTCGGCGCCTACGACCTCCAGCAGCTCAAGAACGGGCAGGCCGAGCTGGTGTTCAAGGGCGAGCTGGAGACCGCCTCGCCGCTGAACGAGGACGTCACCACCTCCTTCCCGGTGGACGAGGCGGTGGGCACGCTGGCGCCCGGCGTCTATGTGCTGGCCGCGCGGCCGGCCGGCGACGCGGCCGACCCGAACGACGAATGGAATTCGCGCGCCACGCAGTGGTTCGTGGTCTCGGACCTCGGCATGACCGCGCTGTCGGGCGATACCGGGCTCACCGTGCTGGTGCGCGCGCTCGGCACCGCGCAGCCGCTCGACGGGGTGGCGATCAGCCTCGTCGCCAAGTCGAACGAGGTGCTCGCCACCGCCACCACCGACGCCTCGGGCGAGGCGACCTTCGATGCCGGGCTGGTGCGCGGCACGGACGGTTTCGCCCCGACCGTGCTGGTCGCCCGCGCCAAGGACGGCGACTACGCCTTCCTGTCGCTGGAGGACCAGGCGTTCGACCTGACCGACCGGGGCGTGGGCGGGCGCGCGGCGCCGGCACGCATGGACGCCTTCGTGACTACGGAGCGGGGCGTCTACCGCTCCGGCGAGAGTGTGCACGTCACCGCGCTGCTGCGCGACCCGCAGGTGAAGGCCGTCACCGGCGTGCCGCTGACGCTGATCCTCAAGCGGCCGGACGGGGTCGAGGACAACCGCGAGCTGGTGCAGGACCATGGCGCCGGCGGGCGCACCGCCGCGTTCGACCTGATGAGCGGTGCCATGACCGGCACCTGGCGCGTCGAGGCCTATGTCGACCCGAAGGGCGCGCCGATCGGCTCCACCACCTTCCTGCTCGAGGACTACGTGCCCGAGCGCCTCGCGCTCGACCTGACGAGCACCGCCACGGCGATCGCGCCCGGCACGCCGGTCGAGGTGGATGCGCAGGGGCGCTGGCTGTTCGGCCCGCCGGCGGCGGGGCTCGACATCGAGGGCGAGATCGAGGTCCGGGTGGCGGATGCGCGCCCCGGCCTGCCGGGCTGGCGGTTCGGCCGCGCCGATGACGGCTTCACCCCGGTGCGCGAGCCGCTGCCCGACGCGCCGGTGACCGACCCGACCGGCAAGGCTTCACTTACCGTCGCGCTGCCGTCGTTGCCGGCCACCGCACGCCCGCTGGAGGCCGAGATCTTCGTCGGGCTCGACGAGGGGGGCGGGCGCTCGGTGCGGCGCTCGCTGGTGCTGCCGGTCCGCTCCGCTGGGGTCGAGCTCGGCGTGAAGCCGCTGTTCGGCCCCGACGGCCCGGGCGAGAACGCGCAGGCCGGCTTCGAGGTGCAGGCCTTCGACGCGGACGGCAAGCCGGTCGCCCGGCCGGGCGCCACCTGGGCGCTGTACCGCGTCGAGACCCGCTATCAATGGTACCGGACCGGCTCGTCCTGGGACTTCGAGCCGGTGCAGGCGACGCGCAAGGTCGCCGACGGCACGCTCGACCTCAAGGCGGACGCGCCGGCGCGGCTGAGCCTGCCGGTCGAATGGGGCCGCTACCGGCTGGAGGTGGCGGACGGCGCGCTCGGCACGGTGATGCCGTTCCAGGCCGGCTGGGGCGGCGGCGCCACGGCAGACGCGCCCGACCGGCTGGAGGTCGGTCTCGACAAGGAGCAGTATGCGGCCGGCGACACGCTGAAGGTCAACCTCACCAGCCGCTATGCCGGTTCGGCGACGGTGATGATCGTGGGCGACGGCGTGCTGGCCTCGAAGACGCTCGACGTGCCGGCCGGCGACAGCTCGGCGACGTTCGAGGTGGCGGCGGGCTGGGGGCCGGGCGCCTATGCGCTCGCCTTCCTGCATCGCCCGCTCGACGTGGCGGCGGGCCGCAATCCCGGCCGCGCCATCGGCCTCGCCTGGTTCGGCGTCGACCGCGCGCAGCGCGTGCTCGACGTGAAGCTCGACGCCCCCGCGCAGGTGCGCCCGCAGACCACCATGTCGGTGCCGATCGAGGTGAGCGGGCCGGGCCGGGGGAGCGAGGCCTATGTGACGGTGGCGCTGGTCGATGTCGGCATCCTCAACCTCACCGGCTTCAAGGCGCCCGATCCCGACGGCTTCTATCTCGGCCAGCGTGCGCTCGGCACCGAGGTGCGCGACTTCTACGGCCAGCTCATCGACGGCATGCTCGGCGGGCGCGGGCGGCTGCGTTCGGGCGGCGACGCGATGGCCGGCGGGCTGCAGGCCGAGCCGCCGACGCAGCCGCCGCTGGCGCTGTTCTCCGGCGTCGTGAAGCTCGACGCAGACGGCCGGGGCACGGTCGATTTCGACATTCCCGCCTTCGACGGCACCGGCAAGCTGATGGCGGTGGCGTGGTCCGGCGTGGCGGTGGGGCAGGCGGCGGCGGACGTGACGATCCGCGATCCGGTGGTGATCACCGCGACGCTGCCGCGCTTCCTCGCCGAGGGCGACCGCTCGAACCTGCATCTCGCCATCACCAATGTCGACGGCGCGGCGGGCGACTACGCGCTCGACGTGGTGACGGACGGGCCGGTCTCGGTGGCCGACGCACCCCATACGGTGCCGCTGGAGGCGGGCGGGCGGCAGGCGTTCAGCCTTGCGCTCACGGGCACGGGGCTGGGCGAAGCGAAGGTCTCGGTGCGGCTGTCCGGGCCCGGCGGGCTCGACATCGCCCGCGACTACCGGCTGAACGTGCGTCCCGCCTATCCCGCGATCTCGCGCCGCAGCGTCCAGACCATCGAGCCGGGCGCCTCGATCACGCTGAGCCGCGACCTCGTCGCCGACCTGGTGCCGGGGACGGGCGGGGTGAGCGTGTTCGCCGGCGGCGATCCCGCGCTCGACGTGCCGGCGCTGTTCGGCGCGCTGGACCGTTACGCCTTCACCTGTTCGGAACAGCTCACCAGCCGCGCCATGCCGCTGCTGTACCTGTCCGATTTCGGCGGGCCGGAGCGGTTCAGGCTGGCCCACGACCCGGGCGAGACGATCAACAACGCCATCGCGCGGCTGGTCGCCCGGCAGGGCTCGGACGGCTCGTTCGGCCTGTGGCAGGCGGGCGGCAACGATCTGTGGCTCGACGCCTATGTGACCGATTTCCTCACGCGGGCGCGCGAGCGGGGCTTCACCGTGCCCGAGCAGCCCTTCGCCATGGCGCTCGACCGGCTGCGCAACGCCATCGCCTATGCCGGCGACGGGGCGACCGACGAGGGCGCGGCCTATGCGATCTACGTGCTGGCGCGCAACGGAAGGGCGCCGCTGGGCGACCTGCGCTATGTCGCCGACGCTAAGCTCGACGCGGTGGAGAGCCCGTTCGCGCGCGGTCAGATCGGCGCGGCGCTTGCCATGCTCGGCGACAAGAGCCGGGCCGAGCGCGTGTTCGGCGCGGCACTGGAGCTGCTGCCGGACGCGCCGCAGACGCTGGTGGCCGGCCGGCCCGATTTCGGCTCGGTGCTGCGCGATGCGGCGGGCGTGGCGACGCTCGCCTCCGAGGCCGGCTTCACAGGCGCGGCGCGCACCGCCCGCGCCCGGGTCGCCACCGCCTTCGTCGACGCCGGGCCGACCTCGACCCAGGAGGACGCCTGGCTGCTGCTCGCCGCCCGCGCGGCGCGCGAGGGCAAGGGCGTGGCGCTCGACATAGATGGCGTCGCCCATACCGGCATCTATGAGCGCTCGCTGACGCCGCAGGAGCTGGAGGCGGGGCCGATCACCCTCACCAATCGCGGTACCGCGCCGCTCGACGTGGCGGTGTCGATCGACGGCCCGCCGGCGACGCCGGAGCCGGCGGCGGCGAACGGCTTCTCGCTGACGCGCAGCTACTTCACGCTCGCCGGCGCGCCCGTCGATCCGGCCAAGGTGGCGCAGAACGCGCGGCTCGTGGTGGTGCTGGAGGCGCAGGAGGACGAGGCGGCGCAGAGCCACGTGCTGCTGGTCGACTACCTGCCGGCCGGCTTCGAGATCGACAATCCGGCGCTGGCGGTGGGCTCGGATGCGGGCGCGCTCGCCTGGCTCGGCGAGACCACGGAAGCGGCCCATGCCGAGTTCCGCGACGCCTATTTCGCCGCCGCCTTCGACCGCACGCAGGGCTCGGACGAGCCCGAACTGCTGCGCGTCGCCTATGTGGTGCGGGCGGTCTCGCCGGGAAGCTACGCCCACCCGCCGGCAACGGTGGAGGACATGTACCGCCCCGGCCGCTTCGCGCGCACGGCGGCGGGGCGCACCGAGGTGACGGGGCCGGCGCGATGATGGAGTTCGCGCGGTGAGCCGCTTCTGGCAGCGCGCGGCCGGCATCGCCCTGATCGGCGCGATGTTCGTCGTTGGCGGTGCCTATGCCTGGCTCGTCGGGGTGCGGGCCGAGGCGCCGCCCGCGCCGGCGCTCGCCTATTCGACTGAGGTGCTGGACCGCGAGGGGCGGCTGCTGCGCCCGTTCGCACTCGCCGACGGGCGCTGGCGGCTGGCGCCGGACCTCGCCGAGGTCGACCGGCGCTATGTCGACATGCTCATCGCCTATGAGGACCACCGCTTCTACCGGCATGGCGGGGTCGACCCGGTGGCGATCCTGCGGGCCGCCGGCCAACTGCTCACCCACGGGCGCATCGTCTCCGGCGGCTCGACGCTGACCATGCAGGTCGCGCGCCTGCTGGAGCCGCGCCGGGGCGGCGGGCTCATGGCGAAGATCGGCGCCAAGCTGTCGGAGATGCGCCGCGCCATCGAGCTGGAGGCGCGGCTGTCGAAGCGCGAGATCCTCGCGCTCTATCTCGCCCTCGCGCCCTATGGCGGCAATATCGAGGGCGTGCGGGCGGCGAGCCTCGCCTGGTTCGGCAAGGAGCCGTGTCGGCTGTCGCTGGCCGAGGCGGCGCTGTTGGTCGCGCTGCCGCAATCGCCCGAGATGCGCCGGCCCGACCGCCATCCCGAAGAGGCCGAGCGCGCCCGCGCGGCGGTGCTGGCGCGGCTGCACGATGCCGGCCTGTTCGGCGCGCCGGAAGCCGAGTTCGCCCGCCACGCGGCGATCCCGTCCGGGCGGCTCGACATGCCGATGCTGGCGGCCCATGCCGCCGAGGCGGCGCGGCGCGAGCGGCCGGGCGCGCGGGTACACCACCTCACCATCGACGCTTCGGCGCAGAGCCGGCTCGAGGCGCTTGCGCGCGAGCGGGTGCACGAGCTCGGGGCCCATGTCTCGCTGGCCATGGTGATGGTCGACAACGCGACGGGCGAGGTGCTGGCCCGCGTCAGCGGCGCGGACCCGCTTGACGCCGAACGCGCCGGGGCGGTGGACCTGACCCGCGCGCTGCGCTCGCCCGGCTCGACGCTGAAGCCGTTCATCTACGGCCTCGCCTTCGAGGACGGGGTGGCGCATCCCGAGACCCTGATCGAGGACCGCCCTTCGCATTTCGGCGCGTATCACCCGCGCAATTTCGACCGCGACTATCAGGGCACGGTGTCGGTGCGGCAGGCGCTGCAGTTCTCGCTGAACGTGCCGGCGGTGGCGCTGCTGCAGGCGGTGGGGCCGCAGCGTCTGGCGAGCCGTCTCGGCGGCGCGGGCTTCGCGCTGCACCTGCCCCCCGGCGAGGTGCCGGGGCTGGCGGTCGGGCTCGGCGGCGCCGGCATCAGCCTGGAATCGCTGGCCGGGCTCTATGCGGGGATCGCGGACGGGGGACGGGTGCACGCGTTGGCGACGCGCATGCGGGAAGGGGCGGGGGAGGGCGCGCCGGCGCCCGAACACCGGCTGCTGGGCGGGGTCGCGGCGTGGTACCTCGCGGACGTGCTGCTGGGCACGCCCGCGCCGCTCAACGCGCGCACCGGGCGGATCGCCTTCAAGACCGGGACGTCCTACGGTTATCGGGACGCGTGGGCGGTGGGGTTCGACGGGCGGCGCACGATCGCGGTATGGGTCGGGCGACCCGATGGGCAGCCGGTGCCCAACATGATCGGGCGCGAGGCGGCGGCGCCGATCCTGTTCGAGGCCTTCGCGCGGCTGGTGACGAAGCCCGCCCCACTCGGCCCCGCGCCGCGCGCGGCGCTGGTGGCACGCAATGGCGACCTGCCGCCGCCGCTCCGGCATTTCGGCCGGATGGCGGGCGAGGTCGCCACGGGGGGAGGGCCGACGATAGCGTTCCCGCCGGACGGGGCCCGGCTGGAGCAGGACGGCGACGAACCGCTGGCTTTGAAGGTCAATGGCGGAAGGGCGCCCCTGACCGTGCTGGTCGACGGGGTGCCGAACGGCCCGCCCACCGGCGGGGCTACCCTGTTCTGGCAGCCGGGGGGTGCGGGCTTCGTCCGCCTGACGGTCATGGACTCTGCCGGTGCGACCGACAGTGTCGTCTTGCGCATCACGACGCCGGAAGGGCGCTCAGCACTTCCGGCACATCATCTGACGGGTCGGCTCAGCGGCCGTTGACGGCAGCGTGGGCGATGGTGGCGCGCGTCAGGCCACGACGGGCGAGAGCGGCGTCGGACATGCGCGACAGGGTCTCGTAACGCTGGGCGATGCGGCGGCCTTCGGCGACGGCGTCGAAGAAAGAAGCAACGCTTTCGACGAAGCGCGAGAAGAAGTCCGGGGTGTTGTGGCGGGTCAGCGAAGCGGTGGTCATTGGAAAATCTCCAGTGAATGTATTCTGTATGCCAGCAATATAGACGCTCTGATGCGCCGCAAAAGCATGGATGCTGCATGACAGCATTGAGTCCGATGCATGGGTTGACCTGTGGGAACCCACCGCGTGGAGGTGTCATGAAACCTCAACCCTGCGGTCGTCGCAGTCGATGGTAGTAAAATACGTCCAATCGCGAAGGTGAGCGCCGTTTCGCAACCATGGATAGGCCGGGCCGCCATGCTCTGAGCGCAGCCGGCGGTGCGCCTTTCGTTGCGTGAACGAAGTGCCGATGGCCGTGAGGCGGCTCCGGGCGTGCGTTCCGGCAAGGAGTGATGCGTTCGTCGGGCTTGCGATACCGTCGATATGACGATTCAATGACAACATGTCGTCGCCTAAGATCCCCCGGAAGCGCATCGACGCCCTGATCGCCGAGCAGGGCGACAGGCAGCGGCGGGTGTTCCGGGTCATGGCCGGCAACCGCGCCGTCTGGGTGAAATACGGCGAGAAGAACTACCGCAACTGGGGCCAGCGCCTGCTCGGCCAGATCGCGAGCCTGCCGCTGCGCCGGATGTCGCTGGCGCGCCAGCGCGTCTACACGGAGGTGACGAGGCTGCGGGCGCTGCGCCGCGCGGGCTTCAACGTGCCCGAGGTGGTCGCCATCGGCCCGGACTATGTGGCGCTCGAGGATATGGGCGAGACGCTCGATTCGATCCTGCGCGCCGACACCGGCTCCGAGCGCGTGCGCGGCCTCGTCTCGCAGGCGGCGACGCTGCTGGCGCAACTCCACACTGTCGGGCAGTGGCACGGGGCGGCGCGGGTGCGCAATTTCGTGGTGCTCGACGGCGCGATGGGCATGATCGACTTCGAGGACCCGGTTTCGGGCCTGCCGCATCTCTACAACCGGGTCATGGACCTGTTCATGCTGACGCTGTCGCTGACCCGCCGCGCGCCGGAGGGCAAGCTGACGCTGCTGGCGCTGGAAGCCTATGGCCGCCTGCGCTCGCCCTGGGATTTCCGCATCGCCGGCCTCCTGCTGTTGCCGGTCTACCTGCTGCTGCGCCCGATGCTGCCCTGGCTGGGCGAGGACGGCTGGCAGATCACCATGTGCCTCGGCACGCTCTACGCCGACGCTCTGACCGGCTGGTTCGGCTGGCTGATCGGTCGCCCGTTGGGGGACTGAACGCGGTTGGGGGCACGGAGTCTGGCGGCGGGGCCTTGGACGCTGCAGGCGTCCGGTGGAAAGTCGCGGTCGGGGTGCTCCGCCATGGGACAACCCCGCCGGATGTCGCGCGACGACAGGGTGCGGCAGTTCCTGGCCGCCATTTCCCGCCTGCCGCGCGCCTGATGGGCGAGCGCGCAACTAGGCCGGCAACGGCGCCGTGAACGTTCCAATCTGCATTGAACGCCATAGCCTCGACGCGCCTAGTCCATGCCCACCTATCAGCCAGATAGTCGGCGCCTGATGCCCCGCCGTGGATCACGAGCATGAACGGCGTCTGGCGATGCATATCGTCGAGCGCAGCTAACGCGGCGTTCCTATCGCGGTAGTTCCTGCCTCCACAGACGAGAACCTTCATAGGGGCTTGATCTCCTATCCCGACCGATATAGAGGAACGACCCATAAACACCGTTTGGACAACGCCGGCGCAGGAACTGTACAACGCGCCGTAAGTCATTGATCCAATTGGGGGATAGTTTAACGGTAGAACTGCGGACTCTGACTCCGTTAGTCCAGGTTCGAATCCTGGTCCCCCAGCCAAACTCGCGCATCATCACAAGCCGCCACGCCCGATGGTCTTAATTGGCCGGAGCCCTGCCGTGCCAAGCACCGGCCGCACCGAATTGCACGAGCGCCTGCGCGAGCTCCCCCACCCGGTGCGCGACCCCTTCCGCTGCCTCGCTTAGCCACCCCTCGCACCGGCCGTAGGCCGCGTGCGACGCGGGGCAGGCATGAAGTTAATTGCGCCTTAGCGCCCGAATGTTACATTTCCCGCGAGATGTTGAATTATCCGGCCGAGACTCCGCCCCGCGCGGCGTCCGGCCAGGCGGCTTCGGCCGGGGAATCCATAATGGTCGACGAGACCGATACGTGGGCGGGTCGACGGGCGGCGGAAAGGCCGGCGCGCGAGGACGGGGCGGTGCGCGATGCGCGGCCGCCACGCCAGGACGTGCTGCGCAAAGAGATGCCGCGCCCGGACATGCCGCGCCCGGAGGTGCCGCGCGACGACAAGCCGTCCGATCGCGGGCGTCCGCGCCACTGGCACGGCCGGCGGCGCGACGGCGGGCGTGGCGAGAATGGCGGCGGCCCGCGCTACGACCCCTGCTACGCCGCGCTCGACCTCGGCACCAATAATTGCCGCCTGCTGATCGCCCGCCCGACCGCCAACGGCTTCCGCGTCGTCGATGCCTTCTCGCGCATCGTGCGGCTCGGCGAGGGGCTGATCTGCTCGGGCCGGCTGGGCGAGGCGGCGATGACCCGCGCGGTCGAGGCGCTCGGCGTGTGCGCCGGCAAGATCGGCGCGCGCAACATCGCCGACAGCCGCCTCATCGCCACCGAAGCCTGCCGCTCCGCCAGCAATGGCGACGCCTTCATCCGCCGGGTCGAGGACGAGACCGGCCTGAAGCTGGAGATCGTCGAGCGCGAGACCGAGGCGCGTCTCGCCGCGGCCGGCTGCACGCCGCTGGTCGACCCGCATTCGGACGGCGCCGTGCTGTTCGACATCGGCGGCGGCTCGACCGAGGTGGTGTGGCTCGACCGGGTCGAGACCCGCGACGGCGGACCGCCGGCCGCCGTGATCCGGGCCTGGGTGTCGGTGCCGCTCGGCGTCGTCACCGTGGCCGAGCGCCATGGCGGGGTGCGGGTCACGCGCGACGATTTCGAGGCCATGGTCAACGAGTTCCGCCCGCATCTCGACGGCTTCGTGCAGGCGGTGGGCCCGCATGATTGCGGCCGACTGCATCTGCTCGGCACCTCCGGCACGGTGACGACCATCGCCGGCGTCCATCTCGACCTGCCGCGATACGACCGCTCGCAGGTCGACGGCACCTGGCTCGGCGCGGAGCAGGTGCGGGTGGTGGTGGACCGGCTGCTCGACATGCCGTTCTCCGAGCGCGCGGCCAACCCGTGCATCGGTGTGGAACGGGCGGATCTCGTGCTCGCGGGCTGCGCCATCCTCGAGGCGGTGCGGCGGGCCTTCCCCTGCGACCGGCTGCGGGTTGCCGACCGCGGTCTGCGCGAGGGCATATTGGTGGAGCTGATGCGCGCGGACGGCGTCTGGCGCCGGCAGGCCGGAGCCGTGACCACGTGATCGACAAGCCCGAAGCCCGCAAGGGCGGAGAGGCGCGCCCGCTGAAGGTTCGGCTGAAGAAGGCGCGCTCGCTCAGTTCCTCGTCGCAGAAATGGCTGCAGCGCCAGCTCAATGACCCCTATGTCGCCCGCGCCAAGCGTGAGGGCTGGCGCTCGCGCGCGGCCTTCAAGCTGATCGAGATCGACGACAAGATGAAGCTCTTGAAGCCCGGCGCGCGGGTGGTCGACCTCGGCGCCGCGCCCGGCGGCTGGAGCCAGGTCGCCGCCAAGCGCATCCGGGCGGAGGAGGGCGGGGGCCACGTGGTCGCCATCGACCTGCTGGAGATCGACCCGGTGCCGGGCGTCGACTTCGCGCAAATGGACTTCCTGAAGGACGATGCGCCCGACCGGCTGAAGGCGATGCTCGGCGGCGAGGCGGACGTCGTGCTGTCCGACATGGCGGCCAACACCACCGGCCACAGGGCGACCGACCATCTGCGCATCGTCGGCCTGGTCGAGCTCGCCATCGATTTCGCCCGCCAGGTGCTGGCTCCGGGCGGGTCGTTCGTCGCCAAGGTGTTCCAGGGCGGCACGGAAAGCTCGCTGCTCGCCGAGCTGAAGCGCGACTTCACTGTCGTGAAGCACGTGAAGCCGCAGGCGAGCCGCGCGGACTCGGCCGAGCTGTATGTTGTTGCATCCGGGTTTCGCGGGCGGGGCGAGGACCAGCCGGACTGACCGGCGCTCGCGCGGGGGACGGCTCATGTATGTGCTCAAACCCGGCATCAAGCGCGATCCAGTGCGGCGCTGGGCGCTGCCGGACCGCATCTTCTTCGGCCACGGCGCCTGCCACATCCTCGCCGGCGTCTATCTCGCCGCGCCGCCGCTGGCGAGGTTCTATGCCGAACGGATCATTCCCGCGGAAGGCCTGCCGGGCGCGCATGTCTATGTGACCGACGGGCGGCTCGCCTTCGATTATCACGGCTACAGCCTGCGCACGCGCCTGCTCGCGCATCACAGACGCGGCTGGGCGGCGCGATTCGAGGGCTGGGAGGGTGCGGTGGCGCCCGTCGACTTCCCGCTGCTCGACACGTCGGTGCTGAACGCGCGCCGCATGCGGGGCCCGGACCAGTATCTGCATGACCCGGTCCCTCGCGCGCGGTCCTTCATCGACCGGGTGGACCATGCCGACGCCGCCGGGCGGGCGCTGAGACGCGGGCTGGAGACGGTCGGCTCGGACACCTGATCAGGCTGCGCTGCCCATCTCACCGGGCGGCTCGGCGGGCACGGCCGGCTTGACGCGGCGGCGGGCGAGGGCGGCACCGGCATCGGCCGGCAGGCGGACGAAGAAGAACACCGAGCACACGGCGATGAGCCCGACCACCGCGAAGGCGACGCTGAAGTCGCCGAGCTGGATGGTGCCGTCGCCGCGCCAGCTCCGCATGGTGTCGAGCACCAGCGCGCCGACCGCGACGCCGGTGGAGATCGCCACCTGTTGGGCCACGCTGGCGAAGCTGGTGGCGCGGCTCATAGCCTCGTTGGAGATGTCGGCATAGGAGAGCGCGTTGGTGCTGGTGAACTGCAGCGAGCGGAAGAAGCCGCCCATCAGCAGCATGCCGACCAGCAGCGGGTAGGGCATGTCCGGCCGGAACAGCGCGGTGGCCGCGAGGAAGGCGGCGGCGATGAAGCAGTTCACCACCAGCACCCGGCGGAAGCCGAAGGTGCGGATGATCGGCGCGGCGGAGAACTTCATCGTCATCGCGCCGACCGCGGAGGAGAAGGTGATCATGCCCGAGGCGAAGGGCGTGAGGCCGAAGCCGAGCTGGAGCATCAGCGGCAGCAGGAACGGGATCGCCCCGATGCCGATGCGGAACAGCGAGGCGCCCACCACGCCGGCGAAGAAGGTTGGAATCCTCAGCAGCGACAGGTCGAGGATCGGGCGGGGCGTGTGCCGCGCATGGCGCACATAGAGGAACATCGTCACCGCGCCGATGGCGATGACCAGCAGCGCGATCCACGGCGCGACCGCATGCTGGCCGAGCAGCGCGAAGCCGAAGACGAGCCCGGCGAGGCCGACGCCGGAGAGCACCATGCCGTTGAGGTCGAAGGCGCCGACGTCGTCCTCGCGGATGTCGGGGATGAACCGCGTCGCCAGCATGACGCCGACGAAGCCGATCGGGATGTTGAGGAAGAAGATCAGCCGCCAGTCGAAATAGGTGGTGATGAAGCCGCCCAGCGGCGGCCCGACCACGGGGCCGAGCAGCGCCGGCACGGTGAGCCAGGCGAGGGCGGAGACGATGCCCTCCTTGGGCACGGTGCGCAGGATCACCAGCCGCCCCACCGGCACCATCATCGCCCCGCCCATGCCCTGCAGGATGCGGAACAGCACGAATTCCGGCAGCGAATGGGCGAGCCCGCACAGCAGCGAGCCGGCGGTGAACACGACGATGGCGGCGCGGAACACGGTGCGCGAGCCGAATCGGTCGGCGAACCAGCCGCTGGCGGGAATGAACACCGCGAGGCTGAGGAGATAGGACGTCAGCGCCAGCTTGAGCGCGATCGGGTCCTCGTGCAGGTCCCGGGCGATGGCCGGCAGCGAGGTGGAGATGATGGTCGAATCGAGCTGCTCCATGAACAGCGCGCAGGCGACGATGAGGGGGACGAGGCGTTCGGTGCGCACGGCGGGACTCATTTCGGTCGGACGCGACCGAGCTTTCGGCGTCTTAACGCCGCTTGGACCGGCAGACGATGTCAGGATCGCACACAAATCCGTCATCAAATCACGCTGATGATCAATCCCGGCGACGCGGGTCGGCATTGCGTGGAACACAGAGGAAGATGCCTAGGAAAGCGCCTCGCACCATGGTATGAGCCCTCGCCAACTCGTAGCGGCGCCGCTGTCCCAAAAGCTGGCGCCGCTTCGTCCATCCATCCATCGGGCATGAGCGGAAGTCTCTTCCGCGCACCCTTATCGGGAGTTGGCGATGTCGGTCCGTGACGGCCTCGCGCGGGAAGCGCTTACCTTTGACGACGTGCTGCTGAAGCCCGGCCTGTCCGATGTCATGCCGGGCGAGGTCGATATCTCCTCGCGCGTCACGCGGTCGATCTCCCTCAACCTGCCGATCCTGTCCTCGGCGATGGACACCGTCACCGAGGGGCGCCTCGCCATCGCCATGGCGCAGGCCGGCGGCCTCGGCATCATCCACCGCAACCTCGACCCGGAAGTGCAGGCCGAGCATGTGCGGATGGTGAAGAAGTTCGAGAGCGGCATGGTGGTGAATCCTGTCACCATCTATCCCGACCAGACCCTCGCCGACGCGCTGGCGCTGATGAAGGCGCACGGCATTTCCGGCATCCCGGTGGTCGAGCGCGGCCCCAATGGCCGCGGTGGCAAGCTGGTCGGCATCCTGACCAACCGCGACGTGCGCTTCGCCACCAACCCCGGCCAGCCGGTCTCCGAGCTGATGACCAAGGACCGGCTCGTCACCGTCCATGAGGGCGTGGAGCAGGCCGAGGCCAAGCGGCTGCTGCACCAGTTCCGCATCGAGAAGCTGCTGGTGATCGACGACGAGCAGCGCTGCGTCGGCCTCATCACGGTCAAGGACATGGAAAAGGCGGTCGCCTATCCCAACGCCACCAAGGACGAGCAGGGCCGGCTGCGCGCCGGGGCCGCGACCACGGTGGGCGAGGACGGCTACCGCCGCACCGAGCTGCTGATCGACGCGGGCGTCGACCTCGTGGTGGTCGACACCGCGCACGGCCATTCGCGCAAGGTGCTGGACCAGGTGAGCCGCATCAAGACGCTCTCCAACAAGGTGCAGATCCTCGCCGGCAACGTCGCCACCGCCGAGGGCGCGCGGGCGCTGATCGATGCCGGCGCGGATGCGGTGAAGGTCGGCATCGGGCCGGGCTCCATCTGCACCACGCGTATCGTCGCCGGCGTCGGCGTGCCCCAGCTCACCGCCATCCTCGACGCGGTGGAAGAGGCGCAGAAGAGCGACACCCCGGTGATCGCCGATGGCGGCATCAAATATTCGGGCGACCTCGCCAAGGCGCTCGCCGCCGGCGCGTCCTGCGCCATGATCGGCTCGCTGCTCGCAGGCACCGACGAGAGCCCGGGCGAGGTCTACCTCTACCAGGGCCGCTCCTATAAGTCGTATCGCGGCATGGGCTCGGTCGGGGCGATGGCGCGCGGCTCGGCCGACCGCTATTTCCAGGCCGAGGTGAAGGACACGCTGAAGCTGGTGCCGGAAGGCATCGAGGGGCAGGTGCCCTATAAGGGGCCGGTGGGCGGCGTGCTCCACCAGCTCGCCGGCGGCCTTCGCGCCGCCATGGGCTATGTCGGCGGCGGCACGCTCGAGGAGTACCGCGAGAAGGCGCAGTTCGTGCGCATCTCCGGCGCCTCGCTGCGCGAGAGCCACGTTCATGACGTGACCATCACCCGCGAGAGCCCGAACTACCCGCAGGGGGGCTGAGGCCCCCCGCCCCGACGCCGCATCCCCGTCCTCCGAGAAAGACCGCCGCCGTGTCCGTTCCCGCCATCCTGCTTCCCGTCTTCGTGCAGGTCGCGCTCACCTTCCTGGTGCTCGTCCGGCTCGGCAGCGTGCGCGGGGCGGCGATCCGGGCCGGGCAGGTGGAGGAGGCGCGGGCCGTGATCGACGACACGGCCTGGCCGGTGCGGGTGCGGCAGGCGAACAACTGCCTGCGCAACCAGTTCGAGTTCCCGGTGCTGTTCTACGTGCTGGTGGCGCTCGCGCTGTTCACGCGGCAGGCGGACCTGCCCTTCGTCGTGCTGGCCTGGCTGTTCGTGCTGAGCCGCATTCTCCATGCCTGGGTGCACGTCACCAGCAACAATATACGGCTGCGCTTTCCCGCCTTCGCGGCGGGCGTCGTCGTGCTGCTGGTCATGTGGGTGCTGTTCGCCTTCGGTATCCTGTTCTCACCGGTGATGCCGTGAGGGGCGTGCCATGACCCCCGCCGCCCGCATCTCCGCCGCCATCGAGGTGATCGCCGGCATCCTGGCCGAGCGCCGGCCGGCGGCCGACGTGCTGACCGAATGGGGACGCCGCCACCGCTTCGCCGGTTCGGGCGACCGCGCCGCGCTGTCCTCGCTGGTCTACGACACGCTGCGCCGGCGCGCCTCCGCCGGCTGGATCATGGGCCAGCCGGCCGGCGAGGAGACGCCGCGCGCGCTGGTGCTCGGCATGCTTCATCTCGCACGCGGGCTGGACGCGGAGGCCATCGGCCGGCTGTGCGACGGCTCCCGCTTCGCCCCGGAGCCGCTGACCGACGAAGAGGCGGCGCGGCTTGCGGGCGACACGCTCGGCGAGGCGCCGGCCCATGTGCGCGGCGACTATCCCGAATGGCTCGACGCCCCGCTCGCCCGCGTGTTCGGCGACGACCGGGCGGAGGAGGGCGCCGCGCTTGCCGGGCGCGCGCCGCTGGACCTTCGGGTGAACACGCTGAAATCCGACGTGGGCAAGGCCGCGCAGCAGCTCGCCCATCTCGATCCCGTCCCCGGCGCGTGGTCGCCGCTGGCGCTGAGGATCGCCCCGAACGCCGACGGGAAGGCGCCGCCCCTGACCGCCGAGCCGGCCTATCTCAAGGGCTCGGTCGAGATCCAGGACGAGGGCTCGCAGCTCGCCGCCATCCTCGCCGCGCCGGCGCGCGGCGCCCAGGTGCTGGATCTGTGCGCGGGTGGCGGCGGCAAGACGCTGGCGCTGGCCGCGCTGATGGACAATGCCGGCCAACTCTACGCCTATGACGACGATTTGCGCCGGCTCGCCCCGATCCACGAGCGGGTGCAGCGCGCCGGTGCCCATAACGTCCAGATCCGCTCGCCCAAGGGCCGGGCCGGCACCGGGCCTGACGTGCTGGCCGACCTCGAATGGCGCATGGACCTGGTGCTGGTCGACGCGCCCTGCACCGGCACGGGCACCTGGCGCCGCAATCCGGACGCCAAATGGCGCATGCGCCCCGGCGCGTTGGCCGAGCGGGTGAAGGAGCAGGCCGAGATCCTCGACGCCGCCGCACGCTTCGTGAAGCCGGGCGGGCGGCTCGCCTACATCACCTGCTCGCTGCTCGACGAGGAAAATGTCGACCAAGTGCGCGCCTTCCTCGGTCGCCATTCGGGCTTTCGCGCCCTGCCGCCCGCCGAGGCCGTGCTCGCGCTCGGGGAGCGCGGCATCGCGTTGCGCGCCGCGGCGCTGGAGCGGCCGGAAGGGCTGCTGCTGACGCCGCGCCGGACCGGGACCGACGGGTTCTTCGTCAGCCTGATGGTGCGGGACGCATGAGCGCGCGCGAGCCATCGATGCCGCCCCGTAGCTCGCGCTGCATCGCCTCGCCCTGCATAACCACGTCCTTCATCGCACTGCCGTCCGCTTTCCCGCCCCACTTTCCGAACCGCCAGACGAGCCGCCCATGACCAAGATCGACGCCACCGCCGACGCTCCCGCCCAGCACGACACGATCCTGATCATCGATTTCGGCTCGCAGGTGACGCAGCTGATCGCCCGCCGCGTGCGCGAGGAGGGCGTCTATTCGGAGATCGTGCCGTATCAGAGTGCGGCCGAGGCGGTGCGCCGGCTTAAGCCCGTGGGCATCATCTTTTCCGGCGGTCCGGCTTCGGTGACCGAGCCCGGCAGCCCGCGCGCGCCGCAGGAGGCGTTCGATGCCGGCGTGCCGATCTTCGCCATCTGCTATGGCCAGCAGACCTGCGCGCTGCAACTCGGCGGGGAGGTGGAGGGCGGCCACGCCGCGGAGTTCGGCCGCGCCGAGGTGACAGTGAACAAGCCGAGCGCGCTCTATGATGGCGTGTGGGAGATCGGCGGGCGCTATCCGGTGTGGATGAGCCATGGCGACCGCGTCACCCGTCTGCCGGAGGGCTTCGAGGTGGTCGCGACCTCGCAGAACGCGCCCTTCGCCATCGCCGTGAACGAGGCGCGGCGCATCTACACCACCATGTTCCACCCCGAGGTGGTGCACACGCCGCACGGCGCGGCGCTGATCCGCAATTTCGTGCGCAGGATTTCCGGCGCCACCGGCGACTGGGGCATGAAGGCCTATCGCGAGGAATCGATCCGCCGTATCCGCGAGCAGGTGGGCTCGGAAAAGGTGATCTGCGGCCTGTCGGGCGGTGTGGATTCCTCGGTTGCCGCGGTGCTGATCCACGAGGCGATCGGCGACCAGCTCACCTGCGTCTTCGTCGACCACGGCCTGCTGCGGCTCGGCGAGGCGGAGAAGGTGGTGACGCTGTTCCGCGACGCCTACAACATCCCGCTGGTGCATGTGGACGCCTCCGAGCTGTTCCTCGGCGCGCTGGAGGGCGTGATCGACCCGGAGGTGAAGCGCAAGACCATCGGCAAGCTGTTCATCGACGTGTTCGAGGACGAGGCGAAGAAGATCGGCGGCGCCGCCTTCCTCGCCCAGGGCACGCTCTACCCGGACGTGATCGAGAGCGTCAGCTTTACCGGCGGGCCCTCGGTAACGATCAAGAGCCACCACAATGTCGGCGGCCTGCCCGAGCGGATGAACATGAAGCTGGTGGAGCCGCTGCGCGAGCTGTTCAAGGACGAGGTGCGCGAGCTTGGCCGCGAGCTCGGCCTGCCGGAGGTGTTCGTGGGGCGCCACCCGTTCCCCGGGCCGGGCCTCGCCATACGCTGCCCGGGCGAGATCACCCGCGAGAAGCTCGACATATTGCGCCTCGCCGACGAGATCTATCTTGAGGAGATCCGCCGCGGCGGGCTCTATGATGACATCTGGCAGGCCTTCGCCGTGATCCTGCCGGTGAAGACGGTCGGCGTGATGGGCGACTACCGGACCTACGATTATGTGGTGGGCCTGCGCGCGGTGACATCCGTCGACGGCATGACGGCGGACTTCTACCCGTTCGACATGGCCTTCCTCGGCCGCGTCGCGACACGCATCGTCAACGAGGTGAAGGGCGTCAACCGGGTGGTCTACGACGTAACCAGCAAGCCGCCGGGGACCATCGAGTGGGAGTGAACTAGGGTGGTTTCAGACCATTGCGCACCGTGCCGGAAATCGCACCAACCCTCTGTCTAGAAACGAGTTTTCTTCCTACCCCGTATCACTGCATGTCACCCCAGCCGGACCACTTTGTTGGTACCGATGTTGGTATAGCGCAGGATGGTCGAGAAACGGGCTTCCGGTACCAACAGCGCCTGTTGATGGTATCCGTTCGCCTCCCGACCGGGTGCGGATTTATGAGCGAACTCACTGATAAAGAACTGAAAAATCTCAAACCGAGGGCCAAGCTCTACAAGGTGACGGACCGCGACGGGATGTATGCGGCCGTCACCCCGACTGGGGTCGTCTCGTTCCGCTATCAGTACCGGGTGAACGGACGGCAGGAGGTCTTGACCATCGGCCGATATAGCGCCGAGGCGGCGCGCAAGCTGACACGGGCGCCCGACGCGCTGGAATACGGTATGGAGGTGTCTCTTGCGGAGGCAAGGTCGCTGCTGGCTCGGGCTCGACGTCAGGTCGAGCGGGGCGAGTCGCCGTCGAAAGCCAAGGTAGAGAAGCGCACCGCGTCAGCCGAGGCGTTGACGTTCGGTGGGTGGGCGGAAGCCTATTTCAAGCATAAGGCCGATCCCAAGTCGGGAGCTGAGAGACTGGCCGACAGCACTCTGGCCATGCGCCGGTCCGTCTATGATCGCGCCATCGCGGGAGAGTTGTCGAAGCTCAAACTCGGGGAAGTGACGCCGCAACGCCTCAAACATCTGTGCGACGAGGTTAAGGAGAAGCGCGGGCCGGCCGTTGCCGTGCATGTCCGCGAGGTCGTGTTGCTGGTGTTCCGCCATGCTCAGGGAAGCGGGCTGGACGTGAGCAACCCGGCCGAGTCAATCCGCAACAGCGCCATCGCCACCTTTGAGCCGCGCGAGCGCGCCCTTTCGCCCTCCGAGGTCCGCGCGGCCCTGGCGGCCTTGGATCATGTGTCGGCCGCGCCCACGCTACGCTTGGCGGTGAAGTTTGTCCTGCTGACCGGCGTCCGCAAGTCGGAGTTCATCGACGCCACCTGGAAGGAAATCGACTTCGCCGCCGCACGCTGGACGATCCCGGGCGAGCGCATGAAGGCAGGCAAGGCGCATGTGGTCCCGCTGAGCGATCAGGCTCTCGACATTCTGACAGTGTTTCGCACGATATTCGGTACCAGCCGATACCTGCACCCTGGCCGATACGACAGCGATACGACGATCAGCAATGCCACCCTCAACCGCGTGATCGACACCGTTGTGGAGCGCATCCGGGAGACGGATCCTGATTTTCAGAGCTTCGGCGTTCACGATCTCCGTCGCACATTCTCGACCGGCCTGAACCGCGCCAAGTTCGATGATCGCTGGATCGAGATGAGCTTGGCCCACGCGCCCCGGAACCGGATCGCCGCCGTCTACAACGTGAACCAATATCTCGCCGAGCGGAGGATCATGCTCCAGTGCTGGGCTGACATGCTCGACGCTTGGGTAGAGGGACGATCCGCGAAGGATTTGATCGCCGACGCGAAACAGCGCGCCGCCGAAGTGCACGATGACGCATTGGATGATGATCTCTGAACGAGGTGCTTCCCCCGCCCATTTCATCCGTTTTTTTATTGGTGATCCGCCACCGCGGGGGATCGGCAACCCACTGGTTGATGTCGGATTCCCGCCAGCCGGCGCCGTTGGTGCTGATCTTCAGTTGGGCGGGGAAGGTCCCTTCCGCGATCTTGCGATAGATGGTGGAGCGGGACAGGCCAGTGCGGCTAAGGACGGTCTTCAGGCGGATGATACGCTCTGGTGTCTGCATGGCGGTGCTGCCTCCTGCTGGACGCGCCTGAGGGCGCCTGCTCCAGAAAAGGCATGGGGCCGCCGACCGGCAAGAGGATGAACAGCGCGGGTGGGGCGTGGCGAAGCGGCGGCGGCACATCGGACAGGTCAGAGACCAAGGCCACGGCTGCGGTCGAAGTCGATGCCGTGGCTATGGGCGAGCTCACGGCCAAGACTGCGGCCGGTCTCAAAGCTGATGCCCAGTTCCCTCTTGCGGTTGGCGAGCAGAGATTCGAGCTGCGGGTCGCGCTCCAGGCTCCGCGCCATGTCGCCCATCTTGACGCGGGTGGCCTTGTAGCCGGCGTAGTCGCCGTCGCTGTACTGGCGTTGACGCTGCTGGTCGAGCTTCTTCCAGCGCTCGACAAATTGACCGGCGCGGCGCTCCGGATCGGTGCGGATTTCCGTTTCAAGCTGGAGGGCGCGAATGGTGCGATTGAGCCTGCCGTCAGCGGCCTCGTGCACCAGTTCCGGGTTCTTCTCATAGGCGGCTTCCGCATCCCGCCAGCCATGGGGCCGCACCTCCTCGAACTCCTTGCGGGCGGCGGTGAGTTCACGCAGTTGCTCGGGCGTGCCCTGGCCGGTCGCATCGGCTGTTGTGAGGATCGCGTCCCAAGCCTGGGCATGCCGCATGAGCGCGCGGGTTCGCGCCCGCCGCAGCACCGCCTCTGGATCCACGGGAGCTTCCTGGGTGAGCGGCGGGTCGTTGCTCCCGAGCTCTTCGCGCAGGGCTGACGCTTCCCGGGCCATGTCCACGGACGGCATTAGCGCGTTGGCGAGGTCGCGCAGCTTCTCCGGGACCTTGCGCACCATCTCCACGACGCGCTGGCGGAAGGTGATGCCGCGGCGCTCGGCATAGTCCTGGGCGGGATCGGAACGCTCGTAATCCGACGCCATGTCCTTGGCACGGTCACGCGACAGGGTGCGTGCCAGACGTTCCCCATCGGCGAAGTCGTCCCGGCCATAGTGCAGCTCTATCCCATCGCGATGACGCGATAGCGCGACATAGCTGGAATGAGCGTCCATGCCGGGCGTCGCCAGCACATGGGTGCGGTCCACCGTCATGCCCTGTGACTTGTGGATGGTGGCGGCATAGCCATGGTCGATGCGGCTATAGTCCTTCAGGTCGAAGGCGAGGGATCGGCCGTCATCGGTACGCACGGACATGGACTGTGCGCTGACCTGCTCGATGGTGCCAAGCGTTCCGTTCTTCACCCCAAGCCCGCGTTCGTTCTGCAGGAACATGACACGGTCGCCACGGGCAAAGGAACGCGCGCCGCGCTCCACGGTGACGCGCACGTCTTCACCGAGATCGCCGGCTTCCCGCATGCGTTCGCGGGCGGCCTGATTGAGAGCGCGCACCTCGTCATTGGTGTGGGTGAGGATGATGCGGCTTTGGTCCGGCGCAACCTGCCGGTCACGGTCCCAGCGATCGATCAGCTCGCCGCGCACCTGCTCCCGCGTCTTAGTGGCATGCACCATGCCGTTCGCCTCATAGGCCTGGATCGCATCACCGATCCGGCCGGTCGCCAGATCGCGCGTGGCGTCGCGCTGCCACTCCGCGCGCTGGCGGCGGACTTCGCTGATCCCCGCACCACCGTGACGCTCGACAAGCGAGCGGAAGGCGGCGCCCGCCTCGATCGATTGCAGCTGCTGTGGATCGCCGACCACCACTACCTTGGCGCCAACGTCAGCGGCATGGGAGAGCACGCGCTCCAACTGACGCGTGCCGACCATGCCGGCCTCGTCAATCACCAGCACATCGCGTGAGGTGAGCCTATCCCGGCCCTGCCTCCAGCCGTGCTCCAGACTGGCAATGGTACGGGACGTGATGCCCGATCCGCTCTCCAGATTCTCCGCGGCGATGCCGGAAAGGGCGACGCCGCGAACCTCCAGGCCGGCCGCTTCCCAGGCCTCGCGCGCGACACCCAGCATGGCGCTCTTCCCCGTCCCGGCATAACCGACGACGATGCCGAGATCGCGCGTGCCGGTGATGTGCGCCAGCGCGTCGGACTGCTCGCCGGAGAGAACAAGGCCGCGCTCCTCGGCACGTGCCAGCGCCGCGTTCCTGTTGGCATCCTTCACCGCATGGCGCTCGCGCTCCGCCATGAGTTCGGCGGCCCGGTGCAGGCGCCGCTCGGCCTCGATCATCTGCCGCGTGGTGAAGCGGTCCTCGCCGCGCCCATCCGTGCCGAGTTCGACAAGATCGGGCGCGCGGCCCATCGCGCCCATCACCTCGTTGAATTGCTCGATGCCGTCACTGTGGCGGTGCGCGAAGCGCGCCATATCGCGCCGGGTGAAGGTCGACTGCTGCTGGGTGATGGCGTCCAGCGCTACTGCCGGATCAGCGATGATGCGCTCGCCGTTGCCGCGCGCGATCTCGCGATGAACCTCCGCCCGATCGGCGGCCTCGATCCCCTCTCCTTCGATCCGCTGGGCGGGCGCACCGATCTGGCTCTGCGGCTCCAGCGCGATGCCCTGCGCCTCAAAACTGCGATGATCGATGCGCGCGTCGATATCGAGTTCGGCGAGCCGTTCATTGGCGAGCGCGGCCCAGCGCTCGCGCCATCGCGCAACCATCTCGTTCGCGTTCCACTCCCGCACCTTCGAGCCGAAACCCTCCTCATCGACCGAGCGCATGGTGAGCATGACATGGGCGTGGGGTTTGGCCATGCCGTCCTCACCCATATCCCAATGCACATTGAGATCGGCGACCATCCCGAGATCGACGAACTCCGCCTGGACGAAGTCACGCGCAAGCGCGATGCCCTGCGCCTGGCTCATCTCCCGCGGCAGGGCGAACTCGACCTCGCGGGCGAGCTGCGCGTCCTTGCGCAGCTCGAAGGCTTCGACATCGTTCCACAGCCGCTCGCGGTCGCTCCACGCCTCGGGTGCCCCGTCCGGTAGCAGCACCTCGGAATGCACGACGCCGCGCTTGGCGGAGAAGTCCTGGACGCGGTCGATGCGCGCATCGCGCAGCCTTGACGCCGAGCGGTAGGCGGCGGACGCCACCGCGCTGGAGCCGGCCTTGCGGCCGATGACCTTGACGTGAAAATGATAGATCGCCATCGCGATCCGAACATCAGCACGGCGAAGCGCACGTCGGAACGACGTATAAGCGCGCCCTCCCTCGAAAAAATCTCGGGAGCGACGAGACCATCCCAGTCTGTCCTGGCAACATTACAGACATCTGAAACACGCTCGACTATCATTTCTCCATCGACTGCTGATGGAGAGGATGATGCGCAAACCACGGGACTTCGACGCGGAACTGAAGGCACTCGAAGACAAGGCACGAGAGCTTAAGACCCGAAAGGTCCAACAGCTCGGCGATCTGGTGATCGCCACCGGCGCGGACACGCTCACCGTCGAGGAACTTGCCGGCGCGCTGCTCGTCCTGGGCGAGACCAAGGACCCTGGACGGAAGGAAGCCTGGGCGCGACGGGGCGCGGCGTTCTTTCAAGGAAGGACACGCCGATCTGCACCGGCATCTGAACGCGACGCGGTCGGCGCTCCGGCGCAATCAGACAGCGCGCAATCGCCATCAGGCGGCACGGGCTCGGCGTGACATGCGTGACTGGCAGGTCGAACGTCGCAAGCGCACGCGGCATCTGATCCAGCTCGGCGGGCTCGTGGTTAAGTCGGGCATCGTCGAGCTGACCGGCGATGACCGCGCCATGATCTATGGGGCGCTGCTCTGGATGGCGGACAAGCTCCAAAGTGAGCAGGGAGAACAGGCGCGCAGCCTTTGGATGGCGAAAGCAAAGCAGGCGTTCGAAGAAGACCGCCAAGAGTGAAAATTGTGGCGGTCCTGACCCTTCTCTTCCGTTGGAAAGGTCCGGTCCCGGGAACTGATCCTCGCCGATGTCGCGGCAACCTGCCGATATCTCATTAGCGGCCCGTGAGAACTCTTCTGTCGGACTGCAATGTGTCCTGGGTGCGCGACGCCTGCAGGCTGCAGGCTAGGTTGTAGCGCTATAGGGGCTTGCCGTAATGTCCAAGCAATAACAGCGAGGGATTCGGTTGTCTGGTGAAAGCCGTTCGATGGCACCCAACGAGGGGGAATTTGTCAACGTCCGTGGGCGTCCTTGGCTGGTCGATGGGGTGAACGACGCCGATGCGGAGCTTCGGACCCTGTCGCTATCGTGCATCGCCGACGACGCTAATAACGAGGCTCTTGAGGTGCTCTGGGACGCCGAAGTGGGCGCGTCGGTGATCGACGATACGGGCTGGGAGTCGGTCGGCCTTGGTGGGCCAGACAGTCCTGAAGTTCTTGCAGCGTATGTTCGAGCGCTGCGGTGGAAGTCTGCGACGGCGGCGGATCGCGAGTTGCTGCAGGCACCATTTCGGGCCGGAATCCGGCTCGATGCTTACCAGCTCCTGCCGCTCCGCAAAGCTCTGCGCCTTCCGCGAGTGAATCTGCTCATCGCCGACGACGTAGGCCTAGGTAAGACCATCGAGGCTGGTCTCGTCACGAGGGAGCTGCTGCTGCGCAAGCGTGCCGATTTCATTGTCATCGCGGCGCCGCCATCGATGACGATCCAGTGGAAGGACGAACTGGAAGCCAAGTTCGGCCTATCGTTCGACACCATCGACCGAGAGCGGGTTTCCGAACTTCGGCGCCAGCGCGGGTTTGCCGTGAACCCTTGGAACACCGGATCGCGCTTCATTATCTCCCACCGGCTGCTGACAGACGAGACATATGCCAGCGGGCTGCGAGACGTGCTCGGTGAGTTTCGTGCCCGCGCCCTGTTCATCCTGGACGAAGCCCACCACGCTGCCCCTTCCGCGGGCGTTCGCTACGCGGTGTCCAGCCAACTCACCCGGGCCGTGCGCGAACTCGCGGATCGCTTTGAGCATCGGCTGTTCCTGTCGGCCACCCCGCACAATGGACACTCGAACAGCTTCTCGGCACTTTTGGAGATGCTGGACCCTCAGCGGTTCACCCGCGGCGTCATCGTGCGGCCGAAGGACCTCGAGCCAGTCATGGTTCGGCGGCTGAAGTCCGACCTACGCCGCCTAGGCGAGGATTTCCCCGAACGGATCATCGAGCCGATCGTCATCGACGGCCTTCCTGACAATACCCCAGAGCTGGATCTCGCTCGTCGGCTCGCGGCCTATGGCGACCTGCGCATGCTGCGCATAGCGACGTTGCCGACCCAAAAGGCCGCTCTCGCCAAGCTGGCGTTCGTGGGGCTTCAACAACGGCTGCTCTCCTCTGTCGCCGCGTTCGCGCGCACCCTGAAGGTACATCGCAAAGGGCTGCAGCGGATCATAGACGGAGAGACGCCGTTGCAATCGGCGGGCGCCGCGCAGGGGTTCGTCGCGGCGCGGGCGGGAGATGACATCGCCGAACTCGACCTGGAAGACGCCGAGGCTGAGGCGACGGCCGATGCCGAGGAAGACAGCCTTGCCGATGCGGCGACGGTCATCGGCTCCGTCGGCGCCGAAAAGGGCGACCTCCTGGCCGAGCTCGCCGCTGTCGACGAGATGCTGGCCATTGCCGAGCACGCCGCCACCCGCCCCGACGCCCGCGTCCGTCACCTTGTCGACTGGATCAAGGCCAACCTCTTTACCGATGGCGTCTGGAACGAGCGCCGCCTGATCCTCTTCACCGAGTATGAGGACACGCGCCGCTGGTTGGAGCGCCGGTTGCGGGAAGCGTTCTCCGACACGGACCGCGAGGAGGAGCGGATCGGGGTCTTCTCCGGCGCGACCAATTCGGATCGCCGCGAGGCGGTGAAGCGGGCCTTCAACGCCGACCCCGCAGTCGAGCCGCTGCGCATCCTCATCTGCACTGATGCGGCGCGCGAAGGGATCGATCTGCAAACCCGCTGCGCCGATCTCATCCACTTCGACCTGCCGTGGAACCCGGCGCGGCTTGAACAGCGCAATGGCCGTATCGACCGCAAGCTGCAGCCGGCCAAGCGCATCCACTGCCGCTACTTCCGCTACGAGCAGCGCGAGGCGGACATCGTCCTCGAAGCCCTGGTTCGTAAGACCGAGACCATCCGCGAGGAGCTCGGCTCCGCCGGCCGCGTCATCGAGGATCGGGTCACCGCCAAGCTGGCCGCGGCCGGGATCGGCAAGGGTCAGGCTTCGGCTATCGCCCGCCAGGTGGCCGAAGAGGACGATAAAGAGGCCCGCGCTCATGTCCAGGCCGAGATGGACGGCGAGGAGGCCGCTCGGCACGAGGTTCTGCTCAAGGAACAGGACGACCTTCGTCGGGCGCTGGAGCGCTCCCGTGAGCGGGTGGGCGTCGATGCCGACGACCTTCAGCGTGTCGCGGCGACGGCCATGGCCCGAGCCGGCGTGTCGCTGGACGAGGCCGAAGCCGAGCACGTCGGTAAGATCGCCACGTTCCAGCTCGATCCGGCCAGCCCCGGTTTCGCGAAGGACGCGGGTTGGGACGACGCCTTCGACGACCTACGCACCCGCCCGCGGAAGCGCGGTGAACGGGTCGGGGATTGGCGGCGTGACGCGCCTGTTCGCAAGATTTCCTTCTACCCCCCCGTGCTAGCGGATGGGCGCAACGCCGACGATGTGGTGCAGGTCCATCTCGAGCACAGGCTGGTTCGCCGCCTCCTCTCACGGTTCCTCAGTCAGGGGTTCCAGTCGCACCTCTCGCGGCTGTCCGTGATCCTGGGTCCCGGAGCGCAGCCGCGCATCGTCATGATGGGGCGCCTAGCGGTGTACGGGCCGAATGCCGCCAGATTGCACGAGGAGATCATCCCCGTCACGGCGATCTGGACGGAAGCGGAACGGGCCACGAAGCCGCTGCGGCCACTCGGCGAAAGCGGTGAGGAAAAGACCCTGAACCAGCTCGAGGAGGCGCTGCGGGACGGCCGCCAGGCGCCGGCCTCGGTGACCGCGCGAATCCAGCCCCTGCTGGCCAAGGACATCGCTGATCTGACGCCCAGCCTGGCGGCCATCGCCGAGGAACGGTTGGCGGCCGTCAAGGTGCAGTTGGCCAAGCGCGGTGAGGAAGAGGCGCGGTCGCTGACCACCTTGTTGGAGCAACAACGCAATCGCATTCTCGCTGCGTCCAAGGACTTCAACCCGAACCAGCTGACCCTGGACCTGGTGCCCGAGGAGCGTCGTGAGCGTGAGGCGGACAAGCGTCACTGGCAGACGCGGCTCGACCGGTTGGAGAGCGAGCTGCAAACCGAGCCCCAGCGGCTGAGGAACGCCTACGAGGTTCGTGCCCACCGCTTGGAGCCGGTCGGGATTGTCTATCTCTGGCCGACGTCGGGGTGAGGCCATGAGCGAAGACATCAATCGCGATCCCGACATCGAATGGCTCGACCATGTGCGGCCCGTCGGCCTCGTCATCGCCGCCAGCCTTATTAAGGAACTCGGCCTCGCCCCCACCCGCCAGACGGCCGTGGACACTGCAGAGGCCGCCGAGCAGATCGACGTGGAGGGTTCAGGCCCCGCGCTGCGCGATCCGTGGGCCTTCGCGCAAACGATCCTGGGCTGGGAAGCGCGGCACGTCGCGGGTGCGCCGGAGGGATCGGAAATCCCGGTGTCCCTCGTCGTACCGCTTCCCGAGCACAACACGTCGCTGCAGCCGACTTGGGCAGTGCGCGAGCTGGGCGATGGCACCGGCGAGTGGCAACTGCTCGTCCGTGTCGAGGATGCCGGCGTCGAACCCGATCAGCGGGCGAGCCTGGACGGGTGGGAGGCGACTCCGCAGCAGCGGTTCGAGCGCCTTTTGCGCGAAACCGGCGTCTTCGCCGGCTTGATGATCACGGACAACGCAGTGCGGCTGACCTACGCACCGCGGGGCGAGACGTCCGGTCATCTGACTTTCCCGATTCGGCCGCTGGCGATGGTCGCCGGCCGGCCGATGCTGGGCGGCCTCAAGCTGCTGCTGGGCGCTGTCCGCCTCTTCATCGAAGGCGACGACCGCCGACTGCCGGCCCTGCTGGCAAAGAGCCGCGACGCCCAGGCCGCGGTCTCCACCGCGCTCGCCGGACAGGTGCTCGGCGCCCTGCATGAGCTCCTGCGCGGCTTCGACGCCGCAGAGCCCGACCTCGTCCGCCATCTCGCCACCAGCGAGCCCGGCCACCTTTACGAGGGCCTTCTGACGGTGCTGATGCGGCTGGTCTTCGTGCTCTACGCCGAGGACCGCGACCTGCTGCCCTCCCGGACCGACGCCGACGCCCGGCGTGTCTATGAAACCAGCTACGCCGTGCGCGGACTTTATGCGCGGCTGAGCGAGGACGCCGCCCTCCACCCGGACACGATGGACGAGCGCCAGGGCGGTTGGGGCCAGCTACTGGCCCTGTTCCGGCTGATCTATGGCGGTCATCGCACCCATTTTGTACAGGCGCGCGGCGGCAAGCTGTTCGACCCGGAGGCCTTCCCGTTCCTGGAGGGACGTGCCCTTCCAGCGGACGCGCCGCGCGTGCCGGGCGTCTCGGATGGTTGCCTGCTGCGCATCCTCGAAGGCCTGATGACGCTGAAGTTGCGGGGCGGAACGCGCGAGCGGCTGTCCTATCGCGCGTTGGACGTCGAACAGATCGGCTCGGTCTATGAGACGGTGATGGGCTTCGAGGCCAGCCTGACGTCCGGCCGCTCGTTGGCGATCAAGGCCGGCAAGAATAACAAGATCCCGGTTTTCGTGGACCTCGACGCCCTGGCGGCGCTCAAGGGCAAGGCGCGGATCAAGGCGCTCAAAGAAGATGCTGGCCGCGCGCTCACGGCGGCGCAAGCCAAGCCGATCGAGGACGCAGATGGCGTTGAGGACCTCGTGGTTGCGCTAGACAGCATGGTCGATGAGCGGGGCTCGCCCAAGAAGACCCTGGCCGCGCTGGGCACGCCGATCCTGCAGCCGACTGATGAACGTCGAAGGACCGGCAGCCACTACACGCCTCGCTCGCTGACTGCGCCCATTGTTAAGTACGCGCTGGAATCCGCGTTCGCTCGCTTGGGGCCGGACGCTACAGCGGATCAGGTTCTTGACCTCAAGGTCTGCGACCCCGCCATGGGGTCAGGCGCCTTCCTCGTCGAGGCCTGCCGCGCGCTGGGTGAGCGCCTCATCCTGGCCTGGGCGCGGTGGCCGGAGAGCCGGCCCACGATCCCTGCCGACGAGGATGAGGAGCTACATGCCCGTCGACTGGTCGCGCAGCGTTGCCTGTACGGCGTCGACAAGAATCCGCGAGCGGTCGACCTGGCGCGGTTGTCGCTCTGGCTGGCAACGCTGGCGCGGGACCACGAGTTCACCTTCCTCGACCACGCGTTGAAGAGCGGCGACAGCCTTGTTGGTCTCACGCCGGCCCAGATTGCCGCCGCCAACTGGGACGAGGCCAAGCCCGGCCTGCCGCTGTTCCGCCAGTTGGTCCGCGATAGGGTCGTCGAGGCTGAGACGGCGCGGGCGGAAATCCAGTCCGCACCCGATGATACGGCCCGCGTGGTCCAGGAGCAGCGGCATAGCCATGTGGAAACCCGTCTTGCGCCGATCAGGGTGATGGGTGACGCGGTCCTTTCGGCGTTCTTCGCCGCTGACAAGACCAAGGCGAGGGAGAAGGCGCGGGCGGAGGTCGAGAGTCAGATCTCCGGCATGCCGCCGCGGTGGGATCACTTGGACGCTTCGGCGATCCGGTTGCGGTCCGGCGAGAATGGACTCCCGCCCTTCCATTGGCAGTTGGAGTTCCCGGAGGTGTTTGCTCGGGAGAACGGAGGCTTCGACGCCATCGTCGGGAATCCGCCTTTTCTCGGCGGCAAACGCATTTCAGAGCAATTTGGAACGAGGTACCGAGATTGGCTTGCAACGCTTCATTCCCGAAGCACTAGAAACGTTGATCTAATTGGCCATTTCTTCCTTCGTGCGTTCTCGTTTCTGCGGAACGATGGCGCTCTAGGACTGATTGGCACAAACACACTGGCGCAGGGTGACACCCGCGAAGGATCGCTTGCGATCATCCTAACGGACGGCGGAAACATAGCGCGGGCTCAGAAGACGATGCGCTGGCCAGGTGAGGCCGCTGTCGTCGTTTCCGTAGTCCATATCGTGAAGGGAACTGTACTCCAGCCCTTCTTGGACGCCCGTCCCGTAAGCAGGATTTCAGCATACTTGGTGGAGGGTGATTTCGATCGTTCTCCATCTCGTCTCTCAACGAACTCTAGAAAGGCCTTTCAAGGGTCGATCGTCTTGGGGATGGGATTCACGTTCGACGATGAAGCGGCGGCCAAGGGAGCCTCCGCTTCCCTTCGCGAGATGGCCGAGATTACAGCTTCCAGTCAAACAGCTTCTCGGAGAATTTTTCCGTATCTAGGCGGCGATGAGTTGAACACTTCTCCGACCCAGACGCACCACCGCTATGTAGTCAACGTCAATGACCTTACGCTTAGCCAATGCGTCGCTGATTTTACCGAACTATTCAATATCCTCGACCGTTACGTGCGTCCCGAGCGGCAGAAGGAGAAGAATAAGAAAAACGGAGCAATGTACACCGAGTGGTGGAAGTATTGGAGAGAGCGTCCGGAATTATATCGGTCTATCGCGGGCCTTGAGCGCGCGTTTGCCCTGTCCCGCGTCTCAGCCCAGATGGCTGTTGCATCCGTGTCTACAAACATGGTCTTCGCGGACAGTTGTGTGGTTTTCGCATTTGAGCGCTACGGCCCATTTGCGGTACTTCAATCACGCTCGCACGAGCTCTGGGCGCGTTTTTTTGCGTCCACACTCGAAGATAGGCTTCGCTACACACCCTCTGATTGTTTCCGAACTTTTCCGTTCCCCGCCAACTTTGAGCGCGATCCGGAGCTGGAGGCTGCCGGTGAGGCGTATCACGCCTTCCGAGCCCAACTGTTGACCGACCGGAACGAGGGGCTCACCAAGATTTACAATCGCTTCCATGCCCGCGGCGAGAACGCCGCCGATATTTCCCGTCTGCGGATTTTGCATGCCGAGATGGATGTTGCCGTTTTGCGTGCCTACGCCCGAAGCGAGCCCGAGGAAGCCATCGCGCAGGCTTGGCAAGACTTGGCCGACCGCGCGGCGCCCGAGTTCATCGAGCAGGAGGTCGATGAGGGAAAGAAGGTCAAGACTCGCTTAGATTGGCCGGCCGAGTTCAAGGACGAAGTCCTCGCGCGTCTCATCGCCCTCAACGTCACTCGCGCCGACGAGGAGCGTGCCGCCGGGCTCACTGTGCTGGCAGAGGATGACGACGAAGATCCGGACGAAGCTACCACCGAGTGAGCAAGAAAATCTTGCATTCTTTGATTTGCAAGATTACCTGATCCCCGGAGGCGGTCATGGCAAACTTCATTGGAACAAGGATCAAGGCGTTGCGCGAGGAGCGGAAGCTCTCGCAGGACGACTTGGCGCGCGTGTTCGGCTTCAAGGACCGCCAGACGGTTTCGGCGATCGAGACGGGCGAGCGGCGGGTGACCGCCGAGGAACTGGTCATCGCCGTCGAGAAGCTCGGCGCATCCCTCGACTATTTCACCAACCCGTTTCTCCTGGTGGGCGAGGGGCGGTTCTCATGGCGGCAGACCAACGTCGGCCCGCAAGCCCTTAACGGCTATGAGCGCAGCGCCGGCCGCTGGATCGCGGCCTATCGCGCGCTGTCGCCCCAAGTCGGGCGCGCGGCGCCCCTGCTACGAAGGTCGCTGGGCCTGACGCCTCGCCACAGCTTCGAAGATGCTATGGAAGCCGGCGAGCGCTTCGTCGCCGAGTTTGAGCTTGGTGATGTGCCGGCCGGCCGCCTTGCCGAGGTCATGGAGCGGGCGCTCGGAATCCTGGTGCTTCGGGTGGACGCCTTCGAGGGCATATCCGGCGCCGCGTGCCGGCTGCCCGAACTCGACGTGGTTCTCATCAACCGTAGCGAGGTGGAGGGCCGCCGCAACTTCGACCTGGCGCACGAGCTGTTCCACATCCTCACCTGGGACACCATGCCGCCGGAACACTCCGAGGCGGCCGTAGAGACCGGCGGAAACCGGGTGGAGCAGCTTGCCAACAACTTTGCCTCCGCGGTCCTGATGCCAGCGAAGATCCTCGACGGGATGGCTGACTGGTCAGCTTTGGCCGAGGCCGCCCTTGTGGCGCGGTTGAATGGCGCCGCTGATCAGCTGAAGGTGACGGCGTCTGCCCTCAAATGGCGCCTTGTCGCACTGAACAGGCTGAAGCCGGCGACGGCGCGGGCGACCCCAGACGCGGCCTTGCGCAACAATGGACGCGGCGAAGGGGCGGCCGTCCCGCCGCCGCCGTTTTCCAAGCCGTTCGTCGAAGTGATCGGCCTGGCGATCGAGGCCGGTCACGTGTCGGCCCGCCGGGCCAGTGGGTTGCTCGACATGACGGTCGATGATCTGGGCGACCTCTTCGAGGTCTACGGGGCTCCATCCCCGATTGAGCTTTGATCATCGATGCCGCGCCACAAGGGTCCCCTCCTGATCGATACGAACATCATCCTGGAGTGCTTCCGGGTGGGGTCCTGGCGCGCGCTGACGGGTGGCTATCAGGTCGAGACGGTTGAGGATTGCGTGACCGAGACCCAGACTGGCTTCCAGCGCCGCCGGCCAGAGGCGCGGATCGATCCCGGTGAACTCACGGGCGGTCTGCACGCGATGCATCCCGTGACCGACGGGCAGCGCGCGGTCGTGGCGCTCCGCGCCCCCGATATCGCCCTCGACGTTGGCGAGCGGTCCCTTTGGGCCCACGCGCTGACGCGGGACGACGCCTGGGTTCTCTGCGGGCCGGACAAGGCCAGCATGCGCTTCGGCGTTCGGTTGGGCCTTCGCGACCGCCTTATCGCCCTGGAATCGCTGTTCGTCGACGCCGGGCACCGGCCCAAAGAAGCGTTGAAGCAGGCATACACGAGCAAGTGGCTTGAGAACGCCTTGGGACAATTTCTTTTTTCAGAAGGCTTGGGACGCTCATGACCAGCTCGCTTGACGTCCGCACCCGCATCGCCGGCGCCTTCCGCCGCGACCTGGTCGGCCCCGGTCCGGAACCGGAGGATCTCGACCTCTCCAGTGAACGGCTGAATGAGAACCCCTCGCGCTGGTATCTCACCGGCTTCCTCGCGCCTGCCGATGACGAGCTGGCGCTCGACGGCGCCGAAGACGGCGACGCCTCCGCCGAGACTGAAGAGCTGGAGATAGAGGGCGGCGAAGCCGATGCGGACGGCGCAGGTGGCGCGGCGGGCGACAATGAGGAGCCCGAGGCGCCCAACGCCAGGCGGCGTTTCCTGCCGTCTTCGGTCGGTCTGACCGTTCTGCTCGATCCCGACATCCGTGAGATCGAAGCTGTCGTGTCCTGGGGGGACTACCGAACCGAGCCGCCGATGGACGAGGCGCTGCTGCTTCCCGATCCGGAAGGCGAGCAGGACCCCGAAAAAAAGCCCCGGCGCCCCCAGGTCGAGTGGGTTCGCGCGCCCAAGGAGCGCAGGTTCGCGCTGGCCGTGCAGGACGGGCGCGCTGGACGGTTCGTCGTGCCGGAGAGCGCCGCGGAACAACTGCCCGGGGGCGGCCTGTGCCTCGAGACGCACTCGCGGGTCTTCACCTACCCGACGCCTGATGGGCAGGTCGAGCGGGTGCGGGCGCTGACGGTCTTCCTGGTCAACCGCCGCTCACGTGCTCACCGCTTCTATGCGGACGTGGGCTACGCCTTTCAGGCGCGTCTGGAGCTCGCCAGCAAGGCGGGCTTCCGCCCGCGCCGCGATCTCTCCGGCATGACATCCAACGACGCGGATCTTCAGATCGCCGATCTGCACTATCGCGACGTCTGCGAATGGGCCGTCGGGCGCAACGCTGCCGCCGCCTGGCCGCTCGATGAGGAAGCGGCGGGCGATGTGAAGCGGGTCTGGACCGATCCGTTACCCTTAGCCGAAGTGGAGCGCGTGGCGCCTAACGAAGGCAAGCCGCTGAAGTCCGCCGTAACGTTTGGCATGGAGGCGCTAGCCGAGCTAGTCAGCGGCGACGGGTCGGCACTGAGGTCGGCGCTTGAGGATTTGCCCAAGCTCTATGGCGATTGGATTACAGCCCAACGGGCCATTTCGCTGACGTCGCCCCGCCGCCGCCAGACCGCGGACGATCTGATCCGGGACATGGAGACGGCGAAAGCTCGGATCGGTACCGGCCTCGATATCCTCGCGACCGAACCGCTCGCGCGCCAAGCCTTCGGCTTCATGAACCTCGCCGTGGCGCGCGCCGCCCGTCGCCGCAACGCAGGGCCGCAGGGCGATCCAGAGATGCAACGCGCGCCCGCTTGGCGGCCATTCCAGCTAGCCTTCATCCTGCTGAATCTCTCGGGCTTGGCCGACAGGCGCCACCCCGACCGCGATACGGCAGACTTGCTGTTCTTCCCGACGGGGGGCGGCAAGACCGAAGCCTATCTGGGCCTCGCGGCCTTCACCATCGCCATCCGGCGGCTCAAGGCGCCCGGCGTCCTGGGCGCGGGCGTCGCGGTGATCATGCGTTACACACTGCGCCTACTGACCCTCGACCAGCTGGCGCGCGCTGCCGGCGTCGTCTGCGCGCTCGAACTGATGCGTACGGACCCCGCGAACGTGAACGAACGCGGCCAGAAGCTCCTCGGCGACTGGCCGATCGAAATTGGCCTTTGGGTCGGGTCGGACGCCTCTCCGAACAAGCTTGGACGCACGGGCGAGGCCGATCAGACCACGGCAGTGGGTCGCGTGCGGCGCTATCGGCTCGGTCAGGACAAGCGGGCGCCGGCGCCGATCAAGGCCTGTCCCTGGTGCGGTACGACGTTCACGCCGGAGTCGTTCTCCTGCACGCCCAGTAATGCGGCGCCCACCAACCTGGAAATCCGTTGCGTCAACGCCCGGTGCGACTTCACCCGCAACCGCCCTCTGCCGATCCTCACGGTCGATGAGCCGATCTACCGGCGTCTGCCGGCCTTCTTGATCGCGACCATCGACAAGTTCGCGGCCTTGCCCTGGGTCGGCGAAACCGGCGCCTTCTTTGGCCACGTCGATCGTTTCGATTCTAATGTGGGGTTTTATGGCGCGGCCGAGCCCGGGCATGGACGGCCCCTAGATAACGGCTGGAAGCTCGATCCGCCCGACCTGATCATTCAGGACGAACTGCACCTGATCGCCGGACCGCTGGGAACGGTCGCGGGCCTTTACGAGTGCGCTATCGATCAGCTCGCCGAGCGGACCCGCGACGGCAAGCGCATCCGGATGAAGATCGTGGCTTCCACCGCCACGGTGCGGCGGGCATCCGACCAGATCGCTGCCCTCTTTGACCGGCAGAGGACCAGTATCTTTCCGCCTCCCGGGCCCGACCGCTCGGATAGTTTCTTCGCCGTCACCGTGCCGTCCTCGAAGGATCCGGCGCGTCTCTACATGGGCATCGCCGCGCAGGGCCGAGGACCGAAGCTCGTCTTCCTGCGGGCCCTGACGACTCTGCTCGCCGCGGCCCAGGCGACCTACGAGGCGGATCCTCCGAAGGACGGGAAGCCCAGCCCGGCCGACCCGTACATGACGGCGCTCTGCTATTTCAACGCGTTGCGGGAGCTGGGCGGCGCCCGCCGGATCGTCGAGGACGAGGTTCGCGACCGGGCGCGACGTTATGGCGACGAACGCCGACGCGTCATGCCGCATGATCAGCCATTCGCCGACCGACCCATCCGTGAGCCCATGGAGCTGACCTCGCGAGTCTCGACCGATCAGGTCGCCCTCGCCAAGCAGCGCCTTGAGGCCGAGTTCCTGGGCCAGGCCGAGACGGTCGACGTGGCCCTCGCCACCAACATGATCTCGGTCGGCCTAGACATCACGCGTCTTGGCCTAATGGTAGTGCAGGGCCAGCCGAAGACTGCTGCGGAGTACATCCAGGCGACCAGCCGCGTTGGCCGTGATCACAACCGGCCGGGGCTGGTGGTCGCGGTGCTCAATCTCCATAAGCCAAGGGACCGAATGCATTTCGAGCATTTCGGCCAGTATCACCGCACGTTCTACCGAGCCGTCGAGGCGACCAGCGTCACGCCCTGGGCCGCCAGGGCCCTAGATCGGGCGCTGGCGGCTGTGGTTGTCTCTGCGGCCCGGCACCTCGACGCCGGCCTCACCTATGAGACGTCCGTCGCCGACTTGGCCGCGAATCCGGATGTCATGGCCGCTGTTCGCAACTTCATCGTGAGCCGTGCGCCGCCATCGGCGGTGGCCGGCGGCAGCGCTGCCCTGGGCGCGATGGTCGACCAGGTCTTCGCCGACTGGATCTCGACGGCGCATGATCAGGCAGCGGGAGGGAACACCTTCGCCTTCGCGCGGAAGAAGAGCCCACATCGGCTGCTGCACCAGCCGTTGGAGCCGGAGATGGACAACCTGACGCCCGCGCACGCACGCTTCGTCGCCGGTCGGTCCATGCGCGATGTCGAGCCCTCAGTGCGCATGAAGGTCAAGGACCCCTACGGTACTCCCATAGCCAACGCGGATGACGTCTGATGGCCAAGAACACTCAACGTCTCAGCCAGCTCGTTTCCACCTTCGGCCCCGGAGCCATGATCGACCTTCCCACGCGTTCCGTCGTGGTCGGGGGCCTTGAGCGATGGGACATGAGCGGGGGCAGTTTCTCGGTGATCTCCGAGCCTCGGCTTTCGAGCCGTCTCGAGAAACTGTTGCAGGATCAAGGGCGATTGGGGGCCGGCGTCAGCCTCACCCTGCGCACGCCTCCAAGGGAGCTCGATGCCCCAAGGGGTGGCTCCGCCGGCATCGATGCACCGGTATTCCCCAAGTGGTTCATCTGCGAAACGGTGGAGGACGTGGGAATTGGCGAGGGTGCCAAGGCCTCACGCCGTCGCCGGCTCGTCCGCTGGAACGATCTCGACAGCAAGGGGCGGCGGAAGTTCGAGTTCGACGATGGGCGGAGAAGTGATGTCACGCCCATTCGCTTCGTCTGCGCCTGCGATAACGGCCATCTGGACGATATCAATTGGCGCTACGCGGTGCATGGTTCCGACGCCTGCGCCGAGGCGATGTACATTGAAGAGAAGGGTACGAGCGCCGACCCTGCTGACACTAGCGTCGTGTGTGGTTGCACTCGCCGGCTCTCGCTGCAAGATCTCTTCCAGCCCGGCCGGCTAGGGAAGTGCCAAGGCCAGCGCCCCTGGCTAGTTGACCGCGACCCGGACGGCTGCGACCAGAACCTGAAACTCCTCACCCGCACTGCGACCAATACCTATTTTCCACAGGTTTACACTGTCATATCGTTGCCGACGGAGGAGGACGAACTCTCGCGTCTCGTGGAAAACCTCGCCGGCGAGCTCGCCAAGGCCACGACGGTCGAGCACGTCGCCGCGGCGAAAATGTTCAATTCAAAGGTCGAGGCGACGCTGGGCCCCTATTCAAACGGCGACATCCTGGAGCGCCTGCTGCGCTTGCGGGAGAATGCACAGTCCGATCTTGGACGCCCCCCGCAGGTCGCCGAATTCGATGTCTTCGCCAGCGGCCGGGGCAAAATCGGCCACAACGCGCCAGACGCGAAGCTCTATGCGCAGACCGTGCCGCCAGAGCAGTGGCGCGATAAGGGTGTCGACGTCGACCTGTCCCCGATCACCAACCTCGTCGCCGTGCATCGACTACGCGAGGTCTCGTGCCTGTATGGGTTCACCCGGTTCGAGGCCGCGCCTGCGAGCGTGGACGGCGACTTCGAGGACATCCAATTGGCGGTGCGCGGCGCTCCCATCAGTCGGGGCGCTGACTGGCTGCCGGCGATCGAACAGTTCGGTGAGGGGCTCTTCATTCATTTCGATGAGACCAAGATCGCCGAATGGCTTGGGCGCACGAAGGTTCAGGCGCGGCAAAACAAGCTCTTGGCCGGTTACGAGCACTGGCGGAAGCGTTTCACCAGCACGCCACCATCCTATCCGGGAACGCCCTACGTCCTGCTTCATAGTCTTTCTCACGCCCTCATGAGCGAGATCGCATTGGATTGCGGCTACCCCGCCAGCTCCTTGAAGGAACGGATCTACGCTCTTCCGAGCCGGCAGAATCCCGGCGCGTACGATCGGTGCGGTATCCTGATCTACACCGCGACACCTGGCGCGCAGGGAACTTTGGGAGGCCTCGTGGCCACGGCCCCGCGGTTTGCGGCACTCCTCAGGAGCGCGCTGGCTAGATTGACGATCTGCTCTAGCGATCCGGTTTGCGCAGACCACGAGCCGGATGATCGGAGTGGCGATCGTGCCACGCATGGAGCCGCCTGCCACAGCTGTCTTCTGATCTCAGAAACTAGCTGCGAGCGCCGAAACCTTTTTCTAGACCGCAACCTGCTTGTCCGGACAATGTCGGACGACGGCTCCGAGCTGTTCGAGGGAATTTAGCCCTCGGAGCTGTGGGCTGGATGAATAGAACGCTGAAGCGACGTGTCCAAAAGTTCGAGTGCTGCAGCGAACCCAGGGTCGGACGGTGGGCGTCGTGCGCAGTGCGAAAGACTTCGTAAATCGTGGCCAGCTTTTTGGAGCGGTCGCGGGAGAATTGATCGGTCATGCACTTCTAAACAGGGACTTGCTCGTGCCTCCGCTACCACTGTCCGTGAACTCCCCAAAAGGCTGACCGGGTAGGCCGGGGACTGTGGGCCGGCGATGCGAACCATCTTTCGATCTTGCATCGTGACGTCCTCTGCGCTTGCAAGCGGACATTCACCCGACAGCCGGCTTAGGGCTTTCTTTTATGGGCGGCATCGCGCAGATATATGTTCGGCATTTGTTCGACGAGATCCATTGGTGAAAGACAGTCGCTTGACAGGCAGTGATCCTGCTTCCCAAAGTATCTCGACCGAGATCCGGCGCGCCGTACCGGGCCGGCTACGATCGCTGCTTCGTGGACAGCCCGAGCCTATTCTTCTGCTGGGAGCGGGGGCATCTATCTCATCAGGAATCCCAGCTGCCGGCGAAGCTGTCGAGAGAATTGCCAAATGGCGGTGGTGTCTGGACAACGATCGCCTGCCGAGCGATCCAAGCGTCCGCCGTGCGGATTATTGGCCTTGGTTGACCGGACAGCCTTGGTTTTCAGCAGATGGTCACCTCGCAGAGCTTTACCCGGACGCCGTCAAACACCTGTTGAACGTCGCAAATGACCGGCGCGTCTTCTTCGAGGACATGATCCATCCACCCGTGCATCCCAATCGGGGCTACAGAGGCCTCGCCAACATCCTGCATCAGGGCTGGATAACTACCGTCCTCACGACAAACTTCGACGAATGCATCCAGAACGCCCGCGTGCTGGTGACGCGGCCCCACCATCTCGTGGCGATCAAGACACCGTCGGACCTAGTCCGTTTATCCTCCGCGCCGGAAAACCCGCAGCTCGTTTATCTGCACGGCTCGGTTGAGCATCTGACTGACAAGAATCTGGCAATCGACGTCCAGGACATGGACAGTGAGATTGTCGAGCGCGTGCGGCCGCTGCTTCGCGACCACCCCATCATCGTCGTCGGGTATCGTGGCGCCGAACCTTCGGTTATGCGCGGCCTCTTCCTAGATAATATCGGCTACACCAACAAATTCTATCACGGGATCTACTGGTGCGTGCTGGACCGAGAGGTCGATGCGCCGATGCCGCCGATGGTCTCAGAGCTAGCGTCGGCTATCGGCGGCAATTTCACCAAGGTGCCAATTTCGGGCTTTGACGATCTTTTTGAGATCGAATTATACAATCGGCTGGTGCTCGAAGGGGCGCAACCGACTCGTCGCAGCCACGGCTATAGGCCGCCCGAGTTGCCGCTCGACATGACCCCGATTGGCGGCGGGCTTCTCGATGGCATCGATCGCATCCTGCTGTTCACCCGCCTCCGTGAATATGCCGCCGTCCTCAACAACTGGGCGCCGGACTCTTACGAGGAAGACTGGACACTCCGGATTGCAACCACCTTTAACCTGCTCTTCGACAATGCCAATGCGACCGTTCCGACGATGGCGGGTTGGTTGCTGTTCTCCAATGATCCGACGCGACTGATACCCGGCGCATTCGTACGCTTCCGCGCGGTCGGGCCAGCGACGTGGCTGCGTCAATGCCTAGGCGAGGACATCGATCTCCTACACGAAGCGGACGAGGAACGCTCTCTAGTCGAAGTGGAGATCCGCGGCAATCTGTGGTCGCAGCTCGACCAACTCACCGAGCTGCTATCGCGCGTCAACCGGCAGTTTCGCTTGAAGCAGGAGGTGTCGCGGCAGGTCCGCTCCTACAGCCCATTGGCGCTCAAGGAGATGATCGTGAACGCGTTGGTGCATCGGGACTATGGCTGCCCCGATCCGGTGGAGATCGTGGTGACGCCCGAGCGGATCGTCACCCGGAGCCCCGGTGGCCTTGTCGATACGGTCGCTGCGCAGATTTACGACCAAGAACTTCAGGCGCTCATCAAGGCTGGCCGGCGCAGCATCAAGGGCTACCGGAATCCGGTCATCTCCGATCTCTTCTACGGTGGCGGCCAGATGGATCACACGGGATCCGGTCTGTCGGACATGTGGAAGGAGACCATCAACAACAATGGCGACGTGGATTTCGGTCCAGCGGACGAGAACAAGGCGTTCACCGTGGAGATGCGGTCACGGCCGGAGGCCGTTGACGATATCACCAACACCGCCATCGCGGATGAATCGCAGGTCACACGTTTCACCACAAACCTTCTATCCATCCACACGATGCCCGATCGTATCTGGCATGCCGGGACGACCGCGACCTATACGGGGGGGCTGTTTCGCGCCGCAGGCGATCTCCCGGTGCCGTCCGGATATGTGCAGGATGGCCGCTTTTACACACTCTACAACCTCGATGAGATCACCGACGCGCTGGTGACGCCGTTCGATCCGGGGGATGTCGAGACGATCACGCCCGAAGAACTAATGGATATTCCCAACGGGGAGAATATTCTGATCAAACTCCTCGTCGACGCGGTGCTTGGACATTGCCGGGCGCTTGGGATGCAGATCGATTTTAAGCGTAAGCGCGCCCATTTTCCGCGTTTTGAGGAGGAGCAGGAACGTCGAATCACCTACAAGGCGCGTTATAAACGGGCCACGAGGACGGTGGTTAAGGCGCGGACCAAGCGGGATTCAGGCGAAGTCTCCTATTACGAGCACAAGGCGCTTTCGATCTCAGTCGCGCCCTATGGCACCGAGTGGTGCGTTGTCCTCTCGCCGGGCTACGCGTTCACGCGAAACGGCTTCGGCCGGCTGATCGGCAATGACCTCATAAATAGCTTGTCGACACGCCGCGCTGCGAAGGATTTCAATTCAAGTGTCCACAATGACCTGGCTTTCTGGCAGGCCATGTTGGCGCAACAGACGGAGGGGCTGTTCTCGCTCCAGCCGGATGTGGGCGATGACCTAGCCCGGTTCGCTCCCAACATTGTCATGAGCAACCAGCTTCCCGGCGCCTCCTTGAACTCCAACGCGTTTGACGAGCTTGCAACCATTCAAAGCGACCCCGATGAGCTCGACGAGCTTGATAGGGAGCTCTCAGCATTGGCCGATATGGTCGAGCTAGACGATCTCCAGGAACTCGAGCCAGCAAGCGCATCTGAGCAGGGTGGCGACGATGACTGAGCTGTCGCTCTTCGAGCTTCGCTCACCTCCTCTGCAATTCGGTGGGGCCGCATCTACCTCCGACCCCAAATCGGGTCTTGAAAGCGCAGGCCCCTTCGATCTCCGGTTCGGGGCCGCCCGGAAGGATTCGATTCATGTCGGTGTGATCGGCCCCACGGAAATGATCGACAGTGCCCAGAAATGGCTGACCCGCTGCGCGGCCGGAATACCGGCACTAGGCCCAGCCACGTCGCTGCGACGACCGTTTCCGGGTTTTTCGAAGGTATTCCGCAAGAAGCTGGTCTATTCCACGCATCTGTCTATAGCGCTGGCTGACGCAGGCGGTGATCCGATCGAGCGGGCACTCGCGAGCAACGACGCGTTTGAGCGCTTTCAGACGATGGTAGATCTTTACGATGCGATTCTTCAGCGCCTCGCTAGCCGAGACGTGAATCGTCCCGATGTCGTTTTGATCTGCCTACCACAGAGCGTGCTCGACAAGTGCAGAACGGTGGAGCGCCAAAACACCGAGGCCGAGCGAGAGCGGGCAAAGGCGATCCGAAAGGCTCGTGCCAGTCGGCAGACCGATTTCTTTGACCTGCTCGATGAAGTCGAGGAAAGCGAGGATGATTTTCTCAAACGCGATCTAAGGCATGCACTCAAGGCCAGGGCCTTGGCGGCGCGGCTGCCGATCCAGATCGTCACACCACGGTTGCTTGAGGATGGGCCCAAGAGCGAGGATCCCGCCACCCGTGCCTGGAACTTCTCGGTTGGCTTATATTACAAGGCAGGCGGCGTTCCTTGGCGGTTGAGTCCGCCCGGACCGGAAACCTGCTTCGTCGGGATAAGCTTCCATCATTACCGGACGAAGCAGCGCCACGTGGTGCAGTCAAGCCTCGCCCAAGCTTTCTCTAGCGAAGGCGAAGGCTTCGCGATCCGAGGCACGGGCGTACCCGCCGAGGCAGATCAGCGCCTGAACGTGCATCTTTCCGAGGATCAAGCTTATGATCTCGGCGAGCGCATCATCGCGGAATATGGGGCGCGTACGGGTCGCTCTCCGCTTCGATTAGTGATCCACAAGACCAGCCAGTTTGACCAGGCGGAGATCAGGGGCTTTCGTGCGGCACTCGGAGACATTCCGATCGTTAGTCTCGTGACAATGATTCCGAGCGCATTCCGCCTCGTGCGCTTCGGTATGTATCCGCCAAAGGTGGGAACGATCTGCATGGTGAACGGAGCGCGGACATTTCTCTACACATCTGGCTATATTCCGGAGATCGAGACTTATCCCGGCCCGCATATCCCGCAGCCATTCGAAGTGCGCTCGATTGGCTCCGAGGATCCCTTGGATGCGGCGACTGACATCTTCAACTTAACACGAATGAACTGGAACACAGCAGATATTCGAGGAAAATGGCCTGTAACGCTCTCTTTTGCTCGACGAGTCGGCGGTATTCTTAATGAGTATGGAGAGCAGGACCCAGACGAAACCTCATTTCGATATTTCGTTTAGTATGAGTGGATACTCCAATTAAAATATCGAGCCCAAGAAGCTGGCGGCGTTTGTACAACCTCCATGACGTGGCGGGCCGGCAGCTATCCGCCCCGGAAAACCCAGACTTGCCATTCCGCACCCTGCTCTTGAATAGTTGGGATTCGCGCATTTCATACTCGGCCAATCAAGGCCGAGGGATTCACAAGGGCCATTCTGGATGATGCCAGCCGCGAGCGTGCAGCTTTGAATGCCGGAAAGAAGGTAAGAGTCCGTTTGAAAATTGTCAGGGGTTTACGAGCCTGCGGAGCATGAGGCTGCCGAGGGCGAGGTGGATCATGGCCTGTGAGACATCGAGGCGCTGCTCGTAATCGCGCACGAGGCGGCGCCAGCGGGTCATCCAGCCGAAGGTGCGCTCGACCACCCATCGCCGGGGTAAGAGCTTGAATCCCGAGTCTTTGTCGGTGCGACGGACGATCTCCAGGACGAAGTCGCGATAGGCGGCGGCGTCCATGAGACGGGTACGATCGTAGGCGCCATCGGCGAACAGGTGCTTGAGCCAGGGCCAACGCGTACGGATGGCGGCAACGATGCTTTGGGCTCCGGCACTGTCGGAGATGTCCGCGGTGGTGAGGTTGACCATCAGCAACCGGCCGTCAGTGTCCACGGCAATATGGCGCTTGCGGCCGACGACCTTCTTGCCGGCGTCGAACCCACGCTTTTCCGCGGCGGGAGCCTTGATCGACTGGCTGTCCACGACTGCGGCGGACGGGCTCGCCTCGCGGCCTGACGCTCACGGTCGAGCATCACAACGACGTCGTGGATCGTGCGGAACAACAGCCGGCGGACGAAGCGCCGAAACCACCAGTAGACCGTCTGCCAGGGCGGAAAATCATTCGGCAACATCCGCCAGCCGCCGCCGGTCCGGGCAAGATAGCGCAGCGCATCAAGCACCGCACGAAGATCTGTTGTCGGCTTGCGCCCCCGCTTGGGCAGCGGCGGCAGGAATGGCTGGATGAACTGCCATTCCTCATCGGTCAGATCGGTCGGATAGCGCTTCGATCGCTTCTCGAATTTAGCCATCCGGCTACGGCTCGTTCGGGTCCACATCCCGAGCTTGAATCACGCCAAAGCCGGCGGCTCAACACATTCTCAAACGGACTCTAAGCACCAAGTGTCCTTTCACCCAGAAAAAGATCTGGGCAATTAGATTCTTCCTCGATCACGAAGGACGCGTTCGTGACCGTGCAATGTTCGATCTGGCAACCGACAGCAAGCTTCACGGCTGCGACCTGGTCAAGATCAGGATCCATGATGTGGTCGCCGGTCAGGAGATCAGGACTCGCGCGATCGTTGTGCAGCAGAAGACGTGGCGGCCGGTCCAGTTCGACATCACCGGCGACGTGAGAGCGAGCCCGCTGGCTGGCTTGATCGGCTCGGCGGGACCGTTGAGGATTATGCCTTTCCGAGTGGGATCGATCACGTGCACCACATGAGCACATCCGAGGTAGGCGGATGGCCGCTTCGACGCGCTCATTCCTACCTCTTGAGCGGCGAAGACCTATCACAGTTGAGTCAGAACTCCTCCCAGTCTCCACCCCGCGAGACATACTCCTCGTGGAGATCGTAGCTGATCTGGACGAACAGCTCGGCGAAGACCCAATCTTCTACCTCGGTGAGGTTCGCCGCCGCTTCGAGCGCCTCGATCCCTTGGGAGATTCCGTCGGTCAGGTCGGAAAAGGCCTGGGCCGCTCGCCTCCACAACTGCAACAACTCGTTGAGGGTTGGCTCGTAGCTGATCTGGTGCGCAAGCCTGTTGCGCAGCGTGTTGATCGAGATCAGCACCTCGTGCTGCACATCACTGATGGTCCCAAGCTGCCGGTTGAGCGCGATTAGCGCATGGTGGCGCAACGTATCGCTATGCTCCACGAGCTTTGGATCGTACTGGCGCACGAGTTGTCTCAGCAAGAACTCAACCGCCAGGTGCCCCGTGAGCAGAGCGCCGACGAATGGCCTGTCGCCGACCATCCGCTGGTAGAGTTCGGTGAAGCTAGCGATCGCGTCTCCTTTGTCGCGCGCCACCTAGTCGTTCCAGCTCTGATATTTGCCGTGGGCGTTGTAAAAGTCACTGATCGACGGCTTTGACTTTAGCGCCTGGATTTTGGCAGCGAGCTTTGCCAGTTCATCGGCCGCCGTTGGCTTCCAGCCATTCTGGATCGCCCACGATTTTACCTTATCAGGGTCGAGGATGTGGCCTTTTGCCCGGAGGATGCGAAGCGTCTCGTTTGCATGCTCCTTGTCGCGCGGGTTCATAACCGCATGGGAGAGGTTCACCCATTCCGAGAGGCCCTGAAGCGCTTTCTTGACCACCGTATCGGAGATCAGCTTGACCGGGGCAGTCGACTGCTGACCATGCACGACAGGCGTCCAGCGCGCGCTCCAGGCGTCGACCTCGCCTGGGAACTCTGGCACCACCACAACACCGATGAGTCCGGCCAGACCATCGACCTTCTCCATCATCTTGTCTTCCCCGAAGTACGCGATGATAACGGACTGCCGAGCCGAGCCGAGCCGAGCCGAGCCGAGCCGCGCAGCGTCTGGAGCGTGGCGTGACGGAGTTGGCCACCCCCGGGTACGCCAATGCCCTTGTTCGCCAGAAGTGCTTTGGCGTTGGTCTCTCCAATATGATTACCCAGCGAGGTCTGGATCAGCTGCTGCTTAGTATGGGTCAGCAGGATGTATTCGCTCGCCGGGGGTTGTGCCTTCGCTCCGATCGCATGAGCATAAGCGAGCGCGGTCGTCCATGCAGACGGGTCGTGGCAGTCGATCGGGACCACGACACGGATCGGATGTAACATGAGAACGCTCCGCGAACGCCTGAGAACTGAATTGAGAGCTTATCCAGAGTGACAGCCTCGGTCTATCATGGCTGGATGCCGACAGTCGGCATTCAGATATGTTCATTTAGAGCGCGTGGTGCGCTAGGATTTCAGCTTTCGAGAAGACGCCATCGACCTTGAAATGGCCGCAATGAGGTCGGCTGCAGAACGGCGGCTATCGGCACAGCGGCGGCCAAAACCGGCCAGCCCGCGTCCGTGAAGAGTTTCGGGCGCCGGCAGGCGTACGAAAGTCCCCGAGGAAGGAGCGCGCGGGGCACAGTCGACGGCTATGGGGATTTCGATCTGCGGTCGATGTCGGCGATGGTGCTCCCGCCGCTGGGAAGCGTGGGGATGGATGCGGAGAGGCCGGTTCGTTGTGCCTGCACGCGGTCCAGCCGATCCCGGACGAGGCTCTTTGCGACCCTGTCGGCTGCAATATTGACGATGGACGCGCGGGGGTCCGTTGCCGGCGACTGGGCGCCTGCGGCTGAAGGTTCGACCATGCCATTCCGGGTCATGGGTCGGTCTCTCGGTCCGTCGCCGACGCGTGCGGCGGCCCGCGTGGCTGTCTCCAGCGTTCGAACGTCTCGATAATGATCATGCGTCCGCCGCAGCAGCGGCATGGCGGGCGCAAGTCCTCCGGTTCGTCGGAGACGCGGGTGGCGGGCGGCGCGGCGACATCCAGGAGTTCGCCGGCAAGCGCGAGGCTGGCCTTGCGGTCGGAGCCGGCGAGTAGGCCGTAGTGCCGGATGCGATGGACGCCGCGTGGCAGGACATGGAACAGGAAGCGGCGGATGAACTCATCGACCGCGAGTGTCATGATCTGCTGGCGGTCCGCGCCGTCGCGGCGGTAGTCCTTGTAGCCGAAGGTGACGCCGGTCGCGTCGAAGGCGATCAGGCAACCGTTCGAGATCGCCACCCGGTGGGTGTATCGCGACAGATAGGCGAGCACCACCTCCGGTCCCGCGAATGGCGCCTTGGCATAGACGACCCATCGCTTCCCCCGAACGGGAGCAAGGTGACGCAGGCAGGTTCGGCGGTCGACCAGGTGCACCATGGTCCCGAAGAAGTCGAGCCACCCGGTGTCGTGCAGCGCGAGCAGCCGCGTGAGGAAGAGTCTTCGGAACAGCTTGCCGAGCACGCGCACCGGAAGCAGGAAGGCCGGCCGCGAGGAGATCCATCGACTTCCATAGGGCGCGATGCCGCCGCCCGGCACGATCATGTGCACGTGCGGATGGTGGGTCATCGCCGAACCCCAGGTGTGGAGCACGGCGGTGATGCCGATGCGTAAGCCGAGATGCCTGGGATCGGCGGTAACCGTCAGCATCGTCTCCGACGCCGCCTTGAACAGCAGGTCGTAGACCAGCGCCTTGTTCTGGAACGCGATGTCGGCGACCTCGGCCGGCAGCGTGAACACGACGTGGAAGTATCCGACCGGCAGCAGGTCGGCCTCGCGCTCGGCAAGCCACGTCCGCGCCGCCGCGCCCTGGCACTTCGGGCAGTGCCGGTTGCGGCAGGAGTTGTAGGCGATGCGCCACTGGCCGCAGTCCTCGCAGGCCTCGACGTGACCGCCGAGGGCAGCGGTGCGGCAATGCTTGATCGCCGACATGACCTTGAGCTAGGCGAGGCTCAGGTGCCCTGAATGGGCGGCCCTGTAGGCAGGCCCTGCTGCGCGGAAGATGTCGGCGACCTCGACCGAGGCGCGCATGGCCCAGCCGCCGGGCGAGATCTCTGTCGGCCTGAACAGCCCCAGCTTGTTGAGCGGGCTCGTGAGCGTGCGAACCGTTTTGGTCGCGACCTTCGCATAGAGCGCGGTGTTGTTGAGCTTGGCATGCCCGAGCAACACCTGGATGATCCGGATGTCGGTGCCGTCCTCCAGCAGGTGCGTCGTGAAGCTGTGGCGCAGCGTGTGCGGCCCGACCCGCTTGGCGATATCGGCGGCCCGAGCCGCCTCGACGACGATGCGATAGAGCTGTCGCGTGCTTGATCGGCTTCATCGCGTGCTGTCCCGGGAACAGCCAGCCATTACGGTGCATCACGCCCTGCTGCGTCCGACCTTCCACCACTCACGCAGCAGCGTGAGCAGGTCCTCGGAGAGCATGGCATTGCGATAGCGCCCGCCCTTGCCGTGCTCGACGCGCAGCAGCATGCGTTCGCTGTCGATGTCGGCGACCTTCAGCATCGACACCTCGGCGACCCGCAGGCCAGCGCCATAGGCGACCGACAATGCAGCCTGATGCTTGAGGCACGTGGTGGCGTTGAGCAGCCGGACCACCTCATCGCGGCTCAGCACCACGGGCAAATTGCGCCGATGCGCCAGCCGGACGAGCCTGCGCGCCAGGTCCGGGCGGTCGAGCGTGTGGATGAAGAGAAAGCGCAGCGCCGACACGATGCTGTTCATCGTCGGCACGGGGACGCCGTCCTCCTGCTGCTCGATATGGAACCGGCGCAGGTCGTCGGCGGTCGCCGTGTCAGGTGAACGCCCGAGGAATGCCGCCAGGCGTCCGATGTCGCGGAGATAGTTGCGCTGCGTCTCGCGAGAGAAACGCCGCAGGTTCATGTCATCGATCAGCCGCTGGCGCAGCGGGCTGACGGGTGCGTCGAGAACGGGATGGGGCATTGATCGGGCTCCTTGCTGAAGAAGCCCGTCATGCTCTGCCGCTGCCGCGCGACGCTCAATGGAGGCCTGACCTTCGGCCTGTGCTATCTACCTCAACTCCAGGCGCCCTCCCGCGCGAGCGGGTTCGTTCACCGGCCCCCAAACCCGCGATTCGTCGTTACCGCAGCGAACTCCCGCTCCTGACGCGATCTGGCCCTTTACGAGCACTGTTTCAAGCCGTGAAGCCGTCAGCATCGTGACGGTGCAACTGCATCAAGCGAGCAACATCACTGCGCATCCGCCGCAGCTCTGGCCAGGGAAAATGCCGGCCCTCGGCGCCGTCGGCGCCGACGGCAATGAGGAAGTCAAGCTTCGCCGAGAGACCATGCAAAGAGGTGGCGTCTGCTGCAAAGAGCCTCCCGATCAAGAGTTCTTCCTCGGCGCAAGCTGCCGCCTCTTCCTGTCTGGTGGCGGTGTAGCCAATGGCGCGGTCAGCGTCGTCCCAGCGCCGTTGATGCGCGCGCAGCGCGGCAGCGATTTCCTCCCGCTGTAAGTGAAGGAACGGCAATTCGACCGCAAGCTCGTCGAACTGCCGCAGAGAGCTGACCCGCACCGTGGACGGCAACTCAGCCGCAGCAAGAACCACCTGCGGAAATCCGATCGTCCGCACCAGCTCCGATTCAAGGCGCTGCTGCTTTCGGCAAAGGGCGAGTGTGCGCCGATGGGCGGCCCGCCACGCTTTCCAGGCAAGGATGGCGGCATCCGTTTTGCTGTGATCCTGCGGCATGGCCAGAGCCGAACTGTTGAAGGAAGTCCCGCCGACTGTCATTAGGGCGGCGGAGAAAACGTCTCTCCGGGATGGCCGGGACAGACTCGTGCTAATCTCAGAATCAGCCATGATCCGAGCTCCAGACAGCTTGGGTTGTGGTTAGGCTGTGTGGGGTGTCCTACCACCCTGCACAGCCATCTTGGGTGCCTTCCGAGCGAAGGCAGCCTCACCAGAGGCTATACCAAGAACACCAAGCGTCAACTCTTTTAGCATCATATGATGCCATTGGCCTAATTAATGATGCTTACAAGCGACCAAATCCGTGCTGCGCGAGCCCTCCTGAAATGGGATCAGAAGGCGTTGGCTCAGGCCTCAAAAGTGTCTCTCGCGACCATCAAGCGATTAGAGCCGCTATCCGGTCCGATCATAGCGAATGCTGTCACGATTGATGCGCTGCGCCGGGCGTTTGAAGTCGCCGGAATTGAGTTCATCCCCGAAAACGGTGGCGGCGCGGGAGTGCGCTTCCAGAGGCCGACGGCATCTGATTGACGCCCGACCTGTAGCGCCTCCTTGAGGGCGCGCCGGGTCTTGGGCGGATCAGCTGGGTCACGCCTTGCGATTTGCGAGTTCTTTTCGCTCTTGAATGCGGCGGCCAGGCAAGTCCCTCAGATCAAGTCGTCGACCGTAACCGACAGGGCGTCGGCGATCTTCTTGAGGGTTGTCACGGTACCGTCGCGCTTGCCGGTTTCGATCTGGGATAGGAAGGCCTGCGCGATGCCGGCTTTCTCGGCGAGCGAGCTGGCGGACAGGCCACGGTGCTCCCGCCAAACGCGGATGGCATTTTCCCCGGCCACAAGTCGATCGACAATGGCAGCGGGCACGAGTTCCTCTTCGCCGCTGGCGAGGCGCTCCTTGAAACGGCGCACGGCCGCAATGTCGGCGGCATCCTCAGCGGCGGCGACGAGAGCTTCATAGTCGGCCTCCGGCAGGACAACCAGACGGTCGCCGGCCGGGGTGGTGATAATCTGGGTGGTCATGCTGGCCCTCCTTGGCCTCAGTCGTATACATTCCCGCGCGAGGCAACCCGGATGATCGAGATCACGTGCCCATCTTCAGTGAAGACGACGCGCCAGTCGCCGATCCGCAGTCGATAGGTGCCCGGCTCACCCTTCAGGGCCTTGACGTTGTTCGCTAGACTCGTCGGATCGGCCGCATACTGCGCGATCTTGCCCATGATCGTCTCAGCGACGTTCCGAGGCACCTTCCGCAGGACGCGTAGGGCGTCTTTGCTGTAGGCGATCTCTTTCATAGGCAGAGCATAGCATATTGCTATAGGCGTAGCTATAGCGGAATGCTCCGCACGAAAGTTCGCATCTCCGCGCCGACGGGGAATTTATCCCCGACCTTCGCCGTCAGAGGGGCAATCTCAACGGTAGCGTGGGGATGTCGCTACGTGAAGTTCTCTCGGCTGACATCGGTGACGAAGCGGAAGCTGCCTTCCTTCCACCTTCCTTTTTAATTCGTATTCTGCGTCCGTTCGTTTACGATGCGCATGCGATCGTGATTGTAAGTCTGGTTATTTATAATCTAAGAAAGTTGAGCTTGTGTTCTGTTGGTATTACTGTTGGTATCAATTTCAGGCATCGGCGGAAATATGAATAAATACAATGCGCGCCGAAGCCTATTGACGATCGAGTGGGAGTGATTTTGGGCGCTCAGTGCGCGGCCTTGCTGCGCCCGGCGGGAGGCTGCAAGACCCTCCCTCGCGGGTGATTTCCCCGCTTGCCGTCGCAAAAATCGCGCGGATGCCTGCCGCGCCTCAGGGGGCCTTGCAGATCGGCAGCGGCTGGGGCGGTGGCGACGGATGGGCTTTCTTGTAGCGCGCGATGATCGGCTCGAGGCTGGCCGCCGACCAGAATTTCGGCGCGTCGATCTGCTTCAGGCAGGTCGCGTTCCAGTAGAGGCCGGCGGCCGATAGCGAACGGTGCGCCGTCACGGCCTGCGCGACGGCGTCGATGTCCTCGGATTCCGGGTAGATGTAGAGCGTGGTCGGCCGGTCCTTCGTCATCGGGACGATGTCGGCGGCGGCTGGCACCGACCAGCTCGTGCAGCCATTGCTGCGGCCCGCCGCGTAGTCGACCAGCTTGCCGACCGGCACGTAGCCGTCATCGCCGGCATAGGGGCTGTTCGGGCTCTTGCGGCGGCAATAGGCTCGCAGCAGATGCGCTGCGTGCCCGCCGAGCTCCCTTTCGCGGGCGTTCGCCGTCTCGCCCTCGCCGTCGAACTGCACGAAGGAGCGCATCAGCACCGCGTCCTTGCCCGACGCCGTGCGGTAATAGCCCTTGAACGAGGTCTTGATCTCCGCCGTGACATAGGCGCCACCGGCGGTCAGCAGCGAATCCTGCGCGTTGCCGAAATTCTTCGCGCATTGCCGCCCGTTCGCGAAATTCGCGAGGCCCTTCAGGTTGCGCCCGCCGCCATGGCCGGAGGAGACGGCGCGGAAGGACTTTTGCGCTTCGCAGATGATGTAGAACCGGCGGCCCAGATCGCCCTTGCCGGTATAGGCGGGGCGCGTCGCGTCCATGGCGAAATAGCACGGATTGCGGACTTTGCCCTCGCTCACCTTCCGCAGATAGAGCGCCCGCGCCCTCTGCAGCACCACGGGCGCGATCTCGCCGTCGTCCTCGCCGATATGGGCCTTTAGCCAGGCGGGCGGGCTCGATGACGGCGCCGCCGCAACGGGGCCGTGCCACGCCAGGACGGCGAGGGCGGTGAACAGGATGCGCGATAGCCAGATCGTGGTCATGGGAGAAAACTCGTCCGTCCGACGCAGTGTCGTTGTAGACGATTTTGACGGTCGCACTAACCCGGCGGGAGCAGTTTTCGGGAGGCGGCCCTTCGGGGCGGCCTCGCCGCGGCGACCGACAGGAGCATCGCGGCAGGTTGCGCAGATGCCCGCGCGATCCCGGGTCGGAAGCGAGGGGACCTGCACGGATGGCTTCGGCTTCCAGAGGCACGGCAGCCGCGACGACGAAGCGCCACCGGGCCAGGCGCCCGCAGCTAGGGCGGACCCGACGTCGCCCGGCGGCGGATCGGCGTGCTAGCCAGCGGCGATGCGGCGGTGCCTCGCGAGATAGATGATCTGGGCGGTCAGGCCGAGAACGAGGATCACCAGAAGGCTCCCCTGGGCGCCGAGCAGCAGCGGCGAATGGAGATCGGTGACCAGCGGATGGCCGTCCGGCACGCGGCGCAGGACCTCGGTGACGGTCGGCAGCATCAGCAGGAAGGCGGAAAGGCTGAGGCAGATCGTTTCCACATATCTGGCGACCGGCCGCGTGCCGAGGACCGGCCGCGCGCCATAGCCGGCGAGGAGGATCGCCAGCGTCGCGATGCCGATGACGTAGCTCACCGGCTCATGCGCTACCAGGAAGACCGTCAGCGCGCCGATCAGCATCGACACGAGATAGATGGTGCCGGCCGTCGACCGGGGCACGATCCGGCCGTGGGTGGCAAACATGTAGGCGGCGACGGGGATGGCGGGCAGGCTGCCGAGCGTGTGGACCCAGCCGAGCGGAGAGATTCCGAACATGGGATATTCGCTTTCATCAAGGGGGAGGTTGGGGACGCCGTGACGATGTGGAAGGCATCGCGGGTGTTTGGTTTGTCTATCTACTGGTTGGTAGGTCAACGGAGCGTAGCGCGCGGTCCTTTGCCGGGCTCCGGCTTCAGGCGGTGAGGCGGGTCAGAAGGGGGCGGGTGACAGTGCCGAAGGTGAGTGGGTCGCCATAGGCGCGGGCGGACAGCATCGCGCCATGGACGGTGGCCATGAACATCTCGGCATCGGCATCGGCGCTGCCGGTCGTCAGCCGGAGGCTGCCGTCCTTCGCACCGCGGTCCAGCACGGAGGAAAGCCAGGCCGAAAGCATTCGGAAATGCGCCCGCACTTCCAGCGCGACGGCCTCGGGAAGCACCGGAATCTCGCTCGCCAGCAGCGCGCAGACGCAGAACGGGGCGCTCATGTCGGTGATGCACGCTTCCCAGTAGCCGACATAGGCGCGCAACTGGTCGAGCGGAGCGGCGACGTTGCGCTCCAGCTCGGCGATCCCCGCTTCGGCCTCCTGCCGGTAGCGGGCGACGAGCACGCGCACGAGATCCGCCTTGCCCGGAAAGTGGTGGTGGATGCTCGCATTGCGAATGCCGACCACCTTCGAGATGTCGGCATAGCTGAAGCTGTTATAGCCGCCCGCGACGATGAGCGATCGCGCGCAGCGGAGGATGTCGTCGGCGGTGGTGGAAGCGTTGGTCATGGTTCTATCTACCAACTAGTAGGTAGTTTGTCAACGTCGCGAGCCATGAGAGGTTGCGGGACGAGGGCAGGGCTGGCGGGTCGCTCTCTGTCGGGGCCTGCATGGCGCATCTGGAGACGAAATAAGTCCGGACATGATTTCGAGGTCTATCCGTAGCAACTAGTCGCACGCGGATTGATTTCCGTCATTTGTACGGACATTATAGCTGAAACATCAGTCGCCGTTGGGGGAGGTGCGCGCTATGAGGCAGGTTGAGGTCGCGGTCATCGGCACGGGCTGGTGCGGCGGGATCCGTGCCGAGACTCTCTCGCGCTCCGCCCTCGTCGACCGGCTGCACATCTGCGAGATCCGGCCCGACCGGCTGGAGGTGGTGCGCCAGCTCACCGGCGCGGCGAGCGCGACGCTCGACTATCAGGACATCGTCGGAAATCCGGCGATCGAGGTGGTTTACATCTCGACCACGCCCGAGAGCACGCATTTCCCCATCGCCCGCGACTGCCTGCGGGCCGGCAAGCACGTGCTGCTGGAGAAGCCCATCGCCATGGAGCTGTGGGAGGCGAACGAGCTGATCGAGCTCGCCCGCCGCAACCGCGTGAAGTTCACCATCGGCTATTCGCAGCGCTTCAACCCGAAGATCGCCTACGCCAAGAAGAAGATCGCCGAGGGCACGCTGGGGCGGGTGGTCAACGTCATGGTCAGCCGCCACCTGTCGCGCAATCTCGGCAAGAAGATCGCCTCGCGCGTGAAGCTGTCGCCCGCAGCGATGGAATCGACCCACGACCTCGACTTCGTGTTCTGGCTGCTGGAGCCGGCAAAGCCCGTGCGGGTCTATTCGCAGGGCGCCTATGGCTTCATGCAGGAGGTGAACGGCTCCTATGACTGCATGTGGTCCACCGTCACCATGGACAACGGCATGCTGGTGGTCATCGGCGGCGGGTGGAACCTGCCGCCCGCCTATCCCAATTATTGCGGCACCTGGATCGAGATCACCGGCACCGAGGGCGCGCTCATCCTCGACGACACGCAGCGCGACAACTGGCTCAGCACGGTGAGCGAGGGGACGCGCTTTCCCATGTCGACCATGCCGGGCGAGCAGGTGGACCATGTGTTCGCCGGCCAGATGGGGCCGGAGACGATCCATTTCCTCGAATCGATCCTGCGCCAGCGGCCGGTGATGGTTGAGCCCGAGCATGCCCGCATGGTGATGGAGACCTACATGGCGGCCGACCTCTCCGCCGCCATCAACGAGCCGGTCGATCTGCCGCTGTCGAACCAGTCCATCGCCCAGATCAACGATCTGAAAGGAGCGGCCATCGCCGCTTCGTGAGGGTGAAGGGTTCGGCGGCCAGCCCTTTCGCCGGCTTGCGACCTCGACGCCCGCCCGGCCCGCCCGGTAGAATTACCGCCGGACCGGCGCGCGAACCGCAAGCGAGGATCCGGCGGCCGGCGTGTGTGCGGTCGAAGAATGCCAGCGAGGATGCCATGACGGACGCGGATTCGGCTCAGGCGGGGCGCCAGCCGGGGCGGGGCGCGCGTTATCTGGAGATCGAGGCGACGCTGCGCCGCGAGATCAGCGCCGGCACCTATGCCGTCGGCGCCCGGCTCCCGACCGAGCACGAGCTGTGCGAACGCTTCTCCGCCAGCCGCTTCACCGTGCGCCAGGCGCTGGCGGGGCTGCGCGAGGACGGGCTGATCGAGGCGCGTGCCGGCGTCGGCACGATCGTCGTCGCCAGCCGCAAGCGCGACGCCTTCGTGCACAAGCTCAGCTCGATCGAGGAACTGCTTCAGTACCCCTCCGAGACCTATCGCCAGCCGCTGCGGGTCGACCGGATCGTCGCCTCGCCGGAGCTGGCGATGCTCCTGAAGTGCAAGGTCGGCCAGCCCTGGGTGCATCTGAAGGCGCTGCGGCGCACACGCTCGTCGCAGACGCCGATCGCCTATTTCGACATCTATGTCCTGCCCGCCTATGCGGGGGTGCTCGACCGCCCCAATCCCGAGGGCGCGCCGGTGGTCCGGCAGATCGAGGAGGCGCTGGGCGTGCGCGCGGCCCATGCGCAGATCGAGATCTTCGTCGGCCACATCACGCCCGAACTCGCCGAGCCGCTGATGGCGCGGCAGGACGATCCCGCCCTCATCATCATCCGCCGCTACCGCGGGACGGACGGGGCGGTGTTCCTCGTCACCTATTCCGTCCACCCGGAAAACCGGTTCTCGCTCAACATCGAGTTCGAGCGGCGCTGAGGCGCGCCGCTCCGAACGAAGAGCGGCCGGCCGGTCACATGCCGGCCGGCTGAGGCCCTGCGTCAGGCGGCGGCGGTGCGGGTCGTCTCGCGGCGCGCCCGGAGGGCACGGCGGAAGGCGAGGAGCACCGTCGTCAGCGACAGCAGCAGCAGGCCGACAGTGATCGGCCGGGTCAGGAAGAAGCCGAGATCGCCGCCATGGATCACCATGGCTCGGTTGAAGTTCGACTCGATCACCGGCCCCATCACGAAGGCGAGGACGATCGGGATCACCGGCATGTCGATCTTCTCCATCCAGAACGCCCCCGCGCCGAGCATGATCGCCATCACCACATGCGGCGCGTAGCCGGCCTCGGCATAGACGCCCATGATGAGCAGCAGCAGCACGAACGGCCCGAGGATGTAGCGCGGCACCCGCGCGATCATCGCGAACACCCGCATGCCGGCCATGCCGACGGCCAGCATGATCAGCGCCGAGACGATGAGGCCGATGAACACCGCCATCACCAGCAGGCCGTTCTGCTCGAACAGCAGCGGGCCGGGAACGACGCCCTTGGAGATGAGCAGGCCGAGCAGCACCGCGATCGCCCCCGAGCCGGGCACGCCCAGCGCCAGCGAGGGGATGAGCGCGCCGGCGACGATGGCGTTGTTGGCCGTCTCCGGCGCGGCGACGCCTTCGTCGAGGCCGGTGCCGAACTTCTCGGGATGCTTCGAGATGCGCCGCTCCTCATTATAGGCGACGAGCGAGGACACGGTGGCACCGGGGCCGGGGATGGCACCGATCGCGGTGCCGATCACGGTCGCGCGCAGCATGGTGGGCGTGAGCTTCCTCATGTCCTTCCAGCCGACATGGTTGCGCTCGCGGTCGCTCTGGCCGAGCGCGTCGACGTCCGGCATCGGGTCGCTCTTGCGCGCCATCAAAAGCCGGAACACCTCCGGCATGGCGAGCAGGCCGGTGATGACGACGATCAGCGGCAGCCCCTCCATCAGCGATTCCAGCCCGAAGGTGAAGCGCAGGCCGGCAAAGCCCGAGCTGCCGATCATCGCCAGGAACAGGCCGATGCCGGTGGCGACGAAGCCCTTGACCGGGCTGCTGCCGAAGAAGCTGCCGATCATCGACAGGCCGAACACGCCGACCGCGAACATCTCGCTCGGGCCGAACTGCAGGCCGATCCAGGCGAGCAGCGAAGCGGCGAACACGAAGATGATGCTTGAGGCGATGCTGCCGGCGATGCCGGTATAGAGCGAAATCCGCAGCGCCCGCAGCGCCTTGCCCTGGCGCGCCATCGGGAAGCCGTCGAGCAGGGTGATCGCGGCGGCGGTGGTGCCGGGGGTGCGGATCAGGATGGCGGGGATCGAGCCGCCATATTCGGCCGCCGCGTAGATCGAGATGAAGAACAGCGTTCCCGTTTCCGGGCTCATGGTGAAGGTGAAGGGGAACATCAGCGCCAGCGCCTGCGCCGCGCCGAAGCCGGGCAGGGCACCCATGATGGTGCCGACGATCACGCCCGCCAGCATCACGAATAGGCTGGTCGGCGACATCACCATGAGGGCGGCGGGAAAGAAATTGTCGAACAGAGCGTCCATCGTCGCTTCCTCAGAACGTGATGAAGTCCGGCAGGATGGCGAGCGGAACCGAGACGTTCAGCAGCAGAACGAAGACCGCATAGAGAATGAGCGTCGTCAGCGCCGCCACCGCGACGGCCAGCGCCACGCTGCTCAGCCGCACCGCCAGCAGCAGCGACAGGATGCCGAAACAGGTGATCTCGAAGCCGAGATATTGCAGGCCCACGACGAAGGCGAGCACGGTCGCGATGGTGACGAGATAGCCCCGGTACTCGAACTCGATGCTGTCGTCGCCCGCCGCCGGGGCGAGGGCCCTCGTCTCGCGGGCGCTGCGCGCGCGGGCCAGCACCAGCCGGCCCAGCCAGATCACGGTGAAGACGGCGGTGTAGATGAGGACGAGCCGGGGCATGAAGCCCGCTCCCGGATAGCCGCGCATGGGCGAGGGAGGCAGCTCGAAGCTGTAGACGAACAGCGCGACCACCGCCGCCAGCACGACCACGGCGGTGAAGAGCTCGGCTGCGCTCCGGCTGAGCCGGACAATGCCTTGATTTTCCATCTCGGGGATTCCTGTTCCCGAAACCAGATGCCTTCCGTCCGCGCCGATGTCTGATCGACGCGGACGGCACGGGTTCGGCGATCAGAGAATGCCGTTTTCCTGCATGAAGGTGCGGTAGCTCTGCAGCTCCTGCTGGAACGACTCGCGCAGCTTCTCGGGGTCGTCCTCGAACGCCTTTTCGACATGCGGGCTGTTCTTCAGGTATTCGGCGTATTCGGGGCTGTCGACGACCTTGCGGAAAGCCGCGCGCAGCTTCGCCTTCACGTCGTCCGGCGTGCCCTTCTTCAGGAAGATGCCCTGCCACTGATGGGAGATCGGGTAGACGTAGCCGAGCTCCTGGATGGTCGGGACGTCGGGCAGGGCGGGCGAGCGGGTCTCGTTCAGCACCACGAGGGTGCGGATCTTGCCGGCCTTCTCGTGCGGCATGATCTGGCCGATCGTGCCGAGCGCCGCCGGCACGTGGCCGCCGAGCAGGTCGCGCATGGCGTCGCCCGACCCCTGATAGGGGATGTGGATGACGGTGGCGCCGGCCGCGGAGAAGGCGGAAATGATGTGCTTGTGGTGGATCGAGCCGATCTTGTTGCCGGCGATGCCGATCGTGCCGGGGGCCAGCTTGGCGGCGGAGACGAGGTCGCCGAAGGTCTTGTACTTGCTGTCCGAGCGTACCGCGAGGCCGTAGATGAACTTCTCGACCTTCACCAGGAATTCGAGGTCGTCCGGCTTCACCGAGAAGGTCGGCAGGTTCATGTAGCCCGAGAAGCTGGCGCTCGCATGCAGCAGCGTGTAGCCGTCGGCGGGCCGGCTCATGACGTAGACGGCGGCCTCGTTTCCGGAACCCGCGCCCTTGTAGACGACGTTGACCGGGGTGCCGAGCACGTCCGGCTTGGCGAGCACCTGCGCCATCAGCTGGCACCACATGGCCGCGGTGGAGCCGGGCGAGGTCGAGCAGACCAGCTCGATCGGCTTGTCGGGAAAGGACTGGGCCTGAACGGCGGGTGCGCTCACGGCGGACAGAACTATGGCCGCGAGGCCGGCGGCGAACTTCATCATCGCGTTTCCTCCAGCGTTCTCCGGCGGCCTGGTTGTTCTGGTGGGTCCGCCGGTTCGACATGCGCCCTCATGGCGCGGGCAGTCGGCGTGAGCGGGGCTATTGGCGCAGCCCCGCGCACGCATGGTCGCTCAGCTCTTCGGTTCGAAGCCCTTCTCGTAGAACGCGCCGGTCTCCTGGCCGTCGGCGGCGATGCCGGCGATGCCGAAGGACAGGTCCTTGACCACGAAGAAGTAGACGTCCTCCTCGGGCAGGGCGACGGTGGCGTGAACCTTGTTGGCGGGGAAGAAGATCAGCGTGCCGGGGCCGGCGATCTTTTCCTCCTCACCCTCGATATGCACGCGCAGCCGCCCCTGCACGACGTAGTTCCACTGCTCGTTGGGATGCGAGTGCGGGCGGGCGCCGGTGCCCTTGGCCTTGCGCATCAGGCCGACCTGCGTGCGCTCGCCTTCGACGACCGACCCGAAGGCGGAGCTGTAATGTGCGCCGGCGGCCATCTTGGCGACGTTCGGCAGGTCGAACACATAGGCGCCGTCTCCCGCCTTGATCGCCCCTTCGTTCTTCGTCTTCCGCTCGGTGGTGGCGTCTGCGAGCATGGGCGTGATCCTCTCTTTGATTGCTGGTCCGACGGCCTCGTCCGGGCCGCTTCGGAATAAATGTCCGGACTTGGGTGGGCAGCGCTCCTGCGGGGGCGGCAGATCAAGTCCGGATGATAACGACAGATGGAGAATGTTCGAACATTTCATCCGAGTCAATTAATTCGCTGGGAAATCGCGCGCGCGCGACACCGTATGCCGACACAGGTGCGAGAGGCGCGTGCCGCTCCCGGCGCTGTCGCCAGCGCGTTTCGCCTTAAATGTCCAGACAATTAGGTGTGCATAGCAGCAGGCCCGGGGAGCCCGAATCCAGCCTCCGATGGCGCTCCCGGGCGGCTTTGCGCCGATCGGCGAGCCATGCCCGGTCAGTATGAGCCAATGGCGAAAGAGTATTTGAACGTCATGGCTCCCCATGGTCCGCTTGCCGGCAAATAACGCCGCAATCCGCGCCGCCGGATCCAAGAAGCCGCCATGTCGAGGCGGCCGGTTCGCGCGGGACGATCAGGGAGTTCCGTAGATGCCGCGCCTGTCGCCCAAGGGTATTGGTCTTGCCATTGTTGGCGCCGGCCGCGTGGGCCTCTTTCGCGGCGCCGTCGCGGCCCGCCATCCCGCAGTCGAATGGATCGGGCTCGCCGAGATCGATCCCGAGAAGGGCCGGCGGGTCGGGGCGGAGATCGGTGCGGATTTCGTCACCACCAGCCATGCCGAGTTGCTGAAGCGCCCGGAGGTGACGGCGGTCATCGTCGCCACCGACGAGCACCTGCATGTCGACCCGGTGATGGCCGCGCTCGAGCGCGGTCTGCCGATGCTGATCGAGAAGCCGCTCGCCACCCATCTCGACGATTCCGCCCGCGTGCTGCGCGAGATCGAGGCCGCGGGCGTCGACGCGGTGGTCGGCTACACCCAGCGCTTCCGCCGCCGCTGGCTGGCGGCGAAGGAGAAGGTGCGCACCGGGGCGCTGGGCGACGTCACCATGGTCACCTCGCGCGCCTTCATGAACCGGCTGGTCGCGATCGACAATTACCGCCGCTCCAACGCGCCCGAGACCATCTCGCCGATGGTGATCTCGGGCACGCACGCGCTCGACATCGTCATGTGGTACCTCGAGGCCAAGCGGCCGGTGGAGGTCTATGCCCGCTCGGTCGACAAGGTGCTGGGCCCGGACTGGCGCGGCATCGACGGCACCGCCGGCATGATCATGATGGAGGACGGCTCCCTCTATCACCTCAACATCTCCTGGGCGCTGCCGGTGACCTGGCCCGGCGCGGTCTACAGCCTCGAGGTCGGCATCGTCGGCACCAGCGGTGTGCTGACCATCGACGACACGCATCGCGACATCGTGCTCGCCGTGTCGGCGCCGCAGGAGGAGGGCTACCTGCCGGACCGCAGCCGCCTCGTCGACTTCATGGGCAGCTATCCGCCCGGCGACATGGCCCTCGGCGAACTGCGCGGGCCCATGCGCACCGAGACCGAATCCTGGCTCAACCGCATCGCGCTCGACCTGCCCACCCAGCACGCCACGGCGGCGGAGGCGCACAACCGGCTGATGCTCACCAAGGCGCTCGACCTCTCCGCCAAGCTTCGGCGGGCGGTGAAGTTGCCGCTGGAAGTCGAGGGAGAACGCGAACTCATGCGCGAGGCCGCTATGGCCTGACGCATCCGCAATCGTCACAGCAAGTCGAAGCGGGGCCATTCACAACAAAAACCGGCGCCGCAACCCTGGGAGGGAACGATGAAAGCGTCTACGCCTGTCACCCGTCGTGCCGGCCTCGCCGTCCTTCTGAGCGCCGCCGCCGGCCTCGCCTTGGCCTCGCCCGCGAGCGCGCAGTCCGACTACCCGAACCAGCCGATCACGGTCATCGTGCCGTTCGCGCCGGGCGGGGCGTCGGATTTCGCGGCCCGCCTGCTGCAGCCGCGCCTGTCGGAGATCCTCGGCCAGCAGATCGTGGTCGAGAACCGCGACGGCGCCGCCGGCAATGTCGGCATGGACATCGCCGCCCGCGCCAAGCCGGACGGCTATACGCTGTTCCTCGGCAATGTCGGCACGGTGTCGATCAATCCGTACCTGTTCTCCAGCCTGCGGGTGAAGCCGCTCGAGGACTTCATCCCGATCTCGATCGTCGCCGACACGCCCGGCCTGCTGATCGCCAATCCGGCCTTTCCGCCCAACAACGTCAAAGAACTGGTCGAGTACGTGAAGGCACGGCCGGGCGAGGTGAACTTCGCCTCGCCTGGGACCGGCTCGGTGAACCGGCTGGAGATGGAGGCGTTCCGCCGCGAGGCGGGGCTCGACATGGTGCACGTGCCCTACAAGGGCGGCGCCGGTCCGGCGACCGCCGACGTCATGGGCGGCCATGTCAGCCTTATGTTCGTCACCATCTCCTCGGGCATCAACCATGTGAAGGGCGGGCGGCTGAAGGCGCTCGGCGTCACCACCCGCGAGCGTGTGGAGCAGCTTCCCGACGTGGCGACCATGGCCGAGCAAGGCTACCCCAAGAGCGTGTCCTCCTCCTGGCAGGGCCTGCTGGCGCCGGCCGGCACGCCGCAGCCGATCATCGACAAGCTGCACGCGGCGGTGGTCGAGGCGATGAAGGACGAGACCATCAAGAAGCGGATGGCCGAATCCGGCGTCATCGCCGTGTCGAGCCCGAGCCCGGCGGACTTCAAGGCCTACATCCAGGCCGACGCCGCCAAATGGAGCGGGGTCATCCAGGAGATCGGCGCCAAGGCCGACTGACGCTCCCTAGACAACGGGCCGGCCCGCCGCCGGCCCGTCCATCGCCCGCCCGGCAGCGCTAACCGGCGCCGGCCGGCGGGAAGAGGTCCAGACCCCAGGGGGCGCATATATGGACATCAAGGTTTCATCGGATTTCCTCACCGGGCTGCTGTTCTGCGGCCTCGGCGCCGTGGCCATCATCATCGGCTCCAGCTACCCGATCGGCACGGCCTCGCGCATGGGTGCGGGCTATTTCCCGCTGATGATCAGCTCGGGCCTCGTCCTGCTCGGCGGCATCCTCATCATCCGCTCCTTCCTCGTCGAGACGGCGGAGGTCGGGCATGTCGATTTCCGCCCGCTGCTCATGCTGGTGGTGAGCATCCTGCTGTTCGGCCTGCTGATCGAGAGCTGGGGATTCCTGGTTGCGGGCGTGCTCGTCGTGGTCGGGGCGCGCGTCGCCGGGCGCCACTACGCGCCGCTGGAGACCGCGCTGCTCGCGGTCGGGCTGGCGGTCTTCTGCCTGCTTCTGTTCGTCTACGGGCTGGGCCTGCACCTGCCCGCCACGCATCTGTGGTGAGGGTTCGGCATGGAACTGTTCCACGACATCGGACTGGGCTTCAGCGTCGCGCTGACGCCCTGGAACCTCGTCTACGGCTTTCTCGGCGTGCTGCTCGGGACCATCATCGGCGTGCTGCCGGGGCTCGGTCCGGTGGCGACCATCTCCATCCTGCTGCCGGTGACCTTCACGCTGCCGGCGCCGGCAGCGCTGATCATGCTGGCCGGCATCTATTACGGCGCCCAGTATGGCGGCTCCACCACGGCGATCCTCGTCAACCTGCCGGGTGAAAGCTCCTCGGTCGTCACCGCGATCGACGGCTACCAGATGGCGCGCAAGGGCCAGGCGGGACTGGCGCTTGCCACCGCCGCGCTGTGCTCCTTCATCGCCGGCACGCTGGCGACGGTGGTGATCGCCGTCGCGGCGCCGGCGCTGGCGGAGGTGGCGCTGGACTTTGGGCCGGCGGACTATTTCTCGCTGATGCTGTTCGGCCTGGTGGCGGCGGTGATCCTCGCCCATGGCTCGGTCGTGAAGGCGGTCGGCATGATCCTGGTCGGCGTGCTGCTCGGCACCATCGGCATCGACGCCAATACCAGCCTGGAGCGTTTCACCTTCGGCATTCCCTCGTTCGGCGACGGCATCGACTTCGCCGTCGTCGCCATGGGCATGTTCGGCATCGGCGAGACCATCTCCAATCTGGAGCAGAAGGATTCGGCCCGCACCTTCGTGAAGGAGGTGACCGGGCTATGGCCGCGCTGGGCCGACATGCGCCGCTTCATCAAGCCGGCGCTGCGCGGCACCGCGCTCGGCGGCTGCCTCGGCCTGCTGCCGGGAGGCGGGCCGGTGCTCGCCTCGTTCTCGACCTATGCGCTGGAGAAGAAGCTGTCGAAGCGGCCGGCCGAGTTCGGGCGCGGCGCCATCGAGGGGGTGGCGGGGCCGGAGGCCGCCAACAACGCCGCCGCCCAGACCGCCTTCATCCCCATGCTCACGCTCGGCCTGCCCTCGAGCGCGGTGATGGCGCTGATGATCGGCGCGCTGATGATGCAGGGCCTCTCGCCCGGGCCGCAGCTCATGAACCAGCGGCCCGACCTGTTCTGGGGGCTGATCGCGTCGATGTGGCTCGGCAATCTGATGCTGGTGGTGCTCAACCTGCCGCTGGTCGGCATCTGGGTGAAGCTGCTCTCGGTGCCCTACCGCATGCTCTATCCCGCGATCATGCTGTTCTGCTGCATCGGCGTCTACAGCATCAACAACAACGCGCTGGACGTGGTGATGGCAGCGGTGTTCGGGGCGTTCGGCTACATCATGAAGCGCCTGCATTGCGAGCCGGCGCCGCTGCTGCTGGGCTTCATCCTCGGCCCGATGATCGAGGAGACGCTGCGCCGGGCGCTGCTGATCTCCCATGGCGACCCGATGGTGTTCCTCCAGCGGCCGATCAGCCTGTCCTTCCTCGTCATGACGGTGCTGCTGCTGCTCGTCCTCGTCGCGCCGATGATCCGGGTCACGCGCGAGCGGGCCTTCGAGGAAGGCGCGGACTGACGTCGCCTCCACCGACGCAAACGAAAACGGCCGCGCCCGAAAGCGCGGCCGTTCTGCCGTGAGCGGCGCGCGGTCTCAGGCCGCTCCGGCAAGCGTGCGCGGCTGCGGGGAGATGTCCGGCAGCGCGCTGAACAGCCCGCGCTGGGCGTGCGCGTCGATTTCCGCGCGCAGCAGCCCCATCACCGCCTGCACGGCCGCGCTCACCTTGTCCCCCACATGGGAGAGCATGATGGTGCGGCTGAGATTGACGCCGCCGATGGCGACGCCGGTGAGCTGTCCCTCGTCGATCTCCTTGCGGAAGGCCGAGATCGGCATGATGGTCACGCCCCGCCCGCGCAGCAGCATGCGGCGGATCGCTTCCACCGCGTCGACCTCGCAGTCGATCTCGAGGCACACGCCGTGCGAGGCGAGCTGCTCGTCGACGAGGCCGCGTATGCCGCGGGTGACGAGCATCGGCGTCGCGGCGAGCTCGTCGAAGGTGACGACCGGAGACACCCCGCGCGACTGGCGCGGCATGACCACGACGATCGGCTCGGTGACCACGGCGGTGAAGCGCAGGGCGCGGTTCGGCGGCGGGTTGGTGAGCAGGGCGATGTCGACCTGCCCGTTGACGAGGTCGGTCTGCAGCCGCCGGGTGAACTCCTCGACGATGGTGAGGCTGATCGCCGGATGGGCGGTGGTGCAGCGCTCGATGAGGCCGGGAGCGAGCAGCGAGGAGAGGGTGGGCGAGATGCCGACCACCACGCGGCCGGAGAGGCAGTCGCCGGCGATGTTCATGTCCTGCGTGGCGCGGGCGACCTCCTGCAGGATGTGCCGGCTGTGCTGCAGGAAGCGGCGCCCGGCCATGGTGAGCTGGACGCCGCGCGGCAGCCGCACCAGCAGCGAGGTGCCGAGCTCGGTCTCGATGCGCTGGATGTGGCGGCTGAGCGCGGGCTGGACGATGCCGAGATCGCGGGAAGCCCGGGTGATGCTGCCGAGCTCGGCGACCCTCACGAAGGCTTCGATGCTGCGCAGTTCCATGGCGTCTTCCTCCGTAAGGGGCCTGTTCTGGTTCTGCGCCCCGTTGCAAGGCTGCTCGTCAGGCCGGCGGTGGCACGCGAAACACCCGCAGGGCGATGGCAAGCATCGAATAGTAGCCGAGCAGTCCGGTGAGCTCGACGACGGTGCGCCGGCCGAAGCGGGCGACTGCCGCCTCGAACAACTCGTCCGGCACCTCGCGGTGGCGGTAGACGGCGGCGGCGAAGTCGTGCACCAGCGCGGCGTCCGGGTCGTCGAAATCCGGGCGCCGTCCCGCTTCCAGCGCCGCGATCTCGGCCTCCGGCACGCCGGCCTTGCGGGCCTCTCCCGCATGCACGCCGAACTCGTAGGCCGCGCCCCAATAGGCGGCGGTGGTGAGGATCGCGGTCTCCGACAGGCGCGGCGACAGGCCGGTCCGGTAGCGGCAGAACGCGCCGACCGCCTGGGCGGTGGCGGCGAGTTCCGGGCTTTCGACATAGATGTGGAACGGGGCCGGCACCTGGCCCGCGCGCGGGCGGCCGATGTCCTCGAAGATCCGGCGCTGCTCGGTGTCGAGCGTGGCGGGATCGAGCTCGAAATAGCGCGGCGGGCTGGCGGTGGTGCTGTCCATGGCGTTGTCCTCAGGCGGTCGCGGCCAGCGGCGGGTGCGCCGCCGTCACGGGAACAGGCGCGTTGCTCGCGACGGAGCGGCAGATGGCCTCGAGCACCGCGATATTGTCCACCTTCTGCTCGTCGGTGAAGACGTAGGGCGCGCCGGTCTCGATGGCGCGCGCGAAGGCTTCGAGATTGGCCCGCACGGTGTCGGTCCACTCATACTCGGTGACCTCGCGCCGCCCGTCCTTGTGCTGGATGGTGAGGGTGGTCGGGCCGGGCGTGTCGGGGTGCGTATGATTGCGCGCCTCCACCCAGGCCTCGGTGCCGAACACGGTGATGCCGATATAGAGCGGCGTCACCAGGATCGCGTTGAGATAGCCGGTCGCGCCGGAGGCGAAGCGGGTGTGCACCGAGACGACGTCACCGTTCGCGCGCTCGGAAGCGCGGCTGGCGGTGATGGCGTAGACCTCGCGGATGGGGCCGAAGATGTCGAGAAAGGCGTCGGTGAGGTGGATGCCCATCGCCGTCATGCCGGCCGCAGGCGCGTCCACCGGCGAGGCGCGCCAGTCGGTCTTGGGGACGGCGGCGAGCTTGTCGTGGCTGAAATTGGCCTCGACATGGGAGATGGTGCCGAGCGCGCCGGACTGCACCAGGCGCTTGATCTCCATCATCGCCGGCTCGTAGCGCCGCTCATGGCCGATGCCGAGCTTCACGCCCGCGGCACGGCAGACGGCGACCGAATGCTCCGCATCGGCGCGCGAGAGCGCCAGCGGCTTCTCGCAGAAGACGTGCTTGCCGGCCTTCGCCACCCGTTCGACCTGCGCCGTGTGCAGCGAGTGCGGCGTGCACAGGATGACCGCGTCGATCGCCGGATCGCCGAGCACCTCGTCCCAGTCGGTGGTGAAGCGCACGCCGTGCTCGGCCGCGAAGGCCTCCTGGGCCGGCGAGGTGTCGAGCGCGACCACGATGCGCAGCGCGTCCGAATCCGCCATGCGGCGGATCATGTGCTTGCCCCACCAGCCGAGGCCGACGATTGCGGCGCGGATCATGTTTCCTCCTTGTCTGCCGCCTTGTCCGGCGGCCTCGTTTCGTTCGTTCGGGTTCACTCGGCGGCGGCGGAGCGCCGGCCGGCATTCACGGCGGGCATCACCTTCTCGGCCATCAGCTCGAGCGAGCGGATCGCCAGCGTGCGGTCGGCCCAGTCATGGCCGGCATAGAGCAGGGTGCCGAACTCGCCGATCTCGTCCTGGAAGGCGGCGAGCTCGTCGGCGACCTTCTCGGGCGTGCCCCAGATGACGAGATCGGCCAGCACGCTGTCCACCGTGACCGAGGAATCGGGCGCGCTCTGGTCGCGCTTGAACAGGTTGGCGCGGCCGTTGCCGACCAGCTTGGTGGCGAGCGAGTTGTAATAGGCGTGGTAGGGGCTGCCCGGCTCCGTGGCGTACCGGCGGGCGGTGGCGAGGTCGTCGGCGACGAAGATGCTCTTGGCGACCCGCCAGTTCGCCGGGTCCGCCGGGCGCCCGCCCTTCTCGCAGCCCTCGACATATTTCGGCCAGTGGGTCTTCACCCAGCACGGCAGCAGGAAGTTGGCCGAGATCGGCTCCCAGCCGCGCTGCGCCGCCTCCGTCACGCCCTTGGAGAAGGGCGCCACCGCCGTGATGGCGATGGGGGGATGGGGACGCTGGTAGGGCTTGTGGATCGCGCCCTGGCCGAGGGCGGGGATGTGGGTGCGCTCGGTCGAGATGCTCCAGTGCTGGCCGACCCGGTTGTAGGGAGGCTCGCCCGACCAGATGCCGAGTATGTGGTCGATGGCCTCGACGAACATCTCGGTGCGGTTCTTGTCGAGATTGCCGAACACCTCGGCGTCGGAGAGCAGCCCGCCGGGGCTGATGCCCATGATGTAGCGGCCCTTCGCCATGTGGTCGAGCATGGCGACCTCGGCGGCGACGCGGGCGGGGTGCTGGTTGGGCAGGTTGATGGTGCCCGAGCCGAGCCGGATGGTCTTCGTCTCCTCCAGCAGCCAGGCGATGAAGATCAGCGAGGAGGTGATGGTCTCCGCCGCGTCGGTGATGTGCTCGCCGAAATAGCCCTCGCAGAAGCCCAGCTTCTCCGCGATGAGGCAGAACTCCCGGTCCTCGCGCAGCGTCTCGTGGAGCGGGCGGTGGAGCGGGTGGATCGGCATGGTGAAGAAGCCGAGTTTCATGACGCGCTTTCCTGGTTCGCGATTGTGTCGGTGGCCGGAGGGGCCGGCGGCAGCAGCGCGAGCCCGCACAGCGAGCCGGTGGCGAAGATCAGCGGCTCGCCGTCCCGGTGCGCCGCACGCAGCACCCGGCCGAGAAAGATGAGATGGTCGCCGGCCTCGATGACCTGCTCGGTGCGGCATTCGAAGCGGGCGATGGCGCCCTCGATCAGCGGCGAGCCGTGATCGCCGATGCTGTGCGGCACGGCCGCGAACTTGTCGTCGCGGGGCGTGGCGAAGTGCCGGCACAGATGCTGCTGGTGCGTGCCGAGCACATTGACGGCGAAGCATCCGGAGGTGGCGAAGCTCTCCAACGACGGCGCCTGCCGCCGCAGGCTCCACAGCACCATGGGCGGGTCGAGGGAGACCGAGGAGAAGCTGTTGGCGGTCAGGCCTTCGAGCTTTCCGTGCGCGGTCCGCGTGGTGACGACCGTGATCCCGGTCGCGAAGCGGCCGAGCGCGCGCCGGAAATGGCCGTGATCGTCAGCGGATCTGAAGTCGATGACGTGTTCGCTCATGGGGAGGAGCTTAGGTCGCGACTGATCGCTCCAGAAATGATATGATCTGCTCATCTCCATCAGGAAACGTAATGGCGATGAGCGAGACCCTGCGCGATGTCCGGCTGTTTGTGGCGGTCTATGAGGAGCTGTCCTTCACCGCCGCCGCCGAGCGCGAGAACGCGACCCAGTCCGGCGTCTCGCAGCACATCCGCAAGATCGAGGACCGGTTCGGCGTGAAGCTGTTCGCGCGCGGGGGCGGAAGCGTGCAGCCGACCCCGGCCGGGGAGAGCTACTACCGACACTGCATCGAGCTGCTGCGCCTCAACGAGATGGCCAACCGCTCGGTCGGGCGCTTCGGTGCCGGGCTCGACGGCGAGATGGTGGTCGGCCTGATGCCGACCATGACCCGCTCCGTGCTGGCGCCGGCGCTGGCGCGCTTCGTCGATCTCCATCCCAATGTCGGGGTGCGCATCTGGGAGGCCTATTCCGCCAACCTCACCCAGCAGGTGAGGGCGGGCGAGCTCGCCTTCGCCATCGTGCCGGCCTCGACCGGGACGGTGGGGGTGCGCACGACGCGCTTCGCCTTCACGCCGGAGGTGCTGGTCTCGGGCGCGCGGGCGGGGCGTGAGCACATGAAGCCGGTGCGGCTCGCCGATCTCGGGCCGCTGAAGGTGGTGGTGCCGAGCGGGCAGAACGCCCGGCGCGCCAATATCGAGACCTATCTCGCCTCCAACGGGGTGGCGGTGGAGCGGCGGCTGGAGCTCGACGCGATGATGGGAACGCTGGACTTCGTCGCCTCCACCGACTGGGTGGCGATCCTGCCGGGCCTGATGATGGCCGAGGAGGCGGAGCGGGCGCGCAGCTCCGACCTGCTGGGCCGCTTCACGGTGAACCCGATCGCCGATCCGGCGCTGGTCATGGACCTGGTGCTGATCGAGCCCGCCCGACGCCCGCTCGGCCCGGTGGCGGCCGCCTTCCTCGAGGTGCTGGCGCAGGAGACGGCGCGGATCGGGCGGGTCTGGGGCGAGCGGGCCGGCCTCTATGCGGAGGTCGGCGCGGCGTAGCCCGGTCGGCACCGGAGGCGGGCTCAGGCGCCGACGGCCTTGCGCTCCTCGCCGCCGACTCCAAGCCACCGGCTAGCGGTGCCACCGAGGATGGTCGCCTCGTCATCCGCCGTCAGCCCGGCGGCGCGCACCTGCCGGACGCCCTCCAGCGTGCCCATGTCGAACGGGTAGTCGCTGCCGAGCAGCACATGGTCGGCGCCGAACGTGTCGGTGAGGTAGCGCAGCGCCGGGCCGAAATGGGTCAGTGTGTCGAAATGCAGCCGGCGGATGGAGGCTTCCGGGCTCTCCTTCAGGAAGCGCCGGCATTCGGGGCGCTCCTTCCACCCATGCACCATGCGGCCGAGCTGGAACGGCAGGAAGCCGCCGCCATGCACCAGGCAGATGCGCAGCCCCGGGTGACGCTCCAGCACGCCGGAGAACACCAGCGAGGCGCCGGCGATGGTGGTCTCCAGCGGGTTGCCGATGAGGTTCTTGAGGTAGAATTCCCGGGAGCGCTCCCCTGCCGCCGGCTTCTGCGGGTGGATCAGGATGAAGGCGCCGAGCTCGTCCGCCGTCGCCCAGACCGGCTCCAGCGCCGGATCGTCGAGATTGCGGCCCTCGATATGCGAGCCGATCTGCGCGCCGTTCAGGCCGAGCCGGGTGACGGCGCGGCGCAGCTCGTCGGCGGCGCGCGCCGGGTCCTGCATCGGCAGGGTGGCGATGCCGCGAAAGCGCGCGGGATGCCTGCGCACCAATTCGGCGATGGCCTCGTTCTGGATCTCGCACAGCGCCGCGGTCAGCGCCGCCTCGCGGTCGTAGAGGAAGGTCTGCGGGCAGTTGGAGAGCACCTGCAGGTCGAAGCCGGCGATGTCGAGGTCGGCGAAGCGCCGGTCGAGGTCCCAGCCGCCGCGCGGGAACGGGCGCTGCACGATGTCGCCCACCTTCAGCACCCCGCCCTCGGCGTCGACCTCGCCGAGCGTCGGGCCGATATCGGGCGCCTCGCGGCGCATCCGGGCCATCATGTCCTCGGTGAGGATGTGGGCGTGAACGTCGATCGAGAGGGGGGAGTTCATGCGGGTGTCCTAGTCCGAGGAATGGGAGAGTGCCTCGCTCACGCCGGCCCGGCGGGCCGCGCGGCGGGCGAGGAGGAAGCTGGAGAGCGGCAGGGCGAGCGAGCCGATAACGAGCAGAGCGAGGATCGCGGCGAGCGGCCGCTGGACGAAGATCACAAGGCTGCCTTCCGAGAGCATCAGGCTCTGGCGCAGCGAACTCTCCATCAGCGGCGCCAGCACAACCGCCAGCACCAGCGGCGCGCGCGGAATGTCGGCGCGGATCAGCAGATAGCCGACCATGCCGAAGAACAGGGTGAGGCCCACATTGAACAGGCTGAGGCTGATGGCATAGGCGCCGACCAGCGACACGACGAGGATCCCCGGCACCAGATAGGAATAGGGAATGCGCAGCACGCTGGCGAAGAGCGGGGCGAGCGGCAGGTTTATGACCAGCAGGATGACGTTGCCGATGAACATGGAGGCGATGAGCCCCCAGACGAGGTCGGCCTGCTCGGTCAGCAGCATCGGCCCGGGGCGGATGCCGAGCAGCACCAGCGCCGCCAGCAGCACGGCGGTCGATGCCGAGCCGGGAATGCCGAGCGCCAGCATCGGCACCATCGCGCCGTGGGCGGCGGAATTGTTGGCCGACTCGGCGGCGGCGACGCCGTCCAGCGCGCCGTGGCCGAACCTCTCCGGGTGCGGGCTCGCCTTCTTCTCGACCACATAGGCGAGAAGCGCGGCCACGGTCGGCCCCGCGCCGGGCATCAGCCCGATGAGGAAGCCGACGATCCCGCCGCGCAGGATCGCCATGCGGCACTCCGCCCAGTCCTTCGCCGACAGCCACATGTCCTTGAGCTGGGTGCGAACTGCCTGCGCGGCCTGGCGCTGCTCCATCGAGACGAGGATCTCGGCGATGCCGAAGATGCCGATGGCGACGGGCAGGAAGTCGATCCCCTCCATCAGCTCGAGCGAGCCGAAGGTGAGGCGCGGCGTGCCCAGGATAGGGTCGGTGCCGACCAGCGCGATCATCAGCCCGAGCGTGGCGCCGATCATCGCCTTCATCGCCGAGCCGGTGCCGAGGCTCGCAGTGGCCGTGATGCCGAGCAGGGCGAGCAGGAAATATTCCGGCGCCGAGAAGCTGAGCGCGAAGGCGGCGAGCGCCGGGGTGAGGAAGACCAGCGCCGCGACCGCGCCGATGCCGGCGATGAAGGAGCCGATCGCCGCCGCCGCCAGCGCCTGCCCGGCGCGGCCCTGACGGGCGAGCTGGTTGCCGTCGACGGCGGTCATCACGCTCGCCGCCTCGCCGGGCACGTTCACCAGCACCGAGGTGAGCGTGCCGCCATACATGCCGCCATACATGATGCCCGAGAGCATCACGAGCGCGGTGACCGGCTCGAGGCCGAAGGTGACCGGCAGCAGCAGCGCCATGCCGGCCGAGGGGCCGATGCCCGGCAGCGCGCCGATGATCTGGCCGAGCGTGACGCCGATCAGCACGAACAGCAGGTTGGTCGGCGTTCCAGCGACCGCGAAGCCCTGGGCGAGGGAGGCGAGGGCGTCCATGGATGATCTCCCTGCGCCGTCAGATGCCGAACATGCCGGTGGGCAGGGCGATGCCGAGCCACGCGATGAAGACGCCGTAGACGAGCCCCGCCACCGCCGCGGTGGTGACGAGGCTCGGCACCAGAGGGCGCCGCTCGATGCCGAGTAGGAGGAAGAGGCAGAACAGGATGGCGGCCGGCAGGAAGCCGAGACGCGGGATGAGCAGGATCATCAGCCACAGCCCGGCGAGGAGCGCGACGACCCGCATCAGCCCGTGCCGGTCGGGGAATTCATGTGGCCGATGGCTGGAATCCATCGCCGTGGCGACGAAAAGGGCGAGGGCCAGCACGACGCCGACCGCGCCGACCCAGAAGGCTGCGAAGGCCGAGCCGGGCGCGAAGTCGGACCAGTAGGGCAGCTCCCGCGTGCCGAACTGCACGCCGAGCGACAGGGCGAGCAGGACGAGGGCGGCGATGAAATTGGTCGCGCGCATGCCGGTCTCCACGGCTTCCTTCGGCAGGGCGGGCAGAGAACTGGCGGGGCCGGCCGGGCCAGCCCCGCCCTGTCCCTCGTTCACTGAACCGGCGGCTGCTTGGCGAGGCCGAGGTCGCGCAGCAAGGCGAGGTGCTCTTCGTGCAATTTCTGCATATAGGGCTTCACCTCGGCCGCCGGGATCAGCTTGGAGCGCAGGAAATTCTCCTTGAGGCTGGCCTGCCATTCCGGGTTGGCGACGAGCTTGGCGATGGCGTCGTCCCAGAACTTCACGGTGTCGGCGTCGAGTTCGGGCGGGCCGGCGAGGCCCCAGGCCTGGCCCCAGACGATGTCGTAGCCCTGCTCCTTCGCCGTCGGGACGTCCTTCAGCTCCGGCTCGGGCCGGCGCTCGTCGGAGAGGATGGCGAGGATGCGCGCCTTGCCGGAGGTGACCAGCGGCATCGCCTCGCTCGGCGTCAACGTCATCAGGTCGACATTGCCGCCGAGGAACGCGGCCTGCGCGCTCCCGCCGCCGTCGAACGGAATATAGTTGAGCTTCACCTTGCCGGCCTTCTCGACCAGCCCGGCCACCATGTGGTCGGTGGAACCTGCCTGCGCGCCGGCGACCTTGAGCGAGCGCTCGCGCTGGCCGGCGAGCTCCATGAGTTGCTTGAGGTTCTTCACCGGCGAGTCGGGCTGCACCACGAGCACCAGATCGCCCTGGATGAACATGGCGATGGGGGTCAGCTTGTCATAGAGCGTCGGCAGGCCCTGGGTGATCGGCGTGGTGAGGATCGGCTGGGCAATGCACAGCACGACGTTGCGGTCGCCCTTCTTCCCCATCACGAAATTGCCGGCGACCATCCACGAGCCGCCGGTGCGGTTCTGCACCACGAGCGGGTTGGTGATGATCTTCTGCTCGTTGAGGATCTTGGCGGCCCGGCGCATCAGCACGTCCGGCGTGCCGCCGGGGCTGGTGCCGGTGGTGATCTCGATCGGCCCCGTCGGGGCGGACTGCGCCATCGCCGCGCCGGTCGCGCTCGCGCAGGCGAGCCCCAGCGCAAAGGCGAGGGCGGACGGTTTCAGGAGCGGGTGAAAAGGCCGGGCTGCACGAAGCGGGCTCATCTGGCGTTCCTTCCCATGCTGGCATTTGACGCAGCGTCTTGTGGGCGTCTTGTGCGGCGAAGAAAGGATGCTGACAACAAACTGTCAAGTGTAAACGGAATAAACCTGCCAGTATGACGTATAGCAAATCGGCATACGTATAGTACAAATAGGCATGGATAAAGAAATGAACTTATATCCATTTGTCGAGCGGCTTGCCGCACGCCATGGCCGGCCACGCTCCGGCGCGAGGCGCGCAGCCTCGATCCGCGGAATTATCCGCGATCGACTACCTTGAGATTGTTGTAATCGTGAAATTGTCGCGCGAAGCCAGCGAACGATAGGTTCCCACAGCTCTGGATTCGCCGTGAGGCTGTGCTACTTTTGTAAAAAACAAAGAGCGTATGGGAGGAATAAAATGTCAGTAATACTGACGCGTATGTTCCGGTATCTGCGTATATGCCTCATAGAGGCGGGAACGACTCATTGTATACATAATATCAACGATGTTCCCGCCGACCGGGCGGGGCCAGATCCGCGCCCTGTGTCACGCCGCCTCCCGCGCCGCGAGAACTTCAAGACTGTTGCGTAATGTTTGTGGCGCGATGTTGCGGGTGATGAAGACGATGCGGGTGGCGTGATCCTCGCTCGGCCAGGCGGCGAGCTGCACCGGAGGGTGCAGCACGTTCTGCACGGCGTGCACCACCATCGGCCGATCCTCGCCTTCCAGCGCCACGATGCCCTTCATCCGCAGCAGGTCGTTGCCGCGCAGCGAGAGGATCGAGCGCAGCCAGCGCCGCAGCGCCTCCCGGCGGACCGGCCGGTCGAGCGTGACGGCGAAGGCGGCGATGCCGCCGTCATGGTGGGAATGGGTTCCGGCCTGCGCCTCCTCGAAGGCACGCTCGTTCAGCCAGGCGAGCACGTCGCCGCCGGTCCGCGAGGGATGTTCCGGCACCAGGGCGAACAGCGCGTCCGGCGCGATGGCGCCGTGCTCCACCTGCCGGATGGCGGCGCCCGGGTTCAGCCGGCGGATGTCGGCCGCGAGCCGCTCGGGCGCGCCCGCCGGGGCGATGTCGGACTTGGTCAGCACCACGATATCGGCGAGCGCTACCTGGTGGCGCGCCTCCTCGAAGCTTTCGAGCTGGCCGGCGCCGTTCGCCGTGTCGAGCGTCGTGACCACCGCGCGCAGGGTGAAGCGCTCGGTGAGCAGGCGCTCGGTCAGGAAGGCGTGGATGAGCGAGGCGGGGTCGGCAAGGCCGGTCGTCTCGATGGCGATGCGCGAGAAGGGCGGCAACACGCCCTGCTCGACCTTGGCGCAGAGCTCGTCGAGCGTGTCGACGAGGTCGCCGCGCACGGTGCAGCAGATGCAGCCGCTCTGCAGCACCACCGCGTTCTCGACCGCGCTCTCGACCAGCAGGTGATCGATCGCGACATCGCCGAACTCGTTGATGACCACCGCCGTGTCGGCCATCCCGGGGTCGCGCAGCAGATGGTTCAGCAGCGTGGTCTTGCCGCTGCCGAGGAAGCCGGTGATCAGGATGACGGGGATGGGCGGCGAGCGATCCGGCATCGTCGGGCCTTTCGTCCGGGCGTCAGAAGTCGAGCTCCAGGATGTAGAGGCCGCCGGCGTGGCGATCGGCGCAATAGACGATGCCGTTCTCGTCGACATAGACCTCGTTGATCTGCGTCGCCGGCACGCGGGCATTGGCCGGGGCGCCCGGCACGAAGGCGGCCACTTCGCGCGGGACCAGCGGGTCGGAGATGTCGTGGACCCTCAGGCCGCCGTTGAACAGGGTCGAGAACAGCAGCGTCTCGGACTGCAGCGCCGTGTCGCGCGGCGGGTTCTCATGCACGTTGTGGCAGCCGAAGCGACCGCCCTTGTGCCGGTACTCCTCGAAGGAGGGCATGGGCAGCGTGCCGAGCGGCACCAGATTGTCCTCGCGCCGGGCGTCGATCAGCCAGGTCAGCTTCGGCCAGTCGAAGCCGTCATCGTGCACGCATTCATGGGTGGCGACGAGCAGGTCGCGTCCGAACAGCGGCAGCAGCGTGTGGGCGAAGCCGGGGAAGGGCGGGTTGGGATTGAAGCTCGAGATCACCGTCGGGCGCGACTTGTCGGAGATGTCGAACACGTAGAAGCCGCCGTCGATATAGCCGACATAGGCGCGGTCAGGCCGGGCGGGGTAGACGTTGGTGTTGTGGCAGCGGAAGCCGCTGTCGATGGCGAGCCGCTCCGGCGCGAGCGCGTCGTCGCCCTCCGCGGTGCCGGGCATCCACCAGCGCCCGGCCTCGACCGGACGCGAGGGGTTGCGCACGTCGATGATGCGGTAGGCCTGGTCGTCGAGCTGGTTGCGCGGCGTGAAGTCGGCGGCGCCGGCGGCGCAGTGGATGAACTCGCCGTCGACGAACCACACCTGGTGCACGCCGCGCGAATAGGGGCCCGAGCAGTCGAAGAAGCTGACGGAGCGCGGGTTCTCCGGCACCGAGATGTCGAACAGCTCGATGCCGGCCGGCTGCAGGCCGGGCGTCGCGGTCTGGTAGGCCACCGCCATCAGGTCGCCGCTGGTCTCCAGCGAGTTGGAGCGCACCATGTTGTGCGGCAGGTCGGTCTGGACGATCACGCGCGGCCGGCTGGGATCGGTGACGTCGACGCCGGTGAAGTTCTTCGGCGGTCCCTCATGCGCGAGCCACAGGATGCGCCGGCCGTCGGGCGCGCGCTGCAGCGACATACCCTCGCCGACCCCCCCGAAGCCGGAGAGCGGGTCGTGGGCGATGAGGCGCATGCCGGAGATGAGGTCGATCTTAACGTCGTCGGCCTTGATGTGATCGAGCATGCGTCGTCCTCCCGGCGGATCGGCGCGAGGCAAGGCCCGTCGAACGATCCCTGTGATTGTTAATTCCGAGGATGTTCGAACATATGCCCTATGTCAATAAATGAACCCCAAATTGTCCGGACAGGACCCTGCGAGGTTGGCCAGCCTACCGCCCGTCATTGCCGGCCGAGAGGCTGCGCGAGATTTCCTCGTAGTTGCGCATGAGCACGTCGACGCTGCCCTGGAAGTGCTCGGCGAGGATGGCGGTGGCGCGGTTGGCATCGCGCGCGATGGCCGCTTCGGCCACCGTGCGGTGCTGCTCGCGCACGCGCCGCAGCAGCGGCTCGGACGCCGAGGTGACGACGATCACCGCGCGCCGGTAGCGCTGGAAATGGTCGGAGAGCGCGCCGCAGAAGTGCAGCAGCCAGGGCGAGCCGCAGGCGGCGATCAGGCTGCGGTGAAAGCGGTCGTGGCGCTGCTCCCACTCGTCGATCGTCTTGCGCTCCCCCACCGAATGGGGAATCGGCGCACGCTCCAGCCGGTGCAGGGCGGCGAGGATTTCCGCTTCCCAGTTCTCGTCGCCGCTGGCGATGGAGCGGCGTAGCGCGTTGCAGCTCAGCTCGGTGCGCAGCGCACAGAGGTCGTGCAGGTCCGACAGCGACAGCGGCGCGACGGTGTAGCCGCGGTGCCCCTCGAAGCGCACGAGCTGGTCCGAGACCAGGCGCGAGAGCGCTTCGCGCAGCGGGGCGATGCCAACGCCGTAGGCGGCGCTCATCTGGCGGAAGCGCAGGCGCTCGCCGGGCTTGAGGTGGCCGGCGATCAGGTCGCGCCGGAGCCTCGAATAGATCTCGATGCCCAGGGTTGTGGTGTCGTCGTCATTGGTCGCGACGGGTTGCAGGGACACGGGACGCATACTCCGAAAGGGCGATGAAAAATCGCCACAATCATAAGCGCAGGACAGTTTCGATCAAAATGCCGATGTTCGAGCGCGTGCTGGAGAATGGTCTAATCCGCCGTTTCCGGGCTTTCGGCCAACCGCCGCAGCACCGAGCCGACGCCCTCGAGGAAGGTGTCGACCGCGTTGCGGATCATGGTCGAGCGGTCCACCGCCATCGGGAACCGGTACACGATCTCGCGCACGCCATAGTAGAAGATGCCGCCCTGAAGGGTCCAGAACAGCTCGATTTCCTCGGCCGCGGGCGGGCCGTCGCCGAGGCCGAAGCTCTTGCGGGTGGCGAGCGTGATCGGGCGCAGCACTTCGGCTTCCACGGTGGCGGCATAGCGGTGGTTGATGTCCACCCCGCGCAGGCCGGCGAACAGGTAGATGCGCAGCCATTCCGGGGTGAAGATGGTGCGCGTGTAGTCCTCGTAGAAGGCGATGATGCGGTCGCGGATCGGCTGGGTCTCGTCCAGCAGCCCCTCGCGCCACTGGGGCTTCCAGCGATTGACGTAGATCTCGCGATAGACCGCCGTGATCAGGTCGTCCTTGCTGGGGAAGTAGCGGTAGAGCAGGGGCTGGGTGACGCCGAGCCGCTGGGCGAGCTCGCGCGTGCCGGCCTCGAAGCCGACCTCGGCGAAGAGCTCGATCGCCTTGCGGACGAATTCCCTGTGCCGTTCCTCCGGCTTGTTGCGGGTGCGTCGCGGCGCCGGCTGGCGCTCGGCCGCCGCGACGGCTTTGGATAGGCGTTCGGCCATCTGCGGTTCGTCACATCCCCTCTTGTCCGGCCCGTGCGTGTCAGACGACCGGATTGTCCGCCTCCATGCCGAGTGCCAGACGGCCGAAGGCAGCATTGGCGACGTCGGTGCTGAAGGCAATATGCGCACTTATAGCATGCGCGTCGCGGAAGCGGCGCTGCTGGCTCCCGGCAAGGTAGAGCGCCTGCGCGCCGCTGGCGGCGTTGACCTCGTCCACGGCCTGCGTCGCGAGCTGGGTGGCGAAGGCGAGGTCGCGCCGGTAGGCGAACTTCGTCGTCATGTCCGGGACATGGCCGCGCCCGGCGTCGCGCATCGCCTCCTCGCAGATGGCGAGCATCATCCGGCGCGAATGGGCGAGCCGGGTGGCGGCGCTGCCGATGTGGATCTGGACGCTCTGCAGCTCCGCGAGCCTTGCGCCCGTGTAGTTGCCCGCGCGCTTGCGGGTCGAGGCGACATGGTCGGTCAGCGCGCCTTCGCCATTGCCGAGACCGACGCCGGACAGGATGGCGGGGAACAGCGCGAACACCGGCAGCCGGTAAAGCGGGGCGGGATGGCGCTCGCCGCCGGGCGTCGGCCCGCCTTTCAGATGCTCGGCCGAGACCGTCATCTCCTCGGGCACGAACACGTCGGTACACACGACGTCGTTGGAGCCGGTGCCCTTCAGGCCGGTGACATGCCAGGTGTCGAGGATCTCGTAGTCGGCGCGCGGGACGAGGAAGATCCGGTGGTCGGGCGCCTCGCCCTCGGTCCGCACGATGCCGGCGAGCATGTTCCAGCCGCACACGTCGACGCCGGAGGAGAAGGGCCAGCGGCCCGAGAGCTCGTAGCCGCCCGCCACCTTCTTCACCTTGCCCGCCGGGAAGATGAAGGACGAGGCGATGAGCGCGTCGGGGTTTTCCTTCCAGACGCGGTCCTGCGCGGCGGGCGGGAACATCGCCAGCATCCAGTGGTGGCTGGCGAGATTGGTGAGGTTCCACGCGCTCGAGGCGCAGCCGGCGGCGAGCGCCGCGCCGATGGTGATGAGGCATTCATAGCCGAGCTCGGCGCCGCCGACCGCCCGCGGCTGGAGCATGCGGTAGAGCCCGCTGTCATGCAGGTCGCGCTCGTTCTCGGGCGGCAGGCGGCGCAGCGCCTCGGCCTGCGGCGCGCGGCCGGCGAGGATGGAGGCGAGGTCGGTGGCGCGCTGGAGCAGTTCGTCATGCCGGCTGTCGGCGGGCGAGCGCACCGCCGGGGGAGCGGCGGTCGGGGAGGTGGTCCGGGTCATCGTCGCCTCCCTCAGGCCCGCCGGCGGCGATCGAGGAACAGCGTCGCCTCCAGATTTTCGCCCACCTGCTCGAAGCGGTCGGCGAGGCGCTTCAGTTCGGGAATGCGGGAGGTGTCGAGGCTCGCCACGTCCGGCCAGTCCACCTCCACGAGATTGCCGCCGGGATCGCGCAGATAGAGCTGCACGGTGCCGTCCGGCATCTCGTTGACGCCGTTGCCGAAGGTGGCGTGGTCGATCAGCCCGGCCTCGCGGGCGCGCTCGTACACGCCCATGAAGTCATCCACATTGATGGCGAAGTGCTGGTAAACCGGCGTGGTGTCCGGCAGGCCGAAAATGTGCAGCTGCTGGTCGCCGCAGCGCAGATACTGTGTGCGGAAACCGAAATTGTAGGTGGGAATGGTCTCCATGCCGAAAACCTCGACATAGAAGCGCACGGAGGCATCGACGTCCCTGGCGCCGATGGACAGATGATTCAGGCCTGTGGCTCGCATGGCGTTCCTCCATATTAATTATCAGTTGATAAATTAACATGGCGGGCGATGGCGGCGCAAGGCCAGCTTGACACCTCGGGAGAAATTAGTTTTCACTCGATAAATAACAACGTTCGGCCTTGTTCCGCAAGGCTTGACTGAGGGCGCCACAGCGACAGCGCCGGGAGGAAGATTCATGGCCCGCCATCTCAAGACGGCGCGTTCCATCGCGGAGCGTGCCGATGCCGACGCGCAGGTGCGCGCCACCGTCGAGACCATCCTCAAGGAGATCGAGGCGGGCGGCGACGCCGCGGTGCGCTCCTATTCGGAGCGGTTCGACAAATGGTCGCCGGCGAGCTTCCGGCTGTCGGAGCAGGACATCGAGGCGGCGCTGTCGAAGGTCTCGAAGTCCGATCTCGACGACATCCGCTTCGCCCAGGCGCAGGTGCGCAACTTTGCCGAAAAGCAGCGCGCCTGCCTGACCGACCTCGAGGTCGAGACCCTGCCCGGCGTCATCCTCGGGCACCGCAACGTGCCGGTGGAGCGCGTGGGCTGCTACGTGCCGGGCGGCAAGTACCCGATGGTCGCCTCCGCCCATATGAGCGTGGTGACGGCCAAGGTGGCCGGCGTGCCGAGCGTTGTGGCGGCAGCGCCGCCGTTCCAGAACGGGCCGCACCCGGCCATCGTCGCGGCCATGCACCTTGCCGGCGCGGACGAGATCCTGGTGCTCGGCGGCGTGCAGGCGGTGGCGGCGATGGCGCTCGGCACCGAGACCATCGCGCCGGTCGACATGCTGGTCGGCCCCGGCAACGCCTATGTGGCGGAGGCCAAGCGCCAGCTCTTCGGCCGCGTCGGCATCGACCTGTTCGCCGGCCCCACCGAGACGCTGGTGATCGCCGACGAGACGGTGGACGCGGAAATCTGCGCGACCGACCTGCTGGGGCAGGCCGAGCACGGCCCGACCTCGCCGGCGATCCTGCTGACCAATTCGGAGAAGCTCGCGCGCGAGACGCTGGCGGAGATCGACCGGCTGCTGTCGATCCTGCCGACGGCGGAGATCGCCTCCGTCTCCTGGCGCGACTTCGGCGAGGTGATCGTGTGCGACGGCTATGAGGAGATGGTGGCCGAGGCCGACCGCATCGCCTCCGAGCATGTGCAGGTGATGACCGCCGACCCCGACTACTTCCGGAACAACATGCGCAACTATGGCGCGCTGTTCCTCGGCCCGCGCACCAACGTCGCCTATGGCGACAAGGTGATCGGCACCAACCACACGCTGCCCACGCGCCGCGCCGCGCGCTACACCGGCGGCCTGTGGGTCGGCAAGTTCATCAAGACCTGCACCTACCAGAAGGTGACGAGCGATGCCGCGAGCGCCGAGATCGGCGCCTATTGCTCGCGGCTGTGCGTGCTCGAAGGATTCCTCGGTCATGCCGAGCAGGCCAATGTCCGTGTGCGGCGCTATGGCGGCGACAACGTCGCCTATGCGAGCGCGGCGCGGGCAGGGCGCTGACCGCTATCCTTCCTGATCGGCGTCCTCCAAGACTCGGCCGGAGCTCGCTCCGGCCGATTTTTTTGTCCTGAGATATCTCGAATTTCAAACAGTGAGATATCAGGAATGGCAGCGGACGAGGCCATGTCCATGTTACGCAATGGTATTCCATGAATTCATCCCTTTCATCGAGCTCATGTTGACGTTATCGAGCGATCAATATAACGTTCGTGATATCTCAGGTATGAGGTCGTTCGCATGAACCTGGTTCGCAACAGGGTGTATGAGATGGTCCGGCGGGACATCCTGTCCTGTGCCATCGTGCCCGGTTCCGAGCTGCGGGAGGCGGACCTCGCCGAGCGCTTCGGCGTCAGCAAGTCGCCCGTCCGTGACGCCATGCAGAAGCTGGAGCATGAGGGGCTGGTCGAGATCGAGCCGCGGCGCGGCCATCGCGTGCGCCCGGTCTCGGTGAGCGACGCGGCCGACCTGCTGGAGCTTCGCCTGATCCTTGAGGCGGCCGGCGTGCGCAAGGCCGCTTCCGTGGCCAGCGACGCCGAGCTGAAGGACCTCGACGCCTTCCGCAACGCCGACACGGCCTCGATCCCGCTCTTCACCGAGTATAACCGCCGCTTCCACTGCCATCTGGCCTCGCTCTCGCGCAACAAGAGGTTGTGCGAGGAGATCGGCCGGATGATGGATCTCTATGAGCGCCTGTGCATGCTCGGCCTCACCGTGGTGAGGACGCACAACCAGCATGTCGGGCCGCTGCACGAGCACAACGACATTATCGACGCCCTGCAGGCCCGCAACGGCAACGCCGCCGCGCGCATGCTGAGGCGCCATATCGGCCAGTCGCAGGACCAGATCCTGCGCGCCCTCGAAAGCCGTCCGATCGTCGCCTGACGGGACGGCCTTCGCCGCGCATCCGGCGGATGTCGGCTGCGCCTTACTCCGGAAGAACCCCTCATGGGGAAGCCGCAGACCCGTCCCGCCCTTCAGAAGGCGGGCTGCGGCGAGGAAACGCCACAGGTCGTCCCGACGCCTCGCCGGCGAATGCCGGCGGCTGCGCGCGACACGGAGGAGCTCCATGAACGCCTTTTCCAACACCATCGTCGCCGCCGATCGGGCAAGGCCCGCGATGGCCGGGGGCGACCCGGACATCGTCATTTCCGCCGACGGGCTGGTGAAGACCTTCAACGGCGAGGTCATCGCCCTGGACCGCGCGACCTTCGACATAAGGCGCGGCTCGTTCGTCTCGCTGGTCGGGCCGAGCGGCTGCGGCAAGTCCACCCTGCTGCGCCTCGTCGCCGGGCTGATCGCCAAGACCGGCGGCGAGCTCAGCGTCCTCGGCCACGGCGTGAACGGCCCTTCCAGCGACGTGGCGATGATGTTCCAGCGCCCGACCCTGCTCGACTGGCGCACGGCGGTGGAGAACGTGCTGCTGCCGACCGAGGTGAAGCGCTCCGCCACCAATGCCGACCGCCGGCGGGCGATCGACCTGCTGAACCTCGTCGGCCTGAAGGATTTCGCCTTCAGCTTTCCGCGCCAGCTCTCGGGCGGCATGCAGCAGCGCGTGGCGCTCGCCCGGCTGCTGCAGACCGGCGCCAACATCCTGCTGCTCGACGAGCCCTTCGGCGCGCTGGACGAGTTCACCCGCGAGCGGCTGAACCTCGAGCTGATGCGCATCGTCGAGGACGTGGACGCCACGGTGCTGTTCGTCACCCACAACATCGCCGAGGCGATCTTCCTCGCCGACCAGGTGATGGTGATGACGCCGCGCCCGGGCCGGCTCGCCCGGATCGTCGACGTGCCGTTCGAGCGGCCGCGCGGCGTGGAGCTCATGCAGACGCCGGAGTTCAACGGCCTCGTCGGCGAGGTCCGCTCCATCCTGGGAGGGCATTGAGATGAGCCTCGCCGCCAACGAGCACTTCGCCGGCAGCCCGCAGGCCGGCTCCGCCCGCGCGCTGGTCATCGGGCGCATCGCCCGCCATCTCGCGCTGTTCCTGTCGATCATCGCCGTCTGGGAGCTGGCCAGCGCGACGCAGTTCGTTGACCCGCTGATCCTGCCGCGCCCGAGCGCCATCGTCGTCGCGCTCTACGGCATGCTGTTCGTGCAGGGCAACGCCTGGTACCACATGGGCATCACGCTGTGGGAGGCGCTGGCCGGCTTCGTCATCGGCTCGGTGGTCGGCATCGCGCTGGCGGTGGCGGCCGGGCTCAGCGAGACCTTCCGGCGCTACATCTCGCCCTATGTGATCGTGCTGCAGGTCATTCCGCGCATCGCGCTGGCGCCGATGATCATCGCCTGGCTCGGCTTCGGCACCAGCCCGAAGATCGCCATCGGCGCGCTGATCTGCTTCTTCCCGCCCTTCATCAACACGCTGACCGGCCTCGTCAACACCGACGAGGACGCGAGCGAGATGTTCCGCTCGCTCGGCGCCAGCAAGCGGCAGATCTTCTTCAGCCTGATGCTGCCCAACGCCATGCCGATCATCATGGCCGGGCTCAAGGCGGCGATCTCGCTCGCGCTGATCGGCGCCATCGTCGGCGAGTTCATCTCGGCGGGCGAGGGGATGGGCGTGCTGATGCAGCGCTACAGCTTCGCGCTCAACATGGCGGCGTCCTTCGCGGTGCTCGTGATGCTGACCGCGGTCGGCTACCTGCTCTTCGTCGCCATGGAGGAGGTTGATGAGTACCTCGTCTACTGGCGCAGCGACGCGCGCATGGCGGCGATGAGCCGCCGGTGCGCCAAGGCCTGGCGGGCCGACTGAGGTCCCGCCGCGCCGTCACCTGAAAATACCGGAAGAACCGCTTCAACGAGACGACCCGCAAAGGGTCGATGGGAGGATTTTGCCATGTTCAAGAGCGATGCATTGGTCGCCGGCAGGCGAGCGACCGAAACGAAGAGTGCCGGCGGGATACGTACCGGTGGCATATGCGCCGGGTTGGCTGCGCTGGCGCTCGCCGCCACGCTGCTGCCGGCCCCGACCCCGGCAAAGGCCGACGAGCTGAAGACGGTGAACGTCATCATGCCGCTGCCGCGTTCGGCCAATTTCTACCCGATCGTCGCCGGCGAGGCGCTCGGCTACTTCGCCGACGAAGGCATCGAGGTGAACCTGCTGCCGTCCTCGACCACGGTTCCCTACGTCGCCTTCGTGCAGAACGGCCAGGCCGAGCTCGCCATGCTCGACGCGCCGCAGACCTTCCAGGCGGTGCAGGCCGGCATCAAGATCAAGGTGATCTACGAGGCGCACCAGAAGGCGCCGGAAGGCGTCGCCGTGCTCGCCGACAGCCCCTACAAGTCGGTCGCCGACCTCGAGGGCAAGACGGTCGGCCTCGTCAGCGACCGCGATCTGGTGACGCTGACCATCGCCCTCAACCACAAGGGCGTGCCGATCTCCGACGTGCATACGGTGGTGGTCGGCGAGGCCGGCCCGACCATGGCGTCCGCGCTGAAGAGCGGGCGTGTGGTCGCCATCGCCGGCGCGACGCCGGACTGGCTGTCGCTGGAGGCGGCCGGCATGGACATCCGCCTCATCACCCCGACGGAGATGGAGGACCAGCCGGCCAACTCCTTCGTCGTCTCGGCCGACCGGATGGACGAGTTGCGCAAGACGCTGGAGGGCTTCTTCCGCGCCTATTCGAAGGGCATGGAGGTCGCGAAGATCGACCCGCAGGTCCTCTCCGCCATGCTGAAGAAGGCGGTGCCGGAGGAATGGCCCAACGAGGAGTTCGGCCAGAAGTTCGTCGATGCCTCGGTCGACCTCGCCTATTCCATCACCGACAAGAAGGGCGACGTGCAGGCCGAGGTCTGGAAGGCCGTGCAGCCGCCGCTGGTGAAGGTGGGCGAGCTGAAGGCCGAGATCGACCCGGCCACCTTCCTCGACGCCTCCATCATCGGCCCCGCCAACGACTATTCGCGCGACGAGATCGTCGCCGACGTCGCGGCCTGGAAGCAGAAGAACATGTGAGCGACGGCCGGCGGGCGGATCTTCCGTCCGCCGGCGCTTCGCCGCGCATCACGGGACGGCGGCGCGCGAGCCGAGCCCGCGCAAGCACCGACCTGCAGAGGACTGACCCGAGGACTGACTCATGGATCACAGCATCATCGACACCGCCACGCTGGGCGGCAACGTGAACCGATACGGCCCCACATCCGCCCGCAAGCCCTCCGCCGACCCGGCGCGGCTCGACACCGTCACGGTCGACATCCACGCCCATATCGGCGTGCCGGAGGCGCAGGCCTATGTCGCCCCGCATCTCGATGTGAGCGGGATCGCCATGGTGAAATACTCCAATGAAGAGACGCGGGCGGTGAACCAGCGCCAGGACCAGGACCGCGCGGGGACGATGGTGGACATCGACGACCGCATCAAGGTGCTGGACAAGCTCGGCATCTCGATCCAGGTCGTCGCCCCTCCGCCGTTCCAGTGCTACTACGCGGTCGATGCCGCCCATGGCGTCGTCGCCAACCGCATGGTCAATGACGGCATCGCCGCCTTCGTGGCGAAGCGCCCGGACCGCTTTGCCGGCCTCGGCACCCTCGCCATGCAGGACCCGGAAAGCGCGCCCGCCGAGCTCGAGCGCTGCGTGCGCGAGCTCGGGCTCAAGGGCGTCGAGCTGCTGACCAACGTCAACGGCCGCGAGCTCTCGGCGCCGGAATTCGAGCCGGTCTTCGCCAAGGCGGAGGAGCTCGGCGCGCTGGTGATGATCCACCCGAACGGCTTCACCGGCGGCGAGCGCTTCACGCGGTTCTACTTCAGCAACATCATCGGCAATCCGCTCGAGACTACGGTCGCGCTGCACTACCTGATCTTCGACGGCGTGCTGGAGCGCCATCCGAAGCTCAAGCTGCTGGCGGTGCATGGCGGGGGCTACCTGCCGGCCTATTCGGGCCGCATCGACCACGCCTGGGGCGCGCGCCGCGATTCCAATGCCGGTCTTCCGCGCCCGCCGAGCGACTATCTGCGCCTCGTCTATTTCGACAGCGTGGTGTTCACCCCGCACCAGCTCGAATATCTCGTGAACACCTATGGCGCCGACCATGTGGTGATGGGGACGGACTATCCCTACGACATGGCCGACTATGACCCCGTGCAGCACGTGCTCAGCGTCGACAGCTTCGACGACGAGACGCGGGCCCGGGTAGCCGGCGGCAATGCGGTCGGGCTGCTCGGACTGTGACGATGGGATTGCTGAGCGAGCGCGCGCCGTTCCAGGCGTTTCCGGACCGGCCGCGCATGCACCTTCCGGGCGATGCCCGGGTGGCGGTGTGGATCATCGTCAATGTCGAGGAGTGGTCGATCGCGCGGACCATGCCGCGCACCGTGCTGCCTCCGCCCATGGGCCAGCCGCTGATGCCGGACCTGCCCAACTGGGCGTGGCATGAATACGGGATGCGTGTCGGCTTCTGGCGGATCCTGAAGGCGCTGGAGACGCGGGGCCTGCGGGTCACCTTCGCCGTCAACGGCCATGTGTGCCGCAGCTATGAGCGGGTCGCCCGCGCCGCGCACGATGCGGGCTGGGAGTTCATGGGGCACGGCTATCTGCAGCGCCCCATGCACCAGCTCGAGGACCAGCGGGCGGCGATCGTCGACACGGTCGAGACCATCCGCGCCTTCACCGGGGGTCCGCCTCCGGGCTGGGAAAGCCCGGGCCTGACGGAGAACGAGCAGACGCTCGACCTGCTGAAGGAAGCCGGGATCGGCTATGTCGCCGACTGGGTGATCGACGACCTGCCGTTCGAACTCGCCACCGCGCACGGGCCGATGCTCTCGGTGCCCTATTCGGTCGAGACCAACGACATCGTCGTGCACGCGGTGCAGCACCAGCCCTCCGACGCCTTCCGCCGCCGCTGCCTCGACCAGTTCGACCGGCTGTGGGAGGAGGGGGCGGAGAACGCCCACGTCATGGCGATCAGCACCCATCCCTACCTGACCGGCGTGCCGCACCGCATCGCCCATTTCGAAGCGCTGCTGGACGATGTGCTCGGGCGTGGCGGCGTGGCGATGATGACGGGCGAGGAGATCGCCGACTGGTATCGCGCCGAGAAGGCCCGGATCGACGGGGAACCGGCCCGCTAGGTCCGGCGGTCTCCCGCCCGTGCCGTCAAAACTCGGGCAAGGGCGGGGCGCCCGGCGCGACGGGAAGCGCCTCGTCGCGCCAGAAGTCCGCCCCGAGGGGGCCGAGCAGGGCGGCGAAGGTCTCCGGCTTCGTCAGGTCCCCGGCGGCGAGGGCGGCGATCTCGACGCCGACGGCCAGCAGGTGCTCGCGCCGGCGCCGCTCCGCGCCCGGCAGCAGCGGCGAGGGCGAGAACAGCACCGCCTTCGCCCGCTGCCCGTCCCAGAACAGCATGTCGGCCGGCACCCATTCGCTTCCGTTCGCGGATGGCACGCGGACCAGCGCGCGCGGCAACGGCAGCGGCGCGGAATAGAGCGTGTCCTCGGGTGCGAACAGGCCGGCGAGGGGGGCGAGCCGGTCGAGGATGGCGCCGCGATGGGTCTCGATCTGGCTTTGCAGGTAGGCGAAATAGGCGTCGACGAAGGACGCGGCGAGACGGTTCCACGGGCCCGACAGGCGCTTGAGGTGGTCGGCGAGGCGCTGGTCGAGCGGCACGTGCCCCTGCCCGATGGGCGGCGGGGGCAGCACGAAGCGCTCGCTGTTCAGCCGCAGCGCCTCGCCCGGCACGAGGCTTATGCGTGGAACGCTTTCGGCGGGCGCCGCGCCCGCCGCCGGCCGGTCGGCGCCATAGGCGACGTCGACCGGAGCGGCAGATGGAACGCCCGAACCCTCCCGCGTCAACGGCGGGTCTCGGGATGCCAGGCGAGGATCCGCCGGCGCAGCAGTTCCACCGACTTCACCACCAGGAAGCCGAGGATGATGATCTGGACGATGCCGGAGAACACGCCGACCGAGTCGGCAAAGCGCCCGGCCATGATCATCGCGCCGCCCACGCCGCGCCCGCCCATCAGCATCTCGGTGACGATGGTGGTGATCATGCCGACCGGCAGGGCCACCTGAAGGCCGGTGATGATCTGCGGCATGGCCATGGGCAGGTAGACTTCCCACAGCAGCTCGCGCTCCTTGGCCCCGAACGAGCGGGCCGACCAGATCGGCCATTTGTCGAGGCCCGCCGTGCCGGCATAGGTCGCCGAGACGATGGGGAAGAAGCAGGAGAACGCGACCATGATGATCTTCGAGGTGTCGTAGATGTCGAACCAGAGCACAAAGATCGGCAGGAAGGCGATCTTCGGCATCGGGAAGCCGATCGACACCAGCGGGTCGAGAAACCAGCGCACCACGGCGGAACGAGCCATCAGGATGCCTGCGGGAATGCCGATGATCGCCGCGATCACGAAGCCCACCAGCGCGCGGTAGAGCGTCAGCCCCACATCGACGAGCGCCGTGCCGGCGAGGATGTCCTCCCAGAGCCGCTCCAGCACCACGCTGAGCGGCGGCAGCAGGAAGGGGTTGAGCGCGCCGAAACGGGCGCCGAACTCCCAGATGCCGGCGATGACGGCGACCACCGTCACCTGCACGCCGATGTCGATCACCTGCGGGGCGATGCTGCGCGAGGGGCGCGGGGCCTTGCGCACGGGAGAGTTGGGGGCGCGCGCCAGCGGCCTTGCCTCGGCCATGTCGATCATGCCTCCCTCCAGCGAAGGAGCCGCCGGGCGAACGCCGCATAGGTGCGGTCGGCCGCGAAGCCGATTCCGGCGACGAAGAAGATGGCGGCGAACATGGCCGGATACTGGCCGCCGTCGCCGAGCGAGCTGATGAGGAAGCCGACGCCGTCGGTGGCGATGACGAACTCCGAACTCACCATCAGGATGAAGGAGAAGGCGAGCGCGGTCCGGCATCCGCTCAGGATGTCGGGCATCGCCGCCGGCAGCACCACCTCGCGCAGCACGTCGAAGCGCGAGGCGCCAAGGCTCGCCGCCGACCACAGGAGGAACGGGTTGACCCCGCGCGCGCCGTTGTAGGTGCCGACCACCACCGGCAGCATGCAGCCGAGGAAGATCAGCAGGATCTTGGAGCTGTCGCCGAGCCCGAGCCAGATCATCACCACCGGGATCAGCGCCGATTTCGGCATCGGGTAGAAGATCTGGACGATCGGGTTGAACAGCAGCCGGGCGGAGCGGAACGAGGCCATCAGCAGCCCCAGCATCACGCCGACCACGATCGCTCCCGCGAGCCCGGTCGCCGCGCGCCCCACCGAGCGGGCGGTGTTGTAGAGCAGGTCGCCGTTCAGCAGCATGCTCATGAAGGCGCTGCCGATCTCGCCGAAGCCGGGCAGCATCTGCTGCGAGATCAGGCCGCTGAGGCCCAGCGCCTCCCAGAGGAGGGCGAGGAGCAGGACCGGAGAGAAGCGCACCAGCACGCTGATCAGCGTGTAGGAAAAGCCGGGCCCGCGGCTTCGTGGGGCGTCGAGGGTGCTGCTCATCAGTGCGCCCCCCGCGTCGCCGCCACCGCCTGTTCGCGCACCAGCCGCCAGATATGCTCGCTGAGCTGGATGAATTCCGGGTTTTCAAGGATCGTCTCGTCGCGGTCCTTGGGCATGTTCACGTCGATCACGTGCTGCACCCGGCCGGGGCGGGCGCTCATGATCGAGATGCGGTCGGCGAGGAAGACCGCCTCCTGCACGTCATGGGTGACGAAGACCACGGTCTTGCGGCTGTTGCGCCAGATGGCGCGCAGTTCCTCCTGCATGACGCGCCGCGTCTGCGCGTCGAGCGCGCCGAAAGGCTCGTCCATCAGGAGGATGCCGGGGTCGACCGCGAGCGTGCGGGCGATGGCGGCACGCTGCTGCATGCCGCCGGAGAGCTGGGAGGGGTAGGCGTTCTCGAAGCCGGTGAGGTGCACCATGTCGATGTAGCGCTGCGCCCGCTCGGCGCGCTCGGCCGGGCCGAAGCCCGCCTTCTTGAGCCCGTAGAGCACGTTGTCGCGCACCGTCTTCCAGGGAAACAGCGCGAAGTTCTGGAACACGATGCTGCGGTCGGGCCCCGGCGCGGTGACGCGGCCGGTCGCGGTCGAGATCTGCCCCGACTGGACGGGGATGAAGCCGCCGATCAGGTAGAGCAGGGTGCTCTTGCCGCAGCCCGAGGGACCGAGGAGGCAATGGAACTCGCCATCCTCGATGTCGATGTTGATGCCGTCGAGCGCCAGCGTTCCCGCGCCGCGTGCCCCATAGGTATGGGACACGTCCTGGACCGAGATGCCGCTGGGGGCATGGGCGGCCTGCCGGCGCGCCGTGGCGGCGAGCTGGGTCGCGCTCATTGGCCCGCCTCGATCCGCTTCTGGGCTTCCTTTACGAAGCTGAGGTCGACATGCTCCGGCGAGACCTGGATGCCGCGCGGGGCGAGGCCGAGATCGACCGCGATGTCGATGCTGTCCTGGATCGACTTGACGTTCGGCACCATGAACGGATCGCGGTAGTAGTCCTCCTTGGTGAAGAGGTAGCTCAGCGAATCCGGCGGCTGCTGCATGAAGTCGGCGATGATCTTGATCGCCTCCTTCCGGTTCTTCGGGTCGGTGAACCAGCGCACCGCGCGCACGTGATCCTCGAAGAAGTCCATCAGCGCGGCGCGGTTGGCGTCGAGGAACTTGCCGTTGGCGGCGAGGAAGACCAGCTGGGACGGGCCCATCGCGTCGGCCGAGGTGAACAGCACCTTGTACTTGCCGGTGTCGAGAAGCTGCTTCGACATTGGCTGCAGCACCGTGCCGAGGTCGATCTTGCCCTCGTCGAGCATGGCCGGGATGTTCGGGAAGGCGACCTCGACCATGGTGAAGTCGCGCTTGTCCTGCATCTTGTTCTTGCGGAACATCGCCCGCATCGCGGTGTCGGAGGCCGAGCCGATGGCGTTGGTACCGACGCGCTTGCCCTTCATGTCCGTCACCTTCTCGATCCCCGAGTCGGCGCGGACCAGGAAGGTCTCGCTGTGCGAGCCGTTGACGCCGTCCTGGATGATGTCGGCGACGACCTTCACGTCGAGATGGGCGTTGGTCACGGCCAGCGCGAGCACCAGCGGGCCGAAGGCGGCCATGTCGATCTCGCCCGCCGCCATGGCGGTGATCTGGGGCGAGGAGCCGCGGAAGCGGATCGGCTCCACCGTGTAGCTCTTGCCGTAGTGCTTCAGGATGTCCGGCTTGCTGTACAGCACCGGAATGAGATGGCCGGGCATGGTCGACCAGCCGATGCGGATCTTCACGGGGTCGGCACTTGCCGTCGAAATGGCGCCAGGGGTCAGGGTGAGGGCCGCCAGAGCGGCCGCGAGCGCAAGTGCGTCGCGTCGAGTAGCCATGGACGTATTCTCCCGTTGCTCCCGGATCGTTGCCGGGTGACGTGTTTTTCTGGGCAGGTAGGACCGGATGAAACATCGGACCCCCTTTTTGCGGGGGTTGGCCGTCCGGTCGATTTGGCGTCGCGTGCCATCGGTAGGGTATCCGGCATCGCCTGCTTATTTATCGTTAGATAATCAGGCAAATGTTCGATCATGTCAACGATGCATGAGAATTCCCCGGCTGTTCAGGCGGGAGATTCGACGCGTCGCTCAGCGCCCGCCCGACACCGGAAGGATCGCGCCGGTGACATAGGAAGACGCGGGCGAAGCCAGCCACAGCACGGCGGCGGCGACTTCCTCCGCCGTGCCGGGGCGCTGCATCGGAACGGCCGGCCCGAGCCGGGCCAGCCGGTCCGGGGCGCCGGCCGCCGCGTGCAGGTCGGTGGCGATGAGGCCGGGGGCGACCGCGTTGACGCGGATGCCCTCGGCCGCCACCTCGCGGGCGAGGCCGGCGGTCAGGCTGTCGATCGCCCCCTTGCTGGCGGCGTAGTGGATCCATTCGCCCGCGCCGCCGAGCTCGGCCGCCCGCGAGGACATGTTGACGATGGCGCCGCCGCGCCCGCCCTTGCCGGTCGACATGCGCCGCACCGCCTCGCGGCAGCACAGGAAGCTGCCGACGACGTTGATCGCCAGAACGTCGTGGAGGGCGGCGGCGCTGATCGCCTCGAGTCGGCCGAGCGGGCCGACGCCGCCGGCATTGTTGACCAGCACGTCGGGCGGGCCGAACGTCGCGTCGACCGCGCTGAACAGCGCGAGCACGTCCTCCTCGCGCGCCACGTCGGCGGAGATGACGAGCGCCTCGCCGCCGGCCTTCTCGACGTCGCGGGCGACGCTTTCAGCGCCGGCGGCGTCGGAACGGTAGGTCAGCGCGACGCGGTAGCCGGCCGCGCCGGCGGCCCGCGCGATGGCGGCGCCGATTCCCTTGGAGCCGCCTGTCACGATCATCGTTCGATCAGTCGTCGGCATGGCTGCCCTCCTATGTGACGGTTACGAAACGATCCTGGCCGGCCGCGGCGATGATCGCCTCGAGCACGGCGACGCCGTGGACCATCTGCGCGGCGCTGATGGGGTAGGGCGCGCCGCCGCCGGCCGCATGAGCGAAGGCTTCGAGCTCCGCGCGCACCGTGTCGAAGCCGGAAAGGGTCTCGACGAGCGGCGGCAGGGCGGGCTTGCCCGGCCCGCGCGCGGCGGGCCGGATGGTCATCTGGTCGAGCGTCGGGCCCTCGATGGAGACCACGGCCTGCGAGCCGTAGACGGTGAAGCGGAACACGGGGGCGGTGGCCGAGAAGGCGAGCAGCGTGGCGGTGACCCCGCTGCGCAGCCGCAGCGAGACGCTGGTCGTGTCCTGCGCGCCCGAGGGTGCGGCGCGGTTGAGGCTCTGGCAGGCCACCGCGTCGATCTCGCCGAGAAGGTCGATCATCAAATCGACGAGGTGGATGCCGAGCCCGGTCATGCCGCCGGCGGGCGACTGTTCCGGGTCGGTGCGCCACACGCCGCCCGGCAGGAACAGCGCGCTGGAGGAGGTCATCTCCGCGTGGCAATGCAGCACGGTGCCGACCTCGCCGGCGCGCAGCATCTCCCGCAGCCGGGCGACATGGGGATGGAAGCGCCGGTTGTGGCCGAGGCCGAGCGCGATGCCCGCCTTTGCGGCGGCTGCCACCGCGGTCTCGGCGCTGGCCCGCGTCATGGTGAAGGGCTTCTCGACGAAGACGTGCTTGCCGGCGGCCGCCGCCTGCACGATCTGCCCGGCGTGCTGGAGATGGGGCGTCGCCAGCACCAGCGCGTCGACGCCCGGCGCCGCCAGCACCGCCTCGTAGCTGTCCTCGAGGGCGATGCCGGCGAGGGCGGCGTAGTCCGCCGCCCTGGCGCGGTTGCCGGTCGCCGCACGGGTGAAGCGGATCAGCCCGCTCTTGCCCTGCACGGCGTCGACGAGGGTCCGGCCCCAACTGCCGAGCCCGATGATCGCGGCATTGAGCATGAGGCCTCCCTCAGAACGCGACCTGGTCCGCGCCCTTGAGCTGAAGGATCTCGCGCGCCTCGTCCGGGGAGGCGAGCTCGAGGCCCATGCCTTCGAGGATCTGCCGTGCCTTGCGCACCTGCGCGCCGCTGGAGGGGGCGAGCTCGCCCGGCCCGATCCACAGCGAATCCTCGAGGCCGACGCGCACATTCGCGCCCATCGAGGCGGCCATGGCGGCGACCCGGAGCTGCGAGGCGCCGGCCCCCAGCACCGACCAGCGGTACTGGTCGCCGAACAGCCGGTCGGCGGTGCGCTTCATGTGCATGATGTCCTCGGGGTGGGTGCCGATGCCGCCGAGGATGCCGAACACCGACTGCACGAACAGCGGCGGCTTGACGAGGCCGCGGTCGAGGAAGTGCTTGAGGTTGTACAGGTGGGCGATGTCGTAGCACTCGAACTCGAACCGGGTGCCGTTGTCGTAGCAGGTCTCGAGAATGTACTCGATGTCCTTGAACGAGTTACGGAAAACGAGATCGCGCGTCGCCTCGAGATGCTGCCGCTCCCAGTCGTGCTTGAAGTCCTTGTAGCGGTCGAGCAGGTGGTAGAGGCCGAAATTGATCGAGCCCATGTTGAGCGAGGCGACCTCCGGCTTGTAGGTCGCGGCCGGCAGCACCCGCTCCTCGACCTTCATGTAGGGGCTGCCGCCGGTGGTGATGTTGATGGCGGCGGAGGTCTGCTGCTTGATCTGCGGCAGGAAGCGGCCGAACGCCTCGGGCGTCTGGTCCGGCTTGCCGGTTTCGGGATTGCGGGCGTGCAGGTGAAGGATCGCCGCGCCGGCCTCGGCGGCGCCGATCGCGTCGGCGATGATCTCGTCCGGCGTGACCGGCAGGTGCGGCGACATGGAAGGGGTGTGGATCGCGCCCGTGCAGGCGCAGGTGACGATGACCTTGCGGGCAGTGGCCATGGATCGGCTCCGGGAATGAGCGGAATGGGGACGGCGGCGCCGTGCCGCCGTCCTGCGGTGCGGTCCGGAACGCGGGCTACTTGATCGCCTGCGGGTTGATCGGCGAGCCGGTTCCCCCGGTGATGATGAGCGGCGGGCCGCAGAAGAAGAACTCGTAGACGCCGTCCTTCGCGCAGTCCTCGGCGAGCTCCTTCAGGTAGAAGATCTCGCCCATGCACAGGCCCATGGCTGGGATCACCACCCAGTGCCAGGGCTGGTTGGCATCCGTGGTCTCGTTCGGCCGCACCTCGACGCCCCAGGTGTCGGAGCAGATCGCGGCGATCTCCTTCTCGTGGCACCAGTAGCAGTTCTCGAACTTCACGCCCGGCGCGTCGCCGCCGGCATAGCCGCCCCATTCGCCCTCGGCGAGACAGCGCTCCATCTGGCCGGTGCGGATGATGACGAAGTCGGCCTTGCGGATCTCGACCCCCTGCTTCTTGGCGCAGGCGTCGAGCTCGTCGTTCGAGATCGATTCGCCATCCTGCAGCCAGTCGACGCCGCGGAAGCGGGCAATGTCGAGCAGCACGCCGCGCCCGTTCATCTTCGCCCGCGAATGCTCGATGCCGAGCACGGACAGGCCGCGCGAGTCGATCAGCTTGGCGTCGTGGCCGTTATAGGCCTTGTCCTCGTAGAAGACGTGGCCCAGCGCGTCCCAGTGCGTCGCGCCCTGCACGCACAGGTGCAGCGTGTCGTCGGCGTAGCGGATCTTGTTCCAGTCCTGCTGCCCGCTCACCGCATCGGTGCCGGTGGCGAGCATCTGGTGGATCGGGTTGAAGCGCCCGCCGAACAGCCCGTTCTGCGGGCCCTCGCGGTCCAGCGGGATGCCGAGCGAGAAGACGCGCCCGCTCTTGATGAGCTTGGCGGCGTCGACGATGTCCTGCGGCGTGACGTGGTTGAGCGTGCCGCTGTGATCGTCCTTGCCCCAGCGCCCCCAGTTCGAGAGCTTGCGGGAAGCTTCCGCGATTGCGTCGCGTCCGACGGTGATATCCATGGGTTTCCTCACTTTTTTCGGATTCTTTTGAGCCGGCGACAGGCCCGGCACGGCCGGGAAAGGCAGCGCCGCATGCCGATGCCGGCGGGCGGCGCCCAGATGGCGCGACGGGCTTTTCAATGCCGTCGAATTTGTTTATCGTCTGATAAATATCAGAACGAATGACCGGCTTTGTCAATCGTCAGATGAGCTCGAATCGCAGGGAGGGGGATAGCGCGGCGGGCGCCGGCGGGCAGGCGGGGCATCAGCGATCCTGATCGGCGCGATCAGAACTCATGGTTTCGCCGCGCGCCCGCGCCCTCGCTAGCGTCACCTAAGGACCGGAGGCGGCAAACGCCCCGGCGGACAATCGGGAGAGGAGACGTGCCATGACGGGTTCAACCGGGCCGGAGATCACGGATGTCGTCGCGTCCGGCGACGCGCAGCTCGCCGCGCGGGTGGACGGGCCGGAGGGCCTGCCCTGGATCGTGCTTTCCAATTCGCTCGCGACCGACCTCACCATGTGGGACGACCAGATCCCGTTCCTCACAAAGGCCTACCGCGTGCTGCGCTACGATACGCGCGGCCATGGCCGCTCCAGCGCGCCGTCGGGACCTTATGATTTCGACATACTGGTGGCGGACCTCGTGGCGGTGATGGACCATTTCGGCGTCGGCCGGGCCGATGTCCTCGGCCTCTCGCTCGGCGGCATGACGGCGCTCGGCCTCGGCCTTGCCCATCCCGGCCGGGTGGGGCGGCTGGTCTGCGCCGATGCGCGCGCCGATGCCCCGCCGCCCTTCGTGGCGGGCTGGGACCAGCGCATCGCCGCCGTGTCGGGGCACGGCATGGGCGCGGTGCTGGCGGGCACGATGGAGCGCTGGTTCACCGAGGCGACGCGGCAGGAGCGCCCGGAGGTGATCGACCGCGCCGCCCGCATGGTTCTGTCGACCTCGCCGGTCGGCTATATCGGCTGCGCCGAGGCGCTGAAGGGGCTCGACTATCTGCGCCGGCTGCCCGGCATGAAGCCGCCGGTGCTGTTCATCGGCGGCGCCGAGGACGGCGCCGCGCCGGCCGACGCCATGCGCGCCATGGCCGATGCGACGCCCGATGCGCGCTTCGATTCGATCCCGGGTGCGGCGCATATCGCTAATATGGAAGACGTTGCCGGCTTCAATGCCCGGCTGGCGGATTTCCTCGACCTTTCCAGACAAGCTGCGGAGTCGGTTGCGTGACAGTTGAGACGAAGAAGGAGGCCGTCGGCATCGTCGGCCTCGGCATCATGGGCTCCGCCTATGCGAAGAACCTGCTGGAGCGCGGCTACGAGGTCGTCGGCACCGACGTCACCGAGCCCGCCATGGCGACGCTCACGGCGCAGGGCGGGCGCGCCGTCGGTTCGGCCTGGGAGGTCGCCGAAGGGGCCGATATCCTTCTGCTGGCGCTGCCTTCGGTGAAGGCGCTGGAGATCGTGACCGCCGACCTCGCCGGCGCGCTGCGCCCGGGTGCCGTGGTGTGCGAGATGGGCACGCTGCCGATCGAGGCCAAGGAAGCCTGCCGCGCCGCGCTGGAGCCGAAAGGCGCCATCGTGCTGGACTGTCCCGTCAGCGGCACCGGTGCGCAGGCGGCGATGCGCGACCTCGCCATCTATGCGAGCGGCGAGGAGGCGGGCTTCCGCAAGGTCGAGGCGGCCTTCGGCGCCTTTGCCCGCGACGTGCGCTACTGCGGCGGCTTCGGCACCGGCATCAAGCTCAAATACATCGCCAACCTTCTGGTGACGATCCACAACCTCTCGACCGCCGAGGCGCTGCTGCTGGCCGAGCGCTCGGGGCTCGACCTCAACCTCGTCTTCGACGCGATCCGCTCGGGTGCCGGCAATTCGCGCATGTTCGAGGTGCGCGCGCCGCTGATGATCGAGAACCGCTACGAGCCGGCGACGATGAAGCACGACATCTACATCAAGGACTTGCAGCTCATCATGGACTTCGCTCGCGAGATGCGCACGCCGACCCCGCTGATGGCGGCGTGCCTGCCCTTCTACTTCGCCGCGCTCGCCGAAGGGCGGGGCAAAGAGGACACCGCCTCGCTGTTCGCCGTGCTCAAGGGCATGACCGAGCCGCGCGGCACGGAGGATTGAGCGATGGCCGATCTTTCGCTGGAGCAGGCCGACATCATCGCCCGGGTGACGCTGGAAAAGGCGCGGGGCCTCGACGCCCAGCCGCTGACCGTGGTGGTGCTGGACGCGGGCGGGCACGTGAAGCTCGCCAAGAGGGAGGACGGCAGCGGGATCGTCCGCTTCGAGATCGCCTACGGCAAGGCGTGGGGCGCGCTCGGCATGGGCATCTCGAGCCGGGGCCTCGCCGCGCGGGCGGCGAAGATGGGCACCTTCTTCAACGCGCTGGCCGCGGCCTCGGACGGGCGCATGGTGCCGGTGCCGGGCGGCGTGCTGGTGCGCGACGCGGACAGCCGGATCATCGGCGCGGTGGGCGTGAGCGGCGACACGTCGGACGTCGACGAGACCTGCGCGCTCGCCGGCATCGCGGCGGCCGGGCTCGTCGCCGATACCGAGGAGCGCTGAGCGGTGGGCGGCATCACGGGCGGGCGCATGCTCGAGGGGCGCACGGCGCTGGTGACGGGCGCGGGCAAGGGCATCGGCCGGGCGACCGCGCTGGCGCTGGCGCGGGAGGGCGCGCATGTCGTCGCCGTCGCGCGCACGGCCGGCGACCTCGAGACGCTGGCCGGGGAGGGTGACGGGCGCATCGAGCCCCTCGCCGCCGATGTGCGCGACGATGCCTTCCTCGCCCGGATCGAGGCGATGAGCGGGCTCGACATCCTCGTCAACAATGCCGGCGGCAACCGGCCCCGGATGATGGTCGACGTCGACGACGAGACGCTCGACTGGATGATCGATCTCAACATCCGCTCGGTCTATCGCGTCGCCCGCGCCGCCACGCGGGTGATGGGATCGGGCGGGGTCATCGTCAACATGTCCTCGCAGATGGGCCATGTCGGCTCGCCCAAGCGCACCGTCTACTGCATGAGCAAGCACGCGGTGGAGGGGCTGACCAAGGCGATGGCGGTGGAGCTCGCGCCGCGCGGCATCCGCGTGGTGTCGATCGCGCCGACCTTCGTCATGACGCCGATGACGAAGGGCATGTTCGAGGACCCGGAGTTCAAGCGGTTCGTCTACGACATGTTGCCGATGAACGATTTGCCGACGCCCGAGGACATCGCCGAGTCGATCCTCTACCTGGTGTCGCCCGCCGCGCGCTTCGTGACCGGCGACAGCCTGCGGGTCGATGGCGGCTGGACGGCGCGGTAGATGATCTCCCGCGCGGGTGCTCAGGCGTGGAGCACCTTGCGCAGCGAGGCTTCGATCTGCCCGCCGCAATAGGCGTCGCCATAGTCCTTCCGGGCCCTGGCGGCGAGCTCGGCGAGCGCGGGCACCTCGGCGACGCGCCGCGTCAGGGCGGCGGTCATCGGCGCGGCCTCGTCGAGCAGGGTGCCGATCGCGCCGAAGCGCTCGGTCATGGTGGACCAGAGGGTGGCGGTCACGACGTCGGCGATGCCGGGAGCCTTGCCGCCGAGCAGGAAGCCGGACGTCTTCTTCAGCCCGTGGCGGCGCCCGGTCTCCTCCCAGAACGACATCCATTTCTTCAGGCGCGGGACGAATTCCTCCCAGCGGCTCTCGGTCCACATCTGCCGGCCGCCATCCAGCGTGATCTCGTCGATCACGTCGTTGGCGTCGTTGACGATCTTCATCGTCATGGCGCGCAGGGCCGGGGTGTCGGGCATCAGGTCCAGCGTCTCGCCGAGATAGAGGATGATGGCGGGCATCTGGGCGATGGCGAGGTCGGCCTTCCTGTCGACCAGCAGGGGCGGGCCCATGAAGGGCACGGGCATGTCGCGCGCCGCCTTGTCCATCAATTCGCCGATCGCGGCATCGCCGCCCTCGGTCCAGCTCTTCCCGGCATGGGCGAGCACGGCACGCACGAACTGGCCGCGGAAGGGGACGGACCAGTAATAGAGTTCGTAGTCGGACATTTCACGGATTCCCGGTCGCAGGATCGGTTTCAGCCGATAGCCTTAGCTAATGCAGGATCGCGCCCGGTCCAGCGCCGCCGGCACCGCCCGCGGCACTTTCGGGGCGATACCCGGCGGTTCCGCAGGGCCGCCGGGCAAGCATCGGCCCGCGCCATGTCGCGTGGATGAAGGCCGCCCGGCGACGACGGAGAGCCGCCGGGCGACCCTCTGGTCAGTTCTGGCGCACGCTGCTGGCGGTCTGGCCGAACAGCAGCTTCTTGCCTTCCTCCGTCACCGCCGGCTGGGCGGAGTAGGCATCCGCCCGCGCATAGGCGCGCTGGGTGGCGGGGCGCTCGCGGATAGCGTCGAACCAGCGGCGCAGATTGGCGAAGTCGTCGAGGTTCTGCTGCTGGCGCTTCCACGGCACGATCCACGGATAGCAGGCCATGTCGGCGATGGAGTAGTCGTCGCCGGCGATGAAGGCGCGCCCTTCCAGCCGGCGGTCGAGCACGCCGTAGAGCCGGTTGGTCTCGTTCACGTAGCGGTTGATGGCGTAGGGCAGCTTCTCGGGCGCGTAGACGCCGAAATGGTGGTTCTGCCCGGCCATCGGGCCGAGGCCGGCCATCTGCCAGAACAGCCATTCGAGCACGGTCTTGCGCCCGCGCGTGTCGGCGGGAAGGAAGCGGCCGGTCTTCTCGGCGAGATAGACCAGGATCGCCCCGGATTCGAACACCGTGATAGGCTCGCCGCCATCGGCCGGGTGGAGGTCGATGATGGCGGGCATGCGGTTGTTCGGCGAGAAGGCCAGGAATTCCGGCTTGAACTGGTCGCCGGCGCTGATGTTGACGGGGTGGATGGTGTAGTCCAGCCCCGCCTCCTCCAGGAACATCGTGATCTTGTGGCCGTTCGGCGTCGGCCAGTAATAGAGTTCGATCATCTCGCTCACTCGCTTGTCGTGATGGGCGCTCGCGGCAGGGCCGTCAGAGCGCGGAATGGTCGCGGACCGCCTCCTCGAGCGCCGGCTTCAGGCCGAGGAAGCGCTCGTCGACGGCGGCGGGATCGTCGCGGTTCATGGCGATCATCCTGGCGCGGGCCTCGCCGCCGCGGACCACCTCGAAGGCGCCCGCCTCCATGCCCTCGACGATGGCCTCGGCGACCGCCGAGGCCGGCTCGCGGGAGAAGCCGAGCTCCGGCCCGGCACGGTTGGAGGCCATCATCGGCGTCTCGGTCGCGCCGGGATAGGCGGTCAGTACGTGCACGCCCTCGCCCTTCAGCTCGCGCCGCAGCGCCTCGCCGAAGCGGGCGAGGCCGGCCTTCACCGCGGCATAGCTCGTATAGAAGGGCGCGCCGATGAGCGCGATGCCCGAGGCGACGTTGACCACCATGGCGTCGCCGCCGGCCCGCAGCGCGGGAAGCGCCGCGCGGGTGAGCAGGATCGGCGCCAGCAGGTCGACCGTCACCATCGCCTCGATCTCGGCCTCCGAGGTGTTCTCGAGCCGCCCCGCGCGCACCCCGCCGGCGTTGTTGACGAGGATGTCGAGCCCGCCCAGCGTGTCGAGCGCCTGCTTCAGCGTCGCCGCGCGTCCCTCGGCGGTGCCGACATCGGCGGCGACGCCATGGACCTCGCCGCCGGTCTTCCTCAACTCGTCCACGGCGGCAGCGAGCGTGTCCGGCCGCCGGCCGGTGACGACCACCTTCGCACCCTTGCCGAGGAGCACCCGGGCGATGGCGAGGCCGATGCCGCTGGAGCCGCCGGTGACGAGGACCTTCTTGTCCCTGAGCTGCATGACGGCCTCCTCACGCCACCGGGGACGGGTGGTAGTTGGACGGGAAGAGCGCGCGCCTGGTCTCCTCGTCATTGACCTTCTTGAAGTCGTGGCCGGCGCCGACCTGCCGCGCGCGGGCGACGGCCGGGCGTGCGTCCACCGTCTCGAACAGCCGCTTGAGATTGGGGTAGGGGCCGAGCGGGTCCTCCTCGCCCTTGCGCACGCGCGACGCCCGGTCGAGCCATCCCCAGGCCGAGATGTCGGCGATGGTGTAGCTGTCGCCGACGATATGCTCGCGTCCTTCCAGATGGTCGTTCAGCACCTGGTAGTGGCGCTCGGCCTCGCGGCGGTAACGGTTGCGCGCATAGACCGCGTCTTCCGGCGCCGCGAACTGGAAGTGCACCGACTGGCCGGAGAACGGGCCGAGCCCGGAGGCGAGGAACATCAGCCAGGACAGCAACTCGGGCCGGTCGGCCGGCGCGCCGAGCAGCTTGCCGGTCTTCTCGGCGAGGTAGAGGAGGATCGCGGTGGAATCGAACACGCGCGTCTCCTTACCCCCCGGCCCCTCGGTGTCGACGATGGCGGGCACCTTGCCGTTCGGGTTGATGGCGCGGAAGGCGGGCGCGTGCTGCTCGCCCTTGCTGGTATCGACCGGGACGACCTCGTAGGGCAGGCCCGTCTCCTCCAGGAAGAGCGCGACCTTGGCGGGGTTCGGCGTAGGGTGGAAATAGAAGCGGATCATGGGCGTCTCCTCGGATCAGGTGGATGGGGACGTTCGCCGGTCCGGCGTCGGCCGGGCGGCGAGCAGCACGCCGGCGACGATGACGGCGATGGCGGCGGCTTCGGGAAGGCTCGGCACCTCGCCGAGAATCGGCACCGCCAGCAGCGAGGCGACCGCCGGCAGCAGGGCGATGATGGCGGTGGCGGCGCTGGAGCCGAGCAGGGCGACCGAGCGGTTGAAGGTGATGATGGCGACGCCGCTCATCAGCACGCCCTGGTAGACGACCTGCAGCGCGATCTCGCCCGCCGAGGCATCGGAAAAGCGGCTGAGGCCGAGCAGCCAATAGGCGGGAAGGAACAGCACCGCCGACCAGACGCAGATCAGCGCCGCCGACTGGATCGGGTTCAGCCCGCTGCGGCGATAGAGCAGCGTGTAGGTGGCCCACATGGCGGCGGCGAGCGCGAGCGCGCCGAGGCCGGCCGGGCTCGGTGCACCGTGGACGGCCGCACCCGCGGCGACGAGGGCGGCCATGCCGGCGACGATGGCGCCGTAGCCCACCCAGCGGGCGCGCCCCTGTCGTTCGCGCAGGAAGGTCCAGGCGAAGACCCCGGCGAAGACCGGCATAAGGGCGGGGGTGATCGACGCGGCCTGGGCGGCGGTCGTCAGGCGAAGGCCCAGCGCCACCAGCAGCACGAAGGGAACGCCCCACAGCAGCATGAAGACGAGGCCCTCGCCCCAGGCGGCGAGCGGCAGTCCGCGGCCGGGGCGCAGCACGGCGGGCGCGAGCAGCACCGCGCCGATGCCGAAGCGCAGGGCGGTGATGTCCCAGATCCTGAGCTCGCGCGTGACGCTGAAGCGCGTGACCACGAACCAGCCGGAGAAGATGGTCACCGTCAGCGCCGCCCAGCCGAAGCCGATGAGCAGAGACCGGCTCAGGCGCGGCGCCCGGGCGGACGTACCCGCCTCCCTGTCACGCGGCAGCGCGTCGTCAGCGTTCATCGGGCGACCGCGCCAGCCACGCGGCCGAATTCCGCGTCGAGCACGGCGGGCGGTCGGTTGCGTTCCATGGTGATCGTCCTTCCGGCCCGCTCCGGCGGCTTGAGGCGCCTCGGCCGGCCCTGGTGCGGCGCAGCGCGGCCGCCACCTTGAGTTTTAGTACGTTCATTCTAGAATGCATGCTCGCGCGGAAGCTGGCAAGATGCCGCAAGCGAAGGCGAGCGGGTGAAGGGATGGCGAGGCCGAGGGAATTCGACGAGCAGACGGTGCTGGAGGTGGCGGTGCGGTGCTTCTGGCACCGGGGCTACGACTCCACCTCGGTCAGGGACCTGGTGGAGAGCACCGGCATCACCGCCGCGAGCCTCTACAACGCGTTCGGCGACAAGCGGGCGCTCTACCGCAGGGCGCTCGATCACTACATCGAGAGCAGCATCGCCGACCGCATCGAGCGCTGCGAGACGCTGGCGCCGCGCGCGGCGATCGCGGCCTTCTTCGAGGAGATCGTGGCCCGCTCGCTCGGCGACCACGAGCACAAGGGCTGCATGCTGGTGAACGCAGCGCTCGAGGTGGCGCCGCACGATCCAGGCTTCCGCAAGCTGGTCGCCGACGTGCTGGTCCATATCGAGGACTTCTTCCTCGACCGCGTAAGGGCCGGGCAGGCCGACGGCACGATCACGCGCGCGCAGCCGGCGGAGATGCTGGCCCGCCACCTGCTCGGCGTGCTGATGGGCGTGCGGGTGCTCGCCCGCGTGCGGCCCGAGCGGGCGCTGCTGGAGGGCGTCGTCGCGCCGGCGCTGGCGCTGCTCGCCGGTACCGAGTGGCAGGGCGAGGCCCCCGCCGCGACCCGCCCCCAGTGAGAGCGGGCCGGCGCCCCCCTTGCAGGCCAGCCTTGCTCAGAACAGGCTCTTGCCGCGCAGATTGGTGCGGGCGAGCTCCATCACCTCGTCGCCGCGCCCGTTCATGATCGCCTTCATCAGGAACAGGCTGAAGCCCTTGGCCTGTTCGAGCTGGATCTTCGGCGGCATCGCGAGCTCCTGCTTGGCGGTCACCACGTCGACCAGCACCGGGCCGTCATGCGCCAGTGCCGCCTTCAGCCCGTCCTCCAGCGCGGCGGGCTGCTCGATGCGGATGCCGCGCAGGCCGATCGCCTCCGCCATCGCGGCGAAGTTCGGGTTGTCGAGGCTGGTGTTGCTGTCGAGATAGCCCGCCGCCTTCATCTCCATGGCGACGAAGCCGAGCACGCCGTTGTTCAGCACGACGATCTTCACCGGCAGGTCGAGCTGGCGCAGCGACAGCACGTCGCCCATCAGCATGGAGAAGCCGCCATCGCCGGAGAGCGAGATCACCTGCCGCCCGGGGAAGGCGGCCTGCGCGCCAAGCGCCTGCGGCATCGCATTGGCCATCGAGCCGTGGTTGAAGGAGCCGATCAGCCGGCGCCTGCCGTTCATCTTCAGGTAGCGCGCCGCCCACACGGTCGGGGTGCCGACATCGGCGGTGAAGATCGCGTCCTCCGACGCCAGCTCGCTTACCAGCCGGACCAGATGCTGGGGGTGGATGCGGGGGTCGTCGGCCTTCGGGTAGGCCAGCGCGTCGAGGCCCTTGCGGGCGTCGGCGTAGTGGGCGCGGGCATTGTCGAGGAAGCCGCGCTCGCCCTTGCGCTTGAGGCGCGGGCGCAGCGCCTTCAACGTCGCGCCGATGTCGCCGACGAGGCCGAGCGCGACCGGCGCGCGGCGCCCGATGGCCTCGGGCCGGATGTCGATCTGGGCGATCTTCGCCTTCGTCGGATAGAAGTTGCGGTAGGGAAAATCGGTGCCCAGCAGCAGCAGCGTGTCGCAGTTCTCCATCGCGTGGTAGCCGGAGGAGAAGCCGATCAGCCCGGTCATGCCGACGTCGAACGGGTTGTCCCATTCGACATGCTCCTTGCCGCGCAGCGCATGCACCACCGGCGCGCCCAGCGTCTCCGCCAGCGCCACCACCTCGCCGTGGGCGCCCGCGCAGCCGCTGCCGCACATCAGGGTGACGGCCTGCGCGCCGTCGAGGAGCCCGGCGAGCCGGTCGAGATCCGCGTCGGCGGGCAGGACCACCGGCGGCGCGGCAGGGGCGATCCGCTCGGTGGCGCCGGCCGGGGCGGGCTTCAGCGAGACGTCGCCGGGCAGCACAATGACCGCGACACCGCGGCGCCCGATGGCGGTGCGGATCGCGGTCTCAAGCACGCGGGGGAGCTGCTCCGGGTTGCTGACGAGCTCCACATAATGGCTGCATTCGCGGAACAGCTCCTGCGGGTGGGTCTCCTGAAAATAATGCAGCCCGACCTCGGAGGAGGGGATGTGGGAGGCGATCGCCAGCACCGGCACATGATTGCGGTGGCAGTCGAACAAGCCGTTGATGAGATGGAGGTTTCCGGGCCCGCAGCTTCCCGCACAGACGGCGAGATTGCCGGTCGCGGCCGCCTCGGCCCCGGCCGCGAAGGCGCCCGTCTCCTCATGGCGCACATGCATCCAGCGGATGCTCCCGAGGCGGCGCAGGCTGTCGTTGAAGCCGTTGAGGCTGTCGCCCGTCACGCCCCAGATGCGTTCGACGCCGATCTCGGCGAGCGTGCTGGCGATGAGGTCGGCGCAGGTCGGTGCGGGCATGTCACTCTCGCTTCCAGTTTTGCTTTGCCGGCGCACTATAGGGCGGCCGGACGACACGTCCGCCGGGCGACGCGATGCCGGCATGGAGCCGAACGGCCGGCCCCGGCGGGTACTCCGGGCCCGACAATGCCTGCGTAGCAGAGAGAGGTCGAGCCGGGGCCGGGGTGGAAGCGTGCGATCCCGACCTCGCGCCGGCGGCCGAGGGGGCATGCCGCCAGTGCGGCAACGCGGCCCGGGCGTCGGAAATCGCCTACGGCGCCTTCACATGCTCCTGCCGGAAGCCGAGGCCGATCAACCGGCCGGAGAGGTGGGCGAGGATCGGCCAGCGGGCGATCCAGCGCATGAAGGCGGGCGGGCCGCTGCGCGCGGGCGCCGTCTCGGCTCTGTTTCCGTGGCCCTCTCCTTCGCGCTTGCGCCGGTCGCGGCGCATCATGAGCTGGAGCTTCTGCGTCGCCTTGGTCGGGAAGCTGCGGCGCGATTCGACCGCGGCGAGGTCGCGCTCGCTCAGCGTTCCATCGCGCAGCGGCCGGGAGAGGATGTTCGCGGCCGCCACCGCGTCCTGGATGGCGAGGTTCACGCCGAATCCGCCGATCGGCGACATGGCGTGGGCGGCGTCGCCGATGCACAGCACGCCCGGCCGCCACCAGCGTTTCAGCCGGTCGATCCGCACGCTGAGCAGGTGTACGTCGGCCCAGTCGCGGATCTCCTCCATGCGCGAGGCGGGCAGGGGCGAGACCTGCGCGACCGCGGCCCGCAGGGCGTCGAGCCCGGCCTCCTTCACCTCGGCGAAGCTGCCCTTGCGCACCACATAGCCGCACTGCCAGTAGTCGCCGCGATCGACCATCACGAAGCCCTGGCGCGGGCCGCCATGGCCCATCGTGTAGGGCGGATCGTCCGGCTGGTGGGAGAGCTTCATCCACAGCACGTCGCTCGGGCTGCCGAAGCTTTCCACCTCCAGCCCCGCCTTTTCCCGCACCACGGAGTGGCGCCCGTCCGCGCCGACGACGAGCGCGGCGCGCACCGTCAGATCGCCATCCGGCGTGCGGGCGACGAGGCCGGCGACCTTCACCGATTCGTCAATGATGTCTGTCACTTCCGCCTGAATGATGAGACGGAAATTCGGATGCCGCGCGGCCTCGCGGGCGACGTAGTCGAGAAACTCCCATTGCGGCATGAAGGCGATGAAGCGGCACTGCGTGGGCAGGCGCGAGAAGTCGGCGATGGTGATGTCGCGTCCGCCGATCTCGGCGTGCAGTCGCGGCGCCTCGGTGTGCGGAAGCGCGAGCAGGCCCTCGAGCAGGCCGAGCTCGCGCATGATCTCCAGCGTCGAGGGATGGATGGTGTCGCCGCGAAAGTCGCGCAGGAAGTCGCCGTGCTTTTCCAGCACCGTGACGTCCACCCCGGCGCGCGCCAGCAGCAGTCCGAGCATGAGCCCGCCGGGCCCGGCGCCGACGATGGCGCAACCTGTCTCGATATCAGCCATGCCCTGCCTCCTCACCGCATTCCGGGTCTTTCCTCGAGCCGCCGTCCTCACCCTCCGTTACGGCCGATGGCGGCCGGCGGACGCTACGGGAAACGTTCGCGCCCGGCGATCGGGTGAAGAACCTACGGTCCGCCGAGGTGGGATATTTCGACGCAAGCGCCGCGCGAAAACAATGTTGCCGGCGGCAAGCATCGGCCGGGGCGACGTCCGGTTGCGGAAGGATTCTGGGCGCCGGGCGGCTTCATCGTCCGCGACGAAATGCGCCGCGATATGGACCTATGTCGGGGCTGGACCTTTTTTCGTCTAGCATCATTCTAAGTGTTCGGCGGCGCTGCGAGCTGCCTGACAAGTTCCGTACAAGCCCCGTCATAAGGGCGCCACGAACGATCTCTGCCTGGAAGGACGCCATGAATCGCTACATCACAGCCGCCGCCCTGCTTGTGCTGGGCACGACCGCCGCTCTTGCCCAGAGCCCCGAGGCCGGCGACGCCGACAAGGGCGCCAAGGTCTTCCGCAAATGCATGGCCTGCCATGCGGTCGGCGAGAACGCCAAGAACAAGGTCGGCCCGGAGCTCAACGGCGTCGTCGGGCGGAAGATGGGCTCGATCGAGGGCTTCAGCTATTCCGACACGCTGAAGGAGCACAACGCCAAGGGCGATGTGTGGACCGCCGAGGTGCTCAACTCCTATCTCGAAAACCCCAAGGGCTTCATGCCGGGGGTCAAGATGGTCTTCGCCGGGCTGCCCAAGGAGTCCGACCGCGCGAACATCATCGCCTACCTGTCCAGCTTCAACGCGGACGGCACGCCGAAGAAGTAGCCGCGAGGAAGTAGCCGCCGCGGGTTTCCGCGGGGGAACCGCGCGGAGGCTGCCATGCCTGACGTGCCGAGGCCCGACCGTCGTTCCTTCCTCGCGCTCGCTGCCGCGCTCGTCGCCGGCGGCGGGCGCGCGCGCGCCGCATCGGACCCGCCGGCTGCGGGACCGTCCGGCGGTGCCGCGCCCGTGCCGCTGGAGAAGGTCGCCGACGGCATCTTCGTGTTCCGCGCGCCTTACGAGATCATCGCTCCGTCCAATGGCGGCGCGATCGCGAACATGACGCTGATCGTCGGCGCGGAGGCGGCGGCGGTGGTCGACACCGGCAACAGCCGGCTGGCGGGCGAGCGCATGCTGGCGGCGGTCCGCGCGACGACGGGCCGGCCGCTGCGCTACGTCGTCAACACCCACATGCACCCCGACCACACGCTGGGAAATGCGGCGTTCGAGGCGCAAGGGGTGCGCTTTGTCGCGCATCACAAGATGCCGCGTGCGCTCTCCGTGCGCGCCGACACCTATCTGGCGCAGGTGGACCGGATGCTCGGCGAGCAGGGCAGGGGCACCCGCATCGTGCTGCCGGACCTGCTGGTCGACGACACGCTGACGCTCGACCTCGGCGGGCGCGTGCTGGAGCTGGCGGCGCGCCCGACCGCCCATACGGACAACGACCTGACCATCCGCGACCGGAACACCGGGACCTGGCTGCTCGGCGACCTGCTGTTCGTCGGCCATGTGCCCACCCTCGACGGCAGCCTGCTCGGCTGGCTCGACCTGCTCGGGACGCTCGCCGGCGAATCGGCCCCGCGCGTCGTTCCCGGCCACGGGCCGGCCAGCGTCGAATGGCCGGCGGCCTCCGAGGCCGAGCGGCGCTATCTGGCGGCGCTGCGCGACGATGTGCGCCGGCTCATCGCCGAGGGGCGGCCGATGGGCGACGCCCCCGCCGCGACCGCCCAAAGCGAGCGCGGATCATGGTCGCTGTTCGACGAGTTCAACGCCCGCAACGCCATCGCCGCCTATCACGAGCTGGAGTGGGAATGAGCATGCCGCAGCGCAGCATGACCGCGCCGGCGGCGGGGTAGTTATCTCACGCGCGAGCGACGCGCATACGCACGGGGCAACGGGGCGGGAATTAAGTATAGTTGTCTGGTATATTGTATATTCTTCGCGCTTGCAGCAAAATCATAATAAGACCTATTTCTCATAAGAGTTCTTATTGCGCGTTGTAGGAATTCGGATTAGCCTTCCTTACGTCTTCGGCTTCAACGGCTTTCGAGGGGCAATCCTTCGATCCGGTTCGTAGGCCAGCTTGGGGCAGGAGCCCCCGTGAAGATCCGGCTGATTCTCCCCCAGCCGGTCGTGACACGCTGCCGAGGACGAAAGCTCAGAACGGCAACAAGCCGCGACGGGCCGACCTGTTGGTCGGTCCCGGAGGATCGTTCAGGAGGAGATTTAGGCATGCGCAAGGTTTTGGCAGCAGCATTCATCAGTGCTGCGGCAGCCTATGCTTGGCCGGCTATGGCCAATGACGGGCTGATGACTATCATGAAAGACCCCAAGCAGTGGGGTATTCAGACCGGCGACTACGCCAACACCCGTTATTCCAAGCTCGACCAGATCAATGCCGGCAATGTCGGCAAGCTTCAGGTGGCCTGGACGTTCTCGACCGGTGTGTTGCGCGGCCATGAAGGCGGCCCGCTCATCATCGGCGACATGATGTACGTGCACACGCCCTTCCCCAACATCGTCTACGCGCTCGACCTCAACAACGATGGTCGCATCGTGTGGAAATACGAGCCGAAGCAGGATCCGAACGTCATTCCGGTGATGTGCTGCGACACCGTCAACCGCGGTCTCGCCTATTCCGACGGCATGATCTTCCTGCACCAGGCCGACACGACGCTGGTGGCGCTCGACGCCAAGACCGGCGAGAAGAAGTGGTCGGTCGTCAATGGCGATCCGAAGAAGGGCGAGACCAACACCGCGACCGTACTGCCGGTCAAGGACAAGGTGATCGTCGGCATCTCGGGTGGTGAGTTCGGCGTGCGCTGCCACGTGACCGCCTATGACGCCAAGACCGGCAAGCAGGTCTGGCGCGGCTACTCGATGGGCCCGGACAGCGAGCTCCTCGTCGACCCCGAGAAGACGACCGCGCTCGGCAAGCCGATCGGCAAGGATTCGTCGCTGAAGACCTGGGAAGGCGATCAGTGGAAGATCGGCGGCGGTTGTACCTGGGGCTGGTACTCCTACGACCCCGAGACCAACCTCGTCTATTACGGCTCGGGCAACCCCTCCACCTGGAACCCGTCCCAGCGCCCCGGCGACAACAAGTGGTCGATGACCATCTGGGCCCGCGATGCCGACACCGGCATGGCCAAGTGGGTCTACCAGATGACCCCGCATGACGAGTGGGACTTCGACGGCGTGAACGAGATGATCCTCACCGATCAGCAGTTCAACGGCCAGCCGCGCAAGCTGCTCACCCACTTCGACCGTAATGGCTTCGGCTACACGCTGGACCGCGTGACCGGCGAGCTGCTGGTCGCCGAGAAGTACGATCCGGCGGTCAACTGGGCCACCAAGGTCGACATGGACAAGAACAGCCCGACCTATGGTCGTCCGCTGGTCGTCGCCAAGTATTCGACCCAGGAGCAGGGCGAAGACGTGAACACCAAGGGTATCTGCCCGGCGGCGCTCGGCACCAAGGACCAGCAGCCGGCGTCCTACTCGCCCAAGACCAACCTGTTCTACGTGCCGACCAACCACGTCTGCATGGACTACGAGCCCTTCCGCGTCAGCTACACGGCGGGCCAGCCCTATGTCGGCGCCACCCTGTCGATGTTCCCCGCGCCGAACAGCCATGGCGGCATGGGCAACTTCATCGCCTGGGACAACACCAAGGGCAAGATCGTCTGGTCGCTGCCCGAGCCGTTCTCGGTGTGGTCGGGTGCCCTCGCCACCGCGGGTGACGTGGTGTTCTACGGCACGCTGGAAGGCTACCTGAAGGCGGTCGACGCCAAGACGGGCAAGGAGCTCTACAAGTTCAAGACCCCGTCCGGCATCATCGGCAACGTCACCACCTATGAGCACAACGGCAAGCAGTACATCGCCATCCTGTCGGGCGTCGGGGGATGGGCGGGCATCGGCCTCGCGGCCGGCCTGACCGATCCCAATGCCGGCCTCGGCGCGGTGGGCGGCTATGCGGCTCTGTCGAACTACACCAACCTCGGTGGTCAGCTCACGGTGTTCGCGCTGCCGAACTGAGAACGTGCTTGGAGGCGCTCCGCACGCGGGGCGCCCTCCTGAACGAAGGGGGCCTGGCCGCCGGCTTGTCCGGTGTGCCGGGCCCCGCCGTCTCGGGCCACCCAAGTTTATGAAGTTCTTAGAACAATTCCGAATCCAGGCACACGCTGCCCCCTGTGACCGGCCCGCGCCGGCCTCGCCGATCCCGGCGCTCCGGCCTCCTGACCCAGCGGCGCCCTGAGGAGACTGATCGATGAAGAATCCTGTTCGCGGATGGCTTGTTTCCGGCATCCTGCCGGCGTCCGCCGGCGTATCGGCCCTGGTCCTCGCGACCACCCTCGTGATGCCGATCCCCTCCCATGCCCAGGAAGCCGCGGCCCCGGCCTCGGCCGCCGAGCCGGTGACCAAGGAAAAGGACGATCTGGGCGAGTACACGCTTCCGGACGGGACACCGACCTACAACATCGGCAAGGACGGCACGGTCGACTGGTACACGTACAGCGGATACCGGCGCTATCACGCCGAATGCCATGTCTGCCACGGCCCCGACGGCATGGGCTCGACTTACGCCCCCGCGCTCGCCGACTCGCTGAAGACGATGACCTACGAGCAGTTCATGGAGACGGTCGTCAACGGCAAGAAGAACATCGGCGTGGGCACGGCGGACCAGGTCATGCCGTCCTTCGGCGAGAACAAGAACGTCATGTGCTATCTCGACGACATCTACATCTATCTGAAGGCCCGCGCCGACGGCGCGCTCGGCCGTGTCCGGCCGAGCAAGCGCGAGGACAAGTCCAATGCGTACAAGGAAAACGAGGACCAGTGCTTCGGCCGGGCGGGCTGAGGCGATGGGTGCGCTCGCGCGCGCCGCGTCGCGCTGCCTGCCCGCGGCGGCGGCCGGGCTGCTGGTCGCCGCGCTCGGCGGCGTGACACCGGCTTCGGCCCAGGTCTCCGATCTCGTCGATCGCTCGACCCTGCGCGTGTGCGCGGATCCCGCCAACATGCCCTTCACCAACGAGGAGGGTGAGGGGTTCGAAAACAAGATCGCCGAGCTTCTCGCCAAGAAGCTCGGCCTCGAGCTCGACTACACCTGGTTCCCGCAGGCCACCGGCTTCTACCGCAAGACGCTCGGCTCGCGGGTTTGCGACGTGGTCATGGGCTATGTGGTCGGCGCGGATCCGGTGCTCAACACCAATCCCTACTACCAGTCGGCCTGGGTGCTGATCACCCGGAAAGACGGGGACCTCGCCGGCGTCGACACGCTGGAGGACCCGCGCCTCAAGGGACGGCACATCGGCGTGGTGGCCGGCACGCCTCCGGCGGACCTGCTGGCCCGCAACGGGCTGATGGGAATGGCGCGGCCCTATTCGCTGATGGTCGACCGGCGCTTCGACAGCCCGGCCGAGACGATGATCGCCGACATCGATGACGGCACCATCGACGCCGGCATCCTGTGGGGGCCGATCGGCGGCTATTTCGCCAAGGCCTCGTCCGAGCCGCTCACGGTCACCCCGCTGGTGAAGGAGAAGGGCGATCCCTCGCTCGTCTACCGCATCACCTTCGGCATCCGCCCGGGCGAGCTCAACTGGAAGCATCAGCTCAACGGCTTCATCGCCGAGGAGCAGGGTGCGATCAACCGCATTCTCGCAGAGTACGGCGTGCCGCTGCTCGACGCGCAGAACCGGCCGATCGAGCCGGCGCCCTGAGACCGGGTGGCGGCTACTGGGAGGCATCATGAGCCCGCACCACGAACCGCCACTGACCCGCCTCGCCTGGATCGGCATCGTCGGTCTGGCCCTGGTCCTGTTCGCCCTCTCGCCGGTGGCGGGGCAGACCCCGGCGAACACGCCCGCCACGGCGAGCACGCCCGCCACAGCGGAGGCGCCCGTGCCGGAGCCGGACGGCTACCGCATGGACGCCTATCGCGCGCCGACCCCGGCGACGCTGAAGGGCGCGCGCGTGATCGACACCGCCGAGGCCGAGCGCCTCTGGCGCGACAAGGCCGCGATCTTCGTCGACGTGCTGCCGCGCGACGTGAAGCCGGCAAACCTTCCGCCCGGCACCATCTGGCGCGACAAGAAGCACGACAACGTACCGGGCAGCGTGTGGCTGCCCAATGTCGGCTACGGCGTGCTCAACGCGGAAATGGACGACTATTTCCGCCACGGCCTCGCCGTGCTTGCCGATGGCCGGCAGGACGCGCCGCTGGTCTTCTACTGCAAGACCGATTGCTGGATGAGCTGGAACGCGGCCAAGCGCGCCATGACGTATGGCTATACCAACATCGTCTGGTACCCTGGCGGCAGCGATGGCTGGGCGCAGGCCGGCTTGCCGGTGGAGCAGGCCAAGCCGCAGGAATAAGCCGCAGGAATAAGGCGACAGGCGCCCGCCCGGAGCCCGTTGCGAGAGGCGGGGGCAGGGTGCGCATGCGCGACTGGCTGGTGGGTCACTGGGTCGCCGGCGCCGGCTTCATGGCAGCGGCGCTGCTGGCGGTCGTGCCGGCGCTGACGCTTCCCCCGGTGGTGCTGCTGATCTTCCTGCACAGCCCGGGCTACATGATCCATCAGGTCGAGGAGCATGCCGGCGACCGCTTCCGCCGCTTTGCCAACACGGTGGTGTTTGACGGGCGCGAGGGGCTTACGCGCATGGCGGTGCTGGTGGTCAACCTTCCCATCGTCTGGGGCCTGAACCTCGCCGCCTTCTATGCGGCGCTCGCCTATGGGCCGGGCTACGGGCTGGTGGTACCCTATGCCATGCTGGTCAACGCGCTGACCCACGTGGCGGTGGGTGCGCGCCTGCGCCGCTACAATCCCGGCCTCGCGACCTCGCTGGTGCTGTTCCTGCCGCTGAGTCTGGCGACGCTGTTCGCCGTCGTCGCGACTGGCGCCGCCTCGCTTCCCGCCCATCTGTGGAGCCTTGCCGGCGCGCTCGTGCTGCACCTCGCCATCATCGCGCAGGTGAAGTTCCGGCTCAGGCGGCTCCCCGCCTGAGCGTCGCGGCGCGCGGGCCTCAGTCCATCACGTTCTGGATCGCGCGGGCGAGGGCGAAGACGCGCTGCTCGAGGATCACCGGGCTCTCGCAGACCGCCGAGACTGCCTGGTGGCGGGCGTCGTAGATGCGGGTATCCCAGAGCACTTCTTTTTCCAACTCGGCGGTCGAGCCTGCCTGACCATTGCCGCCCTGGCTGGCGGTGCTGGAGCCTCCCGCGGCCGCGCCGCTCGGCGCTGCGCCGTCCGGCGCGGTGGCGGCCTTGGCGTCCGGGGCGCTGGCGTCGGTCTTTCCGGCCGCCGCCTTCTTCTCGGCCTTCTTGGCCCTGGAGAGCTCCAGGCTCTCCTCCTTGATGCGCTTGGACAGGTCGACCTGGTGCTTCGAGTAGCGCTCGATGCCGGCGAGGATGCGGCTGCGCTGGGTGTTGATCTCGTCGAACACGCCGGCGAACAGCATGGTCAGCCGCTTGTTCTTGTCGGCGCCGCTGCCGGCGTCGGCGGCGAAGGCGTTGATGAGGCTGTCGGCCTCGTCCATCGGCGTGCGGCGCGCGGCGAGGATCGGCACCAGCTCCGCGACCTTCGGATCGTCGTGCCAGTTGATCCCCTCGATCGTGGGGCCGGCCCACATCTGCCCGGCGGCGAGGGTCGGCACCTTGGGCTGGATGCAGGGCCACAGCGGGTCGGCGCCGCCGGCGGCATGCGCGGGCGCGGCGGCGAAGGCGAGGCCCAGCGCGCCGGCGGCGCACAGCGCGGCAGAGAGCGCCGTACGTCGGAGCGGGGCGTCGGGGCGAAGGCGGAAGCGGCGTGCGGGCATCGGGGCGTCCTCGAAAGCGTTTCTGTTCTGGTTTTTATGGTCGTTCACGGCCGGCACTGGCGGCCGGCCGGCGGATCGAATTGGTGGCCGGCCTCATCCGGCGTTGTCGGGCCCGCCGCGGCGGGCCATCACGCCGGCGGAAGGATCGTAGGCGAAAATGGCGGCGCCGAGAAAGACCAGCGCGCAGCCGGCCACCACGGCCGTGGCGAGCGGGTTGAACTGGCCGTAGAGCGCGAAGCGGATCAACTCCACCGCGTAGGAGAACGGGTTCAGCGTGCAGATCCACCACAGCACCAGGCTGCTCTCCTGCACCCGCCACAGCGGGTAGAGCGCGGAGGAGGCGAAGAACATCGGGAAGATGACGAAATTCATCACGCTCGCGAAGTTCTCCATCTGCCGGAACACCGAGGACAGCAGCAGGCCCATCGCCCCCAGCATCAGCCCGGAGAGCATGAGCGCGGGCAGCACGGTGAGGTAGCCGATCGGCGGCAGCTCGACGTCCCAGAACCAGGCGACCAGCAGGAACGCGTAGACCTGCAGCAGCGAGACGCAGATGCCGGCGACGAGCTTGGAGACCAGCAGGAACCAGCGCGGATAGGGGCTGACCAGCAGGATCCGCATCGCCCCGACCTCGCGATCATAGACCATGGAGAGCGAGGACTGCAGGCCGTTGAAGAGCTGGATCATCGCCACCAGCCCGGGCGTGACGTAGACCTCGTAGAGCACGTAGGTCTCGTAGGGCGGGATGATCGACACGCCCAGCACCGAGCGGAAGCCAGCGGCGAAGATGAAAAGCCACACCAGCGGACGCACCAGCGCCGACAGGAACCGGCCGCGCTGGTTGAGGAAGCGCAGCCCCTCGCGCCAGCAGATGCCGGCGAGGCAGATGGCGTAGCCGGAAAGCGGCAGGCGGAAGCTCTCGGTGGGTGCCACATGGCGCTGGTCGGACGGGGGCGGAGCGGGCGCGCGTTCGGGCAAGGGCGCGGCGCCCGCCTCGATGTCGCGCGTGCCGGTGCGGCGCGCGTTCATGCCGGCACCTCCGCGTCTTCGCCGACCAGCGCGAGGAAGGCGGCCGCCAGCGTGCCGGCGCCGGCGGAAATCTCGCCGGCCCGTCCCTCGGCGCGCACGCGGCCGCGATGGAGCACCACCACCCGGTCGTTTGGCAAGATCTCCTCGATGATGTGGGTCGCCCACAGGACGCCGATGCCTTCCTCGGCGACGAGGGCGCGGACCTGCGCCAGCAGCGCGGCGCGCGAGGCGATGTCGAGCCCGACGGTCGGCTCGTCGAGCAGCAGCAGGCGGGGGCGGTGGATCAGCGCGCGGGCGATCTCGACCCGGCGCATCTGGCCGCCGGAGAGGGTGCGCACCTTGTCGCGGGCGCGCTCGCCAAGGCCCGCCTGCTCCAGCACCTCGCCCGCCCGGCGGCGCCCGGCGGCGAAGCCCATGCCGTGCAGGGTGGCGTGGTAGAGCAGGTTCTGCTGCACGGTGAGCTCGAGGTCGAGCGTGCGGGCCTGAAACACCACGCCGAGCCGGCTGAGCGCGGCGGCGGCCTGGCGCCGCACGTCGTAGCCCAGCACCCGGATCGTGCCGCTGCGGTTGTCGTAGAGCCGCGTGACCAGCGAAAACAGCGTGGTCTTACCCGCGCCGTTGGGGCCGAGCAGCGCGGTGAAACTCGCCGCCGGAACGGTGAGGCTCACCCGGTCAAGCGCCTTGCGGCTGCCAAAGCTGTGGGTCACGTCGGTCACGGCGAGCGCCGGCTCGCGGGCGGGGAGCCTAGCGTCGGGGAGGGGAGCGGTCGGCGATTCCGTCATCGGCAGTCCGGTCGGAAGGAAGGCCCCGGCACGCGGCCGGGGCCAGTCGGATCTTCAGGAGAATGAACGCGCGAACGTCGTCATGTGAAACTTCTTTTCATGCCGGCTCCTCTCTTGCTCGTTTGGCGCCCGGCTGCGGCGCCCGGCTAGGGCACGATCACCACGCCCCACGGCGCGCGGCCGACGGTGATGGACTTGGTGACCTTCTCGCTCGCCACATCGATGATCGAGACGTCGTTCGAATTGCCGTTGGTCGAGACGAGTATCTTCTCGTCCGGCGTGAAGCCGAGCTGCCAGACGCGCTGGCCGACGAGCAGATATTTCTCCACCTCGAGCGTCTTGGGGTCGATCACCGCGACGCGGTTGGCCGGGCCGAGCGCGACGAACGCCTTGCTGCCGTCCTTGGTGAGGCGGATGCCGACCGGCTGGATGGCCTCGTCCGCCACGCCGGGGATCTTGAAGGAGATCTTCTTCACGATCTTCCACGTCGCCGGGTCGACCACCGCGACCGTGCCGCCGACCTCCGAGGACACCCAGAGCTGCTTGCCGTCATGGCTGAACTGGGCGAAGCGCGGGCGCGAATCGACGAGGATGTTCTCGATGATCTCGTTGTTGCTGGTGTCGATCACGTGGGCCATGTTGGTGGTCTCGGAGGTGTTGACGAGATATTTCCCGTCCGGGCTCACACCCATGCCCTCCGGCTCCACGCCCACCGGGATCTCGGCCACCAGCTCGTTATTGTTCACATTCACCACCGTGACCATGTTGTCGTCTTCGTTGGCGATGTAGAGCGGGTTGCCCGAGGGGTGCAGCACGAACAGCTCCGGGTCGGGGCCGGAGCGCAGCGTCTTCACCAGCTCCATGGTCTGGGAATCATAGACCTCGATCCGGCTGTCGTCCGAGGCGCACAGATAGATCAGCTTGCCGTCCGGGCTCGCCGTGATGCCGCGCGGCCGGCGGCCGGTCTTGATGGTCTTGATGACCTTGAGGCTGTCCATGTCGAGCACGCTCATGGTGTGGTCGCGCTCGTTGGAGATAAAGGCGCGGGGGCCGGCCTGGGCGGGCAGGGCATCGATCATCAAGAGCCCCGCCAACGCGGCGAGGCCGGCGGCGAGCGTGACCGGGCGTTTCATCGGTTCCTCCTGGCAACTACATGATTTTTAGTTGAATTTGCATTTCGTCTCGGGCTTGTCGAAGCCGAGCGTGTCGAGCGGCGTGACCTGGTGGAGGAAGCCCTCCTGCGGCGAGAGCGAGACCATGTTGGTCGGCTGGGCCAGCACGATCGGCTGGCGCAGCTGATGGTCCCAGCCGCGGAACGTCGCCGCCACGCCCTTGAACACGGGCAGGTCGTAGCCGGGGCCGAGCATGAAGTCGCGCACGGTCTTCACGTCGCTGTTGCGGGTCTTGATGCCGGCGGAGCCGATGGCGACCACGCCCTCCCAGTACTGGTAGTCGAGCGGGCGCATGAGGCGCTTGGTGGTCTTGAAGAACCGGCTCTGGAGCTGGGAGGCGGCCCAGTTCTCCATGGTCTCGTGCCAGGACAGCGGCATCAGGCCCTGCGTGCCGGCCACCGGGCGCGAGAGCCAGGTGTTGTAGGGCAGGATGTCGCCGAACTCGCCGAGCTCGTCGGCCACGATCAGCATGTCGTACTCGCCGACCTGGGTGCCGCGCGGCACTTCCGACTGGGCGGTGGCGCGCGCGTCCGGGCCGTAGTCCCAGACCTTCTCGGCGACGATCTTGCCGCCGAACTTCTTCGCCGAGTGCCGCACCGCATCGGCATAGAGCTTGTCGGCGTCGGTGCGCCCGACCATCAGGAACCAGTTGTTCCAGCGCTTGGTGATGAGGAACTGAGCCAGCGCGTCGGTCAGCATCGACCGGCTGGGGACGATGTGGAACACGTTGGCGCGGCAGTCCTCCTGGCGCAGCCGGTCGTCGGGGGCGCCGACATTGAGGAGGATGACGTCGCTGTCCTTCATCGCGTCGGAGATGCGCAGAAGCTGGTCGGCGGGGACGTCGAGCAGGATGAAGCGGTTGCCGGCGTCGTAGAGCTTTTGCGCCACCGGCAGCGGGTCGCCATCGGTCGGCACGGTCTCGGTGGTGAGCTTGTAGTCGAGCTTGAGGAAGCGCCCGCTGGTGAGGTTGTCGCGTATGCCGAGCTCGGCGCCGGCAATGCCGAGATCGTCCGGCGGCATCTGCAGCGGCGCCACCCAGGGCGGCAGCTCGGGAATCTGGCGCACAACGCCGATGTTGAAGGTCTGCTCGGGCGGGATCGTCGCGGCCGGCTTGGCCGCCAGCGGCGGGCTCGCGGGCTGCTGGGCCAAGGCGGGCGGCGCGGCGAACAGGCCAAGGAGGCAGGACACCGAGAGGCCGGCGGCCAGCAGGCCAGAGGCCAGAAGGCGGGAGGGCGGAAGAGCGGGGGTCCCGTGCCGCGAGCCCGGAAAGCGCGAGCTCAAGAGGCGTGCCGCGGTCGCGGCGCCGGCCATCCAGTTCATCGGCGTTTCGTCCCTTGTGTGTTCTTAATTACATGACGGTGTGATTGACGTTTCGTCACCGCGGGAGAAATTCTATCAAAGGCATCCTAGTATTCAACACAATAGAGAAAATAAGAATTTAATAAGACTGGTCGATATCTCTGTTTATATTATAAATATTCCTGAGATCGTGACGCGAAGTTGATCGCGATCAGTTGCGGGCCCGGTCCCGGACGGTATGATTTCAGGCAACCGACAGAAAACGGGAAGGGAGCCATCCGGGATGAGGAGAGGTGCACGCGCGGCCGGAGGGTTCGCGTTCGGGGGGCTCGCGCTCGGGCTGTGGCTGGTGGCCATGGGCGTCGCCGGGTCCGCGCAGGCGGCGACCCGCGTCGCCGTCTTCCCGTTCGAGCTGTTCGACACCAGCGGCGAGGCGAGCCTGGGCGGTCCGAAGCCGGAGGAGGCGCACCGCCTTGCGCTCATCACCGACGAGCTGCGCCGCCGGATTTCCGCCGCCGGCTATCAGGTGGTCGATCTTTCGCCCGAGGAGGCGAAGATCGCCGACGCCTCACCATTCCGCAACTGCAACAGCTGCGAACTGCCGATCGCGCGCCGGCTCGGGGCCGACATCGAGGTGATCGGGCTGGTGCAGAAGGTGTCGAACCTCATCCTCAACATCAATTTCCAGCTCCGCGACGTGGCGACGGGCAAGGTGCTGCGCGCGGGAAGCGTCGACATCCGCAACAACACCGACGAATCTTGGATGCGCGGCGTGTCCTATCTCGCCCGCAACCGGCTCTTCGATCCGCCGCTGACCGGCAAGGCCGCGCCATGAGGGCGAACTCCATGCTGTCCCGCCGAAGCCTTCTCGCCTCCGCCGGCGCGCTCACCGGCGCGCTCGCGCTCGCGCCCCCGAGCGCCCGCGCGCAACCCGCCAATCCCGTCGGGACGCTGCGCATCGGGGCGCTGAAGTTCGGCACGCTGAACTGGCTGATCGCCACCATCGAGGCCGAGAAGCTGGGCGAGAAGGAGGGGCTCGTCATCGACAATGTCGATTTCGCCAGCGGGCAGGCGACGACGGTCGGGCTGCAGGCGGGCGATATCGACCTCATCGTCTCCGACTGGCTCTGGGCGATGCGCCGGCGCACGGATGGCGACCGGCTGCGCTTCGCTCCGTTCTCGAACGCCCTCGGCGCGCTCATGGTCGCGCCGGACGGGCCGGTGAAGACGCTGGCGGACCTGCGCGGGCGCAAGCTGGGCGTGGCGGGCGGCGCGCTCGACAAGAGCTGGCTGCTGCTGCGCGCCTATGGCCGCACGCAGATCGACGCCGATCTCGCCGAGGTCGCCGAGCCGGTCTACGGCGCGCCGCCGCTGGTCAACAAGCAGCTCGAGCTCGGCCGCATCGACGCCGTGCTGACCTTCTGGCCCTATGCGGCGCGGCTCGACGCCAAGGGCTACAAGCGCCTGTTCGACGTGAAGAACATCATGGCAGGGCTCGGGATCGACCCGGCGCCGCCGCTGGTCGGCTATGTCTGGCGCGAGGCGATCCTGGCGCAGAAGGGCGCGGCGATCGCCGCCTTCCTGCGGGCTGCCGCCGCTGCGAACCGGGTGCTGGCGACGTCCGATGCGGCCTGGGTGCGTATCCGCCCCCTGATGCAGGCGGCGGACGATGCCGAGTTCGCCAAGCTGCGGGACTATTACCGCACCGGCATTCCCGGCAGCTTCGGCGAGGCCGAGCGCGCGTCCTGCGCCAAGCTCTACGACGTGCTGGCCTCAATCGGCGGGCCGGATCTGGTCGGGCCGAATCCGGGCTTCGACCGCGGCCTGTTCGCACCGTCCGGGGAGTGAGCGGGGCGTGTCGACGGCGTTTCGCCTCCTGCTGACGGCGGCCTCGCTGCTGGCGCTGGTCCTGGTCTGGCAGGCGTGTGCCTGGTGGATCGCCTCGCCCCTGCTGCCGGGCCCCGGTGCGGTGCTCGCGGCGATGGAGCGCGAGGCGGCGAGCGGCGCGCTTCAGGACAACATCGCCATCACCCTGGCGCGGGTGGCGGCGAGCTTCATCATCGCCATGGTGGTGGGCTCGGCGGTCGGCATCGTGCTCGGCCAGTCGCGCCAGCTCAACGAGATGTTCGGGCCGTGGCTTATCGTGCTGCTGAACATGCCGGCGCTGGTGATCATCATCCTGTGCTACGTCTGGTTCGGCCTCACCGAGGTGGCCGCCATCACGGCGGTGGCGATCAACAAGATCCCCAATGTGGCCGTGACCATGCGCGAGGGCGCGGCGGCGCTGTCGCGCGACCTCGACGAGATGGCGCGGGTCTACCGCCTGCCGGCGCTGAAGACGCTGCGCGAGGTCACGCTGCCTCAGCTCGTGCCCTTCTTCACGGCGAGCGCCCGTTCCGGGCTCGCGCTGACCTGGAAGATCGTGCTGGTGGTGGAACTGCTCGGGCGCTCCAACGGGGTCGGCTTCGCCCTGCAGACGGCCTTCCAGCTGTTCGACGTCGCCACCGTGCTCGCCTACGCGCTGGCGTTCACCGTCGTGGTCCAGCTTATCGAGATCGCGCTGCTCCAGCCCTGGGAGCGGTGGGCGAACCGGTGGCGGCGATGACCTCGATCACCATAGACATCGCCGAGAAGCGCTTTCCGGCGGTCGGCGCCGCGCCGGCGCGGGAGATCTTCCGCGACTTCCGGCTCGAGGTCGCAGCGCATGAGTTCCTGGTGCTGCTCGGCGCGTCGGGGCTCGGCAAGACGACGCTGCTCAACATCGTGGCCGGCCTCGACACCCGCTTCCGGGGCGCGGTGCGCTTCGGCATGCCGGCGCCGCGCATCGGCTACGCCTTCCAGAGCCCGCGTCTGCTGCCCTGGCGCACCGTGCTGGAGAACGTCGTGCTGCCGCTGCCGTCGGGCCCGGCGAGCCTGGAGGCGGGGCGCGCCATGCTGGAGGAGGTGGGTCTCGCCGATCTCGCCGACGCCTATCCCGAGCGGCTGTCGCTCGGCCAGCAGCGGCGGGTGGCGCTGGCGCGGGCCTTCGTCATCGAGCCGGACGTGCTGCTGATGGACGAGCCGTTCGTCTCGCTCGACGAGGCCAACGCGACGCGGCTGCGCGAACTGTTACGCGCGCTGCTGCACCGCCGCGCGGCGACCGTGCTGTTCGTGACGCATGACGGCAATGAGGCGGTCGCGCTCGCCAGCCGCATCGTCGTGCTCGAGGGCACGCCGGCGCAGGTGGCGCGCGACGTCGAGGTGAGGCTCGGCCTGCTGGAGCGCGCGAGCCCTGCCAAGGTCGAGGCGTTCCGCCACACGGCCGGGCTGGCGCTCGCCGGCCGCGAACGAACTGGGACGGCATGAAAAAGCCCGGAGCGGCGACGCTCCGGGCTTGAAGGGGCCGGCGGATCGGAGAGGGCGGGGTCCGCCTTCTCCATCGCGAAAGCGAGGGCGGGAGCCGCCGTCACTTGTCGAGAAAGATCGCCGCCAACCGCTGGAGCAGGCCCTTCGGATGCTGAGGCGCCGCGGGCGGTGCTGTTGTCTGCCCAGGGTTGCTTCCGATCTAAGCCGCGAAGGGGTGCTTGGCCGAGCCGGCCTGCGCGAGCACGTCCTTGATCTTCGGCTCGCCGTCGACGGCGCGCTTGATCGCCTGCTTGGTGGCTTCGTAGTTGAACTGCTGGATCTTGGCGTCGTCCGCCGCTTCCCAGTGAATGAACACGCCGACCGAAATGAACAGGTCGTCGGCCTCGTCTTCCGGGATCACGCCTTCGGCGACGCTGTCGACGACGGCCTTGGCGACGGCGTACTGGGCCGGCCCAAACATCTGGACCGCCTGGCGGGCGTCCTTGATGGTCACCTTGTTGAACAGGATGGTGTTCGGCTTGGCGAGCAGGTTCGGGGTCACCACCGCGAGCAGCGAGGTGAAGCCGTCCTTGTTGTTGGTGAGCGCGTTGAGGAATGCACTTTCCGCAGCGGAACCGCGCGGGCCAATGATGAGGTCGATATGCGCGACTTCGTTGCCGTCGCCGACCAGCGACTCACCGATGAGTACCTTGTTGATCTTGGCCATCTAAATCCTCCCAGACGGGGTTGCATGATCAAGGGGCGGGGATGCCCCTCTCAAATGTCCCGGCTATCTTTGTTGCAGCGTTTGGAACACCAAACCGGTTGGCCCGATAGCGCGACCGACACGTGACGGGCGAGAGACTAGGCTCGCTTCGCCTTTAACTGCAAGGGATTCTTCGGCCGTTCAGCGCCTTGCGGGTGGTTTCCGGGGGCTCCGGCCACAGGCCCTTCGTCGCAGCCTGCCGCTGCGAAAATTACCGGCATGACCAAAGAATATTCAGCATCGCACGGCGGCGCTCAATCAGAGGGCGATCGAGTGATCCGGTCGCGCCACGTTTGTCGTATACATGTCGACCGACTGCATTGGTCTCATTCTTGCTGATGTGGGGGCGTAGAGGTTTCTGGGGCACGTCCCGAAGGAACCGAAGAAGCCGGAAGGTGCCGCGAGGCGCCCACTTCGGAGGAAAGGGGAACGCAGAGGGTTCTGGCTCACGCCAAAGGAACCGGTTTATGGAACTGATCTTGTCTATCTGCCTTGTTGCCAGCCCGGGCGTCTGCCGTGAGGAGGCTCTGTCCGTCGCGCTGGAGCAGGCGCCGCTGCCGACCCAGTGCGTCATGTCCGCCATGCCGGCGATCGCCGAATGGAGCCAGACGCATCCGAAGTGGAAGGTACTGAGGTGGCGTTGCGGGCGGCCGGGCGCCGGCGGGCAGGATATCTGACCGAGGTCGGTATCCGCGCTTCATTGCCCGAGTCCCGCCTTCCGCCGGGCGCATTGCCGCGGGTGCGGATTTGTGCTGCGCCGCAGCGTGCGCGGGCGTCTTGTCCGTGAAATTATCCTGACGTCACCTCACGCAGGTGGTGTAACGGGACTGCGGCATGAGGCGCCTGTCTTTTTCGTCACTCAGAGCGCGTATGGCGCTGCTGCTCGCCGTTGCGGTACTGGTGACGGCGGCGTCGGCGCTCATGCTGGTGACGACACTCGGCGCGGCCAACCAGCAGGTCGAGCGGCTGGTCACCGCGCAGAGCCGGCTTGAGCTGCTTTCCGGCATTTCCGCCCGCATCGGCGACTACGCGCTGGTGGCGCTGCGCTCGGCGCAGGACCCGAGCCTGCGCGCGCAGGGCGCCATGACCGTGGCGCGCCAGGCGGTGCTGGCCTCCTTCGAGCGCTTCGAGGCCGCGCTGGAGGCCGATGTCGGCCGCCTCGGCGACGAGGAGCAGCGCACGCTGATGGCAGCGCGCAGCCGCACCGTCGCCCGCCTTGGCGCCCAGTTCCAGATCCTCGACCGCCAGATCGAGACCGCGTTCCTGCGGCCCGACCCCGCCGACGGGGTGCGGGTTGCGCTCGATGTGTTCGCCGCCGGCTTCGGGGCCCCGCTCGGCCAGGCGATGGAGGACGAGCGCGCGACCGCGCACGACGCCCAGGCGGCGGTGGCGCAGCTTCGCGCGCGCAGCCTGCGCTGGGGGCTCAGCGGCGTGCTGCTGGCGTTCCTGATCGCGGTGTTCATCTATCACCGGCTCGGCCGCTCGCTGGTGCATCGCGTCGCCGACGTCGCCACCGCCGCCTCGGCGCTGGCCAAGGGACGCTCCGATACCCGCCTCACCGTCACCGGCCATGACGAGCTCAGCCTCGCCATGGCGCGGTTCAACCGCATGGCGGCGCATCTCGCCCGCCGCGAGGGCCGGCTGGTGGCGGCGCGCAAGATGCTGCAGGAGACCGTGGATTCGCGCACCGCGGAGCTGCGGGCCGCCAATGCCCGGCTGGAGAGCGTCGACCTCGCCCGCCGCCGCTTCTTCACCGATGTCAGCCATGAGTTGCGCACCCCGCTGACCGTTATCCTCGGCGAGGCGGAGATCACGCTGCGTGCCGCCCATCCGCCCGAGGCGGAGCTGCGCTCGGCACTGGTCACCATCCAGACCCGGGCCCGCAAGCTGCACCGGCGGGTGGAGGACCTGCTGCGGATCGCCCGCTCGGAAAGCGGGCAGATCGAGCTCGAGCGCTCGCTCTTCCCGGTGCGCGACCTTATGGAGGACGTGCGCGAGAGCATGGGCCCGCTGGCGCGGGCGGCGGGGCTCACCCTTGAACTCGCCGAGGCGGAGGAGGGGCTGCTGCTCAACGCCGACCGCGACTGGCTGCGCCAGACGCTGGACGGCCTGGTGGCGAACGCGATACGCCATTCGTCCTTCGGCGGGAGCATCGGCATCGAGGCCGGCCGCGAGGCCGGCATGGTCGTGCTGACGGTGCGCGACGAGGGCTCGGGCATTCCCGAGGCCGAGCTGCCGCACGTGTTCGAGCGCTTCTGGCGCGGCGTGGCGGGACAGCACGAGGGCACCGGCTTCGGCATCGGGCTCGCCCTCGCCAAATGGATCATCGACCGCCACGGCGGTCGGATCGACATAGAAAGCAAGACCGGCCGGGAGGAGGGGGCGCGAAGCGGCACCCGCGTGACGATCCGCCTTCCTTCGCCTGAGACCGACATCCGCCTGGAGGCCGCCCAATGACCATTCTCATCGTCGAGGACGATCCCGATATCGGGTCGTTGCTGCGCCGGGGCTTCGCCTCGGAGAGCTATCAGGTCGAGCTCGTCGGCGACGGCGAGGAGGCGCTGAAGGCCGCCAACGGCAAGCCGCTGGAGGCGATCATCCTCGACGTGATGCTGCCGGGGCGCTCCGGCATCGAGGTCTGCCGCGCCCTGCGCGCCGGCGGCCAGACCGCACCCATCATCATGCTGTCCGCCCGCTCCAGCGTGAACGAGCGCACCGAGGGCCTGCTGGCCGGCGCGGACGACTACATCGTCAAGCCCTTCGCCTTCGAGGAGCTGCTGGCGCGGGTGCGGGTGCAGGCGCTGCGCCGGACCAATGACGACGCGGAGCCGCGGGTCCTGACCGCCGGATCGCTGACGCTCGACCTCGAGACCCGGCAGGCGCAGGTCGGCGCGACGCGTGTTCGTCTGACCGAACGTGAAGTGGAACTATTGGCGCTGCTGATGCGTCATGCCGGAGAGCCGCTGGCGCGCGCCGACATCTTCACGGCCCTGTGGGCCGGACATGGCGGCGCCTCGCTCAACGTGGTCGACGTCTATGTCGGCTATCTCCGCCACAAGCTGGCGGAAGCACTGCCGGAAGGGGTGCACATGATCGTCACCGTGCGCGGTCGCGGCTTCATGTTCGAGCCGGAGCCGGTCTGAGGCGGGTTCGCGCGGACCGGTCGCGCACGATGAAGGATCTGGCGTGGCATAATGTAGACCTGGAATGACGTTCCAGGTCAATTCCCGAAGCAATACTTGACGTCTTCGGGAATAATCACCACACTCATTCATGCGGTAAAACAACCGCAAGTCCATAGAGCTTCTTATGATTTTCTTAGAAGCAACGTGGAAAGCAACAGACTGAGGAGGATGAAATGGCCTGGAACACTCCGCGTATCGTCGAAGTCTGCGTCGGCATGGAAGTCAACGCCTATATGCCGGCGGACTTCTGAGCCTTGAGGGGCCGGCCGGCGCGGTTCTGACCTGCTGAAGCTCATGACCGCGTCCCGCCTGCGCCTCATCGTGCTCGGCTCGGCAGCCGGCGGGGGATTCCCCCAATGGAACTGCCGATGCCCTGTTTGCACCCTCGCCTGGGATGGTGATCCCCGTGTCCGCCGCCGGACCCAGTCGTCCATAGCGGTCACCGCGGATGGCGAGAGGTGGGCATTGGTGAATTGCGCACCGGAGATCCTTGCGCAAATTCAAGCTGTGCCGGCATTGCATCCGCGAGGAGGCCGCCGGCATACGCCGGTGGCCTCTGTGCTGCTCACCAACGCCGATATCGACCATGTCGCCGGGCTGCTCAGCCTGCGCGAGGGGCAACCCTTTGCGCTGATGGCGACGCCGTCCGTGCATGGCGTGCTCGGCGCCAACAGCGCGTTCGACGTGCTGGTCGAGGGAATTGTGGAGCGCCGCGCCGTGGAGCTCGGAACCTCGTTCGAACTGGTGGCCGGTGTCACCGCGACGATCTTTCCGGTGGCCGGCAAGATCGCGCTCTATCTCGAGGCGCGCGAGGAGGCCGAGAAGGGCCGCCTCGCCACCGATATCGAGGGCGAGCAGACCATCGGCGTCGAGCTGAAGGCCGGCGACCGGCGCGTCCTCTACATTCCCGGCTGCGCCATGGTCACGCCCGCCCTCGCCGCGCGCATGGCGGGCGCCGACGCCGTGCTGTTCGACGGCACTTTGTGGCGCGACGACGAGATGATCCGCGCCGGGCTCAGCGCCAAGACCGGGCACCGCATGGGCCATATGAGCATGTCCGGCCCGGACGGTTCGATGGCGGCTCTGGCGGATATCGGCATCGGCCGGCGCGTCTACCTGCACATCAACAACACGAATCCGGTGCTGATCGACGGCTCGCCCGAGCGCGTCGAAGCCAACCGGGCCGGCTGGGAAATAGCCGAGGACGGGATGGAGATCGCCCTATGACCGCGCTGATGACGCCCGACGAGCTGGAGGCACGCCTGCGCGATGTCGGCCGGCGGCGCTACCACAACCTGCACCCGTTCCACCGCCTGCTGCATGACGGTAAGCTGGATCTCGGGCAGGTCCAGGCCTGGGCGCTGAACCGTTTTTTCTACCAGGCGATGATCCCGGTGAAGGATTCCTCCATCCTCGCCCGCATGGAGGAGCCCGAGCTGCGCCGCGTCTGGCGCCAGCGGATCATCGACCATGACGGCGATCACGAAGGCGAGGGCGGCATCGCCCGCTGGATCAAGCTGACCGACGGGCTCGGTCTCGATCGCGACTATGTCACCTCGCTGCGCGGCCTGCTGCCCGCCACCCGCTTCGCGGTGGAGGCCTATGTCCACTTCGTGCGCGAGAAGAGCCTTCTGGAAGCGATCGCCTCCTCGCTCACCGAAATGTTCTCGCCCGGCATCATCGGCGAGCGTGTCGCCGGCATGCTGAAGAACTATGATTTCGTCTCCAGCGAGACGCTGGCCTATTTCGAGAAGCGCCTGACGCAGGCCCCGCGCGATGCGGATTTCGCACTCGACTACGTGAAGCAGCACGCGCGCACACCCGAGCAGCAGGAAGCCGCGATCCGCGCGCTGGAGTTCAAATGCGACGTGCTGTGGGTGCAGCTCGACGCGCTCTACTTCGCCTATGTCGATCCGAAGATGGCCTATCCGGGCGCCTTCGAGCCGAAGGAAAAGCGATGACCGTCATTCCCGCCACTGCCGTTCCCCGTCTCGTGCGCGGCGTGCGCCTGCGTCACGACGAGGCACGCGGGCAATGGGTGCTGCTGGCGCCCGAGCGCGTGCTCAACCCGGATCCGGTGGCGGTCGAAATCCTGAAGAAGGTCGATGGCACGCGCTCGGTCGAGGTCATCATCGACGAGCTGGTGAGCGCCTTCACCGTGGACCGCGAGCGGGTGGCGAGCGATGTCGACGCCTTCCTCGCCGGGCTGAAGGAGAAGGGGCTGATCGAGACCATGCCTTCGCCGATCGGGGATGCCGCATCATGAACGTGATCGCCGAACCGCGCCCTGCCGTCTCCACCCGCCCCGCGCCGCCCGCGCCCTACGGCATGCTGGCGGAGCTGACCCATCGCTGCCCGCTGCAGTGCCCCTATTGCTCGAACCCGGTCGAGCTCGACCGGCGCAATGTGGAGCTCGACACCGAGACCTGGCTGCGGGTGTTCAGCGAGGCGGCCCGGCTCGGCGTGCTGCAGGTGCACCTGTCCGGCGGCGAGCCGACGGCGCGGCGCGATCTCGAGGCCATGATCCGCCATTGCGTCGAGGTCGGCCTCTACACCAACCTCATCACCGCCGGCGTCGGGCTCACCCCCGAGCGCCTCGCCGCCATTTCGGAAGCGGGCATCGACCATGTCCAGCTCTCATTCCAGGGCGCGGACGCGGCGATGACCGACCATGTGTCGAACTTCAAGGGCGCGCATGAGCGCAAGCTCGCCGTCGCGCGCGAGGTGCGCCGGCTCGGCCTGCCGCTCACCGTCAACTCGGTGGTGCACCGGGCGAACATCGAGCAGATCCCGGCCTTCATCGAGCTGGCGCTGGAGCTCGGCGCCAAGCGCATCGAGATCGCCCACGCGCAGTATTATGGCTGGGCGCTGCGCAACCGGCAGGCGCTGATGCCGACGCGCGATCAGGTGTTCCGCGCGCTCGACGTGGTCGAGGAGGCGCGGGTCCGGCTCAAGGGCCGGCTCACCATCGACGCCGTGGTGCCGGACTATTACGCGCGCTACCCCAAGCCCTGCATGAACGGCTGGGGCCGGCAGTCGCTCAACGTCACGCCGTCGGGCAAGGTGCTGCCCTGCCACGCGGCCGAGACCATTCCCAGCCTCGAATTCTGGAACGTGCGCGAGCATTCGCTGCAGGAGATCTGGGTCGAGTCGCCCGCCTTCAACGCCTTCCGCGGCACCGACTGGATGCCCGAGCTGTGCCGTAGCTGCGAGCGCAAGGAGATCGACTGGGGCGGCTGCCGCTGCCAGGCGATGGCGATCGCGGGCGACGCCGCCGAGACCGATCCCGCCTGCCACAAATCCCCGCTGCACGCGCATCTGCTTGCCCTCGCCGAGGAGGACTCCCACTCGCGCGTGAACGGCTACGACTACCGGCGCTATCTCACGGAGCGCGACCAATGACCGGCGCGCGGCGCGGCGCGACCGGCGGGCACAAGAACATCGGGTGTTTCATGAAGCATGTCGCCGCCGGCCTGGGGGCCGGTCTCCTCGCTCTCTCCCTCACCGCTCTGCCCTCGTTCGCCGCGCCGTCCGCGACCGAGCTGTTCTTCGACACGCCCTATCTGTTGCAGGTCGCGCCGGGCACGACGCTCGACTACCGCTACAAGCACAAATCCACCGAGGAGCGCCTCGGCGAGAGCTTCGACGAGACCATGGCGATGGACGTGACGGCGGACCCGCAGGACGCCTCCGGCCGGGTCGCCGACGTCGAGATCACGCGCGGCACGCGCGAGAGCGAGGCGGGCCCGTTCCCGAGCATGAAGGGCAACCCGATCGCGCTGGTGCTGCTGGAGCGCGAGGTGCGCGAGATGGCACAGCTCACCAAGGGCAGCCCGTTCTATCTGCGCAACCGGCTGCGCGAGCATCTCGCCAGCGCCGCGGTCGAGCCGGCGAGCTTCGAATTCGACGGCAGGAAGGTCGAGGGCTGGCGGATGACCATGGTGCCGTTCGCCGAGGACCCGAACAGGGACAAGCTCGCCGAGCTGGTGGGCCGGCGCTACGAGTTCCTTTTCTCCGACGCCGTGCCGGGCGGGCTCTATTCCATCGACGTCGTCACGCCCAAGGCGGACGGCTCGTCCAACATCATCGAGACAAGCCTCACCCTGACCGGGGCGCGTGCGCCGGCGGCGAAGGAGGCGGGAGGAGGAACCCCATGAGCCACGCCACACGCCGCCAGTCCGGCAGCCGCATCACTCTCGGCCGCGCCGCGCGTTCGATCGCCGGCGCGGTGCTCGCCATGTCGCTGTCGGCGGCGCCGGCCTTCGCGCAGGACGCGATGTCGGGCGCGACGCTGTCGCCGATGCCGGCGGGGCCGAGCAAGCCCGCCCCGCCGGCGCCGAATGCCGGGCTCGTCAACGACTATCCCACCATCGCGCGCGCGGACTACGTGTTCGGCTGCATGGCGGCGAACGGGCAGACCAGGACGGCGCTGGAGAAGTGCTCCTGCTCGATCGACACCATCGCGACCATCCTGCCCTACAAGAAATACGAGGAGGCCGAGACCATCCTCAGCGTCGGGCAGGTATCGGGCCAGCAGGCGGAACTGTTCCGCTCGACGGCGATGTTCCGCGACATCGTCGCCGATCTGCGCCGGGCGCAGGCGGAAGCCGAGATCACCTGCTTCTACTGAGCCGGACGCCTTTGCGGCCCGGCTGAACACGAAGACATCCCGCGCGGTCCTGCCGGATCGCGCGGGATGTTCTTTTGCGGTAGAGGCGCGTGGCCGTCAGCCGGCCGGCTTCAGGTCGCCCTTGAACGTGCGCCCGTCAGTGTCGCCCGCGTCGACATGGATCTCCTTGCCGGAGGGCTCGTAGGAGAAGCGGATCGCCGGGTCCTCGCTCAGCGAGATGCCGCCGACCATGGAGAAGACCAACTCGTCGCCCTGCTTCACCTCGATGCTGTCGACGAACTTCGCGGGGATGTAGAGCCGCGTGACCTGATCCATCTGCAGCCCGGAATAGTTGGGATGGCGGATCATGAGCTGGAGCTGGGAGAAGCGGTTCGCCTTGGTGGCGTCGCCCTCCTTGCCCGGGCCGACGACGCGCAGCTTCATCTGGCCGATGTTCTTGAGCGCGTTCTCCTCGTCCTTCATGGCCGGGGCGGAGCAGCCGCCCGAGGCCTTCACGAAGCGCTCGGTCATGTAGAGCCCGCCGTCGCTGAGCTCGGCGATGGCGCGCACATAGGAATAGGAATTCACCCGCAGCCGCGTGCCGAGCGTCACGTCGTGGCGCGCGCCGCCGAAGGTGAAGGTGGCGGCGACGGGGGCGGGGTTCTCGTCGACGATCAGGGTAAGCTTCTTCACCGTCCGGCTGTCGCCTTCGGGCAGGGCCACCTCGATCGAGATCGGCACCATGGCCGCGTCCTCGGCGCGGGTCGGGGCATCGAGCCGGACCAGCGGGCTCGCGGCCTCGATCGGCCGTTCGCCGAACACGTCCGGCTTGAGGGCGTTCCAGGTCTCCTCGCTTCCCGCCTCCTGCGCCCCGGCGGCGGAGAAGGTGAGCGCGGAGAAGAAGAGGACGGCGAGAACGAGGCGCAGCCGGTGGCGCATCGTGTGACGTGTGCTGCCGGTATGCGCAGTTGTGCGAGACATGGCTTGGCTCCCGGAGTATCGCCGGGTCGTTTTCTGCCCGGCCTTTACGTAAATCATACGCCGAACGGGCGTGAAATGCAGGCACAATGATGCGAGCGTCGGACGGGACGCTCTGACGCAGGGAGCAGCGAAGGGGCGGCGAAGGGGCATCGACGTGCCGGTGCCGGGTGACTTTACGGTCGCTCTGCGGCACAACCGCTTTCCCGAGGTATCGCGATCACGCATCGTCCGTCGGGCGACGGTGCGAAGTGCGCGTGCGAGAGTCATGGCGAGCGAGGCAAGATGACCACCATCCAGACGCCGGCCCTGCTCAGCTTCACCATCGCGATCCTCGTGTTCTTCGCCGGAGCGAGCATCAATCGCGTGGTGCCGGTGCTGCGCGCCTTCAACATTCCCGAGGCGGTGACCGGCGGCCTGCTGGCGGCACTGGCGACGCTCGCCGCCTACCGCTTCTTCGACACCGAGATCGCCTTTGCGCTCGAAGCGCGCGACATGCTGCTGCTCTACTTCTTCACCGGCATCGGTCTCAACGCGAAGCTCGACGACCTGATCTCCGGCGGGCGGCCGCTGATCGTGCTGCTGGGGCTGACGCTGGTCTATCTCGTGATCCAGAACCTGATCGCCGCCGCCAGTGTCTCGGTGCTGGAACTGCCCGAGGGGCTCGCCGTGTTCCTCGGATCGGCTTCGCTCATCGGCGGGCACGGCACCACCATCGCCTGGGCGCCGCTGATCTCGGAGCGCTTCAACCTGTCGAACGCGCTGGAGGTCGGCATCGCCACGGCGACGCTCGGCCTCGTCATGGCGAGCCTCGTCGGCGGGCCCATCGCCCGCTACCTCATCACGCGCTTCGCGCTGAAGGGGCCGCAGGCCGAGGTGGACGTGATCGGCCTGCCGGAGAAGGACGAGGGGACGACGCGCAACGATGTGAGCCATGTGAGCCTGCTGCGCACCGTGCTGGTGCTGAACGTCGCGATCCTGATCGGCTACGCGGTCGACGAGGCGATGGCGGAGGTGGCGCTGAAGCTGCCGCTGTTCGTGGTCTGCCTGCTGGTCGCGATCGTGATGACCAATGTGGTGCCGCGGCTGTTTCCGCGCATGATCTGGCCGACGCGCACCCGCGCGCTGGCGCTGGTCTCCGACCTGTCGCTGAACGTGTTCCTGGCCATGTCGCTGATGAGCATGCAGCTCTGGACGCTGGGCGGGCTCGGCCCGGCGCTGGTGCTGGTGCTGGCGTTGCAGACGCTGGCGGCGGTGGCCTACATCATCTTCGTCGTCTTCCCGGCCATGGGAAAGAACTACGAGGCCGCCGTCATCTCGGCCGGCTTCACCGGCATCAGCCTGGGAGCGACGCCCACCGCGATCGCCAACATGACGGCCGTGACGAAAACGCATGGCGCCGCGCCCCGCGCCTTCATCATTTTGCCGCTGGTTTCGGCGTTCTTCATCGACATCGCCAATGCCGCGGTCATCGGCTATCTCGCCCGCTGACCCCGGTTTCGGCTTCGATTCGATCAAGGGACCCGACCATGCTGACTCGCCGTTCGCTGCTCTCCCTGCTTGCCGCCGCCGCGGCGGCAGTTCCCCTCGGCCTTGCCGGCACGGACGATGCCGAGGCGCAGGTCGTCGTCGTCGCGCCGCCGCGTCCCCGGCGCGAGGTGCGCCCGGCGCCGCGGCGCGGCTGGGTGTGGGTGCCAGGCTACTGGAACTGGCGCGGCGGCCGCTGGGTCTGGGTCTCCGGCCAGTGGATCCGCGCCCGCCCGGGCTTCCGCTATGTCGGCCCGACCTGGGCACGCCGCGGGCGGGGTTGGGTCTACGTGCCCGGCCGCTGGGTGCGCATCTGATCGCGGGCGCGGCACGGGCGGCCTTGAACCGCCCGCCTTGCCACGCGCCGATCGCTGCCGAAATCGCCGACGACAGGCCCGCCGCCCGGCGCCGTTCCGGGCGGCGGGCGCGTCCTTGCCGGCGCGCCTTGGACGGACGGAGCGCGCCGACCATTTCCGTCTCGCGAATTATCGCGTTGGGTTAAAAACATAAATCGGCATATTGTGCTGCACATATATATCACTCTATCATTCCTGCGCAGCGGTGGAGGAATGACGTGCTGAAACTGGGCTACAAGGCATCGGCGGAGCAGTTCGACGCCCGCCAACTGATCGACTTCACGGTCGCGGCGGAGCGCTCCGGCTTCGATTCCGCGTTCATCAGCGACCATTTCCAGCCCTGGCGGCACACGGGCGGCCACGCGCCGGCGGCGATCGCCTGGCTCGGCGCGGCCGGCAGCGCGACCTCGCGCATCGTGCTGGGCACCAGCGTGCTCACCCCGACCTTCCGCCACCACCCCTCCATGGTCGCGCAGGCCTTCGGTACGCTGGGCCAGCTCTTCCCCGGGCGCGTCGTGCTCGGCGTCGGCTCGGGCGAGTCGCTGAACGAGGTGCCCGCGACCGGCGCGCCCTGGCCGGAGATGAAGGAGCGCTTCGCGCGCCTGCGCGAGGCGGTGCGCCTGATCAAGCAGCTCTGGAGCGAGGAGCGGGTGAGCTTCGAGGGCGAGTATTACCGCACCGAGCGCGCCACCATCTACGACCGTCCCGAGCAGCCGGTGCCGATCTATGTCGCCGGCGCCGGCCCGATGGTGGCGAAGTTCGCTGGCCGGGTCGGCGACGGCTTCATCTGTACCAGCGGCAAGCCGATGGAGCTCTACACCGACACGCTGTTGCCGAATGTCGCCGCCGGGCTTGAAGCCTCGGGGCGGGCGTCCGACACTTACGACCGCATGATCGAGATGAAGGTCTCGTTCGATACCGACAAGGCGCGCGCGCTCGCCGATACGCGCCTGTGGGCCGCGCTCGCGCTCTCGCCGGAGGAGAAGATGTCGGTCGAGGACCCGCTGGAGATGGAGAAGCTCGCCGACGCCCTGCCGGTGGAGCGGGCGGCGCGGCGCTGGATCGTGTCCGACGACCCGGAGGAGCATGTCGAGAGGATCCGGCCCTATGTCGAGCTCGGCTTCAACCATCTGGTCTTCCACGCCCCGGGCGAGGACCAGGAGCGTTTCCTCAAGCTCTATTCGGAGCAGGTGATGCCGCGGCTGCGCGCCGCCTTCGCCTGAGCGATGCAGGCACCCGCGCGGCTCGAACTGATCGCCTTGCCCGGCCTGCCCATGGTGCGGCCGGGCGACGATCTCGCAGCGCTGCTGGCGCAGGCGCTCGCCGGTGCGGGGCTGGAGCTGCGCGCGGGCGACGTGCTGGTGCTGGCGCAGAAGATCGTCTCCAAGGCCGAGGGGCGGCTGGTTCGCCTCGCCGAGGTGACGCCCTCGGCCGCCGCGCTGGCGCTCGCGGAGGAGACCGGCAAGGACCCGGCGCTGGTGGAGCTGATCCTCTCCGAAAGCCGGCGCGTGGTGCGACGGCGGCCGGGCGTGCTGATCGTCGAGCATCGGCTGGGCTTCATCATGGCCAATGCGGGCATCGACCAGTCGAATGTCGGGGAGGGGATGGCACTGCTGCTGCCGGCCGATCCCGATGCCAGCGCCGAACGGCTTCGCACCGCTCTCGGCGCCCCGGAGGGCGTAGGCGTGGTGATAAACGACAGCTTCGGGCGGCCGTGGCGGCGCGGCACGGCGGGCGTCGCCATCGGCGCGGCGGGCCTTCCGGCTCTGGTCGACCGGCGCGGCGAGGCCGACCTGTTCGGCCGGCCGCTGCAGGTGACGATGATCGCGCTCGCGGACGAAATCGCCGCCGCCGCCTCGCTGCTGATGGGGCCGGCGGCGGAAGGCCGGCCGGCGGTGCTGGTGCGCGGCCTGTCCTGGTCCGCGCCGGCGAGCCCGGCGGCGACACTGATCCGGCCCGAGGAAGAGGACCTGTTCCGATGAAGGTGGTGGCGATTTCGGGCGGCATCGGCGGGGCCAAGCTGGCGCTGGGGCTCGACCGCGTGCTGCCGCCCGGCGCGCTGACGGTTATCGCCAATACGGGCGACGACTTCCCTCATCTCGGCCTGCACGTCTCGCCGGACATCGACACGCTGCTCTACACGCTCGCCGGCCTCGACGACCCGGTGCGCGGCTGGGGCCGGAAGGACGAGACCTGGACCTTCATGCAGGCGCTGGAGCAACTCGGCGGCGAGACCTGGTTCCGGCTCGGCGACGGCGACCTCGCCACCCATGTCGAGCGCACCCGCCTTCTCGGCGCGGGGGCGAGCCTCAGCGCGGTCACGGCGGAGCTCGCCCGGCGGCTCGGCCTTGCCTCGGCGATCGTGCCGATGAGCGACCAGCCGGTGCGCACGCGGGTGGAAACGGACGAGGGCTGGCTCGACTTCCAGCACTATTTCGTGCGCCGGCAGTGTCAGCCGCGCGTGCTCGGCCTCGCCTTCGAGGGGGCTGCCGCCGCGCATCCGGCGGAGGCGGCGCTGGAGGCGCTGGCCGATCCGGCGCTGGCGGCGGTCGTGATCTGCCCGTCCAACCCCTATCTCAGCGTCGACCCGATCCTCGCCGTGCCGGGCCTGCGCGCAGCGATCGAGGCCAGCCCGGCGCCGGTCATCGCCGTGTCGCCAGTCATCGGCGGGCAGGCGGTGAAGGGGCCGACGGTCAAGATGATGGGCGAACTCGGCCTCGCCCCCTCGGCGGCGACGGTGGCCGCGCATTATCGCGGGCTGGCCGACATCTTCGTGCTCGACGAGACCGATGCCGAGCTCGACATCGGCGCCGGTCTGGAGCGGGTCGTCGCGCCCACGCTGATGCGTACGCTGGAGGACAAGACGCGGCTCGCGCGCTTCGTTCTGGAACGGGCGGGCCGGGCCCCATGAATGCCGGCGCGGCGGGCATCTGGGCGGTGGTGCCGGTGAAGGAGGTTGCCCTCGCCAAGCAGCGCCTCGCGAGCAGCCTGCCGCCCTCCCTGCGGCAGGCGCTGGTGCGGGCGATGATGCGCGACGTGCTGGCGGCGCTGCAGGCGGCGCGCGGGCTCGCCGGGACGGTGGTCGTCACGGCCGACGCGGAGGCTGGCCTGCTGGCACGCGAGCACGGGGCGCGGCTGATCTTCGAGCGGTCGGTGCGCGGGCTCAACCTCGCGGTCGCCGAGGCCGCGGCGCGCCTGCGGGTCGACGGCGCGGCGGGGATGCTGGTGCTTCCCGCCGACATTCCCTCGGTAACGCCGCTCGAGATCTCCGACCTCGTGGCGAGCCACACGCGCACCCCGGGGGTGAGCCTCGTGCCGGCCCATGACGGGCAGGGGACCAATGCGCTCCTCGTCTCGCCGCCGGACCTGATGACCTTCTCCTACGGCCCGATGAGCTGCTCGCTGCACGCGGGGTCGGCGCAGGCGCTCGGGATCGCGCCCGTGGTTCACGATCCCGCCCGCTTCCCCGGCCTCGCCCTCGACGTCGACCTGCCCCGGGACATCGAGCGCCTCGAATGCCTCGCGTCGACCACCCGCACCCGCCGCCTGCTGGAGGCGGAAGGGCTGCTGGGCGCACGGGCCCGCGACCCGGCCATCGGCCACCAATGAGGGAGAAGTCACATGGCGCGTTTCGTTCTGGTCCACGGATCGTTCCACGGCGCCTGGTGCTGGCGCCGCCTCGTGCCGCTGCTGGAGGAGCAGGGCCACGAGGTGATCGCGCCCAATCTTCCCGGCAGCGGCGGCGATACGGCGCCCCTGGAGAATGCCGATCTCGCCAGCTACGCGACCCGCATCGCCAGCGTGATCGACACGCTGCGCGGGCCGCTGATCCTGGTCGGCCACAGCATGGGCGGCATCGTCTCCTCGCAGGTGGCGGAGTGGCGCCCGCACCGGATCGCGGCGACGGTCTATATCAACGGGCTGATGCTGCGCCCGGGCGAGAGCCTCGTCAGCTTCCTCGACGCTCACGCGCATCTCGGCGTCGAGGACCTGGTGCTGAAGAACATGCAGGTGGCGCCGGACGGGGAGACCGCCAGCTTCCCCGCCTCGGCCGCGCCGGAGGTGTTCTACAACAGCTGCACCGACGAGGACGCCGCCTGGGCGACGGGCCAACTCCGCCCGCAGCGGCTGAAGGTCTATTCCGATCCGCTCGCGCTGACGCCCGAGCGCTTCGGCTCGGTGCGCCGCTTCTATGTCGAGGGCCGGCGGGACAACGCCGTCTCCCTTGCCTACCAGCGATCTATGGTTGACTATACAGCCTGCGAGGAAGTGTTCTCGCTGGACGGCGATCATTCGCCCTTCCTCTCGGCGCCGAACGCCCTTGCGGGTATGCTCGAGGACGTCGCGCGGCGCTCGCTTTGAAGGCGTTATCGAGCGTGATCGCAAAGGGAGCAAACAGGTCGAATTTGCCCTATTATTGGGCAGATCGCCGCGCCGGTGTCCTTAAGGGAACCCGGTTATCCTGAGTTTCTATACACCAGCACATTCTGGCACAGAACTTGGATTGATCATTGGCATAGCCTCTGGAGTGCCCAATGTCGTCAATCGCGTTCACATCCGTCTTCAAGCGCTACGGGGAGGTCGAGGCGGTCAAGCAACTCGACCTTGCGTGTGCCGCCGGCGAGATGCTGGCGCTGCTGGGCCCGTCGGGCTGCGGCAAGAGCACCACGCTCAAGATGGCGGCGGGCATCGAGAGCGTCTCCGAGGGCGAGATCTATTTCGGCGAGCGGCCGGTCTCGCGCCTCGCCCCGGGCGAGCGCAACATCGCCATGGTGTTCGAGGACTACGCGCTCTACCCGAACATGACGGTGTGGGAGAACGTCGCCTTTCCGCTCAAGATACGCGGCATCGGCGGGCAGCCGGCTTCCGAGCGCATCGGCGAGGTGCTCCAGCTTCTCGGTCTGCGGCAGATGGCGGACCAGCCGGTGCGCGGCCTTTCCGGCGGCGCGATGCAGCGCGTCTCCATCGGCCGCGCTCTGGTCCGCGATCCGGAAGTCATCCTGTTCGACGAGCCGCTCTCGCATCTCGACGCCGACCAGAAGGTGCAGCTTCGCGCCGAGATCAAGCGGCTGCAGAAGCTGCGGCAGGTAACCTCCATCCTCGTTACCCACGACCAGACCGAGGCCATCGCCATGGCCGACCGGGTCGCGGTGATGAATCACGGCGTGCTCCAGCAGGTGGGTGCGCCGCAGGAGCTCTATGAGCGTCCGGCCAACCTGTTCGTGGCCAACTTCATCGGCGAGCCGCCGATGAACCTGATGGCCGCCGAGTTCGGGGCCGATGGCGCGATCCTCGGCGCCGGCTGGGCGGCGAAGCTCGACGCGGCCCGCCTGCCGGCGGTCGCCGCGAAGGGCGAGGGCGGGGCGATCGTGGCCGGCATCCGGCCGGAAAACATCGCGGTGCGTGCGCCCGACATGGAAGGGCAGGCGCGCGGCACCATCGCTTATCGCGAGCCGCGTGGCGACGCCGACGTGCTCACCGTGGTGCTGGAAGGCCAGAGCGGCGCCGCCGACACGCTGGTCGCCGAGATCGTCGGGCCCTCGCCCTGGCGCGCCGGCGACCGGGTCGCGCTCGGCATCGACGTCGGCAAGCTGCTCGTCTTCGACGCCACAAGCGGGCGCAACCGGGAGGCGCTGCAATGAACGTCGCCGTCCGCACCGGCCTCGTCGCGCGAGGCCTCAGCAAGAGCTTCACCCACAAGGTGCTGCACGATGTCGGCATCGAGGTCGCGCCCGGCGAGCTCCTCGCCGTCACCGGCCCTTCGGGCGCCGGCAAGACCACGCTCGCGCGCATCCTCGCCGGCCTCGAGCGGCCGGAGACCGGCAGTGTTTCGCTCGGCGGGCGCGATCTGGCCGCCATTCCGGCCGGGCAGCGGCGCGTCGCGCTGATGTTCGAATCCTACGCGCTCTATCCACATCTCACCGTGCGCGGCAACGCGCTCTCGCCGCTGCAGGCGCCGGGCGGGCGGCTCGATGCCGCCTCGGCGAACCGGCGCGTCGACGAGGTGCTGGAACTGCTGGAGATCCGCCACCTCGGCGAGCGGCTGCCCGGCGCACTATCGGGCGGGCAGAAGCAGCGCGTCGCGCTCGCGCGGCTGCTGGTGCAGGCGCCCGACCTCTACATGCTCGACGAGCCCATCTCCCATCTCGACGCCAAGCTGCGGCACAAATTGCGCGGCGAGATCCGGCGCCGCCTCTCGGCCCAGAGCGCGCCGAGCATCTGGCTGACGCCGGACGGCATGGAGGCGCTGTCGGTCGGTGACCGGGTGGTGGTGCTCGACCAGGGGCGGGTCGAGCAGGTCGGCACGCCGGAAGAGATCTGGCTGAAGCCCGCCAGCACCCGCGTCGCCCGGCTGCTCGGCGATCCGCCGATGAACCTCGTCGACGGCGCGCTCCAGCGCGAGGGCGACGTGCTGTTCTTCACCCGCCGGGGCATGCGCATCGCCCTGCCGCCGGCGCTGGCCGCCGCGGCCGGGAAGGCGGCCGGCGAGGAGGTGACCCTCGGCGTGCGCCCGGACGGCATCGGCTTCGCCGAGCCCGGCGCGCCGGGCTCGCTGAGCGCGGAAATCTACTCCAACGAGCCCTTCGGCAAGCACGCCATCGTCACGCTCGACCTCGGCACGCTGCTGGCCAAGGCGAAGACGTCCATGGCGACCGCCGCCGCGCTGGGCGAGGGGGAGGGCGAAGGCATCGGCCGAGAGATCGGCCTCACCATTCCGGACGAGGGACTTGTCCTGTTCGACGGATCGACGGGTCGGGCGCTGTCCGGCAATTGACGGGCGCATGCCGCCAACGAGCAACAAGAGGGGAAGAGCGAATGATGCGTAAGACCTGGTGTTTCGCCGCCGCCTTGGCGGCAACGACGGCGCTGGTCGCGCCGTTGACGAGCGCCGCCCGGGCGGATGACAGCTTCTATGCGGAAGCGGGCAAGCCCTATGCGGGCACGACCATCCGCGTGCTGGACGAGATCACGCCGCTGCAGGAGACGCTGTCCAAGATCGTGCCGGATTTCGAGAAGGAAACCGGCATCAAGGTCGAGTGGGAGCTGCTGAACCACTTCGAGGTGATCAACAAGGGCCAGGCGGACATGCTGTCCGGCCGCGGCCACTATGACGCGATCATGCTGCACGGCGCCCAGCTCGGCCCGATGCTTTCGGCCGGCGTCATCATGCCGCTCGACAAGTTCGTCGCCGACCCCAAGCTGTCGGATCCGGGCATGAACGTGGCCGACTTCATCGCCACGCCCTACAAGACCACGGCCTTCTTCGAGGGCAAACAGTACGGCTTCATCAACTGGAACTACAACCACGTCTATTGGGCGCGCGAGGACCTTCTCAGCAATCCCGAGGAGATGGCGGCGTTCAAGGCCAAGTACGGCTATGACCTCGGCCCGGCGAAGACCATCGAGCAGATGCGCGACATCGCCGAGTTCTTCACCCGCAAGAAGGGCGAGAAGCTCGCCGGCAAGCCGCTCGAGAGCGATTTCTATGGAATCGTGCTCGAAGGCATCAAGGGCGGTTCGACCTTCTCGAACCTCTGGGTGAACTTCATCGAGAACTATGGCGGCGACCTGCTCGACGACAAGGGCATGCCGAACTTCGACACCCCCCAGGTCGTGGCCGCGCTGAAGATGTGGCGCGAGCTGTGGACCTTCGCCCCGCCCGGCATCGCCGAATACTCGCTCGTCGACGTGCCCACCGTCATGGGCAACGGCATCGCCGCCCAGTCGCTGGCCTGGTCGGACTTCGTGCTCGGCATCGACAAGCCGGGCGTGTCGCCCTACGCGGGCAAGTTCATCTACGGCCCGATCCCCGCCAAGGCGGGCAACGAGGCCCATCGCCACGCCGACGCCGAGCCGTCGGTGACCGTGATCAACGCGGCCAGCGAGCATCCCGAAGCGACCTTCCTGTTCCTGGAATGGCTCGCCTCGAAGAAGCAGCAGGACAAGCTGATCGAGATGGGAGAGGGCGGCGTGCCGATCCGCGAGAGCTCGTGGGCGCTTCCCGCGATCAAGGATAGCGAGAACCCGACGCTGTTCGCCGCGATGAAGTCTTCGCTCGACGTCGCCAAGGCGCGCCCGAAGATGGAGAAGTACCCGGAGATCATCGACGCCATGAGCGGCATCGCGCAGGAGGTCGGCCTCGGCCAGATGACGCCCGAGCAGGGCGCCAAGGAAGGCCAGGCCATCCTGGTGAAGCTCTGCGGCGGAAAGTCCTGCACGCTTCCCGAATGATCCCCGACCCGGGATGGGGGCGCCTGCGCCCCCGTTCCTCCACCGTCTCCGCCGACCGGCCGGTTACCTGTGACCGCGCCGGTCGGCGATCCTCTCGAACCGTCACGGAGAGACGTTCATGTCGGCGACGACGGAGGCCGCCCCCGCCCATGTGTCCACTCCGCAAGGGCTGCGCGAGCGCGTCTGGTACCCCTATATTCTGATCGCCCCGTCGATGATCATGCTGGTGGTCGTCTCGCTGGTGCCGTTCATCTACGCCATCTATCTGAGCTTCCATCAGGCGAAGTTCGGCCGGGTGCGTGATTTCATCTGGTTCGACAACTACGCCACGCTGCTGTCCGACGAGCGCTTCTGGAACTCGATCGGCGTCGCCGCGACCTTCGTGTTCATCGCCGTGCCGATCGAATTCATGCTCGGCCTGATCGGCGCGCTGGTGCTGAACCAGAACGTGCGCGGGCGCTCGGTGCTGGTGCCGCTGCTGTTCATGCCCACCATGATGGCGCCGATCGTCGTCGGCCTGCTGTGGAAGATCATGCTCGCCGGCTCGTGGGGGTTCTTCTCCTACAACGTGCTGGAGCGCTTCAACATCCTGACCGACACCTCGGTCTTCGCTTCGCCCGATCTGGCGCTCTACGCGCTGATCTTCGTCGACATCTGGCAGTGGACGCCGTTCATGATGCTGGCCTTCTTCGCCGGCTTGCAGGCGCTGCCGCTGGGCCCCTACCGCGCCGCCGCGGTGGACGGGGCGAACCCGGTGCAGATCTTCTTCCACATCACCCTGCCGATGATGACGCCGCTGCTCGCGGTGATCGGGCTGCTGCGCTTCATCGACGCCTTCAAGGTGTTCGACACCATCTACATCCTCACCAATGGCGGTCCCGGCACCTCGACCGAAACGCCCTCGATCCTCGCCAACAAGATGACCTTCGAGTTCTGGAACATCGGCGAGGCGTCGGCTCTGGCGGTGCTGGTGTGGATCGCCTTTTTCGCTTTCTGCACAATCTTCTACCAGGTCGCGAAGAAGCGCCTGAACGCCTTCTGAGGTCCAACATGGCTGAAGCTGTCAATCGCCCCGAGGGCTCGCGCGGTCTGTTCTGGACCACCATCGTGATCGTTTACGCGGCCATCATGCTGTTCCCCATCTTCTGGATGGCGACCATGATGGTGAAGCCGAACGACGCCATGTTCGCGCGCCCGACGCAGTGGCTGTTCCTGCCCACGCTCGACCACTTCACCTATGTGATCGAGCAGGGCTTCCACTGGAGCCTGCTGACCTCCTTCGTGCTGTGCACGGTGTCGACGGCGCTCGTCGTCGTCATCGGCACGCCGGCCGCCTATGCGTTCGCGCGCTTCGAGATGAAGGCCAAGGACGACCTGTTCCTGTTCATCCTCGGCTCGCGCATGGCCCCGCCCGTGTGCCTCGTGATCCCGTTCTACCTGATCTATGCGAAGGTCGGCCTGCTCGACACCTTCCTCGGCCTGACGCTCGCCTACATGACCTTCAACCTGTCCTTCTATGTCTGGGTGCTGCGCTCCTTCTGCCGCGACCTGCCGGTGGAGCTGGAGGAGGCGGCGGCGCTGGAGGGCTGGTCGAAGGTGCAGATCTTCCGCCGCGTGGTGTTCCCGCTGCTGCGCAACGGCATCGTGGCGACCAGCGTGCTGTGCTTCATCTTCGCGTGGAACGAGTTCCTGTTCGCCTTCATGCTGGGTGGCGACAACGTTCATACGCTGCCGGTCTCGATCCCCAAGCTCATCACCTCGCAGGGCGTGCGCTGGGGCGAGATGGCGGTGGTCGGCATGACGGCGCTGGTTCCCGTGCTCATCGTCGTCTTCATCCTGCAGCGCCACATCGTGCGCGGGCTGACGCTCGGCGCGGTCAAGGGCTGAGGAGGACGACATGGCCGAACATTATCTTCCCGCCCGTCCGGGCACGGTGAACTGGGGCCAGTGGGACGCCAGCCTGAAGCCGACCCTCACCATCAAGTCCGGCGACACGGTGGTGATGGACACGCTCTCCGGCGAGCCGGAGGACATGCCCGACCCCGCGCTCGGCTTCACCCCGGTGCCCGGCCAGCGCGAGGTGTTCGAGAACACGTTCCGCGGCCCCGGCCCGCATCTGCTCACCGGCCCGGTGTTCGTCGAGGGCGCCGAGCCGGGCGACGTGCTGGAGGTGCGGCTCAAGGCGATCAGCTTCCGCGCCGACTGGGGCTGGAACATCCAGATGCCGTTTCTCGGCACGCTGCCCGAGGACTTCCCCACGCTCCGGCGCATCCATTTCGGCGTCGACGGCGAACGCGGCGTCGCCACCATGCCCTGGGGCCAGGAGCTGCCGCTGGAGCCGTTCTTCGGCAATTTCGGCGTCGCGCCGGCGCCGGAATGGGGACGGCTCTCCTCCACCGAGCCGCGCGTCTTCGGCGGCAACATGGACAACAAGGAGCTCGGCGTCGGCTCCACCATCTACTTCCCCGTCTTCGCGCCGGGCGCGCTGTTCTCTGCCGGCGACGGGCACGGGCGGCAGGGCGACGGCGAGGTGTGCCTCACCGCCATCGAGACCGCGCTGACCGGCACGTTCGAGTTCCATGTGCGCAAGGACATGACGCTCACCACGCCGCGCGCCGAGAAGGCGGACACGTGGATCACCATGGCCTTCGATCCCGATCTCGACGACGCGGCCAAGATCGCGCTGCGCGACATGATCGCGCTGATCCGCGAGATGACCGATCTGTCGGCGCAGGACGCCTACACGCTGTGCTCGCTGTGCGCGGACCTGCGCGTCACCCAGACGGTCGACGGCAACAAGGGCATTCACTGCGTGCTGCCCAAACGGTTCCTGCCGGTGCGCTGAAGGAGATCTGATGACCAGGACCCGCTTCGGCGTCTTCATGCCGCCGTGGAATTCCCCACCGACGCAGAACATCACCACCTCGCTCCAGCGCAATCTGGAGACGATCAAGTGGATCGACGAGCTGGGCTATGACGAGGCCTGGGTGGGCGAGCACCATTCGGCCGGCAGCGAGATCATCGCCGACCCGATGGTGTTCCTCGCCTATGCCGCGGCGCAGACGCGCAGCATCAAGCTCGGCACCGGCATCGTGCCGCTGCCCTATCACAACCCCTACCATGTCGCCGACCGGATGATCCTGCTGGATCACCTGATGCGCGGGCGCTTCATGGCCGGCTTCGGCCCCGGCGGCCTGCCGAGCGACGCGGCGATGTTCGGGCTGGAGCCTTCAACGCTTCGCCCCGCGCTCGACCATGATCTCGGCGTGCTGATGAAGCTGCTCACCACCACCGAGCCGGTGAGCGTGAAGACCGACCGCTACGAGCTGGTCAACGCCTTCTGCCAGGTGGCGCCCTATACTGACCCGATGTTCGACGTCTGCGTCGCCGCCACGCGCTCGGAGGCGGGCCCGCGCATCGCCGGCAAGCACGGGCTCGGCCTGCTGTCGACCGGCGTGATCTCGCCCAAGCTCGGCGAGCCGGCGCCGCCGCTGCACTGGGACGTCTATGCCGAGGAGGCGATCAAGGCCGGCCACACGCCGGACCCGAGCCGCTGGCGCCTCGTCGTCAACGTCCATGTCGCCGAGACCCGCGAGCAGGCGGTCGAGGACATGCGTCACGGCTTCGACGCCTTCTGCGAATACACCCAGAAGACCATCGCCATGCCCTCCATCACGGCGGTGGGCGATACGTTCGAGGAGCGCATCGCCTGGATGAACGAGACCGGCATCGGCGTCATCGGCACGCCGGACGACGCGGTCGCGTTCCTCCAGCGTCTCGCCGACCGGGCGGGGGATTTCGGCTGCTTCCTGATGCTGGCCCATGACTGGGCGAACCGGGAGGCGACGCTCCGGCACTATGAGCTGTTCGCCCGCCACGTGGTCCCGCATTTCCAGCCGACCCGGGCGCGCCTGCTCGCCGCCGAGAGGCACGCGCGCGAGCGTCATTCCGCCGACCTCGCCAAGCATACCGTGGCGATCAATGCCTGGCTGCCGCCCGAGCAGCAGCTTCCCACGCAGAACTGAGACTGGAGCGACCGATGTCCGCCATCACCGCCCACAAGGATCCCAAGCTTCCTCCCCCCGTCGACTTGCCGGAGGGAGCGGACTGGGTGAAGGCACTCGCGCTGTTCGACCCGCATGTCGCGGAGACGCTGGTGGCGGTGGCGCGCACGCTCTATCCGCATGAGGGGCTGCCCGAGCGGGTCTATCGCCGCACGGTGTTCCATTTCGACGCCATGGCGGCCAAGGCGCCCGGCGCGGCCCAGACCTTCGCCGAATTCGTCGACCTCGTCGATGGCGCGCTGCCGATGCCGTTCCTGGAGCTGACCGAGAGCTACCGCCTGCAGGTGTTGAAGGGGATCGAGGCCACCACGGCGTTCCAGCTCGTGCAGCGCTCGACGGTGCGCTTCCTCTATGACGACCTCGAAGTGTGGCAGGCCTTCGGCTACGAGGGCGCCTCGGTCCATCTCGGCGGCTACGTCAAGCGCGGCTTCAACGACCTCGACTGGCTCCCCGATCCGCCGCCCGGCGTCTGATCACCCGAGCCTGACCTAGCGATTTCGGAGCGAGACTCTCATGACGGCCTACGAACTCGACGACGATGGCGTCGTCGTCATCATCGGTTCCGGCGCGGGCGGCGGCACGCTCGCCAACGAGCTGGCGCAGCGCGGCATCGACGTGGTGCTGCTGGAAGCGGGCAAGCACCTGACCCCGGACGACTTCGTCAACGACGAATGGGGCGGCTACGAGATGCTGTCCTGGCTCGACAAGCGCACCTCCTCGGGCACCTGGCGCGTCGCAAAGGACCATCCCACCGCGCCGAGCTGGAGCTGCCAGGTTGTGGGCGGCACGACCACCCACTGGTCCGCCTGCTGCTACCGCCTGATCGCCGACGAGATGCGGGCGAAGACGGTCTATGGCGACATCCCCGGCACCACGCTGATCGACTGGCCGATCACGCTGGACGAGATCGAGCCCTATTACGACCTCGCCGAGGCGAAGATGGGGGTGACCCGCACCAACGGACTACCCGGCCTGCCGGCGAACAACAATTTCAAGGTCATGTATGCCGGCGCCTCGGCGCTGGGCCTCAACGTCTCGACCGGCCGCCACGCCATCAACCCGGTTCCCTATGACGGCCGGCCGGCGACGACGCAGGACGGCTTCACCATCACCGGCGACAAGGTCGGCTCGCGCTGGTCGACGCTGAATGTCGAGATCCCGCGCGGCCTCGCCACCGGCAAGCTGGAGCTGCGCCCGCAGTCGCGCGCGGTGCAGATCGAGCATGACGAGGCGGGCAAGGCCTCGGCCGTGGTCTATGTCGATGCCGCCGGCGTCACCCATCGCCAGAAGGCGCGCGCCGTGGTGATGGCGGGCAATTGCGTGGAATCCTCGCGCCTGCTGCTGCATTCGAAGAGCGGGCGGTTCCCGGACGGCCTCGCCAACGGCTACGGCCATGTCGGGCGCCACTATCTGCGCCACCTGATCCAGACCGTGTGGTCGGTGTTCGACAAGCCGGTCTACATGCATCGCGGCGAGATCATGGGCGGCATGATCGACGACTTCGTGCGCCACGACCCCGGCCGCGGCTTCGCCGGCGGCTACTATATCGAGATGAACTCGATGGGCCTGCCCACCACCGCGGCCTTCATGTATCCGGGCTGGTGGGGCCGCGACTTCGTCTCGGTGATCGAGCAGTACGCCAACATGGCCGGCATCTTCATGTCCGGCGAGGACATGCCGCAGGCCGACAACAGGGTGACGCTGACCGACGAGGTCGACGCCTATGGCGTGCCGGTCGCCAATATCCATTATGACGACCACCCGAACGACCTGAAGATGCGCGTGCACGGCTACAAGCAGCTCACCGCCATCCACAAGGCGGCAGGGGCGAAGCGCTCCATCGAGGCGCCGGCGTATCCGGCGAGCCACAATCTCGGCTCCAACCGCATGGCGGCGAAGCCCGAGGACGGCGTGCTCGACGGCAATTGCCGCGCCTGGGAGGTGCCGAACCTGTTCATCACCGACGGCTCGAACTTCGCCACCGGCGGCGCCTGCAACCCGACGCTGACCATCGTCGCGCTGGCGATCCGGCAGGCGGACTTCATGGCGAAGCAGATGGCGGCGGGCGAACTCTGAGCGCCCGCCTGTCCGATTGAACGAGGCCGGCTCCGGCACCCGCCGGGGCCGTTTCCATGAGGCGCCGAGGTGGACGACCACTTCACGGAACCGACGCTGGACTACTGGCAGGAGCTGACGGACCGCGTGCCCGCGCGCTTCTCGGCCGGCCCGCCTTTTCGCTTCGGCTATCCGGTCACGCTGCCGGACGGACGCGTGCTGGTGCTGCCGCTGCGGAGGCTGCCGGACGGCGCGCATGCCGTCGCCTCGCTGATCGCCAACCAGGCCTCGCACGCCGTCGTCGCCGCGCTGGCGGACGCCATGGCCGACGAGGCGAGGGGGCTCGGCGGGGAGGTGGTGATCGGCCTGCCGACCCTCGGCCTCTCCTTCGCCGCGCTGGTGGCGGAGCGGCTGGGCCAGCCCCGCTACGTGCCGCTCGGCTATTCAAAGAAGTTCTGGTACGCGGACGAGCTCTCCGAGCCGGTGTCCTCCATCACCTCGCCCGAGGCCGGAAAGCGGCTGCGGCTCGACCCGAACCTGCTTGCGCTGGTGAAGGGGCGCCGCGTGGTGCTGGTGGACGACGCCATCTCCACCGGCGCGACCGCGGTCGCGACCTGCCGGCTGGTGGCGCGGGCGGGCGCCGAGGTGGCGGGGCTGGTGGTGGCGATGAAGCAGACCAATCGCTGGGTCGCCGCCATGGCCGGCGTGCTGGCGCCGGAGCGGGTGCGCGCCGCCTATGGCTGCCCGCGCTTCGACCTCGTCGCCGACGGCTGGTGGCCGGACGCGGCCACCCTGCCGGACGTGCCCTAGCCGTCTTTCCCTCAGCCCGGCTTCGCCGCCTCGATCGCCTCCCACACCCGGGAAGGCGTGAGCGGCATGTCGAGATGGTCGATGCCGAGCGGGGCCAGCGCGTCGATCACCGCGTTGACGAAGGCCGGCGGCGCGCCGATGGCCCCGGCCTCGCCCGCGCCCTTGATGCCGAGCGGATTGGTGGTGCAGGGCGTGTTCCGGGTCGACACGTCGAAGAAGGGCAGGTCCTCGGCGCGCGGCAGGCCGTAATCCATGAACGAGCCGGACAGCATCTGCCCGGTTTCCGGATCGTAGACGGTGCGCTCCATCATCGCCTGGCCGATGCCCTGGGCGATGCCGCCATGGATCTGGCCGCTCAGCACCAGCGGGTTGAGCGTGCGGCCGAAATCGTCGACCACGGTGTAGCGCTCGACCGTGATGACGCCGGTCTCGGGATCGACGGCGACCTCGCACACATGCGCGCCGTTCGGGAAGGTGCCGGCGAGCTGCTCGAAATCGCCGACGCCTTCGATGCCGCCGGCCTTCGCCGCCACGTCGAGGATGCCGACATGGCGGTTGGTACCCGGCACGCGGAAGGCGCCGTCGTCGAATTCGAGCTCGCGCGTGTCGACCTCGAGCATCCGCGCGGCCTCCTCGCTCGCCTTGGCGAGCACGGCGCCGGTGGCGAGACGGATCGCGCCGCCGCCATGCACCATGGAGCGCGAGGCCACCGTGCCGCCGGCCGAGGGGATCGGCTGGTCGGTGTCGCCGGTCTTCACCGTGATGCGCGCGGGATCGATGCCGAGCGTCTCTGCGGTCATCTGCACATAGGTGGTCTCGTGGCCCTGGCCGGTGGACTGGGTGCCGACATGCACCGTCACGTCGCCCGCGGCGCTGATCTCGACCGTCGCGCCCTCCTTGCCCGGTACGCCGGTGCGCTCGATGTAGTAGGCGAGGCCGATGCCGCGCAGCCGGCCGTCGTCCTTGCCGCGGCGGGCCTCGAAGCCGTCCCAGTCGGCGGCCTTCATGCCGGCGTGCATGACGTTGGCGAAGTCGCCGGAATCGTAGCTGACGCCGGTCGCCGTCTTGTGGGGCATCTCCTCGGGCGCGATCATGTTGATCTCGCGCAGCCGCGCCGGACTCAGCCCGAGTTCGCGCGCCGCCTTGTCGACGAGGCGCTCGATCAGATAGGCCGCCTCCGGCCGGCCGGCGCCGCGATAGGCGTCCATGGGCGCGTTGTTGGTGTAGGCGATGCGCACGTCGGTGGCGACCGAGGGGACGCGGTAGACGCCCGGCGCCATGGGCGGGCCGGACAGCGTCGGGCAATAGACGCCGAAGGCCGAGAGCGCACCGCCCGAGCTCGCCAGCGTCTCCACCTTCAGCGCGGTGAAGCGGCCCTCGGCGTCGATGCCGAGCTTCGCGGTCGAGTAGTTGTCGCGGCCCTGCGTGTCGGAGAGGAACGCCTCCGCCCGGCTCGACTGCCAGCGCACCGGGCGCCCGAGCTTGCGGGCGGCGTAGAGCACCAGCGCCTGCTCGGGATAGGGGATCGCCTTCATGCCGAAGCCACCGCCGACATCCGGCGTGATGACGCGCAGCTTCTCGCCCGGCAGGCCGAACACCGCCTCGAACAGCCAGGCGCGGATCATGTGGCTGCCCTGGGTGCCGGATATCAGCGTGAACTGGCCGCTCTCGCCGTCGAACAGGCCGATCGCGTTGCGCGGCTCCATGGAGGAGACGACGATGCGGTTGTTGACGAGCTCGAGCTCGACCACCCGGTCGGAGGCGGCCAGCGCCGCATCGGCCTCGCCGAGGTCGCCGAGCGTCCAGTGCAGCGCGAGATTGCCGGGCGCCTCGTCGAAGAGCTGCGGCGCGTCGTCCGCGAATGCGGCGGCCGGCTCGACCACCGCCGGCAGTTCGTCGATGTCGAGCGCGACCGCCTCGGCCGCCTCGAGCGCGGCCATGGCCGAAGTCGCGACCACGAAGGCGACCGGCTCGCCGAGATAGCGCACCTTGCCCCGGGCGAGCAGCGTATGCGCGGGCACGGGCATGCGCCCGCCTTCGGCATGGTCGAGCACGATGACGACCGGCAGCGAGCCGATCCCGTCGGCCTCGAGCTCGTCGGCGGTGTAGACCGCGAGCACGTCCTCCATGGCGCGCGCCGCCTCGGCGTCGACGCCGTTCAGCACGCCGTGGGCGACGGGCGCGCGCACCACGGCGGCATGGAGCTCGCCCTCATAGCGGTGATCGTCGGTGTAGTGCCCGGTGCCGGTGATGAATCTCAGATCCTCCACGCGGCGGAACGGCTGGCCGAGACCGAACTTCATCGCTTCCACTCCTCGCCCGAAGCCGATCCGCAACCCGCGCGGCGGTCCGTGCCCTTGCGAATGTTTCTATTTGTGCAAAGATCAGCACTTATCCTGTGATAAGCTCGATAATCGAATAAGATAGTGTCTGACACAAGAGGTTCCGTCGGGGGAGTCATGGCCGGCCAGCAGGGGATCAGCGAACGGCGGGAAGGGCGTCGGGGGGTTGGTGCGTCGGTACCCCGCAAGGAGGATGCCCGTCTTCTCCAGGGGCGGGGGCGGTTCATCGGCGACATGCGATTTCCGGGCCAGCTCGAGGCCGCCTTCGTGCGTTCCACCCTGGCCCATGCGCGCATCCGCGCCATCCACATCCCGCCCGAGCTGAAGGGGCGCGCCTTCACCCATGCCGACATGATGGGGGTGAAGGACATCCTCGCCAAGACCGGCCTGCCGGGCTTCCGCGTCTCCGCCCAGCCCTCGCTCGCGAGCGACAAGGTGCGCTTCGTCGGCGAGCCGGTGGTGATGGTGCTGGCCGAAAGCCGCGCCGAGGCGGAGGACCTCGCCGAGCTCGTGAGCGTCGACTACGAGGAACTCGGCGCCAATTTCGACATGCTGCGGGCGGTCGGGCCCGAGGCGGCGCGCATCCATGACGACTGGTCGGACAATGTGTTCCTCACCTCGCAGGCCGAGCGCAATTTCGACGAGGCGCTGGCGCAGGCGCCGATCAAGGTCACGCGCGAGGTGCGCACCAGCCGGCAGTGCATGGCGCCGATGGAAGGCAAGGGCTGCATCGCCGTCTATGAGCGGCATATCGAGCAGCTCAGCCTGTGGACCTCGACCCAGATGCCGCACATCGTGCGCTCGGGGCTCGCCGAATGCCTCGGGCTCGACGAGCGCCGCATCCGCGTGGTGGCGCCCGACGTCGGCGGCGGCTTCGGCTGGAAAGGCCTGCTCCAGCCGGAGGAGGTGTGCTGCTCCTGGGCCTCGCTCATGCTCGACCGGCCGATCAAGTGGCTGGAGGACCGGCGCGAGCACCTGATCGCCGCCGCCAACTGCCGCGAGCACCACTATGTCATGACCGCCTATGCCGACACCGACGGCAGGCTGCTCGGTTTCGAGGCGGTGTCGCATGTCGATGCCGGCGCCTATTCGGTCTATCCGTTCTCGGCCTGCCTCGAAGGGGCGCAGGTGGTCTCGAACCTGCCCGGGCCCTACGACCTGCCGTCCTACAAATGCCGCGCCTATTCGGTGTGCTCGAACAAGCCGCCCATCGTGCCCTATCGCGGCGTCGCCCGCACCGGCGTGTGCACGGCGATGGAGCTGATGATCGACGCGGTGGCCCGCGCGGCCGGGATCGAGCCCTACGAAGTGCGCATGCGCAACCTCGTGCGGCCGGACCAGATGCCCTTCAAGTCCATCACCGGCAAGGACTTCGACATGGGCGACTATCCCGAGAGCCTGCGCCGGGCCCACGAGATGATCGGCCACGCGGCGGTGCGCGAGCGCCAGAAGCGCGGCGAGGCGGACGGGCGGCGCATCGGCATCGGCTACGCCACCTATTGCGAGCAGGGTGCGCACGGCACCTCGGTCTATCACGGCTGGGGTATCCCGATGGTGCCCGGCTTCGAGCAGTGCGGCGCCCGGCTGACGCCGGACGGCACGCTGGAGGTGCGGGTCGGCAACCAGAGCCACGGCCAGTCGATGGAGACCACGCTGGCGCAGATCGCCTGCGAGGTGCTGGGCATCGACCCGGACCTCGTCAACGTGGTGCATGGCGACACGGCGGTGACGCCCTATTCCACCGGCACCTGGGGCTCGCGCTCGGCGGTGATGGCGGGCGGCGCGGTGGCGAGCGCCTGCGAGAAGCTGGCCGAGCGCATCAAGGGCATCGGCGCGCATCTGCTGCAGGCGCCGGTCGACGCGGTGCGGATCGAGGACGCGGCGGTGGTCGGCCCGTCCGGCTCCGTCACCTTCAAGGAAGTCGCCTTCACCTTCTACCGCGCGCCGCAGAACCTGCCGGCGGATGCCAATCCGGACGGGCTCGACCTTGTGGCGGGCTACCGGCCGACCGTGGACACCGGCACCTTCTCCTATGCCAGCCATGCCTGCGTGGTCGCGGTGGAGCCGGAGACCGGCGAAGTCGAGATCCTCGACTACGTCATCGTCGAGGACGGCGGCGTGCTGCTCAACCCGATGGTCGTTGACGGCCAGATCTATGGCGGCACCGCGCAGGGTATCGGCACCGCGCTTTATGAGGAAATGGTCTATGACGAGCACGGCCAGCCGCTCGCCTCGACCTTCGCCGACTACCTGCTGCCGGGCGCAGGCGAGATGCCGGAAGTGCGCATCGCCCACATGGAGACGCCTTCCCCCAACACCCGCTTCGGCCAGAAGGGCATAGGCGAGGGCGGCGCGATCGCGCCGCCGGCGGCGATCGGCAACGCGATCAATGATGCGCTGGCCGATCTCGGCGTCGAGCTCACCATGTCGCCGATGACACCGCGCCGGGTACGCGAGGCGGTGGAGGCGGCGCGCGCCGCACGCGAAGCCGCAGGCGCGGAGGCGGTGTCGTGAAGGCCGCGCGGTTCGACTATGAGCGCCCGGCCGGCCTGGCGGGCGCGCTCGCCGCGCTGGGGCAGGGCGGCGCCAAGCCGCTCTCCGGCGGCCAGAGCCTCGGCCCGATGCTGAATCTGCGCCTCGCCCGGCCGCCGCTGCTGGTCGATGTCGGCCGGCTGGCGCCGCTCCGGCAGGTCGAAGAGCGGTCCGAGGGCATACTGTTCGGCGCCGGCATCACCCACGCCGAGTTCGAGGACGGGGCCGCGCCCGACCCGACGCCGGGCTTCCTCGCCCGCATCGCACGGGGCATCGCCTATCGCGCGGTGCGCAACCGCGGCACGATGGGCGGCAGCCTCGCCCATGCCGACCCGGCGGCGGACTGGCCGACCACGCTCGCCGCGCTCGGCGCGCGCGTCCACCTCGCCGGGCCGTCGGGCGCGCGCGAGCTGGCGGTGGAGGACTTCATCCTCGGCGCCTTCGAGACCGCGCTTCAGGACGGCGAGATCGTCACCGGCATCTTCGTGCCGCGCTGCTCGGCCGGGGCGCGCTTCGGCTACCGCAAGTCCTGCCGCAAGGTGGGCGAGTTCGCCGAGGCGATGTGCGCGGTGCTCGCCGACCCGGCGCGCGGCGTGCACCGCCTCGTCATCGGCGCCACCGAGGCCCGCCAGATCGTCATCGCCGACGCCGCGGCGGCGATAAGCGACCCGGCGACGTTGGACGACGCCCTGCGCGCGGCCGGGCTCGCCGCCGACCCCGCCAGCCTGCGCCTGCGCCAGGCCGTGATCCGCCAGGCGGTCGCGGCGCTGGAAGATGAGAGCCTTTCCGCATGAAGCCCATCCATATCGAGATCAATGGCCGGGCGATTTCCGCCGAGGTCGAGCCGCGCCAGCACCTCGCCGACTTCATGCGCGAGGAGCTGCTGCTCACCGGCACGCATCTGGGCTGCGAGCACGGCGTGTGCGGCGCCTGCACGGTGCTGATCGACGGCGCGCCGGCCCGCTCCTGCATCGCCTATCCGGTGGCGCTGGACGGGGCGAAGATCACGACCATCGAGGGGCTGGCGGACGATCCCGTCGCCGCGCGGCTGCGCGAGGCGTTCACCCGCGAGCACGGGCTGCAATGCGGCTTCTGCACGCCGGGCATGATGATGATGGCGCGCGACATCGTTCTGCGCCGGCCCGGCCTCGACGAGGAGGCGATCCGCCACGAGCTGGCGGGCAATCTGTGCCGCTGCACCGGCTATGTCGGCATCGTGCGCGCGATCAAGTCGGTCGCCGCCGAGCGCATGGGCGAGGCGCCGGTGGTGACGCGCGGCAGCGAGGTGGCGCCGCCGGTCTACGCCTCGCCGCTCGCCTTGCCGGTGGCGCCTTCGCGCGTCGCGGCGGACGCCGCACCCGCCGCGCCCGCCGCCGCTCAGGCCCCGGACGCGGCGCCCTTCGTCGCCGAACCGCTGCGCAACCCGGTGGAGATCGTCGAGGCGTTCGACGTCGCCGCGCCGCGCGCGAGCGTGTGGGCGCTGTTCCAGGACCCGGCGCGGGTGATCGCCTGCCTGCCCGGCGCGCGCCTCACCGAGCCCAGCGACGGGCGCAGCGTGGTCGCCGAGATGACGGTCAAGCTCGGCCCGATCCAGGCGGCCTTCGGCGGCACCGGCGTGATCGCCGCCGATCCGGCGAACTGGTCCGGGACCATTGACGGGCGCGGCGTCGACAGCCGCAGCGCCACCCGGGTGCAGGCACGGCTCAACTACGCGCTCACGGAGACCGAGGCCGGCGCGGCGACGCGGGTGCGGGTCGAGGTCGCCTATGTGCTGCAGGGCCCGCTGGCGCAGATGAGCCGCGGCGCCATCGCGCGCGATCTCGCGGCGCGGATGACGGCCTCTTTCGCCGCCAATCTGAACGCCGCGATCAAGGGCGAGGCGGCGCCCGCCGAGGCCGCCCCGCTCGATGCCGGCTCGCTTTTGCTGGCGATGGTGAAGGGCTGGCTGGCGCGGCTGTTCGGGCGCGGCTGAGACGGCGATTCAGCTTCGGCGTCTTCCGGTCTCCGACGCCGATTCATGTGCGCAGGGCGGGGGTGGGTATCCGCTGTGTTGTTACTTTAACCGCGCGTAAATCGGCGAGTCCGATCAGACTCTTGGGGCGGGTTCCGCACAGATCGATTCATCGACTTGCGCCGTTCGGCGGAGAAAATGAATCCGCGACTTGGCCCGCATTGCTGCCAGATCGATTCAGCGGCTTGCCGGCGGTTCCTCGAACGGCGATTCATCTTGGCCCCGAGCCCGCAGGCAGCGCCCGTCTCCCTTATGGGCCCGTGCCCCTTAAAATGCCGTCAATGGCCCGGCAGCACGATGACGGTCGGCTGGGTCGGCAGGCTCGCCCGCGACAGGACGAGGGTGGACGAGTTCTCGCGCCGGATCGCGTATTTGCTGCTGGCGAAATGCTCGAGGAAGCGCTCCAGCGTCGCCTGGTTGAAATAGTGCATCGGGATCACCACCGGTGATTCCAGCTTCTTGAGCACCTCGACCATGCCGTCGACGTCGAGCGTGTAGCTGCCGTCGACCGGGGCCAGCACCACGTCGATGCGCCCCAGCGCGCCGAGGTCCTGTTCGGTCAGCAGGTGATGCAGGTGTCCGAGATGGGCGATGCACAGATCCGCCGCGCGGAACACGAAGATCGAGTTGCCGTTGCGGATCGTGCCGCCTTCCCAGTCGCGGATGTTGGTCTGCAGGTTGCCGATCCAAAGGTCCCCGACCTCCATGTCGTAATGGACGGGGTCGCGATCCTCGCGCCAGCCCTTCAGCACATATTCGATGCCGGGGTCCGGGTTCAGCGAGTAGTGGGTGAGGTGCGCCCGGTTCATCGTAGCGACGCGCGGCACCACGTCGGGGCGGACATAGTCGTTGTAGTCGGTAGCCACCGTGACGCCGCCGGCGGTCTCGATCAGGAAGGTGGAGTGGCCGATATAGGAGAGGCTCACCTCGCGCGGCTGGAGATAGGCGGCGGGGAGCGCGCGGGGCTCCGGCGGGGCGAGGAAGGGGCTGCCCGCCACCAGCTTGGGGCAGCGCTCCGCCTGCGCCGAGGCGGGCGCGGCCGCGAAGGGGGCCAGGAGGCCGGCAAGGGCTAGCAGGCACGCGGTCACGAAGCGCGTCATGACGGGACTCCGGGGCTGGTGTGGCCTCATCATCCGGTCAGGCGCGCCGGTGGGCGAGTAACTATTTCGTGGCGCTTCCCTTAGGCAATCTGCCGCGCTTTCGTGCCGTCAGCGCAGGAACGGATTGGTGCGCTTCTCCAGCGCGATGTTCGAGGCCGCGCCGTGGCCGGGCAGGATGGTGAAGGCGTCGCCCAGCGGCAGCAGCTTGGACTTGATGCCGGCGATCAGCAGGTCGTGGTCGCCATAGGGAAAGTCGGTGCGGCCGACCGAGCGCTGGAACAGCGTGTCGCCGACGATGGCGATGTTGTTGGCGCGGTTCACCAGCACGATATGGCCCGGCGTGTGGCCAGGCACGTGCAGCACCTCGAACGGCACGCCGCCAATGTCGAGCACGTCGCCCTCGGCGAGCCAGCGGTCGGGCGTGACCGCGCGGCCGGGAATGCCGGTGCGCTCGCCGTCGGCCGGCAGGTTGTCGAGCAGGAACTTGTCGCCTTCATGCGGCCCTTCCACCGGCACCTTCAGCGTCTCGGCGAGTTCGGCGGCGCCGGCGGCGTGGTCGATATGCCCGTGGGTGAGGACGATCTTCTCCGGCGTGACCTCCAGTTCCTCCAGCGCCGCGAGGATGCGCGGCAGGTCTCCGCCCGGGTCGATCACCGCGCCGCGCTTGGTCTTCTCGTCCCAGACGATCGAGCAGTTCTGCTGGAACGGGGTGACGGGCACGACGGCGATCTTCAGCTCGGGCATGGGAACTCCTTGAGGCAGGCGGTGGGAATGTGGTCGATCACATGCCACTGCGCAAGGCAGCCGCCTTGTGGCGCCCCGGCGCCAATGCTATCTCGCCGCGCCATGAGCAGAGCGCCACTCGACAACATCCGCAACTTTTCCATCGTCGCCCACATCGACCATGGGAAGTCGACCCTCGCCGACCGTCTGATCCAGATGACGGGAGGGCTGAGCGCTCGCGAGATGACCGATCAGGTGCTCGACTCGATGGATATCGAGCGCGAGCGCGGCATCACCATCAAGGCGCAGACCGTTCGGTTGTCCTACCACGCCAAGGACGGCCGGGATTACACGCTCAACCTGATCGACACGCCTGGCCATGTCGACTTCGCCTATGAGGTGAACCGCTCGCTCGCTGCGGTCGAGGGCTCGCTGCTGGTGGTCGACGCCTCGCAGGGCGTCGAGGCGCAGACGCTGGCGAACGTCTACCAGGCCATCGACAACAATCACGAGATCGTCCCGGTCCTCAACAAGGTGGACCTGCCCGCCGCCGAGCCGGAGAAGGTGAAGCAGCAGATCGAGGACGTGATCGGCCTCGACGCTTCCGACGCGGTGATGATCTCGGCCAAGACGGGCCTTGGCGTGCCCGACGTGCTGGAAGCCATCGTCACGCGCCTGCCCCCGCCGAACGGCGACCGCGCGGCGCCGCTGAAGGCGCTGCTGGTCGACAGCTGGTACGACGTCTATCTCGGCGTCGTGGTGCTGGTGCGCATCATCGACGGCGTGCTGAAGAAGGGCCAGCGCATCAAGATGATGGGCACCAACGCGGTCTATGACGTCGACCGCGTCGGCGTGTTCACGCCCAAGTTGGTGGCGGTGAGCGAGCTCGGCCCGGGCGAGATCGGCTTCCTCAACGGCTCGATCAAGGAGGTCGCCGACACCCGCGTGGGCGACACCATCACCGAGGAGAAGCGCCCGACCGCCGAGGCGCTGGCCGGCTTCAAGCCCGCCCAGCCGGTGGTGTTCTGCGGCCTGTTCCCGGTCGATGCCGCGGACTTCGAGGATCTGCGCGCCGCCATGGGCAAGCTGCGGCTCAACGACGCCAGCTTCTCGTTCGAGATGGAGACCTCGGCCGCGCTCGGCTTCGGCTTCCGCTGCGGCTTCCTCGGCCTGCTGCACCTCGAGATCATCCAGGAGCGGCTGGAGCGCGAGTTCAACCTCGACCTCATCGCCACCGCGCCGTCGGTCATCTACGAGATCGAGATGAATGACGGCTCGGTGATCGAGATGCACAACCCGGCCGACATGCCGGACGTGGTGAAGATCAAGGAGATCCGCGAGCCCTGGATCCGCGCCACCATCATGACGCCGGACGAGTATCTCGGCGCCGTGCTGAAGCTCTGCCAGGACCGGCGCGGCAACCAGATCGAGCTCACCTATGTCGGCTCGCGCGCCATGGTCACCTACGACCTGCCGCTGAACGAGGTGGTGTTCGACTTCTACGACCGGCTGAAGTCGATCTCGAAGGGCTACGCCTCCTTCGACTACCAGATCACCGAGTACCGCGTCGGCGACCTTGTGAAGATGTCGATCCTGGTCAATGCCGAGCCGGTCGACGCGCTGTCCATGCTGGTGCACCGCAGCCGCGCCGAATATCGCGGCCGGGCCATGTGCGAGAAGCTGAAGGACCTGATCCCGCAGCACCTGTTCCAGATCCCGATCCAGGCCGCGATCGGCGCCAAGATCATCGCCCGCGAGACCATTCGTGCCCTGCGCAAGGACGTGACCGCCAAGTGCTATGGCGGCGACATCACCCGCAAGCGCAAGCTTCTGGAGAAGCAGAAGGAGGGCAAGAAGAAGATGCGCCAGTTCGGCAGGGTGGAAATCCCGCAGGAAGCGTTCATCGCCGCGCTTAAAGTGGACGATTGACGCCACGCTACCCAAACACCGGATTTCGTGCTCACATCTGCCTACCTGATCGAGAAGGGAGACAGGGGGCATGGCTTACAAATTCGAAGTCTACAAGGACAAGGCAGGCGAGTTCCGCTTCCGCTTCAAGGCGTCCAACGGCGAGAGCATGTTCTCCTCGGAGGGCTACAAGGCCAAGGCCTCGGCCATGGGCGCCATCGAGTCGATCAAGAAGAACGCGCCCGGCGCCGATCTCGTCGACACGACAAAGGAATAGCGGCTTCCCCCAGACGCGCGAAAAAAGGCCGGGCTCGCGCCCGGCCTTCTTACCGACAGGTGCGTGCCGCGTCAGATGACGTAGGGCGGCACGTGGTAGTAGTCGTTGACCTTGCGGTCCCAGTCGCGGTCCTCCCAGGCGCCTTCGTCCGCGCTCGAATGGCGCGGGGCGCCGCGAAGCTGCTCCTCGGTGATGTCGACGACGTAGCCGTCCAGGCCCTCGTCATACTTCAGCAGGGACCAGGGCAGGGGATAGTAGTCCTCGCCGAAACCGAGGAAGCCGCCGAAACTCATCACCGCATAGGCGGTCTGGCCGCTCAGCTTGTCGATCATGACACGGGCGATGGAACCGATGCGATCGCCGTTCGGACGGTAGACGGCCGTGCCCTCCACCTTGTCGCTGCCGATCAGCGTCATGGTCTCGCGCGCTTCGAGGTTCTGCTGTGTGCTGTGCATTCTCTGCCTCCCTCGTGGATGAAGCACTGCAATGAGGGCAGAACGTCTTTTTGCGCGGCGGGTTCCGGAAGTTCGTAGATGCCCGTACGAAATATTAGCCGAGCACCACAAACAACTCCCGATACATAAGGTGCTGACGTAGTACCTGTAACGGGGAACTGTAAGACAGGTATAGTGGCGCGGCTGGCGGTGGGAGGATATCTTCACTTCGGCTGAAGTGGAGAATCACGGCAATGGTATCGGAGCGAAACCGGGCGGGCGCGAGCCGGCGCCAGGTCCTTCGTCTGTTCGGCGGCGCGGGGGCGTTCGTCGCCGGCGGGGCGGCGCTGGCGCAGCAGGGCGGGCCGGCGAAGGACGGGGAGGTCGACGTCGACGCGCTCAAGCCGGGCGCCTTCGAGTGGTACCCCGATCGCGCGCCGGAGGGCTTCGTCGCCATCATCGTCTCGCTGCCGGACCAGCGCTGCTACGTCTACCGCAACGGGGTGCGGATCGGCGTGTCGACCTGTTCCACCGGGCGGGCCGGCCACGCGACGCCGGTCGGGGTGTTCACGATCCTGCAGAAGGACGTCGACCACCATTCCTCGATCTATGACGACGCGTCCATGCCCTATACGGAGCGGCTCACCTGGTCGGGCGTGGCGCTGCATGCCGGCGGGCTGCCGGGCTACCCGTCCTCGCATGGCTGCGTGCACCTGCCGCTCGCCTTCGCCAAGCTGGTGTTCTCGGTCACCCATTACGGCACGCCCGTCATCATCGCTGACGCCCATTCCGAGCCGATCGACGTGCTGCATCCCGGCCTCGTCCTGCCGGCGGACGCGACCACGGCGATCATGGACGACGCGCCCAAGAGTCCCGAGGCCAAGGCCGAGACCGACCCGGCCGCCGGGCCGGTGAACGCGGAGGATGCCGTCTCGATGGTCATCAGCGGCGCCGACCGGCAGCTCGTGGTGCTGAAGGACGGCGAGGAGGTGCTGACCGCGCCGGTCACCATCGCCGATCCGCAGACGCCGCTCGGCAACGTGGTCTACGTGCTGAAGAAGGTTGGCGGCGAGGTCTCCTGGACCGCGGTGGCGTTCGAGGGCAACGGCGTGGTGGGCGGCAAGCCGGCGGAGGCGATCGACCGCATCACGGTGGCGCCGGAAGCCAACCAGAAGCTTGCCGGCCTGCTCGTGCCCGGCTCGACCATGTTCATCACCGATCTGCCGGCGACGACCGACACGCGCTCGCCCAAGGATTTCGTCGTCATGACGCAGGCGATGAGCTGAGGCCATTATGGACGCGCGCCGGCCGGGACGGGGTGGGAGCTGGCGCCGGGCGGCCCTCTGCGCGGGGATCCTGATCGGCGGGCTGTCGGCTCCGGCAATGGCTCAACAGGCGGCGGCCTCCAGGCTCGACACGGTGCCGGCCCGCCAGCTCTTCGGCGCGGCGAAGGGGCCGTCGTCGATGCCCGAGCAGTCGATCGGCTTCTATTCGAAGGGCTGCCTCGCCGGGGCCGAGGCGTTGCCGATCACCGGCGCGAGCTGGCAGGTGATGCGGCTCTCGCGCAATCGCAACTGGGGCCATCCCGCGCTCATCGCCTTTCTCGAGCGTTTTTCCGCGAAGGTGCCGCAAGTCTCCGACTGGCCGGGCATACTGGTCGGCGACATGTCGCAGCCGCGCGGCGGGCCGATGTCGAGCGGCCACGCCTCGCATCAGGTGGGCCTCGACGCCGACATCTGGCTGATGCCGATGCCCAAGCGCCCCTTCACCCGCGAGGAGCGCGAGAAGGTGTCGGCGACGATGATCGTGCGGCCGGACCGGCTCGACGTCGATGCCAAGGTGTGGACGCCCTCGCTGCTCGCGGTGATCCGGGCGGCGGCGCAGGACCCCGAGGTCGAGCGCGTGCTGGTCAATGCGGCGATCAAGAAGGCGCTGTGCCGCGACGCCACAGGCGAGCGTGGCTGGCTGCAGAAGGTGCGCCCCTATTGGGGCCACGACTACCACATGCATGTGCGCCTCGCGTGTCCCGCCGGCAGCGCGGACTGCCGGCCTCAGGCGGCGGTGACGCCGGGCGATGGCTGCGGCGAGGCGCTCGACTGGTGGTTCTCCGACGAGAACCTCCACCCGAAGCCGCCCAAGGTGCCGCCGAAGCCGAAGCCGCCCTTGATGCTGAAGGACCTTCCATCCGCCTGCCGCCAGGTGCTGCTGGCGAAGTGAGGGCGCCCCGGGCCTGTGCCGCTAGCGCCCGCGCGCGTCGGCGAGGATCATGGCGGCGGCCTTCTCGGCGATCATGATGGTCGGCGAGTTGGTGTTGCCCGAGGTGATGGTGGGCATGATCGAGGCGTCGGCGACGCGCAGGCCCTCGATGCCGAACACCCGCAGCCGCTCGTCGACCACCGCCATCGGGTCCGAGGCGAGGCCCATCTTCGCCGTGCCCACGGGATGGAAGATCGTGGTTCCGATGTCGCCGGCGGCGCGCGCCAGCGCCTCCTCGCTGTCGTCGATGTCGGGGCCGGGAAGCATCTCGTCCGGCGCATAGGGCGCGAGCGCCGGCTGGGCGACGACGCGCCGGGCGACGCGGATGCTGTCGGCGGCGACGCGCCGGTCCTCTTCGGTGGAGAGGTAGTTCGGCTGGATCAGCGGGGCACTCGCGCCCGCCCCGTCGGCGAGCGTCAGCCGGCCGCGGCTGGTCGGGCGCAGATTGCACACGCTCATGGTGAAGGCGGGGAAGCGGTGCAGCGGCTCGCCGAACTTGCCGAGCGAGAGCGGCTGGACGTGGAATTCGAGGTCGGCGCGCTCCTTGTCGGGGCGCGAGCGGGTGAAGATGCCGAGCTGGGAAGGGGCCATGGTCAGCGGGCCGCGCTGGAACAGCGCATATTCCAGGCCCATCTTCGCGCGGCCGAGCAGCGAGTGGTACTGCTCGTTGAGCGTCGGCACGCCCGACACCCTGTAGATCATCCGCAGTTGCAGATGGTCCTGCAAATTGGCGCCGACGCCCGGCCTGTCGAGCGCCACGCCGATGCCATGCCGGGCGAGCTCCTCGCCGGGCCCGATGCCGGAGAGCTTCATCAGGTGCGGCGAGCCGATGGCCCCGGCGGCGAGGATGACCTCGCCGCGCGCCCGCGCCGTGTGGCTGACGCCGTCGCGGCGATAGACGACGCCTGCCGCGCGGCCATCCTCCACCAGCAGGCGCTCGGTGTGGCAGGAGGTCTCGAGCCGCAGGTTGGGGCGCGAGAGGACGGGTTTCAGGAAGCCGCGCGCCGCGCTCCAGCGGAAGCCGCGCTTCTGGTTCACCTGGAAATAGGACGAGCCCTCATTGTCGCCGGCGTTGAAATCCGGGATCGGGGCGATGCCGGCCTGGCGCGCCGCCTCGCGCACCTCGTCGAGCAGCTTCCAGGTCAGGCGCGGGAACTCGACCCGCCATTCCCCGCCGGCGCCGTGGAACTCGCCGGCGCCGAGATAGTGGTCCTCGTGCGATTTGAAGACCGGTAGCACATCCTCCCAGCCCCAGCCGGAAAGGCCGAGCTGGCGCCAGTGATCGTAGTCGGCCGCCTGGCCGCGCATGTAGATCATGGCGTTGATGGCCGAGGAGCCGCCGATGGTCTTGCCGCGCGGGTAGTTGAGGGCGCGCCCGTTCAGCCCCGCCTCGGCCTCGGTCCTGAAGCACCAGTCGGCCCGCGGATTGCCGATCGCGAACAGGTAGCCGACCGGGATGTGGAACCAGATCCAGTTGTCGCGCCCGCCCGCCTCCAGCACCAGCACGCGGTTCTTCGGGTCGGCGGAGAGGCGGTTGGCGAGCACGCAGCCGGCCGAGCCGGCGCCGACGACGATGTAGTCATAGGTGTCGGCGGCGGTCGTCATCATGAGCACCTGCGGTCGAATCCGGTGCGCGCAAACTGACCGCCGCCGCCCGGCGCGGGCAACAGGAAATTCGGCACAAGGGCTGTTCGCGAACGCCCGCCGGCCGGCTCGACCCGTCGCTGCCGCGCGCCCTTGCCGGGCGGACCGCCGTTTGGTGGGCCCCCGTGCGCCTAGTTGCTCAGCTTGCTGGCGAACAGGGCGATGGTTCGCGCATAGACCTCCGCCTTGTTCCAGCCGAGCAGGGCCTGGTAGTTGGCGCTGCCGGGCTGCCAGCCGCCGCCGGCGCGCCAGCCATAGCCGCGCAGATAGTTGGCGGTGGAGGCGAGCACGTCCGGCGCGCTGTGGATCAGGTCGGCGCGGCCATTGCCGTCAAAGTCGACGGCGAAGCGCACATAGGAGCTGGCGAGGAACTGGGTCTGGCCGAGCTCGCCCGCCCAGGCGCCGCGCATCGCGTCGATCGACAGGTCGCCATGCTGGACGATCTGCAGCGCGTCGAGGAGCTGGGTGGTGAAGAAGTCGGAGCGGCGGCAGTCATAGGCCAGCGTCGCCAGCGAGCGGAACACCGGCATCTTGCCCTGGTTGACGCCGTAATCGGTCTCGAGGCCCCAGATCGCCACCACGACCTCGCCTGGCACGCCGTAGCGCTGCTCGATCCTCGACAGCGTCGAGGCATATTTCTGCATCATCTGCCGGCCCTTGGCGATGCGGCCCTTGCTGATGCGGCTGGAGGAGAACTGCTCGAAGCTCTGCTTGAAGTGCTTCTGGTTGCGGTCGAGCCGGATCACCTGCGTGCTGTAGGTCAGGCCGTCGAGCGCCTGCAGCGTGCGCGGGGAGAACCCCTTGGCGGCGGCCTGCTGGCGGAAGCCGCGCAGCCACGCGTCGAAGCCGGAGGCGTCGTTGCCGCAGCCGGCGGCGGAAGCCGGCCCCGCCGCGAGGGCCGTGGTCACGAGAAGGGCGGCGGCGAGCCCGGCCTGCCGCATTGAGATGAGAAGCTTCGGCATCATGGCTGTGTGTTCCCCGCGTGCGCCGTGACATCCTGCAACCGAGAATGTCGCATGGGAAGTGAACGGAGCGTGTCTTCCCGTTCACCTGCGCCCGCATCGCCGTTATTTGCTGGCGTAGCCTCAGATGCCGATGCGCCCGAAGCCGGGAAGCTTGAGGCCCGGGCGGCGCAGATCGAGCCCGGCGACCGCGCCGAGAACGTTGAGCTCCACCCCTTCGACCCAGGCGAGCGTCAGGCCGCCATAGCCGCCCAGCGTCACCCGAAGGCCGGTGCCGGAGGGGGCGAGGCCGATCCAGCCGCCGTCGACCGGGTAGTCCTTGCCGATCGCGGTCGGGGGCAGGGCGGCGCCGAGCTCGGGCACCCGGCCGAGCACGAAGGCGACGAAGCTGTTGGAGTTCGGCCCCGGCCAGGCCCGGTAGTCGCCGGAATGGTCGTAGGGATAGGCCGCGATCGCCGCGCGCAGCTTCGGGATCAGCCGCGCCGCTTCCTTTCCGGTCGCCTCGGCGACGATGACCGGCTCGTTGCCGTACCAGCGCCCGTCCGGCGGGTAGCCGTTGTGGCGGATCGGCGAGCCCCAGCCGACCTTGTCGAAGCGCTCATAGGCGGACGCGCCGGCCTCCTTGAACACGATCCAGCTATGGACGGCGAAGATGCCGCGCCAGCGGCCGACGCGGGCGGAATAGATCCGCACCATCGCCTCCGGCCGGTCGACGGCGAGGGGCAGGGTGCCGGTGCTGGACCAGTCGGCGCAGCGCCAGGTGCGGGTGAGGTCGACCTCGCGCCACAGCACCAGCGCATGGGCGCCGAGCGGCAGGGCGAAGAGCAGCATGAAGCCGAGAAGCGAGAGACGGGCGGCGCGCAGCATCGGCTCCACTGTGCCGAAGCCCGCGCCCGGCGCCAGCGAATTGGCGGCTGCGCGCGAAAAAGTGTCCTTTTAGTTGCGAATGGTTCGCAGAACCGTTGACAGCGCCGCTGCAGTGCCACATCTTAACTGCAACTCATTTGCAATAGCGTGAAACAGATGCTCGACAGGCCTCAAGGAAGCTCTGCGTCCTTCAACTGGCGACGCGAGCGCGGCGACCCCGCGCTCTCGGAGGTGCATGGCAGCATCGCCGTGCCGAAGAAGTCGACCATCTGGCGTTTCCTCGCCTTCATGGGGCCGGGCTATCTGGTGGCGACCGGCTACATGGACCCAGGCAACTGGGCGACCTCGCTCGCCGGCGGCTCGCGCTTCGGCTACAGCCTGCTCGCCGTCGCCCTGCTCTCGAACATGATCGCGATCCTGCTGCAGGCGCTGTGCTCGCGGCTGGGCGTCGCCTCGGGGCGCGATCTGGCGCAGGCCTGCCGCGACGCCTTCCCGCGCCCGGTCGGCTTCGTGCTGTGGGTGCTCGCCGAGCTGGCGATCTGCGCCACCGACCTCGCCGAGGTCATCGGCACCGCGATCGGCCTCAACCTGCTGTTCGGCATTCCGCTCGAGATCGGCGTGGTGATCACGGCGATGGACGTGTTCCTGATCCTGCTGCTGCAGAATCTTGGCTTCCGCTGGGTGGAGGCGCTGGTGGTGGCGCTGCTCGCCGTAATCGCGGCCTGCTTCGGCATCCAGATCGCGCTCGCCGACCCCAACTGGGGCGAGGTGATCCGCGGCTTCGCGCCGACGACCGAGATCGTGCGCAACCCGGACATGCTCTATCTGGCGCTCGGCATCCTCGGCGCGACGGTGATGCCGCACAATCTCTACCTGCACTCGGCCATCGTGCAGACCCGGCGCCATGACGACACGCTGGAAGGCAAGAAGGACGCGATCCGCCTCGCCACCTGGGATTCGACGCTGGCGCTGATGCTGGCGCTGACGATCAACGCCTCGATCCTCATCCTCGCCGCCTCCACCTTCCATGTCGGCGGCACCGGCGAGGTCGCCGACCTCGGCAAGGCGCACGAACTGCTGAACCCGCTGCTCGGCAGCGCGCTGGCGCCGACCCTGTTCGCGGTCGCGCTTCTGTGCTGCGGCCTCAATTCCACCGTCACCGCCACCATCGCCGGTCAGGCGGTGATGGAAGGCTTCCTGAACATCAGGCTGGCGCCGTGGCTGCGGCGGCTCATCACGCGCGTCATCGCCATCGTGCCGGCGGCGGTGGTCACCATCGCCTATGGCGAGAAGGGGGCGGGGGCGCTGCTGATCCTCAGCCAGGTGGTGCTCAGCCTGCAGCTTCCCTTCGCGGTGGTGCCGCTCATCATGTTCACCGCCGACCGGCGCAAGCTCGGCTCGCTGGTCGCCCCGCGCTGGCAGATCGTGCTCGCCTCGCTGGCGGCGGCGCTGATCATCGTGCTGAACTTCAAGCTGATCGTCGACGCCATCACCGGGGCGTGACCGCGCCGGTGGCCGCTCGACCAACGACCGGCTTGCGCCGCTCTCCGACGCGGTCTCTCATTCCCCCTCGACCGCATGTCGGCCGTGGGGAGAGACGATGACGGACAGTTCGAGCTTCTTCGGTGATCTTCTGGGCACCATTGCCGAGCGCGGGCGCTCGCTGCTCGATCTGGGGCGCGAGCGCCGCCCGGCCGGCGCCATCCGCGCGGCGAGCATCGCGGCGCTGTGCGAGCGCCTGCTGTCCGGCCGCGGCGAGGCGTCGGGCGTGGCGCTGGCGCAGGAGATCCTCATCGCCTATCGCGGCCTGAAGACCGGCGAGCGCATCGCCTTCTTCGAGGCGCTGGCAAACGAGTTCGGCCCGGACAGGGCCCGGCTCGCTGCGGCGGTCGCGGCGTTCGGCGCCGAATCGGGCGGGCGCGACATCGCGGAAATTCATGCGGCGAGCGAGCCGCGCCGGCAGGAACTGGTCCGCCGGCTCAATCTCGCGCCCGGCGCCACCGCTGCGCTGGTGGCCATGCGCGCGGATCTGCTCGACATTCTCTCTCGCCGCGGCGAACTTGCCGAGGTAGACCGCGACTTCACGCATCTGTTCGCCTCCTGGTTCAATCGAGGGTTCCTGGTATTGCGCAGGATCGACTGGTCAACGCCCGCCAACGTTCTGGAGAAGATCATCCGGTACGAGGCGGTGCATGAAATCCGGGACTGGAACGACCTGCGTGCGCGCGTCGACAGCCCGGACCGGCGCTGCTACGCCTTCTTCCATCCTGCCATGGTCGACGAGCCACTGATCTTCGTCGAGGTGGCGCTGACCCGCGACCCGCCGGAAGCCATCGCCCCGATCCTGAGCAACGACCGGGTCCCGCTCGATCCCACCAAGGCGAAGACGGCGGCGTTCTACTCCATCTCGAACTGCCAGCGCGGCCTCGGCGGGGTGAGCTTCGGCAACTTCCTGATCAAGCAGGTGGTCGAGGAAATCTCCCGCGAATTCCCGAACCTCACCCATTTCGTCACGCTCTCGCCGGTGCCGACCTTCCGCGACTGGCTGGAGGCGGAGCGGGCCAATCCCGAATCGGAGGTGCTGACCGCCGACGACCGGGCCGCGCTCGCCGCGCTCGACGAACCGGGCGCGCCGAATGCGGCCGAGCAGGCGGCGCTACGGCCGGTGATCGGCGCGCTGGCGGCGCGCTTCCTGCTGGCGGCGCGCACGCCGCGGGGCCGTCCGGTGGATCCGGTGGCGCGCTTCCATCTCGGCAACGGGGCGCGGCTCGAGCGCATCAACCCGTTCGGCGACGTCTCCGTGCGCGGCATGAAGCAGGCGGCCGGGCTGATGGTGAATTACCGCTATGTGCTCGAGGATATCGAGCGCAACCATGAGGCGTTCTTCGACAAGGGCGAGATCGTCGCCAGCGCGCAGGTGCGCAAGCTGCTGCGGCCCGAGCCGCTGAGCCGCGCCGCCACTGCCAGAGAGGTAGTTCAGTAGCATCGGCGAAGGCCCGCTTCCGGTCTATGTTGCTTCGCCCGCCGCGCCGGGAATGGCCGCACGATCAGTCGTTGCGCCGGAATTACGCCATGCACAAGGATCACACGTTCTCGACGATGGAAGAGGATGCCGCCCTGCTCGCGGAACTGCGCGGGTACATCGAGTCATCGGCCGACGGTGAACTGCAGCAGCTCGTGGGGCGGCTCGAGCGGAGCCTTGCCGGGCGCAGCCAGGCGTTGCGCGAGCGCGAGAGCGAGCTTGCGCGCTACAAGAAGATGTATGAGCGCTCCTCCTCGCTGGCGAAGATCGGCGTGTGGGAATGCGACCTCGCCACCGAGGAGCTGACCTGGACCGACGGCGTCTACGACATCTTCGAGCTGCCGCGGCGGATGCGCGTCACGCGCGACCTGATCCTCGCCCTCTACACCGAGACCTCGCGGCTGGAGATGGAGGCGCTGCGCGCGAAGGCGATCCGCGAATGCGGCTCCTTCACGCTCGACATCGAGGTGCGCACGGCGAGGGGGACGTCGCGCTGGGTGCGCCTGTCGGCCGACGTGGAATGCGAGGGCGATCGCCCGGTGCGCATCTTCGGCACCAAGCAGGACATCACCTACGAGAAGCATCTGTGGGACCAGATGCGGGTGCTGGCGGAGTGCGACGCGCTGACCGGCTTCGCCAATCGCGGGGTATTCGAGACCCGGCTCGGCCAGGCGCTCGCCCCCGCCGCGCAGAAGCGGCTCGCCGCTCTGGTGCTGCTCGACGTCGACGGCTTCAAGCAGATCAACGACACGCTCGGCCATGCCGCCGGCGACGAGTGCCTGCGCCGGACCGCGCAGCGGCTCAGCGAGGTGTTCGGCCCGGACAGCCTGGTCGCGCGCATCGGCGGCGACGAGTTCGGCGTGCTGGTGTTCGGTCCTCGCGCCGCGTCCTGGGTCGAGGAGCGGGTGGCGGCGGCGGTGACGGCGATCCGCTTGCCGGTTGTCTGGCAGGGCAAATCGGTCGCCATGAGCGCCTCGATCGGCTTCGCCCTCACCGGGATGCCGGATGTCGGCGCGGCCCGGCTGTTCGTCGATGCCGACCTCGCGCTCTACGAGGCCAAGAAGGCCGGCCGCGACACCTATCGCCGCTCGGCGCCGCGCACCTCGCCGCGCAGGCCGCACCGGACGGCGCCGCTCACGGACTGAAATCCGCCCCTTGGGAAGGGCGCCCCGGTCCGCCTGCCGGCGGCGGCCTTGACAGCGCGGGCGCGCTTATGCCCGATGCCGGCGAGTTTCCGGCACCTGAAGGCGGCTTTTCCGATGCGTTTTCTCCCCCATCTCCTGAAGCGCTTCGTCCGCAAGGGCAGCCTGACCGTGCTCGAGCCGAATGGGCAGCGCACCGTATTCGGCAGCGGCTCGGACGGGCCGGCCGTGGTGATGCGGCTCCACGACGACAAGCTCGACCGCGAGCTGTTCTTCAACCCGGAGCTGGTCGCCGCCGAAGCCTATATGGACGGGCGGCTGAGCTTCGAGGACGGGTCGAGCGTCTACGACTTCCTCTACCTGTTCTCGATCAACCGCACCGGCCTCGCTTCGCATCCGGTGCAGCAGGCGTTGCGCAAGGGCTGGCGTTCGCTGAAGCGCTGGCACCAGTCCAACCCGCTGGGGCGGGCGGCGTCGAACGCGCAGAGCCATTACGACCACCCGCCGGAGTTCTACCGGCTGTGGCTCGATTCGCAGATGATCTATTCCTGCGCCTATTTCCCGACGCCGGACGCCTCGCTGGAGGAGGCGCAGCAGGCCAAGCTGCGGCACATCGCGGCCAAGCTGAAGCTGGAGCCGGGCATGCGGGTGGCGGAGATCGGCTCGGGCTGGGGGGCGCTGGCGATCTATCTCGCCGGGCTCGGCGTCCATGTGACGGCGATCAACGTCGCCACCGAGCAGCTCGCCGAATCGAAGAAGCGCGCCGAGGCGGCCGGCGTCGCCGACCGCATCACCTTCTTCGAGCGCGACTATCGCGAGCTGACCGGCACCTATGACCGCATCGTCTCGGTCGGCATGATGGAGCATGTCGGCGTCAATCATTTCGACGAGTATTTCACCACCATCAAGCGGCTGCTCGCGCCGGGCGGCTTCGCCATGATCCACGCCATCGGGCGCATGTCCCCGCCCGGCACCACCGCGCCCTTCATCCGCAAGTACATCTTCCCCGGCGGCTACGTGCCGGCGATGTCGGAGGTGTTCACCTCGCTGGAGCGCACCGGGCTGTGGGTCGGCGACTGCGAGATGCTGCGGCTGCACTACTACTGGACCATCCGCCACTGGCGCCTGAACTTCGAGGCGAAGCGGGCGGAGGTGGTCGAGATGATGGGCGATCGCTTCGCGCGGATGTGGGAATTCTACCTGGTCGCGGTCGAGCTCGGTTTCCTGCACGGCTCGAACATGGTGTTCCAGCTCCTGCTGGCCAACGAGCGCGACGACGTTCCGGTGATCCGCGACTACATCGTCGACGAGGAGCGCGCGCTGGCCGCCCGGCCGGAGCAGAAGGGCGACGGCGAGGGCAGGGCGGTCCCGGCGTTCTGAGGTCGATGCCTGCCGGGAGGGCGGCTTCCGGGGGCGGCTCGCGGGAGCTCTGCTCCCCGAGGTCTCAGCTCCCGGACGTCTCGGTGCCGTAGGCGGCGAGGAACACCTTCACCGCGCCGTCGACCGTCTTCTCGATCATCTCGGGCACCGGCGTCGGGTCGCTGCCGAACATCAGCCCCTTGACGATGTTGCCCTGGCACAGATTGAGGAACTGGAAGGCGGCCGCCTCGTAGTCGCTGATCGCCAGCGCGCCGGCCAGGGTCTGCCGCTCGAGCAACTCGGCCATCCGGCGCCCGCCGAGGCAGGGACCGTCATTGAAGAAGGTCTGGCCGATGCGGGGGAATTTCTCGGCGACGCCGATCACCATGCGCACCAGCCGGATATGGTCCGGCCGCACCATCATCGTCATGAACGACACGCCGATGCGCCGCAGCACGGTGGCCGCGTCCGCATCGCCTTCGCCGACCTCGAACAGGTGCTCGGCCGAGCGGGCGCGATCGACCTGGACCAGAGCCTCGAACAGGTCTTCCTTGCTGCCGAAATAAACGTAGATCGTCGCCTTGGAGACGCCCGCGACGCGCGCTACCTCATCCATGCTGGCGCCGTCGAACCCCTTCTCGAAGAAGACGTGGCGAGCGCCGTCGAGGATCTCGCGGCGCTTGGCAGGTTCGGCGTCGGAACGGCCCGGCGCAGTGACGGGCATGGTGCGCGCGGTGCTTGTCATGTTGTCCTCGTTTCATACTCCATAGGTCGCATGCGACCCGCTTGTCAAAGGATTTGACTGAACGGTTTAGTTTGCTATATAGACAACTGAACGGTTCAGTCAATGTTTATGCGAAAGGGGCGGCGCATGGCAGAAGCCAGCAAGGCGGCAGAGGCCGCCGGTCGCACGCAGGAGGCGCCCACCGGGCCGGTGGCGCTCACTCTACTCAAGAAGCCGGAACAGCAGCCGGCGGAAGCGGTTGCCGCGTCCACGCCGGCGCCGCGCCGGCGGCGCTCGCGCCGGCCGCTGGTGTTCGGCGCGCTGCTGCTCGCCGCGCTCGCGGGCGGGGGCTATTACGGCCTTCACTGGTGGCAGGTGGGCCGCTTCGAGGTCTCCACCGACGACGCCTATGTCGGCGCCGACACGACCGTCCTCGCGGCGAAGATCTCCGGCTATGTGGTGAGCGTCGACGTCGACACGAATCAGCCGGTCAAGGCCGGCGACGTCATCGCCCGCATCGACGACGGCGACTACACGCTCGCCCTGCGCGCGGCCGAGGACAAGATCGCCACCCAGCAGGCCGTGCTCGGCAGCTATGACGAGCAGATCCGCGCCGCCGAGCGGGCGGTCGACCAGGCCAAGGCGCAGCTCACCGCCAGCGAGGCCGAGCTCGCCCGCACCAAGCTCGAGTTCGACCGGCAGGACAAGCTCGCCCAGCAGAATTTCGCCAGCCGTTCCGCGCTCGACAATGCGCGGGCCGACCGCGACAAGGCGCAGGCCAATGTCGAGGCCGGACGGGCCGCGGTGGCGTCGGCGCAGGCGAACGTTGCCGTGCTGCAGGCCCAGCGCACCGAGGCCGGCCGCGTGCTGGACGAGAACCGCACCGCCCGCGACCAGGCTCAGCGCAATCTCGACTTCACCGTGGTCCACGCCCCGGTCGACGGCGTGGTCGGCAACCGCGCCGTACAGGTCGGCCAGCTCGTGCAGGCCGGCACCCGGCTGGCGGCGATCGTGCCGCTCGATGCGGTCTATGTCGACGCGAACTTCAAGGAGACGCAGCTCGGCCGGCTGAAGCCGGGTCAGAAGGTGCGTGTCGAGGTCGACGCCTACCCGGACGAGGACTTCCAGGGCACCGTCACCAGCGTCTCGCCGGCCTCGGGTTCGGTGTTCAGCCTGCTGCCGCCGGAGAACGCGACCGGCAACTTCACCAAGATCGTGCAGCGGGTGCCGGTGCGCATCGCCCTCGACGCCTCTGCGCTCGCCAAGTCCGAGCTGCGCCCGGGCATGTCCGTCACCGCCGTCGTCGACACGCGCACGGGCGACGCCCGTACGGGTGGAGCGCACGCCGGCGAGGGCACGGGCAACTGAGCGGGAGGGCGCGGCCATGGCCGAGGCAGTGACGGCCGGCGGCGCCGGCCACTCCGTGGAGACGAGGCGCATGATCGCCTTTCTCTGCATGGTGTTCGGCATGTTCATGGCGATCCTGGACATCCAGATCGTCTCGGCCTCGCTCTCGGAGATCCAGGCGGGGCTCGCCGCCTCGTCGGACGAGATCTCCTGGGTGCAGACCAGCTACCTCATCGCCGAGGTGGTGATGATCCCGCTGTCGGGCTTCCTGTCGCGCGCGCTCTCGACGCGCTGGCTGTTCGTCGCCTCGGCGACCGGCTTCACCGTCATGAGCTTCATGTGCGCGACGGCGAACTCGATCGACCAGATGATCGTCTACCGCGCGCTGCAGGGCTTCCTCGGCGGCGGCATGATCCCGACCGTCTTCGCCTCCGCCTATGCCGTGTTCCCGCGCGAGAAGCAGCCCATCGTCACGCCGATGATCGGCCTGGTGGCGACGCTGGCGCCGACGATCGGCCCGACCATCGGCGGCTATCTCACCGACCTGTTCTCCTGGCACTGGCTGTTCCTGGTGAACATCGTCCCGGGCATCTTCGTCATCATCACCTCGGTGACGCTGATCGACTTCGACGAGCCCGACCTCGCCTTGCTCGACCGCTTCGACTGGTGGGGCCTGCTGTTCATGGCCGGCTTCCTCGGCAGCATGGAGTTCGTGCTTGAGGAGGGGCCGACCAATGACTGGTTCGACGACGAGACCATCTTCTACTTCGCCATCGTCGGCGTGGTCTCCGGCATCGCCTTCTTCCTGCGGGTGCTGACCGCGCGCGAGCCGGTGGTCGACATACGCGCGTTCCAGAACCGCAACTTCGCGACCGGCTCGGCCTTCAGCTTCGTACTCGGCATCGGGCTCTACGGGCTGACCTATCTCTACCCAATCTATCTGAGCTGGGTGCGCGGCTACTCGGCGCTGATGATCGGCGAGACCATGTTCGTCACCGGCATCGCCATGTTCGTCACCGCGCCGCTCGCCGGCCGGCTGATGACCCGCGTCGACCCGCGGCTGATGATCGGCATCGCCTTCGCCGGCTTCGCGCTCGGCACCTGGCGGGTGACGGGGCTGACTAAGGATTGGGACTTCTGGGAGCTTCTGGTGCCGCAGATCCTGCGCGGCGTCTCGCTGATGATGGCGATGATCCCGATCACGAACCTGTCGCTCGGCACGCTCCACCCCTCGCAGATCAAGAACGCCTCGGGCCTGTTCAACCTGATGCGCAATCTCGGCGGCGCGGTGGGGCTGGCCCTCATCAACACCGTGCTCAACGACCGCTGGGACCTGCATCTGGCGCGCCTGCACGAACAGGTGCAGTGGGCGAGCAGCGCGGCGATGGAGCGGCTCGACTCGATGACGAACGCCTTCGCCAGCTTCGGCTCGGACGCGGACAGCGCCGCGCTCAGGCAGATGGCGGCGATGGTGCGGCGCGAGGCGCTGGTGATGTCCTTCGCCGACGTGTTCTACCTGCTCACCTTCCTGTTCCTGGCGCTGGTCGTCTTCGCGCCGCTGATGCGCCGGCCTTCCCATGTCGGCGGCGGTGGGGGCGGGCACTGAATTCCGGGGGAAAGCGGTAGGGGGAAACGGAACTTTCCGGCATCCAGGCGTGTTCTTGGCTAAACGTTTCACGTCGCGTCTGGATAGCGGGATCATTTCCGAATGCCGAACTGCCACTTTGATCGGCGCCGTCCAGACTTCTGTCTCAGCCTCCATGTTCTTGCCGGTGCACCAGCAGTCGCGAAGGGGCGAGTCTGGAGGTGCCCGAAGTGCTGAGCCCCGAGAGCGTCAATCTTTCGAACTGCGATCGCGAGCCGATCCACGTTCCCGGTAGCATCCAGTGCCACGGCTGCCTGCTCGCCTGCGACGAGACAGGCGAGAGCGTCGAGCGCTGCTCGGAAAATGCCGCCGGCATGCTGCGCGCTCAGGACGGGCCGGTGCTCGGCCAGCGGCTCAAGGCGCTGCTCGGAGCCGAGGCGGCCGGGCAACTGCGCGAGGCGCTCCGCCGCGCGGACGAGCCGACCGCGCCGGTGCTGCTGTTCGGCGTGACGGTCGCCGGCGGGCGGCGCTTCGACGTCGCCGTCCACCGCTATGACGGCGCCGCGATCTTCGAGTTCGAGCCGGCCGCCGGCGACGACGGGCTGGCGCTCGATCATGCGCGCGGCATGCTGGCGCGGGTGCGCGGCCTCACCGACATCGACGAGCTGGTGGAGGTCGCCGCAAGGCTCGTGCGCGACATGCTCGGCTATGACCGGGTGATGGTCTACCGCTTCGCCCATGACGGCGCGGGGCAGGTGGTGAGCGAGGCGCGCCGGGAGGACCTCGAGAGCTTCCTCGGCCAGTGGTTTCCCGAGAGCGACATCCCGCAGCAGGCGCGCCGGCTCTATCTGCGCAACATCGTCCGCGTCATCGGCGACGTGCACGCGACGCGCTGCACCATCGAGCCGGAGCTGGACCCGGCCGGCCGGCAGCTGGACCTGTCCTTTGCGCATCTGCGCTCGGTCTCGCCGATCCATCTCGAATATCTGCGCAACATGGGCGTCGCGGCGTCGATGTCGATCTCGGTGGTGGTCGACGGCGAGCTCTGGGGCATGATCGCGTGCCACCACTACGCCCCGCGCGTGCTGCCGATGACCGAGCGCGTCGCGGCGGAGATGTTCGGCTCCTTCTTCTCGCTGCACCTGCAGGCGCTGAAGCAGAAGCGCTCGCTCCAGGTCGCGACCGAGGCCCGGCGGGCGCTGGACCGTTTCCTGCAGCGCGCCTCGCGCACCGAGGACGTGCTCGATCTGCTGCGCAGCAACCTGTCCGAGTTTGCCGCGCTCATGCCGTGCGACGGCATCGGGCTGTGGCTGGGCGGCGTGTGGACCGCGCAGGGCTGCGTACCGCCGGCCGACGCCATTCCCGGCCTTCTCGGCGCCATGGTGACGCGCCCCGCGCGCATGATCGACGGGCCGGCCGAGGGCAAGATCTGGACGACGGACTCGCTCGCGCGGGCCTGGGAACCGGCGGCCGCCTTCAGCGAGGAGGCGTCGGGCATGCTCGCCCTGCCGCTGTCCCAGCTTCCGCGCGACTACCTGCTGTTCTTCCGCCGCGAGGTGGCGCAGACGCTGGACTGGGCCGGCCGGCCGGAGAAGGTCTACGAGACCGGCCCCTTCGGCGACCGGCTGACGCCGCGCAAGAGCTTCGCGATCTGGAAGGAAACGGTGCGCCAGCACGCCAGCCCGTGGACCGACGCCGACCGCGAGATCGCCGAGGCGACCCGCTCGGCGCTGGTCGAGACCGTGCTGCGCCACAACGAGATGATGGCCGAGGAGCGCGAGAAGGCCGACATCCGCCAGCGCATGCTCAACGAGGAGCTCAACCACCGGGTCAAGAACATCCTCGCCGTCATCAAGTCGCTGGTCGAGCACTCGATGCAGGACGGGCGCGACATCACCGACTATGTCGATTCGCTGCGCGGGCGGATCCAGGCGCTCGCCGTCGCCCACGACCAGGTCGTGCGCGGTGCCGGCGGCGGGGCGCTCGCCGAGCTGCTCGGCGCCGAGCTGTCGCCCTATGGCGGCGGCGCGCGCACGCGGCTGGACGGTCCCGGCGTGCGGCTCGACGCGCGGGCCTTCTCGGTCATGGCGCTGGTGCTGCACGAACTGGCCACCAACGCCGCCAAATACGGCGCGCTCTCACGTTCGGAAGGCCGGGTCGAGGTTAGCTGGAAGATCGAGCCGAATGGCGACTGCACGGTGGACTGGCGCGAGCATGGCGGGCCGACGGTCGTCGACACCGGCCGGCGTGGCTTCGGCTCGGCGCTGATCGAGCGCAGCGTGCCGCACGACCTCGACGGCGATGCGACGATCGATCTCGTGCCGAGTGGGCTGGTCGCCCGCTTCCGCCTGCCGGCCCAGCACATCGTCGCGGTCGCGCCGGTGGAGGAGGCCGGCACGGCGGCCGGCACCGAGGCCGCGGCGGGGGAGAGCGACGTGCTGTCCGACTGCGCGGTGCTGCTGGTGGAGGACCAGATGATCATCGCGCTCGATGTCGAGGCGATGATGCTGGAGGGCGGCGTCGGCTCGGTGGTCACCGCCGCCTCGGTGAACGAGGCGCTGCGCAAGCTCGAGGGGCTGACGCCCGACGTCGCCGTGCTCGACGTCAATCTGGGCACGCGCAACTCGGCGCCGGTGGCCGAGGAACTGCGCCGGCGCGGCGTTCCCTACCTCTTCGCCACCGGCTATGGCGACCAGTCGATGATCCCGGACGGGCACCAGGACGCGATGGTGCTGCCCAAGCCCTATGAGAGCGGAACGCTGCTCACCGCGCTGCGGGCGCTGCTCGAAGCGTCCTGAGCGGGCAGGGCTGGTACGGACCTGCCGGCGGTTTTGCCGACAGGCTTGCCAGTACCGCCCCGCATCCGGTATGAGAGCGGTCCGAGCAACCTCGCGAGAGCCGAGCCGTGACGCCTTCGTCCGCCCGCTGCTGTTCCGCGACCCCGGCCGCCAAGCGGCTTGCGGGGAACGCTCTCCTTCTGTCCGGACTGCTTCTTAGCCGCCCCTGAGGGCCGGCCGGGCTTCGTGCCTGGGCGCTCAGGGGATGACGCCCGAACGAACTCGCAGACGACATTCCGAGCCGATGAGAGCCGCCCTGCGGCGCCGGCCGACGCGACAGAAGGAAAAGCCGATGTCCACCTCCGCCCATGATCGCATCGTGATCTTCGACACCACGCTGCGCGACGGTGAGCAGTGCCCCGGTGCCTCGATGACCTTCGAGGAGAAGCTCGAGGTTGCCGAACTCCTCGACGCGATGGGTGTAGACGTCATCGAGGCCGGCTTCCCGATCGCCTCCGTCGGCGACTTCGAATCGGTGGCCGAGATCGCGCGCCGCGCCGACCGCTCGGTGATCGCCGGCCTCAGCCGCGCCATCCCGGCCGACATCGCCCGCGCCGGCGAGGCGGTGAAGCATGCGCGCCGCCCGCGCATCCACACCTTCGTCTCGACCTCGCCGATCCATCTCGAGCACCAGATGCGCAAGACGCAGGACCAGGTGATCGACATCATCACCGCCACGGTGGCGCAGGCGCGCAACCTGGTCGAGGACGTCGAGTGGTCGGCGATGGACGCCACCCGCACCCCGATCGACTATCTGGCGCGCTGCGTGGAGACCGCCATCAAGGCCGGCGCCACGACGATCAACCTGCCCGATACGGTCGGCTATGCGACGCCGTCCGAATACGAGGCGATGTTCCGCCAGGTGCGCGAGCGCGTCCTCGACCGCGTCTCCAACCCTGAGGCGATCGTCTTCTCGACCCACTGCCACAACGATCTCGGCCTTGCGGTGGCGAACTCGCTGGCCGGCGTCGCCGGCGGCGCGCGGCAGATCGAGTGCACCATCAACGGCCTCGGCGAGCGCGCGGGCAATGCGGCGCTGGAGGAGATCGTCATGGCGATCAACACCCGCCGCGACGTGCTGCCCTACGAGACCGGCATCGACACCACCATGCTCACCCGCGCCTCGAAGATGGTGTCGGCGGTGACCTCGTTCCCGGTGCAGTACAACAAGGCGATCGTCGGCCGTAACGCCTTCGCCCATGAGAGCGGCATCCACCAGGACGGCATGCTCAAGAACAACACCACCTACGAGATCATGACGCCGGAAAGCGTCGGCGTGACCAAGACCTCGCTGGTGATGGGCAAGCATTCCGGCCGCGCCGCCTTCCGCGACAAGCTCAAGGCGCTCGGCTACTCGCTGGGCGAGAACGCGCTGAACGACGCCTTCACCCGCTTCAAGGACCTCGCCGACCGCAAGAAGGTCGTCTACGACGAGGACATCGAGGCGCTGGTCGATCACGAGATCGCCGTCGCCCATGACCGCATGAAGCTGGTCTCGCTCTCGGTCATCGCTGGCAGCCACGGCCCGCAGCGCGCCACCATGAAGATGGAGGTCGACGGCCACGTCATCACCGAGGAATCGGCGGGCAACGGGCCGGTGGACGCCACCTTCAACTGCATTCAGGCGATCGTGCCGCACAGCGCCAAGCTCGCGCTCTATCAGGTCCATGCCGTGACCGAGGGCACGGACGCGCAGGCCGAGGTGTCGGTACGGCTCGAGGACGGCGACAAGGCGGTGACGGGGCGCGGCTCCGATCCGGACACGCTGGTCGCCTCGGCGCAGGCCTACATCATCGCGCTGAACAAGCTGCAGGCGAAGCGCAACAGCCTCAACGCCCAGGCGCAGTCCGCCGCCGGCTGAGCCGCGCCTCCGGCCGAACCATCGTCGAAGTGGCGCCGTCCCGCGTTTGCGCGGGGCGGCGCTTTCGCAAGGGGCGCGCCGTGCCATATTGATGCCGGAACGATGGGTGATGTCCGCACCCATACATCCGCCCGAGACTCCCGCAGCCCGCGTTTCAGGCCGTTGCGCCCTATGACATCCCGTTTCGCACGATGAACGTCGCGAGCGTGCCATTCCCGGGCCTCACCGGCGAGGACCTCTCGGGTCGGGTGGCCGCCCCGCCGCGCCCAAGCAGCGGCGGCGCGGACCTGCTCGCCTCGCTCGCCCTCCATGGCGGGCTGCTCGCGCTGATGCTGCTGGTAGCGATCGCGCCACCGCTGCCGGTGCCCGAGCCGCCGGCGATCCAGACCGAGGTCATCAGCCAGCGCGATTTCGATCTCCTGCGCGGCGTCACGGCGGCGCCCGCGCCGGCTCCTGCGGCTGAGCCCGAACTGCCGCCGCCGGCGGCGCCCTCCGCTCCGCTTCCGCGATCGGGCGGGGCAAGGGCGCAGCCCGACATGGTGCGCCCCTCGCGCATGCTGTCCGAGCAGGCGCTGGCCAATCCGCGCAGCCGTGGCCTGCGCCGTGCCCTTGCCGGCCTCGCCGAGGAGGAGCGCATCGCCCAGCTCTGCGACCTCGAGGCGATGGAACAGATCCATGCCTGGCGCGACGAGTTCCAGCCCGACCGGCTGGTCGACTACGCGCTGTCCGACACGCGCATGGAAGGGCAGACGCTGGTCGCCCCGCGCGGCGCCTTCCGCAGCCGGCATCAGTGGTACGAGGTGTCGTTCCAGTGCGAGCTCGACGCCGGCTGGCGCAAGGTCGCCGGCTTCGCCTTCCATGTCGGCGAGCCGATCCCGCGCGAGGAATGGGCGGCGGACAATCTCGCCGCCGTGCACTGAGCTCAGGGCGCGGGCAGCACCACGCCGCATTCGGCGAGCACATGGGCGCCGAGGGCGGCAACGAGCGCGTCGGTCACCTCGGGCTCCCAGGCCAGCATCTCCCCGTCCAGTGCCGTCACCGGCCGGATGAAGCGCACGCTGTTGGTCAGGAACACCGCGTCGGCGCCATGCAGCGCCTCCGGCGCCAGCGGGCGTTCCTCGACGGCGAGGCCGAGCTTCGGCGCGGCCTCGATCACTAGCGCGCGCAGGATCCCTGGCAGGCAGCCCTCGCCGAGCGAGGGGGTGATGAGCCGCCCGGCGATCAGCACGAAGACGTTGGCGATGGTCGAGCAGCACACGCGCCCGCGCGTGTTGAGGATCAGCGCGTCGTCCACCCCGGCCGCCGCCGCCTCGCGCGCGGCGAGGATGTGGTCGAGATAGCCGAGGGTTTTCAGGTTCGCGGTCGGGGAGAACTCGTTGCGCCGGCCGGTCGCGGTGACGAGCCGGGCGGGCTTGCCGAGCAGCGCCGCGCTCCACGCCGCGCGCGTCGTCACCAGTGTCGGCTCGCCCGTGCTCGCCGGCCACAGGCCGCGCGCGGCGGTGCCCCGCGTCAGCGTGGTGCGCAGGATGGCGGGCTCTGCGCCGGGAGCGGCCTCGATCGCCGCATCAAGGGTGGCCTCGATCCGCGCGCGCTCGACGCCGATGCCGAGCAGGCGCGCGGCCTCGAGAAGGCGCGCCACATGGCGCTCGCGGGCGAAGACGCGCCCGCCGAGAGCAAGCGCGGTGTCGAACACGCCGTCGCCCAGCGTGAAGCCGCGATCCTCGACGTCGATGGTCGTGCTCACGCGGCGGTTTCCCTGGTCCGTGCCAGCTTCAGGAAGTTCGCGAGCAATTCGTAGCCGGGTCCCGTGAGGACTGATTCGGGGTGAAACTGCACGCCGTAGGTCGGGTGCTCGCGATGGGCGAGGCCCATGATCTCCCCGTCCTCGCTCCAGGCGGTGGGCATCAGCGCGGACCCCTCGTCCAGCTCCACGGCCAGCGAATGATAGCGCGCGGCCGGGAACGGGGAGGGCAGGCCGGCGAACACGTCGCTGCCCCGATGGCGGATCTGCGAGGCGCGCCCGTGCATCGGCTCCTTCGCGCGCACCACGCGCCCGCCGAAGGCCTGTCCGATGCACTGGTGCCCGAGGCAGATGCCGAGGATCGGCAGGCGCCCGGAAAGGGTGCGCACCGCCTCCAGCGAGATGCCCGCTTCGTTGGGCGAGCAGGGGCCCGGCGAGACGACCAGCGCGTCCGGCCGCCGCGCCTCGATGGCCGCGAGGTCGAGCGCGTCGTTGCGCGCCACCTCGACCTCGGCGCCGAGCTCGACGAGGTAGCGTGCGACGTTGAAGACGAAGCTGTCGTAATTGTCGATCAGCAGGATCACGGCGCCGCCTCCCTCACCGTACAGGCCGGAAGGCGCGGAACAGGCGCTCGGCCTTGGTCAGGCTTTCCTCGTGCTCCGCGCCCGGGTCGGAGAGCGTGGTGATGCCCCCGCCCACGCCGAAGCTCGCCTCGCCCTTCTCGACCGTTACGGTGCGGATGGCGATGTTGAAATCCATCGCGCCGTCGAAGCCGACATAGCCGATGGAGCCGCAATAGACCCCGCGCGGCCGGCCCTCCAGCTCGTGGATGATCTCCATGGCGTGGATCTTCGGCGCGCCGGTGATCGAGCCGCCGGGGAACGAAGCCTTCAGCAGGTCGAGCCCGTCATGCTTGTCCGCCAGCTCGCCGGTGACCACGGAGACGAGGTGGTGGACGTTGGCATAGGTCTCGAGCCCGCACAGGCGCGGCACCTTCACCGTGCCGGGCCGGCACACGCGCGAGAGATCGTTGCGCAGCAGGTCGACGATCATCACGTTCTCGGCCCGATCCTTCTCGCTGGCGGTGAGCTCGCGCCCGCGATGGGCGTCGAGCGTCGGCTCGACCGAGCGCGGCACCGTGCCCTTGATCGGGCGCGTCTCCACCTGTTCGCCGACGAGGCGCACGAAGCGCTCGGGCGAGGAGGAGGCGATGGTGCGCTCGTCATTGACGATCAGCGCTGCGAAGGTCGCCGGGTTGGCGCGGCGGAGCTGGTCGTAGAGCGCGAGCGGATCGGCCTCGCCGATCGCGGCGGCGAAGCGCTGAGTGAAGTTGGCCTGGAAGATGTCGCCGGCGCGGATGTAGTCGATCACCCGCGCGACCGCGGCGCGGTAGCCGGCGGCGTCGAAATTCGAGCGCCACTTCCCGGCGACCACCGCCGGGCCGAGCGCGGGCAGCGGGCCGGCGAGACGCGCGGAGGCTTCCTCGAGGCGTTCGCGGGCGCGTCGGGCGCGGCGGCCGGCGTCCTCCTCCGGCCAGCCGGTCGAGACGATGAAGGCGCGCTTGCCCATCGTGTCGAAGGCGACGACGAGGTCGTAGAAGCCGAGGTCGATCTGCGCGCCTTCGCCCGACTCTGGCGCGGAGGTCGGGAAACGGTCGAACAGCCGGCCGGCCTCATAGGCGATGTAGCCCGCCGCGCCGGCCTGGAAAGTCATCTCGCCCGGCAGGCGGGGCTGGGCGAAGGCGTGGAGCCGCGCGCGCAGCGCCTCGAGCGGGGCGGAGGCCTCGCGCTCGCCGTTCCAGCGCGCCTTCCCGTCCTCGACGCGGAAGCGGCCGAATGGCTGCGCCATCACATAGGACCAGCGCCCCAGCACGGGGTGGGTCATGGCGCTATCGAGGAAGGTCAGCCCTTCCGGATCGCCGCCCGCCAAGCGCCGCGCGGCCTGCCAGGGGTCCTGGAAGGCGATCTCGACGACGAGAGGCGGCGGCTCGTGAATCATCGCCGGAATATGGAGTGTCCGGCGGCATCTTCCTAGATCGCCCGACAGTCAAACCGGCAGTACCCAAGCGCAAAGCCGTCGCATCTACCTCGGAGCGGCGCCGCAACGCTGGGGCGCGGCGGCGCGGGCAGGGCAAACGACATGGAGGCGGCCGCGCCGCGCCGCCGCGCGGGCGTGTTTTCCGCAGCGGCAGACGCCGCCGCGCGGGCGGCTCGCGTCATCCACAGGGTGAATTAGGCGGGCTAGGGGGTATGGACACGCCCCGGCAGCTTTGCTAAACGACCGCGGCTCGCGGGGCTCAACCCCGCGACATTCGGTTCCGGGCGCATAGCTCAGTTGGTAGAGCAGCTGACTCTTAATCAGCGGGTCCTAGGTTCGAGCCCTAGTGCGCCCACCACCGGAACTCTCCGAGATCGATGAATCCGAGAGCGGGCACCGCCTTCACCATGGCGGGTGATCCCGCGGCCGCGCGGGTGCCCTCAACTCCGCGCCCCCTCGCAGGCCCGTCTGCGCCAGCCCCCTCCGGTAACGTATCGGCACCCCGCCGGTCGACATCCGGGCGGTGGCATCGGCCTCCTTTTACATCTTCGGAAACACCGCGGACATACCCGGGAAATCGATCCTTGGGATAGTTCGCCTCGTCCGGTCGCGCTTCCCAGACGTCATGCCGTCTCGGCGTGCCGGTACAGCAACGAGGTGGCCCGTTCGCCGTTGGCGCAGTCCGCCCCGTAAGTAAGCGGGGCGGGATTGACGCTCCGTCTCTGCCTGGAGCCAGACGCGTTGCCTGCCCCCTGTCAGGCGATGCGTTTGGCTCCTCATTTCTTCATGGATCGGCGACGGCTGTGTACGGTTCGACTGCCTTCTTGCGGACTTTTCGACTTGCCCTCCTCATCGGCGGCCTCGCCAGCGGCTCAGCCTCGGGTGCTTGGGCGCAGACCCTCGATCAGGCGCTCGCCTCCGCCTATGACGCCAATCCCAGCCTCAATTCGCAGCGCGCGGCGACCCGGGCGGTGGACGAATACGTGCCGATCGCGCTGTCGGGCTACCGCCCGCAGATCTTCGGCAGCGCCTCGATCGGCTCGCAATGGGTTGAAGGGCGCTACGATGCCGGTGTCGGCTCCGTGACCAGCCATTACAAGACCGACCCGTCGAGCTTCGGCATCACCATCAGCCAGACCATCTATGACGGACTGAAGACCGCCAATTCGGTCCGCGGCGCCGAGGCGCAGGTGAAGGGCCAGCGCGAATTGCTGCGCAACACCGAGCAGACCGTCCTGCTCGACGCCGCCACCGCCTACATGAACGTGCTGGAGGACGGCGCGCTGCTGGAATTGCGCCGGCAGAACCTCACCGCGTTCGAGGAGGAGCTGAAGTCGGCCCGCCAGCGCTTCGCCGTCGGCGAGATCACCCGCACCGATGTCGCCCAGGCGGAGGCAAGCGTCGCCGACGCCAAGAGCACGCTGGCCGAGGCGACCGCCAACCTCAAGACAGCCAATGCGGTGTTCGTCCGGGTGACGCAGTTGCAACCGCAGAAGCTCTCGCCCGCGCGGCCGGTCGACGGCCTGCTGCCCGCCTCGCTCGACGCCGCCCTGGCCTCGGGCCTCACCCGGCATCCGGCCATACGCGCCGCGCAATACGCGATGGACCAGAGCGCGACCGAGGTGAAGGTGGCGGAGGCGGCGCTCTCGCCGACGCTGTCGCTCAACGGCTCGGCCACCAACCAGTACAACTACTATTCCGACGGCGACCGCATCGAGCGCGGGACCGACGTCGCGGCCACGCTCAACCTGTCCGTGCCGATCTATCAGGGCGGCGCCGAGTATTCCTCGATCCGCCAGAGCAAGGAGAAGCTGACGCAGGCCCGCATCGACATCGATACCGAGCGCGACCAGGTGCGGGCGAGCGTCCAGCAGTACTGGAGCGGCCTGCAGGCGGCCAAGGCCGCGATCGAATCGGCGCAGGCCTCGGTCGCTGCCAACGAGATCGCGCTCAAGGGCGTGCGGGAGGAGTGGCGGGTCGGCCAGCGCACCACGCTCGACGTGCTGAACGCCCAGACCTCGCTGTTCGAGGCGCGGGCGAGCCTCGTCACGGCCCAGCGCGACCGGGTCGTGGCCTCGTTCTCGCTGCTCTCGTCCGTGGGCGAGCTCAGCGCGGGCACGCTCAAGCTGAAGGTACGGGCCTACAACCCGAAGGTCCATTACGACCAGGTTCGCGATGCCTGGATCGGCGTGCGCACCCCGGGCGGTCAATGAGCGATGCCGGCCGCAAGCCCGCCCGCCTCCGCACGGGCCGGCGGCCGGGCCGGCGCGAAGACGGACGTGCAGGCCGGCGGCGGCTCCCTACTGGCCGGACTGGATCTTGGCGAGTTCGCCGAGCGAGGACCAGTCCTTCGCTTCGCCCTCGGTGGCGATCATCGTCATCAGCCGGTCGCGCAGCAGGCTGCCGATGGGCAGGGGCACCTTCAGCTCCTCCCCGGCGGCGAGGGCGAGGCGCACGTCCTTGGCTCCCAGAGGCAGTGCGAAGCCCGCCGGCTCATAGGCGCGGTCGACGATGAGCTGGCCGTAGGTCCGGTAGACCGGGGCGGAGAACAGCGTCGAGGTGAGCAGGTCGAGATAGGCCTGCTGGTCCACCCCGCCCTTGGCGACCAGCGCCAGCGCCTCGCCGAGGCTCTCGATCACCGAGGCGATGAGGAAATTGCCGGCGAGCTTGGCGAGGTTGGCCTGCTGCGGGTCTTCGCCCATCACCTGCGTCATGCGGCCGATGGCGGTGAAGGCGGGCGCGAGCCGCTCCAGCGCCGCGCCCGGGCCGGCGGCGACCACCGCCAGCTCGCCCTTGGCCGCGACGTCCGGCCGGCCGAACACGGGGGCGGAGACGTAGACCTGCCCCGCCTGCGCATGCGCCTTTTCGAGGCGCCGGGCCATCGCGGTGCCGATGGTGCTGGTGCCGACATGGATGGCGCCGCGGGTGAGGTTCGCCACCAGCCCGTGCGGGCCGAGCACCACCTCCTCCAGCGCCGCGTCGTCCGGCAGGCTGGTGAAGACGATCTCCTCGCCCGCCGCGAGGGCGGCGAGGTCGGGGGCGACGGCGGCGCCCTGCGCGGCCAGCGGCTCCGCCCTCGCGGGGCTGCGGTTCCACACCGTCACCTCGTGCCCGGCCCGCAGCAGCGCGCCGGCCATTCCCGATCCCATCAGTCCCAGCCCGACGAAGCCGACCTTCATGACGTTTTCCTCCCACTCGGGCCGGCTCGCGGTTCACACCGCCGAGGAGCGGGCCCACAGATTGATGTCCTCCTCGGTCGCCCAGCGGTCGATCTCGCCGAGCTCCTCGGGGGTGAAGTCGAGATTACGGATTGCGCCGACGCAGTCGACCACCTGCTGCGGACGCGAGGCGCCGATCAGCGCCGAGGTGATGCCGCCTTCGCGCAGCACCCAGGCGAGGGCCATCTGCGCCAGCGTCTGGTCGCGGCGGGCGGCGATCGCGTTCAGCTTAGTGAGGTGCTCGAGCGCGCGCGCCGACAGCGCCTCGGGCTTCAGCGTCTTGCCCTGTGTGGCGCGCGAGCCTTCGGGAATGCCGCCGAGATACTTGTCGGTGAGCATGCCCTGCGCCAGCGGGGTGAAGGCGATGGAGCCGATGCCGAGCTCGGCGAGCGTCTCCTTCAGCCCGTCGCGCTCGACCCAGCGGTTGAGCATGTTGTAGCTGGGCTGGTGGATCAGGCAGGGCGTGCCGAGCTCCTTCAGGATCGCCGCCGCCTCGCGGGTGCGCTGGGCACTGTAGGAGGAGATGCCGACATAGAGCGCCTTGCCCTGGCGCACCAGCGTGTCGAGCGCGCCCATGGTCTCTTCCAGCGGCGTGTCGGGATCGGCCCGGTGCGAATAGAAGATGTCGACATAGTCGAGCCCCAGGCGCTTCAGCGACTGCTCGCAGGAGGCGAACAGGTATTTGCGGCTGCCCCAGCTTCCGTAGGGGCCGGGCCACATGTCGTAGCCGGCCTTGGTGGAGACGATGAGCTCGTCGCGATAGCCGGCGAAGTCGGTGCGCAGGATCTCGCCGAACGCCTCCTCAGCCGAGCCGGAGGGCGGGCCGTAATTGTTGGCGAGGTCGAAATGGGTGATGCCGTGGTCGAAGGCGGTGCGGCAGAGCTCGCTCTTCAGCGCATGCGGCCGGTCATGGCCGAAATTGTGCCACAGGCCGAGCGAGATCGCCGGCAGCTTCAGCCCCGAGCGGCCGCAGCGGCGATAGACCATGGTCTCGTAGCGGTTCTCGGCGGGGACGTAGGGCATGGGGAAGGGTCTCCAGAGGCAATGAAAGGGCGGCGTGCCGCCTTGCGGCGGCGGGCAGGGGGTGCGCGGCGCGGTCAGCCGTCGCCCTCCATCCAGCGCCGGAAGGCGTCGGCATGGTCGGGATGCCAGCGCGACAGGGCGGGGCGGTTCTCCAGAATGTCGCCGAAGCTCCAGCCCATGCGCCGGATGTCGGTGGCGCGGTCGACCTCGTTGTCGGGGCACAGGATGTAGAAATCGCCCGCCGCCATGCCCGCGAGCATGAAGTCCGCCACCTGTTCCGGCGTCCAGGCGCCAGGCGGCTTCTGCTCGACGCCGCGCCGGCGGGTGAAGCCGGTATAGGTGAAGCCGGGAATGAGCAGATGCGCGGAGACGCGCCCGGAGGTCGCCCCGACCAGCTCGTGCGAGAGCGATTCCGTCAGCGCCTTCAGCGCCGCCTTGCTGACATTGTAGGCGGTGTCGCCCGGCGGAAGGGTGATGCCCTGCTTGGAGCCGGTGCAGATCACGGCGCCGGGGAGGTCGGCGGAGATCATGTCCGGCACGAAGAGCTGGAGGCAGTGGATCGCGCCCCACAGATTGGTGTCGAGCGTGCGCCGCCAGATCTCCTCGCCGGCGAACAGCCCGCCGCCGCCCTCGCGCCCGGCATTGCTGAGCAGCACGCCGACAGGGCCCAGCGCGTCGGCCCGCGCCTTCAGCGCCGCCATCTCGTCGCGGACGCGCACGTCGGTCGGCTGGGCCACGGCGGCGATGCCCTCGGCCGCGAGCGACGAGCGGGCATCGTCGAGCGCCTCGCCCGGCAGGTCGGCGAGCAGCACTTTCATGCCGGCCGCGCCGAGCCGCTGCGCCGCCGCCAGGCCGATGCCGCTGGCGCCGCCGGTGATGACGGCGACATGGCCGGGTCGGATAGCCGGATGGAAGGTCATGCGTTTGTCTCCTGCTTCGGGCGGCCTAGCCTGGGGCCGGTCATCAGGGCGAATGCCGGCGGGGCGGCAACGGCGATGCCCGCGGGCCCGCCCTTGGCCGAACCCGCGCCTCGATCTGTTCGGCCTTGAGAGTAATCGGTTTGAGCTGGCGGAGAACGGCTTAATTGTTTAGCCAGGCTCAATGATGCGGTGAGGAGACGGCAAGGATGGCCTATCGTGGCGGCCCCGATCTGAGCGATCTGCAAGCCTTCGCGGCGATCGTGCGCCATCTCAGCTTCACTCGCGCGGCGATCGAGCTCGGCGTGTCGACCTCCGCCCTCAGCCATCGCATTCGCCGGCTGGAGGCGGGGCTGGAGGTGCGCCTGCTCAACCGCACCAGCCGCTCGGTCGTGCCGACCCAGGCCGGGGCGGCGCTGGCGGAGCGGCTGGCGCGCGGCTTCGAGGCGATCGGCGATGCGCTCGGCGCGCTCGACCTCCACCGCCGTTACCCGGTCGGCCGCCTGCGGCTCAACGTGCCGCACGACGCGGCGCGGCTGCTGCTGGCGCCGGTGATCGGCGAGTTCGTCGAGCGCTACCCGCAGATCCATCTCGACGTGATCGCCGACGACCGCCCGGTCGACATCGTCGCCGCCGGCTTCGACGCCGGCATACGCTATGCCGACCACGTGCCCGGCGACATGATCGCGATGCAGGTGACGCCGCCGCTGGATTGGGTGGTGGTCGGCGCGCCGGCGCTGCTCGACCGGCTCGGCCGGCCGCGCACGCCCGACGACCTCGCCGACTATCCCTGCATCCAGATGCGGATTGGCGACAGCACCTCCTTCCCGTGGGAGCTGGGGGAAGGCGAGCGCCTGCGCCGGCTGGACGTCTCCGGCCCGCTCAGCTCCAACGACACGGACTATTCCATCGCTGCCGCGATCGAGGGGGCCGGGCTCGCCTATTGCCTCGCCTGGCGGGTGGCGGCCGAGCTGGCGGAGGGGACGCTGGAGGTCGTGCTGCCGGACTGGGCCTCGCCCGGCGCGCCGTTCGCGGTCTATTATCCGAGCCGCCGGCAGCCGCCGCCGGGCCTGCGCCAGCTCGTCGAGCTGCTGAAGCGGCGCTCGCGGCTCGGCTGAGCCTGCGCCGATGCCCGCATCCGGCGCCTCGGCCCGCACGGCGGGATGTTGCGGGCGGGCGGTGGGATACCCATCTGTCGGGCCCTGCGCGGAAGGAGCCACCACCATCGACGCGACATCCATGATCTGTGCGCATTGCCAGCGCTGCGGCCGGCGTTCGGCGCTGGGGAGGGGGGATTCGACGCTCCTCACCGTGCTCGAGGAGGACGCGCCGCGGCTGCGCTGCGACATGTGCGGCTGCCGGCGGGTCCGGCTGTTCCGGGCGCGCGGGCCGGCCGAGATGCTGGCTTTCCTGACCGGGCGCATCTGACGGGTAGCCCTGAACCAATCGCGCGCTGGAACGTTGATCCGCGCGAGTTCAGTGACCGAGGAAGCGACAAGGAGGGTGCATCATGGCCGAGGGTGACAAAGTGCCGAATGGCGTTGCACGGGAAGCGGTGGACCAGGAGGCGGCGGCCGGCGCCGGGCGCGCAAGCGCCGCGCGGGCCAAGGCAGCGGCCGGAACCCGTTCGACGCGCTCGTCTTCCGAATCCGGCTCGCGCGCAGAGGCGGACGACGCGTCCGCCGCACGCGGGGCCCGCGAGAGCGCCCGTGCGACCCGCGAAGCGGTGGCGCACCTGCCCGGGCTCCCGGCCCGCCATTATTCGTTCAACGCCCTCGTCGCGGCCGGCGTGCTGGGCTTCGTCATCGGGCGCATCTGCGCGCGCTGACCGCGAGAGAACCGGGGCCGGGGCGGCCGATGGTCCCGCCCCAGATGGAAAGACATAGATGCAGACCCTAACCGTCCGCCACGTGACCCATTACAGCTATGCCAATCCGGTGGATTTCCAGCCCCACCGGCTGATGCTGCGCCCGCGCGACAGCCACGATTTGCGCCTCGTCAACGCCGAGCTGTCGATCTGGCCGCACGGCAATGTGCGCTGGCTGCACGACGTGTTTGGCAATTCGGTCGCGGTGGTCGACTTCATCGAGCCGTCGAACGAATTGAAGATCGAGAGCGTGCTGACGCTGGAGCGCTATGGGGCCGGCGGCCTGCCGTTCGAGCTGGAGGAGAGCGCGAGGGACTATCCCTTCGTCTATTCCTCTGACGACCGGACCGACCTCGGCCGCATGCTCGACTGCCACTATCCCGACCCCACCGGCGAGCTCGAGGCATGGGCCAAGGGCTTCGTCGCCGCGCGGCCGACCGACACGATGGCGCTGCTGACCGACATCAACAACGGCATCCATCAGGGCTTCACCTACCAGATGAGGCACGAGGAGGGCACGCAGGCCCCGCTCGAGACGCTGCGGCTCGGCACCGGCTCCTGCCGGGACTTCGCGCTGCTGCTGATCGAGGCGGTGCGCGCGCTCGGCTTCGGCGCCCGCTTCGTCACCGGCTATCTCTACGATCCGGCGCTGGATGGCGACGATTCGGCGGTGGTCGGCGCCGGGGCGACCCATGCCTGGGCGGACATCTACCTGCCGGGCGCGGGCTGGGTCGAGTTCGACCCGACCAATGGCAGCATCGCCGCCGACAACCTGATCCGTGTCGCCGTCACGCGCGACCCGAGCCAGGCGGTGCCGGTGGCAGGCGGCTTCACCGGCCTGCTGGGCGACTATCTCGGCATGACGGTGGACGTCTCGGTGCGCTCCCATGCGGAGCCGCTGGCGGCCTGAGGCGCTAGCCGGTAACATTTCCCCGCCGGGCATTTCATGGCGGGAGAGGGCAATGAGCTTTCAGGTCTGGGCCTGGCTGGGACTGCTGGCCTACACGTTGCACATCATGGAGGAGTTCGCCTTCGACTGGCGGAACTGGGCGCGCGACGTCATCAGGCTGCCGGTCGAATGGAGCGATTTCTACGTCACCAACGCGGCGGTGGTGATCCTCGGCTTCGCGCAGGCCCAGATCTCCTATGCGCTGCCGGTGGCGGCGCTGACCTTCGCGGCGCTGATGCTGATCAACGCGACCTTCTTCCACGTGGTGCCGATGATGGCGACGCGCGGGCGCTTCTCGCCGGGCACCTTCACCGCGGTGCTGCTGTTCTATCCGGTGGCGCTCGGCATCTACCGCAGCGCGGCGGCGGAAGGGCAGGTCTCGACCGTGACGGTGATCGGCTCCGTGGTCGGCGGGGCGCTGCTGATGGCCTATCCGGTGGCGATGATGCGGCTCAGGGGCCTGCCCTATTTCAGGCAGACCCCCGAGGGGAGCGTCGGCGTGGATCAGGCGTCCACGTCCTCCAGCGTCGGGTAGTCGGTGTAGCCGGTGGCGCCACCGCCATAGAGGTGGTCCTTGTCGACCTCGTTGAAGGCGACGCCCCGCCGCAGCCGCTCGACCGCGTCGGGGCTGGAGATGAACGCCTTGCCGAAGGCGACGAGATCGGCCCGGCCGGAGGCGACCGCCTCTTCCGCCATCGTCTTGTCGTAGCCGTTGTTGACCATCCACGTCCCGCTGTAGCGCTTGTGCAGGGCCTCGAAGTCGAAGCCAGGCACGATGTCGCGCGGCCCGCCGGTGGCGCCCTCGATCATGTGGACATAGACCGGGCCAAGCTTCTCCAGCACGTCCACCACATGGGCGAACAGGGCGGCCGGGTCGCTGTCGGAAATCCCATTGGCGGGCGTGACGGGCGAGATGCGGATGCCGGTACGCTTGGCGCCGATCTCGGCGATCACAGCCTCGACCACCTCCTTCATGAAGCGCACGCGGTTCTCGATCGAGCCGCCATAGGCATCCGTGCGCTTGTTGGCGCCGTCGCGCAGGAACTGGTCGATGAGGTAGCCGTTGGCGCCGTGGATCTCGACCCCGTCGAAGCCGGCGCGGATGGCGTTCGCCGCCGCCTTGCGGAAGTCGTCGACGATGCCGGGGATCTCCTCCAGCGTGAGCGCGCGCGGCTCGTCGGTCGGCTGGAAGCTGTTGTTCACATAGGTCTTGGTGTCGGCACGCACGGCCGAGGGCGCCAGCGGCGCGGCGCCGCCGGGCTGGAGCGAGCGGTGCGAGACCCGGCCCACATGCCAGAGCTGCACGAACATGCGCCCGCCCTTGGCGCGGACCGCGTCGGTGACGGCCTTCCAGCCCTCGACCTGGGCGTCGGTGAAGATGCCGGGCGTGTCCTGGTAGCCCTGGGCGGTGGCGGAGACCTGCGTCGCCTCGGTGACGATGAGGCCGGCAGTGGCGCGCTGGCCGTAATATTCGACGGCGAGCGGAGAGGGGACCAGCCCGGCGGCGGCGCGGTTGCGCGTCAGCGGGGCCATGACGATGCGGTTCGACAGCGTGATGTCGCCGAGGCGATAGCTGTCGAACAGGGACGGCGTGGAGGTCATGCTCACGTCCTTCGATCTCAGTGAGGAGTCTATCAGGTCGGACATAAGCATTGCGGTGCAGCATGCCAGAGCCCCGGCGGGTGAGGAGCTGGCATGCAGATACTGCATGACGTGTGGTATGGCGCGATATAATAACGTAGCTTATATTATCTCCCGTAAGGAGCTTGCCATGCCCACAATGCCCCAGGACGACGTGCTCACGGTGATCCACGAGGTCGCGCATCTCATGCGCATCCGCTTCGACCAGCGTGCGCGCGCCTACGGCATGACCCGGGCGCAGTGGGTCATCCTGCTCAAGCTGCGCCGCGGGCCCGCGCCGACACAGAACGAGCTGGCCTCGATGATCGAGGTGGAACCGATAACGGTGGCGCGTCTTGTCGACAGGCTGGAGGCAAGGGGCTTCGTCGAACGCCGGCACGACCCGAACGACCGGCGCGCCTGGCGCCTGCATCTGCTGCCGGCGGCCGGGCCGATCATCGACGACATCGCCGTCGTGCGGGCCGAAGTACTGGCCCAGCTCCTCGGCGACACCGTGGACGAGAAGGAAGTCGCGGCCGTCGATGCGACGCTGCGCAAGATGAAATCGAACCTGCAATCGGCAGACGGGCGCACCAGCGCCTCTGCTTCGTAAAGAGAACCGCCATGCTCGATCGTACCCGCGCCCCCGGCGACACCGATCCGGCCGAGGTGACCAGCGAACGTCCCGCGACCCCCATCGAAACCCCGCGGCCCCTCCCGGCAGCGGCGCCCGCGCTCGCGCCTTCTCCGGCGCCTGCCCCTGCTGCCGCTCCCGCCCCCAGGCGCAAGCGGCGGCTGCGTTCGGTGCTGATGCTCGGCGGCATCGCCGTGGTCGCGATCGGCGCCGGCTATTTCTGGCTCACCGGCGGGCGCTACGTCTCGACCGACGACGCCTATGTGCGTGCCGCCAAGCTCATGGTCTCGACCGACGTCTCCGGCATCGTGTCCGATGTCGACGTGAAGGAAGGCCAGAAGGTCAAGGCGGGCGACGTGCTGTTCCGCATCGATCCGTGCCAGTACGAGATCGCGCTCGCCAACGCCAAGGCGAACCTCTCCGAGACCGCGCTGGATCTCAAGGCGCAGAAGGTCGACTACCAGCGCATGCTCAGCGACATCGCCGCGCAGCAGGCCGTGGTCGAGAACGACCAGGCGACCTTCGACCGCTACGCCAAGCTGGTGAAGGATTCCGCCGCCCTGTCGAAGGCGCAGTATGACGACGCGCGCTTCGCGCTCGACGGCGAGCAGCGCAAGCTCGACTCGCTGCGCAAGCAGGCCGAGGTCGCGCTGGCCAAGCTCGGCGGCAACCCCGATTTCGACGTCGAGCAGCACCCGCAATATCTGCAGGCCAAGGCGGCGGTCGACGAGGCCCAGCGCCAGTACGACCACGCCACGGTGCGCGCGCCCTTCGCCGGCACGGTGACCGGGGTGGATTCGCTGCAGCCCGGCCTCTACCTCGTCGCCGCCACCGCGGCGCTGACCAACCAGGGCGCGGTGGGCCTCGTCTCCGCCGACAAGGTGTGGATCGATGCCAACATCAAGGAGACCGACCTCACCCATGTGAAGGCCGGCGACAAGGTCGATGTGACGATCGACGCCTATCCCGACCGCACCTGGCAGGGCACGGTGCAAAGCATCGCGCCGGCGAGCGGTTCGGAATTCTCCGTCCTCCCCGCCGAGAATGCGAGCGGCAACTGGGTCAAGGTGGTCCAGCGCGTGCCCGTGCGCGTCACGGTCGAGAGCGCGAAGGACGATCCCCCGCTGCGCGCCGGCATGAGCGCGGTGGTGTCGATCGACACCGGCCAGAAGCGGTCGATCGGAAGCCTGATCTCCGACGTGATCTGATCGCCCGCGCGACCCGACCCGCCGAACAACCGGATCGCCCGCCGCCAATACGCCCCCCTTGGCGGCCGGGCGGGCGGGCAGGGACGGACCGAAAGGCCCCCGTTCCTGCCCGCAGATACCCACGCGACGAACGCCGGAAGCGGGTGCTCCCGCCCGGAGGTGATGCGATGTCCAGCACAGCAACGATGAACACGGACGCTCCCTCGGAGCATGTCGGGATGGCCCGCATCCTGGTGACCGTCTGCGCCATGATGGCGACGCTGATGCAGGCGCTGGATTCCACCATCGCCAATGTCGCGCTGCCCTACATGCAGGGCTCGCTCTCGGCGACGGCGGACCAGATCACCTGGGTGCTGACCTCCTACATCGTCGCCGCCGCGATCATGACCGCGCCGGTCGGCTGGCTCTCGGCCCGCTTCGGGCGCAAGAGGATCTTCATCATCAGCCTGGTCGGCTTCACGCTCGCCTCGATGCTGTGCGGCGTCGCCCAGTCGCTGACCGAGATCGTCGTCTTCCGCCTCGCCCAGGGCGTGTTCGGCGCGGCGCTGGTGCCGCTGTCGCAGGCGACCATGCTCGACCTCTACCCGGTCGAGCAGCGCGGCCAGGCGATGGCGGTGTGGGGCATGGGCGTGATGCTCGGCCCCATCCTCGGGCCGACGCTCGGCGGCTGGCTGACCGACGCCTACGACTGGCGCTGGGTGTTCTACGTGAACCTGCCCTTCGGCGTGCTGGCGACCGCCGGGCTGGCGCTGTTCCTCAACGACAGCAAGCGCGACGAGGGGCTGCGCTTCGACTGGATCGGTTTCGCCGTTCTCGCGCTCGGCATCGGCGCGCTGCAGATGATGCTCGACCGCGGCGAGCAGAAGGACTGGTTCGGCTCGACCGAGATCGTGATCGAGACGGTGCTGGCCGGGCTCGGCCTCTATCTCTTCACCGTCCACATGATCACGGCCGAGAAGCCGTTCATCAGCCCGCGCCTGTTCAAGGACCGCAACTTCGTGGTCGGCCTCGTCATCATGTTCGCCATCGGCATGGTGCTGCTGTCGACCTCGGCGCTGCTCGCGCCCTATCTCCAGCGGCTCAGCGGCTACCCGGTGCAGACCGCGGGCCTGCTGATGGCGCCGCGCGGCTTCGGGACCATGATGGCGATGATGGTCGCGGGGCGGCTGGTGTCGAGGGTCGACCCGCGCCTGCCCATGGTGGCCGGCCTCGGGCTGATCGCCTGGAGCCTGTGGGACATGACGGGGTGGACCCCGAACGTCGGCACCGAGGAGATGATCGTCAACAGCGTGCTGCAAGGCGCGGGGCTCGGCTTCGTGTTCACGCCGCTCACCGTCGTCGCCTTTGCGACGCTGGCGCCGGAACTGCGCACCGACGGCACCGCGCTGTTCAGCCTGGTGCGCAATGTCGGCAGCGCGATCGGCATCTCGGTGACCTCGTTCCTGCTCTCGCAGAACACCCAGATCATGCACGCCTCGCTCGCCGCGCATGTGACCCCGTTCAACCGGATGATCCAGTCGGGCGGCGCCTATGAGTTCTGGAACATCGCCAACCCGTCGACGCTCGCCGCGCTCAACGCCGAGATCACCCGGCAGGCGACCGCGATCGCCTATGTGGACGACTTCAAGTTCATGATGCTGGTCACGCTGCCGACCGCGCTGCTGCTGTTCCTGATGAGCGCGCCCGAGAAGAAGAAGGGCGACGACATGGTCGCCGAGATCCTGGACTGACGGGTCGGGCGCCGGGCGGCTCCGCCTGCCCCGGGGCCCGGCCGCGCGGCGCCGTGACGAAGCGGCACGCTGCGCCCTAGGAAGGAGGTGCCCGCGTCGGGTAGAAGGGGGAATCCGCATCGGCAGGCCCCGCCATGATCGACATCGCTTCCCGCGTCTACGCCCACACCTGGAAGATCGACCCGATCGTGCGTTCGGTGCTCGACACCGACTTCTACAAGCTGCTCATGGCGCAGACGATCTACCGGCGCCATTTCCACACCCGCGTCACCTTCGGCATCATCAACCGCACCGCGCGGGTGCGGATCGCCGATTTCGTCGACGAGGGCGAACTGCGCGAGCAGCTCGACCATGTGCGCACACTCTCGCTCACCCGCGGCGAATCGACCTGGCTGCGCGGCAACACCTTCTATGGCCGCCGGCAGATGTTCTCGCCCGACTTCATGGCCTGGTTCGAGAGCTTCCGCTTTCCCGCCTACCACCTCGAGAAGCGCGACGGCCAGTACGAGCTGACCTTCGAGGGGCCGTGGATCGAGACCACCATGTGGGAGATCCCGGCGCTCGCCATCATCAACGAGCTGCGCTCGCGCGCGGTGCTGCGCTCCATGGGGCGGTTCGAGCTCCAGGTGCTCTATGCGCGCGCCATGACCCGGGTGTGGGAGAAGGTGGAGCGGCTGAAGAAGCTGGGGGGCGTCAACGTCGCCGATTTCGGCACCCGCCGCCGCCACGGCTTCCTGTGGCAGGACTGGTGCGTGCAGGCGATGATGGAGGGGCTGGGCGAGCGCTTCCTCGGCACCTCGAACTGCCTCATCGCGCTGCGCCGCGAGGTCGAGGCGACCGGCACCAACGCCCATGAGCTGCCCATGGTCTATGCCGCGCTCGCCGACAGCGACGAGGCGCTGGCCGAGGCGCCCTACAAGGTGCTCGCCGACTGGCAGAAGGACTATGAGGGCAATCTGCGCGTCATCCTGCCGGACACCTTCGGCACAGCGCATTTCCTCGCCGAGGCCCCCGACTGGGTGGCGCAGTGGACCGGCATCCGCATCGACAGCAAGGACCCGATCGAAGGCGGGGAGGAGGCCATCGCCTGGTGGCAGTCGCGCGGGCAGGACCCGCGCGAGAAGCTGGCGATCTTCTCCGACGCCCTCGACATCGACGACATCGAGCGCATCTACCGCCATTTCGACGGGCGGATGCGGATGGGCTTCGGCTGGGGCACGCTGCTGACCAACGATTTCCGCGGATTCGCGCCGGACGGGGCGCTCGACCCGATTTCCATCGTGTGCAAGGTCATCTCGGCCAATGGCCGGCCGACGGTGAAACTCTCGGACAATCCCACCAAGGCGATGGGCCCGCCCGAGGAGGTCGCGCGCTACCGGCGGGTGTTCGAGGCCCGGCCGGAACACGCCCGCGAGGTGCTCGTGTGACGCGGTATTATAGCGCTGTCACAGGGGGGTATTAAAATAGGGTAAGGGATTTGGGGCCATTCCCGACCAAGAGTTGCCGCAATCGGTCATCAAGGTGATATTTTAAAAGCTGTGGTTTTCTTGCATCAAACCCTGCGATGCCGTTAGTTAGGCGCCGAACGCAGGATGGGGTGCGGAACTGGCGCGGTGATTCCCGGATCATCGCCCTCAAACGAACTGGACGTAAGGCATGCGAAGTGGTCAGCACCGTGCAACCGAACATGAGGCCGCAGGTGAGACCCGATCCTGTGGCGCAGCCGGATCCGATGCCGACAATTCCGCGCTCCACCGCCTCCGCCGCTTTCCGGCCGCCCCGTGGGCGCCCAAAGCTCTCGTAGGGTGAGCCGCGTCATGACCGTTTCCTCCCAGGAGCCGCGCGGAACCGGGCTCTCCACGTCGCTCGTCAGTGATTTCCGCGCCATTCTCAATGCGCTTGAAAAGGAAAAGGGCGGGCGCCCCGCCGACGATGCGGGCGAATCGCACACCGGCACCGACGCCCCTTCGACCGTTTCCGGCTCGGTACTCGCGGTGGCGAAGATCGACGCCGTGCCGGTTGCGCCCGCGTCGGACGGCGAGAATGAGGACGAGCGCCCGTCCGAGCCGACCGGCCCCATGGTGCGCGAGCGGGTGAGGGTTCCCCGCGGCGAGACGCCGGCGCGGCCCGAGCCGATGGCGCTTTCCGAAGTGCGCAGCCGGATTTCCGCGCTGGGCGACGTGCGCGACATGTTCCCGCATCGCGCCGGCCGCCCCGCCGCCGAGGGCGAACAGCCGGGCGAGGCCGCCGATGCGCGCCCGGCCGCGGGCCAGCCTCTTCCGCAGCCGGCTCCCCCGGCGCGCAATGCCATCGGGCGCAAGCGCGCCGCCGCCGTGCCGGCCGTCGCCGAGGCGCCCGGGCCGCGCCGTCGGGCCTTCGGGGCCTCCGGCCGGGCCGGGGAGGCGGAGACGCCGGTGCGCCGGCGCAAATCCACCTCGAGCGACGTCATCACCTGGCAGAGGCTCGGCATTCTCGCCATCTGCGCCGTCGTGTTCGGCGGCGGGCTGGTCGCGCTCCAGCGCGTCGTCGGCCGCGAGGAGGCGGTGGTGGCGCCGGACGAGATCGGCAATGCCGCGATCGCCAGCGTCGCCCCCTCGACCTCGTACGACGTGCCCGCGCCGACCACGGTCGCCGTGGCGCCGCCCGTGGCCGCGCCGGCGACGCTGGAGGCCAGCACGCCGGCCGCGCCCGCCAGCGTCGCCGACGTCGTGGCCGAGATCCCCAAGCTCAATCTGCGTGACGCCGAGCCCGTGTTCGACACGCCCACCCCGCCGGCGGCCCCGGCCGGTGTGACGGCGTTCGCGCCGCCCGAGCCGCCGGCCTCGCCGCGTCTCGACGACACCGCCGTGCCGGCGGACGCCGCGACCGATGCGGCGAGCGCCCATGTGACGCTGCCCAAGCAGCCGCCGCTGCCGCCGGTCCGGCAGGCGGCGCTCGACACCGGCGCCGCGCCGGCCGCCGATACCGCCGCCGCCGAGCCGGCAACGGACGAGGTCGCGGACGATACGGAGACGGCCGGTGGCGGCGATCCGGTCGGCACGGTCCTCGTGCGCAGCTCGGTGACCATGCGTTCGGCCCCCCGCAAGGGCGCCTCGGCGCTGGCGAACCTGCAGGGCGGCGAGAAGGTCGACCTCGTGGCCTGCCACGGCTGGTGCGAGGTCATCGCCGACGGCAAGCGTGGCTTCGTCTACAAGAGCTTCCTCAACACCCAGTCCGTGCAGCAGCAGGCCGACGCTGCCGCCGAGTGAGCCCGGCGGCCTGTGCAGGCGCGGTAACATCCTGAATCAATGATTGAACCGCGCGGGCGGCGAATCGCGCCGCTCCGCCTCGTCTTGCCCCGAGGCGCGTGTTAGACCCCGGGCATCTTCACGAGCCGACATTAGGAATCGATCATGCCGAACAGTCCGACCGAGGCGCCCCATCCGATCCGCGTCGGCGTCGTCGGCGTCGGCGTCATGGGCTACAACCACGCCCGCGTGCTGTCGGACCTGCCGGGCGCGACGCTGGTCGGCATCGCCGATCCCGATGACGGCCAGCGCGGCAAGGTTGCGGCCCTGCTCGGATGCGAGGCGGTGCCGGGCATCGCCGACCTGATCGAGCGCGGCGTCGACGCGCTGGTGGTGGCCGCGCCCACGCACCTTCACCACGACATCGCGCTCACCGCCATCGAGGCCGGCAAGCACGTTCTTGTGGAAAAGCCGATCGCCCCCGTGGTGGCCGAGGCCGAGGCCATCGTCGCCGCCGCCCGCGCCAAGGGCGTGGCGCTGATGGTCGGCCATGTCGAGCGGTTCAACCCGGCGGTCGAGGCGATCAAGAACGCCATTCGCGGCGAGGAGATCCTCTCCATCGGCATCACCCGCGTCGGCCCGTTCCCCCCGCGCATGTCCAATGTCGGCGTGGTGATCGACCTCGCCGTGCACGACATCGACCTCATCTGCCACTTCACCGGCTCGCAGATCGCCGAGATCCAGCCGCAGGTGAAGGCGGCGGTGGCGGACCGCGAGGACATCGCGCTGCTGCAGTTCCGCACCGCCAACGGCGTGCTCGCCCACATCAACACCAACTGGCTGACGCCCTTCAAGGCGCGCACGGTGCATGTGGCGACCCGCAAGAAATACGTCATCGGCGACCTGCTGACCCGGCAGGTGACCGAGTGCTTCGACTACAAGCCGGACGGCAGCTACTCGATGCGCCACCTGCCGGTGGCCTATGCCGAGCCGCTGCGCGTCGAGTTGAACCGCTTCCTCGAAGCGGTGCGCGGCGACAAGGATTCGGCGGTGACCGGCGAGGACGGGGTCGCGGCCATCGCCACCGCCATCCGCTGCCTCGGGGAGCCCACGCCGGCCGAGGCGCCGCGCCGCCTCAAGGTCGCCGGCTGAGCCAGGACAAGATGATGAACACCCATGTGAAGACCGAACTGGCGCCGATCCCCTTCATCGACGTCGCCGCCCAGCGCGCCCGGCTGGGCACGCGCATCGACGATGCGGTGACCCGCGTGCTGAACCACTGCCGGTTCGTGAACGGGCCGGAAGTGACGGAGCTTGAGGGCCGGCTCGCGGCCTTCGCCGGTGCCCGCCACGCCATCGCCTGCTCCAGCGGCACCGATGCGCTGGCCATGATCCTGATGGCCTGGGGCGTGAAGCCGGGCGACGCGGTGTTCTGCCCCTCCTTCACCTTCTGCGCCACCGCCGAGGTGGTGCCGTGGGTCGGGGCGACGCCGGTGTTCGTCGACGTGCTGGCGGACACCTTCAACATGGACCCGGCGAGCCTCGAGGCCGCCATCGAGGTCGCGAAGCGCAAGGGGCTGACGCCGAAGGTGGTCATTCCGGTCGACCTGTTCGGCCAGCCGGCCGACCTCGACGCCATCGAGGCCATCGCCAAGGCGAACGGGCTGAAGGTGCTGTGCGACACCGCGCAGGGCTTCGGCGCGACCTGGAACGGCAGGCGCACCGGCTCGTTCGGCGACGCCACCGCGACCAGCTTCTTCCCGGCCAAGCCGCTCGGCTGCTTCGGCGACGGCGGCGCGGTGCTCACCGATGACGACGAGCTGGTTCCGGTGCTCAAGAGCGTGCGCGAGCACGGGCAGGGCGTCGACAAGTATCAGAACGTGCGCATCGGCATGACCGGCCGGCTCGACACGATCCAGGCCGCTATCCTCCTGGAAAAGCTGGCGATCTTCGAGGACGAGGTCGCGGCCCGGCAGAAGGTCGCCGAGCGCTACAACGCCGCGCTCGCCGATGTGTGCATCGTCCCGGCGGTCGACCCGCGCGCGACCTCGGTCTGGGCGCAGTACACCATCCGGCTGCCGCAGGGCGGGCGCGACGCGCTCGGCCCGGCGCTGCAGAAGGAGGGCGTGCCGACGGCGGTCTATTATCGCCTGCCGATGCACATGCAGCCCGCCTATGAGCAGTATCCGTCCGCGGGCAATGGCCTGCCGGTCTGCGAGAAGCTCGCCGGCGAGGTGATCAGCCTGCCGATGCACGCCTATCTCGACGAGGCGACGCAGGACCGCGTCATCGCGGCGGTGCGCCGGGCGCTGGGAAGCTGACGCCGCGCTGAAGGGGAGCCCCGCCTGGCGCGGCCGCGCTCGCCTCGGGCGGCCGACCGGCTGGCGGGAGAGGCGGGGCTCGGCTAGGTTCCGGCCCCGCTCAACGCGGCCGGGTTTCGCATGATTCGCTCCATCTTCTCCGTCGGCGGCTGGACGCTGCTTTCGCGGCTGACCGGCTTCATCCGCGACATCGTGATGGCGGCCGTGCTCGGCGCCGGGCCGGTGGCGGACGCGTTCTACATCGCCTTCCGGCTGCCGAACCATTTCCGCTCCATCTTCGCCGAGGGCGCCTTCAACACCGCCTTCATCCCCGCCTATGCGCGGGTGAAGACGACCGAGGGCGACGCCAAGGCGAATCGCTTCGCCGACGGCATCCTGACCGCCGTGGTGCTGGTGCAACTTGCCATCCTCGCCTTCGCGCTGGTGGCGACGGACTGGGTGGTGGCGACGCTGGCGCCGGGCCTCTCCAGCGATCCCGAGCGCTTCGCGCTGACGGTCGACTTCACCCGCATCACCTTTCCCTATCTCGGCCTGATCGCGGTGGTGACGCTGGTCGGCGGGGTGCTGAACGCCAATGAGCGGTTCTGGGCCGCGGCGGCGGCGTCGATCCTGCTCAACGTCTCGATGGTGGGGACACTCAGTGTCGTCGGGCTGTTTCCCAATGCCGGCGCGGCGGCGGCGTGGGGCGTGCTGATCTCGGGCTTCCTGCAGGTCGCGCTGCTCGTCTACGATTCCGAATCGCACGGTCTCGGCCTGCGCTTCGGCCGGCCGCGGCTCGATCCCGAGATGCGGCGCTTCCTGATCGCGCTGGGGCCGGCGATCATCGGCTCGGCGGGCGTGCAGCTCGCCATCTTCGCCGACACCATCATTGCTTCCTTCCTGCCGCAGGGCGCGGTGGCGGCGCTGTTCTACGCCGACCGCATCAACCAGCTTCCGATCGGCGTGGTGGGCATCGCCGCCGGCGTGGTGCTGCTGCCGGAGATGTCGCGGCGCATCGCGGCCGAGGATTTCGAGGGCGCCCGCCACGCGCAGGCGCGGGCGATCGAGCTGACCGTGCTACTGGTCCTGCCCTTCCTCGCCGCCTCGCTGGTGATCCCTGAGCTGCTGATGCGCGGCCTGTTCATGCGCGGCGCCTTCACGCCGGAGGCGGCGGCGGCGGCGGGGCAGACGCTGGCGGCCTATGGGCTTGGCCTGGTGCCGTTCGTGGTGATGCGGGCCTTCATGTCGCCCTTCTATGCGCGCGGCGACACCCGCACGCCGGTGATGGCGACGCTCGGCGCGGCCTGCATCAACATCCTCATCAAGATCTGGCTGATGGACAGTCTCGCCCAGGTGGGCCTGGCCTTCGCCACCTCGGTGGGCGGCTGGATTTGCGTGCTGCTGCTCGCCTTCCTGGCGCGCCGGCGCGGCTATGAGTGCGGCGACACCCAGCTCCTGCGCATCCTCCCGCGCCTCGTCCTGATCGGCCTCGGGGTCGCGGCGACGCTGTATATTGTCGAAAAGCACTCGCGCCAGCTCGTCGCAAGTCTCGCTGCATTGCAAAACGAGACCCAGCTGCTTATGTGCGTTGCAGCAGGCGGTGCGGTCTATGCCGCACTGGTCATCACCCTGATTGGACCGCGTTATTTGCGTGCCCTGCTTCGTGGGCAACCCCAGCCGAAGTTACGTTGACACTTTTATTGCTTACGCGGTGCAGCAAAGTTGTGCTAGTGGCGTGTCGCGTTGAGCGTTCCCGGGAGCGGGCCGGGTCGCGTCGCGTTGCTTCGAGTGGGGGCCGGAGCGCTTTTTTTGCCTTTCTCGGAGACGGTTGCATGAACACCGCCTTGTCGCGCCTTCCCGCTCTTGTCGTTGTCGCCGCCGCTCTCGCGCTGGCGGCCTGCTCAGAACAGCAGGCCCAGCAGCAGGCGCCGCAGGCGCCGCCCGTGACCGTCGCCAAGCCGGCAACGCGCACCATTACCGACTATGACGAGTATGTCGGCCGCTTCGCCGCGGTCGACCTCATCAACGTCTATGCCCGCGTCTCCGGCTATCTGGAGACCATCAACTTCACCGATGGTCAGATCGTGAAGAAGGGCGACCTGCTGTTCTCGATCGACAAGCGTCCGTTCCAGGTTGCGCTCGATCAGGCCAAGGCCAACCTGGACAAGGCACAGGCCGATCTCGACTTCGCCAATTCCGACCTGCAGCGCGCGAAGACCCTGATCGAGGACAAGACCTCGACCGCGATCTCGAAGCAGACCTACGACCAGCGCCTGCAGACCGAGCGCTCCGCCCGTGCCGCCGCGGCGGCGGCCGAGGCGGCCGTGCACGCGGCCGAGCTCGATCTCGAATTCACCGAGCTGCACGCCCCGGTCACCGGCCGCATCGGCGACCGCAAGGTCTCGGTCGGCAACCTTGTGACCGGCGGCTCGGGCGGCACCAACACCAACACGCTGCTCGCCACCATCGTCTCGATCGACCCGATCTATTTCGAGTTCACCTATGACGAGGCCTCCTACCTGCGCTACCAGCGCATGGCCAAGCAGATGGGCGACAAGGCCGATGCGATCCCGGTCAAGCTTGAGCTGATCGACGAGAAGGGTTTCCCGCATGAGGGCACGCTCGACTTCGTCGACAACCGCATCAGCGAGACCACCGGCACCATCCGCGGCCGCGCCGTGTTCAAGAACCCGGAAGGGACCTTCACCCCCGGCATGTTTGGCCGCGTCGAGGTGCCGTCCTCGGCGCCGCACGAGGTGCTGACGGTGCCGGACGTCGCCATCGGCACGGAGCAGACGCGCAAGTTCGTCTATGTGATGCAGCCGGGCGACGAGCCGCAGGCCCCGCAGATGAAGTACGTCACGCTCGGCCGGGTCTATGACGGCCAGCGCGTGGTCACGAGCGGCATCGAGAAGGATGACCTCGTGGTGGTGAACGGCCTCATGCGGATCCGGCCCGGCGCCAAGGTGGTCGGCAAGCCGGAGGAGCCGAAGGCCCCCGCCGAGGCGTCGGCTGCCGGCGAAGGCACCGGCTCGGCTGCCGCCAAGCCCGCCAACTGAGCGCGGGAGCTGGCTCCATGCGATTTTCACATTTCTTCATCGACCGGCCCATCTTTGCTTCGGTGGTATCGGTCATCGTCATGATCCTCGGCGGCGTCGCGTTCTTCGCGCTGCCCGTTGCCCAGTATCCCGACATCGCTCCGCCGGTGGTGAACGTCACCGGCCAGTACCCGGGCGCGAGCGCGGAAACCGTTGCCGACACGGTGGTCTCGCCGATCGAACAACAGATCAACGGCGTGGAGGGGATGCTCTACATCTCCTCCAACTCGACCGCCGACGGCCGGTTCTCGATCGCCGTGACCTTCGACATCGGCACCGATCTCGACATCGCGCAGGTGCAGGTGCAGAACCGCGTGGCCACGGCCACGCCACGCCTGCCGCAGGAAGTGCAGCAGATCGGCGTCACCGTCGCGAAGTCCTCGCCGGACATCCTGATGGTGGTCAGCCTGTTCTCGCCCGACAATTCGCGCGACTCGCTGTTCATCTCGAACTACGCAAACCTGCAGATCAAGGACCAGCTCCAGCGCGTGCCGGGCGTGGGCTCGATCACCGTGTTCGGCTCGCGCGACTATGCGATGCAGGTCTGGCTCGACCCGGAGAAGCTGCAGGCGCTGAACCTCACCGCGACGGACGTGACCGCCGCGCTCCAGGCGCAGAACCTGCAGGTGGCCTCGGGCGTGCTGAACGCGCCGCCGGTGGCCAAGCAGAACGCCTTCCAGGTGGCGGTGCGCACGCTCGGCCGCCTGTCGACGCCGGAGGAATTCGGCAACATCGTCGTGCGCCAGACCGGCGATGCGGTGGTGCGCCTGCGTGACGTGGCGCGGATCGACATCGAGGGTCAGGACAACTCCTCGATCTCCTACTACGACTCCAAGCCCTCGGTCGCGCTCGGCATCTTCCAGCTCCCGGGATCGAACGCGCTGGCCACCGGCCAGGCGATCTCGAAGGAGATCGAGGAGATTTCCAAGAGCTTCCCGCAGGGTCTCGCCTACTCGACCGCGTACAATCCGACCCAGTTCATCGCCGAATCGGTGCGCGCGGTGGAGGACACGATCATCGAGGCGATCGTGCTGGTGGTGATCGTGGTGATCCTGTTCCTGCAGACCTGGCGGGCGGCGATCATCCCGATCCTCGCCATCCCGGTCTCGCTGATCGGCACCTTCTTCATCATGAGCCTGTTCGGCTTCTCGCTGAACAATCTGTCGCTGTTCGGCCTCGTGCTGGCCATCGGCATCGTGGTGGACGACGCGATCGTCGTGGTGGAAAGCGTGGAGCACAACATCTCCACCGGCCTCAGTCCACGCGACGCGGCCTACAAGACCATGGACGAGGTCGGCGGGGCGCTGATCGCTATCTCGCTGGTGCTGGCTTCGGTGTTCGTGCCGTCGGCCTTCATCACCGGCATCTCGGGCGAGTTCTACCGCCAGTTCGCGCTGACCATCGCGGGCTCGACGCTGATCTCGCTGCTGGTGTCGCTGACGCTGTCGCCGGCCATGTGCGCGCTGCTGCTGCGCCCGCACCGGGGACCGGACCACAAGCCGGCCTGGTATGCGCGCCCGTTCACCGGCTTCTTCTACTACTTCAACAAGGGCTTCAACGGTCTCTCGCGCGGCTATGGCTGGTTCACCGGGCGCGTCGTGCGCTTCGCGGTGATCGTGCTCATCGTCTATGCGGGCATCCTCGCCGGCGGCTTCCAGCTGTTCCGGATGACGCCGCAGGGCTTTATCCCGGCACAGGACCGCGGCTACCTGATCGTCGCCGCGCAGCTTCCCGGCGGCGCGGCGCTCGAGCGCACCAACGAGGTGATGACGCGGGCGGCGAAGATCGCCCTCGGCACGCCCGGCGTCTCCCATGTGGTGAACATCGTCGGCTTCTCCGGCGCGACCTTCACCAACGCGCCGAACGCCGGCGCCATGTTCCTCATCCTCGGCCCGGCCGAAGAGCGTGCCAAGAATCCGGGTGAATCCGCCGCGGCGATCCAGGGCAAGCTGTTCGGCGAGCTCGGGGCCATCGAGGAAGCGCAGATGATCGTGGTGATGCCGCCGCCCGTGCAGGGCATCGGCAATGCCGGCGGCTATCGCATGATGATCGAGGATCGCGGCGGACGCGGTTATGGCGCGCTGCAGAACGCCGTCTATGCGATGATGGGCAAGGCGAACCAAACGCCGGGTCTCAAGCAGGTCTATTCGCTGTTCGAGACCTCGACGCCGCAGCTCTTCCTCGACATCGACCGCACCAAGGCGCAGCTCCTCGGCGTCAACATGGCGGACGTGTTCGCGACGCTGCAGACCTATATCGGCTCGTCCTACGTCAACGACTTCAACCTGTTCGGCCGTACCTACCGCGTGCAGGCGCAGGCCGATGCGCCCTATCGCCTGACGCAGGAGGACCTGCTGCGGCTGAGGGTGAAGAACGCGGACGGCGAGACGGTGCCGATCGGCTCCTTCGCCACGGTGCGCGATATTGCGGGCCCCTACCGCGTGCCGCGCTACAACCTCTACCCGGCGGCGGAGCTCGACGGCGACACCCAGCCCGGCACCTCGCAGGGGCAGGCGATCCAGACCATGGAGAAGCTGGCGGCGGAGACGCTGCCGGACGGCTTCGCCTTTGAGTGGACGACGCTCGCCTACCAGCAGGTGAGGGCGGGCAACACCGCGATCTTCGCCTTCGCGCTCGGCGTGGTGTTCGTCTTCCTGGTGCTGGCGGCGCAATATGAGAGCCTGACGCTGCCGCTCGCGGTGGTGCTCATCGTGCCGATGTGCCTGATCGCGGCAGTGGCGGGCATATTGATACGCGGGCAGGACAACAACATCCTGTCCCAGGTGGGCTTCATCGTGCTCATCGGTCTGGCGGCGAAGAACGCGATCCTGATCGTGGAATTCGCCAAGCAGCTCGAGGACCGCGGCGAGAACCGCTTCGCCGCCGCCCAGCATGCGGCCCAGCTCCGCTTGCGGCCGATCATCATGACCTCGCTGGCCTTCATCCTCGGCGTGGTGCCGCTGGTGCGGGCGACCGGCGCCGGTTCCGAGCTGCGCCAGGCGCTCGGCACGGCGGTGTTCTCCGGCATGATCGGCGTGACTTTCTTCGGCCTGCTGTTCACGCCGACCTTCTACGTGGTCTGCCGCTGGCTCGCCGGCTTCGGCGAACGCCGGCGGATGCGAAAGCAGGAACAGGCGGAAGCGGCCGGCTCACACTGACGAAAAGGAAAAGGCGCCCCGCGGGGCGCCTTTTTCATTTGGGGGCAGGGCTGCGCTTGCGGCGGCCGCCCTCAGTCGAGGACGGCGGCCTTGAGCAGGCAGACCATGGTGGCGTGGGCCGGCTCGGTGCCCATGTTGCGGATGACGTGGCGGCGATCGCAGCGATAGCGCAGCGTCTCGCCCGCCCGCGCGGTCTCCACCACGTCGGCGCATTCGACCTGCAGCTCGCCGGCGAGGACCGAGAGACACTCGATCGAGCCGCGCTGGTGGCCGTCCGAGATCAGTTCGCCGCCCGGCTCGGCGACGAAGTCGAACCATTGCAGCCATTCCACCGTCTTGATCCATCCGGTGATGGTCAGCCGGCACCGGCCGTCCTCGGAGACGAGAATGGGCGTGTCGGCGCGGGTGAGGTGCTCGACGAAGGGCTCGTCGTCGGTCGCCGCCATGAAGCGGTCGATCGACACGTCGAGCGCCTGCGACAGGCGCCACACCGTGGCGAGCGTGGGATTGGTCTCGTTGCGCTCGATCTGGCTGATGATCGACTTGGCGACGCCCGACTGTTCGGACAGCTCCGAGAGCGAAAGGTTGTAGGCCTTGCGCAGGCGCTGGATGGTGCGTCCGAGCTGGCCTGTGATGGCCTGGGCTCCCGCTTCCATGCCGCCCCGATCGATACTCCGCGTGCGGCCCGACATGCCTGCTCCCGTTTGCGCCTGGCTGGACATTAGGTTGGGGCGAGGGAGCCGCGCAAGTCGCCGGAGCGTGCCTCGATCCGCCGTCAACATAGTGGTGAAAGCCGCGAATTGCAGATGCGCGGCGCCCCGCGCGGGGCTAAGCTCCACGCATGATGCAGACCAATGCCCTGCCGACCATCGATGACGTCGCATCGGCCGCCGAGCGGCTGGCCGGTGTCGCGGTGCGCACCCCGCTGATCGCCTCGCCCCGGCTCGACGAGCTGACGGGCGGGCGCGTCTTCCTCAAGCCCGAGCCGCTGCAGCGCACCGGATCGTTCAAGTTCCGCGGCGCCTACAACCGGATCTCGCGCATTCCGGAAGACCAGAGGGCCGGCGGCGTGGTCGCCTGCTCCTCGGGCAACCATGCGCAAGGCGTCGCCGCCGCCGCGACGCTGATGGGCATGCGCTCGGTCATCGTCATGCCGAAGGACGCGCCGGCGATGAAGCGCGCGCGCACCATCGCCTTCGGCGCCGAGGTGGTCGACTACGACCGCGGGGTGGACGACCGCGACGCCATCGCCGATGCGATCGCCCGCGAGCGGGGCGCGGTGTTCGTGCCGCCCTATGACGATTTCCACATCATCGCCGGGCAGGGCACGGTGGGGCTGGAGATCGCCGAGGACCTCGCCGCCCACGATCTCGTTCCCGACGTGGTGATCGCCAATGCCTCGGGCGGCGGGCTCATCTCGGGCATCGCGCTGGCGGTGAAGGACCGCTTTCCCGATACCCGCGTCATGACCGCCGAGCCGGCCGGTTTCGACGATCATGCCCGCTCCTTCCTCTCCGGCGGGCGCGAGCGCAACGAGCGCGCCACCGGCTCGATCTGCGACGCGCTGCTGGCGGCGACGCCGGGCCGGCTGACCTTCGAGATCACCTCCCGCATCGTCGGCGAGGGCGTGTCGGCGAGCGACGAGGAGGTGGCGCGCGCCGTCGCCTTCGCCTTCGAGGAGCTCAAGATCGTGGTCGAGCCGGGCGGGGCCGTGGCGCTCGCGGCGGTGCTCGCCGGCAAGGTGGACCTCAAGGGCCGGGTGGCCGCCATCGTGCTGTCCGGCGGCAATGTCGACGGCGACATGTTCGCCCGCTGCCTCGCCGCCGCCTGAACGCGTCCGCCAGCCCCGCATCGACCCGAACGTCGCCGCCGTCAGCCGACCGCCGCCGCGCCGAACTGCAGCACGCGCGACTGGGCGGTCGCGATGTTGCCGAGGAACTGCTCCGTGCAGGCGCGCCAGGAATAGCCGAGCGCATAGGCGCGGGCATCGGCGCGGTCGATGTCGAGCGCGGCGAGCGCGGCCCGGCGCAGATCCGCATCCAGCACACCCACCGGCGCGCTCTGCGGCGCAGTCGCGATCACGTCGTTCGGGCCGGTGACGGGGAAGGCGGCGACGGGCAGGCCGCTCGCCAGCGCCTCCAGCAGCACGATGCCGAACGTGTCGGTGAGGCTGGGGAAGACGAAGACGTCGGCGGCGGCATAGATGCGCGCCAGCGCCTCGCCTTCCTTCATGCCGAGGAAATGTGCGTCGGGAAACTGCGCCCTGAGCGAGCCGAGGGCCGGGCCGTCGCCGACCACCACCTTGCTGCCCGGCAGGTCGAGGCCGAGGAAGGCGCCGAGATTCTTCTCCACCGCCACCCGGCCGACCGAGACGAAGATGGGGCGGGGCAGGTCGCGCACGATCGGGTCGAGCTCGTCCTCGCCGCGCGGGCGGAAGAGCTGCGCATCGACGCCGCGCGACCAGCGCATGATGTTGTGGAAGCCGCGCCCGCGCAGCTCGGTCTCGAGCGTGGGCGTCGAGACCATGATGCCGGCCCCGGCATTGTGGAAGCGCCGCAGCCAGGCATAGGAGAGCTTCTGCGGCACCGGCGCGCGCGCGGCGAGGTACTCGGGAAAGCGCGTGTGATAGCTGGTGGTGAAGATCTGCCCGCGCCCGGTGCACCAGCGCCGGGCCATGATGCCGACCGGCCCCTCGGTCGCGATATGCACGAAGTCGGCGCCGATCTCGTCGATGCGGCGCGCCACCTTCGAGGGCGTAGCAACCGCGAGCCGGATCTCGGGATAGGTGGGCATCGGCACGGTGCGGAAATCGCCGGGCGTCAGGAAGGTGATCTCGGCGCCGAGCGTGGCCGCCTCGCGGGCGGTGTTCTGCAGCGAGCGGACCACGCCGTTGACCTGCGGCGTCCAGGCATCCGTCGCGATGAGAATGCGCATCAGGCGGCGACCTTCGGCCGTTCCAGCATCAGCGGCGTGCTCAGCCGTGCCCGGGTCTGGCGCGCCCAGTCGATCAATTCGAAGCGGCCGTCTTCGTGCTCGACGATGGCGGTGCAGCTTTCGACCCAGTCGCCGCAGTTTACATATTCCACGCCGAAGTTGTCATGCATCGTGGCGTGGTGGATATGGCCGCAGATCACGCCGTCCACCTTGTGGCGGCGCGCCTCGTTGGCCACCGCCTCTTCGAAGCGGCCGATGAAGTTGACCGCGTTCTTCACCTTCAGCTTGGCCCACTGGCTCAGCGACCAGTAGGGGAAGCCGAGCTTGCGGCGCACCCAGTTGAGGTAGGTGTTGACGCCGAGAGCGAAGGTGTAGGCGCCATCGCCCAGGAAGGCGAGCCACTTGGCGTGGCGCACCACGACGTCGAACACGTCGCCATGGATGACGAGGTAGCGCCGGCCGTCGGCTGCGTCGTGGATGGCCGTCTCGACCACCTCGATGCCGCCGAAATGGCTGCCGTAATAGTCGCGCAGGAACTCGTCGTGATTGCCGGGCAGGTAGACGATGCGCGCGCCCTTGCGGCCCTTGCGCAGCAGCTTCTGCACCACGTCGTTGTGGGACTGCGGCCAGTACCAGCCGGCGCGCAGGCGCCAGCCGTCGACGATGTCGCCGACGAGGTAGATCGTGTCCGCGTCGTGGAACTTCAGGAAGTCGAGCAGCAGGTCCGCTTGGCAACCCTTGGTTCCAAGATGGACGTCGGACAGGAACAGGCTGCGAAACCGGCGGGCGTCTGGCGCGTCGCTCAATTCGGGGGCCGTGTCCGTCATGCCTTCCCCTAAGAGGTGCGAAGGTTTCATGCGGCCCATAAGCCCGACTCGCATCACGTTTTTATGACGGATGCTGCGCTGCAGCGTTCACAGGAACAGCATCACCACGCTCGCCGCCACCAGCGCGGCCATCAGATAGTTGACGATGCGGCGCTGGCGCGGGTCGGTGAGCAGGTGCGCGAGCAGCGAGCCGAAGCCGGCCCACACGCAAAGACAGGGGAAGGTCACGATCCCCGAGACCACGGCGATGACCAGCACCTGGACGAAGATGCTCTCGGCGCCGATGGTGGTGAAGGCGGGGATGATGCTGAGCGCGATGGTCCAGGCCTTGGGGTTAACCCACTGGAACAGTGCCGACTGCAGCATGGTCATCGGCTTCTCGATCGCCGTTCCGCCCGCCGGGCCGGCGGCGTTGGCGATCTTCCAGGCGAGGAAGAGCAGGTAGAGCGAGCCGGCGATCTTCAGGATCTCGTGGAGGTACGGCACCGCCGTGAAGAGCGAGCCGAGCCCCATGCCGACGGCGATCACCATGATGGTGAAGCCGATGCTGACGCCCCAGATCTGCGGCAGGGTCCGCCGGAAGCCGAAGGCGGCGCCGGAGCCGGCGGAAATCATGTTATTCGGGCCGGGCGTCAGGGCGCCCGCGAGCGCGAACAGGAACAGCGAGACGATCTGCACCGACACCGACGCAACTCCCAGGTCGGCCTCGCCGACGTTGCTGGCGCCGTTGCTAGCGATGCGCACCGCCGCGGGCAACCCGAATCCGTCGCGGAAGGTGTCGGTCCGGCAGGGAGAACGGCGGGGAGGGGCGTCCGGCTGGCGGACGCCCCCGTCGGGAGCCGGGCTCAGTGCGCGAAGAACAGCGCGGCCGGCGGCTTGGCGAGCATGGAGGCGGTGACGCCGCCGAGCACCATCTCGGCGATGCGCGAGCGGCTATAGGCGCCGAGCACTATCAGGTCGGCCCGGAACGCCGCCGCTTCCTCGGTGATGGTGCGGCTGGCCGAACCCGCGTCGATATGAATGTGCTTGGCCTTCACGCCGTGGGTGGCGAGGAAGGCGGCCAGCTTGTCGCCGGATTCGGACGCCTTGGGCATGTCCTCGGCGACGGTGAGCACCTCCACCTCGTCGGCCAGCGCCAGCAGCGGAATGGAGAAGCGCACCGCGTGGCCCGCCTCGCGCGAGGGCTTCCAGGCGATCAGCACGCGGCTGATGCGGTCCGGCACCTTCTTGCCGGTCGGCACCACCACGACCGGGCCGTTGCAGGCCAGCGCCAGATGCTCGGGCAGCGTGGCGGCGAGCTGGTCGTCCACCGTGCCGTCGGTGGTCTCGCTGACGATCGTAAGGTCGACGAAGCTGACGAGATTGCGCAGCTCCTTGGTGACGTCTCCCGGCGCCGTCTCCCAGCTCGCGGTGATTCCCGCCGCCGCGGTCGCGCTCTCGAACGTGGCGCGGATGCCCGCCTCCTTCTCCCGCGCCTCGTGCATCAGCTCGTTGATGTAGATGGACAGGGCGCGGCCGACCTGCGGCACGCCGGCGGGATGAAGCGTATAGACGGCCTTGAGCGCGGCGCCGGACTGGCGGGCGAGGGTGATGGCAAAGGCGAGCCGGTCGGCGAAGCCGCTATCGGGAGCGGCGTGAAGGAGGATGCTGCGCAGGGACATGATGTGCTTGCTTCCTTGAGTGGCGTTTCTGGTTGGCGATTGCGCTTCTCAATCTTTGTGACCTTAGGTCATAGGCTGGCGATCAAAATCAGGAAAAGCACCATACGCAACCGCTAAATATGGTGCGGACATTACTCTGCGTAATGCATACCCATCACGAGCGCGCGAGTGACCAGACGGCCGATTGTCATCGTTTGGAGCCTTACTAAGGTGGAGCCTCTGTGGTTTGCAGTGCAGCAAACCCGAACCCGGGAGCAGCCTATGAGTCGTCGTCTCGCATTCGTCGTCGCCACCCTGTCCTTTGCCGCCTTCGCGACGACCGCGGTCGTGGCACAGTCCGACGTCGCCAAGCAGCGCGAGGCGCTTATGAAGGAGTACGGCAAGGCGACCAAGGCCGTCGGCGGCATGCTGCGCGGTGCCACCCCGTTCGACCTCGCCACCGTCCAGAGCACTCTCGATCTTTATGCCAAGAATGCCAAGACGCTTCCGACCCTGTTCCCGGAAGGGTCGGGCGAGGGCACGGACGCTCTGCCGGCGATCTGGGAGAAGAAGGACGAGTTCGAAGCGCTGTTTACCAAGCTCGCGGCCGATTCGGTCGCCGCGCGGGCGGCCATCACCGACGAGGCGAGCTTCAAGGCGAACTTTCCCGGAGTGATCCGCACCTGCGGCACGTGCCATGATTCCTTCCGCAAGAAGAGCTGACGTGTCCGCGGTGACCGAGGAAGCGGCTTCCGCGCCAGCCACTGTGCTGGCGTGGGACCTGCCGACGCGGCTGGCGAAATGGCTGCTTGCCGCGCTGGTGGGGCTTGCCTTTGCCAGCAAATATTATGGCGATGTCGGGCTGGTCTGGCACCAGTGGAACGGGCTGGCGATCCTCGTGGTGCTGGTGTTCCGGCTGCTGTGGGGCCTCGTCGGCGGCAGCACGGCGCGCTTCTCGGCCTTCCTGCGCGGGCCGGGCGCCGCGCTCGGCTACGGCCTCGGCCTGCTGCGCGGGCGGCCGGCGCATTATCTCGGCCACAACCCGCTCGGCGGGTGGATGGTGATCGCGCTGCTGCTCGTGGCGGCGGCGCAGGCGCTGACCGGGCTGTTCACCACCGACGACATCATCGTCTACGCGCCGATGACGGCCGTGGCGAGCGACGAGACCATCGCCCGCGCCTCCGCCCTCCACCAGCAGATCTACCCGATCCTGCTGGGGCTGATCGCGCTGCACGTCGTCGCCAACATCGCCTATTCGGCGCTGGGCAGCGACAACCTGATCGCGGCCATGATCCTCGGCCGCAAGCCGGCGGGGCGCTATGTCGATCCCGCGCCGGCGACGCCGGGCTCGGTCGCGCTCGCCATCGCCTGCCTCGCCGTGGCGGTGCTGGTCGTCTTCGGTGGCATCGCGCTGGCCGGGGGCAATCCTTTTCCGTGATTCTCTTCCCGACCCGCTTGCGGGCCGGGAGGACTCGTGCTCCTTGGCGCCATCATGAACGCCCTCAGGGGGATCGCGCTGCAAGTCGGCGCGACCTTCGTCTTCACCGTAATGTCGGCCCTCGTCCGCATCGTCTCGGATCGCATTCCGACCGGCGAAGTGGTGTTCGCGCGTTCCTTCTTCGCCCTGTTCCCGCTGCTCGCGCTGCTGGCCTTCCGGGGCGAGATCAGCGCGGCGGTGCGCACCGCGCATCCGGTCGGGCACATCATGCGCGGCACCATCGGCGTGTTCGCCATGGCCTCGTCCTTCTCCGCGCTGGCCCTCATCCCGCTCGCCGACGTGACCGCGATCAGCTTCACCGCGCCGCTGCTGACGGTCGCGCTGGCGGCGCTGATGCTGGGCGAGAAGGTCCATGTCTACCGCTGGAGCGCGGTGTTCGTCGGCCTGATCGGCGTCGTCATCATGCTGTGGCCTCATCTCGGGGGCGGCTTCGCCAGCGGCCATGGAAGCCTCGGCGCGCTGATCGCCCTGTTCAGCGCCGCCTGCACCGCGGGGGCGATGATCCAGGTGCGGCGCCTGACCTCCAGCGAGACCACGGCGGCGATCGTGTTCTATTTCCAGGCGCTGGCCGCCGTCGCGGGCCTTGCCACCGCCGCCTGGGGCTGGGTGCTGCCGAGCGCGGGGGACGCCGTGATGCTGGTGTCGATCGGCTTCCTCGGCGGGGTCGGGCAGATATTGCTCACCGAGAGCTATCGCTCCGCACCGGCCTCGGTGGTGGCGCCCTTCACCTATTCGGCGATGATCTGGTCGCTGCTGCTCGGCTTCGTGCTGTTCCGCGAGGTGCCGCCGCTGCTGGTGCTGGTCGGCGCCTCGGTGGTCATCGCGGCCGGGCTGTTCGTGATCTGGCGCGAGCAGCGGCTCGGCATCGAGCGGGCCGCCGCGGTCGAGGCGACGCCGCCCACGGGCCCGGCCGCCTGACGGCGCCGCTAGCTGGCGAAGGCCTTGAAGGTGATGATGGTGCGCGTGTCCTGAATGCCAGGAATGCGCTGGACCTTCTCGTTCACGAAATGGCCGATATCCGTGCCCTCGGCGACGTAGAACTTCACCAGGAGATCGAATTCGCCGGCGGTCGAATAGACCTCGGAGGCGATCTCGGCATCGGCGATGGCGTTGGCCACCTCATAGGAGCGGCCGAGCTGGCATTTGATCTGGACGAAGAAGGGGACCATCGCGGCTTCCAGGCACGGTTCAGGGTGCGCAACAGGAACAGAACGGCGACCCGCGCGCAACCCCCCGGCGCCCGCGCTGCGGATCGCACGCGGGGACACCGCGCGACCCTCGCCCCCGCCCGAGGCATCGGCCGGTCCGCGCGAGGATGCGGGCCCGGAGCCGCCGCCTGGTCGGCCCTTTCAGGCTCTGAAATGACCTTGGGGCAGGCTCCCCGGCACGTCTTGCCAGCCGCCCATGCTTCGCCTATGCCTCGCAGGATGATCGCGTTGGGGTGCCGTCGAGGCTGAGAGGCAATCCTGCCAACCCACGAACCTGATCCGGGTCATGCCGGCGGAGGAAACGGGTCGCGCTCACCGGGCGGGAGACCGCGCCGGCGGGCCGCTTCTCTTCCTTGCCACGACGGGAGGCGTGCCGATGACTGATGCAGCGGCGCAGAGCGCGATTGCGGTGACCATAGCCGGCTCGGATTCGGGCGGTGGCGCCGGAATCCAGGCGGACATCAAGACCTTCTCGGCGCTCGGCGTCTATGGCGCGAGCGTCATCACCGCGCTCACCGCGCAGAACACGCTGGGCGTGACCGGCATCCATGACGTGCCGCCGGCCTTCATCACCCAGCAGATCGAGGCGGTCTATTCCGACCTCGACGTCGCGGCGACCAAGATCGGCATGCTGTCGCGGCCGGAGGCGATCCTCGCGGTGGCCTCGGGGCTCGACCGCCACCAGGTGGCGAATGTGGTGCTGGATCCGGTGATGGTCGCCGCCTCCGGCGACCGGCTGCTGGTGCCCGAAGCGATCGCGACGCTGCGGGCCGAGCTGCTGCCGCGCGCGCGCCTCATCACCCCCAACCTGCCCGAGGCGGCGGCGCTGCTCGACGAGCCGCAGGCGACCAGTCTCGATGAGGTTCGCGCCCAGGCCGAGCGGCTGCTGGCGCTGGGGCCGAAGGCGGTGCTGGTCAAGGGCGGGCACAGCGAGGGGCCGGAGAGCGTCGACGTGCTGGTGGACGCGGACGGGGTGCATGAATTTCGCGGCCCGCGCATCAACACGCAGAACACGCACGGCACCGGCTGCACGCTGTCCTCCGCCATCGCCGCCGGCCTCGCCAAGGGCGAGGATCTGCGCACCTCGGTGCAGGCGGCCAAGCATTATCTCTCGCGCGCGCTGGCGCGCTCGGACGAGCTCCATATCGGCCACGGCCACGGCCCGGTGCACCACTTCCACGCCTTTTGGAGCTAGGCTGCCGGCCGGAGCGGAAGGCGCGCCCTGACGCTACGGCTCGCCAGCCGCCAACGCGCCTGCTAACGAGAGGCGCCGTTCCCCCGTGAGTGCCCGATCGTGCCCGCCGTCGCGCCGCGCCATTCGATCGCCGTCGTCTATGCCGGGCTGTTCTTCGGCATAGGCGTCTATCTGCCGTTTTTCCCGGTCTGGCTGGCGGGGCGCGACTTCAGCGCCTCGATGATCGGCTTCGCGCTGGCCGTGCCGATGGCGGTGCGGCTGGCGACGATGCCGCTCGGCGGCCTGCTCGCCGACCGGACGGGACGCCCGCGCGCAACCCTGATCGGCTACGCCCTCGCGACGGCCTGCTGCTTCGTCGGCGTGGTGCTGGCGCCGGATGCGGCGCTGATGCTGGTCGCGCTCGGTCTCGCCGCGAGCTTCTGGCAGCCCAGCCTGCCGGTTCTCGACGCCTATACCGTGGCCCGGCGGGCCGAGGGGCTCGTCGATTACGGGCGGGTGAGGCTCTGGGGCTCGCTCTCCTTCATCGCCGGCAATCTGGCCTCCGGCCTCGTCCTGCGCGTCTTTCCGGCCGACGCGCTGATCTGGATGATCGTCGCCGGCAGCCTGGTGGCGGCGTTCGCCGCCTATGCCCTTCAGCCCGATGCCCGACCGCTGCCGGAGCCGGCGCGGCCGCGGGGCGAGGCCTCGACGCGGGCGCGGCTGCCGCGCGCGCTGCGGATCGGCATCGCCGCCGCCGCCCTCGTGCAGGGTTCGCACGCTCTGCTCTATGCCTTCGGCTCCATCCAGTGGCGCGAGGCCGGCCTCTCGGACACCGCGATCGGCGGCCTTTGGGCGGTGGGCGTGCTGGCGGAGGTGGTGCTGTTCCGCTCCGGTACGCGGATCACGGCGCTGATCGGGGCGGAGCGGCTTCTGCTCGCCGGCGGCCTGGCGGGGCTTGCGCGGTTCGGCGCCATGGCGCTGGACCCGCCGGTCGTGCTGCTGCCGATCCTGCAGGTGCTGCATGCCGGCACGTTCGGCTGCACCTATCTCGGCACGGTCGAACTCGTCGCGCGCCTAGCCCCGGCGGGGCGCGGGGCGGCGACGCAGGCCATGGCGGCCTGGGCGGTGGCCATCGTCATGACCGGCGCGACGCTGGCTTCCGGCCCATTATGGCAGGCGCTCGGCCCGCTCGCCTTTGCCGCTTCGGCGCTGATGGCGGGCGGCGGGGCGGTGCTGGCGCTCCTCGCCTACGCCGATCGTCCTCAGCCCCAGAGCGCGGGCTCGGGCGGATAGACGAGGCTGCCCTCGTAGCGCAGGCCCGGCTCGCGGTCGCGCGCGAGCAGCAACGGCCCGTCGAGATCGACGAAACGGGCGAGCGGGGACAGCAGCAGCGCCGGCGCCATGGCGAGCGAGGTCGCCACCATGCAGCCGATCATGAGGTCGAGCCCCGCCGCCTGCGCCTCCCGCGCCAGCGCCAGCGCCTCGGTGAGGCCGCCGGTCTTGTCCAGCTTGACGTTGATGGCGTCATAGCGGCCGATCAGGCGGCCGAGCGTGTCGCGCCCATGCACGCTCTCGTCGGCGCAGACGGCGACCGGACGCGCGATCTCGGCGAGCAGCGCGTCGGCGCCGGCCGGCAGCGGCTGTTCCACCAGTTCGACGCCCGCTTCCGCGCAGGCGGCGAGGTTTTCCGCGATATCGCCGGGCGTCCAGCCTTCATTGGCGTCGACGACGAGCCGCGCTCCGGGCGCCGCCGCGCGCACGGCGGCGAGCCGCCCGGCGTCGCCCGGCATGCCGAGCTTGAGCTTCAGGAGCGGGCGCCCGCAGGCCGCGGCGGCCTGCGCCATCGTTTCGGGCGTATCGAGGCTGATGGTGAAGGCGGTGACGACCGGCTCCGGCGCGGGAAGGCCCGCCAGTTCATGGACGGGAACGCCCGCGCGCTTGGCCTCGAGGTCCCATAGCGCGCAGTCGAGCGCGTTGCGTGCCGCACCGGGGGGCATGCGCTCCTGTAACGCGCGCCGGTCGAGCCCGGCGGCGAGCGGAGCGGCCATCGCCGCGACGGCCGCCAGCACACCTTCCACGCTCTCGCCATAGCGCGCATAGGGCACGCATTCGCCGCGCCCGACCACGTCGCCCTCACGCAGCTCGGCCAGAATCACCACCGCCTCGGTCTTCGAGCCGCGCGCGATGGTGAAGCGGCCGCGGATCGGAAAACGCTCGACGAAGGCATCTAGGGCGGGCATGGCGGTTCCCGGTCGTGGCGGCGGGCGAATCACCCCTGCGCGAGAATGCCAGCATAGGGCGCCGGCAACGCCCGCGCGCGTCACAGGGAAAGCACAGTTCCCCAGCGGACAACGCATTTTCTGTAATATGGCACCTGTAAAGCCGGCTATCGCCTCGACAGGGCGGAAGCCCTGCGGCTAAGAATCGGGCACTGAATCTTGCAGATGGCGAACGGGCTTAAGGGGCGGGGCCGGCGCCGGGATCGGACGAGAGAAGGGGGCCGACTTGGGAGCTGCGCAAGCGCCGCTTCTCGCTGCCGCCCGCAACGGGCGCGAACTGGTATTCGTCGGCAATGGCCGATGGATCGCCACGCAGAGTCGCGCCCTTGAGGGTGCCGTCGATGCGGGCCTCGCCGAGCTGCAGGCCGGCGAGGTGGAGACGGCGCGCATCGACCTGTCCGGCGTGCGCAGCCTCGACACGGTCGGTGCGGTGATGGCCGACCGGCTGATCCGCGGCCTCGAGGAGGCCGGCGTCCAGTTTCACGTCGTCGGGCTGGAACAGCGCTTCCGGCCGCTGCTCGATGAGATCGCCCGCGGCTGCCACCAGATTCCGCCGCGCAAGCCGCGTGGCAGCGTGTTCGGCGACGGGCTCGAGGTGATCGGCGAGACGGTCGCGCTGATGGGGCAGGACGCGCTGCGCTTCCTGTCCTTCGTCGGGGCGGTGGTGGAGGCGATGCTGCGCGTGGTCGCGCGCCCGCTGACCTTCCGCTGGACCTCGATGGTCTATCATCTGGAGCGGACCGGGCTGCGCGCAGTGCCGATCATCGCGCTGATCACCTTCCTGATCGGCTGCATCATTGCCCAGCAGGGCATCTTCCATTTCCGCAAGTTCGGCGCGACCACCTATGTCGTCGACATGGTGGGCATCCTCACCCTGCGCGAGCTCGGCGTGCTGATCGTCTCGATCATGGTGGCGGGCCGCTCGGGCAGCGCCTTCACCGCCGAGCTCGGCTCGATGAAGATGCGCGAGGAAGTCGACGCGCTGCGGGTCATGGGCTTCGACCCGAACGAGGTGCTGGTTCTGCCGCGTCTCGTCTCGCTCATCATCGCGGTGCCGCTGCTCACCTTCATCGGCAACATGTGCGCGCTGTTCGGCGGCGGGCTGGTGGCCTGGCTCTATGGCGGCATCTCGCCGGAGATCTTCCTCAACCGCCTGCGGGAGGCGATCGCGCTCAACACCTTCGAGGTCGGCATGATCAAGGCGCCGTTCATGGCGGCGATCATCGGCCTGATCGCGTGCATGGAGGGCATGCGGGTCGGCGGCAGCGCCGAATCGCTCGGCGCGCACACCACCTCCTCGGTGGTGAAGGCGATCTTCCTCGTGATCGTGGCGGACGGCCTGTTCGCCATGTTCTTCGCCGCGATCGACATGTGAGGCGCCGGTGCAGCCGATCGCGAACCCACACGACGCACCCGCTCCCCGGCATGGCCAGCCCGGCGACACCGCCGGCGTGCGCGCCGGCGCCGAGCCGGGCGACGCGATCATCCGCGTGCGCGACCTCGTGGTCGGCTTCGGCGACCGGGTCATCCTCAACGGGCTCTCGCTCGACGTGATGCAGGGCGAGATCCTCGGCTTCGTCGGCGCCTCGGGCGGCGGCAAGTCGGTGCTCACCCGCACCATCCTCGGGCTGGTGCCCAAGCGCGCCGGCACGGTCGAGGTGTTCGGCCAGAACCTCGACACGCTCTCCTATGTGCAGCGCCGGCAGCTCGAGCAGCGCTGGGGCGTGCTGTTCCAGCAGGGCGCGCTGTTCTCCTCGCTCACCGTGCGGCAGAACATCCAGTTCCCGATGCGCGAATATCTCGACCTCTCGCCGCGGCTGATGGACGAATTGACCATCGCCAAGATCGAGATGGTCGGCCTGTCGCCGGACGTGGCGGAGAAGGCGCCGTCCGAGCTTTCCGGCGGCATGATCAAGCGCGCGGCGCTGGCGCGCTCGCTGGCGCTGGACCCCGAGATCCTTTTTCTCGACGAGCCGACCTCGGGCCTCGACCCGATCGGCGCGGGCGAATTCGACGAATTGATTGCGACATTGCAGCAGACTTTGGGGCTGACCGTATTCATGGTAACGCACGATCTCGACAGCCTTCACACCGTGTGCGACCGCATCGCGGCTCTCGCCGAAGGGAAGGTCATCGCCGTCGGACCGATCGAAACCATGCTCGCCTCCGATCATCCCTGGGTTTCCGCCTATTTCCACGGGAAGCGGGCGCGCGCCGCCGGCTTCGGTACGAACGGAGCGCGGTGAGGTCGGAAGATGGAAACACGCGCCCACTACATCGTCATCGGCCTGTTCACCCTGGCGGTCATCGCCGGCGGCTTCGGCTTCGTCTGGTGGTTCTCAAATGCCTCCAGCCGCGGGCCGCGCGCGGCCTATGACGTCGTCTTCAACGGCGCGGTGAGCGGCCTCCAGACCGGCTCGCAGGTGACCTTCAACGGCATTCCCGTCGGCGAGGTGACCGGGCTGCGCCTCGACGCGCAGGATCCGCGCAAGGTGGTGGCGACCATCGCCGTGCAGCCGGGCACCCCGATCCGCGACGACACCCGCGCCAATCTCGACGCCCAGATCCTCACCGGGCTCGCCTCGGTGGGGCTGGTGGGCGGGTCCAGGGACGCGCACCCGCTGCCGGAGCCGCCCGATGGCGGGCTGCCGCGCATCGATGCCAACACCTCCGCGGTGCAGGACCTGGTGAAGAGCGCGCGCGAGGTGATGGGCCGTGTCGACGATATCGCCACGCGGGTGGACGACCTGCTGCGCGGCAATGAGGGCAAGATCAACTCGGTCATCGCCAATGTCGACAAGTTCAGCCAGGCGCTCGGCAACAATGCCGACAACATCGATTCCTTCGTGAAGGATGTCAGCGGGGCCGCCGGCCAGGTGAAGCAGCTCGCGGCCGACGCCGACAAGATCATCGTCTCCTTCGACCCGGAGAAGGTCGGCCGAACGGTCGACGACATCAACAAGTTCACGGCCAAGCTGGACGGCATGTCGACGAAGTTCGACCAGATCCTCGACAACGTGCAGGCGCTCACGACGAGCGAGGAGGGCAAGGGGATGTTCAACGAGGTCTCCGCCGCCGCCGCCGAGGTGCGCAAGCTCGCGGCCAATCTCGACGTGCGTACGGCGCAGCTCTCCGACAACCTGAACAAGTTCACGGGGCCGGGACTTAGGCAGTACGAGGCGCTGGCGGCGGACGGCCGGCGCACGCTGGCGGAAATCGAGCGCGTCTTCCGGCAGCTCGAGCGCAATCCGCGCCAGTTCATCTTTGGGGGCTCGTCCGTCCCTGGCTACACTGGACGGTAGGCATGGGAAGGCTGGGCGCATTCGGGGGCAGGGGACGACGCGTGACGTTGAGACGTAGACAGGCGTGTCGCAGGCTGATGGGCGCTGCGGCGACCATGGTTCTTGCCCTGACGCTGGGAGGCTGCGCGTCGCTGCTGTCGGGCGGCGACAAGTCGGTGCCGACCTTCGACCTCACGGCACCGACCAATTTCCCAGTGGCGCGGGCGGGGCGCGGACAGCTCGTGGTCAACGGGCCGACGGCGCTGCAGGTGCTCGACACCGAGCGGATCGTGGTCGAGCCGGCCCCGGGCCAGATCGCCTATCTCGACAAGGCGCAATGGGCCGACCGCCTGCCGCCGCTGTTCCAGGCGCGGCTGATCGAGGCGTTCGAGAACGGCAGCCGGGTTCGCGTGGCCCGCTCCGACAGCGCGGTCACCGCGGACTATGTGCTGCTGACCAACATCCGCACCTTCGGCATCCAGACCTTCGGCAGCGGGCCGGAGGCGGTGGTCGAGGTCTCGGCGCAGATCGTCGCCAACGGCTCCGGGCGGATCGTGGCGGCGCAGGTGTTCACCTCGCGCGTCCCGGCCATCGGCACCAGCGGCGCGGAGGCCACGCAGGCGCTCGACCAGGCGTCCGACCAGGTGCTGGTCGACATCGTGCACTGGGCCTCGCGGCGCTGAGACCGGAGACGGGGGCGGCGTCCGCCGAGGGGCGGCGCCGTTTCGTGCCGAGCTTCAGCGGCTGTCGGACAAAGAAAAAGGGCCCCTTGCGGGGCCCTTCGTTTTTCTGCGGGCTCGTCCCGAGCCTGCGGGCCGGTCAGTCGAACCGGCCGGCCGCGTGCGCCAGCAGGGTGTAGACCTTGCCGGTGTCCGAGGTGAGGTAGGTGTTGGTGAGCTGCTGGCCGCGCTCGTCGCGCGAGACTTGCTCCAGGAGCCGCTCGAACTCGCTGATGTAGCGGTCCACCGTGTCGCGGAACTCGAGGTCGCGCCGGTACTTGCGGCGGATCTCCTCGAAGGTCTGCTGGCCCTGCATGGTGTAGAGCCGGCGCGTGAACACGTTGCGCTCGCCGCGGGTGTAGCGCTCCCACAGGTCGACCGCGGTCTCGTGGTCGATCATGCGAGCGATGTCGACCGACAGCGAGTCGAGTGATTCGATGGTGTGGTGCACCGGCCGCTCGGGCTGCTGCGCCGGCCGCACATCCCGTCCGCGGGCCCCGCGCGGCACGCCGGGCGCCATCGGGGTCTCGTTGTCGGAGGCGCGGGCCAGCAGGTCGGAGAGCCAGCCGCTCTGTCCCTCATTGCCGGCGGACGCCGGGCGGGTCGGGGCGGGA